>NZ_SNWH01000001.1:0-187873 GCF_004361885.1 Halomonas ventosae
ATGTCATCGCATTGATGTACCGAAGGATCAGGCACACTATGCCAGAAGAATCAGGTGGTTGGCGACAGGCTATCCGCAGCTACCTGAATAGTTACGTTTTTGTTTCTTAGCCTGTGCTAGAAAAAGTCTATAATTCCTGTCGTTGTCAATAAAATCGTAATTTTCTCCTCCACAAGATGTTATGCAGCGCTCAAAAATAGCTGCACCTGAAAGGAGGTTCTCAATGGTGCTTTTCTTTGAGCTAAGCGTTACATCATTTATAATGCTATATACGATGTTTTTAGCACTAGCTTTGAATTCGCCTGAAAGCATGGAAAAGGAAGCTGTGAAGTCAAGAGACCATAAAACCCATTTGTCTGATGAGTAGTAACTGTAAGGATTTTCTTGAGTGTCAAATGATACGATTAAATCCTCATCTAGCACATTTGACTTTAGTTCTTCAATCATCAGTAAGCTCCCAGCACTAACTCAATATCGTCAATATCCTGCCAAAGCGGATGGGGGGCTTCCAGGTACTGTTGGTAAGCCTCATCATAAACAGCTTTATGATCTGATTTCATCTTTTCTATGATAACTTGAAGCGTGTAATCGACTTTGCCTAGCAAGCTTGTTGGTTTGGAGTTGACTGAAGGCCTATTTATGGATTCCAAGATAACATCTTGGAATGATAGTAATAGCCATATATCATCTTTCTCCGCAACTACCGCATGATGCATACAGCCAAAACATTCTAAAAATTTATGGCAAGCAACAAGATCTTCTGTGCTCGCTATGCCTTCTTTAACTAACGCATTTTTAATTTTTATGGATTTTTCTTTATAAGCTCCGCCACACCTTAGACCGTTTGAAAGCTTTTTAAAGCGATTACCTATATTGCTTTCTTTGACAGGGTCTCTAAAGATAAAGGAGCTTTCTTTTACCACGGTTTCTAGTGGTTTGCCTAAAGCAGTTTGCTCACGTATGTACAATGCAGATGCTAGGGAAAATTCGGTGGTTACTGCGTCTCCGTCGGCATAGTGTTTTGCTGCTGTTTCTACAGAGTTGTTTAACCCTTGAGCAACCATGAAGATACTTTCCGTAGCTCTCATGATAAGCGTTGCTTTAGTCTTTCTGAATCGTTGACTACTTAGCGCCGGGATTTCAAGTTGGGCAAGGTATTTGTTAAGTTTGCTTATATTTGTACTTGTCATCTTTGATGGCTTGTCATTGATTAGGTTCGGAAATACATATCCATCCTCATAGCCGTTGAGTTTTTTGCTTATCTTGATCCATCGCTCAAAAAATACTTTTGCCTTCTTGGTAAAGCCAATATTGATTTCATTTTTCTTCCCGGACTGCCTTCCTTTATAAGTTTTTAACTTATACGCTCTGCGTGTAATATCCTTAAACGGCTCTTCCGATAAATCTGAAGTTTTTAAGTCCAGCAATGGAGTTGAGTTAACGCCCGTGTAGAAGCAGGTTATGTAATATGCAGTCCTGACAAGATCACATTTCCAGATGCTTGAGTTTGTTCTGTACGAAACCGTTCTTCTTAATGTGTGAGCATCGTTTGTTTCATAACAATCTTTTCTTTCTGCTTTATATAATGGAAAAGCTTCCGGTTCAGTGTTGTTTTCAAGGTGTGCTGCATAATTGTCATATATGGTAAAAAGGTTGGATATTATCTTTTTAAGCTCGTCATCCGAATATGGGGTGACACGTATAGTGTCCGACGGGAAAGACATGAAACTGTTTTTGAATTGTTCATAAAGCTCAGCATCTATCTCGAAGAGTAAAGCTTTGATTGAGTTCTGTCGAGATTGTAAGCTTTTACCTTTCGTGCCAGATATATACTTGGTAGCAAGGTCCTTTACATAAAGAGATAATGACTCTCTACAAAATATTTCTTCAACTCCATGTTTTTCTAGAAGTCTTATGTATCGGACAGTTTCGTTAAATGTATTTATTTTTGTTCTTTCTTTTTTATCCATTGAATGGATAGCATTGCAAATCTTTATAACAATTTCTTTCCTGCCGGCGTCAACAATCTCAGTTTGATTCTTTGGAACCCATGCACGCCTACCATCCATCGGTAAAATCGGGCAGCCCTTGTAGAGCAGTCGTTCAAAGTTTGCAGTGCCATGCCCATCCGTAATGGTCTTGTCTTTTAAATTTATATTTATGACATTTGAACCATATGATGGCTTGGCTGGTGAGACCTTTCTTTTTTCTCTTCTTTGAAAAGCCATTCTTATTTACCACCATCTAATACTATGCTTAAAGCCGATTCATGGATCTCGTTTGCCGCCATCACTTGTTCACAAAGTTTGAGATAGCCGAGGAGTGTTGCTCTGTGCTTATGACCCATCACAGCCTGCAAGTAGTCGAGCGCTTTTCCTTCTTTCAGCCCTGAGTTTAATAGTTCTTTCAGTCTCTCAATAGCATATGTCGAGCGTAGGTTGTGAAACTTATGGTTAAAGCTTGGGAGTTCTTTTTTTACGGCATTCCTTAGTTCCCCCCAGCGTGCATCAATGCTTTTTGGCGAATAAGGCTGTCCGCTGTTGTTCAAAAGCAATGGTGGCTCATTACCTTCTGAATTATTCTTTTCGTAAAGTTTTCTTCGCTTGATGTATCTGGGCGAATTTACGTATTCATGCAGTCGGTTCATCATGTCAGAAGGAATCTCAGCTGTTCTTATAGTTCCGTTTTTGGTTCTTACTCCTAACCTAGGATCAAGAGATAATCCTTCTGAGTTGATGAGATATTTTTTTCGAAGTTGTTCTGAGTTTGGCTTGTAGATTGCAGTTGCGCGAAGGCTCACAATTTCCGAATTTCTTAAGCCAGAGTAGCGGCTTAATTCAACTGCAATCTGGAATTCTTTTGCTAGTGCTACTGTTTTTTCTTTATTTTCTCTATTGGAGATGCCGGTATTAAGTTTCTTGTAGTGCTTTTCAGTTATTGTCCACTCTGGCATGGTTAGTGGCATTAACTTTCGTGACAATCCATTATGGCTGGTGTCATTCGGAAGCCTTAATCTTAAGTCTGTGGTGTCTACATGTATAAAGCTGTTACGCATATGTTCATGTGACCCTTGCGTACCAATTCTGACTGCTTCGTATCTGAATGGCGGATTTTCAAACGAGTGCTTGCGAGCCAGGTAGAATTTGTAAAAATTAATGACTGAGCCCATGTAGCTGTTCGCGGTCGAGCGAGCGATATTTCCGCTTTTGTAAGCTTCACGAAGATGTTTTCTAAAGCCATAGGTAGGTCTAAGCCTTAGCGCAATGGGCATTTCATCCCATTCCATGCCAATGTCTTTCAAATACGTAAAATAATGCAGTAGGGCCTGAGATTGAGTGTTGACAGTTTTTTTGCGCAGGTTGGCTTTAAGGTGAATGAGCCAAATGTTAGCAGCACGAATACTCTCGCCATCGTCTTCAAATAAGAGAGGCAGCTTTCCTAAATGGTTACCCGTACCTTCAAAGCATATCGAGAGCTCTCCGGTACGGGCATCAATATCCCTTTCAATTCGCTGATCTACGACAAAGTCCGGTACTTCCCAAAGTATGATACCCACACGTTCATCTCCGTTACGGTTTCACTATTTCATGCATTGCATGCGTAATAATGGCTTTCAATAGAAAAATCGTAACAGTGCGCGGTCGGGATCGCCGGCATGCACCACCTCGCGGGCGGACTTGAGCAGCCGACGGATCACCGCCAGCTGGCCGCGAGTCTTGGGGCGAGGCATCAGCTTCCAGCGACTCGGCAGGATCGGCAGCTGGTCGAGGCGCCACTGCTTGAGGGCCGGGTCGTAGGCGTCGGGCGGAGCCTGTTCCAGCAGATGGCCCAGGCACCAGGTGACCGTGGTCTCGCCCACCGCCAGCGCGCCCTCCTGCTTGCGGAGCGAGCCGGGCAGGGCCTCGGCGATGGCCCGTGCCAGGCTGGGTTTCTCGGCGATGATCAGTCGCATGATGACTCGTCGCGGTGAATGACATGGACATTCTTCCAGTATTCGCCACGCCTGGCCAGATGTAAGCTGCATCAGGATATGTACAATGTTTGTACAATACTGATCATGGGAGAGAGCGCATGCGTGAACGTGGCCGTACCCGGCGTCTGCTGGGTCTCGGTGCCCGCACCGGCGGGGCGCTGATCCGTACCCGGATAGACGCTCGACCCACCTGCCCAGCCTGGCACCGGACTGGTAGACTACGGCGTTTTCCAAAGGTTGGAGTGCGCGATGCTGGCAGTATGGGTAGAACAGCTGCTGGGCTTTGCCTCGGGGGCGCTCAAGGCCATTCGCCAGGACGAGCGCTATCCCACGCTGATGGCCTGGGCCCGCGACGAAGGGCCAGCCCTGGTCGGCGGCAACCTGGCGTTGGCCCAGGCGCTGGCCCCCGAGTTATGGTCGCAGACCCCGCTGGCACGACTCGACTTCGCCGCCGAGCCGCTGGCCCGGCCCGGGCCCAACGAGCCCTGCTGGTGTGACTCCGGGCGCAAGACCAAGCACTGCTGCGGGGCGGTCAAGTTGCCCGGCCATGTGCCGCCGCATTTGATGTGGATGCTCTCGCTGCGCGACTGGAAGGGCCAGACCCTCAAGGCCGCTCTGGCCAGTGGTCGCGCCCCGGCCCAGGCGCTGCTGGAGGCCGGCCTGATCGCCGCCGAGTCCGGCCAGCGCGGGCGCGCCCAGCAGATCCTCGAGTCGCTGTTCGAGCGCGACGACTGGCTGACCCTGCCCGAACAGGCCGAGCCCGCCTTCGAGATCCTCATCGATCTTTACCAGGAGCGCGGCTTTCATCGCAAGCGCGAGGCGCTGCTCGACGCCGTGCTCGACCGCGGGCCGCTGTTCCTGCGCGGCGTGGCGCTGGAGCGGCTGTGCCTGATGCACCTGGACAACGACGACCTGGACAGCGCCCGGGCGGCCTTCGTGCGTGCCCAGCAGGCGCTGCCCGACTCGCCGACCCTGGCCTATATCGAGGCCATGCTGCTGCTCCATGAGGGCCATGAGCAGGAAGCCGCCGAGCGCTCGCGGTTCTGGTTCCGGCGCCTGGCCCGCCAAGGCGATCTGGACCCCGACCAGTTGCAGTTTCTGGCCGACCTGGCCGAGAACCCCGGGGCGACGCTGGCCGACCAGCTGCTTAGTGCCGAGGAGGATCTGGCCGAGCCACTGATGGCTCTTCAGGCGCTGCTGGAGTCGTTGCCCGTGGCCCCGCGACTGGAGATCCACCGCAGTGACGACGGCGCTCTCGAGTATCACACCACCGCCCGCGAGGACACCCTGTTCGCCGTCTGGCAGAAGGTGTTCCGGGCGCGGGTCGACAGCGACGCTCCGATGGGCTTCGATGAGGATCCCTGGCCGCATGCCGGGGAGTGGCTGCCGGCGCTCTGCGCCCACCCCGAATGGCTGGATGCTCCCGCCGTGGTGCAAGCCTTGGCGCTGGCGCTGGCCAGCCGCTTCGGCAGCCTGCCATGGATGGCGCCGAGCCTGTTCGAGCCCTTGGCGAACCGGCTGGAGCGCTGGCTCGAACAAGTGCGCGCCGAGGGCGACGGACCCTTCCTGTGGGACAGCGCCGACAACGCCGTGCTGCTGCGTACCGGCCTGGCGCTGGTGGTAGGCATGGAGCGCGGCGCCCGGGCACGCTCCCGTGAACTCGCCGAACGGCTGCTAAGCCTGGATGACCAGGATAGCCTTGGCCTGCGCGAGCTGGTGCTCGACCAGTTGCTGCGCGAGGGCCGCGATCACGCAGCCCTGGCCTTGAGCGAACACCAGCTCGACGGCGACGACGAGGCTCCGCCGCTGGGGCTGCTGATGGGGCGGGTGCTGGCGCTCTTCCGCCTGGAGCGCCGCGACGAAGCCGGCGAGGCACTGGAGACGGTGTCCCGCCACAATCCCCATGCCCTGGCCATGCTGTGCGCCGAAAATCCGCGCCCTGTCGCTGGTAGTGAGGGTGTCGCCGAGCCCGGCTCTCGCGCCGAGGCTTGGCAGTACCGCACTCTGATGCGCGATCAGTGGCGGACCACGCCGGGGGCGCTTGACTGGTTGCAGGCGCGGCTGGATGGCTGAGCGGTGATCAGCTGACCCCGGGGGCGGGCACCAGCTCAAGGTCGCGTTGAATCCAGATCGCCAGCAGCACGGCCGGAAGTCCCAGCAGCGTGGAGATCAAAAAGAAGGTGGCATAGCCCTGGCCGCTGACCACCAGGCCGCCGAAGCCGCTGAGAAACTTGCCCGGCAGGGTCATCAGCGACGAGAACAGCGCGTACTGGGTAGCCGTGTAGGCGCGTGAAGTGAGGCTCGAGAGAAAGGCGATGAACACGGCGCTGGCCAGGCCATTGGCCAGGTTGTCGCCGATGATCGCCATCACCAGCAGCGCCAGGCTCTGGCCGGCCAGCGCCAGGGCCGCGAACAGCAGGTTGGTCAGAGCTGCGGCCACGGCCCCCAGCACCAGGATCGGCCCGATGCCATAGCGGACCACCAGTAGCCCTCCGAGGACTCCGCCCCCAATGCTCATGGCAATACCGAAGGCGTTGGTGACATTGGCGATAGTGGCCAGCGTGAAGCCTAGGTCGATGTAGAGCGGGTTGGCCATGGAAGCCATGGCCAGGTCGCTGATCCGGAACACCGCCACGAACGCCAGCAGCCATAGCGCCTTGCGTCGGTGACGGTTGAAGAAGTCGGTGAAGGGGCAGACGATGGCGCAGATCACCCAGGCACCGAGTCGCCGCAGCGGCTTTGCCCGGCCGCGGGAGGCGCGCAGGAAAGCGCGCACCCGGGGTTCGTGGATCAGCTGGACGGTCAGCGAGAGGCGCTCGGGTTCTGGACGCAGCAGCACGGTGAGCGCGCCGATGCCCACCAGTGCCGCCATGCTCAGGTAGGCCGCCTCCCAGGAGGCCAGCGAAGCCACGTAGAGGGCGCCGGCCCCGGCCGCCAGCAGCCCGCCGCGATAGCCGATGATGTAGGTCGAAGCCATGGCGGCCTGCATATTGTCTGGGGCGGACTCGATGCGAAAGGCGTCGATGGCGATGTCCTGGGTTGCGCTGCCGAAGGCCACCAACAGGGCGAAGGCCGCCACTAGGGGCAGATGGCCCAGTGGGTCGATGCCGGACAGCCCCACCAGGCCGGTGGCGATCATCGCCTGAGCCAGCAGCATCCAGCCACGGCGCTGCCCAAAGGCGCGGGTTAGCAGCGGCAGGGCGAGCCGGTCCACCACGGGGGCCCAGAAGAACTTGATCGAGTAGAGCATGCCGATCCAGGCGAAGAAGCCGATGGCCGCCACTTCAACCCCGCTGCTGCGCAGCCAGGCCGAGAGGGTCGAGAAGACCAGCAGGAAGGGCAGGCCGGCGGAGAACCCCAGGAACAGCATGGTGATGACCGGCACATGCAGGTAGATGGCCAGGGCGTCGCGCCAGCTGCGTCGGGCGATGGGGGACGGCATGGTCGGGTAGCGCTCCTAGCGTTGGAGGCGATGGAGGCCACGCAGGCCTCGGCCATCGATGGTAAAGTCCCAGGATAGGGATTGTTGCAAAGCCTCGATCGTCATGCCAGCAGGAACCCTTATCAGGAGCGACATGAGCGATTCCGAGATTCGCCAGGCCGAGGCCGACGATGCCGTGCCTCGCTGGTACGTGACCCAGTGCAAGGGCGGCGAGTCCTTTCGCGCCGCCGAGCACCTGGCCAACCAGGGCTACGAGCTCTTCCATCCGGTGCTCGAGATTCAGAAACAGCGCCGCGGCAAGCTCGTGTGGGTCAGCGAACCCTTGTTTCCCTACTATCTGTTTATCCGGCTCGATCGCCTGACCAGCAACTGGCGGCCCATCCGCTCCACCCGTGGCGTGCTCAAGATCGTCACCTTCGGCCTCGAGCTGCCGGTGCCGGTCAGCGACGAGCTGGTCGAGACGCTGCTCACGCATGGCAGCGGGAAAGAGGACGCGACCGCGAACTTGTACTTCCGTGCCGGTGAGGCGGTGGAGATTACCGAAGGGCCTTTCAAGGACCTGGAAGCCGTGTTCGCCAACCACAAGGGCGAGGAGCGCGCCATCGTGCTGCTCAACATGCTGCACAAGCAGCAGCGCCTGGAGATGCCTGTCGGTCAGCTGCGGCGTCGCGACTAGACAACGCTCCCTTCTCCATTTATCTCAACCTCTCAGGAGGCCCCATGACCATCGCCCCTCAACGGGTCGTGACCCTGCACTATGAGCTCAGCGACCGGGACGGCAGTGTTCTTGATGACTCCCGTAATCGAGGCAAGCCCCTCGAATACCTACATGGTCACGGCAATATCATGGCCGGCCTGGAGCATGCCCTGGCCGGCCAGGAGGCTGGCGCCCAACTCTCCGTCACCCTGATGCCGGCCGAGGCCTATGGCCTGCGCGACGCGGCGCTGGTGCGTGAGGTCAGCCGCCATGCCTTCCCGGTGGCGGAACTCGCTCCAGGCATGCGCTTCCAGACGCCGGGTGACGATGGCCCCGAGATCGTCACCGTACTTGAGGTGCATGATGATGTCGTGGTCATCGATACCAACCATCCGCTGGCCGGGGAGGTCCTGCATTACCACCTTGAGGTGCTGGAGGTCCGCGACGCCACCCGCGCCGAACTCGCCAAGGGTCATCCGCTGCCCCCGGGTACTGATCCCGCTGAGGTCGAGGACAAGAAGATGCCGTGAAACCTGACCTAGATCAACGTATTTCCCTTGCCCCACCGTGGCAGCGGGGAAATTGATGCAGGTCAGCTTTCTCCTTCTCCCGACGGGCTACAGTGCCTTCAAGACATCGGGGTGGGAGGACATCACCATGTATCTGGATGACGCCGTAATCTTCGGGCTGGTAACCGTCGCGATGATGATCACTTTCATGGGGGGTTGGATCGCCTTCATCGTCCGTGATCATCATCGCAACAATCATCACAACAAGAAGCACTGAGCCAGCCGTTTCGAGAGTCGTCAGGGGAGGGGGGAGCTTCCCCCCAGTCGCCGACCCGCCAGGGTCGGCTTTTTTTATGCCAAGGCGCGAGCGCATGGCGTGTGCCACTACTTTGGGTAGCAGGATTTCTCCGTGGGATTCAGCGCTCGGCAGCGGTGTGCAATGCGGCAGGCGTCAGCGCGTGAGCTTCTCGCCCAGGAAGTCGAGGATCTGCGCGGCCGGTACCATGGTGGCGTCACTGTCACGGCGTCCCTTGTACTCCAGTTCTGCGTTGTCCAGGCCGCGGTCACCGACGACCAGCCGGTGGGGAATGCCCATCAGCTCGTGGTCGGCGAAACGCACCCCGGGGCGCAGGTCGCGGTCGTCCAGCAGCACCTCGAAGCCGGCGGCGGTCAGTGCCTGATACAACCGCTCGGACTCCTCGCGCACCCGCTGCGACTTGTGGGCGTTCATGGGCACCATGGCGATCTGGAAAGGCGCGATGGCATCGGGCCAGATGATCCCGGCATCATCGTGGTTCTGCTCGATGGCGGCGGCCACGATGCGGGTCACCCCGATACCATAGCAGCCCATCCAGGGATGTACGGCACGACCTTCGTCGCCGAGTACGGTGGCGTTCATGGTCTCGCTGTACTTGCGTCCCAGCTGGAAGACGTGGCCGACCTCGATGCCGCGCTTGATGGAGAGGGTGCCATGGCCATCCGGTGAAGGATCGCCCTCGACCACGTTGCGGATGTCATACACCGGGGGTAGCGCCACGTCACGCTCCCAGTTGATACCGAAGTAGTGCTTGCCATCGATATTGGCGCCGGCGCCGAAGTCGCTCATCAGCGCGACCGAGCGGTCGATGATGATCGGCATGTCCAGATTCACCGGGCCGAGCGAGCCGGGGCCGGCGCCCACCGCGGCGCGGATCTCTTCCTCGCTGGCCAGGGTCAGTGGAGCGGCCACCTCGGGGAGGTTCTCGGCCTTGACCTCGTTGAGCTCGTGGTCGCCACGCACCAACAGGGCGATCAGGCCACCCTCGGCGCCGTGGACCATCAGCGTTTTCAGGGTCTTGTCGATGGGCAGGCCGTGCTGTTCCACCAGAGTGGCGATGGTCCATGCATTCGGGGTATCGACCAGGCGCAGCGCTTCGCTGGGGGCCGGGCGTTGGACGTTGCTGCCCAGCGGGGCGGGCAGCGCCTCGGCCTTCTCCATGTTGGCGGCATAATCGGACTCGGTGGAGAAGACGATGTCGTCCTCGCCGGAGTCGGCGAGCACATGAAACTCGTGGGAGCCGGTACCGCCGATGGCGCCGTTGTCGGCGATCACCGGGCGAAAATCGAGCCCCAGGCGGGTGAAGATGCGCATATAGGCGTCATACATCACCTGGTAGGTCTCCATCAGCGAGGCTTCGTCGATGTGGAAAGAGTAGGCGTCCTTCATGATGAACTCGCGGGCGCGCATCACCCCGAAGCGCGGGCGAATCTCGTCGCGAAACTTGGTCTGGATCTGGTAGAAGTTGGCCGGTAGCTGTTTATAGCTGGCGATCTCCTTGCGCACCAGGTCGGTGATCACCTCTTCATGGGTGGGGCCGACGCAGTAGTCGCGCTCGTGACGATCCTTGAGGCGCAAGAGCTCCGGGCCGTACTGCTCCCAGCGCCCGGACTCCTGCCATAGCTCGGCCGGCTGCACCGCCGGCATGAGCACCTCCTGGGCCCCGGCGCGATCCATCTCCTCGCGCACGATGCGCTCGACCTTGCGCAGGGTCCTCAGGCCCACCGGTAGCCAGGTGTAGAGGCCGGAGGTGAGGCGGCGGATCATCCCCGAGCGCAGCATCAGCTGATGGCTGATGACCTCGGCGTCGGCGGGGGTTTCCTTGAGGGTGGCGATCAACAGTTGGCTAGCGCGCATGGGTCCGGCGGTTCCTCGAGCGTGTTCGTACAGGTGACGGAATCGGGGGCCGCGCAGGTCGGCGGCAATGACCGAGCATTGTACGGCTCGCCGTCCGAGGCGGCAAAAGCTTGTGCTCACACGGTGTTCCCGCCGAGCCCTGGTCAGCCCTCGAGCAGCAGCAGGCGCACCAGCATGCCCAGCACCAGAGTGGTGGAGACGCTGAGCAGGGTGCCGAGCAGCACGTATTCGGTGAGCTTGCGGTCGCGGGAGTCGCGCAGGTCGCCGAAGCGCAGCACCGACTTGGCGGCGAGCAGGAAACCGACCGCGGTGAGCTGGTCCAGCAGCACCAGGGTCAGCACCAGCAGCCGTTCCAGCACGCCGATGCGCGCTCCGGCGCTGGCCAGGGTGCCGGTCTCCTCGAGCTGCTCGCTCCAGCGCTGCATGACCAGGGCGATGGCGATCGACAGCGGGCGCGTCACCAGCAGGTAGGCGGCCGCCATTCCCAGCACCGTCGGTGAGGCGAGCCAGGCGGCGAGCTCGCGCAGCGGGGCCAGGCTGCCGAGCCAGGCCAGCCAGAGTCCCAGCAGCACCAGCAGGTGACTGGCTTGGTCGAGCAGGAACCAGCGCAGTTCGCCGGCCGGCAGTCGGGCCTTGGCCAGGTCGATCAGCCAGTGGCTGGCGGCCACCGTCAGGGCGCCGAGCAGCACCGCGGCCAGGCCCCGGGGCGTGGCCGCGCTCGCCATCAGCAGCACACCCCCGGCGAGCAGGCCATGCAGGCCGGCATGCTGGAACAGGCGCGGGGAACGGTGGCGCAGCCGGTAGCGTTCCTCCACCCAGGTACGCGGTTGCAGCAGGAAGTCGCCGACCAGGTGGGCGAGGACCAGCCCCATGAGCAACGAGAGGGCATCGGCGCTCATGGCGTGCCCTCCTCGTCGGCGAGGCGCTGTCGCAGGTAGTCGAGGGTGTCGGAAAGCAGGGCCCAGCGGGCGGCGCGCAAACGCTTGTGTACGCTGGGCTGGCGGATGCCGAGCCGCTCGGCCAGGGCCTGCTGGGAGGCATCATGGCGCAGGCTCAGGCCGACGACCTCGGCGGAGTAGGGCGACCAGCCGTCGAGCAGGTCGTCGATGAAGCGGACCAGCAGGGCGAGGCCGGGGTCCTCGGGCGCGTCCAGCCGGGTCAGCGACAGGTGGGCGCTGGTGTCGGCCAGGGCATCCAGGGCGCGACCCGAGGCCACGAAGGTGGCGCCGTCGGCCGCCGCGATGCCGCGCTCCGCCGGCCCGACCGCCACGGCGATGCGGGCATCCCAGCGCTGGTCGGGCTCGGAGTGCTCGACCAGCGCCGCCCGCAGGGCCACGGCCGCCTCCATGGCCGGCGCCGCCCGGGGCAGGGCGAGCTGGAAGCCGTCGCCACGGAAGCGTTCGCCGTGGCCGCCATGCAGGGAGGCCAGTTCGACCAGGCTCTCATCCAGCAGCCGGTAGAGGCGAGGTCGGTCGTCGATCTTGCGCGAGTCGATCACGTCGCCGGTCAGCACGGCGATTCGCTGTGGCATGGCAGGTCCTCCGGGGCTCTCGCCTCAAGGATAGCCTTGGAGGGCTATTTATCAATCTAATAGCCTTAAAAGGTTATAATGGCAATATATAGCCCATAAGGGCTATATGCGCCTACCGAGCCAGTTCCCGCATGGCGCTCTCCAGCCCCTCCAGGGTCATGGAGTACATGCGATCGTCGATCAGCTCGCGGATCAGCCGGGTGGAGTGGGTGACCTCCCAGGCGCGCCGCGGCATGGGGTTGAGCCAGGCCAGGCGCGGGAACGTGTCGACCAGGCGCCTGAGCCACATCGCGCCGGGCTCGTCGTTGAAGTGCTCGACGCTGCCGCCGGGATGGGTAATTTCGTAAGGCGACATGGCGGCATCGCCGACGATCACCACCTGATAGTCGGAACCAAAGGTGTGCAGCACATCCAGAGTCGGGATGCGCTCGTCGAAGCGACGGGCCCGGTGATGAGAATTGCTGCGCCACAGCCCCTCGTACAGACAGTTGTGGAAGTAGTAGGCCTCCAGGTGCTTGAACTCCGAGCGCGCCGCCGAGAAGAGCTCCTCGCAGGTGCGGATGTGGTCGTCCATGGAGCCGCCCACGTCGAGCAGCAGCAGTACCTTCACCGCGTTGTGGCGCTCGGGGCGCATCCGTACGTTGAGCAGGCCAGCGTCGCGAGCCGTCTCGCGGATGGTGGCGTCGACGTCGAACTCCTCCGAGGCCCCCTGGCGAGCAAACTTGCGCAGCCGGCGCAGCGCCATCTTGATGTTGCGGGTGCCCAGCTCCAGGGAGTCGTCGTAGTCGCGGAAGCGCCGCTCGTCCCACACCTTCACCGCCCGGCGATGGCGCGAGCCCTCCTGGCCGATGCGGATCCCCTCGGGGTTGTAGCCGTAGGCGCCGAAGGGGCTGGTGCCGCCGGTGCCGATCCACTTGTTGCCGCCGGCATGGCGCTCCTGCTGCTCCTCGAGGCGCTGCTTGAAGGTCTCGATCAACGTCTCGAGCCCGCCCAGCGACTCGATCTGGGCCTTCTCCTCCGCGGAGAGCCGCTTCTCGAACTCGCGGCGCAGCCAGTCGTCGGGAATCAGTGCCTCGATGGCGGCGTCCAGGCTCTCCATCCCCTCGAACCAGGCGGCGAAGGCGCGATCGAAGCGGTCGAAGTGGCGCTCGTCCTTGACCATCACCGTGCGCGCCAGCTGGTAGAAGGCCTGCATGTCGGCGAACACCACGCCGCGCTCCACCACCGCGTGGAGGTCGAGCAGCTCGCGCAGCGACACCGGCACGCCGTGGCGCTTGAGGGTTTCGAACAGGCCGATGAACATGGATCAGCGCCTCGGGTTGCCCTGCCGGCGGATCATGAAGGCTAGCCGTTCCAGTAACTGCGTATCCTGCTCATTCTTGACCAGTGCCCCGGCCAGCGGCGGGATCGCCCTGGTAGGATCGCGCTGGTAGAGCGCCTCCCGGGCCAGCTCATCACTCATCAGCAGCTTCAGCCAGTCCACCAGCTCCGAGGTCGAGGGCTTCTTCTTCAGGCCCGGCGCCTGGCGCAGGTCGAAGAACACCTCGAGTGCCTCGCCGACCAGCTTCGGGGCGATCTCCGGGAAGTGCACGTCGACGATCGCGGCCATGGTCTCGCGGTCGGGAAACTCGATATAGTGGAAGAAGCAGCGGCGCAGGAAGGCGTCGGGCAGCTCCTTCTCGTTGTTGGAGGTGATGACGATGATCGGGCGGTGGCGGGCACGAATGGTCTCGCCGGTTTCATAGACATGGAACTCCATGCGATCCAGCTCCTGGAGCAGGTCGTTGGGAAATTCGATGTCCGCCTTGTCAATTTCGTCGATCAGCAGCACCACCCGCTCATCCGCGGTGAAGGCCTCCCACAGCTTGCCGGGCCGGATGTAGTTGGCGACGTTCTCCACGCCCTCGACGCCCAGCTGGGAGTCGCGCAGGCGGCTCACCGCGTCGTACTCGTAGAGCCCCTGGGCGGCCTTGGTGGAGGACTTGATGTGCCAGGTGTGCAGCCGTGTGCCCAGCGAGGCCGCCAACTCCTCGGCGAGCAGCGTCTTACCGGTGCCCGGCTCGCCCTTGATCAGCAGCGGTCGCTCCAGGGTCACGGCGGCGTTGACTGCCTGCTTGAGGGCCTCGGTGGCCACGTAGGTGGAAGTGGAATTAAACGCCATGGGTCGCGCCTCGGCAGATCGCAGATCGGGAAGAGTCAAACGAGTGTACGGAAGGGCGGCGATGGCGACAAATTATTGCCCCGATCCGGGCGCTAGGCCTCCCGGCGACATCCATGCCGGCCTCCAACGGCTCGGCTGGGCAGCGGAGCGCTTTGCCGGCACTCCGATCCTCTATGTCCCTGGCAACCACGAGTTCTACGGCACCGCCATGCCCGAGCTGCGCCGAGAACTGGCCGCCGAGGCTGCACGGCTCGGCATTCACCTGCTGGACAACGGTCGGGTGGTGATCAGCCACCATGCGCCCCTGGCCGAGTGCCTCCCAGGGCGCTACCGCGCCGAGGCGCTGCCATCGTCGGCGACGACTTCGAAAGCCTGATCGACCGCCAGCTGGGCCTGTTCTGAGCCGGCAGGGCATCAGGGGAGGGAAGGGGAGTTAGCCAAGCCGCCCGCCGGATGGCGCCCGAACTGCAATTCGGCCAGGTGGCGGTAGAGCGGGCTCGATTCGAGTAGCTCAGCGTGGCGGCCGCTGGCCACCAGCCGTCCCTGGTCCATCACCAGCAGGCGGTCGGCGGCGACCACGGTGGCCAGGCGATGGGCGATGACCAGGCTGGTGCGGCCCACCATCAGCCGCTCCAGGGCCTGCTGCACCAGCCGCTCGCTCTGCGCGTCCAGGGCACTGGTGGCCTCGTCGAGCAGCAGCACCCGTGGCTCCTTGAGTAGCGCTCGGGCGATGGCCAGGCGCTGGCGCTGGCCGCCGGAGAGCTGCACGCCGCCGGGGCCGAGCGAGGTGTCGAACCCTCGCGGCAGGGTCTCGATGAAGGCCAGGGCATTGGCATCCCGGGTGGCCCGGCGCAGTTCCTCGAGGCTGGCCGTGGGGCGGGCGAAGCGCAGGTTCTCGGCCACGCTGCCGGTGAAGAGCACCGGCTCCTGGGCCACCAGGCCCAGCGCCGCGCGCAGTTCACGTGGGGCCAGGTCGCGCAGGTCGATGCCGTCGAGGCGCAGGATGCCCAGGTCCGGGTCATGGAAGCGCAGCAACAGGGCGAGCAGGGTGCTCTTGCCGGCCCCGGAGGGGCCCACCAGCGCCACCCGCTCGCCCGGGCAGATTTCCAGATCAACGGCCTGAAGCGCCGGTGAATCGCGGCCGGGATAGGTGAAGCTCACATCTTCCAGGTGGATCGCGCCAGCAAGCGGTCTGGGCAGTGGCACGGGATGCGCGGGCGCGCGAATCACCGGGCATGCCTCGAGCAGCTCGAGCAGGCGCTCGGCGGCCCCGGCGCCGCGCTGGACATCGCCGGCCACCTCGGCCAGCGTGGCCACGGCGCCCGCTGCCAGCACCGCGTAGAAGACGAACGCTGAGAGCTCGCCGGCGCTCATGCGGCCCGCCAGCACCGCCTGGCCGCCCTGCCAGAGCATCACGCCGACCGCGGCGAACACCGCCAGCATGGCGATGCCGGTCAGCCAGGCACGCTGGCGGGTTCGCGCCACAGCAGTGGCGAAGGCGTCCTCGACCCGTGCCCCGTAGGCCTGGCGATCCTGTGTTTCGTGGGTGAAGGCCTGCACGGTACGGATACCGGCCAGGGCCTCGCCAGCATAGCGGCCGAGCTCTGCTACGCGGTCCTGGCTGAAGCGCGAGAGGCGCCGCACCCGGCGCCCGAACCAGAGGATCGGCAGGACCGTGGCGGGGATACCCACCAGCACGATGGCCGAGAGCCACGGCTGGGTCACCAGCATCAGCGCCACCGCGCCGATCAGCATCAGCAGATTTCGCAGCGCCAGCGAGATCGACGAGCCGAACAGGCTCTGCAGCACGCTGGTGTCTGCCGTGAGTCGCGAGGTGATCTCCCCGGCGCCGCCGCTTTCTCCGGCACTGCTCTCGAAAAAGCCGGGCTCGAGGTCGAGCAGGTGATCGAAAACCTGGCGTCGCAGGTCGGCGGCCAACCGTTCGCCGATCCAGGTGACCAGGTAATAGCGCAGCGCCGAGGCCATCGCCAGTACCGCCACCACTGCGAGCATCAGTCCCAAGGCCTGGTTGAGTCGTGTGCGATCCTCGGCCAGGAAGCCCTGGTCGATGACCAGGCGCAGGCCCTGACCCAGCAGCAGCACGCTGGACGCCGCCAGCAGCAGCGCGAGTCCCGCCAGCAGCAGTCGCCCACGGTAGGGGCACAGCAGGCCGAGCAGGCGCAGCAGGATTCGTGGATCGGGGGGCTGGGACATTCGGTGCTCGAGTCAGGATGGCGGTGGGTCGTTAGTGTGCTTTAGTGTGCTTTGCTATAGTAAACCTTAGTGCCCTAGCGAGCGGAGCGGGATGACAAGATCGCTAACCGCTTTCCGATGAATCAAAGAAGACCGATGAATCAAAGAAGAGAGGTGAGGGATGGTCAAGCTGACGATCAACGGCAGCGAGCGAGAGCTCGAGGTGCCGGAAAACATGCCGCTACTATGGGCGTTGCGCGACGTCGTCGGGTTTACCGGCACCAAGTTCGGTTGCGGCAAGGGGCTATGCGGGGCCTGTACCGTGCATTTGGACGGCCAGCCGACCCGCTCCTGCATTACCCCGGTATCGGCGGCCAAGGGGCGGCCCATCACCACCATCGAAGCTATCGCCGAAGACGAGGTCGGTCAGGCCGTGCAGACAGCCTGGCGGGAGCTTGACGTGGTGCAGTGCGGCTACTGCCAGTCGGGCCAGATTATGTCGGCCACGGCGCTGCTAAGCAACAATGCCAACCCCAGTGATGCCGACGTCGATAGTGCCATGCAAGGCAATATCTGCCGCTGCGCCACCTATGTGCGCATCCGCGCCGCAATCCACAACGCCGCAGGGCGCCTGGCCAAGGAGGTCTCCTGATGGGTATCGAGAAGGGTATTGATAAGTGGCTGGCACGTCGTGGCGAGACATCGGCCGCCCCCGAGCGGGCCGTCGTCGTCAATGTCAGCCGTCGTCAGTTCCTGGCCGGCAGTGCCGGCCTGGCGCTGGGGCTCTACCTGGCGCCACTGGCTTCCTCGGCCGGCCGTCTTGCCGCCGAGGAACGCGCTGAGCAGGATGATATTTTTGCCCCCAATGCCTTCGTGCGGGTCGCCAGCGACGGCAGTGTCGTCGTGGTCGCCAAGCACCTGGAGATGGGGCAGGGCACCTACACAGGCCTTGCCACCCTGGTGGCCGATGAGATGGATGCCGACTGGCGCCGCGTAAGCGTGGAGGGAGCCCCGGCGGATACCGAGCGTTACAAGAACCTGGCCTTTGGTCTACAGGGCACCGGCGGCAGTACGGCGATGGCCAACTCCTGGGAGCAGATGCGCCAGGCGGGCGCTACAGCGCGTGCCATGCTGGTGGCGGCCGCCGCCGAGCGCTGGGGCGTCGCGGCCGACACACTGAGCGTCAGCGAAGGGGTAGTGAGCCATGCCCAGAGCGGGCGCGAGGCAGGCTTCGGCGAGTTGGCCAAGGCCGCCGGCGAGCGTCCGGTACCGGAAACCGTCTCGTTGAAGGCGCCCGAGGACTTCACCCTGATCGGCAAGCAGGCACTCCCGCGCCAGGATAGCCCGGCCAAGACCGACGGCAGCGCCGTCTTTACCCAGGACATGACCCTGCCCGGTATGCTCATGGCGGTACCGGCCCACCCGCACCGCTTCGGCGCTACCCTGAGCAGTGTCGACGACAGCCAGGCCCTTGAGGTTCCCGGCGTCGTCGGGGTAGTGCGCTTCGCCGGTGGAAACCGGCGCTTCGAGGGGGTAGCAGTGCTGGCGGAGAACACCTGGGCGGCCAGCCAGGGGCGCGATGCCTTGAAGCTGGAGTGGGACGAAAGCAAAGCTTTCGACCTGGGCAGCGACGAGATCATGGCGCGCTACCGCAAGCTTGCCGAACAGTCGGGCACAATCGCTACCCAACGTGGCGACACCGAGGCCGCCCTCAAGGAATCGGCCACGCTGATCGAGGCCGACTACGAGTTCCCCTATCTGGCCCACGCGGCCATGGAGCCGCTCAACTGCCTGGTCAAGCTGGGCGAGAAGCGCTGTGACATCTGGAACGGCGAGCAGTGGCAGACCATGGACCAGCAGGCCGTGGCTGAACTGCTGGGCATCGAACCACAGCAAGTCAGCCTGACCCAGCTTTATGCCGGCGGCAGCTTCGGGCGTCGGGCCAACCCGCACTCCGACTATGTCCTCGAGGCGGTGGCGATCGCCATGGCGGCCAGGGAGCAGGGCATCCAGGCGCCGATCAAGATGGTCTGGATGCGTGAGGACGACACCCAAGGTGGCCACTATCGGCCGATGAATTTCCACCGCGGGCGGTTGGCTCTTGATAAGGAGGGCCGGCTCGTCGCCTGGCACCAGCGGCTGGTCGGCCAGTCGATCATGACAGGCACCCCCATGGAGAGCTTCATGGTCGAGGACGGGATTGACCCGACTTCCGTGGAGGGCGCGGCCAACCTGCCCTATGACGTCGCCAATCTGCAGGTGGAACTGCATATCCCCGAAGACATCGCGGTACCGGTGCAGTGGTGGCGCTCCGTGGGCCACTCACATACCGCCTTTTCCACCGAGAGCCTGGTGGACGAAGCCGCGGCAGCTGCCGGCAAGGATCCTGTCGCCTTCCGGCGTGCGCTGCTCGCCGAGCATCCACGCCACCGCGGCGTGCTGGAACTGGCTGCCGAAAAGGCTGGCTGGAATAAGCCGCTGGCCGAGGGTGGCGAGGGCGAGCGACGCGGGCGCGGCGTGGCTGTGCATGAGAGCTTCTCTTCCTACGTGGCACAGGTGGCCGAGGTCACCGTAAAGGGTGATGGCAGCTACCGGGTCGACCGGGTGGTGTGCGCGGTGGACTGTGGCGTGGCGGTCAATCCGGATGTGATCCGCGCGCAGATGGAGGGCGGTATCGGCTTCGGTCTCTCTGCGGCCATGCGCGGCGAGATCACCCTCAAGCAGGGAGAAGTCCAGCAGGGCAACTTCGATGACTACAAGGTGCTGCGCATCCACGAGATGCCGACCATCGAGGTGCATATCGTACCGTCAAGCAAGCCGCCCACCGGCGTCGGCGAGCCGGGTGTGCCACCCATCGCCCCGGCGGTGGCTAATGCCCTGTTCTCCGCCACCGGTCAGCGTATCCGGCGCCTGCCGATCGGCAAGCAGCTGGAGAGCTAGGCATGCAGCATCTTGACCTGCAGGTCATCGAGCAGGCGTTGACCTGGGTCCGGGAGGGTGAGCCGGTGTGGCTGTGCACGGTGCTTTCCACCTTCGGCTCCTCGCCTCGGGAGCCGGGCTCACTGCTCGCCGCCCGTCGCGACGGTATCCACGTCGGATCGCTGTCCGGTGGCTGCGTGGAGGAGGACTTCCTGGCCCGGCTGCGCGACGGCGTCTTCGACGCGCCGATTAGCGAGATCCGTTACGGCGATGCCCAGGACGCGCACCCGCCCGGGGTGACCCTGCCCTGCGGCGGCATCCTCGATGTACTGGTAGAACGACTACCCCCCGAGCCCGCCAGCCTGGAGCATCTCGAGGTGCTCCAGGCCAGCCTGCTGGGAAGCCGGCCGCTGATCCGTCACGTGGTTCGCGACGGCGGCCGGTTCCACTTGAGCGAGGATGCCGGTCAGGGCGCGCGGGTGGAGCTGGACCCCGAGGGCCGTGCATGGCGGCTGCGCATCGGCCCGGCGGCCCGGCTGATCATCGCCGGCATTTCGCCGGTGGCACGGGCCTGTGCCGAGTTCGCCCGCGGCCTGGGCTTCGAGGTGATCGTCTGCGACCCCCGCAAGGAAATGCGAGCCGACTTCGAGGTGGCCGGCGTGGAGCTGCAGTCGGTGCTGCCCTCGCAGTTCATCGCCTCGGGTGCCTGCCATGCTGCCACTGCCGTCGTGGCACTGACCCATGACCCGCGCATCGATGACCTGGCGATGATCGAGGCGGTGCGCACCCCGGCCTTCTACATCGGCGTGATGGGCTCGCAGCGCACCTCGCAGGCCCGCGCCGAACGGCTGCGACGCTCAGGGGGGCTTGACGAGGCCGCGATCGGGCGCATCCGGATGCCCATCGGCCTGGCCCTGGGCAGCAAGACTCCGGCAGAGATCGCCCTGGCGGTGATGGCCGATATTCTCCGCGTGCAGCGCGGGCGGCCTCGCGATGCCCTCTGAGCCGCTGGTCGCCCTGGTCATGGCGGCAGGGCGCTCAAGACGCTTCGGCGGCGCCGACAAGCGCCGGGCCGTCCTGCCTGATGGCCGTAACCTGCTGGCGAGCAGTTGCCAGCTGGCGAGGGAGGCCTTCGCGGATGTCCGGGTGGTGCTGCGCGAGGAGGACGACCCGCTGGCGCTGGGGCTCGTCGACCCGGCGCTCGGGGTCGTCCGCGCCCCCGGCGGCGATGCGGGGCTGGGCGCGAGCCTGGCCGATGCCTTCACGGCCCTGGGGCGCGACCCGCTGCTGGCTGACTGCCTGGCGGCGGCGGTGCTGCTCGGCGATATGCCCGCGATTGCTCCCGATACCCTGCGACGGCTACGGGATCTGGCCGGCCGTGAGCTGATCCTGCGCCCTTGTCAGGGGGGGCGACCGGGGCATCCGGTGCTGTTCGGCCGTGCCTTCTGGCCGGCGCTGGAGCGGCTGGCGGGCGATACGGGCGGGCAGCCGGTGCTGCGCCACCATCCGGCGAGCCTGCGCACTCTATCGGTTGCCGATCCCGGCATTCACCAGGATATCGACACCCCCGAGGCGCTCGCGGCCCTGGAAGGCTGACCCGCCTGAGCCCTGACGTTTTGAGTGTCTCACGTAGCGAGGGTGCCTGCTTGGCGCCGGAGTGGGTCTGGAACCGCTCTCGCCGTGTCTGGTTGGCCACTGCAGCACTGCCTGAGACTATGGCTTGAGGCGATAGCCACTCCTGAAGATCCAGCCGACCACCGCGAGCGCCGCGACCAGAAACAGCAGGATCACACCCAGACTGACCAGCGGGCTGACGTCGCTGATGCCGTAGAAGCTCCAGCGGAAGCCGCTGATCAGGTAGACCACCGGGTTGGCCAGGGTTACCGCCTGCCAGAAGGACGGCAGCATGTCGATCGAGTAGAAGGTGCCACCTAGGAAGGTCAGCGGGGTGATGACCAGCAGCGGGACCAGCTGCAGCTTCTCGAAGCCATCGGCCCAGATGCCGATGATGAACCCCAGCAGGCTGAAGGTCACTGCGGTGAGTACCAGGAACACCCCCATCATCAACGGGTGATCGATGGAGTAGGGCACGAACAGCCGTGCCGTGACTAGCACGATGGCGCCGAGGATCAGCGACTTGGTCGCCGCCGCACCCACGTAGCCCAGCATCACCTCGACGTAGGACATCGGTGCCGAGAGGATCTCGTAGATCGAGCCCGAGAAGCGCGGGAAGAAAATGCCGAAGGAGGCGTTGGAGACGCTCTGGGTGAGCAGCATCAGCATGATCAGGCCGGGCACGATGAAGGCGCCGTAGCTCACCCCGTTGACCTCGCTGATGCGGGTGCCGATGGCCGCACCGAATACCACGAAGTAGAGCGACGTCGAGATCACCGGCGACACGATGCTCTGTAGCACGGTGCGCATGCTGCGGGCCATTTCGGCAAGATAGAGGGTCTTGGCGGATTGCAGGTTAAAACGCTTCATGCTTAGTGACGCTCCTGAACCAGGCTGACGAAGATATCCTCCAGCGAGCTCTGGCGTGTGTGCAAGTCCTTGACCCGTAGCCCCACTGCCTCGATGTCGGCCAGCAGTCCCGAGATCGTCGACCCCTCTTCCTGGCGGGCGGTATCGTAGCTGTAGACCAGCGCATGCCCGTCGTCGGCAAGTGCCAGGCCGTGGCCCGCCAGCGACTCCGGCACCGTTTCCAGCGGCTCGTGGAGGTGAAGGGTCAGCTCCTTGCTGCCGAGCTTGCGCATCAGCGCATGGGTGTTCTCCACCAGCACAATCTCGCCGCGGCGAATCACCCCGATGCGGTCGGCCATCTCCTCAGCCTCCTCGATGTAGTGGGTGGTGAGAATGATGGTCACCCCCTGGTCGCGCAGCCCGCGGACCACCTGCCACATCTCGCGGCGCAGTTCCACGTCCACGCCCGCGGTGGGCTCGTCCAGGAACAGTACCTGCGGTTCGTGGGAGAGCGCCTTGGCGATCAGTACCCGCCGCTTCATGCCACCCGAGAGCTCCAGCAGCCGGTTGTGGCGTTTCTCCCACAGGGTGAGAGAGCGCAGCACCTTCTCGATGTGCGCTGGGTCCTTTGGCTTGCCGAACAAGCCGCGGCTGAAGCTCACCGTGTCCCATACCGTGGTAAAGGCCTCGCTGGTCAGCTCCTGTGGCACTAGGCCGATCATCGACCGCGCGGTGCGGTAATCGCGGACGTTGTCGTGACCGTCAACCAGAACCCGGCCGCGGCTGGCGTTAACCAGACCGCAGATCACGCTGATCAGGGTCGTCTTGCCGGCCCCATTGGGGCCGAGCAGGGCGAAGATCTCGCCCCGCTGGATCGTCAGGTCGATATCCACCAGCGCCTCGAAGCCATCGGCGAAGGTCTTGGAAAGCCCCGTGACATGGATCATCGGCGCGTTACTCAAGGGTGATGTCTCCCTCGAAGTCGAGTGCCAGGCTCAGGCCGTCTACCTCTACGGTGACCCGTGCTGGCAGCGTCTCGTGGCCCTTGAGATGCCCCTCGGCGAGCGCATGTCGCACGGCCTTCTCGATCTCCTGCTGGGTGGTGACGCCTACAGTCTTCAGCAGCTTGCGAACACTCTGTTGAAAGGCCTCGTCGTTCATTTGCGATTTCTCCGGTGATGAGCGTTGGTGGCTCCCATCCTAGCGCGACTGGCAGGATGGAGCTCGGGGCCGCCGAGCCAAGGCCGTGTGGCCATGCGTCAGAGGCGGGGCGAATGCCGCCTCGAGCATCTTCTCTCGCATGCCGGGCAGGTGTTTTGCACGTGCGGGGATCATCCGGACTGCTGGCCATCGAGAAAGTCGTAGATGGCGGCAAAGTCATCCCGACCGCGTCCGTGGGCCGTCGCGCGACCATAGACCGCCTTGGCCAGGCTCGCCAGGAACAACGGCTGGTTCTCTTCATAGGCAGTCAGGTCCAGCAGATGGAGATCCTTGTGCATCAACTCGAGCGGAAACTGGGCCTCGTAGTCACGATCCCTGATCAGTTGCGCCTTGCCTTTCAAAAATGGCGCGGACACCGGCAGCTCTGGCAGGGTGTCCATCAGGAACTCACGGCTGAAGCCTAACTTTTCGCCCAGCAGGGCCGTTTCTGAATACGCCAGCATGCTTTGCGCGAGCAGGGCATTGACCAGCATCTTGAACGCGCTGCCCTGCCCGGCGGGCCCGACGTGCAGGATCTTGCTGCCCATCTGTTCCAGTTGCGAGCGCGCGCTGTCGATATCGGCGGCCTCGCCACCGAGCAGGAATGTCAGCTCCCCGGTTTCGGCAGGCATTCTGGTGCCGGCCACCGGGCCGTCGATAAAGCGGATTCCGGCCGTGTTGGCCCTGTCCGCGCAGTATCGCGTAAAGGAGGGATTGACGGTCGAGCAGTTGACCCAGAGAGCGTTGGGGGCCATGGCAGCGACGAACCCCTGCTTGCCGAATGCCACCTCCTCGACGACCTCCGGTGAAGCCAGCATGGTATACACCACATCGGCGTTGGCGACGGCTTCGGCGGCCGAGTCAGCACGCTGGGCCCCGGCCTTCTCCAGCGCTCTGACGGGCTCGTCAGATCGGTTGAACACGGTGACAGTCAGCGAAGGGTCGTTGAGCAGGTTGCGGGCCATTCGACTGCCCATGATGCCTAGACCGATAAAAGCAACCTTCATGATTGGCGTCTCCTTGGGTTGATAAATTGTGTTGATAGCTCGTGTTGATGACGGTTGACGCGCTGAATGGCCGCCACTTGATCGTTGACTTGGGCGACAAAGCCGCCGTGGCATCGTGACTCGGCCTGGCAGTGCCGTGCCCTGGTCGCCACACTGTAGCAAACAAGCCGACGCACAAGGATGACTGCGACAAGGTGTTCGTTTGATCACGACCCCGCGCCATCGCCTGTCCCGATCGGGGTCGGATTGGGGATAATCGTCGATTGGACTATGCTTGGGCCTCATGCCGAGGCTGTGGCATGCCATCCACCGCAGGGAGAAGTCCCCATGACGTTTCGCCCCTTTCTTGCCGGTTTGCTGCTGGCGTTGCCGCCATTAGCCGTCGCCGAGCCGCCCAACATTGCGCCGGGCCAGTGGGAATTCACCCGTATTACTTCGGTGCAGGGTGACCTGCCGATCCCTGATCAGACCAAGACTCACCAGGAGTGCATCGCCCAGGGCGATATCAATGACGAGGCATTCAGCTTCATCGAGGAGGAGGAAGGCTGCGAGCTGCTCGAGCACGCGGTCACGGTCGACGGCCTGGACTACCGCATGGTTTGCCGGGCCGAGGGCGGCGAGGCCGATATCGTTGGTCGCATGGACTTCCTCGGCGAGCGTGTCGAGGGCAACGTCGACATCCTGGTCGCCTCGTCCGCAGGCGAGCTGCACATGACCACCACCCTGCAGGGGCAGCGCATCGGCGACTGCCGCGGCAACTCGCTATCGCCCGCTCAGTAGTCGGCGGGCGTGTCGCCCATTTCGCGTTCCAGGCGGCGAGCCACGTCGCCCGGTGAGCCGGTGCGTCGCGCCAGCAGGTCGTAGGCGACCGGGACCACGAACAGCGTGAAGAGGGTGGCAGCGGCCAGGCCGCAGAGGATCACGGTGCCGATCACTAGCCGGGTCTCGGCGCCGGCGCCGCTGGAGACGATCAGCGGTACCGCACCGGCCATCGTGGTGGCCGCGGTCATCACGATGGGGCGCAACCGCGTCACCGCGGCCTCCACCAGTGCCTCGTGGAAGGCCACGTCCTGGTCGCGCAGCTGGTTGGCGAACTCCACGATCAGGATGCCGTTCTTGGCGGCAAGCCCCACCAGCATCACCAGCCCCACCTGGCTGTAGATGTTGAGCGATTGTCCCGTCAGGTAGAGCCCCAGCAGGGCACCGCAGATCGCCAGGGGAACGCTGAGCATGATCACGAAAGGATGCACGAAGCTCTCGAATTGTCCGGCCAGCACCAGGAAGACCACCAGGATGCCCAGGCCCAGCAGGAAGCCGGTAGCCCCGCTGGCCTCCTGATAGTCTCGGGAGGCGCCCTTGAAGTCGGTCTTGGCCTCGGGAGGAAGGAGCTCGTCGACGCTCGCCTCCAGGTACGCTAGAGCCTCGCCAAGCGGATAGCCGTCTTCAAGGTCGGCCTGCAGGGTGATGGCACGCACGCGGTTGAAGCGATTCAGCGTGCTAGGCCCGGCGAAGTCGTGCAGTGTCACCAGATTGCCCAGCGGGATGAGCTGGCCGGTACGCTGCGAGCGGACCCGCAGGCTCCCCAGGGTGGAAGGAGTGGGCCGCGCACCGGGTTCCCCCTCGAGGATCACGTCGTACTCCTCGCCGTCGTCCACGTAGCGGGTCACCCTGCGCCCACCGAGCAGCGTCTCCAGGGTTCGGCCGATCTCGGTGATGGTGACCCCCAGGGCGGCGGCCCGGGTGTAGTCGATGTCCACCCGCAGTTGCGGCTGATTCTCCTCGTAGTCGCTGTCAAGGGCGGCTAGGTGGGGGTTGTCCGCGCGGATATGCGCCATCAGCATATCGCGCCACTCGGCCAGTTGCTCATAGCTGCCGCCACCCAGCACGAACTGCACGGGCTTCTCGACGCTCGACCCGAAGCCCTGGCGCATCACCGGGAAGGCGCGCACACCGGGCAGGTCGCCGAGCGTCTGGCGAATCTGATCCATGATCGCCCAGGCCGAGCGACGGCTGCCCCAGTCGGCCAGATTGACGATCACGAAGCCGCTGTTGAAGTTCTCGATATTGCCCCAGCCGCGTGGCGCGCGGACCACCACGCGCTCGATCTCGCCGGCCTCTACCATGGGCAGCAGCCGCGCCTCGATCTCGTCCATGTAGTCGAGCATGTAATCGTAGGTGGCGCCCGGTGGGCCGTTGACCAGTACCCAGAAGTTGCCACGATCCTCCCGGGGAGTGTACTCATTGGGCAGCTCGCCGTTGAGCCATAGCATGCCGCCGACGATGCCGAGGAACAGCACCAGCACCAGCAGGCGTAGCCTGAGGACCCGCTCGAGCAAGCGGCGGTAGAGGCCGCGCGTGCGCTCCAGGATCGATTGCACGCCGTGGGCCAGGCGCCCCTCGTGCATGTCGGCCTTGAGGAGCTTGGAGGCCATCATCGGCGTCAGGGTCAGCGCCAGCAGGCTGGAGATGGCCACGGCCGCGGCGAGGGTCAGGGCGAACTCGGAGAACAGCCGGCCGATGTCGCCCTGCAGGAAGCTCAGCGGCACGAACACCGCGATCAGCACCAGGGTCGTGGCGATCACCGCAAAGGCGATCTGGCGGGTGCCACGGAAAGACGCCACCAGCGATGTTTCGCCATGGTCATGCATGCGCCGGTGGATGTTCTCCAGCACTACGATGGCATCGTCGACGATCAGCCCGATGGCCAGCACCAGCGCGAGCAGGGTCAGCAGGTTGAGGGTGAAGCCCATCACCGCCAGGGCGGCGAAGGTGCCGATCAGGGCGATGGGCACCGTGACGGCCGGGATCAGGGTAGTACGCAGGTTGCCAAGGAACAGGAAGATCGCCACCACCACCAGGCCCATGGTGATGAACAAGGTCTGCACCACCTGGGCGATGGCGCCGGAGACGAATACCGAGGAATCGAAGTTCAGCGACAGTGACATGCCCTCGGGGAGGCTGTTCTGCACGCGCGCCATCTCGGCCTTCACTCCCTTGGAGATCTCCAGCACGTTGGCGGTGGATTGCTTTATCATCCCCAGGCCCACCATGGGGATACCGTTGCCGCGGAAGAGGGTGCGCTCCTCCACGGCACCGATCTCCACCCGGGCCACGTCGCCCAGCCGCACCAGGTAGCCGTCGCTGCCCTGGGCGAGCACCAGGCTACGGAAATCCGCGGGGGTGGCGAAGTTGCGCGGCAGGCGCACGATGAACTGGCGCTCCCGGGACTCGATGGCCCCGCCGGGCAGTTCGATGTTCTCAAGGCGCAGCGCATCCTCCACATCGCCGGCGGTGAGGCCACGGGCCGCCAGGGCATCGGCATTCAGCCATACCCGCATGGCGTACTCGCGCCCTCCGCCGATGCGTACCTGGGAGACCCCGGGCAGCACCGAGAAGCGGTCCACCAGATAGCGGTTGGCGTAGTCGGTGAGTTCGGCCATGGAGAAACCCGCGCCGGACAGCGACAGCCAGATCACCACCTCGGAGCTGGAATCGGCCTTCTGCACCTCCGGCGGGTCCGCCTCCTCGGGCAGGTTGTCCAGCGACCCCGAGATGCGGTCACGGATGTCGTTGGCGGCCGCGTCGATGTCCATGTCCAGGGCGAACTCCACGCGGATGCTGGAGCGGCCGTCTTCGCTGGAGGAGGAGATCACCTCGATGCCGGAGACGCCGGAGATGCGATCCTCCAGCACCTGGGTGATGCGTGTCTCGACCACGCTGGCCGAAGCACCCGGGTAGCGGGTGTCGATGCCAACCACCGGTGGATCAATGGAGGGATACTCCTGCAGCGGCAGGCGCTGCAGGGCGAGCAGCCCGAAGGCCACGATCAGGGCCGCCAGCACCACCGCCAGGACCGGCCGCTGGACGGAGACGTCGGAGAGGCGCATCAGCCGTTGTCCGCCGCATCGCCACGCCCGCGGCGCAGCAGCTCGGGGATGCTGGTGTCGTCGTCGAGAATGCCCAGCAGGCGGGTCGGCTGGCCGTCGCGCACCCGCTCGGTGCCATGGGCCACCACCAGCTCTCCGGCCTCGAGCCCCTCGAGCACTTCCACCTCGCCCTCGCGTCGAGCACCGATCACTACCTGGCGCCGATCGACCCGGTACTGGTCCGACTCATCCAGCACCAGCACGAACTGGCGTTCGCCCTGGGGAATCAGGGCCGACTCGGGCATCACCAGGGTCTCGCGCGGGGCGCGTTCGACCACGACTCGCATCAGCATCCCGGGTCGCAGGCGCAGCTCGGGGTTATCGAGTACGGCACGCACCATGATGCTGCGGCTCACCGGATCGATCCGCGCACCGATGGTGGCAATCTCGCCGGCGAAGCTGGCGTCGGGGAAGGCATCGCTGACCGCCGTCAGTGGCAGGCCGGGCGTCACCTGTCCCAGGGCGCGCTCGGGCAGGGTGAAGTCGAGCTTCATGATGTCCAGTTTGTCGAGGGTGACCAGCGCCGTGCCCGGCGAGACGAGCGCCCCGACGCTGAGATTGCGAAAGCCCACCACGCCGTTGAAGGGAGCATAGATACGGTAGTCGGCCAGCCGCGCCTCCAGGGCCTGGACCTGCGCCTCGGCCTGGCGCAACCGTGCCCAGGCATCCTCCACGTCCGCCCGTGGCGCGAGGTTGCGATCCTGCAGCTGGGCCAGGCGGTTCACCGCATTGCGACGCTCGTCGCGCAGTGCCTGGGCCGCGCGCACGTCGGCCTGAGCCTCGTCATCGGCCAGTCGCACCAGCAGCTGACCGGCCGTGACGGTTTCTCCATCGCGGAAGTTCAGCTCGCGGATGGTATCGGTGACGGTGGCCGAGAGCGTCACGCTCTCGTCGGCGTGCAGGGTGCCCAGGGCCTCGAGGGGGTCGGACCAGGCCGCCAGACTGACCCGGGCGGCAATCACTGCGGTAGGCTGCTGGGCGGCGAGCAGCGGGGCAAACATCAAGGCTGCCAGGCCTAGCAGCAGCAGGCGAGGTCGCGATGGGATCATAGGGGTGTTGTTCTCGGTGAGCGATGAGCGGGCGCCCGGTCCGTCGGGTCGCTTCCCTGAAGCCTAAACGCCTGGGAAGGGAAGAGTGTGACAATATTGCACAAGCGTTCGAGGGTCTTTTAAATGCACAAGACATGTACAGTTTTGGGAAGTCTGGAAGGCGGCCTGGTGCCGCCGCGACACCGGTCGGCGACGCGGCGACGGACTGCTAGAATGCGCGGCCTGGATCGATTCCCCTCGGGAGAGTAAGGTCGTGACATACGATGTGGTAGTGATCGGCGCCGGTGCCGCCGGGCTGATGTGCGCGCTGACCGCCGGCTACGCCGGGCGGCGGGTGCTGGTGGTCGACCATGCCAGCAAGGCGGGCAAGAAGATCCTGATGTCCGGCGGCGGACGCTGCAACTTCACCCACCTGGCCTCGGGGCCGGCGAACTTCTATTCCGAGAATCCCGCTTTCTGCATTTCGGCGCTCAAGCGCTACCGCCCCGAGCATTTCGTCGAACTGGTGGATCGCCACGGCGTGGCGTACGTGGAAAAGACCCCGGGGCAGCTGTTCTGTGCCGACTCCTCCAAGGAGATCCTTCGGGTGCTGCTCACCGAGTGCGACTGGGCGGGCGTGGAGATCCGCTTGAAGACCGCCATCGAGGGCGTCGAACGGTGCGGGGAGGGCATGCGGCTGATGACCTCGCTGGGACCCGTCGACTGCGGGGCCCTGGTGGTGGCGAGTGGTGGGCTCTCGATCCCCACCATGGGCGCCACCGGCCTGGGTTACGATATCGCCCGCCAGTTCGGCCTCGCAGTCACCGAAACCCGCGCCGCGCTGGTGCCCTTCACCCTCACCGGCCACTGGAAGGCGCGGGCCGAGGCGCTGGCCGGGGTCAGCTGCGAGGTGGCGGTGACCTGCCGCGGGAAGCGCTACCGCGAGCCGATGCTCTTCACCCATCGCGGGCTTTCGGGCCCCGCCATGCTGCAGATATCCAGCGTCTGGCAGCCCGGGGACACCTTGTCCCTCGACCTGCTGCCGGGGTGCGATGCCTTCGAGACGCTGTGCCGTGCCCGGCGCGAGACGCCCCGGCGGCGGCTCTCTAGCTGGCTGGGAGAGCACCTGCCCAAGCGCCTGGCCCGGGCGCTGGTCGAGTGGCACGACGACGACGGAGTACTGGCCGAGTGCAGCAATGCCCGCCTGGAGGCCTGGGCCGAGGTTCTCCAGGCCTGGCGGATCAAGCCCGCCGGCACCGAGGGCTGGAGGACCGCCGAGGTAACAATGGGAGGTGTGGAGACGCGGGCCGTCTCATCGAAGGACTTCTCGGTACAGGAGCTGCCGCAGCTTCGCTTTATCGGCGAGGTGCTGGACGTCACCGGTGAGCTCGGCGGTCACAATTTTCAGTGGGCCTGGGCCTCCGGCGTGGCCTGCGGTAACGCGCTCTAGCGGCAGGGTGCTCTCTGCGTCGCCGGAAGTTCACCACCCGCGGCAACCGGAGACGATGGTCGCGGCGGGCTCCTCAATGGCTGGCAATATCAATGGCCGGCCTCGATTCGTTTCAGGGAGCCGCGATTCCTCATCGGCCATCCAGCAGTCGCTGTGCCTGGCTCACCAGCACTCTTCCGGTCGCCAGTCGTCTTGCCAGTCGGATCAGTGCCGAGGGATGTCGAGCGCCCTTGACCAGCAGTGCGCCACCGGCAATGTAGAGGGGGATCCTGAAGCGCATGATGAAATGCCAGCCGTCGTCTATGGGACGGCTGGCATCGCGCCAGCGGCTGGTCTCGACCATGATGTCGACACGCTCCTGCTCGATGGAGGCCTCGAGTTGGGCCTTGCGTAAGGCGAGGCTGGCCGCCGAATTATCCAGATGAGCGGACCGAGAGAGGGTCTTATGGGTCTCAGGACCTGTCACGTGACATCTCCATCAGCTCACGATCGGTGGCCAGGTGCTTAAGGGTGCTGGCCAGCAGGATTCGCCGTCGTGCCAGGCGCATGATCCAGAGGATCAGAATCAGGCCCAGGCTCAGCAGCACCAGACCACTGACACCGATGGCCATCAGCCGATGAGTTTCCCAGAAGATGACCACTACCAGAGCGGTCAGGGTACCGATCCCCAGTAGAACCAGAACGAGAGCGAGCCCGGCCAGTATCGACAGGGTGACCAGTCGCGCCCGCTCTTCCTCGATCTCCACCACGGCGAGGCGCAGACGCGTCTCGCCGATCGCCAGCAGGCTGACGATCAGCCGCTGGGTGGCCGTGAAGAGGCGTTCTGCGGGTCCCTGGCTCGCTCCCATCAGCGCCGGCCGATCAGCATGCCGATGACGACGCCGACACCGGCCCCAATGCCGATGCTGGTCCAGGGGTTGTTGTGGACGTAACGGTCGCAGGCGTCGGCCTGCTGGGTGACGCTGTCGCGGGCCTCGTCATAGAGACGCTCTCCACGGGCTTCGAGACGCTCTCGGGTATCCTTGAGGCGTTTTTCCGCCCGTGTGCGTAGCTCCTTGATATTGCTACGTGAGTCGTCAGCGGTGGCGTTGACGAGCTCCTCGAGGGTCTGGGTGAGATGCTGCAGATCCTCCTTGAGCTGCTGAGTGGATTCGCTGGTGCGCGGCGCATGACTGGCCATCGGGGTCTTCCTCTGACGGTGAATAATAGGCTCAGTATAGCAGTCGGCGTGGCGACTTCAATACTTCAGTTATGACCGGTTCAGGGTTGGCGATCCAGGCTGCCGGCAGGAAACAGCGGGTTGAGGCTGAACCCCAGGCTAAGACGGTGGCTTTTCTGGTTATAGTCGATCAGGCTCTCGCCATAGCCGTAATAGTACTGCATATGCCCACGGATACTGCCGAACAGCGGCCAGGAGTAGTCCAGCTGGGAGCCCATGTTGCCTTCGCTGGGATTGCCTCGCATCATCAGGCTGAGTTCGTTGTCGCTATTGAGGCGACGGGCCAGCGTGACATCGCCGTAGCCCAGGTACCGGTGAATGTCGGGATTGTCGTCTTCCTCGGATTCCGGGATGCGCCAGTGAGGCGCGAGGACGAAGACCCAGTCATCGTTGACGAAGGTGGATTCGAGGATCAAGCGGTTCCAGCTGCGGGATAGGGGGTCGGAGCGCCCGTTGGACTGGTGGTTGAACGCCAGGCGATTGTGGATGTTGGTCCAGCCGAGCAGCGACATGCGGTTTTCGAAGTCGATGAAGACTTCCGGCTCGTAGTTGGTCTCGCGGAAGGGCGAGGAGGCATCCGCGTTGTACGCCTGCCACCAGCTGCGCTGGGTGTAGGCGAAATGCAGGTCGCCGCCATAGTCACCGAACAGATCTTCCACCAGATTGAACTTGACGCTGAACTGGAACTTCATCTCCGCCCGATCGGGCGAGTTGAGGCCGTTCTGGTTGCGGAAGGCATCGGTATTGGGGGTGGTATTGTAGCTCAGCGGAAACCAGTAGTTGCGTCGATGGGTGGTGATCGCAAAGGGATTGCGGTCGGATTCGCGCTCGAGCTTGCGCCGTTGGTCAACCGTGTCCTCGAGTTCCTGTTCGACGAGCGGGGGCTTCTTGCCATCGTTGTTGGCCAGTTGGCGCCGCAATTCGCGCATCTCCTCTTGCAGGACGGCGAGGCGGGCCTCGATGGCCTCGCGTTCTGCCCCGCTCAACGGCTCGGCGGCCCTGACGGGCATGTTCAGTCCCACCATGACCAGGACAACGACGAGCAGACAAGGTCGGGCAGATATCATGGTGAGGCACCTGATCAAGGGTGAAGGACTGTTTCTATCACACCCGTTTCTATCACGCCCGTGCGGCGAGTCAACCTCGCTAGCGGGACAAGAGGCCGGCATTGCCATGCCGGCCCGTCGGGTCGAGAATCGTGCTTGCACCCATCATACTCGAGGCCGCCCTTTGAATGTCTTTGAACATCGCTGTCGCCTGAGGGTTGCCTGGCGGTTGCTACTTCTAGTTCTTCTTTGCTGGCTGGGCGGGCTGGCCCTCACCCCTGTGACGCTGGCCCAGACCGCCACCACAGAGGAGCAGACCGCGCAAGCACTGCCCTCGCGTGAGGAGATCGAGGCGCGCCTGCAGGCGCGTCAGCCGGCCGAGGGCGAGACTGCCGGCGAGGAGGCGCAGCGTGACATCGAGGCATTGAATGCGGCCCTCGAGGCGCTTCAGCGCCTGACGGTGGTCAGAGAAGAGCTCTCTCGCCTCGAGACGCGCGTTCAAAAGGCACCCCAGGAGCTCAAGCGTCTGCAGCGAGAGCTACGCCAGATGGAGCAAGCGGATAGCGAGCAAAGCTTCGGCGCGTTAGAGGCGCTCTCCCTGGAGGCGCTGGAGACGCGTCGCAAGGCGGCCGAGGAGGCCTTGTCGGGCTTTCAGGAAGGCCTCGACCAGGTCTCGACACGACTGCTGAATGCTCAGACCCTGCCGGAGCGTGCCCAGCAGGCCATCGGTGATGCGATGCAACAGGCCGAAGACAGCCGACGCCGGCTGGAGGCGCTGGATGATCGTCAGGTGGCCGAGGACGATCCGCGGCGCTGGCGGCTGCGCATCGAACGCGAACTGGCCGAGCAGACACTGCAACTCAACCAGCGCCAGCTGGCCACCAATACCCGTCTGCGTGAGCTGGACCAGCAGCATCGCGAGCTTCTCGAGCGCCAGGTGGCCAGCCAGGAGGCCCGGCTGGCCATGCTCCAGGGCATCATCGAACGGCGTCGACGCAAGGAGTCCGAGCAGACCATCGCCGAGGTGGCCAGCGTCAAGGGAGAAGGCGTCATCGGCCACCCCGTCATACGCCAGGCCCGAGAGATCAATCGGACCATGAGCCTCGAGTTGCTGCGTGCCACCGACCGTGCCAGTCGCCTGGTTCGGGAGGGCCTCGATGTGCGGCGCCAGTTCGAGCGGGTCCGTCAACTGCAGCGCACCCTCAACGAACAGATCGCCGCCATCCGCGGCAGCATCCTGCTGGCGCGCATCCTGCGCGAGCAACGCCAGGCGCTACCCCGCGTGGAGGCGCGGCGTGGCCTGCAGGACGAGATCGCCGATCTCCGACTCAAGCAGTTCGATCTCGGTCGGCAGCGCGATCAGTTGCGCGAGGGCGAGAAGTTGGCGCATCAGCGGATCGCCGAGGCCGATGCCGAGGCCTCGCCGGCGCTGGTCGATTCGCTGCTCGAGATCTATCAGGCCCGTCGCGAGCTGGTCGACCAGCTGGAGCAGGCCTATGGCGAGATGCTCAGCGCGGCCATCGACCTGCAGCTCAACCAGCAGCAGTTGCTGGCCACCAGTCGCGAGCTGCGGGCGACCATCGACGAGCAGTTATTCTGGATCGCTAACACTCGGCCCCTGGGTCTCGCCTGGCTGAGCAGCCTCCCCGAGAACCTGGCCTTGGAGTGGCGCGAAGGTGCATGGCGTGCGGTGTTGCCGGTGAACTGGCAGCTGCCGGATGCCCGCACCTTGCTCGGCCTGCCGCTGCTGCTAGTGGCGCTGGGGCTGATTGTCGCACGACAACGGATTCGCGCCCGCCTGGTACGCCTGCACCGGGAGGTCGGCCATCTCAAGCGCGACTCCCAGGGGCATACGCCCCGGGCGGTGGCCCTCAATCTGTTGCTGGCCTCGATCGGTCCGTTGTGCCTGCTGGCCGTTGCCGTAGCGCTGCGCATGGGCAGCGAAGGGGTTGGCCAGAGGATCGGCTATGCCCTGCTCCACCTGGCCCTGGCCTGGGCGGTGATCGCCTGGGCGCGCAAACTGCTGTTCCCGGGCGGGGTGGCAACCCGTCATTTCAATTGGCCACCCGCTTACGCGGCAGCTCTGCGCTATTGGCTGCAGTGGCTGGGAATGGCCTTGGTGCCGGTGCTGCTGATCGGTTTGCTGGCTCGCGATGCAAGTGTTGCGCTCAACCAGCGCCCGCTGGCCTTGAGCCTGCTGCTGATCGGCCTGCTGACCATGGGTCTGGTACTCATCAAGCTGATCCTGGCCCATGTGCCCTTCTTCGGTGTCAAGCCTTTCCGGCTGGTGCTCGGCCTGGTGGTTGCCCTGGTACCCCTGGTGCTCGCTGGGTTGATCATCTACGGCTATGAGTACACGGCCCTCAGCCTGCTGGAACGCTTCGTGATCTCTCTCTATCTGCTGGGACTCTGGATATTGGTGGAAGCTATGGTGGTTCGTGGTTTGGCCGTCGCGGCTCGCCGGCTGGCCTACCGTCGTGCGTTGGCGCGTCGTCGTGCCCAGGCACTGGAGGGCGCCGAGGGCAGCGTGGAGGTGGTCGAGGAGCCTCCTCTGGACATGCAGCAGGTCAACCAGCAGTCGCTGCGCCTCTCAAAGCTGATCCTGCTGAGCGGCTTTCTTCTGGTGCTCTACCTGGTGTGGTCTGATCTGCTCTCGGTTTTTAGCTACCTCGAGCAGGTGACGCTCATTAAACCGGGGGAAGATGCAGCGGCCGAGGCGGTGGGCAGCATGGTGTCGGTGGCCGACATCCTCACGGCCCTGCTGGTGGTGGTGCTGACCCTGATGATGGCGCGCAACCTGCCGGGTCTGCTCGAGGTGAGCGTGCTCTCCCGCCTGGAGCTCAAGCAGGGCAGCGCCTATGCCATCAGCTCACTGCTCGCTTATTCCATCATCGGCGGTGGCGTGGTCACCGCCCTGAGTACCCTCGGGGTTTCCTGGAGCAAGCTGCAATGGCTGGTGGCCGCGCTGGGGGTTGGTCTGGGTTTCGGCCTGCAGGAGATATTTGCCAATTTCGTCTCGGGGCTGATCATCCTCTTCGAGCGGCCGGTGCGCATTGGCGACACCATCACCCTGGGCAATCTTACCGGTACGGTGAGCAAGATCCGTATTCGGGCCACCACGGTGATCGATTTCGACCGCAAGGAGATCATCATTCCCAACAAGACCTTCATCACCGACCAGCTGATCAACTGGTCGCTCTCCGATACGGTCACCCGTGTCGTGCTTTCGTACGGGGTTGCCTACGGTTCCGATCATCGCCAGGTGCATCGCCTGCTCAGGCAGGCCGCCGACGAGAACCCGCGGGTCCTGGTGGATCCCGAGCCCCAGGTGTTCTTCATGAGCTATGGCGAGAGCACCCTGGACTTCGAGTTGCGCATCTTCGTCAACAGCCTCGGTGACCGGCTGTTCGCCACCGACGAGATCAACTGTCGGGTTGGCGAGCTGTTCGCCGCGCAGGGCATCGACATCGCCTTCAACCAGCTCGACGTCTGGCTGCGCCGTCCGGGGAGAGAAAAGAAACGCCCCGACAACGTCGGCGCCGGGGCATCGCGACCTGTCGAGCATCCGTCAGTCGGCGCCCAAGGCGATCCCGGGCATGTCGAGGGCGACGATGGAGGGGGTGGCGACGCCGGCCGTTGACCGGCAGCGGACGGGATCGAGCGCAGCGGAACGGCGTAGGCGACAGCGGTGTCAGCGCTTCACGGCGTGGAGCAGGAATTCTCGGTTGCCGTCACCGCCGAGCAGCGGGCTTTGCTGCCAGTGAACCACCTCGAGATCGAGCCCCTGGCAGCGCTCACGCACGCGGGCCTCCACCTCGGCGTAGCGCGCCGGGTCACTTACCAGGCCACGCGCATTGACGCCACCCGGCCCCAGCTCGAACTGCGGCTTGACCAGGCTGATGAGCTCTCCCCCTGCCGACAGCAGGACGGCGATCTCGGCCAGGATCAGCGTCTGGGAAATGAAGGAAACATCCATCACCACAAGGTCCGGGCCGGCAGCCGCCTGGGCAGCGAGGGCCGCTTGCAGCCGCGGCTCGCTGGCCATGGTCCGCGCGTTGAGGCCTTCCAGGCAGGTCACGCGGGGATCGTCACGCAGCGACGGGGCGAGCTGGTCATGGCCGACGTCCACGCCGATCACGTGTGCCGCCCCGTGGCGCAGCGCGCAGTCGGTGAAGCCGCCGGTGGACTGGCCGACGTCGAGCACCAGCTGATTGGCGAGCCTCACGCCGAGCGCCTCGATCAGCGCCTCCAGCTTGAGCCCCGCCCGGGAGACATAGCGCTCCTCGGGGTCCTCCTCGACGATCAATCGAGTATCGTCGGGTAGCTTCTCGCCGGGCTTCCTGAGCGGCGTGCCGTCCTCGGCCAGCCGCACCCGGCCATGTCGAATCAGTCGCTGGGCGCGGGTGCGGGAGCGTGCCAGATCCTGAAGGACGAGCAGCTGGTCGAGACGTGGCATGGCGACAGGTCACAGGGCCTTACGGCCCCTCGTCGGCCTGCAACCCGGTAGAGGGCAGGCGGTCGGCTCCCCAGCTGCGCCTGATATAACCGATCACTCGATCGAGCTCCTGCTGGGTGATCTTGGCCAGTTCGCCCCGCTCCAGCGGGTCGAAGTGGAAGATGTACAGGCGCGAGGCGAACTGCTCGAAGGGCAGCGAGGACTCGCCGAAGCGCTCGCCGTTGCCGGCGGTGCTGACTTTGATGCCATCGCCCCAGTCCTGGCCGCTGTCGTTGTTGGGATTGTAGAAATAGACCCGCATGGTGTCGCTGGGATCGAGGGTGACGCGCAACAGGGTGATGGCGTGCCAGCCGATGAAACGCGCTGCGCTGTCGGTCACCGCGATGCCAGCCGGCTGGGGGTGAATCAGCGGCTGGTTGCCGTTGTAATAGGGGTGATAGCTGGCATAGAAGTGGCGCAGAAAGTCGTCCAGCTCGTGCAATTGGCCGGTATCCACGTCGACATTGATGCGAAAGCCGCGGCCCGACCACCAACCATGGAATTCCGGGTTGACCCAGCGGTGGGGGTCGCCCTCGCGCCCGAGGCAGCGCCGCCCCATCTCGGCATAGATGCGGTCCAGGTGCGGCACGACCAGCAGCGAAACCGGGTCCAGGTCCATCGGCAGCTCCTTGGCCACCCCGGAGAGGCTGGCCATGGAGGAGAGGGGCATGCCCTCGAAGTGCATGATGATCTCATCGTCACGCGCGGCCCAGGTGACCATCTGCAGCAGGTAGTCCGGGTCGTTATAGGCCCACATGGAGAGCGCCCGGGCAGACTGGCAGGTGGGGTTGTTGCCCTGCCCGACGCCCAGTGGCAGCCCGAGCATGCACAGCACCCCTTCCAGCAGGCGGGCACGTGGCGAGGCGCTGTCGCCGAAGGCCAGGTTGAGCCTCGCCTCGGACCAGTCCGACAGCCTCAGCCCAAGCTGTCGCCACATGGCCGGGGCCACCGGAGGCTGGTAGAGGATACCGCGCTCGAGTACCAGGGCCAGCCCGTAGACCGCCTGCGGCGTGGTCGGATAGACCGCACCGCGGATCAGCGCATGGACCAGTTCACGGTAGCAGAGCAGGCAGTCGCGCCCGGTAGACGACAATCCCAGGGCCTCGGCGACCAGGTGGTCGTCATGGTCGAGCAGGTAGCGCAGCAATACGGCATGATAGGACGACACCAGGCTGGTATCGTGCATGGCCCTGGCGAACCCCGTGGCTTCGTACTGCAGGGCACCGCTGTCCATGCTCGCCAGGCGCTCCCGGTAGATGTCGAGGCCGGGATCCTCGCGGCATGCCTGGGTCGGGCCAAACAGGGAGCTGACCAGGCGGTCGGCGCCATGGCCGCTGGAGCCTAGGTCGATATCGGGGTTGGCCTGGCAGATGGCGATCTGGGTAATCATCTGCTTGATGGTGTCAACCTGGATCGGCCGCTGCTGCAGGATCCGCCAGATCTCGTCGATCAGTCGATCGATCACGTGCTCATAGCCGATGCGTTCGGCCAGGTGCTGGAAGAGGTGGTGGGGAATCTTTGCCAGGCGTCCCTGGGTCTCCCGTTCGGCCTCGGTGGGCGCGCCGAACAGCAGCCAGAGATTGAGCGCCATCACCTGCGTCAGGTAATGGTGGGCCTGCTCCTCGGAGAGCAGGGGATGAAGATAGCCCCCCTTGGCCACGGCGAGGATGCGCAGCTCGCTGATCGCCTCGATCACCACGATGTCGGGATCGGCGCTCTTCAACGCATGGGTAGTGAGAGAAGGTACCAGGTACTGGGGGGTCTGCCAGTCGGAGCCAAGAAAGATTCCAGCTTCCTCGAGTACTCGGGCCCGTTGCTCGATGGCCTCGCAGCCACCTTCTTGGAGCATCACCCGTCGAGCGATATCGAGCACACTGAACCGCTTGGCCCGCTTATCGAATGGCTGTGCCTGAGCCAGCGGGCCGATGGCGTCATCGAGTTGCTTCAACAGCTCGGCGAGCTTGTCGCTGCTCTGCTGCGAGGTGTTGGCGTCTTGCGTATGTCGATGCGTGGTCACGCCGACTCCTTGTGGTCAGGCTATCGCGCTCTCCATGACGCCTGTCTCGGACATAGAAATCAAGCCTTTCCATGTGCTTGAGCCGTTCCTTTGTGCGTGCCGCCTGGTCGCCCTTGAAATGGCTAGAACCGACCTCGATACGAAATCTGAGTTGCCTGTTTAATTCTACACGAGGTGTCCGAGTTTCTCATCCACGGGCCGTCGGCGAGTCGACTCGAGTCAGCCGGTCCTTGTGGCCGGCGGCAGGCACTGCTATAGTATGTCCCCTCGATCACGGCGTGCGCCGGAGTCGAGCGAGCGATGCCTTGGGCATCCTGCTGTGGTGGCCCCGTCGGTCCTCCCGCAACGCTAGACCGCAAACCCCGCCAGGCCCGGAAGGGAGCAACGGTAGTGGTGGACGCGTGTGCCGGGATGTGGCTGTCGGGGCCACCTCCATTTTGAGGCCCTTTATTTTGCAGGTCTTTGAGTCGAGGGCGCTTCTCGCCGCCGGCTTGGTCGACAGCATGATCCGTTGCGGCAACCCTTCCTGCTTGTGTCTGATTTTGATAGGAGAATCCGCCAGCGGTTATTGCCGCTCGCTATCATCCGCTGCATTTGCTCATGGCGCGTCGGTCGATGCGTTGCCTGCCCTCCTGCAACGCGGGGCAGTGAAGGCCCAGGAGACTGACGTTCGTTGTATGCGCCTATTGGCCGCGCTGGGGAAGCGCGCTAAGGTGCAGGCTCAGTTTTTCAACTCCACAAAAAAGAAGGAACCCCATGATGCGGCGTCCAATCCTCTCCGCGGTACTGTGTTCCATGCTGATGGCCGGGGTGGCTCAGGCCGAAACCGTCAATCTTGGCATCACCCAGATCGTCGAGCACCCGGCGCTGGACGCCAGTCGTCAGGGGGCGCTGGATGAGCTAGCCGAGCGCGGTTATGTCGAAGGAGAGAATCTCGAGATCGACTTCCAGAACGCCCAGGGCAATCCCACCATCGCCGCCCAGATCGCCCGCAAGTTCGCCGGCGACCGCCCCGACCTGGTGCTGGCGATCAGCACCCCCTCGGCCCAGGCCGCGGCCGCTGCGTTGCAGGATGACACTCCCATCGTCTTCACCGCGGTCACCGACCCGCTGCTGGCCAAGCTGGTAAACGACATGGACGCCCCCGGCGGCCATATCACCGGCGTGGTCGACGCGCCGCCGCTTCAGGCGCAGCTGCAGCTGATCCGCGACATGTTCCCGGAGGCCGAGCGTCTCGGCATCCTTTATAACCCTGGCGAGGCCAACTCCGTCTCCCAGGTCGAGAAGCTCCAGGCGATGGCTCCCGAGTTCGGCTTCGAGCTGGTCGAGGTGACCGCCTCGCGCACCTCCGAGGTGATGGGCGCGGCACGCAGCCTGGCCGGTCGCGTGGACGCCATCTATGTGCCGGTGGACAACACCGTGGTCTCCGCCCTGGAAAGCGTGCTCAAGGTCAGCTACGACGCCGACATCCCGGTATTCACCGGCGACAACTCCTCGGTGGAGCGCGGCGCCCTGGCCTCCCTGGGCTTTAGCTACTACGACATGGGCCGCCAGACCGGCGCGATGATGGCCCGCATCCTGAGCGGCGAGAAGGCCGGTGACCTGCCGGTGGGTACCGTGGAGAAGCTGGAGCTGATCCTCAACCGCGGCGCCGCCGAGCAGATCGGCTACGATATCCCGGCCGAGTTCGAGGAGCAGGCGGTCGAGATCTTCGACTGAGGCATGACACCGGGGAGGGGTAGCCCTCCCCGTCACGGAAAGCATTCATGAGTCTTATCGCGTTTCTTGGGGCCATCGAGCTTGGCCTCATCTTCGGTTTTGTCGCCCTCGGCGTCTATCTCTCCTTCCGCGTCCTCGACTTCCCCGACCTCACCGTCGACGGCAGCTTCCCGCTGGGTGCCGCCGTGGCGGCGGTATGGATCGTGGGTGGCGGCAACCCCTGGGTGGGCACGGCCCTGGCCGTGATCGCCGGTGGCATGGCTGGTATCGTCACCGCCTGGATGGCGGTGAAGCTCAAGATCCTCAACCTGCTGGCGTCGATCCTGTCGATGATCGCGCTCTACTCCATCAACCTGCGCATCATGGGGCGGCCCAACATCGCCCTGCTCACCGAAAGCACCATCTTCACCCCGCTGGAGACGTTGCCGCTGAGCCGCTACATCGTCTATCCGCTGGCGATCCTGGCAGGTCTCGCCGTGGTCACCGCGCTGCTCAACCGCTTCCTCACCAGCGAGGTCGGCCTGGCGATGCGCGCCACCGGCGAGAACCCGCGCATGGCCTCGGGCAACGGCATCAACACCTCGGTGATGGTGCTGGCCGGCATGGCGCTCTCCAATGCCCTGGTGGCACTGGGCGGGGCGCTGTTCGCCCAGAGCCAGGGCAGCGCCGACGTGACCATGGGCGTGGGGACCATCGTGGTGGGGCTGGCCGCGGTGATCGGCGGCCAGTCGCTGATCACCGGGCGCACCATACTGGTGGCCACCCTAGCCTGCATCTTCGGTTCCATTCTCTATCGCCTGATGGTGGCGGTGGCCCTCAACGCTGACTTCATCGGTCTGCAGGCCCAGGACCTCAACCTGGTCACCGCGCTGCTGGTTGGTTTCGCCCTGGTGCTGCCGCGGTTCAAGCGCAGGAGGCGCGTCGCATGATCGAGCTCCACGACATCCACGTCACCTTCAACCCCGGCACACCGCTCGAGAACCATGTTCTCAAGGGGATCGACCTGACCATCGATGAGAGCCAGTTCGTCACCGTGATCGGCGGCAACGGCGCCGGCAAGTCGACCCTGCTCAACGTGCTGGCCGGCGAGATCATCGCCCAGCCCGGACGGGTGCTGATCGGCGGCCGCGATGTCACCCGCCTGCCCGCCTTCCGGCGCTCCGACCTGGTGGCGCGGGTCTACCAGGACCCGCTGGCCGGTACCTGCGGCACCCTCACCCTCGAGGAGAACATGGCCTTGGCCTTTGCCCGCGGGCGGCGTCGGCGCCTGGGGCGGGCGCTGGACGGCGCGCTGCGCCGCCGCCTGCGCGACAACCTGGCCAGACTGGGGCTGGGGCTGGAGGATCGCCTCGACGACAGCATCGGCCTGCTCTCCGGCGGCCAGCGCCAGGCGGTCAGCCTGCTGATGGCGGCGCTGCAGCCCATGGAGATCCTGCTCCTCGATGAACACACCGCGGCGCTGGATCCGCGCATCGCCAGCTTCGTGCTGGAACTCTCCGCCGACATCATCCGCGAGCAGCGCCTCACCGCTCTGATGGTGACCCACAGCATGCGCCAGGCGCTGGACGTGGGGCACCGCACCCTCATGATGGACCAGGGCGAGGTGGCTTTCGACGTCAAGGGCGAGCAGCGCGCCGGCCTCGATGTGCCGGACCTGCTCAAGCTCTTCGAGCGCGCCCGGGGCGGGCAGGTTGACGATGACTCGCTGCTGCTGGGCTGAGCAGACACGCCACGCGTACCCCCTCCTGTTCATCACTGAGCGCCGCTTCCCGCTAGGCCCCCCGGCCGCTAGAATGATCGGTTCCAGGCAGGCATGGGGCTGGGGCATGGCAGGCCGTGGCCGCCGCCCTGCGCTGCCGTTCGCTTTATCGCAAGGATCCCGCGCTGCATGAGCTATCAGGTTCTGGCCCGCAAGTGGCGACCGCGTACCTTCCATGAGCTGGTCGGCCAGGAGCATGTCCAGCGTGCGCTGGTCAACGCCCTCGACCAGGGTCGTCTGCACCACGCCTACCTGTTCACCGGAACCCGCGGTGTGGGCAAGACCACACTGGCGCGGATCCTGGCCAAGTGCCTGAACTGTACGGCCAACGGTCAGGGCGACGCGGGCGTGACCTCGACGCCTTGCGGCGAGTGTGACAACTGCCGCTCCATCGACGAGGGACGTTTCGTCGACCTGATCGAGGTTGACGCTGCCTCGCGCACCAAGGTGGAGGATACCCGCGAGCTGCTCGACAACGTCCAGTACGCGCCGACCCAGGGGCGCTACAAGGTGTACCTGATCGACGAGGTACACATGCTCTCCACCAGCAGCTTCAACGCCCTGCTGAAGACCCTGGAGGAGCCCCCGCCGCATGTGAAGTTCCTGCTGGCGACCACTGACCCGCAGAAGCTGCCGCCGACGGTGTTGTCGCGCTGCCTGCAGTTTACCCTCAAGCACCTGCCGCCCGAGCGCATCGTCGGCCACCTGGCCAAGGTGCTCGAGGCCGAGGGCGTGCCCTGCGAGGAGAGTGCTCTGTGGTTGCTGGGCAAGGCCGCCGAGGGCTCCATGCGCGATGCTATGAGCCTCACCGACCAGGCGATCGCCTTCGGCCAGGGCGAGGTGCACCATGCCGATGTGGCGGCGATGCTCGGCACCCTCGACCACCGCCATGTGCTGGCGCTGGTCGAGGCCCTGGCTGCGGTGGATGCCCCTCGGCTGCTCGCCGAGGTGGTCGCCCTGGCCGAGCAGGGCCCGGACTTCGCCGCGGTGCTCGATGACATTACCGGCGTGCTCCACCGTCTGGCCATCGCCCAGATGGTGCCCGACGCCGTGGACAACGCCCATGGCGACCGCGAGGCGCTGCTCGCGCTGGCCGCCCGCTTTACCGCCGAGGACATCCAGCTCTACTACCAGATCGGCATCCAGGGCCGTGGCGACATGGCACATGCCCCGGACCTGCGCAGCGCCCTGGAGATGACCCTGCTGCGCATGCTGGCCTTCCGCCCCCAGGGTGTGCCGCGCCCCGCCCAGACGCCGCTGCCCATGCGCGGCCAGGGCGAGCCCGGCGGAGCGAGGCCGGCCGGAGAGGAGCCGCCCCCACCGGGCGGATCGGCTCCCGAGGAGAGCTCGTCACCTCGGCCTGCCCAGGCTGCGCCCGAGACCGCCGACAAATGTCCGGCGGCCAGCCCGCCTCCGGATGATGCGCCTCCCCCTTGGGTCGAGCGGGAGGATGAGGGTGCGAAGGCCACCGTAGCGCAGCAGCCCGATGCCTCTTCGGCGCCCCCGGCCCCTGCACAGGACCGCTTCGGCCATGCCGACTGGCTGGCTGCCTTCGATTCGCTGGGACTGGGCGGGCTGACCCGCAACCTGGCGGCGCACTGCATTGTAGAGGCCGACGACGGCGAACGGCTCACACTGCGTCTCGACCCCTCCCAGGAGGCGATGCAGGCCGAGGTCCATGTGACGCGTATTCGCGAGGCGCTGGCCGCCATCGGGGTCGAGCGACGCCTGGTCCTCGAGGCAGGGGTGTTGCCCGCGGAGCTCGAGCCCCCCAGGCAGCAGGCCGAACGCCTGGCCGCCCAACAACATGCCGAGGCGATTGAAGCCTTGAGCCGTGACCCCCATGTACAGAAGCTACAGCAGGCCTTCGGCGCGCGCCTGATCGATGCCACGGTCAAGCCCGCCGGGGCCGAAGCACGCGGTTGAGCCGCGTCGCTGCCACCGCAACCACCAACCACTAATTACGCGAGGACTCCGCCATGATGAAGGGTGGAATGGGTAACCTGATGAAGCAGGCTCAGGAGATGCAGGAAAAGATGCAGCGTGCCCAGGAGGAGGTCGCCAAGGCCGAGGTCCAGGGCGAGGCCGGGGCAGGCATGGTCAAGGTGACCATGAACGGCCGCCACGACGTGAGCAAGGTTGATATCGACCCCAGCGTCATGGAGGAGGATAAGGAGCTGCTCGAGGATCTGCTGGCCGCAGCCGTGAACGATGCCGTGCGCAAGGTCGAGGTCACCTCCAAGGCCAAGATGGAGGAGGCAACGGCGGGCCTGAATTTGCCGCCGGGCTTCAAGATGCCCTTCTGATTGACGCCGAAACGGACCGCCGATGAGCTTTTCCCCGCTGGTCGAAAGACTGATGGAGTCGCTGCGCGTGCTGCCGGGCGTGGGGCCCAAGACGGCCCAGCGCATGGCCATGCACCTGCTCGAGCGGGACCGTGACGGCGGCCGTCGCCTGGTGGATGTGTTGGGTGTGGCGCTGGAGCAGGTCGGCTACTGCCGACGCTGCCGGACCCTCACCGAGGAGGAGGTCTGCAGCCTCTGCACGAGCGCGCGACGCGACGACGAGCTACTCTGTGTGGTGGAATCTCCCGCCGACCAGCTGGCCATCGAGGAGGCCGGTGGCTATCGCGGCCGCTACTTCGTGCTGCACGGCCACCTCTCGCCGCTGGATGGCATCGGCCCCGAGGATATCGGCCTCGACCAGCTCGAGGCGCGCGTCGCCGAGGGCGGCGTGGAGGAGGTGGTGCTTGCCACCAACCCCACCGTGGAGGGCGAGGCGACGGCCCACTATATTGCCGCCCAGCTCTCGCCCCTGGGCGTTTCGCTCTCTCGGCTGGCCTATGGCGTGCCCATGGGCGGTGAACTCGAATACGTCGACGGTGGCACCCTGAGCCGCGCCTTCAATGGTCGCCTGCCCTTCCGGGGCGAGTGACGCCCCTTTCCCTGCCGGAATCCTGCATGCCCCTGACCCCCGAGATTCGCTGGATCGACACCTCCGAGGCCCTGGATGCCGCCTGCGCCGAAGTGGCCTCGGCCGACGTCATCGCCCTGGACACCGAGTTCTTCCGCGAGAGCACCTTCCATCCTGTGCCGGCGCTGATCCAGTTCAGCGCAGGCCCCCCCGCCTTTCTGGTGGACCCGCTGGAGGTGGAATGTACCCCGGCCTTTCGGCGACTGCTTTCAACCGGACCGCTCAAGCTGCTGCATGCCTCCAGCGAGGACCTCGAGGTATTCGCCCACTGGGCCGGCGTGCCGGTCGCGCCACTGGTGGATACCCAGATCGCCCAGTCGCTGCTCGGCAAGGTGCCCGCCATGGGCTACCAGAAGCTGGTGGAGTATTGGGTCGGCGAGACACTGCCCAAGGACGAGACCCGCTCCGACTGGCTCAAGCGCCCGCTCAGCGAGACCCAGCGCCTCTATGCCGCCCTCGACGTCGTCTACCTGCTACAGGTGTGGCATCACCAGTGCGAGGCGCTGGAGCGCCAGGGTCGACGGGCCTGGGTCGAGGCGGATTGTGCTGATCTGGTGGTCCAGTCGGCCCGCAGCGACGCCGCCGATGGCCAGTGGTACCTGCGTCATCGCCAGCTGTGGCGACTTTCACCCCGTCAGGTGGAGGCCTATCGACGCCTGACGCACTGGCGCGAGGGCGAGGCGCGCCGTCGCGATGTGCCCCGTGGCTGGCTGGTGCCCGACCGGCTGCTCTACGCTATCGCCGAACAGCTGCCGGAGAACCGCTTCGAGCTGGCCCGGGTCGAAGGCCTCAAGCCATCGCTGATCAAGCGTGAGGGCGATGAGCTGCTGCGACTGGTGCGCGAGGCGCAACACGTCGATGAGAACGTATTGCCGTCGGTACCGCTGTCGCCGATGGCCCCCGAGTTCAAGCAGCGTCTCAAGGCGCTCAAGAAGGTCGTCAATGCCGAGGCAGAAGCCCTCGGCGTGGCACCGGAAGTGCTGCTCAAGCGGCGCGACCTGGAGGCCCTGGTGGGCGCCGACCTCACTGAGCAGCCGTTGCCACTGCCCGGCGGCTGGCGCGGGGATCGGCTGAATGCGGCCCTGTCGGCGGCCCTCGAGGAGATTGCCCGATGAGCGATGACCGCATGCGGGGTGACAAGCTGCTCTGCGAGGTCTTCAAGAGTGCGCGCCAGGAGCAGTTGTATCTCTACGTGGACAAGCGCCAGGGCCTCGTGGAAGTACCCGAGGCGTTGCTCGAGCGGTTCGGTACGCCGTTGTCGGCGATGACCTTGATCCTTACCCCCGAGCGGTCGCTGGGGCGCGCTCTGGCCACGGACGTCATGGCCGCCATCCGTGACAAGGGCTATTACCTGCAGATGCCCCCGGCCAAGGAGGACTACCTGCTGGATATTTACCGCAGCCCCAGCGAGGCGCGCTACTGATGCGAGACCGGTTCTGGGAGCGCTTCGACCTGGCGGAGCTCACCGACGAGGAGTGGGAGGCGCTCTGCGATGGCTGCGGCCAGTGCTGCCTGCTCAAGTTCCAGGACGAGCAATCCGGCGACCTGGCGGTGCTCAATGTCGCCTGCGAGCTGCTGGATATCCACAGCTGTCGCTGCAGCGACTACGCCCATCGCTTCGCGAGGGTGCCCGACTGCACGCAGTTGACCGCCGCGCGCATCGACGACTTCCGCTGGCTGCCGAGGTCCTGCGCCTACCGGCGGGTGGCGGAAGGGCGCAAGCTCGCCGCCTGGCACCCGCTGATCGCCGGCGGGCCTGAACGCATGCACCGCAAGGGCATCAGCGTTCGCAGCTTCGCCGTCTCGCAGCGCGAGGTGCCCGAGGACGAGCTCGAGGAGCACATCATCGCCATCCTGCCCATCGACGGCTGAGCACTCAGCTATCGCGATGCGCTAGCCCCAGCGCCCAGAGGATGAAGGCGTCCTGTCGGGCGTTGTCGTGCCAGGCCTTGAAGCGTCCCGAGGCGCCGCCATGGCCGGCGGCCATATCGGTCCGCAAGAGGATGGGGCGGCCTGTCGACGTATCACCCTCACCGCCCGGGTGGCGGCTCAGTTCCTTGAGGCGCGCATAGAGCTTGGCGGGTTCCCAGTAGGGCACCCGGGTGTCGTGCCAGCTGCCTTGCAGGAAGACCGCCGGCCAGGGCTGTGCCGAGAGATTGTCCAGTGGTGAGTAGTTGCCGATACGGCGTCGTGCCTCGGGCTCGCGGGGATCGCCCCATTCGGTGTACTCCGCCGTGGTGAGCGGCAGGTCCGGGTTCTCCATGGTGCGCAGCACATCGACGAAGGGCACGTCGAGCACTGCGGCACAGAAGGCCTCAGGCGCTAGATTGAGGCTAGCGCTGACCAGCAGCCCTCCGGCACTGGCGCCATAGGCCGCGATACGCTCGCCGTCGCTGAAGCCCTTGTCGACCAGGGCATCGCGGGCAGCGAGGAAGTCGTGGAAGCTGTTCGCCTTGTGCTCGAGCTTGCCGGCCAGGTACCAGGGCTCGCCACGATCGCCGCCGCCGCGCACGTGCGCCACGGCAAAGGCCGCGCCACGCGTCAGCAGTTCCAGCCGGGCGACCGAGAACCAGGGGTCGAGCACCTCGCCATAGGCGCCGTAGCCGTAGAGCAGGGTGGGCAGGGGACGTCCGACCAGGTCGGCGCGCATCACTATCGAGACAGGAACCCGCTCGCCGTCGTGGGAGGTCGCCCAGAGCCGCTCGCAGGCCAGATGCTCGGGCGCGAGGTCGCCATGGAGGGGCTGTTGCTTGAGCAGGCGCCGCTGGCCGCTGTCAAGGTTCTGTTCGATCCAGGTCACCGGCAGGGTGAAGGACTCCTCGCGCAGCCGCAGCTGGCGGCTGTCGAAGTGCGGCGTGTCGCCGAGGGCCAGGCTGCAGGGCAGCTCCGGCAGTGGCAGTCGTTCGTCGCGGGTGATGGCGTGATCGGCATCCAGTTCGAGGACGCGCAGATGTACCTGAGCCTCGTGGTGGTCGCGTTCGGTGATCACCAGTCCCCAGTCGAAGGCATCGACGCCCTCCAGGGTGGCATCGTCGCGATGGGCGATCAGCGGCTGCCAGTGGGTAGCGGGGTCGACCTCGCTTAGCCGCTGCTCGGCCAGCACATCGAGCCGGAAGTGGGTAGCTGCGCGGTTATGCACTACATAGAAGTGGCCGGGGCGGTGGTCCAGCGCATACTCCACCCCGTTTTCCCGGGGACGGAAGCAGCGCGGTGCTGTGGCCGGCGCCCGGGCAGGGATCAGGTGACTTTCGCTGGTGTCCTTGGAGGCGCTCTCCACCACCAGCCACTCCCGGGAGCGGGTCTTGCCCAGGCCCAGCCAGAACTCCGGGTCCTCCTCGCGCAGCACCAGTGCCGGCTCGCCGGCCCTGCCGGCAGCGAGGGACACTCGCCAGATGCTCTCCGGGCGCTGGGTGGCATCATAGCGGGTGAAGAGCAGCGTGGCGTTGTCCTCGGCCCAGCCGATCTCGGGGCCGATCTCCTCGAGCAGCGCCCTGGGTTCACCACCGGGCAGGCGCTTGAGATAGAGCGTATAGGTCTCATCGCCGCGGGTATCCTCGCTCCAGGCCAGCCAGGCCTCGTCGGGGGAGAGGGCCATGTCGCCCACCTCGAGGAAATCGTGCTCGGCAGCCCTGGCCTGCAGGTCGAAGAAGCACTCCGCGGCATCGGGGTCGCCATTGGGGTGACGCCACCAGACCGGGTAGTCGGCATCCGCCGCCGTCTCGCTCCAAACCGTGAAGTGGTCCAGGGGTGTCTTCAGCCCGTGGACGGCGAGTTCACGGCGGGCCAGATGGCCGTGGTAGAGCCGCTCGACCAGCTCATCGAGGGGGGCGAACCACTGGCGTGACTCCTGATTGGCCGCTTCCAGGAAGGCACTGACGGCGGGATCATCGCGGTTCTCCAGCCAGTGCCATGCCGGGTCATCGGCGTGGCGGAAGCGAGTCACGGGATCGTCGGCGGGCCTGTCGTGGGGCTGGTTATGTGGCGGCTGTGCTTTCATGTCGCGAGATGTACCATACTCAGTGTATTTTCAAGAACGTGCATTGTAGATGCACCTGTCGCGAGGACGTGATGCTGATTTCAGATTCGACCTCCCTACTATGGCTGGTCTATGGCGTATTGTCGCTGGTGGTGCTGCTAACCGGCTACCTGGGGCTGGGTTTTTTGCCGCGCTTGCCGCGGTTGGTGATCACCTGGCTGGTGGCCGGGGTGATGTGGACGCCGGCACACTTCCGGCTGCCCTTGCTGGAAGAGGGCGAATTCTACACCGGCTTCGCCCCGGCGGCGGTGGTGGCGGCCGTGGCATTTCTCGAACACAACAGGGCGACCCTGGTGCCGGTTGCCGCGCTGCTTGCCGTGGGGGCCGGACTCGGCGCTCTGGTCGGACTGTTGCTGTGGTGGCGTGGCCGTCATCGAGGTACTCTCGACGAGGATCACTACAGGGACATGGATGACCAGGCGCCCGCCGCCCATCGCCGCGGTGGCCAGGGTGAGCGCAAGGAGCCGGTGATCGGCTAGGAGGCTGCCAATGGGCGGGTATGGCGAGGAAAGATCGCCTGGCTGGTTGAGCGGGATCCTGGCCATATGCTGTGCCCTGTGGGTGTGGGGTGGGCCAGCGGTGGCCCAGCAAGGCGGGGAACAGCGGCCGGATGTCCGGGTGGTGGTCGATGTCTCCGGCAGCATGAAGCACAACGATCCCGACCGATTGGCGCTCAGTGCCCTGGATATGCTGGTGGCACTGTTGCCCAACGGTGTTACGGCGGGCGTATGGACCTTCGGCGAGACGGTCGACAATCCCCTACCGTTAGATGAGGTAGATGCCGCCTGGCGCCAGCGTGCCCGGGCCCTGCCGCCTGCCCTGCAGGCCTATCAGCAGTACACCGACATCGAGCTGGCCCTACGTGAAGCGGCAATGGCCAAGGCCCAGGGCGGGCGTCATCTAGTGCTACTTACCGATGGCATGATCGATCTGCCGCCGCTACGCGGGGCCAAGCCCGGCATCGACCAGGCCTCGCGTCGGCGCCTGGTGGAGCAGTTGGCCAACGAGCTGGCCGAGCAGAACGTGACCCTGCATGCCATCGCCTTTTCCGACCAGGCCGATCTGGCGCTGGTGGAGCGGCTGGCTCAGTCCACCGGCGGGCTGGCATCGCTGGCCGAAAATCCCGAGGCACTGCTGGGGGCCTTCCTCGACATCATCGAGCGCATCTTCCCGTCGGATCAGGTCCCCCTGGAGGCGGGACGCTTCTTCATCGACGATGGCGTCGAGACGTTTTCCGCGTTGCTCTTCCATGAGCCCGACGATCTCCCCTTGGCGCTGATTGCACCGGACGGCACGCGCTACCGTGCCGCTGGGCTGCTGGATGATATCCGCTGGCAGGTGGCGCCACGCTTCGATCTGATCCAGGTGCCCAAGCCCCAGGTCGGCGAGTGGCGTCTGGAAGGGGTGGTGGGCGAGAGCAGTCGCGTTAATGTCGTCTCCTCGCGCCACCTGCGTACTGCCGATCTGCCGACCACCCTCTATCTGGGTTTTGAGGTGCCGGTGGAGGCCTGGCTGGAGCGCGATGGCGAACCCCCGGGTATCGGCAGCGAGGGGCTTTCCATGTCGATCCTGCTGCAGGACTTGACGGGTGTGATACAGTCGCGGGTCACCCTGAAAGCCGACGCCGGGCGCTTCCGGGGACGCCTGCCGGCGCCTGCCCTGACCGGCAATGCGCGCCTGGTGATTCGGGCCGAAGGGGAGAATTTCCAGCGCCAACGGGAGCAGGCAGTGAACGTGCTGCCGGCCATCGGAGCCGTGCATCGGCCCCGCGAGGGCCGGGTAGTGCTGGCCGCCAAGCATCCGCGGCTGACGCGCGACAATACCCGGATCCATGGCGAGCTGCAGGGCGAGCGACTCGAGGCCCGGCCGGTCGAGGAGTCGCGCTGGCATCTCGATCTGCCCGAGCTCGACGAGACGCTGAGTCAGCCACTGCGGCTCACGGCCACCATCGAGCTGGATGGCGAGGCGCGCGAACTGGCCCTGCCGAGGTTGCTGCTCAATCCTGATGGCCGTATCGGCATCGACCTAGCGGATGTGGCCGGCTCGACCCTTGGCACCCAGCGCTTCGCAGATGGGAGGCCTGACGATGCGTCGCCGCCGTCCGCCGAGACCATGGCCGACCGTTTCGTCGCCTGGGTCAATCGCCTGCCCGAGGCAGCGATTGACCTCTGGCAGGCGGGCATGCCGGGCCTGCAGCGACTATGGCAAGCGCAGCGTCGCGACCCGCGCCTATGGAGTGCCGTGGTGCTATTGGTGCTGGTGTGGCTAGTGGCCAGCCTGAGCCGGCGTCGTCGCAGGCGACGCCCACCCCGGCGGGAGGAACCCCATGTGTGAACTGCTGGGCATGAGTGCCAATGTGCCCACCGATATCTGCTTCAGCTTCACCGGCTTTCTGCACCGTGGCGGAGGCACCGGGCCGCACCGCGATGGCTGGGGCATCGCTTTCTACGAGGCGGGCGGCTATCGGGAGTTTCGTGATCCGCATCCCTCGGTGCATTCCCCCATCGCTCGGCTGATCTGCGACTATCCGATCAAGTCCAACATCGTCATCAGCCATATCCGCCAGGCCAATGTCGGCCAGGTACAGTTGGCCAATACCCATCCCTTCGTTCGCGAGATGTGGGGGCGCCCCTGGTGCTACGCGCACAATGGTCAGCTTGCCGACTGGCAGGCCTTGCCACTTTCTTTCTATCGTCCGGTGGGCAGCACCGATAGCGAACATGCCTTCTGCTGGCTGCTTGGCGAGCTACGCGGGGCCTTTCCCGAGCCGCCGGAGGATGAATGCCAGCGTCATGCCCTCCAGGAGACCCTGCACAGGCTCTGTGAGCGGCTACGTGGCCTGGGTGTGTGCAACCTGCTGCTGGCCGATGGCGACTACCTCTATACCTACTGTTCCACCAAACTGGCTCACATCACCCGCCGGGCGCCCTTCGGCCGGGCGAGCCTCTCGGATGCTGAGCTGACGGTTAATTTCGCTGAGCACACCACGCCCAACGATGTGGTCTCGGTGATTGCCACCGAGCCGCTCACCGACAACGAAGAGTGGGTGAGCATGATGCCCGGCGAGTTGCTGGTCTGGCAGGCGGGCATGATTCAAGCGCAGTTTAACAAGTAAGTTTCAATCAGTTGTTTTACGGTGGCAATGTCGTAGGGCTATCGCAGTTGGATCTGACGAGGGGTGCCGGGGACAGGTCGTAGAGAGGGTCCTACGCCAGGGATGGCGTCGGTAGCGCCCAGGGAGGGGTTCACAGCGCCTCTCAATGGTCCGGCACTCCGGGACCTGTCGCGACGGATGAGGCCCGAGCGATACTGCTATCTGCGATACCCTTGGGCAATGCCGCTGTTATGACGCTTGGCGCATACAACAACGACACCGCTGATGCCCTCAGCCGCTGCCGGGAGAACTGTCCATGAGCGACAATGCCAAGCCCGCCATCCTGTCCGGAGAGACCCTGGAAGGACTCGATGACTACGCCTCGGTAATGGATATCTTCCACGCCTCGGTGAGGCGATTTGCCGACAAGCCAGCCTTCAGCTGCATGGGGCGTGTGCTGACCTATGCCGAACTCGACCGCCTCTCGGCGGACTTTACCGCCTGGCTACAGCAATCGACCACGCTTCAGCCAGGGGAGCGTATCGCCATCCAGTTGCCCAATGTGCTGCAGTTCCCGGTGGCGGTCTTTGGGGCTTTGCGGGCGGGGCTGGTGGTGGTCAACACCAATCCGCTCTATACCGAGCGCGAGATGGCCCATCAGTTCAAGGATTCCGGGGTCAGGGCCATCGTCATCCTGGCCAACATGGCTGCCAAGCTTGAACGGATCCTCGAGCGCACCGATATCCAGCAGGTGGTGGTAACCGAACTCGCCGACCTGCATGCTTTTCCCAAGCGCCAGTTGATTAATGCCGTGGTCAAGCACGTCAAGCGGATGGTGCCGGCCTACTCGCTACCCGGCGCCACCCCGTTCAGAGAGGCCCTTCGCACGGGCGCCGGGCATCGCCATCGCGAGGTGACCTCTGGTCCCGACGATATTGCCGCGCTGCAGTATACCGGCGGAACCTCGGGGCTGCCCAAGGGGGCCATGCTGACCCACCGCAACCTGGTGGCCAACATGCTCCAGGCCCGTCAGGCCATCGGCCCGGCGCTTGCCGAAGGCGGCGAGACCATCATCGCGCCATTGCCCGTCTACCATATCTATACCTTTACGGTAAACGGCCTGTTCATGATGGAAACCGGCAATCATTCGGTGCTGATTCCCAATCCCCGCGACCTGGATGGCTTCGTCAAGACTCTCAGAAGGGTGCGCTTCACCGGCTTCATCGGCCTCAATACCCTCTTCAATGCCCTGTGCGATCGCGAGGACTTTCGGCGTCTCGACTTCTCCCGCTTGCACCTGACGATCTCCGGCGGCATGGCGTTGACGCACTCTGCGGCGCAGCGTTGGGAGGCGGTTACCGGCTGTCCGGTGGCCGAGGGCTATGGGCTGACCGAGACCTCGCCGATCGTCAGCTTCAACCCCGTGGAAGCCATCGAGCTGGGTACTATCGGCAAGCCGGTAGCGGGCACCGAGGTAAAGGTGGTCGATAGCGATGGCCGGGATGCGCCTCTCGAGAGCCCCGGTGAGCTTTACGTCAGGGGGCCGCAGGTGATGAAGGGCTACTGGAACCGTGATGAGGAGACCGCAGCGGCGATCGATGACCAGGGGTGGTTGCGTACCGGCGACATCGCTGTGCTCCAGGCGGATGGTTATATCCGCATCGTCGACCGCAAGAAGGACATGATCCTGGTCTCGGGTTTCAACGTGTACCCCAACGAGATCGAGGACGTGGTGGCGGCCCATCCGGGAGTGATCGAGTCCGCGGCCATAGGCGTGCCCGACGCGACCAGCGGCGAGGCGATCAAGCTGTTCGTCGTCGCCCGTGATGCGTCCCTGGATGCCGAGACCCTGCGCGCCTGGTGCAAGAAGGACCTCTCCGGCTACAAAGTGCCCCGCTATGTGGCGTTTCGCGATGCGTTGCCCAAGACGAATGTGGGCAAGATCCTGCGTCGCCAACTGCGTGATGAAGAGTGCGAGAAGGCGGGAGCCTGATTCTGGCCACTTGAGTTGCCCAAGACGCTGTCAAGTTCAGCAAGATCCTGCATTGCCAACTGCGTGACGAAGAGAGCGAAAAGCGCGAAAAGACGAAGGCTTGATCCCGAGCGTCGACGATAGTCAGCGTCTTGCGAGCGGATAGTCAGGCTTTGTTGGCCGCGATTAGGCGCCGCCCAGGCCTCGGCGTTACAATGTAGTGTCTGCCCGGGAGTCCCGAGCGGGCTGTTCATGATGACCGTGACCGGAGACGATCATAGAAACCTTGACCACCGAAACTCGCCAGACCCCTTCCGCGAATGCCCATGACGCCGCCGAACTCGATGCCCTGAGCCGCGAGCTCGATGAGGCCCTGCGGCGCGACGTTCCAACCCTGGATAAGCGCCTGCGCGGCCTGCGCCGGCGCCTGCGGGAGGGCAAGCCCGTGGACCGTGGCCTCACCGAGGTGCGACGTGCGCTCGAGCGGTCGCGGCAGCAGGTGGAGCGTCGCCGGGCGCGGCCGGTGACCCTCGAGTACCCGCCATCGTTGCCGGTGGCCGAGCGTCGCGAGGATATCCTCGCGGCCCTGCGCGAGCACCAGGTGGTGGTGGTGGCCGGCGAGACCGGCTCGGGCAAGACCACCCAGTTGCCCAAGCTCTGCCTGGAGCTGGGCTTGGGCCGCCGCGGGTTGATCGGCCACACCCAGCCGCGGCGGCTGGCGGCGCGCTCGGTGGCCAGTCGACTCGCCCAGGAGATGGAGGTGCCGCTGGGCGAGCAGGTCGGTTACCAGGTGCGCTTTACCGACCAGAGCCGCGACGACACCCTGGTCAAGCTGATGACTGACGGAATCCTGCTCGCCGAGACCCGTCACGACCCGGATCTCACGCGCTACGAGGCGATCATCATCGACGAGGCCCACGAGCGCAGCCTGAACATCGACTTCCTGCTCGGCTATCTCAAGCGTCTCATTGTCCGGCGTCCTGACCTCAAGGTAATCATCACCTCGGCGACCATCGACGTCGAGCGCTTCGCTGCCCACTTCGGTGAGCCGGGACGGCCGGCGCCGGTGGTGGAGGTTTCCGGGCGCACCTACCCGGTGGAAGTGCGCTATCGGCCGCTGGTACGCGATGACGACGACGAGGAGGACCGCACCCTGCAGGAGGGCATCCTCCACGCCGTGGAGGAGATTGAGCAGGTTGAGCGGGATCGGCGCTGGTCCCATGGCCCGCGTGACATCCTGGTGTTCCTGCCCGGCGAGCGTGAGATCCGCGAGACCGCCGATACGTTACGCCGTGCCGACCTCAAGGATACCGAGATTCTGCCGCTCTATGCGCGGCTCTCCAATGCCGAGCAGAATCGTGTCTTCACCCCTCATGCGGGACGACGCATCGTGCTGTCCACCAATGTGGCGGAGACCTCGCTTACCGTGCCGGGCATCCGTTACGTGATCGACCCAGGCCTGGTGCGCCTGAGCCGCTACAGCTACAAGGCCAAGGTCCAGCGCCTGCCGGTGGAACCGGTCAGCCAGGCCAGCGCCGACCAACGCAAGGGGCGTTGCGGACGGGTCGCCGAAGGGGTCTGCATACGCCTCTACGACGAGGAGGACTTCCTCGCCCGGCCCGCGTTCACCGACCCCGAAATCCGTCGCACCAACCTCGCTTCGGTGATCCTCTCGATGCTGTCACTGCTGTCGTTAAACCCCGATGACATCGAGGCCTTTCCCTTCGTCGACCCGCCGGATTCGCGCTTCGTCAGTGACGGCTTCCGGCTGCTGTTTGAACTGGGCGCGGTGGATGCCGGTAACCGCCTGACCCCGCTGGGGCGCAAGCTCTCGCGGCTGCCCATCGACCCGCGCCTGGCACGCATGGTGCTGGCCGGTGCCGAGCAGGGGGGCTTGCGCGAGGTGTTGATCGTGGTCGCCGGTCTGGCGGTGCAGGACCCCCGCGACCGCCCGGCGGACAAGCGCCAGGCCGCCGACCAGGCCCACCGCCGCTGGCAGGACCCGGACTCCGATTTCGTGGCCCTGCTCAACCTCTGGCACGGCTTCGAAGCTGCCCGGGAGACGCTCTCCGGCAACCAGTTGCGGCGATGGTGCAAGGAGCACTACCTCAACTATCTGCGCCTGCGCGAATGGCACGACACCTTCCGCCAGCTGCGCCAGCTGCTACGCGATATGGACGTCGAGGTGCCCCCGCCGGCACCGCGGCCCCTTGCCGATGCCCCGGACAGGGACGACAAGGCCCGCCGAGAAGCTCGACGAGAAAGCGCCGTGGCCCTGCACAAGGCCCTGCTCACCGGGTTGCTCTCACACCTGGGACTGCTCACGGAGAATCGCGAGTACCTGGGCGCCCGTAACCGCAAGTTCCTGATTCATCCGGGCTCGGGGCTGGCCAAGACGTCACCCAAGTGGCTGATGGCCTTCGAGCTCGTGGAGACCAGCAAACTCTTCGCGCGCACCGTGGCGCGGATCGAGCCCCAGTGGATCGAGCCATTGGCCGGCCATCTGGTCAAACGCACCCATGTCGAGCCGCACTGGGAGATGAAGCGTGCCCAGGTGGTCGCCAGCGAGCAGGTCACGCTCTTCGGCCTGCCGATTGTCAAAGGTCGCAAGGTCCACTATGGCCCCATCGCCCCGCAGGAGTCCCGGGAGCTGTTCATTCGCCGGGCGTTAGTGGAGGGCGAGTTCAACACCCGCGGTGAGTTCTTCGCCCACAATCGGGCGCTGGTCGAGGAGGTCGAGGATCTCGAGGATCGCGCCCGCCGGCGCGACATCCTGGTTGACGAGGAGACCCTGTTCGCCTTCTATGATGAACGGATTCCCGAGCACATCGTCAACGGCAAGGGCTTCGAGGCCTGGCGCAAGAAGGCTGAGCGCGACAATCCCGACATCCTCAAGTTCGACCGCGAGGCCCTGCTGGCGCGGGAGGCCGGGGAGGTCACCGAGGCCGACTACCCCGACGAGCTGGTGTTGGGTGGCGTGCGCTATCCACTCTCCTACCACTTCCAGCCCGGGGCCGCGGACGACGGCGTGACGCTGACCGTGCCGGCGGCCATGCTGCCCCAGCTGCCTCTGGCGCGGCTCGAATGGCTGGTCCCGGGCCTGCTGCGCGAGAAGTGCATCGCGCTGATGAAGTCGCTGCCCAAGGCGGTGCGCCGCCAGGTGGTGCCGATTCCCGACTGGGTCGACGCTGCGCTGCAGACCTTGACGCCGGACGACGTGCCGCTCATCGAGGCGCTGGGCGAGTTCCTGCGCCGCAAGACCGGCGTGCGTGTTCACCCGGATGACTGGCGGCTTGACCAGCTCGACCCCCACCTGGTGATGAACCTGCGGGTGGTGGACCATCAAGGGCAGATGCTTGGCCAGGGGCGTGATGCCCGCGAGCTGGAGCGTCGCTTCGAGACGGCGGCGGGAGAGGGCGCCCGCTCCCTGGCCAAGCAGGTCAGCAGTGAAGGCGAGCTAGAGGCTCTGCCCGAGACGCCCCTGCCCGAATCCCGGGTCACCACTCAGGCAGGTATTCGGGTCGAGGCTTACCCGGCTCTGGTGCCCGTCAAGGACGCCTTCCAGGTTGAGCTCTTCGACCATCCCGACAAGGCCCGTGAGGCCCATCGACAGGGCGTGGTCAGGGCCGCCATGCAACGCCTGCCCGACCAGGTGCGGGCCATCGAGTGCCTCAAGGGGCTCGAGACCTGTGCGCTGCTGTTTGCCAAGGTCGGCAGCAAGCGACAGTTGATCGATGATGTGGTGGCGGCGGTGTTCCGCCAGGTACTGGCTAGCGAGGCGCTGCCGCGCTCGCAGGGCGAGCTGGAGCAGCGCCTCGCGGCGACGCGCGAGGCGCTGCTGCCCCGGGCCAAGGTTCTGGTGGCCACCCTGGAACAGGCGCTCAAGGGACACCTGGCGGTAACCAAGGCGCTGAAGGGGCAGCTGAACCTGTCCCTGGCGCTGGTCTACAGTGATCTCAAGATTCAGATGCACCGGCTGGTGCATCCCGGTTTCGTCAGCGAGGCTGGAGAGTGGCTTGAGGAGTATCCTCGCTACATGGACGCGGCGCTGATTCGCCTGGAGAAGGCGCCGCGGGAGCGCATGCGCGATCAGATGCATATGCAGCAGGTCCAGGACTTCGAGGCTCGCCTGGCCGCTCGCCGCGACAGCACGCGACGCGGCGGAGTGGAGGATCCGGCTCTACGGGAGTTCGGCTGGTGGATCGAGGAGCTGCGCGTCTCGCTGTTCGCTCAGCAGCTGGGCACAAAGTTGCCGGTCTCCACCAAGCGCCTCGAGAAGCGTTGGGCCGAACTTACAGGGCGTCGGGCATGAACCGAGTCCGGGGTGGTCTGTTCCAGCGCTGCAAGCTACAGTGCCGGCTGCGTGAGTACCGGCAGCATGAGGACCGGCAGCGTGGTGGTGCGTCGCCAATGAGCGTCATGACAGAAAACCGCTGGGAGGCGGGCAAGCAATGATAGCGATGAAACAAAGTCTGAAAAGATGGGCAGGGCAAGGAGCACTGGCGCTTCTGCTGGGGACCACCGCGGGATGTGCTACCAGCGGCGATGGGCGGGAGCAAAACCCCAACGACCCCTGGGAAGGTTTTAACCGCAAGGTGTTCGCGTTCAACGACGTGGTCGACCGCTACGCGCTCAAACCGGCCGCCCGCGGTTACCGCTTCATTACGCCGGACCCGGTGGAGACCGGTGTTGGCAACTTCTTCTCCAACCTGGGCGAGCCGCGCACCGTCCTCAATAGCCTGCTGCAGGGCAAGGTGCGCAACGCCAGCATCGCCACCTCGCGCTTCCTGATCAATACCACGGTAGGGATCGGCGGGCTCTGGGACGTAGCCAGCCGCATGGAGATCACTGGCCAGGAGGAGGACTTCGGCCAGACCCTGGGCACCTGGGGATGGGAGGAGTCCCGCTACCTGGTGCTGCCGCTGCTGGGGCCGAGCACGGTACGCGATACCGGCGGCCTGCCGGCGGACATCTACAGTTATCCGGTCACCTACGTGGAGGATGACGAGGTCCGCATCGGCCTTACCGCCTTGAGGGTGGTCGATGCCCGGGCCGCGCTGCTCGACCGCGAGAAGCTGATCCGCGGCGACCGCTACAGCTTTATCCGCGATACCTGGCTACAACAGCGGCGTTTCGAGGTCAGCGATGGCAAGCTGGGTGAAGACCCCTTCGTCAGCAACGGTATAGACTTCGATGCGTCGGATTTCGATGACGCCTCCGCCAAATGAGGCCATGACAGCATGTCACCCGCCAAGCCACTGATCGGGGTCATCGATACGCCGGGCGAGGAGCGTGACGCCCTGGCCGAGACCATCGCCCGTGAGGGCCTGGCAGTGTATGCCGCCGATAGTCTCGAGGCGCTTCCCGAGGAGATGGCCCTCGTCGTGGCCCATGCGCGGGCGGTGCCTCGTGACGACTGGACTCGGCTCGCTGCGCGCCTGCCGACCTTGGTGGTCAGCGACGAGCGTCAGGATGCCGACTTGCTGCGTGCGGTCGACGCCGGCCTGGTGGACTACATCGTCGACCCGCTGCGCCATGGCTCCCTGCTGCGGCGCATGATCGGCAAGGCCATCGAGGTGCATCGGCTGGCTGTGGAGCGAGAACATGACCGGAAGCGGCTGGCCAAGCTCAATGCTGATCTGGAAGAGCTTAACGAGAGCCTGGAGACGCATCTGGCGATGCTACGCCTCGATCAGCAGGCAGGCGGACAGATCCAGCGCAAGCTGCTGCCGACCAGGCCGCAGACCCTCAGTGGTGTTACCTTCGACTACTGGCTGGCGCCTTCTCTCTACCTGTCCGGCGATTTCCTTGATTTTCAGGCCTTCAACACGCGTTATAGCCTGTTCTATTTCGCCGATGTCTCGGGCCACGGGGCCTCGTCCGCCTTCGTTACCGTGCTGCTGAAGTATCTCTCCAATCGCTGGCAGCACGAGTGGGACGGTGAACATCCCGAGGCCCTGGCGGCGCACTGGCTGGCAGCGCTCAATCGCGAACTGCTGGATGCCGGCATCGGCAAGCATGCGACCCTGTTCGTCGGGGTCATTGACCATCAACGTCGATATCTCCACTATTCGCTGGGCGCCCAGCTGCCCATGCCTCTGCTGGTGACCGACACCGGGGTGACGCCACTGCCCGGCGAAGGCATGCCGGTTGGCCTCTTCCCGGGGGTCGACTATCCCAAGCTGGGCTGCCAATTACCGGAGCATTTCCGGTTGTGGCTGTGTTCGGATGGTATACTGGAGTGTCTGCCGGGAGACACGCTTGATCTGCGGCTCAGGGAACTCGAGCGGCGGGTTCTGGCCAGCGAGACGCTGGAGGACCTACGTGGCAGCCTCGCACTGGGGCCCTTGGCGAATGATGATGACGGTATCGCCGAGAGCAGCCCGGGGCATGAGGAATTGCCGGACGACCTGACGATCATGATGGTGAGCGGATTTGGCAATGATAGATCATGAGGGCCGTATCAAGGCAGCATTCGATTCCGGGGTTTTCGTTCTCAAACTGTGCGGGGATGTACGCCTGACACTGTGTGCGACCCTGGACCGTCAGGCCCGACAACTGGCCGAGACCCCGGGGCTGGAGACGCTGATCATCGACCTGCGTGACACCACTAACGTGGATTCCACGGCACTGGGCTTTCTCGCCAAGGTGGCCATGGCGGTGCAGGGACGTGTCAACGAGCGACCGACGATCATCGCCGACAATCCCGATGTCCGGCGGATGCTCGACGTCATGGGGTTTTCGCGGATATTCACCTTGGTGGAGACACCGATCATCGAGACCTGCGCGCTCTGCGAGCTTCCCGAGATTCCCATCGATGTCGAGGAAACCCGCCGGCGGGTTCTCGAGGCGCACCGTATCCTGATCCGCCTTAACGAGCACAACCGCGAGGAATTCCAGCCACTCGTCGAGATGCTCGAGGCTCAGGAGGCCGCCTCGCACGAGCATTGATCAAGGAGGCCCCGTGATTACGGATCACTTCCTTGCTCTGCTCTCACGGCAATGCTTCCCTTTGCGCTAGAGGACCCCGGCGGCACGGATACCTTCCCAGGTGGCGGCGACCTCGATCGGGGTGCGCTCGGCCCCGATGCCATGACGTTCCTAGTGCTCGACCAGCGAGCGAGCCCGGGTCAGGGTAGCCTCGCTGTCGGGAGCCACTCTGGGCTTTTAGCTCGTGCTGCCGGAGGTACCGTGACCCTGAATTCGCGACGCGTGGCGCTGCTGGTGGCCGCCAACACGGCCCTGGCACCCTTTGCCATCGATGCCTACCTGCCCGCCATGTCGGTGATCGCCGAGCATATCGGTGCGAGCATCCATCACACGGAGCTTTCGCTCTCCGCCTTCCTGGGCGGCTTCGCTATGGGGCAGCTGGTCTTCGGCCCGGTCTCCGACCGGCTCGGCCGCAAGCCGGTGCTGCTCGGCGGCCTGGTGGTCTTCCTGCTGGCCAGCCTGGTGATCACCCTGGTGGGCTCACTGGAGGCGCTGCTGTTCTGGCGCTTCGTCCAGGCGCTGGGGGGTGGGGCCAGTGTCGTCAATTCGGCGGCCATTGTGCGCGACTGTTTCAAGGGCAGCGAAGCCGCTAAGGTGATGTCGACCATGGCCATCATCATGCTGATGGCGCCGCTGGTAGCGCCGGTGGTGGGCAGCGGGCTGCTCTATCTCGCCGACTGGTGGCTGATCTTCGTATTCCTTGCCGCTTACGCCGCCTTCCTGATCTGGCTGCTGGGCACTCGGTTGCCTGAGACCCGCGCCGCCGACAGGTCAGGAGCCACCCCCTCCCGGGTGCTGGCCAACTATGCCAGCGTGCTGGGTGATCGGCGGGCCATGGGCTTCATCACCGCGGCCTCGATGTCGTTCGCCGGGCTGTTTGCCTTCGTTACCGCTTCGCCGTTTCTCTATCTGGAGCACTTCGCGCTGACGCCGTCTCTCTATCCGCTGGTGTTTGGTGTCAACGTGGTGGCCATGGTGGCATCCAACCGTCTCAATATCCGCTTGCTGAGATGGCGGACTCCCTTGCAGAACCTGCGCCTGGGGCTGGGGATCCAGTTGGTCGCCGCCCTGGGTCTGGTGTTGCTGGTTGCTACCCGGCTTGAGTCGCTTGCCACCATGGTGCCGCTGATCGTGCTGTTTGCCGGGACTATTGGCCTAATCGCACCCAATGCCATCACCTCGCTGCTCGACCGGTTTCATCACATGAGCGCCACTGCCGCGGCCCTGCAGGGCAGCCTGCAGTTCTCCTGCGGTGCCCTGGCGGGAGTGCTGGTAGGGGCCTTCGAGGTCGACAGTGCATGGCCGATCGCGGGCACCATGTTTGGCGCCTCGCTCGCAGCCAACGTCGGTATTCGCGTACTGGCAGGGCGGGAAGTACGTGATTGAGGCGTCGCGGCCGACCGAATCACCCACCGCCTAGATCGTCGACTACTGCAGGGCGCATCGCTCTCGCTTTGTAGCCTGGCGGCGATGCTGTTCTGAACGGGTTGTCTCGCGATCGAAACAGGACGATGTCACGTCGCTGTCATCTTTCTGGGGCAGGGTGTGCAGCGTAGCGGGTGCATCCTGCTTCCGGTCGGCGCTGTCATGAAGTTGTCATCTGGCTGGGGCAAGGTGTTCCCCGTGAAGGTTGCACACTGTCCTCATCAGGAGATCACTCCATGAACCGCATCCTCAAGACCACCGCTATTGCTGCCGCTGTCATGAGCGTGGCCACCGTGGCCCAGGCTCGCGAGCAGGTCCGTATCGTCGGCTCCAGCACCGTCTATCCGTTCGCCAGTTACGTGGCCGAGGAGTTCGGCGCCACCACCGAGTATCCGACGCCGGTCATCGAATCCACCGGTACCGGTGGTGGCATGCGACTGTTCTGCAACGGTGTGGGAGATGACACCCCGGACATCACCAACGCCTCGCGCAACATGAAGCCCGCCGAGTTCGAGCGTTGTACCGAGAATGGTGTCACCGACATCACCGAAGCCTTCATCGGCTACGATGGCATCGTCTTCGCTCAGTCCGCCACCAACGAGGCGATGAACCTTACCCGTGAGCAGCTCTTCCTCGCCTTGGCGGCAAAAGTGCCCGTCGATGGCGAACTGGTCGACAACCCCTATACCCAGTGGAGCGACATCGATCCTTCGCTGCCTGAGCGGGAAATCGCCGTGTATGGCCCGCCCACCACCTCGGGTACCCGTGATGCCTTCGAGGAACTGGTAATGGAAGCTGTCTCCGAGGATATGCCGGCCTACGGTGGTGAGGCCTATACCAATATCCGCTCGGACGGTGCCTTCATCGACGCCGGCGAGAACGACAACCTGATCGTTCAGCGTCTGGCCGAGAATACCGATGCCTTCGGTATCTTCGGTTACTCTTTCCTCGAGGAAAACCGCGATACCCTGATCGGCTCCAGCATCGACGGTGTTCCGCCAACACCCGAGGCTATCGGTAGCGGCGAGTACCCGGTATCGCGTTCGTTGTTCTTCTACATCAAGAATCAGCATGCCGATGACGTGCCGGCGATGTATGCCTACGCCAAGATGTTCATGAGCGAGAAGATGATCGGTGACATGGGCTACCTCAAGCCCCTTGGCCTGATCCCTGCGCCGCAGGAAGTGCGTGAAGAAGCTCGCCAGGAAGTGCATAACCATGAGCCCATCGAACTGGCCGACCTGAAATAAGCGGGACTGGATCTTCCGTCCTGTCCGGCCGGTAACTTGCGTTGCCGGCCGTCTGACGTTGCGGCAGGCGGTTTAGTGTGCGGTCCGCCTGCGGTTGAATTCCTGTGAGAGAGCCCTATGCAGACCAACCAGATAATCGCCTTGTTCATCGGCGCCCTGCTGTTGCTGGGTCTGATAGCCTTCTTCCTCGGGCGTGCCAAGGCGACACGGGTCCGCGCCGGTGGCACCGCCATGTACGCCCAGCCCGACCAGTATGCCTGGTTCACCGTAGTGTCGACGGCAGGTCCTGCCCTGGCGGTGAGTGCTGTGGGGGGGTTCTTGCTGCTGCTGCTCGGTGCCGAGATTCCCACCCTCTACCTGCTGGCCGGTAGCCTGCTGGTGGCTTGCCTAGGGCTAGCCATCGGCATCTTCATGGTTCGTCCTGATTTTCATGCCCGCCAGGCCATCGAGCGGGTGATACGCTGGGTTCTGGCCGGCGCTGCCCTGATTTCCATCCTCACCACGTTCGGCATCTTGATCTCGATAGTGGGCGAGGCGCTGCGCTTCTTCCAGATGCAGAGCTTCTGGGAATTTATCACCGGGACCACCTGGAACCCGGGGGCCAGTTTTCTCCAGGCGGCGGGGCGCGCGGAGGAAGGAAGTAGTACCGCGCAGTTCGGCTCTGTCCCCTTGTTCGCTGGCACCTTCATGATCACCGCGGTAGCCATGCTGGTGGCGATCCCCGTGGGACTGCTCGCGGCAATCTACATGGCCGAGTTCGCGCCCAAGCGCGTGCGCACCCTGGCCAAACCGACACTCGAAGTGCTGGCAGGCATTCCTACCGTGGTGTATGGCTTCTTCGCTGCCATCACGGTGGCGCCGATCATCGTCAGCGTGGCCGGCTTCTTCGGGCTCGAGGCCTCCTTCAACAATGCCCTCGCGCCCGGCATCGTCATGGGCATCATGATCATTCCCTTCATCTCGTCGCTTTCCGATGACGTGATCAACTCGGTCCCCGACAGCATGCGCCAGGGTTCACTAGCGCTGGGCATGACCCAGGGCGAGACGATCCGTGACGTGGTGATTCCCGCGGCCCTGCCAGGGATCATCTCCGCCTCGCTGCTGGCGGTATCCCGGGCAATGGGCGAGACCATGATCGTGGTGATGGCAGCGGGCATGCGGCCCAACCTTACCGCCAATCCACTGGAAGACATGACTACCGTCACGGTGCGCATCGTTGCTGCCTTGACCGGCGACCAGGAGTTCGCCAGCGCCGAGACGCTCTCCGCCTTTGCGCTGGGGCTGGTGCTCTTCGTGGTGACCCTGAGCCTGAACCTGGTATCGGTGATCATGATCCGCCGTTTCCGCGAGAAGTACCGGGTCAACAACCTCTAACGCCGAGGACAATGTTCGATGAGTCAATCCTTCGACGACATCAGTGCCCAGTTAAAACGTCGCCACCGCCAGTCGACGCACCTCAAGTGGGTCTCCATGGGGGCTCTGGGTCTGGCCGGCCTGTTTTTGGTGCTGTTCTTTGCCGACATGCTGGTCAAGGGCCTGCCGGCTTTCCAGCAGGCCCAGATCCAGGTTCAGGTCGATTACAGCGAGCAGGCCAGGCAGCTTCCCCTGGCCGCCCTGAACGAAGAGGTGCGCCCCCTGGTCAGCCGTGGCTACCTGCGCCTGATCCCTCGCCGCATCCAGGAAAATCCACAGCTGCTCGGCACCACGCGCATGGAGTGGGTGCTCGCCGATAGTCAGGTGGACCAATACCTCAAGGGCCATCACTCCAAGCTCAAGCCCGGCGAGCAGTCCGTGGTCGAACGGTTGCAAGCACAGGGGCGTGCCGAGCTCAAGTTCAACACCACCTTCTTCACCAACGGCGACTCCAAGATGCCCGAGCTCGCCGGCATTGCCTCTGCGGCCATGGGCACGCTGCTGACCCTGGTGGTGACGCTCGCCATCGCCTTCCCGATCGGCGTGATGACGGCGGTCTACCTGGAGGAGTTTGCCGCCGACAATCGCCTCACCCAGGCGATCGAGATCAACATCAATAACCTGGCGGCGATCCCTTCGATCCTGTTCGGTTTGCTGGGCCTGGCGATCTTCATCAACTTCTTCGGGGTGCCACGCTCCTCGCCGCTGGTCGGGGGCCTGACGCTGGCACTGATGACCTTGCCGGTGATCATCATCGCCACCCGCACGGCGCTGCGCAGCGTGCCGGAATCGATTCGCCATGCCGCCTTCGGGGTGGGCTGCTCGCGCTGGCAGGTGGTTCGCGACCACGTGCTGCCGCTGGCGTTGCCGGGGATCATGACTGGCTCGATCATCGGCATGGCCCAGGCCATGGGTGAGACCGCACCCTTGATCATCGTCGGCATGGTGGCCTTCATCCCGGACGTCACCAACTCCTTCACCGAGGCGGCCACGGTACTCCCGGCACAGATATTCACCTGGGCGGGCGAGCCCGACCGGGCCTTCGTCGAGAAGACCTCGGGTGGGATCCTGGTGCTGCTGGCCGTGCTCATCACCTTGAATGCTACCGCCGTGGTGTTGCGCAAGAAATTCGAGCGCCGCTGGTAGGTCACGTTACGTTACAGGGTATCCATAGATGAACATTCACGTTGCCGAGCGGAGTACCGCGCCCATGTCAGGTCACGAAAGGTCTCGCCACGCAAGCTCCCGTCCCGAACCCGGTCAGCCGGTGACCCGCAACACGGATGCCAACCACGAGCTGAGCATCCGTGTTCGCGACCTCAACCTCTGGTACGGCCAGAGTCAGGCGTTAAAGAACGTCAATATCGATATCTATCAGAAGAACGTCACGGCATTGATCGGCCCGTCTGGTTGTGGCAAGTCGACCTTTCTGCGTTGCCTCAACCGCATGAATGATCTGATCCCCAATGTACGTGTCGAGGGACTGGTGGAGATGGATGGCCGTGACGTCAATGCCCCCAAGATGGACGAGGTGGCGTTGCGTCGTCGGGTGGGCATGGTGTTCCAGAAGCCCAACCCCTTTCCCAAGTCGATCTACGACAATGTCGTCTATGCGCCGCGTATGCATGATCTGGTGAGCCGCAAGGCTGAGCAGGATGAACTGGTGGAGAAGGCATTGCGCGACGCCGGCCTGTGGGAGGAGGTCAAGGACAAGCTGCAAGAGCCGGGTACCTCGCTCTCCGGTGGCCAGCAGCAGCGCCTGTGCATCGCGCGCGCCATCGCCGTGCAGCCCGACGTGATCCTGATGGACGAACCCACCTCGGCACTGGACCCTATCTCTACGGCGACCATCGAGGATCTGATGGACAAGCTCAAGCAGCAGTTCACCATCATCACCGTGACCCACAACATGCAGCAGGCGGCGCGGGTTGCTGACTACACGGCCTTCTTCCACCTTGGTGAAATCATTGAGTACAATGACACCAAAACGATGTTCGCCAATCCGGCCGTCAAGAAGACTGAGGACTACATCACCGGTCGCTACGGTTAATGCCACCGTCGTCGGTATGTGATGACGGATGGGGAGGCTTCGGCCTCCCCATCGTCGTTGACGCTGCCATATGATTGACATCCCGATGCGTTATATATGATATTCCATATATGTTAAGGGGCCATTCCCATGACAAGACAGCGTGTGCTCTTCCTGTGCAATGCCAATTCCGCCCGTTCGCTGATGGGGGAGGCGCTGTTGCGCCACCTGGCAGACGATACGTTCGAGGCCTACAGCGCGGGCAGCGAGCCGAATGAACCCGCTGCGATGACCCTGGCGGCATTGAAGAAGCAGGGTATTTCCACCGAAGGGCTGGCCAGCAAGTCGCTGGATGATTTCGCCGGCGAACACTTCAATGCCGTTATCGTGCTCTGCGACAAGGCCCAGCAGGCGTGCCGAGACTGGCAGGGCGAAAGCGACGAGCATCTCTACTGGGACATCCGCGACCCGCGCCTGATCGGGCGTGCCGACGCCTACGAGCAGGCCCTCAACGAGATCCGCCACCGCCTCTCGCTGTGGCTGCAGATCAAGGCCCGGGATGCCGATCTCTGAGGGTGTCTCCCGGCGTTCATTCCTCATCAGGAGAGTAACATGACCCTTCGCATCGGCATCAATGGCTTCGGGCGTATCGGCCGCCTGGTGCTGCGAAGCCTCTGGCCCCGCGTCTCGGCGGGCGAGGTTGAACTGGTGCGCATCAATGACCCGGGCGGCGATGCCGCCACCTTCGCCCACCTGCTGGAATTCGACTCGGTCCACGGCCAGTGGTCGCCGGGGCGGGGCATCCAGGCCGAAGAGGATGCCATCCTGGTCGACGGTCGTCGTATCATCTTCAGCGCCCACAAGGCCATAGAGGAGAGCAACTGGTCCGGCTGCCGGGTCGCCATCGAGTGTTCCGGCAAGATGAAGACCACCGGTAAGCTTCAGACCTATCTCGACCATGGCGTCGAGCGGGTGGTGGTCAGCGCGCCGGTCAAGGATGAGAGCGTGCTCAACGTGGTGGTGGGCGTCAACGACGACAAGTACGACGCCGACGTCCATCGCATCGTCACCGCGGCGAGCTGCACCACCAACTGCCTGGCGCCGGTGGTCAAGGTCATCCACGAGACGTTCGGGATTCGTCACGGCTCCATGACCACGGTCCACAACATCACCAACACCCAGACGATCCTCGACGCCCCCCACAAGGATCTGCGCCGAGCCCGTGCCTGCGGCATGAGCCTGATTCCCACCACCACCGGCTCGGCCAAGGCGATCACCGCCATCTTCCCGGAGCTCGAGGGCAAGCTGAACGGCCATGCCATCCGCGTGCCGCTGGCCAATGCCTCACTCACCGACATGGTCTTCGAGCTCGAGCGCGAGGTGACGGTGGAGGAGGTCAACGCGGCGCTCAAGGCCGCCGCCGAGGGTGGGCTCGCCGGCATACTCGGCTATGAGGAACGCCCGCTGGTCTCCATCGATTACCGCACCGACCCGCGCAGCTCGATCATCGATGCGCTCTCGACCATGGTGGTCAACGGAACCCAGCTCAAGCTCTACGCCTGGTATGACAACGAATGGGGCTACGCCAACCGCACCGCCGAGTTGGCCCTGAAAGTGGGGAGCGAGCAGGTGGGGCGTGGCTGAATCGCTCGTCGCCCGTCTCAGGGGACTGCCCTTCGAGGTGCGCCAGTATCTGCTGATCACCGGCAACTACTGGGCCTTCACCCTCACCGACGGCGCCCTGCGCATGCTGGTGGTGCTGCATTTCCACCAGCTCGGCTACTCGCCGCTGGAGGTGGCGCTGCTGTTCCTCTTCTACGAGGCCTTCGGGGTGGTCACCAACCTGGTGGGGGGGTGGCTGGGCGCCCGCCTGGGGCTCAACCGCACCATGAACGCGGGGCTCGCCCTGCAGATCGTGGCGCTTTCCATGCTGATGGTGCCCGCCACGGCGCTGACCGTGCCCTGGGTGATGGCCGCCCAGGCGCTCTCGGGGATCGCCAAGGACCTCAACAAGATGAGCGCCAAGAGCGCGGTCAAGGTGCTGGTGCCCAGCGACAGCCCCAGCGCCGGCAGCGCCCTCTACCGCTGGGTGGCGATCCTCACCGGCTCTAAGAACGCCCTCAAGGGGGCCGGCTTCTTCCTGGGCGGGTTGCTGCTGACGCTGATCGGCTTCCGCGTCGCCGTGATCGCCATGGCACTGATGCTGGTTGGCGTGCTCGCCCTGTCGCTGGTTCGGCTCAGGGCTGACCTGGGACGCCAGAAGCGCAAGCCCAGATTCAGCGAGGTGTTCTCGAAGTCGCGGGCCATCAATGTGCTCTCGGCGGCGCGGCTGTGCCTGTTCGCCTCACGGGACGTCTGGTTCGTGGTGGCCCTGCCGGTGTTCCTCTACGACCAGCACGGCTGGAGCCACTGGACGGTGGGCGGCCTGCTGGCGATCTGGGTGATCGGCTACGGCGGCGTGCAGACCCAGGCGCCGCGCCTCACCGGCCTGGTAAAGGGCGGGGCGCGAGGCGTGACGGCTTTCTGGGCCATGGCACTGGCCGGCCTGCCGGCACTGCTGGCGCTGCTGCCGCTGGCCGAGGTGGGCTGGCTGGTGGCGGGCTTGCTGGCCTTCGGCGTGCTGTTCGCCGTCAACTCCAGCTGGCACAGCTACCTGATCGTTCACTACGCTCGCGCCGACGGCGTCTCCATGGATGTGGGCTTCTACTACATGGCCAACGCCATGGGGCGCCTGCTTGGGACCCTGCTCTCCGGCTGGGTCTATCAGGTCTACGGCCTTGCCGCCTGCCTGTGGATCTCGTCCGCCTTGGTGGCGGCCAGCGCGCTGATGGCCCTGGCGCTGCCGCGGGAGGCCAAGGCCTCGTGATATCCCGGTTTCAGGAGGACGCCGGCGGCGCCGCTTGAGGCTCTCGCTCGGCGAGCCCACGCAGGGCCCAGAGACCCAGCAGCGGCCCGGGCAGCAGCCACCACAGCACCCAGGGGCCCTGGGCGGCCCACAGGCTGCTGGTCAGCGAGATCGCCGGGATGGTCAGCGCGAAGCCCACGGCATTCATCACTGCCAACGTGGAGCCGATTTGGGCCTGGGGGGCGGTAGCGGCAGCCAGCGCCGAGAACTGCGGCGAGTCGGCGATGACCGTGAGTCCCCAGGCGCCGAGCAGGACGAGCAGCAGGCCGGGTGGCAGCCAGGGCAGCAGCGGATAGGCCAGACAGATCAGCCCGGAGGTGGCCAGGGCACGACGTGCCACCCACGCAGCCCACAAGCCCCAGGGCAATGACGCCGAACGATAGCCAGGGCACCAGGTCCTCGGTGGCGCCCAGGCGCTGGAGCTGCCGGGCTACCAGGAAGGGCGTCAGCATCCACAAGGCATAGAGCTCCCAGCAATGGCCGAAGTAACCCCCGGCCACGGCCCGGAAGCGCGGCTCGCGCAGGCCGGCGAGACCCTCTTGCAGTCGAGCGGGACCGGCGGGCGGTGGCAGATGGGGGCCATCCCCGAGTAGGTGAATAAGGGCCCCGCCGGCCAGCGCCATCAGCGAGGCACCGATCAGCGGCCACTCCCAGGGCATGCCCAGGGTGGTGCCACGAAGCAGGTGGGGCAGGGCAGTCCCCAGGGTCAGCATCCCGACCAGCCAGGCCAGGGCCGCGCCCTTGTGGGTCGGTGTCCAGCCGATCACCAGCTTCATGCCCAGCGGATAGATGCCGGCCAGGCACAAGCCGGTGGCGAAGCGCAGGGCCAGGCTTGCGGCGAAGGACTCCGTTGTCAGCACGAAGGCCGCGTTGACCAGGGCACCGAGCAGGCAGGAGACGGCAAAGATGCGGCTGGCGCGGAACCGGTCGGCAAGGCCACTGGCGGCGATGCTCAGGGTGCCGAGGATGAAGCCGGCCTGGACGATGAGGGTCAGCCGGCCGAGGTCGGCCTCGGTGAGCCCCAGGTCGCGGGACAGAGACAATCCCACGCCATTCACGCTGAACCACAGCGAGGTGCCGCAGAGTTGGGCGAGGACGATGATCGCCAGGGGATGGCGGTGCAGGAGGGGCATCATGCCTCCATGTTCGCCCTCGCATCGGGGCAGGGCAAGTGCCGGCGACGATACAAAGCGGGTGTCCCTTCGCCTCCGTTTCTGCATCACGTAGAATCGATCCGATCCCAACCCGAGGAAATTCCCGATGTCGCTGGACCCGGTTCGCCTCTTCAAGTGCCTGGGCGACGAGACGCGCCTGATGCTGATGCTGCTGGTGATGCGTGAGCAGGAGCTCTGCGTCTGCGAGATGACCCACGCGCTGGACGAGTCACAGCCCAAGGTCTCGCGGCACCTGGCGCAGCTGCGTCAGTGCGGACTGCTCAACGACCGGCGTGAGGGTCAGTGGGTCTATTACGGACTCGAGCCGAACCTGCCCAGCTGGGTGATGACCACCCTGGAAGCCGCCGCGCAAGGGAGCGGGCCCCGACTCGTACAGCTACGCGAGCGACTCTCGGCCATGGGCAACCGTCCAGAGCGTCGCGCCGCACTCTGTTGAGCCAGACGTGCTGAGCCATACGTGCCCCGGGGCTGAGCCAGGAGCAGCGGGATCAAGCTTTCAGCAGGCGCTGGATATCCTCGGCGCCGCGGTCATCTTGCCCTCGACGACTGCCTCGCTTTCGATGCCCAGGGTCGGGGTGCGTCAGCCCCTTGCCTCTTCGGGCGCCTGCGCCTCGGCCTCAGGGAAGTGGTGCCGGGTCTTGTTGGCGATACGCACCAGCGCCAGCATCAGCGGCACCTCCACCAGCACACCCACCACCGTGGCCAGCGCCGCGCCGGACTGCAGGCCGAAGAGCGAGATGGCGGCGGCCACCGCCAGCTCGAAGAAGTTGCTGGCACCGATCATGGCGCCGGGAGCCGCCACGTTGTGGGGCACCCTCCACGCCTTGGCCCAGCCGTAGGCGATGAAGAAGACCAGGAAGGTCTGGAGGATCAGCGGGATGGCGATCAGCACGATATGCAGGGGCGCCTCGAAGATCACCTCCCCCTGGAAGGCGAACAGCAGCACCAGCGTCAGGATCAGCCCTGCCGGGGTGACCGGGCCAAGTCGCTTCATAAAGACGTTGTCGTACCACTCGCTGCCATGGCGAGCGATCAACGTGCGGCGCGTCAGAACGCTGGCGGTGAGCGGAATCACGATGTAGAGGATCACCGACAGCGCTACGGTGTCCCAGGGCACCTGAATGTTGGAGATGTCGAGCAGGAAGACCACGATGGGGGCGAAGGCGAACAGCATGATCAGGTCGTTGAGAGCGACTTGCACCAGGGTGTAAGCGGCGTCGCCGCGGGTCAGGGTGCTCCATACGAAGACCATGGCGGTGCAGGGGGCGGCGCCGAGCAGGATGGCTCCGGCCAGGTACTGGTTGGCCAGAGGCTCGGGGATCAGCGGGGCGAACACCACCGTCAGAAAGAACCCGGCGATGGCGAACATGGTGAATGGCTTGATCAACCAGTTTACCGAGGTGGTGATGATCAGTCCCTTGGGCTGGCGGCGCACGCCGAGCACGGCGGTAAAGTCGATCTGCGCCATCATCGGGAAGATCATCGCCCAGATCAGGATCGCCACCGGGATCGACACCTGGGCAACCTCGAAGCGCGAGAGGGTCTCGGGCACCGCGGGGGCGAACTGCCCGAGCAGCACCCCGGTGACGATGGCCAGCGCTACCCACACCGAGAGGAAGCGTTCGAAGCACCCCATGCCTTCCGAGGTGCCGGGAGACTGGGATTCCTGATGGGTGCTCATGGTGTGGCTCCTGTCAGATGGCCCGCTGATTGACCCGGGCGGAGAGCTGTTCGGCCGACTCCTTGCGTTCGGAGTAGCGGTCGGTGAGCGCCTCGCTGCGGCCGCGCACCAGCAGCGTGAACTTCACCAGTTCCTCCATGACGTCGACGATGCGGTCATAGAAGGGTGAGGGCTTCATGCGGTCGTTGTCGTCGAACTCCATGAACGCCCTGGGCACCGAGGACTGGTTGGGGATGGTCACCATACGCATCCAGCGCCCCAGCAGGCGCAGCTGGTTCACGGTATTGAACGACTGGGAGCCACCGCACACCTGCATGACGGCCAGGGTCTTGCCCTGGGTGGGGCGCACCGCCCCCAGCGCCAGGGGGATCCAGTCGATCTGCGCCTTCATGATACCGGTCAGGGCGCCGTGGCGCTCCGGTGAGCACCACACCATGCCCTCGGCCCATTCGGCCAGCGTGCGCAGCTCCGCCACCTTGGGGTGGATCGCCTCCTCGGCGTCGGGCAGCGGCAGGCCCTGAGGGTCGAAGATGCGAGTCTCGGCGCCCATGGCGCGCAGCAGCCGGGCAGCTTCCTCCACGGCCAGGCGGCTGAAGGAGCGCTGCCTGAGCGAGCCATAGAGCAGCAGGATGCGCGGCGGATGCTCGCGGTCCACGGGGATGCCCAGGCTGGCCGCATCCGGCGCCCGAAAGTGCCCAGGGTCGATATTGGGCAGGTCGTTCGGTGAGGTGTTTGTCATGGGTTGTCCGGTCAGATTCATTGGATCGTGCGGGTCGCTATCTAGCATATATGGTAAATCATATATTCTCAATGTGCCGACCTTGAGCCGCCAGCGCCGGGTCGTGATCGGCTGCGGCGGGCGCTTCAGCCAGGGCGCTGCCCTCCCACTCGAAGCTGAACAAGTCTTTTTGGATCGGCTCCTGCAGTTCGGGTGCCCGGTTGGTGAAGGGCTCGCTCAGTGAGAAGCTTGCCCCGGCTGGGGTGACAGCAGCAGCGAGAGCGACGACGGCGAAACTGCCGGCGAGCAGGGAGCGGGTCAGAGTCCTTATGGGACACCACCATACAATGGGGAATGGATACTCAGTCGATATCCTGGAAGCTTCATGTGACACAGGGATGCCGCAAGAGGGTGGCACTGGGATAACGATGCCATGTCGCACACCCCTCGGCGGGGCAAGCTGCTATCATGCGCTAGCATTCCCTTCTGCCGGGAGGCTGCCTTGACCGCTACTCATTCCCTGCGCCTGGCGCGGCTCGCTGTCGGCGAGCTTGCCGAGGTGAGCCTGATCATCGCCCCTGGCGAAGTTCACTGTATTTCCGGCCCTAGCGGTTCTGGGAAGAGCCGTCTGCTGCGTGCCGTGGCCGATCTGGAGCCCCACAGTGGCGAGGTGTGGCTGGGCGATATCGCCCAGGCATCGCTGCCGGCCCATGTATGGCGGGGGCGAGTGATGCTGGTGCCGGCCGAGAGCCAGTGGTGGGAGGACAGCGTAGGCGAGCATATGACGCAGGACGCCCTCACGGACCTGGAAACGCTGGGTTTCAGCCCCGAGGTGCTGGGCTGGCAGGTCTCGCGGCTCTCGTCGGGGGAGAAGCAGCGCCTGGCCCTGCTGCGGGCGATCAGCCGCGCGCCCTCGGCGCTGCTGCTCGACGAGCCGACCGCCAATCTGGATGAGGTCACCACCCGCCGGATCGAGGCCTGGCTCCAGTCGATAATTCGTGAGCACGGCTGGCCGGTGATCTGGGTCGCCCATGACCCGGGACAGATCCAGCGGGTGGCGGATCGCCACTGGCGTATCGAAGCAAGCGGGCTCGTCGAGGTGACAAGATGGGCGTGATCGAGCTGGCCTGGTGGCAACTGGCCCTGGCGGCGTTGATGGTGGTGGTGCTGGCTGGCTGCACGGCCGTAGCACGACTGGGTATGGGCAAGAGCCTGCTGATCGCCGCGGCGCGCACAGTGATCCAGCTCACTCTGGTCGGCCTGGTACTGGAGGCGCTTTTTGCGGCCGAGCGGCTGGTGTGGGTGGCGCTGATGGCGCTGGGCATGCTGCTGATCGCCGGGCGCGAGGTGATGGCCCGCCAGAAGCGCCGGCTGCTGGGCGGCTGGGCCTTCGGTATCGGTACCCTGGCGATGTTTCTCTCCTCGTTCACGGTGACGGTGCTGACGCTTACCGTGATCATTGGCCCCGAGCCCTGGTATCGGCCCCAGTACGCCATCCCGCTACTGGGCATGATGCTCGGCAACACCATGACCGGGGTGGCCCTGGCGCTGGATCGGCTGACCGACACCGCCTGGCGGCAGCGAGCGGTGATCGAGAATCGCCTGATGCTCGGCCAGCGCTGGCAGGAGGCGGTCGGCGACATCCGTCGCGAGGCGATGCGCAGCGGTCTGATGCCGATGATCAATGCCATGGCGGCCGCCGGGGTGGTCAGCCTGCCGGGCATGATGACCGGCCAGATACTCGCCGGCAGCCCGCCGGCCCTAGCGGTGAAGTACCAGATACTGGTGATGTTCACCATTACCCTGGGGACCGGCTTCGGCACCCTGGCGGCGGTGGCGGCGGGCAGCCGGCGGCTGTTTGATCGCCGCGAGCGGCTGCGCCTGGACCGCCTGGCGCCGCCGAAGGGGTGAATGAAGGGCCACGAGGAAAGGTAGGGATAACGCAAAGTGGGCAAGTGAGCGCCGAGCGTCAGGCCGATGCCGGCGCGTCGAGGAAGGGGCAAATGGCGTCGATCAGTCGCTCCGGGCATTCCCGGTGGGGTACGTGACCGCAGTCGGGCAGGATCGTCGGTTCGCTGGGGCCCGGGGTGAGCGCGGCGATCCGACGCGGCTGGGCCAGGGAGCCAAATTCATCATGCTCGCCGTGGATCGCCAGGGTCGGGCAGGCCACCCGGCGCAGTGCCTCGTCCAGCGTCCAGTGCGCGAAAGCCTCGGAGTGCCAGGTCTCGACCCAGCTTCGCAACACCCACTCGGCCTTGTCGCCATGGTACGTCGCCAGGCGCGCCATGCGCCGCGGCTCAGCAAAGTCGCGCTGCGCCTTGCGGATGCCGTCCAGGGTGCGCGGCTCGGTGAAGGCCTGGGCCGCTACCGTGACCAGCGCCTCGCAGCCATCGGCATGGTGAGCGGCGATCTCGACCGCCATGCAGCCCCCCACGCTGTGGCCGAGCATCACGAAGCGGTCAAGGACCAACTGTTTGCGCACGGCGTCGAATGACGCCGACTCCTGCTCGATGAAGTCGCTGGGCTGTGGACCGGGATAGGGGGCAGAGCGCCCATACCCCAGCCGGTCATAGGCGATTACTTCGCGCCCGGTGGCCTCGGCCAGGCGGATAGGGAAGTCGCGCCAGAGTGCCACGCAGCCCAGCGAGTCATGCATCAGCACGATGGGGCTGCCTGTCGCTTCGCTATCGCCTGGCCTGCAGCGCAGGGCGTGCAGTTCGCCCCGCGGCGTGGGAATGCGGATCTCACGCATGGCGGTCTCCCTGGCGTTGTCGCCGGCTCAATCGATCAGCTCCACCGCCACGGCGGTCGCTTCGCCGCCGCCGATGCACAGGCTGGCAATGCCGCGCTTACCGCCCTTGGTGCGCAGCGCATGAATCAGGGTGGCGATGATCCGCGAGCCGGTGGAGCCGATGGGATGGCCCTGGGCGCAGGCGCCCCCGAAGACATTGACCTTGTCGTGGGGCAGGCCCAGGTCGTCCATGGCCATCAGGGTGACCACGGCAAAGGCCTCGTTGATCTCGAAAAGATCGACATCATTGACACCCCAGTCGAGTTTTTTCATCAGCGAGTCGATGGCCCCCACCGGGGCAATGGTGAACTCGCTGGGATGCTTCGAGTTGGTGCTATGCCCGAGCATCCGAGCGATGGGCGTCACGCCATGCTTCTCGGCCGCGGCCCGGCTGGCCAGGATCAGCGCCGAGGCACCATCGGAGATGGAGCTGGAGTTGGCGGCGGTGATGGTGCCGTCCTTGGCGAAGGCGGGGCGCAGCGAGCGGATCTTGTCGAGTTTGGCCTGGAAAGGCTGCTCGTCGTGGTCTACTACGCTTTCGCCCTGGCGGCTGGTGACGGTGACCGGGGCCATCTCGGCCTTCAGGTGGCCGGCATTGGTCGCCTGCATGGCGCGCTCCAGCGAGGCGATGGCGAAGTCATCCAGCCGCTCACGGCTGTAGCCGCGCTGGCTGGCGATCTCTTGGGCAAAGTCGCCCATCAGCCTGCCGGTCTCGGCGTCTTCCAGGCCGTCAAGGAACATATGGTCCTTGAGCTCACCATGGCCCAGGCGATAGCCGGTGCGGGCCTTGGTCAGAATGTGGGGCGCGTTGGACATGGACTCCATGCCGCCGGCCAGGATGATCTCGCCGCTGCCGGCGCGGATCAGGTCATGGGCCAGCATGGTGGCCTTCATGCCAGAGCCACACAGCTTGTTGATGGTGGTGGCGCCGATGGTATCGGGAATGCCGGCCTGGCGCATCGCCTGGCGGGCCGGGCCCTGCTTGACGCCGGCGGGCAGCACGCAGCCCATGATGCCCTCGTCGATGCTGTCGGCACTGATGCCGGCGCGTTCGATGGCGGCCTGGATCGCCGTGGTCCCCAGTTGCGGGGCGGTGAGGCTGGCGAGGCTGCCCAGCATGCCGCCCATGGGCGTGCGGGCGGCGGAGAGGAAGACGATGTCGGTGGACTGGCTCATGGTGGGTTCTCCCGGTGTGGCGTGACGGTCCCGGTCGGGACCGCATTGTCATGGTGTCCGTGATCTCGCACGGCGCCGCGTTGACCCGGCGTCGGGGCTGTGGTTTTCTCAGGATCAACCAAGCAAGCGCTAGTGTAATTCTCGATGAAGGTAATCAATGACTCACCGCGTCGCAAGGTGTTGACCCGGCAAGCTGCCCAGCTGTTCGTTCAGGAGGGCTTCGACCGGACCACGGTGCGCATGCTCGCCCAGGAGATGGGCATCAAGTCTGGAAGCCTCTTCCATCACTTCCGCGACAAGCAGGAGATCCTTGCGGCGGTGATCGAGGAGGGCACCCAGAACGCCCTGGCCATCGCCAGAGCCACCCTCGAACATTGCGGCCCCACTGCCGAGGCACGCTTGCAGGCCATGGCGCGCGCGCATCTCGAAACCCTGCTCACCGACCGCAATGCCCATGTGGTGGCCCTCTATGAATGGCGCCGCCTCGATGCCCAGGCCCGAGACCACCTGAGCCACCTGCGGGATGCCTACGAGGCGCTCTGGGAAGCGGTCATCGACGACGCCCTGGCCGCCGGCCTGATCCATGGCGATCGCTTCCTGGTGGCGCGTTTCGTGATGGGCGCGCTCAACTGGACCGTGCGCTGGTACGATCCTAACGGCCCACGTTCACCGGATGATCTGGCCCACGAACTGGTCGCCATGATCACCCACCGGCCCGCCTGATAGCGTCAGGTCGAGGCCCACGCTCGACCATTGTCTAGTGATCTCCCGCCAGTGAGGGCTTGCCTCATGCATCGGCAGCCTCTAGCGTGTATCGAGCGCTTGCTAGGTTGACGCTTACGTCAACTGCATATAATCACAAGGTGGACAGGCACGCCAGCGTTTGCCGTTTCCGGCGAGCCAAGCCGTCACCCTCCTGTTGTCGCCACAATAAGCACAAACCGCGAGAGGGCCGTACATGAGCACCCTTCCCGATTACCAACATTACCTCGAGACCTTTTCCATCGACGACGTCATCGCACGCCTCGATGACCGACGCGACGGCAAGGCCAACGCCTTCGCGTCCTGCTGCGAACGCCACCTGCGGGCTGGTCGGGGCGATACCCTGGCGCTGATTCACGAGGACGCCGAGGGCCAGGTCAACACCCTGACCTACGCCGAGCTCGATGCCGAGAGCGCCAGGCTCGCCGGCTGGTTTGCCGAGCACGGCCTGGGTGTGGGCGATCGCATTGCCTGCATGCTGCCGCGCTCCCCGCAACTGCTGGTGGTGGTGCTGGCCACCTGGCGCATCGGTGCCGTCTATCAGCCGCTGTTCACCGCCTTCGGCCCGGACGCCGTGGACTATCGCCTGGGGCGCGCCGATACCAAGCTGGTGATCACCGATCATGCCAACCGCTTCAAGTTCGATGGCCTCACCCAGTGCCCGCCGGTGCTCGCCGTGGGCGGCCCCGATGTCGATCATGCCGATGACCTCGACTGGAGCGCTGCTCTGGCACATGCGCCGATCGACAGTGCGCCACCGCGTCTCTCCCGGGATGAGCCCTTCCTGCAGATGTTCACCTCCGGCACCGTAGGCAAGCCCAAGGGGGTGGCCGTGCCGCTGGCCGCCATGCCGGCCTTCACTCTCTACATGGAGCTGGCCGTCGATCTACGCGACACCGACCGTTTCTGGAACATGGCCGACCCGGGGTGGGCCTATGGTCTTTACTACGCCATCGTCGGACCGCTGCTGCTGGGCGTGACGACCCACTTCTGCGAGGCGGGTTTTTCTGCCGAGGGGGCGCTGGCCTTCATGAATCGCCATCGCATCACCAATTTCGCCGCCGCACCCACCGCCTACCGACTGATGAAGGCCTCCGGGCGGTTTGATGATGCCCACCAGACCCTTGAGCTGCGCGCCGCGAGCTCGGCCGGTGAGCCGCTCAACACCGAGGTGGTCACCTGGGTCGAGCGCGCGCTGGGTTGTCCGGTGATGGACCACTACGGCCAAACCGAGACCGGCATGATCTGCAACAACCACCATGGCCTGGACCACCCCAAGCATGTCGGCGCGATGGGGGTGCCGATGCCCGGCTATCGCCTGGCGATCCTCGACGCCGAGTACCACGAGTTGCCCCCGGGTGAACCCGGTGTGCTGGCCGTGGATATCGAGAACTCCCCGGCCTTCTTCTTCCCCGGCTACACGTGGCAGGAGAAGCATCCCTTCGCCGAAGGGTACTATCTGACTGGCGATGTGGTGATCAAGAACGAGGACGGCACCTTTCAGTTTGCCGGTCGCGATGACGACATCATCACCACCGCCGGCTATCGTGTTGGCCCCACCGACGTGGAGAACAGCGTGATGACCCATCCGGCGGTAGCCGAGTCTGCCGCCGTGGGCCAGCCCGACGAGATCCGCGGCGAGATCATCACCTCCTACGTGGTGCTGCGCGAGGGTTTTGAGCCCAGCGATGCACTGGCCGACGAGATCCGCAAGCAGGTGCGCGAACGCCTCTCGACCCACGCCTTCCCGCGGGTGATCGAGTTCGTCGAGGAACTACCCAAGACCCCGAGCGGCAAGATCCAGCGCTTCAAGCTGCGTGCCCTTGCTGTCGACAAGGCCAAGACAGGTGCTGCGTAATGACAGCCGCAAGCGCTTTCTACCGCCACCTTTCAACTCCAGGAACCCGATATGCATGTCAAGGACAATACCTTTCTGATCACCGGCGCCGCCTCCGGACTGGGGGCGGCCACTGCTGAGCGGCTGGTCGCCGCCGGTGGCCGAGTGGTGCTCTGCGACCTCAGTGGTGCTGTCAATGCCCATGCCCAGCGCCTGGGGAAGACTGCTCGGGCAGCGCGCGGCGATGTCACCTCAGGCGACGACATCCAGGCTGCCGTCGATGTGGCGGTGGAGCTTAGCGATGGTCGCGGTCTGGCGGGTGTGGTGCATTGTGCCGGCGTGGTCAGCGTGGCCAAGCTGGTCGACCGCGAGGGCAACCCCGCCGACCTCGAGGCCTACAATCGCACCATCCAGATCAACCTGGTGGGCACCTTCAACGTGATGCGCCTGGCCGCCGCGGCCATGGCCCAGAATCCCGCGGGCGAGGACGGCGAGCGCGGGGTGATCATCAACACCGCCTCCATCGCTGCCATGGATGGCCAGGTAGGGCAGTGCGCCTACAGCGCCTCCAAGGCCGGCGTGGTGGGCATGAGCCTGCCGGCGGCCCGCGAACTCTCACGCCACGGCGTGCGGGTGATGGCCATCGCCCCCGGGGTGTTTGAGACCCCGATGATGAGCGAGATTCCCGACGAGGCCGCCCAAGCCCTGGCCGCCGCCGTGCCCTTCCCCAAGCGGCTCGGCAGGGCTGACGAGTACGCCCGCCTGGCCGAGCAGATCATCACCAACCCCATGCTCAACGGCGAGGTGATCCGCCTGGACGGCGGCATCCGCATGCAGTAAGCCAAGCAAGTCCGTGGACGTTGTGATGGCGCCGGCTATCTCGGTGGTAGGCAGCATCTCAAGCCCCATCTCATACGAGGTGGGGCTGTTATTTTAGTGCCCACTGTTTTGGTGATCACTACTGCCCTGATGCAGGGGCTGTCCAGAACCTTCGGAACTGGCGAAGGTAGTCGGCCTGGGCACGGTTCACGTCCACCGGGCGAAGTCGGACCTGCTGGCCGGGCTGGCACTGGGCAAGGCGGGAGCAGGCCATCGGCGTCAGGGTACCGAGACGTGGATAGCCGCCGATGGTCTGGCGGTCGTTGAGCAGAGCGATAGGCTGGCCATCCGGGGGCACCTGGAGGGCTCCCAGGGCAATGCCCTCGGAGATCATGCTCTCGAGCCGGCAGTCGAGTCGCGGCCCCGCCAGCCGCACCCCCATGCGGTCGGCGCGAGTGTCGACGGTCCAGTCGGTGTGGAAGGCACGAAAGGTGCTTTCTCCGCTGAAGTCGGCAATCTGCGCCCCGGGCATGAGCGCCAGGGTGGCGGGCTGCCGATAGTCGATCCGCTCCTCTGGCGGCACTTCGCGGTGGCTGCCGGTCGCCGACGTCGCCTCCCTGGCGACGGCAATCCGATCGCCGGTGGCCAGCGGCTTGCCGTCGCCGTGATGGCCGCCGAGCCCCTCGCGGGTGACGCACGAAAGGCTTCCCAGCACGGGCTCGGCATTAAAGCCGCCACTCACGGCGAGGTAGGCGCGAACGCCCGCGACCGGCGTGCCGAAGGTCAGGGCCTTGCCCTTGGGCAGGGTGAAGGCCTGCCATGGCGACAGGGGGGTGCCATCGAGCGTGGCCGAGAGGTCGGCACCGCACAGTGCCAGCCGGGTGTCCTGCTCGGCGACCAGGATGAGGCCGCCGAGGGTGACTTCCAGCACCGCGGCCTGCCAGGCATTGCCCAGCAGGTCATTGGCCCAGGCGAAGGCGTGCAGGTCGGCCGGTCCACCCTGGGTAACGCCTAGCCGGCGGACGCCGAAGCGACCGGAATCCTGGAGCGTGGCCAGCGGTCCTGCCTTCTCCACCCGCAGCGCGCCGAGGGGCCGCGAGGTCATGATTGCACCTTTTGAACCGCTGCCACAGGGGTCGTGTCTCCGCCCAGGCGTTCAAATGCCTCGCGTCCGATGGCGACGAAGCGCACCCGATCGCCTACCTGTAGAAAGCTCATGCGCTCCCTCGCGGGGTCGAACAGAGTTACTGGGGTGCGCCCGAGCAGGTTCCACCCCCCCGGCGAGACTTTCGGGTAGGCGGAGGTCTGGCGGCCGGCCAAGGCTACGCTGCCGGCCGGCACCCGTTGGCGGGGTGTGGCCAGGCGGGGTGTGTCGAGACGCGGATCGACGCTGCCCATGAAGCCGAAGCCCGGAGCGAAGCCGAGGGCGAAGACGCGGTATACATGACCGCTGTGGATCTCGATCACCTCGTCGCGTGTCAGGCCCTTCTCGTATTCTAGGCGTACGAGCTCGGGCCCCACGCTTGCGTCATACCAGACGGGAATCTCCTTGGTCTCGCCCGTCGAGGCGGCCTCGTCGGGGGCCAGGTCGGCGAGGATGTCGACCAGCAGGGCGCGGGCGCGGGACGCTGTTAGCTGCTGCGGCCGGTAGTGTACGAGCAGCGTGGTATAGGAGGGAACCAGGTCCACCAGCGCCTCGCCGAACGCTTGCTCGCAGCGATCACAGAGGGCCATCAGCCAGGGCATATTGGCCTCGTCGATGCGCTCGAAGAGCCGCACCAGCCAGGCATCAATGCCGGCGTTTTCCAACCTGGGATCTTGCATGTCCTGCGTTCCACTGTCGCGAAGGGGCTTGCCGATCTGTCGAGTCTACGCGCCACCGCGTGGAATGTCCGTTGTGGCCGTATCTCTCTGTCATGCAGATCTTCGGCATGCAAGCCCCTCCTGTCAGGCGGCTTACGGAAGGCACGATTGACCGCAGGATGGGATCGGGCGATTGATTGGTGGACGATGTAAGAGCAGGATGCAGTCTGATAGGCTCGGTAACTAGCCTTGCTGTCCTTGCGGAGTAACTGCCTCATGCGTGTCTTTGCCAATCCGGTCGGCGCTGGGTCCCTCTGGTTCGACAACCTCGCCATCGCCGAGGGAACGCCCGTCGCCTATGACCCCCAGGCCAGGGCCTTCATTACCATGCCGCCGTTCTGCGCAAATCGCGACGTGATCGGCTGCAACTGGATCGCTCCCAAGCAGGGCGCCTTCTGTCGCGCCTGTGCCATGACCGAGCTAGCCCCGGATACGTCCATTCCGAATGCCGTGCCTCATTGGGCCCAGACCGAGGCTGCCAAGCGTTGGGTGCTCGACAATCTGGGCCGCTGGAACTGGTTTCGGCCCGAGGATCCCGGCGCGCGCCCCGTCTTTCACATGCTGGCCGAAGGCCACACCCCGGTGCCCATGGGGCATGTCGGAGGTGTGGTGACGATCAGTGTGGCTGAGGCAGACCCGGTCCTGCGTACCACGCGGCGCGAGGCCCTGGAAGAGCCCTACCGCACCATGATCGGTCACATGCGTCACGAGATCGGTCATATGCTCTGGTGGCGTCTCAGCCTTCGGGACGATTTCCTCGACGCCTTCCGTGCCATGTTCGGTGATGAGCGAGAGGACTATGCCGCCGCACTCAAACGCTATTATCACAATGGGCCACCGCCCGACTGGCGATCGCATTTCGTCAGCACCTATGCCTCGGCACATCCTCACGAGGATTGGGCCGAAACCGCGTCCCATCTGCTGCACCTGACAGATATCGCCGATAGCTTCGTTGCCGCCGGTTTGTCTTCCAGTGACCTGCCGCATCTCGGCTGGGACCCCTACATGGAGGCTGACGCCGAGAACTTGATCCACATTGCGACTCACCAGGTCATGGCGGTCAATCACATCAATCGCGCCATGGGAATGCCGGATCTCTATCCTTTCGTCCTTTCCGAAGAGGTTCGCTGCAAGCTGGTCTTCATGCATGACTGGCTCCGTCGAGGCGCTCAGGGGTTGTGAGGGCGTCTCGTCTCGCAATCGTGCCATGGAGAGCTGGCTGAGTAGTTCACTCTCTACGCGAGGCCATGGTCGATCAAGCTCATCCTCGGCGGGTCCGCTTCGAACTCCGTGAGCCTCTTGATCGCTGCTTGGAGAAGCTGGCAGAGACGATGCGCCCCCGTCCTGCTCAGCCATGAGCCGCCGCGCATATCGCGCAGTGCTCGCCGAAGGGATGGATGAAGGGGGTAGGGGCGGTGGCCCACCTGAGTTCCTCGGGATCGGGTTCCACCGCCCAGCGCGAAAGGAGTAACAAGATGTCACGTCAATTCGCCATTCTGGGATTAGGCTATTTTGGCATCACGGTTGCCCAGGAGTTGCATCGTCAACATGACGAGGTGATGGGTGTCGATATCGACGGATCCCGCGTCGACACGTATGCCGATCTGTTCAGTCATGCGATCGTCGGCGACATCACCGACGAACAGGTGATCTCCCAGCTTGGCCTTGATGAATATGACGCGGTTGTCATCGACACCGGCGACAATCTGGAGGCCAGCATGGTATGCACCCTGCTGGTGTGTGAACAGAAGGCCAAGGCCGTGTGGGTCAAGGCACACTCCGACATGCACTACCGCATCCTCAAGCGTCTCGGTGCGCATCATGTGGTCTACCCCGAGTTTGACATCGGCATACGGGTCGGCGAAAGCCTCCACTACCATGCCCTGGTGGACTTCATCAATCTTGGCAATCGGCACTTCGTGGTCGAACTTCAGACCACTGAGGAGCTTGAAAACAGCTTCCCGACGATAGGCCTTTTGAGCAAGGATCGCCCGAGTCTCTCGGTGATTGCCATCAAGCGGGGCAGTCAGCTCTTCAGGATGCCTTCCCTTGATATGCCACTGAAAAGCAAGGACAGCCTGGTGTTGCTGGGAGAGCTCGAGGAACTCAGAGCCCTGGGAGACCACCTTTGAGCGTAGCGAGCACCGGGATCCGCGTATGACAGGAGGTCCAGATGGGGCTACGTGAGCGTCTCAGGCGTCCGGTGCGTCGCGCGCCGCATGGCCGCAGGCTCTCCCTGAACCTGCCCGAACTGCTGCTGCTGGGCTTTTTCGTGCTGAGTGGCGTAGGCACCGTGCTGCTCTCCCTACCCATCGCCGCCTACCAACCCTTGACCTGGGACCAGGCTCTCTTCACTGCCACCTCGGCGGTAACGGTCACCGGTCTCGGGGTGATCGACACTCCCTCCCTGACCGGCTTCGGTCAGGTCGTGGTGCTGGCATTGATTCAGGTTGGTGGGCTGGGTTTCATGACCTGTGCCGCCATGATGATGGTGATGCTGGGGATCCGCCTGCCGATGCACCAGAAAAAACTGATCAGCGAGAGCCTCGAGCATACCTCCTTCCAGTCCCTGGTCGAGATGGTGCGACTGGTCATCCTGTTCGCGTTGGTCGCCGAAGTGATCGGCACCCTGCTGCTTGCGCTGGCCTGGGTGCCTGACTATGGCTTGGCGAAGGGGCTGTGGATCAGTGTTTTCCACGCGATCTCGGCTTTCAACAACGCCGGCTTCTCCACTTGGTCCGGCAGCCTGACCGGTGAAGTTGCCGATCCCCTGGTCAATGCCGTGATCAGTCTGCTGTTCATCGTTGGCGGCCTCGGCTTTCTAGTTATCGCTGAACTGGTGAACTGGCGCTCTCTGGAAAGACTATCCCTGCATACCCGCATCGTCTTGCATGCCACCTTCTGGCTGGTGCTGGTCGCCATGCTGAGCCTGTTGCTGCTCGAGTGGAACAATCCTGCCACGCTGGGTGGTTTGGAGGGTATCGGCACGCGGCTTCAGGCCGCCTGGTTCCAGGCCGTCACCCCTCGCACGGCCGGCTTCAATACGCTGGATATCGGTGCGATGAGCGATTCCACCGCCTTGCTCACCATGCTTTGGATGTTCATCGGCGCAGGTTCGGGTTCCACCGCCAGCGGCATCAAGGTCACTACCATGGTGGTGCTAGTGCTGGTCGCCCGTGCTTTCCTGCGGGGTGAGAGCAGGGCCATGGCCTTTTCCCGTTCGCTGCCGGACAATACCGTGATGGAGGCGGTGGCCGTGGCGCTGGCCGGGATGCTGTTGATCTTCACCTGTCTGTTAGTCCTTACCATCACCGAGAGTGGCCAGGCCTTTCTCGACTTGGCCTTCGAATCGGTGTCCGCCTTTGGCACCGTGGGTCTCTCGCGGGGCATCACCGCCGAACTCTCGCTGCCCGGCCAGCTGGCCATTATCGTCACCATGTTACTCGGGCGGGTCGGACCCATCTCCCTGGGCTATCTGGTGGCCAGGCGCAAGGTGACGGGCTTTCGTTATGCTGAAGGCAAGGTGCATATCGGCTAGGGTTACTGGCGCTGCTCTTGGCGTTGAGCTACCGGTCAATCCGTTGGCATGAAAGAAAAAAGGGAAGGGCCTGAGCCCCACCCCTAAGAGTATTTCGTCTAATAGTATTTCGTCTCTCTACGTAACGATCCTGAGCGAGTCGTTAGACGTAGAAGTCGAGCTCCTCCATCGATTTTAAGAGATCGCGCATCTTGATGGGATCGTCCCCAAAGAAGAACACCAGGCCCCAATGGGTCCCGTACGCATCGCGCTCGGGTACGGTCTCCTCGAGCGGCGCCACCAATTCGTGGTAATCGAAGTAAGGATGCTCGACACACTCCTTGGGCATCTCCAGCTTGCTGACTACACGACGCCGGGGATAGACACCGAAGCAGCCTGCATAGCCCTTGGCATCGACCACTTCACGGGGAAAGAAGGCGGCGACTTCCTCCTTGGTGCTCTTGGGATCGAAGACCAGCATGGATGCCTGATAGGCACTGAATCCGTAGGCGCGCTCGATCAATTCAAAGGCCTTGAAGCCGGGCGGGCGATAGGCAATCTCGCCAAAATACATCTCGCCATCCGCCGTCACGAAATATTCGGGATGGATGAGACCGAATTGGATATCGAACGTTTTGATCAGCTTTTCGATCTGCTTGGTGATCGCGTCGCGCCAGCTCTCAAGCTCCCGGGTGGCGGGAACGAAGACCGAATAGCCCAGGGTCACGTATTCCGAGATGTTGAGAAACTGAATCTTGCCGTCATGGATCCACGCCTCCACCGCGAACTCCCAACCGCTCAGATGGCTCTCCATCAGCAAGGGATATTCTTCATCCGGTATGCTGTCGATATCTTCCAGCTTGCGAATCATGCGGTGGCCGAGGCAGCCGGCCTTGTCGAAGGCCTTGACGTGGATCGGGTCATCGGGGTCGCCGTCAAGCTTGAGCAGGGTCTGGTTGACGCGCTTCATGAAGCGCACGATGTCTTCCTTCTCATGGGCTTCCTCGAAGATCCCCACGCGGATACCACCTAGCTGAGCACGACGCTTCATCAATGCTTTGTCGCGAAACAGGATGGACTGGCCGTACATGCGCGGGTTGTCCATGAGCACCGAGTTGATCGCACCGGACCATTCGACGGTTTCTTCGAACAGCGGTATGGCGACATCGACCCCTTCTTCCTTGAGGCGTTCGGCAATTTCCATCGAGCGATCATTCAAGCGCACAAAATCCCATGGTATGTACGGAATCTTGTTGGCCTTGCAGAAATCGGCCGCCCAATCGGGGGCCACCACCACGTAGCGGCGGTCAAACTTCTGAGCAGCCTTGATGGCATTGACGCTCCAGCCCAGCAGCGCAATATAGCCTTTGTTGGGATCCTTGGGAGTTTCAGTCCCTCGAACGGAATCCATTGTCGGATCGGTCCAGCTTGAGATATCACTAGTGTTGGGAGCTTCCGTTACTATCGACATGAATGACTCTCCTTCTTGGTTTGGTGGAACACTGACGATCGATTTGCCAGCTAACTTGCCCTCTCGACGGTCCGGCATCGGGCTATCTTCCCGAGGCCCAGCTATCCCGGGCCAACCTCATGGCCCGATTGACTTCTTCGGCTGGAACTTCGTTCGGGTTAGCCTTCTCGAGCGGATCATAATGAAACGCATAGAGTCGTGAGGCGAACTCGGCAACCGGCAGGGAGGCCTCACCATAGAGTTCGCCATGGCCCTGGGTCGAGGTGATGATCCCCTGGCCCCAGTCTTGTCCACTATCATTGTTGGGATTGAAGAAGTACACCCTCATCACCCGGTTTGGATCGAGCGCCAGGCGTTGGATGGTGATCGCGTGCCAGCCGAGAAAGCGCGTGGCGCTATCGGTCACGGCAATGCCTGCAGGCTGCGGATTGATGACCGGAATGTTGCCATTGTAGAAGGGGTGGTAAGCCGCATAGAAATCGCGCATGAACCCTTCGAAATCCTTCAACCCGCCGGTAAAGACATCGACGGCGATGCGAAACCCATGCCCGACGTGATCGCCATGGAACTCGGCATTGACCCACTTGTGAGGATCCTCGCCGCGCCCGGCGCAGCGACGCCCCATCTCGAAGTAGATGCGGTCAAGATGAGGCACGCTAAGCAGGGAGACCGCATCCACATCCACGGGGGGCTCGGTGGCCAGGCCCTTGCCGAGCTCGCGAGAGGAGATGCTGTGCCCCTCGAAGCGCATCACGATTTCGTCGTCTCGCGCCGCCCAAGCGACGATTCGCAGCAGTTCGGCCGGCATGTTGAAGGCCCACATCGATAGGGCGCGTGTCGACTGGCAGGTCGGGTAATTTCCCTGGCCCACGCCCAGCGGACGGCCCAGCACATTGAGCACGTCGGCGAGCAGAAAGCACTCGGCAGAACGGCGGCGGCCGAACACGGCGGCGATCTTCTCCGCTGCGGTTTCGCACACCGTCATTCTCAACTGCCGCCACAGCGAGGGCGCCACCGGGGGCGAGTAGAGGATGCCACGCTCGAGCATCATGGCAAGCCCGTAGGCAGCCTGGCTGGTCTCGGCAAACAGGGCCTCATCGATCAGCTTATGGATCAAGGCCGGGTAACAGTGAAAGGCGTCGGCCCCTGTATAGCTCAGGCCGAGAGCCGTGGGAATCAGCGCATTCCATCGTTCGCGCAAATAACGTATGAAGCCCGGCATGTAGGGAGAAACCAGGCCGGTGCTGTGCATGGCCTGGGCAAAGGCGATGGCCTCCTGCAGCAGGGTGGCATCGTCCATGCTTGCCAGCCGCTGGGCATACTCCTCGAAACCAGGGTCTTCACGGCATCCTTGCGTGGGGCCGAAGACGGCGTTGACGAGTTTTCGGGCATCCTCGCCGATTTCTCCTACCATGCTGTCCGGCGTGTCCGGCGAATTCAGGCAGGCGGCGATCTGGGTCACCATCTGCTTGACGCCATCGACCTGGACCGGGCGCTGCTCCAGAATCCTCCATACCTCGGCGACCAAATGGGCCAGCAGATTCTGGTAGCCCAGGTGCTGCAGCAAGTAGTGATATAGGTTCTGCACGGCGTAGCCGAGCCGATCAGGCCGCAGCCGGTCGTTTTCTTGCAGGTCGCTGACCACGATATCCAGATTCATGGCCATCACTTGTGTGAGGAAGTGATGGGCATGCTCCGCGGAAACCGAGGGATGTGAGTAGTCTCCCTTGGCGATTGCCAGCAGGCGAATCTGGCTGAGGCTCTCGATCAGCGTGGTGATCGGGTCACCATGACGTATGGTGCGCACCGCAAGCGAAGGTACCAGTGTCTGCGGATAATCCCAGTCGCTGCCGCCGAAGAACCCCGCGGCCTCGATCGCCGGAACACGGGAATAGAGCACTTCCAGCCCCGTTGTGTCGAACATCAGGGGCTTGACCTTATCGATAACGTCGAACACGGGGGAAACGCCGGCAATGGCATTGGCAGCGGCAAGCTGTTCAATGGCAGCGTCGAGCTGTTTCACTAGCTCGCCTGTCGTGCCGTCGTCGGGGTGGGCGGATTCGTGAATAGGTACGCTCATGCATTCAGCGTCCGACCTAACGCGTGAACTGTCAAACCCAGTAGGGGGAGAGGTGGGGTGGAATACCCCTCTGCGTCAGCCGCTGTGGCACAGACCTATCCTGGCGGGTATATACCGTTACGTCATGATCTGCATGGAAAATCGAGAATGGTCCAGGTAGTGTTTATTCATCGTTTGCTAGCAGGTGGGGCGCTGGCGGATCTTGACGCCTGGGGCATGTACGAACAGATATTCGGCGCCATCTTGATGAATATCAAGGCAGGCCGGCGAACAGCTGCCATGCTGGAAGTCAGTAAGTTTGCCAATGAGCATCGGTATGTTTTGCTATCGTGAAGTGCCACCGGGAGAGAAGTGAGATGCGCTGGAATGTCTTCATCATCGGCCGGGATGAGTTGAGCAACCGTGTGTTGCCGAATCTTCGTCACGTCGAGGACTATGCCTTCCACGAATTGCTGTCGCATGAGACGGTGGTGAAGGCTGCAAACTATCCCTTCGACCAGTTGGTAGCGGATGCCCTGGCGGAGCTGGAAAGGTTTCCCGAAAGCGTTGACGCGATCGTCGGCTACTGGGACTTCCCGACCTCGTGCCTGCTGCCGGTCCTGCGTCAGGCACGGGGGCTGCCCGGGCCGAGCCTGGAGGCGGTGCTCAAGTGCGAGCACAAGTACTGGAGCCGACTGGAGCAATCGCGCTGGGTGCCCGAGTGCGTTCCCGACTTCCAGGCCGTCGACCCCTTCGACAACGACGTCGTCGACTCGATCGAGATCGACTATCCCTTCTGGATTAAGCCGGTGAAGGCTCACTCCTCACAGCTCGGGTTCCGCATCGAGCATCCACAGCAGCTACAGCAGGTGCTGCCGATCATTCGCCAGGGGATCGGGCGTTTCGGCGAGCCCATGAATGAGGTCATGGCGCATGTTGATCCTCCTGAGGCGCTGGCGGGCATCAGCGGCCACCACTGCGTGGCCGAGGCGATCATCTCGGCCGGTCGTCAGTGTACCCTGGAAGGGTATGTTCAGAATGGCGAGGTTAAGCGGGTGGGAATTGTTGACACTCTGCGCGATACCACTCATCGCTCCGTCCTGCTGCGCTACTCCTATCCCTCCACGCTGCCCGATGACGTCCAGCAGCGGATGCTCGATATCAGCCGGCGCGTCATGACCGGGCTGGGCTACGACAATGCGCCGTTCAACATCGAGTACTACCATGACCCGCAGAGTGACAAGATCTGGTTGCTCGAGATCAACTCGCGGCTGTCTCGTTCTCATGCGGGGCTCTTCGATCTGGTCGATGGCGCTCCCCACTATCAGGTGATGGTTGACGTGGCACTGGGGATCCCACCGCGCATGCCGCATCGTGAAGGTCGTTATGCGGTGGCGGCCAAGCAGATGTTGCGGGTCTTCGAGAAAGGCCGGGTTCGTCGAGTGCCGACGGCCGAGGAGATTCGGCGGGTCGAAAAGACCTTTCCGGGTACCCTGGTGGAGCTCAATGTGGAAGAGGGCATGGATCTCTCTGACCTGCAGCATCAGGACTCTTTCTCCAGCGAGCTCGGCGTGCTGTTCATCGGTGCCCAGAGCCTGGAGGAACTGGACGAGCGGATCGAGACCTGTCGCAGCATGTTACCGTTCGAGATTGAGCCGTCTGACGCTACGGCGCAAGACGGCTGAGCCTCGACACCGCCGGAGCCAAGACGCCCGGACCGCCCCCGGGCGTCGAGAACAATGGAGCGGATATCGCGGAGGAGAGCGCCATGCGTGTCGTTACCGACTTTCCCCATAGTGTCGTGTGTCATGATCCCGTCTGGATTCCCATGGCCGACGGTATCGAACTCAATGCTCGGCTGTGGTTGCCGGAAGGGGCCGAGGCCTCGCCGGTGCCGGCTATCCTCGAGTACATTCCCTACCGTCTGCGCGACGGCTCCGCGGCGCGCGATATCATGCACCATCACTATTTTGCCGGCCACGGCTATGCGTCGATCCGCGTCGACATACGCGGTAGCGGCGACTCCGGGGGCGTGCTCACCGACGAGTACCTGGAGGAAGAGCTGGTGGACGGTGAGGCGATCCTGCGATGGCTGGCCGACCAGCCCTGGTGCGATGGCAACGTCGGCATGATCGGCATCTCCTGGGGCGGCTTCAACGGCCTGCAGCTGGCGGCCCGTCGCCCGCCCGAGCTCAAGGCGGTGGTCAGCGTCTGCTCCACCGATGATCGCTACGCCGACGATGTGCATTATATGGGGGGCTGTCTGCTGGGTGACAACCTCTCCTGGGCCTCGACCATGTTCGCCTATAACTCGCTGCCCCCGGACCCCACGGTAGTGGGCGATCGCTGGCGCGAAATGTGGCGAGAGCGCCTCGAAGGCAGTGGTCTGTGGCTCGCCACCTGGCTGGCGCATCAACACCGCGATAGCTACTGGCAGCACGGCTCCATCTGCGAGGACTTCTCGGCGGTCGAGGTGCCGGTGCTGGCCGTCAGCGGCTGGGCAGACGGCTATTCCAATTCGGTCAAGCGCCTGGTCGAGCACCTGCCGGGACGCTGCAAGGGATTGATCGGACCCTGGAGCCACAAGTATCCCCATCTCGGTGAGCCGGGGCCGGCCATCGGCTTCCTGCAGGAGTGCCTGCGCTGGTGGGGGCAGTACCTCAAGGGCCAGGAACACGGTGTGGAAGATGATCCGGCGCTGCGTGAATGGATGCAGGAAAGCATGCCGCCGACCACTCGCTACGGCTGCCGGCCGGGCCGCTGGGTAAGCGAGCCAAGCTGGCCCTCGCCGAACATTCGCTCCTGGCGACTGCCACTGGCACCGGGACGCCTGTGCCTCGACGGGCTTCCCCCCGACCAGGAGAGTTCCCTCACCGTGCAGTCCCCGCTGACCTGCGGCTTGTTCGCCGGCAAGTGGTGCTCCTATGCGGCGGGTCCCGACCTCGCCCACGACCAGCGCGAGGAGGATGGCGGGGCCCTGGTCTTCGAGACGCCGCCATTGGAGGAGACACTGGAGATCATGGGCGCGCCCCGGGTCACGCTGTCGCTCGCCGCCGACCGGCCCGTGGCCATGGTGGCAGCGCGCCTCTCTGACGTGGCCCCCGACGACAAGGCCACACGGGTGACCTATGGATTGCTTAATCTGACCCATCGCGACAGCCATGCGGCGCCCTCCGCACTGGAGCCCGGCCGCCGCTATCGCGTGCAGGTTAAGCTCAATGACATTGCTCAGGTCTTTCCCCGTGGGCACCGATTGCGCCTGTCGCTCTCCACCTCCTACTGGCCGTTGGCCTGGCCCTCGCCGGAGTCCGTGCGCCTGACGATCTTCGACCGTGAGAGCGAGCTGGAACTGCCGGTGCGTCCGCCACGGCCCGAGGAGGAGGCACCTCTCGCTTTCGAGGAACCGGAAGCCGCGCCGAGCCTCGAGACCACGATCCTCGAGTCCGGCCATCACAACTGGTATGTCCATCGTGACCTGGCCGCTGACGTCTCGACCCTGGAGGTGATCAACGACAACGGGCTCAAGCGTCTGGAGGAGAGTGGGCTGGAAGTGGGGGTATGCGCCGTGGAGCGCTACCGCTCGCGCGACGACGACTTCGATTCCCTCGAGGGGGAGACGCGCTGGGATCGCTCGCTGGCGCGTGGCGACTGGAAGGTGCATACCGTGACGCGTACCGTGCTGACGTCCGATGCCCAGAGCTTCCACCTGCACGCGACCCTGGATGCCTATGAGGACGAGCGTCGGGTCTACTCCCGCAACTGGGATATCGCCATCCCGCGCCGGCTGGTATAGTCGTTCGTTCAGCGCATCAGGAACCAGCCCTTCATCACCTCGGTGATGCGGCGCATGTCGTCCTCGGCGGTGATGTAGGCTGGCATGGTATAGAGCCAGCGGCCGATGGGGCGCAGCCAGACGCCCCGCTCACGGGCCCAGTCGCCCACACCGGCCAGTTCACCCGCGGCGTGGGCCTCGATCACCGCGGTGGCGCCCAGTACCCGCACGTCGGACACCGCCGGATGTGCCCTGAGCGCCTCGTCGGCCAGCAATTCCTTCTGCAGTACTCGGTTGAGCGCGGCGATCCTGCTCAGGTAATCCTCCTCTTCGAACACCGCCAGGCTCTCCAGGGCCACCCGGCAGGCCAGCGGGTTGCCCATGAAGGTGGGGCCGTGCAGGAAGGCGTGCTCGGGCGAGTCACCGATGAAGGCGTCATGCACCCGGTCGTTGGCCAGCGTCGCCGCGTGGCCCAGATATCCCCCGGTGAGTCCCTTGGAGAGCACCATGATGTCCGGCGTGACCTCGGCGTGGTTGGCGGCGAACATCCGTCCGGTACGGCCGAAGCCGGTGGCCACCTCGTCGAACACCAGCAGTACGTCGAACTCGTCGCACAGCCGTCGCGCTCCCTGTAGATAGTGGGGCGAGGTCATGTTCAGCCCGCCGGCGGCCTGCAGCAGCGGCTCCATCAGCAGCGCCGCGATCGCGTGGTGGTGGCGCTCCAGCACCTCGCGCAGAGCGGCGAGGTCCGCCGCCACCGCCTCGGGCTCGGCATCGAAGGGTGCGGTGGGCGCTGGGGCGAAATGGTGCTGTGGCAGGTAGCCGGCAAACAGCGAGTGCATGCCCTCCTCGGGGTCGCAGACCGCCATGCAGCCGGCAGTATCCCCATGGTAGGCCTTCATCAGCGAGAGCAGCCGGTGCTTGCCGGGTTTGCCGCGCAGTTGGTGGTACTGCACGGCCATCTTCATGGCGACCTCCATACCCACCGAGCCGCTGTCGGAAAAGAAGACGTGGTTCAGTCCCTCGGGCGTAACGCGCACCAGCGCCCGGGCAAGGCGGTCGGCGGGTTCGTGGCTCAGCCCGCCGAGCATCACGTGGCAGAGTTCGCCGGCCTGTTCGCGGATCGCTGCCACCAGCCGCGGGTGGGCGTAGCCGTGGATCATGCACCACCAGGAGCAGGTGGCGTCAAGCAGCGTCTCGCCGCCTTCCAGGATGAAACGTGGTCCCTCGCCGCCGACTACCTTCGGCGCCGGGCGCTGGCTCTTGAGGTGGGCATAGGGGTGCCAGACGGGGGAGGGGGAGAGCGTCGATGACATCAGAGGGCTCCGTGGCAACGATGAAGCTTCATGACGGGCACGTGAAGACCCCGCGCATCTCGGGGAGATGACGGACACGAGCGTGTCGAGAAGGAAGAGAAATCATGGTGCGGATGGCGAGACTCGAACTCGCAAGCCCGGAGGCACCAGGACCTAAACCTGGCGTGTCTACCAATTCCACCACATCCGCACGGGCAGGCAGGCGACAATATTCTACGGACGCCCCGATACAAGTCAATGCGCATCGGGCAGCGCCAGGTAATCGGCGGCGGCCTGGGCCATAGCGGCTGGATCGTCGGCCGTCAGCCGCGGCAGAACGCCCAGGCAGGGCGCGGGCAGCATGGCCGCGAGGGTGGCCAGGTTGTCATGGTAGAGGGGCTCGTCGCTGACCGCATCGAAGGAGAGCCCGGGCTCCAGCAGGTTGCCCACCCAGCTCGCCAGGCGCAACCCGGACGCCACGACCGCCTCGGCGGTGAGCCGCGCATGGCTGATGCAGCCCAGGCGCAGGCCCACCACCAGGATCACCGGCAACCCGAGTCTCACGGCCAGGCCCGAGAGGTCATCGTGCTCGTTCAATGGCACCCGCCAGCCGCCGGCGCCCTCGATCAGGACCAGGTCGCGCCGCTCGGCCAGCAGCGGGCGGGCATGCTCGACCAGCTCATCGAGGGCCAGCGTCACCCCGGCCCGGCGGGCGGCCAGGTGTGGAGCGATGGGCGGGGCGAAGGCGAAGGGGTTGACTCTGTCGTACTCCACCACCGGCCGGGTCCGTGCCTGCAGCGCCAGGGCATCGGCGTTGCGCAGGCCCTGGGGCGTGGCCTCGCAGCCCGCGGCTACCGGCTTGAGGCCCAAGGTGGTCAGGCCGCGCCGTTGCGCCAGGGCCAGCAGGCCGCTGGTGACCAGGGTCTTGCCGGCGTCGGTGTCGGTGCCGGTGACGAAGTAGGCGCTCATCTCAGGCCTCCAGATTCAGGGTCAGTAGACGATAGGTGACGGGCAGCCCCTCGGGCTCGCGCCATGTCTCGTAGCGGCGCGCCGCCCACGCCAGGTCGGCACGGGTGAGCCGTCCCCCGGGCCGCGATGGCTGGGCGCCGATGCCCTTGATGGAGGCCATCACCGCGGCGAGGTCGGGATAGTGGAAGCGCAGTGCACGTTCTTGGCAGTCGAGGCTATGAAAGCCCGCCGCTCGGGCGGCGCGCCGGTGGCAGGCGGCGTCGCGGAAGGCCAGCAGGCCGGCGGGCGGGTCGGGGCGCGACCAGGCCTGGCCGACCTCGGCCAGGGTCCCGGGTCCCAGGGTGTTGATCAGCACCCGGCCACCCGGGCGCAGGACGCGGCGAAGCTCGGCCATCACGGCCTCGAGGTCCGGGCACCACTGGATCGCCAGGTTGGAGACCACCAGGTCCTGGCTGGTATCCCCTAATGGCAGAGCGGCGGCATCGGCGCACAGCCAGCAGGCCGCCTCGCCATGGGTATGACGGGCTACCTCGAGCATGCCCGGGGCCCGGTCCAGGCCGATGACCGTGCAGCCGGCACCGAAGTGACCGGCCAGGGACGCGGTCATCTCGCCCGGCCCGCAGCCCAGGTCCAGCACCCGCTCGGCATGCTCGGGCAGGTGCGCCAGAAGCGGCTCGGCCATGATCCGCTGGGCGATGGCGCGCTCGGCATAGCGCGGGGCGGCGCGTGAGAAGGCGCGCGCCACCCGGGCCTGCCAGTCATCTCCCTGTGGGGCGAGAGGTGTGGCAGGGGCGGTGAGCGGCAGGGTACTCATGACGCGCTCACCCCGGCGATGCCGGCCAGGCAGGCGGCCAGCGATGCCGGCTGGCTGAGCATCGGGCAGTGGCCGGCCTCGATCAGACGCTGGTCGGCGCTCTCGCGCAGCGCCGGCGCGAGCAGCGGGTCGCGTACTCCCGCGACGCGCCATACCGGGCAGGGCGCGCGGGCCAGTCGCTCGCCGTTATCGAGCTCGGCGAGCTGGTCGAGCCCCGTGGCCAGGGTGGCGGGGTCGGTGCCGCTCAGCCTATCGCCACCGCCATCGCCGAGCAGCGCACGCAGCTGTCGGTGGGCGGAGCGCGGGTCGGGCTCGCCGGCCAGCTGCCAGCGCAGGAAGTGGCGGTGGGTCGCCTCCGGGGCACGGGCGAAGGCCTGGCGGAAGACGCTGAGCTGCGTTTCCGGAATGCCCGCTGGATGGCAGAAGCTCTCCCCGACACCGAGCAGTACCACAGCCCGCGGCGCGGGCAGGTGATCGAGCAGGGCGGTGGCGAGCAGCCCGCCCAGTGACCAGCCCACCCAGACGGCGTCCGCCGGCAGGTCGTTGCCCATGGCATCGGCCAGCTCGGCCAGCTCGGCCAGGCTGCCGGGCTCCGCCAGCGGTGGGCGGACCCCGTAACCGGGCCAGTCGGGGGCGCTGATCGCAAGCCCTTCGGGCCAGTATTCGGCCAGCGGCTGCCAGAGTCGGGCATCGCAGCCCCAGCCGGAGAGCAGCACCAGGCGCGTCATGGCCCTGCCTCCTCGCCTGCCAGGGACTCCCGGGCCCGGCAGTCGGCCAGTCCCTCAAGCAGGGCCTCCAGGTCGGCATCGGTATGGGCGGCACTCAGGGTGATGCGCAGTCGCGCCTGGCCGCGGGGCACCGTGGGCTCGCGGATTGCGCCGACCATAATCCCGCGCTCGGCCAGCCGCGTCGCCCAGCGCATCACCCGCTCGCTGTCACCCAGCACCAGCGGCTGGATCGGCGTGGTGGAGGCGGCCAGCGGCAGCCCCAGGGTGGTGGCCTCGAGGCGGAAGCGCGCGATCAGGGTGGCCAGACGGGTGCGACGTTCGGGTTCGGCCTCGAGCAGTTCCAGGGCTTTCAGGGTGGCCGCGGCCACGCCGGGCGGCTGGGCGGTGGTGTAAACATAGGGGCGGGCGAACTGGATCAAGTGCTCGACTAGAGCCTGGCTGCCCGCCACGAAGGCGCCGGCGGAGCCCAGCGCCTTGCCGAGCGTGCCGACCAGCACCGGGACCCGCTCGACGCCATGGGCGCGGCCCACGCAGCCATCACCGATCTCGCCCAGCACGCCCAAGCCGTGGGCATCGTCGACCATCAGCCAGGCCCCATGGCTGGCGCTGATCGCGGCCAGCGCGGCGATATCGGCCACATCGCCATCCATGCTGAACACCCCGTCGCTGACCACCAGCCGGCGCCCATCGTGGGGGGCGCGGGCGAGCAGCCGTTCGAGGTCCCCCAGGTCGCCATGGTGGAAGCGCCGCGAGCGGGCCCCGGCGAGCCGGGCGCCATCGAGCAGCGAGGCGTGGTTCAGGCGGTCCTGGAACACCCGGGTGTCGGGGTCGCAAAGCGCCTGCAGCGTGCCAAGGTTGGCCATGTAACCGGTGGAGAACAGCAGCGCCGCTGGCCGGCCGGTGAGCGCAGCCAGGCGTGCCTCCAGGGCCTCGTGCACCGCGAGGTGGCCGCTGACCAGATGCGAGGCTCGCCCACCGGCGCCCAGGCGCCTCGCACCCGCGGCCTGGGCCTCGGCCAGGCGCGGGTCACCGGCCAGCCCCAGGTAGTCGTTGCCGGCGAAATCATGGCATCCGTCGCTCGGGTGACGGGTGCGGCGATGGCGCCAGCGCCCGGTGTGGCGCTGCTTCACGGCTCGCTCGGCGATATACGTGCTCCAGGCATCCTGCATGGTGGTTCAGGCTCGGCTGGCGTCGTAGGCGAGCCGGCTGGCCTCGGTGTCCAGCGCCGTCGCGGCCTGGCGCACGGCACTGGCGTCAAGCGCGGCCTCCAGTTCGGCCTGCTGACGGGCGTCGTCGCTGCAGGTCTCGCGTCTTTCGGGATGCAGGCTCAGCTTGGCGAACAGCGCGCGGTCCTGTTCCGCCTGGGGGTTGGCCGTGGTCAACAGCTGGTCGCCATAGAAGATCGAGTTGGCCCCGGCCAGGAAGGCCAGCGCCTGGGTGGAGTCGCTCATCTGCTCGCGACCGGCGGAGAGGCGCACGTGGCTTGCCGGCATCAGGATGCGGGCCACGGCGATGGCGCGGATGAAGACGATGGGGTCGAGGTCCTCCACGTCCTCGAGCGGGGTGCCGGGCACCTTGACCAGCATGTTGATCGGCACCGACTCCGGGTGCGGCTGCAGGCGGACCAGCTGCTGAAGCAAGGCGGCGCGGTCACGGGGGGCCTCACCCATGCCCAGGATGCCGCCGGAGCACACCTTCATGCCGGCCTCGCGCACCTTGCCCAGGGTCGCCAGACGATCGGCGTAGGTGCGGGTGGTAATGATCTCGCCGTAGTACTCCGGCGAGGTGTCGAGGTTGTGGTTGTAGTAATCGAGCCCGGCCGCGGCCAGGCGGCCGGCCTGAGCGCTGTCGACCATCCCCAGGGTCATGCAGGTCTCCAGTCCCAGCGACTTGACCCGACGCACCATCTCCAGCACCACGTCGAGATCCCGTTCTCGCGGGCTCTTCCAGGCCGCGCCCATGCAGAAGCGGCTGGCGCCGGCCTCGCGGGCGGCCCGGGCCTGCTCGACCACCTTCTCGACCGCCAGCAGCTTCTCCTTGCCCAGGCCAGTGTTGTAGTGCCCGGACTGGGGGCAGTACTTGCAGTCCTCGGGGCAGGCACCGGTCTTGATGGAGAGCAAGGTGGAGACCTGCACGGCGTTGGGGTCGAAGTGGGCTCGGTGGACCTGCTGGGCCTGGAACAGCAGGTCGTTGAAGGGCTGCGCGAAGAGCGCCTCGATCTCCGCGAGGGACCAGTCGTGGCGGATCTCGCCTGGTGGGGCTAGGGTCTGGGAAGCGGCGCGGGATTCGTGGGAAGCAGGGTGCATGGGGGTCTCGCTTATGGTCAACTTTATGTATATGTCCAGGTTGACGGATAGCCTACGGCGTGCGCCGGCCATGTCAACCCTGGTACGCAACAAGGTTGACGGATGGTTGGCTCAGGCACTGCCCGGGCGTTGCGTCTTCTGCCTGGCCGCGTTGCCCAGTGAGCACCCCTGGTGCGAGGCCTGCTTCACCGAGCTGCCCTGGAACCTGCCGGCCTGCCCTGTGTGTGCCGAGCCACAGCCGGGTGCTGCGCGGGGTCGCCGCTGTGGCCATTGCCTGCGTCGTCCGCCGGCCTTCGACCGGGCCTGGGTGCCACTGTATTACGACGCCGAGGTGGCGAGCCTGGTGCAACGCTTCAAGTTCGACGCTTCACCGCGCGCCGGTCGTGTCCTGCTGGAGTTGATGGTGGTGGGCTTGCCACCAGCGGCGCGAAGCTGGCCCGAGGCGCTGGTACCGGTTCCCCTGCATCCGCGACGGGCCCGGGAGCGGGGCTTCGACCAGGCGCGCTGGCTGGCCGCCCGTCTCGGCCGGGAGCTGGGCCGCCCCCTGGCGCGGGCGCAGCGTGAGCGCGATACCCGCACCCAGCGCGGCCTGGATCGTGGCGAGCGGCGACGCAACCTGCGCGGCGCTTTTGGCCTCCCCGCCGGCCTGCCGAGGCGGGTGGCGCTGGTGGATGACGTGATGACCACCGGGGCGACGTTTGACACCCTGGCCATGGCCTGTCGCCAGGCCGGCGCCGAAGAGGTGCAGGCTTGGGCGGTGGCCCGGACACCACCGGGCAGGCATTGACGGTGGCTTACCTGTTAGCATAAGCCTCTCGACACATCGGAGCCGCCATGGACACCACCTCTCATCCCTTCGCCCAGCTCTCGCCCGCCCGGGTGGTGGCGGCGGTGGAGTCGCTCGGCTTCTGGCTGCCCGGGGAGCCCTTCGCCCTCAACAGCTACGAGAACCGGGTCTTCATGGTGCACGATGAGGAGCGCCACCGCTGGGTGGTGAAGTTCTATCGTCCCGAGCGCTGGACGGATGCTCAGATCCGCGAGGAGCACGACTTCCTGGCCGAGCTTGCCGCGGCCGAGGTGGCGGTGGCCGCCCCTTGGCGCGACGCGGCGGGCGAGAGCCTGCACCGGGCCGAGGGCTTTCGCTTCACGCTCTTCCCGCACCTGCCGGGGCAGGCGCCAGAGCTCGAGGATCCGGCACAACTGTTTGCCTTGGGCGAGTTGATCGGCGCAGTACATGCGGTCGGCGAGCGGGGGCGCTTTGTCCATCGGCGGGCGCTGGACCTGGATGGCATGGTGCTCGAAGCCCGTGACAAGGTGCTGGCAAGCCGCTGGCTCAACCGCTACCAGCGCCGGGCCTACGAGCGCATCACCGCGGCACTGCATCAGCGCCTCGCCGCCCATGCCTGGCCCACCGAGCAGGCGATCCGCGTGCAGGGCGACTGCCATATCGGCAACATTCTCGGCCGCGACGAGCACTTTGCCCTGGTCGATTTCGATGATTGTCTGATGGCCCCGGCGATTCAGGACTTGTGGATGCTGTTCACGGCACAGGAGGAGGGGGAGCGCCAGATGCAGCTTTCCGAGGTGGCTGAGGGCTACGAGCAGCATCGCAACTTCGAGCGTAGCGAATTGGTGCTGGTGGAGCCGCTGCGCACCCTGCGCCTGCTGCGCCACAGCGCCTGGCTGGTGGAGCGCTGGGATGACCCCGCCTTTCCTCCGGCGTTTCCCTGGCTGGCCGATGCCGGCTACTGGGACGGTCACCTACGCATGCTCGAGCAGCAGCGCCAGGCCCTGGAGGCCAGGCCTCGCTGGTTGGCCTGAGCGCTACGCAGGCGCACATGGCGCGAAAAGCCGCTTTGCAGGAGCTGGACGCATCCCGGCTGCCTTGGGCAGCGGCCGGGGTGGCGCTCAGTCGGTGTCGGGGTCCGGCCTAGTGGCGGGAATCGGATTGGCCACGCCCTCGCCCTGGGCCTGGCGACGCTGTTCGTTGAGCTTGGCGGCAGGATTTTCCTGCTGCTCGAGGGCCAGATCGCTGGCCAGGCGCAGCTGGAAGGTCTGCTCCGGAGTCAGACGACAGCTGCCCTCCTGGCAGGCCGCGAGTCCGAAGTTGCCGTCGCTATCGTAGGCGGCAGCCGATATCTCGCCGCTGTAGATTTCGCTCTCGCTGCCGTCGGTCTCGATGCAGGTCAGCGCGTTGGTCGTCAGGCGGATTCGCCGGCCGTCTAGCCGGGCGTTAGCGACCATTACGCAGTATTGGGGAAGGGTATGAGAGGCGTGGCCGTCGGCCACCGGATGGAGGATCACATCATTGCGTTCCGGCGCCTGAGAAGACAGCGTCAACTCGTCGATGACCTGAGCATTGACGGTTGCATCGGCCGGCAGTTCGAGGGTATCGCTCAGGGCCGCGGTCGGCATTGCCAGGAGCGCGGCCATCAGCAGACAGGCATGGGATTTTATCATGTCGGGCTCTCGAGGGTGACTAGGGCACGGCTTAAGACACGTTATTTTATCACAGGGCGGCCCCGGCGGCAGCCGACGCGCGGCGCCAGGACGCGACATGATGTCACTGCCCGGGACTCGCCCCGCCTGCGTTCCCGGGCGTCATGCGCTAGAATGGTCTGTCCCGATACCCTTTTATTGTACGGATAAAAAAATATGTATATCTTCTGTACATAATTGTGATGGCCGGCCATCCATCAGAGACACAGCGGACACTGACATTGCCACGGGGCCTGACCATGACCGAAGAACTCGCCAATCACTACCGACGTATCATTCACGAACTGGGAGAGGATCCCGATCGTGAAGGCCTGCGTGACACGCCCAAGCGTGCCGCCAAGGCGATGCAGTTCCTTAATCGTGGCTACGCCCAGTCGCTGGAGGAGATCGTCAACGGCGCGGTGTTCGAGTCCGAGACCGACGAGATGGTGCTGGTCAAGGATATCGAGCTCTACTCCATGTGCGAACACCACTTGCTGCCGTTCATCGGCAAGTGTCATATCGCCTACTTGCCCAGTGGCAAGGTTATGGGGCTCTCCAAGTTTGCGCGCATTGTCGACATGTACGCCCGGCGCATGCAGATCCAGGAGAACTTGACCCGCCAGATCGCTGAGGCGGTGCAGCGTGTCACCGAGGCGCATGGGGTCGCGGTGGTAATCGAGGCGCGCCATCTGTGCATGATGATGCGCGGGGTCGAGAAGCAGAACTCCAGCATGACCTCATCGGTGATGCTCGGTGCCTTCCGCGTGAAGCAGAGCACCCGCCAGGAGTTCCTCACCCTGGTCAGCGGCCGCTGATTCCCCAAGGAGTTCCGCCATGTCCATGCATGTTCTGGATGACCAGCACTTCGACCATGACCTCGCGACGATCCGCATCAAGAATCTGCGGCTGCGCACCCATATCGGCATCAAGGAAGATGAGATCAGGAATCGCCAGGATGTGGTGATCAATGCCGTGATTCGCTATCGTGCCGACAAGGCGGTTGAATTCAATCATATCGAGCAGGCGCTTAACTATCGCACCATCACTAAGCAGGTGATCGCACTGGTGGAGGATCACCGCTTCTTGTTGCTGGAGCGCATGACCCGTGAGGTGCTAGATCTGATCATGGGCCACGACCAGGTGCTGACCGCCCAGGTAGAGATCGACAAGCCGCATGCGCTGCGCTTCGCCGATTCGGTCTCCGTCACTCTTTCCGATTCCCGCGAGCCCCGCCGACCGCGTTGAGCGGTTCGCTTTCCTCACGATGACAGACCTCGATGCTTGGTACAGCGGGATGTTTGGCTTAGCATGGCAAGAGCAACCGACACCAGGCCGCCATCGCGGCAGGAGATGACCATGCAAGCCCTCAAGGAAACGCAGCTCTACTGTCCCTTTGCCTACATCGACGGCAGCTGGGTCGCCGCCGACAGCGGTGAGCAGATCAACGTCATCAACCCCGCGACCGGCGAGACCATGGGGGATGTGCCGCGCCTGGGCCGGGCCGAGACCGAGCGAGCCATCGCCGCGGCGGATTCCGCCCTGCCGGCGTGGCGTTCGCTGACGGCTCAGGAGCGCGCCGACATCCTGATGAAATGGCACGACCTGATGCTCGAGCATCAGGACGATCTGGCCATGATCATGACCTTCGAGCAGGGCAAGCCGCTCAAGGAGGCTGCCGGCGAGATCGTCTACGCGGCGAGTTTCCTGCGCTGGTTCGCCGAGGAGGGGCGCCGCATCTACGGCGAGACCATCCCCGCCGCCAAGCCCAACCAGCGCATCGTGGTCACCAAGCAGCCCGTTGGCGTGGTGGGCGCTATTACTCCTTGGAACTTCCCTGCGGCGATGATTACTCGTAAGGCGGGTGCCGCCCTGGCGGCCGGCTGCACTTTCGTGATCAAGCCAGCCAGCCAGACCCCGTTCTCGGCCACGGCGCTGGCCAAGCTGGCGGAGCGCGCCGGCGTGCCACGTGGTGTGTTCAACGTGGTGCCGGGACGCGCCTCCGAGATCGCCGCTGCCATGACCGAGTCATCGCTGGTGCGCAAGATCACCTTCACTGGTTCCACCGAGGTCGGTCGCCAGTTGATGGCCCATGCCTCCCAACACATCCAGAAGATCTCCCTGGAACTGGGCGGCAATGCCCCCTTTATCGTCTTCGAGGATGCCGACCTGGATGCTGCGGTGGAGGGCGCCATGGCCGCCAAGTTCCGCAACGCCGGTCAGACCTGCATATGCACCAACCGCTTCCTGGTTCAGTCCAGCGTCGTCAATGCCTTCTGCGAGAAGCTGGCGGTCGCCATGAACAGCGAACTCAAGGTCGGTGACGGCACCCAGGAGGGTGTCAACATCGGGCCGCTGATCGACGACAAGGCGGTGGCCAAGGTCAGCGAGCATGTCCATGACGCCGTGGATCAGGGCGCCGAACTGTTGCTGGGGGGGCATCCCCACCCGCTGGGCGGCAACTTCTTCAGCCCGACGCTGATCAGCTTCGCCAACGACCGCATGAAGGTGGCCCACGAGGAGACCTTCGGTCCGCTGGCGGCGGTGTTCCCCTTCGATGACGAGGAAGATGCCGTCAACATGGCCAACGACACCCAGTATGGCCTGGCCTCCTACTTCTATTCCCGAGATCTGGGACGCGTCTGGCGCGTCGCCGACGCCCTGGAGTACGGCATGGTAGGCATCAACACCGGGTTGATCTCCAACGCCGCCGCCCCCTTCGGCGGAGTCAAGGCCTCGGGCCTGGGGCGCGAGGGTGGCCATCAGGGGCTCGACGAGTTCCTGGAGACCAAGTACCTCTGCATCGATCTGGGCTGACCGGGTTCCGCCCGGAGCTTTAAGCCGTAAGCCCGAAGCTGGAAGAAAAACACCCCCGAAGGTTGCCCGACGGGGGTGTTGTGCTTACTGGGGTTGGTTCAAGCTGTCTTCCAGCTTCCAGCTTCCAGCTTCCAGCTCGCCGCAGGCGCAGTCGTCAGTGCTTGAAGTGGCGCATGCCGGTGAAGACCATGGCGATGCCGGCCTCGTTGGCGGCGTCGATTACCTCCTGGTCGCGCATCGAGCCGCCGGGCTGGATGACCGCCGCGATGCCGGCGGCGGCGGCGGCATCGATGCCGTCGCGGAAGGGGAAGAAGGCATCGCTTGCCATCACCGATCCGGGAACCGAGAGGCCTTCGTCGGCGGCCTTGATGCCGGCGATCTTCGCCGAGTAGACCCGGCTCATCTGACCGGCGCCCACGCCGATGGTCTGGCCGTTCTTGGCATAGACGATGGCATTGGACTTGACGTACTTGGCCACCTTCCAGGCGAAGGCCAGGTCGCGCATCTGCTGCTCGCTGGGCACTCGTTCAGTGACCACGCTCAGCTCGTCGCGACCAACCATGCCCAGGTCGCGGTCCTGCACCAGCAGGCCGCCGGTGATGCGCTTGAAGTCGTGGGCATGCTCGCGTTTGCCCGGCCACTTGGTACCGACGTCGAGCAGTCGCACGTTCTTCTTCTCGGCAATAATGGCAAGCGCCTCCTCGGCCACCCCGGGGGCGATGATCACCTCGACGAACTGGCGGTCGATGATCGCGCGAGCGGTCTCGGCGGTAAGCGCCACGTTGAAGGCGATGATCCCGCCGAAGGCGCTGGTCGGGTCGGTGGCGAAGGCCTTTTCATAGGCTTCCTTGGGGGTGGCACCCACCGCTACGCCGCAGGGATTGGCATGCTTGACGATCACGCAGGCGGTGTCGGTGAAGGCCTTGACACACTCGAAGGCGGCATCGGTATCGGCGACGTTATTGAAGGACAGCGCCTTGCCCTGCCACTGCATGGCGGTCGCTACGCCGGCCTCGCAGGCATCGGCTTCCACATACAAAGCGGCGCTCTGGTGGGGGTTCTCGCCATAGCGCATGGCCTGCTTCTTGTGGAACTGCAGGTTGTAGGTGCGCGGGAAGCCGTCCTCGCCACCGGGAACCCGTTGCCCGAGGTAGTCAGCGATGGCAGCGTCATAGGCAGCCGTATGCTCGAAAGCCTTGACCGCCAGGTTGAAGCGGGTCGCCTCACTCACGGCGCCGTCACCGGCAGCGATCTCGCCGAGCACGCGGGCATAGTCGCCGGCCTCCACTACGACGGTGGTGTGGGCATGATTCTTGGCACAGGCACGTATCAGGGTGGGACCACCGATATCGATGTTCTCGATGGCATCCTCGAGGCTACAGTCCGGGCGTGCCACAGTAGCCGCGAAGGGGTAGAGGTTGACCACCACCATATCGATGGGATCGATGCCATGCTCCGCCATCACCGTATCGTCCTGGCCGCGGCGGCTCAGGATGCCGCCGTGGATCTTGGGGTGAAGCGTCTTGACCCGGCCATCCATGATCTCAGGGAAGCCGGTGTGCGCGGAGACCTCGGTCACGTCGATGCCGCTCTCCTGAAGCAGGCGGAAGGTGCCACCGGTAGAAAGCAAGGCGACGCCTTGCTCGGCGAGTCGTCGGGCGAAGTCGACGATGCCGGTCTTGTCGGAGACGCTGATCAGGGCTCGGCGAACCGCGGTGGAGGTGGCGTGGGCCATGGAAGTCACTCTTCTGTCGAGGTAGGAAAGGAGGTCAGATCAGGCCATAGAGCTTGAGTTTCTTGCGCAGGGTTCCGCGATTGAGGCCGAGCATTTCGGCGGCGCGGGTCTGGTTGCCCTGAGCATGTTTGAGCACCGCAGCCAATAGCGGCGCTTCGACCTCGGCCATCACCATGGCGTAGAGGTCGGAGGCACTGCTGCCGTCAAGGTGATCGAAGTAGCGTATCAGCGAGGCTTCCACGGCCTCGCGCAGAGGGCGCTCGACCGCTATCTCCGATCGAGCGCCTTCGCTTAGCAAGTCGAGATCAGGGGAAGACCGGGCTTCCCGCTCGGGCTGCACGGTATTTTGATCAAAGGATTGACGGCTGGTCATGCGGCACAGACTCCATCCGGTGCCACGTCCCGAGCGATGCGACGGGGCGTCGCGGCAGGGTCGTGACGAAAGAGTTCATCGATGAAGCGACGCTGGGCATGGCGACTCTCCAGGCCGTTGAAGGTGGCCCGCAGGGCATGTTGCCCGGCGTCGTCGAAACGATCATCCCCGGCCAGGTACCAGCCGAGATGCTTGCGCGCGATGCGCACCCCCAGGTGCCTGCCGTAGAAGTCATGCAGGGCTGTCAGGTGGTCACGAAGAGCCTCGGCACGCTCCTTGTCGCTCGGCGGGGCAAGTCGCTGGCCATGGCGCAGGTAGTGGTCGATCTCGCGGAAGATCCAGGGGTTGCCCTGGGCGGCGCGGCCGACCATCACCGCATCCGCCCCCGTATAGTCGAGGACACGGGCGGCCTTGGCGGGAGACGCGATATCGCCGTTGGCGAATACCGGGATGCCTACGGCGGCCTTGATGGCGGCGATGGTCTCGTACTCCGCCTCGCCGCCATAGCGCTGCTGGCGATGGCGGCCATGCACGGCTAAAGCCTGGATACCGGTGTCCTCGGCGATGCGCGCGACCCGCACGCCGTTGTTGCTGTCGGCACACCAGCCGGTGCGGATCTTCAACGTCACCGGGATGTCCACCGCGGCGACCACCGCCTGGAGGATCTTGGCCACCACGACCTCGTCGCGCAGCAGGGCGGAGCCGGCGGCCTTGTTGCAGACCTTCTTGGCGGGGCAGCCCATGTTGATGTCGATGATCTCGGCGCCCATCGCGGCGTTGAGGCGCGCCGCCTCGGCGAGCATCTCCGCGTCGCCACCGGCTATCTGCACGCTGCGCGGGCCGGGCTCACCGCGATGGTCCATGCGCAGCCGCGACTTGCGGGTATGCCATAGGCGGGGGTCTGAGGTGACCATCTCGCCTACCACCAGGCCGGCGCCGAGGCGACGGCAGAGCATTCGGAACGGGCGGTCGGTGACCCCGGCCATGGGCGCCAGGATCACGCGGGTGGCCAGCAGGTGGCGGCCGATGCGGGGCAGAGGGCAAGAGTTGGACATGGTCAGGTCGCTGGCGTCAGGGGCTAAATATCATACGCCCCAGAGGAGGGCTGGTGAACCGCTACTCAAGGCGAAGGCCTGTCAGGGGCGTCGCCCGGGCAGCAGCACCCAGCCCTCGCGCGTCGTCGGTTCGTCCATCACCAGGCCCTGGTCGCGGTAGGCTCGCCGCACCTCCTCGGCCTGGCCCTCGAGGATCCCCGAGAGGGCCAGTCGGCCTCCCGGGGCCAGGCGGCCGGCGATCTCCTCGGCCATCGCCACCAGAGGGCCCGCCAGGATGTTGGCGACCACCAGCGCAAAGTTGCCTGCCTCGAGCTGCTCGGGGTAGCCGAGCCGCAGGTCGGCCTCGGTGACGCCGTTGCGCTCGGCGTTATCGCGGCTGGCCTGCAGCGCCTGGGGGTCGATGTCGGTAGCGGTGGCGTGTCGGGCACCCAGTTTGAGAGCGGCAATGGCCAGGATGCCCGAACCGCAGCCCACGTCGAGCACCGCTCGGTCCTGCAGTTCGCCGGCCACCGCCAGGCTGTCGAGCCAGGCCAGGCACAGCGCCGTGGTGGGGTGGGTGCCGGTGCCGAAAGCCAGCCCGGGGTCGAGCAGCAGGTTGACGGCGTCGGGTGCCGGCGGGGCGTGCCAGCTGGGCACGATCCACAGCCACTCGCCCATGCGTAGCGGCTGGAAGTCCACCATCCATTCACGCTCCCAGTCGCGGTCGGCCAACAGCTCAACCTCCACCTCGGGGCAGGGCTCCTGGGGAAATTCCACGGCCCAGGCCTGGCGTACCCGATCCAGCATCGCATCAATGCCCTCCAGGTCGTCGTAGAGGCCGCTGAGCAGCGTCTCGTCCCACAACGGGGTGGTGCCGCGCTCCGGTTCGAAGACCGGGTCGTCGAAGGCGTCCTGCAGGGTGATGGCGGTGGCGCCTTCGGCGAGCAGCAGTTCCTCGAGACACTCAGCGTGCTCAGGGGCAATGCGGGCCTTGAGTTGCAGCCAGGGCATGGGGCGTCCGTAATAGTTGGTGAGGAAGAAGGTGGGGGCTGGTGGAACGTGCAGGTGCCTCGGGGCTGATCTGGCGACAGGTTTGTTCGGGGGCGCTACCGACGCCATCCCTGGCGTAGAACCCCCTCTAAGCCTGCCCCGGCGCCCCTCGCTGCTGGCATAGGAGAGGCGTTCGGGAGATGCCGCGTGCGTTGAGGCTAAAGCCCCAGCTTCTTCTCTAGGTAGTGGATGTTCACGCCACCCTGCTGGAAGTAGCCATCGCGCACCAGATCCTTGTGCAGGTCGGTGTTGGTCTTAATGCCTTCTACCAGCAGCTCGTCCAGGGCGTTGCGCATGCGGATCAGCGCCGTCTGGCGGTCTACCCCCCAGGTGATCAGCTTGCCGATCAGCGAGTCGTAGTGGGGCGGCACGGTGTAGCCCGTGTAGATGTGAGAGTCCATGCGCACGCCAAGACCGCCGGGCGGGTGGTAGAGAGTCACTTTGCCGGGCGAGGGCATGAAGGTACGGGCATCTTCGGCGTTGATACGGCACTCGAAGGCATGACCGGCAAGCGTGACATCCTGCTGGCGTACCGACAGCGGCAGGCCCGAGGCGATCAGCAGTTGCTCACGGACGATGTCCACGCCGGTCACCATCTCGGTGACCGGGTGCTCTACCTGGACGCGGGTGTTCATCTCGATAAAGAAGAACTGGCCATCTTCGTAGAGGAACTCGAAGGTGCCGGCGCCGCGGTAGCCGATGGTGATGCATGCCTCGCGGCACGCCTCGAGAACCTCGGCGCGGGCAGTCTCGTCGATCCCCGGGGCGGGTGCCTCCTCGATCACCTTCTGGTGGCGGCGCTGCAGCGAGCAGTCACGATCATAGAGATGGATGGCATTGCCCTGGCCGTCGGCCAGCACCTGTACCTCCACGTGGCGCGGGTTCTCGAGGAACTTCTCCATGTAGACGGTGCCGTCGCCGAAGGCGGAGTGGGCCTCGGTGCGGGTCACATTGACCGCCGAGAGTAGATGCGCTTCGGTATGTACCACGCGCATGCCGCGCCCGCCACCGCCGGCGGCAGCCTTGATGATCACCGGATAGCCGATGCGCCGCGCCACGGCGAGAATCTCTGCCTCATCGTCGCCGAGCGGGCCGTCGGAACCGGGGACAGTCGGTACGCCGGCCTTCTTCATCGACTCGATGGCGCTGACCTTGTCGCCCATCAGGCGGATGGTCTCGGCGCGCGGACCAATGAAGGTGAATCCAGAACGCTCGACCTGCTCGGCGAAGTTGGCATTCTCGGAGAGGAAGCCATAGCCGGGGTGGATGGCACTGGCGTCGGTGACTTCTGCAGCGCTGATCAGCGACGGTATGTTTAAGTAGGAACTTGCCGATGATGCCGGGCCGATGCACACCGCCTCGTCGGCGAGACGCACATGCATCAGCTCGCGATCAGCCGTTGAATGCACCGCCACTGTCTTGATGCCCAGCTCCTTGCAGGCGCGCAGGATACGTAGGGCGATCTCGCCGCGATTGGCGATGAGGACCTTGTCCAACATGAGAAATCCGCCAGTTGGGTGAATGATCAGATCAGGACAGGGGAGCGTCAGGCGATCACGAGCATCGGCTGGTCGAACTCGACCGGTTCGCCATCCTCCACCAGGAAGGCCTCGATCACGCCATCACGATCGGCCTCGATCTGGTTCATCATCTTCATCGCTTCGACGATGCATACGGTCTCGCCCTTCTTGACGCTCGAGCCGACCTCGACGAAGGCCTTGGAACCGGGTGCCGGGGAGCGGTAGAAGGTACCTACCATCGGCGAGTTGATGGTATGCCCCTTGTAGACTGGCGCGGTATCGGCGGCGGGTTCAGCCGTCGAAGAGGGGGCTTGGGTGGTCGACGCTGCCGAGGCCGCCTGGGGCATGGGCGTCTGCCAGTTCGTGCCGTTGGGATGGCGGCTGATACGAACCGATTCCTCCCCTTCCTGGATCTCGATCTCGCTGATGTTGGACTCTTCAAGCAGTTCGATCAGCTTCTTGACCTTGCGGATATCCATGACGTTGTCTCGACCGATGGGGTTGGGCGTATTCCGGGTGATGTCAATCCCGGCCAACTTGCAATAGATCCCGACACGATGACGTGTCTTGAGGCATCTATTGACCATGAAAGAGCGATGAAGGCGGAGTCTGACGAAAAGCGGCTAGGATGTCCAGCCGTCAGGAACAGTGTTCGAGACGGCTTGCCGCGTGTCGCGCTCAGCCTTTCGGCGATCCAGCCACTCCAGCACACCTTCCAGGTGGCGGGCCAGTTGGGCGGCATTCACCTCGCCTTGCACCCGAGCATCGCGCAACTCTTCGCCGCCTTCGAAGAACAGCAGGCTGGGCGGGCCAAACAGCTGATAGTGATCCAGTACCTCGCGGCTAGGGGCGTCGCTGTCGGTGACATCGACATTGATGCGCCTGAAGTGGGTCAGCTGGCCCGCCACCTCGGGTGCGGGGTAGACGTTGCGCTCCATCACTTTGCAGGAGATGCACCAGTCGGCGGTGAAGTTGACGAAGGCCGGTGCTTCACCTGCGGCCAGTGAGGCCTGAAGCTCTTCAAGCGTCTCCACGATGGTGATCTCGTCTTTGTCGGTGGCCGCTTGCGTGGTGGCGATGCCGGCCGCCGGGGGGGTGGGGGCCAAGGGCCGTAGCGGATCATTGCCGCCACGTGATGCGCCGATCACCAGGGCGATGCCCCACACCAGCAGCATGACGCCTGCCCCTTGACGGACTCGTGGCCAGCCCTGGGTCTGGTTGACGGTCAGCGCACCCAGTGCCAAGGCACTGCCGATGGAAAGACCGGCCCACAGCAGCAGCGCGATGCTGCCCGGCAGTAGACGCTCCACCAGCCAGATGGCGACCCCCAGCAGCAGGATGCCGAAGGCGGCCTTGACACCCTTCATCCAGGCCCCGGAACGGGGCAGCAGGGTGGTGCCGAAGGTGCCCACCAGCAGCAGAGGAACCCCCATGCCCAGGGCCAGTGCCAATAGTGCGGCTCCCCCCATCAGCGCATTGCCGCTGGTCGAGATGAACACCAGGGCGCCGGCCAGCGGCGCCGAGACGCAGGGAGAGACCACCAGCACCGATAGTGCCCCGGCCAGGGCCAGGCCGGCGGGTCCGCTGCGCTGGGCACGGGTCTGCCAGGCATCGATGCGGCCGGCCAGCCGGGGCGATAGGCGCAAGTCGAAGCTGCCGAACATGGCCAGCGCAAAGAGGGTGAAGAGCACGGCGAAGGTGATCAGCACGGGAGCCGACTGCAGCCTCGCCTGGAGGTTGAGTCCGGCGCCGAAGAGTCCCATCAGCACACCCACGGCGGCATAGGTCAGGGCCATCCCGGCCACGTAGCTGACCGAAAGGAAGAAGGCGCGGGACCGGCTTGGATGCTGGCCGACGATGATCGCGGAGAGAATCGGTACCATGGGCAGCACGCAGGGCGTGAAGGTCAGCCCCAGGCCGGCGAGGAAAAAGAGCCCAAGCACCAGCGGCAGGCTGGCCTCGGCCATCAGGGACCGGAAGCGACCATCCTCGCTTCGCGGGGCGGCGTCGCTGGCCGCATTGCCGGCAATGGCCCTATCGCGCCCGGTGGCCTCTCCAGGCGACGTCCAACCGGCGAAAGCCGCCGGTGCCGCGCCCTCGGCGGCGGTCAGCTCGACGCGTTCCGGTGGATAGCACAGGCCGGCATCGGCGCAGCCCTGGAAGGTCAGGGTGATGTCCAGCGGACCCTGGTGGCCCGGTTCGAGGGGTACCTCGAAGACCACGCTATCATAGAAGACGTTAACATCGCCTAGGAACTCGTCGCTCTTCGCCAGCCCCGGAGGGAGCTCGGGCTTGCCTAGCTCGAGACCTCCCACGTCGGTCTCGACGGCGAACTGGTGGCGATAAAGATAGTAGCCCTCGGCATTCTCGACGCTGACGAAGAGGGTCTCGCCATCGTGCCAGGCGCTGGGCTGGAAGGCTTCACGCACTGGCAGAAACGTCGAGTCATCGTTTTGGGAGAGCCACTGCGCCTGGGCGCAAAGCGGGAGCAGCAGCGTGAACAGCAGGGCGAGACGCAGGATGATCGACACGGCTTTTCCTCGTTGCATGAACTCGTGGGTGAGGTGAGCAAGATTCGATCCCTTTCTCGAGGGCATGTTCCCCATCGGCTTTGCGGCCGAGGTGCTGCTAGGATATCGCAGAAGCAGGACGTTGTTGATGGCCTCCTGCCCGGAAGGTTGCGCTGGATTGTCGCGCCGCCGGACGCTTTCATCACCAAGGAACCGTGATCATGGCATTGACTCGAAAGGGTGCCGCGAGGCGCCGCAGTCGCAATAACGCACTCGAGCGTCCGGAGTATGGCTGGATCTGGAAGCCGCTGCTGGCCCTGCTGGTGATCTATCTGGTGGTGTGTCTGGGGCTGGGCATCTGGTGGAGCCGTACCCCGGCAAGCTTCGACGTGGAGCAGGCCGTCGTTGAACAGCGTGGCGCATCCTCGGGCAGCACAGCGGCCCGCGGCGCCGTGACCACCGCTGCCTTGATGACCCTGGTCGAGACCCTGCTGGAGAAGCCGGGCGGGTATCTGCGTAACGATCTCGCCCCGCCCGGGCTGTGGCTCGACAACATGCCGGCCTGGGAGCTGGGCGTGCTTAGCCAGGCTCGCCGACTCGCGCGGTCGCTACCCGCCATGGAACAGACATCGGCGCCACAACTTCAGACCGTGAAAGCGCGCCTGATGACCGACAGCCGCGACTGGCTTTATCCCGGCACCGAGAAGCACCTGGCACAGGCTCTTGACGGCCTGAAGGACTATCTTGATTCGCTGGGAGAGGGCGGTGACGCCGCATTCGGTAATCAGGGGCAGGGCCTGACCGCCTGGCTGGAGGCGATCACCGGCTCGTTGGACGAACTGGGCCGACGACTCACCGCGAGTATTGGCAGTCGTGATGAATTGCGTGACCTGAACATCGACACCGAGGCGCTGCCGGCGCGAACGCCCTGGTATCGGGTCGATGATGTGTTCTTCGAGTCGCGCGGTCAGGCATGGGCCTTGATGCATCTGCTCGAGGCGGTGCGCCGGGATCAGGCTGACGTGCTGGCCTCGGCCGGAGTCAGCAAGCGCTGGGAACAGCTGGTCGCCGAACTCCAGAGCAGCCAGCGCCGGCTGTGGAGCCCGCTGGTACTCAATGGCTCCGGGTTCGGCATCTTCGCCAATCATTCGCTGGTACTGGCTAACTACCTGGTGCGTGCCCGGGATCTGGCTCGCCAGATCACCACGTCCCTCGGCGAGGTAACGGCTGTCTCCGCGCCGACGACCAGCGAATCGCCCGGGAGTAAGGCGCAGCCCAGCGAGAATGCCAGTGAACAACCGCCCATCGATACCGGCGACGGTTCTGCCTCCGCTAAGGGAGAGAACGCTGGACAAGGGGCCGCTGGCGGCGAGGCGTCTGCTGGGAAGGGTGACACGCCCGTCGAGACGGCGGGGCAGGGCAGCGGCGACAGCGCATCCGAGCCGAACGCCACGTCTCCGTCGTCGCCGAACTGATGGCAGCGGGTATCCACAGACGCCAACCGGCCGCCCAGAGGCGGCCGGTTGGCGTCTGTGGCGGCTGGTGGTGACCGCCGATTCAGGATCAGGCTTTCTCGTAGGCGGCCACGGCCTTCTCGATAGCCTTGCAGGCTGCCTCGTTACCCTCCCAGGACTCCACCTTAACCCACTTGCCCTTCTCAAGATCCTTGTAGTTCTCGAAGAAGTGGGCAATCTGCTGGCGCAGCAGCTCGGGCAGGTCGGTGACTTCCTGCACCTCGTCATACTGGCTCGAGAGCTTGGGATGCGGAACGCATATCAGCTTGGCGTCCTCGCCGGCCTCATCAGTCATGTTGAGGATGCCCACCGGACGAGCGCGGATCACTGCCCCGGGCTGAACCGGGTAGGGTGTGACCACCAGGGCATCCAGGGCATCGCCGTCGTCGGCCAGGGTGTGCGGGATGAAGCCGTAGTTGGCCGGATAGAACATCGGGGTGGCCATGAAGCGGTCGACCAGCAGGGCACCCATGTCCTTGTCGATCTCATACTTGATCGGTGTGTGATTGGCCGGGATCTCGATCACCACGTAGACATCGTTGGGGAGATCCTTGCCGGCGGGGATGTTGTCGAGGTTCATCGTCGCTTCCTTGGGTTGGCAAATTGAGGCTTGGCACATTCAGGCTTGGCGAATCAGGCAGGCGCAAAATCCGCCGAATTATACGAAGCCGACGCGGGGATTACCAATCGACCTGAGGTGACAAGCGGGTCTTTGGTCGAGGAGCCAGTCGGCAGGGCAGGGTGTATCATGGTGCTCCGATTGAAGGCGCCTGCCGATGTCCGGCGGCTCGCCACGATGGCTAGGGAGATTGCCTTTGACACCCGTGGACCTGTCACTGAGCTTCGGTCAGGCCTTCGTGGCGCCTGATCGGCGGCGGCATCGCAGCTCGATGGCGGTGCGCTTCCCCGAGCCCCCCCTGCTCGCCGCGAAGGGTGCCTGCGCGCTGATCAGCGACGCCACCTCACGTAACCACCTGGCCAAGCAGGCGGGAGATCTCAGCGTGAAGGGCTTTCTGGCCGACTACTTTTCGACTCCCGATCACTGGGACGTCAAGACCTCGGCGACCCGCGTGCTCAGAGCGCTGAATGCCTGGTGCTTCAGCCACAATCGCCAGATATCGGACGGCAGCTATGTCTGCTCATTCTCCGCCATGATCTACCGTGGTCGCGAGGCGCACCTCTTTCACGTGGGCGATACCCTGGTGTTCCGTCTGCGCGGCGCCGAATTCGAGCAGCTCTCCCGGGACCATGTCACCGACCTGGGCGGCTATCGCTACCCCTCCCGGGCGATGGGCATGGACAGTGGGCTGGAGATCGATTACGCCAGCATGGCGCTCAAGCAGGGCGACATCTTTCTGTTTACCACCCAGCCTGTGCAAGGCACCCTGATGCCCTCGGACTATGTGCGACTGATCCGCGAGGATGCCAGCGACCTGGATGCTGCCTGCGAACGCCTGAGCGCGGCGGCGCGCGAGCGCGCTCAGGCGCGGGGCTACGGCAGCGATCAGTTCTGTTTCCAGCTGGTCCGCATCGACGCCCTGCCCGATGAGGCCTCTGAGGACAAGCTCGGCCGCGTCTACGGTGACCTGCCGATTCCTCCCGAGCTCTCGCCCTGCGATCGCCTCGATGGCTTCGAGGTGTTGTCGGTGCTCTCGCGCACGGCCCAATCGCGGGTCTACCATGTTCGCGACCTGCACAGCAGCCGCGAGATGGTGATGAAGGCGCCGAGTCCCGAGCTCTCCAGCCGTAACGCCTACCTAGAGCACTTCCTGTTGCAGCAATGGGTGGTGGAGCGCGTCAAATCGCCCTTCGTGGTGCGCATCATGCAGTCCTCGCGGCCGCGGCGCTATCTTTACTATCTGATGGCCCACGTCAAGGGCGAGACCCTAATCGAGTGGGCCCGGCGCCATCCCCAGGCGAGCCTCGAGCAGCGCCTCGACATCGCCAATCAGCTGGTCAAGGCGGTGCAGGCCCTGCACCACCGCGACCTGCTGCATCAGCGCATTCACCCCGACAACGTGCTGATCGATGTGCATGGCCAGGTGGTGCTGGCCGATTTCAGTGCCTGCCACCTGCGCAACGGAGAAGGCCATCGCCGCTCCAGGGAGCTGGTCCGACAGCTCGGGGTCACCGAGCACAGCGCGCCGGAGTATGCGCTGGAGGATGATGTCGGTCGACGCAGCGACCAGTACTCCCTGGCTTCGACCATCTACTGGTTGCTTACCGGCGAGCTGCCCTATGCGCTGGCACCAAACCGGCTGCGTAGCCATACCGATCTGGAACAGCTCACCTACCGCAGTGCTCGCACTTTCAATCCACAGGTATCCGTGGCCCTGGACGCGGCACTGCGCCGCGCCCTCGACCCCCAGCGTGCGCTGCGCTATCGGCGCATGTCGGAGTTCCGTTGCGCGTTGCGCCCGCTGCGGGACCCAGGCCGTGACGTGGTGGAGGAGAAGCCCAGGCGACAGGAGTCGACCCGCTTCTGGCAAGGCGTGGCGGGCATCCTGCTGCTGTTGCTGGTGTTCTCCTGGTTGTTGCGGTAAGCCAGGTTTCATTCGGAGTTACCGTGACGGCCCCCTCACAGCAGGAAGCGTGTTAGATCGTGAACTCGGTCAGCTTGCGCGTGACCCGCGCCCGCTTGAGGTGCGCCACCTTCGGCAGGCCGTTCTCGAAGGGCGGGAAGTCCTCGCCCTGGATCAGCGGCGACAGGTACTGGCGGCAGGCCGCGGTGATGCCGAAGCCGTCCTCGCGGATGAACTCCCGCGGCATGAATTTCTCGCGGTTGGCGACTTCGGCTAGCGCAGCCGCCTCGATGCGCCACTCGTAGGGGCTGTCACTGACGCGCTTGATCGCCGGCATCATCGCGTTTCTGCCGGCGATGGCCAGCTCCACGGCTTTCTCGCCCACCGCGTAGGCCTGCTCGACGTCGGTCCTCGAGGCGAGGTGACGGGCGGCTCGCTGCAGGTAGTCGGCCACCGCCCAGTGGTACTTGTAGCCCAGATCCTGCTTGACCATGCCGGCCAGGGTCGGCGCCACGCCACCCAGCTGGCGGTGACCGAAGGCGTCTGTGTTGCCGGCGTCGGCGAGGAAAGTGCCGTCCTCGTAGCGTGCGCCTTCCGAGATCACGATCACGCAGTAGCCGTACGTCTTGACCGACTCTTCCACCCGGGCCATCACCCTGGCGCGGTCGAAATGCACCTCGGGGAAGATCACCAGGTGCGGCGGCTCATCTTCGCCCTGGCCAGCCAGCGCCCCGGCGGCGGCGATCCAGCCGGCGTGGCGCCCCATGACTTCGAGCACGAAGACCTTGGTGGAAGTGGCGCACATCGAGGCGATGTCCAGCGAGGTCTCCAGGGTTGAGGTGGCGATGTACTTGGCCACGCTGCCAAAGCCCGGCGAGTTGTCGGTGATGGGCAGGTCGTTGTCGACGGTCTTGGGCACGTGGATGGCCGTCAGCGGATAGCCGAGCTTCTCAGAGAGCTGCGAGACCTTGAGGCAGGTATCGGCGCTGTCGCCGCCGCCATTGTAGAAGAAGTAGCGGATGTCGTGCGCCTTGAAGACCTCGATCAGCCGTTCATAGTGGGCGCGGTGGGATTCGATGTCCTTGAGCTTGTAACGGCAGGAGCCGAAGGCGCCGCCGGGCGTGTGGCGCAGGGCAGCAATGGTCTCTTCCGACTCCTGGCTGACGTCGATCAGATCCTCGGTGAGGGCGCCGATGATGCCGTTGTGGCCGGCATAGACCTTGCCGATCCGGTCCGGATGGCGGCGGCAGGCTTGGATCACGCCGCAGGCGCTGGCGTTGATCACGGCGGTGACGCCGCCAGACTGGGCATAGAAGGCGTTATGCTGGGCCATGGGGCTTACCTGCTCCTGGTCGCTGCGATGAGAGTGGGGAGGAAAGTGGGGGATTCTAGCCGAAACCCTATCGCCCTGCACCCGAGCGCTGCGATCCAGTGCCGTGGGCCGAGTCGCTCGAGGCGAGTTTGTCGAGCGCTCCTGCGCACCTGGCCAGCTTCTTTGGCTTATGCTTGCCAGGGGCAAGCTGGAGGGGCGCCTGGCACCATGCTAGTCTCGCCCAACCCTGTCGCGATAAGCGGCGAAAGTTGGCGGTCAGGAGCGTCCATGCACCTTCATATCCTCGGCATTTGCGGTACCTTCATGGGCAGTCTGGCGCTGCTTGCCCGCGAGCTGGGTTTCACCGTGAGTGGCTCCGATGTCAACGTCTACCCGCCCATGAGCATTCAGCTCGAGGCGGCGGGAATCGTGCTGTGCGAGGGCTACTCGGCGGACAACCTCTCGCCGCGGCCGGACCAGGTGGTGATCGGCAATGCCCTGTCCCGGGGCAATCCCGAGGTCGAGGCGGTGCTGGATCAGGGGCTGCCCTACCGCTCCGGCCCCCAGTGGCTGGCCGAAGAAGTGTTGCCGGGGCGTCGGGTGATCGCCGTGGCCGGCACCCACGGCAAGACCACCACCGCGAGCCTGCTGGCCTGGCTGCTGGAAGCCGGCGGCCAGGCGCCCGGCTTCCTGATCGGCGGGGTGCCACGAAACTTCGGCCTCTCGGCTCGGCTCGGCGCCCACGAGGCCCCCTTCGTGGTGGAGGCCGATGAGTACGACACGGCCTTCTTCGACAAGCGCTCCAAGTTCGTCCACTACCACCCCGAGATTGCCATCCTGGGCAACCTGGAGTTCGACCACGCCGACATCTTCGACGATCTCGCCGCCATCGAGCGACAGTTCCACCACCTGGTGCGCACCGTACCTGGACGGGGCCGGCTACTGGTCGCCGATGGCGAGCCGGCCCTGGAGCGAGTGCTCGAGATGGGGCGCTGGACCCCGTTGGAGCGCTTTGGCACTGCGGCGGCGAGCCCCTGGCGGCTGGAGCTCGAGCGCGAGGACGGTTCGCGCTTCCGGGTCATCCACGAGAGCCATGACGGCGAGGTGGAGGTGAACGAGGACGCGGTGGTCGACTGGACGCTGACCGGCGCCCACAACGCCCGCAACGCCCTGGCGGCTCTCGCAGCGGCGAGCGTCTGCGGGGTCGATCTGCCGCGCGCCGCCGCGGCGCTGTCGCGTTTCGCGACGCCACGACGGCGTCAGGAGCTGCGTGGCGAGGTGGCGGGGGTCGAGGTCATCGACGACTTCGCCCATCACCCCACGGCGATCGCCGCCACCTTGGAGGGGCTGCGCGCCGCCACCCCGCGCGGGCGTTTGCTGGCGGTGATCGAGCCGCGCTCCAACACCATGCGCATGGGCACCCTGCGTGACCGCCTGGCCGCCAGCGTTGCGGCCGCCGACCTGGCCTTCTGGTTCCAGCCGCCGGGACTCGACTGGTCGTTGTCGCCGGTGATCGAGGCAGCCCCGGTCCCATCCCGGTTGCTCGAGGATCTCGACGCCCTGGTGGCGGCCCTGGTTGCCGAGGCGAGGCCGCTGGATCGCATCGTGGTGATGTCCAACGGGGGTTTCGGCGGCATCCACGAGAAGTTGCTGGCGGCGCTGGAGATGGCGCATGCCGACTGAACTGCGTGACCCGGTCACGGTGGCCCTGACCGGCGCCTCTGGCGCCCAGTACGGGCTACGCTTGATCCAGGCGCTGGTGGCGGCCGATCACCAGGTGTGGGTGATGATCTCCAAGGCCGCCCACCTGGTGATCGCCACCGAGACCGACCGCGAACTGCCGGCACGACCTGCACGGCTGGCCGATGTCCTTACCCAGCGCAGTGGGGCGGCGCCCGGCCAGATTCGCTGCTTTGGTCGCGAGGAGTGGATGGCGCCGGTCGCCTCGGGGTCCGGGGCGCCCTCGGCCATGGTGATCTGCCCCTGCAGCACCGGCACCCTCTCGGCGGTGGCCACCGGCGCCAGCAACAATCTGATCGAGCGCGCCGCCGACGTGGCGCTCAAGGAGCGACGGCAGCTGATCCTGGTGCCCCGCGAGACGCCGTTGTCGGCAATCCATCTGCAGCACATGCTCGCCCTGACCCGCATGGGAGCGGTGATCCTGCCCGCCGCACCGGGGTTCTATCATCGGCCGTCGTCGGTCGACGACCTGATCGACTTCATCGTGGCGCGAATCCTCAACCAATTAGGCATCGAGCATCGCCTGATGCCGCGCTGGGGCGAAGAATGATCAGCCTCTCGCTGCTATCGGTGTTCGTGCCGACCTTCCTGCTGGTCTCGCTCACTCCCGGCATGTGCATGACCCTGGCCATGGTGCTGGGCATGACTCAGGGGGTGAGACGCACCCTATGGATGATGGCCGGCGAGCTGCTGGGCGTGGGCCTGGTGGCCTTCGCCGCTGGGGCCGGTGTGGCGGCGCTGATGTTGCGCCTGCCCGAGCTCTTTGCACTGTTCAAGTGGCTGGGGGGTGCCTATCTCGTCTACCTGGGCGTGATGATGTGGCGCTCCCGGGGACGCATGGCCATCCCCCTGACGCAGGACGTCGGGCCGCCTGCTGCGCGGGGCCAGCTGGCCCTGCAGGGATTAATCACCGCGGTGGCCAATCCCAAGGGCTGGGCCTTCTTTATGGTGCTACTGCCGCCTTTTCTGGATGCCTCGCGCCCGCTGGTCAGCCAACTGCTGGCATTGATCGCGGTGATCCTGTCCATCGAATTCCTCTGCCTGCTGCTCTATGCCAGCGGGGGACGCACGCTGCGCCGGCTGTTGGGGCACAGCGACAACGTGCGCCTGCTTAATCGCTTGGCTGGCACCCTGATGATCGGCGTGGGGTTTTGGCTGGCGCTAGGTTAGACCGGCGCAAACCAGATAATACGGGCCGCGACCAGCACCAGCGAGGCAACACCCAGCACATGCCAGGGGCAAGGGCGTAACGAGGGCCGGGGATGGCGTTGCCAGGCCAGTTGCACCAGGGCGCAGACCACCAGGCCGAGCAAGGTGCCGCCGACCAGGTCACTGAGCCAATGTACCCCGATCACCAGGCGTGACAGCGCCATGGGCAGGATAACCGCGATCGCCGCCCAGTAGGCCAGGGAGCGCCGCCCCGGGGGCAGCTCGCGGCTGACAAAGGTGGCGGCCATGCCGAACAGCACCACGGCCGTCGAGGTGTGGGCGCTGGGATAGGAGAAGGAGTCGGCAAGATAGGCCGGCGTATCCGGCCGTACCCGGCCGATGGCGGACTTGAACAGGGTGTTGAGCAGGGCGATGCCGAGCAGACCGGCGCCGAGATGCCTGACCACCGCCAGCTGGCGTCGCCACAGCAGCCATATCGCCCAGGGCAACACCAGCGCCAGCACGCCCAGCAGATCGCCGGCCCGTGCCAGCGCCTGACCGACTGCGACCAGGCCGGGCCTGGTTACTGTCTGTAACAGGCCCGCCAGTTGGGTGTCCATGGCCAGCGGACCGTCGTGGTGGATCACCACCAGGGTCCAGGCAGAGAAGGCGCCCAGTGAGACGATCAACAGCAACCAGGAGGCTAGCGGCGGCTCATCCACATGGGCGGGCGCCAGTAGCCGCCAGAGGCGACGCCCCATGGGGCTGCGCCGCGAGAGCCAGGCAAGCCGCCGATAGACCCCGCCTTCGCGGGTCATCTGGTGTCGCACCCAGGAAAAGACCACTGCCAGCACCACCACCAGCCCGCCGAGCCCGATCAGCCAGGGTTCCAGTTCTTCGGGCACGGCGAGTAGCTTTTGCCAGGTGCGTCCTAGCAGATAACCCGGCAGTACATAGGCCGGCGCCCAGAGTATCGCTGATACTAGGTTGGCCCAGGCGAAGGTCCGCGGCGACATCCGCATCATCCCGGCAATCAGCGGCACCACGGGCCTCACCGGACCAACGAAGCGTCCCAGCAGCACCGACAGCGCACCATGGCGCTGGAAGAAGCGCGCACCTCGCGCCAGCCACTCTGGATGGCGCGACAGCGGCCACAGGGTAGTGACTCGTTCGCGCTGGGTGTAACCGAGCAGGAAACTCAGGCCATCCCCGAGCATCGCCCCAAGGAAGGCGGCGACGAGCAGCGGGTACAGGCTCATCGCCTGGTGGCCGGCAAGCGATGCGGCGGCGGTCATCAACACCACGCCGGGCACCAGCAGACCGACCAGTGCTAGCGATTCCACCAGGGCGATGGCGGTGACGATCAGCAGCAATAGCCCCGGCGAGGGGGCTAGCTGGAAGAGGGTATCGGCGATACTCAAGAGGGGCTCCGTCGTCGTGCAGTGAGGGGTGAAGGTTGGCGGGTCTGCGCTCAGTCATCGACTGCTTTTTTCCCGATGAGCTCGAGCCCGCACGGTGATGGCATAAGCGCCTGCGCGGCGCTTCGAGTGAGGTTAGACAGGCAGGGTGATCGTCCGGCAGTTTGATGCGCAGCCGCCCGACTTTGTACTTGGTCTGCATGGTGGCTTAGTATGAATCGCCTTGCGGTTCAACGGTACGATATAACCCCGGCGGCGCGACAGCGGCGCCGCCGGCCCAGGAGACAGCCAACAGCATGACAGCTCAAGCCTCGCGCTCGGACCACGATCCTGCCACATTCGATATCGGCGATATCAGCGATGTCGGTGCCTACATGCAGCGCCTGGGGCAAGATGCCCGCGCCGCGGCCACCCGCATGCGCCGTGTCGACACCGCGGCCAAGAATGCTGCGCTGCGGGCCATGGCCGAGCACCTCGAGCAGGCCCGCGGCGAGGTGCTGGCCGCCAACGCGAGAGACCTTGCCCGCGGGCGCGAGAACGGCCTGGCATCGGCCCTGCTCGACCGCCTGGCGCTGGACGACACGCGCCTTGATGCGATGATCGACGGGCTCGCCCAGGTTGCCGCCTTGCCCGACCCGGTCGGCGAGATCGATGGCCTGCGCTCGCGGCCCAGCGGCATTCAGGTGGGTCAGATGCGGGTACCGCTCGGGGTCATCGGTATCATCTACGAGTCACGCCCTAACGTCACCCTGGAGGCGGCAAGCCTGTGTCTGAAGGCCGGTAACGCCGCCATCCTGCGGGGCGGGTCCGAGGCGCGCGACTCCAACGCCGCCCTTGCTGCCTGCATTCGCGCCGGGCTGGCTCAGGCCGGACTGCCCGAAGCGGCCGTACAGGTGGTAGCCACCACCGACCGCGCCGCCGTGGGTCACCTGATCAGCATGCCGGAGTTCGTCGACGTGATCATCCCGCGTGGCGGCAAGTCGTTGATCGAGCGCATCACCCGGGAGGCGCGAGTGCCGGTGATCAAGCATCTTGACGGTGTCTGCCATGTCTACATCGATGCCAGCGCCGACCCCGACAAGGCCCTGGCCATCGCCGTCAATGCCAAGACCCACCGCTACGGCACCTGCAACACCATGGAGACCCTGCTGGTCGATGCGCCGGTGGCCGATAGCCTGTTGCCGAGCTTGGCGCGTGCCTATGCGGAACATGGCGTCGAGCTGCGCGGCTGCGAGCGCACTCGGGCGATCCTCGGCGACATCCCAGCGGCCAGCGAGGCGGACTGGCAGGCGGAGTACCTGGCGCCGGTGCTGGCCATCCGCGTGGTCGAGGGCATCGATGCCGCAATGGCGCATATCGAACGCTATGGCTCGCGCCATACCGACGCCATCATCACCGAGCATTACGGCCTGGCGCGTCGCTTTCTTGCCGAGGTCGACTCGAGCTCGGTAATGGTCAACGCCTCGACCCGCTTCGCCGATGGCTTCGAGTACGGGCTGGGCGCCGAGATCGGCATCTCCACCGACCGTCTGCATGCCCGGGGCCCCGTGGGGCTCGAGGGGCTGACCACCCGCAAGTACGTGGTGTTGGGCGACGGCCAGGTGCGCCAATGAGTGAGACTGGCCTGCCCGTTGGGGCCGACCGCCAGCTGCCCGCGCCGCCGCGGGTCGCCATGCTCGGCGGCACCTTCGACCCGGTGCATGTGGGGCACCTACGCAGCGCCGTGGAGCTTTGCGAGGCGCTGGCCTTGGACCGAGTGCATATGGTGCCCGCCGCCACGCCCCCACTGCGCGGTGAGCCGTGGGTTTCGCCCGGCGAGCGCCTCGCCCTGTTGCGGCTGGGGATCGGTGACACGCCGGGCCTGGTCGCCGATCCTCGCGAGCTCGAACGTGACGGCCCCTCCTACAGCGCCGACACCCTCGCCTCGTTGCGCCGTGAACTGGGCGACGAAGCGCGGCTGGTGATGGCGCTGGGCCATGATGCCTTCCTGCGGCTGGCCGACTGGCACGAGCCGGAGCGACTCTTCACGCTGGCCCATGTGGTGGTGATTGATCGACCCGATCACCAGGCGGCCTTGCCCGACGCGCTGGTCGAGCTGCTGGCCGGGCGCGAAGTCGAGGAGGGCGAGGCGCTGATGGCCCGCCCCGCTGGCAGGCTGTTGCGCCTGCGGTTGCCATCGCGCATGGCCATTTCGGCCACTGAGCTGCGTCATCGACTGGCGACAGGCCTCAGCGTGCGCTACCTGCTGCCGGAGGCCGTGGAGGCATATCTGCTCGTCCGGGGGCTCTATCGGCATGGCTGAGTGCTGCCCATGAGGCGTCAAATCGGTACAATGGCCAGAACGACTTCCCGCTGAAGAAGGGCTAACGCGAAGGGTTTATGGATAGCGACGCACTCAAGATTCTGGTGATCGACGCACTGGAGGACATCAAGGCCCAGGACATCGCCGTCCTGGACGTCTCACGATTGACCAGCGTGACCGACCTGATGGTGGTGGCCAGCGCCACCTCCAGTCGCCATGTCGCGGCACTCGCCGAGAACGTCGTCCAGGCCGCCAAGGAACAGGGCATGGCACCGTTGGGTGTCGAGGGCAAGGGCGGCGCTGACTGGGTGCTGGTCGACCTGGGTAACCTGGTGGTGCATGTGATGTTGCCCGAGACGCGCCAGCTCTACGACCTGGAGCGCCTGTGGGCCGATCTGCCCAGCGACCTGGAGTCGCGGCTCGAGGAGGTGCAGGGTTCATGAGGCTCCGCCTGCTGGCGGTGGGCACACGCATGCCCGACTGGGTGTCGCGCGGGGTCGAGGAGTATCGCAAACGATTGCCCAGGGACTTCACGCTGGATATCGAGGAGATCGTCCCCGGGCAGCGTGGCAAGAATGCCGGCATGACCCGGGCCACGGCCCTCGAGGCCGAGCGTATCCGGGGGCGTCTCAAGGGCGGGGAGCGCCTCGTCGCCCTGGAAGTGGGCGGCAAGGCCTGGAGCACCGAGCAACTGGCCCGTGAGGCCGAGACCTGGCGCCAAGAGGGACGTGACGTCGTGTTGCTGGTAGGGGGGCCGGACGGACTGGAGCCGTCGCTCTCCGCCAGTGCCGACCAGCGCTGGTCGCTGTCGCCGTTGACGCTGCCCCACCCGCTGGTGCGTATCCTGCTCGCCGAGCAACTCTACCGGGCCTGGACGCTGCTGGTCGGCCATCCCTATCACCGTTGAAGGCGTTTCCGGCAGCTTGGCTGTGGAAGGCTTTTTTGCTTAATCCTCCCGAGGTCATCACTGCGCATGCGTCGGCGCCGCGAAACCCTGAAGAATCCGCAACAGGAGCTGCGCGTCTTCCGCATGCGCTCGCTGCTGGCCGTGCTGGTGGTGATATGCCTGACCGGGCTGCTCGGCGGGCGGCTGTTCTATCTGCAGGTGGTGCAGCACGAGGTCTACAGCACGCGCTCCGAGAAGAATCGGGTGCGGGTCGAGCCGCTGCCGCCCACCCGCGGGTTGATCTATGACCGCAACGGTGTGCTGCTGGCCGAGAACCGGCCTACCTACAATCTCACCCTGGTGCGCGAACGGGTCGAAGACCTCGATGCCACCCTGTCGCTGCTGGTCGACCTGCTGGAGATTCCCGCTGAGGAGGTCAAGGCATTCCGGGTGCGCTCCCGGCAGCGCCAGCGTCCCTTCCAGCCGGCCCTGCTGATGAGCGACCTCGAGGAGGAGCAGATCGCCCGCCTCGCGGTCAATCGTCATCGCCTGCCCGGCGTCGAGATCCAGGCGCAGCTGTTGCGCTACTACCCCGACGCCGAGACCATGGTGCATGCGCTGGGCTATGTCGGTCGGATCAACGCCGACGAGCTGGCGGGCCTGGATACCGGCAACTATGCCGGTACTCACTTCATCGGCAAGACTGGCGTGGAGCGCTTTTACGAGGACGAACTGCACGGCCAGGCGGGGCTGCGTAAGGTCGAGACCAACGCCCGCGGCCGGGTGCTGCGCGAACTCGGCCGTACCGACCCGGTCCCGGGCGAGGACCTGACCCTGACGCTGGACAGCGAGTTGCAGAAGCTCGCCGTGGAGCTGCTCGACGGACGCCGTGGTTCCATCGTGGCGATTGCCCCGCGAACCGGCGAGATCCTCGCCCTGGCCTCGGTGCCGGGGTTCGACAGCAACCAGTTCGTCACCGGCATCGACGTTGCCTCCTATCGCGCGCTTCGCGAGGATCTGGACCTGCCGCTCTACAACCGTGCGATCCGCGGTCACTATCCGCCCGGGTCGACGATCAAGCCCTTCATGGCCATCACCGGCCTCAAGGAGGGCGCTATCACGCCCAGTGAGGTGATCTACGATCCGGGCTACTACCAGTTGCCCAATGACTCGCGGCGCTACCGCAACTGGTTGCGCTGGGGACATGGCCGTGTCGACCTGGAGCGTGCCATCACCGTTTCCAATAACACCTATTTCTATTCTCTGGCCCATGAATTGGGGATCGACCGCATTCACGACAACTTGACGGCCTTTGGCTTCGGTCAGCGCGTGGCCCACGACGTCCAGGGTCAGAGCGACGCACTGATGCCTTCGCGCGAGTGGAAGCGTGCGCGTTTCAATCAGCCTTGGTACCCCGGAGAGACGCTCTCCGTCGGCATCGGCCAGGGCTACCTGCAGGTGACCCCGCTGCAGCTGGCTACCGCCACGGCGGTACTGGCCAATCGCGGCCATTGGGTCAAACCACGCCTGGCGCTACGTGTCGGCGAGCATGAGGTTCCTGTCGATCTGCCCGATACTCCACCCGACATCACGCTCAGCAACCAGGCCTGGTGGGATAGCGTCTTCTCGGGCATGGAGAAGGTGGTCTCGGGCCATGAGGGCACTGCGCGACGCATTGGCAAGGATCTGGAATACCGCATGGCAGGCAAGTCGGGTACTGCCCAGGTATTCTCCCTGGGGCAGGATCAGAAGTACAACGCCGACGAGATCAAGGAGCGTTTGCGCGACCATGCCCTGTTCATTGCCTTCGCCCCGGTGGAGAACCCCCGGATTGCCGTGGCGGTGATCGTCGAGAATGCCGGCGGGGGCAGCACCCATGCCGCCCATCTGGCCAAGGCGATGACCGATGCCTGGCTGCTCGATGATCAGCCGGATACTCAGCAGCTGCGTGAGGTGCTTGAACGGGAAGATAGCCGAGTGGCGGGGGGCTGACGATGAGCTGGAGCGAGCTGACCCGCGGCCTGCGGGCTCATCCCGTGAAGCCCTCGCTGAGCGGTATCGCGCGGCGGCGCAGCCTCTGGGCGCGCATCCACCTGGATCCCTGGCTGCTCGGCATGCTGCTGGTGCTGATGCTGGCCGGGCTGGTGGTGCTCTACAGCGCCAGTGGTCAGCGGCTGCCGGTGGTGACCGCCCAGGCCATCCGTTTCAGCGTGGCATTGGCGGTGATGGTCGGGCTCGCCCAGCTTTCGCCGACGACCCTGCTGCGCTGGACGCCGCCGGTCTACGTGGCGGCGCTGCTGATGCTGGTGGCCGTGGAGTTGATCGGTGACATGGGCATGGGTGCCCAGCGCTGGCTGGAGATTCCCGGGCTGATTCGCTTTCAGCCCTCGGAGCTGATGAAGCTGGCGATGCCGATGATGGTCGCCGCCTGGTTGAGCCGTCAGCCTCTTCCGCCTCGCTGGCGCGATCTCATGGTCTGTGTGGCGATCATCGGCTTGCCAGTGGTGTTGATCGCCAAGCAGCCTGATCTCGGTACGTCGCTGCTGGTAACCATCGCCGGCGTGTTCGTGATCCTGCTGGCCGGGCTCTCCTGGCGTTTCATCCTGTTATGCAGCGCTCTGGTGGCGGCCGCGTTGCCGCTGCTGTGGATGAACATGCATGACTATCAGCGTCAGCGTGTACTGACCTTCCTCGACCCGGACAGCGATCCCTTGGGCGCAGGCTGGAACATCATCCAGTCGACCACCGCCATCGGCAGCGGGGGCTTCTGGGGCAAGGGCTGGCTGCAGGGCACCCAGTCCCAGCTGGAATTCCTTCCTGAACGTCATACCGACTTCATCGTCGCGGTACTCGGTGAGGAGTTCGGGCTGGTGGGCATGCTGGCCTTCCTGTTTCTCTACCTGCTGATCGTGGGACGTGGGCTATGGCTGGCCGGCACCGCCCAGGAAACCTTCGGCCGCCTGCTGGCCGGCAGTATCATCCTGACCTTCTTTATCTATGTCTTCGTCAACGTGGGCATGGTCAGTGGCATCCTGCCGGTGGTTGGCGTGCCACTACCACTGGTCAGCTACGGGGGGACCTCCAGCGTGACCTTGATGGCGGGTTTCGGTATTCTCATGGCCATTCATTCCCACCGCCGCCTGTTGCCGCGCTAGGGGTGTCTGGAAGGCAGACACAGGGAGATCTGCAATGATGGTGTCGTCACCACAGCAAAAACGCTGGATGGCCTGGCTTGCCGGAGCGCTGCTGACATGCGCGGCGAGTGCGGGGCTGGCGACGGACTTCGATCCCCAGCACCATCGCGAGTCACGGCGCCTGGTGGAGGAGCTGGCCGCGACGGGCATCGACCGCGACTGGCTCCAGGCCGCCCTCGCTGACGCCGAATTTCGCCAACCGGTGCTGGAGGCCATGGCCGGCGCCGCCGAGCGACGCCTCACCTGGCACGAATATCGCGCCATCTTCCTGGATGCCCCGCGTATCGCCCATGGCGTCGCCTTCATCGAGGCGCATTCGGCGGCCTTCGCGCGGGCCGAGGCGGAGTACGGTGTGCCCCCGGAGGTCATCGCCGCGATCATCGGTGTGGAGACCCGCTATGGTGAGGTCACCGGTCGGCATCGGGTGCTGGACTCCCTGGCGACCCTGGCCTTCCATCACCCCAGTCGAAGCCGGTTCTTTCGCGAGGAGCTGGCCGCCTTCCTGCAGATCGCCTTCGAACAGCAGCGATCGCCCGGCAGTCTGAGGGGGTCCTACGCCGGCGCGATGGGTTATCCGCAGTTCATCCCCACCAGCTACCGCGCCTACGCCGTGGATTTCGACGGCGATGGCCTGCGCGATCTGTGGAGCAATCCGGTGGATGCCATCGGCAGCGTGGCCAACTACTTCGCTGAACATGGCTGGCTCGCCGGTGAGCCGATCTACCATGAGGCCGCGGGGCCCGCCACGCCGCCCAATGGTATCGACTTCAATGGCGCCGCACAGCTCCCTGCGGTGCCGGCAGCACAACTCGCTGCAGCGGGCCTCGAGGTTCCGGCGTCGCTCGCCGATGATCATCGCCTGCTGCCGGTGGCGCTGAAGGCAGATGAGAACACCTGGCGCTACGTGCTCGGCGAGCACAATTTCTACGTGATCACGCGCTACAACCACAGCCATCTGTATGCCATGGCGGTCAGCGAGCTCGCCGAGGCGATCGCTGCGGCTCGTGGCCGACAGGCCCACTGGCTCGACGCCGCCGACACAAGCTCGCAGGAGGGCTCATGAGACGCACCTGTGCCGTGCTAAGCGTGCTGTTGCTGTTGCTGTTGACCGGGTGTGCCGGGGGCGGTGGCACGACCCGCCCGGCGACCGACGCAGCGTCCACAACGCTGCCGGCCACATCATCAAGCGGTGAGCGCTATGCCCTGTCCGGCGATGCCTATCCCCAGGATCCCCCCGACGTGGCCCAGGTACCCGATGCACTGCCGCGCCACGAGGCACGTTCCCGTGCAGGCAACACCTCTCCCTACCAGGTGTGGGGCAAGCGCTATCAGGTGCTGGCCGATGCGCAGGGCTATCGTCGCCAGGGCAGGGCGTCCTGGTATGGCAAGAAATTCCATGGCTATGCCACGTCCAACGGCGAGATCTATGACATGTACAAGATGAGCGCCGCCCATCGCTCCCTGCCCCTGCCCAGCTTCGTGCGCGTCACCAGTCTTGACAATGGGCGCTCGGTCATCGTGCGGGTCAACGACCGCGGTCCCTTCCACAGCGACCGCGAGATCGATCTCTCCTACGCCGCTGCGGCCCGCCTGGGCATTCTCGAGAAAGGCACCGGTCGGGTGAGGGTCGAGGCCATCGACGTTGAGCGCTGGATCGCCGAACATGGCACATCCCCGTTGAGCGGCGGGGGGCAGACGCTCCGACCCGAGACGGCGTCACGTTCGCCTTCGGCCGTGCCGCTGGCCGGAACAGATCCGTCCCTTTCCGGTGGCGGTGTCTTCCTGCAGGTGGCCGCGTTGGGCTCTGCCGACAATGCCCGCCAGCTGAAGTCGCGTCTCGAGCATGAGATCGCCCAACCCGTGCGCGTTGCCAGTGTCGCCGGCCTGCATCGCGTTCAGGTCGGCCCGCTGGCGGATGCCGGCCAGCTGGCTCCCGTTCGCGAAGCATTGCGCCGGGCCGGCTTTGCCCAGGCCTTCGTCGTCAACGATGCCGACTGAGCCCCGCAGCTTTTCCAACCCGACCGCAATGCCCTTGATGAGAACCCATGCCATGAGATTCACGTTTTTCTTCTCCTGCCGCCGCCTGTTGCCGCTGCTGCTGCTGCTGGTCGGCCTGCTGCTGGTTGTGACCCAGGCCTCGGCGCAGACGGCTCGGGCGCCACAGGCCATGATTCCCTCGCCGCCACAACTGGCGGCCAGCTCTTGGATCCTGATGGATGCCGACAGCGGCCGGGTGCTGGCCGAGCACAAGGCCGACGAGCGTCTGCCGCCGGCCAGCTTGACCAAGCTGATGACCGCCTACCTCGTAGAGCGTGAACTCGATCGTGGCAACATCGCCCCGGACGACCTGGTGCCGATCAGCGAGAAGGCCTGGCGCACCGGTGGCTCCAAGATGTTTATCGAGGTCGACACCCAGGTGCCTGTGTCCGAGCTGCTGCACGGCATCATCATCGTCTCGGGTAATGATGCCAGCGTGGCCATGGCCGAATATCTGGCCGGTGGCGAACGCCCCTTCGCCGACCTGATGAATCAGCACGCCAGCCGCTTGGGCATGAACAACACCCATTTCGTCAATGCCACCGGGCTGCCCGATGACGACCACTACTCCTCCGCGCGCGACCTGGCCCTGCTCTCCAAGCACATCATCAACGACTACCCGGAACACTACGCGATGTATGCCACCAAGCACTTCAGTTATGGCGGCATCGAGCAGCCCAACCGCAATCGGTTGTTATGGCGTGACAGCAGTGTGGATGGCCTGAAGACCGGCTGGACCGAGGCTGCTGGCTACTGCCTGGTGGCCTCGGCCAAGCGCAATGACATGCGCTTGATCTCGGTGGTGATGGGCACCGCCTCCGAGGAGGCTCGCGCCCAGGAGACCCAGAAGCTGCTCAGTTACGGCTTTCGCTACTACGAGACCCTTAAGCTCTACGACGCCGGTGCTGTGCTCAATACGCCCCGGGTGTGGGGTGGCGATAAGAACCAGCTGCGCGTCGGGGTCGATCGCAAGGTGGTGATGACCGTGCCCCGCGCGCGCAGCGAGGAACTCACCGCCAAGCTCGATATCCAGGCCGATCTCAGCGCCCCCATCACGGCCGGCGATCGGGTGGGCACCATGGAGGTGCGCCAGGGCGACAAGGTCGTCGGCGAGCAACCTCTGGTGGCCCTCGAGAGCATCGAGGAGGGCGGGCTGTTCAAGCGCTTTTTCGACCAGATACAGCGCTTCTTCACCAACCTGATCGGCGGCTGGTTCGACTAGGGTCTTCGGCGGGCGTTGGTCTCTTCGCGCTTGGTTGCGTAAAATACCTGGATATACATGATTCGCCGGAAGGCCCCATGAACGACAATACCCTGCGTGATCTTCGCAAGCCCCGTCGTCTGGCAGGCGGCAGGCTCCCGAAGATCACCTTTCCCTGCGACTACCCGATCAAGGTCGTCGGTGACGCCGCCGAGGACTTCGCCGCCAGCGTCTGCCAGGTCGTCATTCGCCATGACCCGGCCTTCGACGCAAGGGCCATCGAGGTGGTGCCCAGCCGCCATGGCCGCTTCCAGTCGGTGCGTTTGAGCATTCGCGCCACCGGGGAGTCGCAGCTCAAGGCGCTTTTCGTCGAGCTCAAGGCCACCGGCCGCGTGCATATGGTCATCTGATGGCAAGCCACGTTGGGCTATCGCCGATCGTTTTGCATCGGCTGGGACGTCGATCCTACACGCCGGTCTGGCAGGCCATGCGGGAGCTCACCGATGGTCGTGATGCGACGACCCCTGACCAGTTCTGGCTGGTCGAACATGACCCGGTGTTCACCCAGGGAAAGGCGGGTAAGCCCGAGCATCTGCTGATGCCTGGCGACATTCCGGTCGTCGCCACCGACCGCGGCGGACAGGTGACCTACCATGGGCCTGGTCAGGTGGTGCTTTACCCGCTGCTCGACGTGCGCCGCTCGCGGCTGGGCGTGCGCGATCTGGTCAATGCCCTGGAGAACGCTGTGATCGCCCTGCTGGCCGAGCATGGGGTAGCGGCCCACGCACGCCCCGACGCCCCTGGTGTCTATGTGGGGGAGGCCAAGATTGCCTCGCTGGGACTGCGGATTCGGCGCGGCGCCAGCTTCCATGGGGTGGCCCTCAACGTCGATGGCGACCTTTCTCCGTTCCTGCGCATCAACCCCTGCGGCTATGCCGGCATGGCGATGACGTGCCTGGCCGACCTTAGCGATGACTGTCCCCGTGTCGAGGCAGTGGGGGAGCGCTTGGCGCAGTGCCTGGCGCAGGAACTGGGGAGGGAGTTGAAAGCACCAAACAGCCACGCGCCGAGCCGTCAAGCTGACCTGTGAGGGACTGCAGGTGCTGAGGTAGCAAACGAGAAGCCCCGCCGGGGCGACTCCCCCTCCTACTCGATTGATGTCACCATTGGCCATGACATCATTCTTCGGCGCTTGGCATTGGGCCTTGGCGTTAGCCCACATTCACCGCATCGATGCGGTTGGTGTCGGCCGGTTGACCAGGGATCTCGGCGGGGGTGGCCAGGCCCAGGTTGTTCTTCTCGAACACCCGGTCGGCCCGATAGCTGGAGCGCACCAAGGGGCCTGATGGCACCTCCATGAAGCCCTTATCCAGCCCCCGTAGGCGATAGCGCTCGAACTCCTCCGGGGTGACCCAGCGCTCCACCGGGAGGTGGTTACGCGTGGGGCGCAGATACTGACCGAGAGTCACGATGTCGACGCCGATGGCCCGCAGGTCGTCGAAGGTCGAGAGAATCTCCTCCTCGGTCTCGCCCAGGCCCAGCATCAGGCTGGTCTTGGTGATCACCTGAGGCCGGTGTCGCTTGGCATGGGCCAGCACGTCCAGGGTCTTGCGATAGCCGGCACGCGGATCGCGAATCCGCGAGGTGAGCCGCTCAACGGTCTCGACGTTCTGCGCAAAGACCTCGAGCCCCGAATCGACGACCCGCTCGATCGACGCCGGCACGGCATCGAAATCCGGTGTCAGCGCCTCGACGACCACCTCCGGTGTGCGGGCCTTGATGGCGCGGATGCAGTCGGCGTAATGTGATGCGCCGCCATCGGCAAGGTCGTCGCGGTCCACGGAGGTCAGCACGATGTAGCGCAGCCCCATCAGTTCGACCGAACGCGCGGTATTTTCCGGCTCCTCCGTGTCCAGCCAGCCCCGGGGATTGCCGGTATCCACCGCACAGAAGCGGCAGGCGCGCGTGCAAACCGCGCCCATCAGCATGATGGTCGCGGTGCCGTTGCTCCAGCACTCGCCCTGATTGGGGCAGTGTGACTCCGCACAGACGGTGCTGAGGCGATGGGTCGCCACGTTTCGCTTGACCGCCTCGAAGCGTTCGCCGCCGGGGATCTGCGCGCGCAGCCATTTCGGCTTGCGGCCGTCGGCGGCGCCATCCTCGATCTGACGCCGTGACTTCATGCCATCTTTGATGGCAGCGGTGCCGTGATCGTTACGGTACTTCTCGCCGCTGGATATGCGTGGGGAGGAAGTGTCGCTCATGGCTGAGAGCCTCTCTGCTGGCCGGCTGTCGACGCCATGGGGGCACGGCCGCGGGATTTCCGCGAGTGCGCCGCAGGGTGGTTCCAGGCAGCCTGGCACGTCGAATGATAGCTAGATCGCAAAGTGATAAAATATCACACCATTCGTTGTCCTGGACAGCCGGGCTCAGGGTCATGGCCTGAGATTTCCCGTGGCGGCATAGCGCCGCGCATGACGCTGGGCAGCTCAAGGCGCTCGGTGGCGTTCATGCGCCATATGCCGTTCACGACCAAGAAAATCCGGTGCTCGCAGTGCGGCGCGTCATGCGCTATATTGCATTGCAGCAAAGCCCGATTTCATGCATCGCTGCCGGCCCAATACCGTCAGTGAGCAATCCTGGAGCTTAACAATATGAATGCCCTGATACCGACTCCCCCACCCAGTATGCTGCCCCTTGTGGATCCGTTCGGTTTCGGACGTGCCGCCTATGACTACTGGCGCGATTCTCTGGAGCGCAGCGTGCTCTTCATGGATGTCATGCGTCAGCGCGGCAACCAATACCTCGAGCATATCGAAAAGACCAAGCCCAATGTGCTGGGCTTCGATGCCGAGGTGCTGATGGACGGACGGGGTCTGCCCCGCCCGGTGAATTACGAACTGCTACGCATCCTCCCCCCCGAGGGCGTGGAGACCGACCTGCAGATGCGCCCCTTCGTGGTGGTGGACCCGCGGGCCGGCCACGGCCCGGGCATCGGCGGCTTCAAGCCCGACAGCGAGATTGGTGTGGCCCTGAGGGCGGGGCATCCCTGCTACTTCATCGGCTTTTTGCCCTATCCGGTGAAGGGCCAGACCGTCGAGGATGTGGTCGAGGCCGAGGTGGCCTTCCTGCGCCGCGTCATCGAGCGCCATCCCGAAACCTCCGAGAAGCCCATGGTGGTCGGCAACTGCCAGGCCGGCTGGCAGATCATGATGGCCGCGGCCCTCGAGCCTGAGCTCTTCGGTCCGATTCTGATCGCCGGTGCGCCGCTTTCGTACTGGGCCGGTGAGCGTGGCAAGGCGCCGATGCGCTACACCGGCGGATTGACCGGCGGCAGCTGGATGACCTCACTGCTCAGCGACCTGGGGGCCGGACTCTTCGACGGCGCCTGGCTGGTGCAGAACTTCGAGCGGCTCAATCCGGCGAACACCTGGTGGAGCAAGCAGTACCGGCTCTACGCCCAGGTTGACACCGAGGCCGAGCGCTATCTGGAGTTCGAACGCTGGTGGGGCGGTCATGTGGTGCTGGGCGGCGAGGAGATCCAGTATATCGTCGATAACCTCTTCGTCGGCAATCGTCTCTCCACCGCTCAGCTGGTGACCTCCGACGGTCGCCGCATCGACCTGCGCAACGTGCGCTCGCCGGTGGTGGTGTTCTGTTCGAAGGGGGACGACATCACCCCGCCGCCCCAGGCGCTGGGCTGGGTACGCGATCTCTACGAGGGGGTCGAGGATGTGATCGCCAACGAGCAGACCATCGTCTACTGCGTTCACGATACCACCGGCCACCTGGGCATCTTCGTGTCCGGCAGCGTCTCGCGCAAGGAGCATACCGAGTTCACTGCCAACATGGACTATATCGATGTGCTGCCGCCGGGGCTCTACGAGACCACCATCTCGAGTGCCAAGGAGCGCGAGGATGCTGAGCTGATCGAGCGTGACTACCTGCTGGAGTTCACGCCGCGGACCGTCGAGGAGCTCGATCAGGAGGTCCAGCACCGCCCCGAGGACGACACCCGTTTCGCTACGGTGGCGCGGATCTCAGAGATCAATCTGGGATTTTATCGCCTGTTCATGCAGCCCTGGATTCAGGCCCTGGCCACGCCCGAGTCGGCTAGGTGGATGCGTCGCATGCACCCCAACCGCATGGGCTATCGCCTGCTCTCCGATCGCAACCCCTTGATGACCGCGGTACCAGTGCTGGCCGACAAGGTGCGCGCCGATCGCCACCCGGTACATGAGGACAACGTCTTCCGTGCGGTGGAGGGCGTCCTGTCCGACCAGGTTACCCGCGGCCTGAATGCCTGGCGCGACCTGCGTGACAGCAGCAGCGAGCGCTTGTTCCTCGACTTATATGGCCAGCCGGTGCTGCAGGCCATGGTCGGCCTGGGCGGTGACGCCCATGTGCATCGTCGTCGCCCGGGGGCCGAACCCGAACACCGTCGCTTCATTGAACGTCGCCGTGAGGAGATCCAACGCGCGATCACCGAGGGCGGCAGCCATGAAGCAGTCATGCGCTCGGTGATCCATGTGCTGGGCGGTGCCCCGGCCACCGACGAGCGCAACTTCAAGCGCTTGCGCGCCTCGCGCGCGGAGCTCGAACCGGGCATCCAGCTGGTCGACTTCAAGCACATGGTGCGTGAGCAGTTCTTCACCCTGCAGCAGGATCAGGAGGCGGCCCTGGCAGCGATTCCCACCCTGCTCAGTGGGCAGACGGCAGAGCAGATCAACGTCTACCTTGAGCATATCGAGCATGTCCTGGCGGCCAGTGGTGAGCTGAGCGAGCGCGCCGCGGAGCGTTTCGAGCGTATCAAGGGGCTATTCCACCAGGCCATCAAGCAGGCCCCCCAAGACGAGCAGGACGCCCTTCGCGATGTTCATGCGCGGATGTCAAGCCAGGCGCTGGCCGAAGAGCGGGCACGCCGTGAGATGGAAAGCCATATGGAGTCGCTAGCCGTCGCCGAACGGGTGCCAGCGACGGCTTCCGAGCAGGCCGAGCCGCGTGAGGAAAACGCCGAGGTTCAGGCGCAGCGCCCCGATGCCGCGGCGCAACAATCGGTCAGTGAGTCTCACCCCGAGTCTCCGGCGAAAGAAGCGGCCTCAGAGGCCGTTGCTGAGGCGCCGGCGCAAAGCACTCCCGACGAGGCGCCGAGCACGGGCAGCGAAACGTCGTCGACCACCGAGGCAGAGGCCCGTGACACCGCGCCGGAGGGGCAGCAGACGACCGCCAGCACTACGGGGGCGACCAAGCGCAAGCCGGCCAGTCGTACTACACCGCGCAAGTCTCGCAAGAGCTGACCCTGCTTTGCCACTCTCTGAGCCCTCGCCCTTCGGCGGGGGCGCTTTTCATTAAGAGGGATGCCTTTTCCGCTTGGCGAGGTCGAGCCCGGGAGGCTAGGGTCAAGAGGTCATCGATGCCAGGCGGATCATGGTGAGTGGACGAAGTGGGGCGGCGACTGGCATGACGGCGACCGCTGGGGTAGGGTAAGTTCATTTTTCACCCGTCCGCGAGAACGGGCCGAAACCGTCTGGCGTCAGCGTTGGAGCTGGCACCATCAGCACAGTGGAGCACTATGGGCAAGTCACTGGTCATCGTCGAGTCGCCGGCCAAGGCCAAGACGATCAACAAGTATCTCGGCAACGACTTCATCGTGAAGTCGAGCGTGGGGCACATCCGTGACCTGCCGACCAGCGGCTCCGGCAAGGCAGCCTCTGATCCCAAGGAGCGTGCCCGCCAGGCGGCTCAGACCCGCAAGATGTCGCCCGAGCAGAAAGCCGAGCATCGCAAGCGCAAGGCCCATGACCAGCTGATCCGACGCATGGGCATCGACCCCGAGCATGGCTGGAAGGCGCATTACGAGATCCTGCCCGGCAAGGAGAAGGTAGTGGCCGAGCTCAAGAAGCTCGCCGAGAAGGCCGATGCGGTCTATCTAGCCACCGACCTTGACCGGGAGGGGGAGGCCATCGCCTGGCACCTGCGCGAGACCATCGGCGGCGACGAAGCCCGCTATCGGCGCGTGGTGTTCAACGAGATCACCAGGAACGCCATTCAGGAGGCCTTCCAGGATCCCGGTAGCCTGAACATCCCGCGCGTCGAGGCGCAGCAGGCACGCCGCTTCCTTGATCGCGTGGTGGGCTTCATGCTCTCGCCGCTGCTGTGGGCTAAGATTGCCCGCGGCCTCTCCGCTGGTCGAGTGCAGTCGGTGGCCACCCGCCTGATCGTCGAGCGCGAGCGCGAGATCCACGCCTTCATCCCCGAGGAGTTCTGGGATGTCCACGCCGACCTGGTTCCGCAAGGCGAGGGGGCCGGCGATGACCAAGCGAGTGTGCGCTTCGAGCTGGTCCGTCAGGACGGCAAGGCGTTTCGACCGACCTCCGAGGCCGAGACGCTGGAGCGCATCGCGCCGCTCAATAAAGTGCGCCTGGTCATCACTGCGCGGGAAGACAAGCCCACGCGTTCCACGCCCAATGCGCCCTTTATCACCTCGACGCTACAGCAGGCAGCCAGCGGCCGACTGGGGTTCTCGGTGAAGAAGACCATGACCCTGGCCCAGCGCCTCTACGAGGCCGGCTATATCACCTACATGCGCACCGACTCCACCAACCTCTCGAAAGATGCGGTGGACAACGTGCGCGAGTTCATCGGCTCGGAGTTCGGTGCGCGCTACCTGCCCGAGGCGCCCAATCGCTACTCGAGCAAGGCGGGGGCCCAGGAGGCTCACGAGGCGATCCGTCCCTCCGACGTGGCCCGCCGCGCCACCGATCTGGCGGGCATGGAGCGCGACGCCGAGCGCCTTTATGAGCTGATTTGGCGCCAGTTCGTGGCCTGCCAGATGACGCCCGCCGAATACCTCTCCAGCACGCTGACCGTCGAGGTCGACGGCTACGAGCTGCGTGCCAAGGGGCGGGTGCTGAAGTTCGACGGCTACACCCGGGTCATGAAGCCCATGGGGCGCAAGGAGGAGGATCAGTCGCTGCCGGACCTCGCCGAGGGCACGTCCATGGCCCTGGCGGCGCTCGACCCCCAGCAGCACTTCACCAAGCCGTCGCCCCGCTATACCGAGGCAAGCCTGGTCAAGGAGCTGGAGAAGCGCGGCATTGGTCGTCCCTCCACCTATGCCTCGATCATTTCCACCATCCAGGACCGGGGCTACGTCAAGCTGGAGAATCGGCGCTTCTATGCCGAGAAGCTCGGCGACATCGTCACCGAGCGGCTCAAGGAGTCGTTCCCCGACCTGATGGACTACTCCTTCACCGCGCGCATGGAGGATGGCCTTGACGAAGTCGCCCAGGGCGAGCGCAACTGGCGGGCATTGCTCGATGCCTTCTATGCCAAGTTCAAGAAGGAGCTCGAGGAGGCCGAGAGCGAGGAGGGCATGCGCCCCAACCAGCCGGTACCTACCGACATCGACTGCCCGACCTGCGGACGCAAGATGCAGATCCGCACCGCCTCCACGGGGGTCTTCCTGGGCTGCTCGGGCTACAACTTGCCGCCCAAGGAGCGCTGCAAGACTACCATCGACCTGCTGCCCGGCGACGAGGCGGTGGCCGCCGATGCCGGCGAGGACGCCGAGACCGAGGCACTGCGCGCCAAGCACCGCTGCCCCAAGTGTGGCACCGCCATGGACAGCTACCTGATCGACGAGACCCGCAAGCTGCATATCTGCGGCAATAGCCCGGATTGCGACGGCTACGAGGTCGAGCACGGCAAGTTTCGCATCAAGGGCTATGACGGCCCGACCATCGAGTGCGACAAGTGCGGCAGCGAGATGCAGCTCAAGACCGGGCGTTTCGGCAAGTACTTCGGCTGCACCAACCCCGAGTGCAAGAATACCCGCAAGCTGCTGCGCAGCGGCGAGGTGGCGCCACCGAAGATGGACCCGATTGACATGCCGGAACTGGCCTGCCAGAAGGTTGATGACCACTATGTGCTGCGTGACGGTGCCAGCGGGCTGTTCCTGGCGGCCAGCAAGTTTCCCAAGAACCGCGAGACCCGCCCGCCGCTGGTCAAGGAGCTCAAGGCCCACGCCGATGAACTACCCGAGAAGTATCGCTACCTGCTCGACGCCCCCAGCGAGGATCCGGGCGGCCGTCCGACGCAGATTCGCTACTCGCGCAAGGCCCGCGAGCAGTTCGTGATGACCGATGAGGGCGGCAAGGCCACCGGCTGGCGCGCGATTTTCGACGGCCGCCAGTGGCAGGTGGAGGACAAGCGCAAGTGACGCCGAGATCGCGCACCAACCAGCTGCTCTACCAGGCGACGTTGCTGCTCGATGTGCCGGCCGGCGAGGACGAGCATGCCCAGGCCCGGCGCATGGCCGTAGAGGAGGGCAGCCTGGCGCTGGCCGAGCTGGTGCTGCAGTCGCTGCTGCGCGAGGTTACCGAGCACGCCCACCTGGAGCGCCATGACTGGCGCGAACTGCTTGGCCCCGAGGGCGCCGGCATCGCCGAGCTGCAGCGCCTGCGCGAGCTGGCTGCACGCCCCGACAGCTGGCTAGCCTGGCTGATCGGCAAGCTCGAGGCCCTGCACTCAAGCGACGTTGTGGCCCGGCGTGCCACCGGCGCTGCCCGAGGGTTGATCGCCGTGGGCAGTGGTGCGGCGCTGGGGGACGAGCTGCGCGACTGCCTCGACGACGCCAAGGCCGAGATCGCCGCCCTGCGCGAGACCAGCGAGGAGTGGTAACGACGACGCGCCAGGCGGACCGGGAGCGCGTCGCCATCCTGGTCGACGTCCAGAACGTCTACTACACCACCCGCGAGGCCTTCGGCCGTCACTTCGACTACCAGGCCTTCTGGGCACATTTCACGGCCGAGCGCGAGGTGGTGGTGGCCAACGCCTATGCCATCGACCGCGCAGATGCCCGCCAGCAGCAATTCCAGGCCATCCTGCGCCGCATCGGTTTCACCGTGAAGCTCAAGCCCTACATTCAGCGCCGTGACGGCTCGGCCAAGGGCGACTGGGACGTGGGCATCGCCCTCGATGCCATGGAGGCCGGGCCACTGGTCGACCGGGTGGTGCTGGTCTCGGGTGATGGCGACTTCGACCTGCTGGTCGAGCGGCTGCGCGAGCGCCATGGCGTGACGGTGGAGGTGGTCGGTGTTGAGCGGCTCACGGCCGACTCGCTGATCCGCGCCGCCAGCCGCTTCGTGCCCATCGAGGGAGAGCTGCTGCTCTAGGTGCAGGTGTGAGCGGCGTCCATAACCGGTACAACCTTGCGCCCCTCTCTACTTCTATTTGCGCACTCTTTTACGTACTTTTTCTTTACGCACTGACTGGACTCTTCATTGATTTCCACTGCCAATATCACCATGCAGTTCGGCGCCAAGCCGCTGTTCGAGAATGTCTCCATCAAGTTCGGCAATGGTCACCGTTACGGCCTGATCGGCGCCAACGGCTGCGGCAAGTCCACCTTCATGAAGATCCTCGGCGGTGACCTGGAGCCCTCCTCGGGACAGGTGATGGTCGAGTCTGGGGCCCGGCTCGGCAAGCTGCGCCAGGACCAGTTCGCCTTCGAGGAGGAGCGGGTGATCGACACTGTGATCATGGGCAACGCCGAGCTGTGGTGGGTCGCGGCCGAGCGCGAGCGCATCTACTCCTTACCCGAGATGAGCGAGGCGGACGGCATGGCCGTGGCCGACCTGGAGGTGCGCTTCGCTGAGCTCGACGGCTATACTGCCGAGTCCCGCGCCGGCGAGCTGCTGCTGGGGCTGGGTATCCCGCTGCACCAGCACGCGGGCCCCATGAGCGAGATTGCCCCGGGCTGGAAGTTGCGCGTATTGCTCGCCCAGGCGCTGTTCGCCGACCCCGACGTGTTGCTGCTCGATGAACCCACCAACCATCTGGACATCAACACCATCCGCTGGCTGGAGGGGATGCTCACGGCGCGCAACAGCACCATGATCATCATTTCCCACGACCGCCACTTCCTCAACAGCGTCTGCACCCACATGGCGGACCTGGACTACGGCGAGATCACGCTGTTCCCCGGCAACTACGACGACTACATGACCGCTGCCACCGCCGTCCGCGAACGCCAGCACGCCGACAACGCCAAGAAGAAGGCGCAGATCGCCGAGCTGCAGCAGTTCGTCAGCCGCTTCTCGGCCAATGCCTCGAAGGCCAAGCAGGCAACTTCCCGGGCGCGGCAGATCGACAAGATCAAGCTCGAGGACATCAAGCCCTCCAGCCGGGTCAGCCCCTTCATCCGCTTCGAGCAAGCCAGGAAGATCCATCGCAACGCGGTCAATGTCGAGGCGATCACCAAGGGGTTCGGCGAGGAGTCACCGCTCTTCGAGCGACTCTCGATGACCGTGGAGGCTGGCGAGCGCATCGCCATCATCGGCCCCAACGGTATCGGCAAGACGACCCTGCTCAAGACCCTGGGTGGAGAGCTGCATCCCGATGCCGGTGCCGTGCGCTGGACAGACAGTGCCAAGCTTGGGGTCTTTGCCCAGGACCACGCCGACGACTTCGCCTTTGATGCTACGCTGTTCGAATGGATGGCCCAGTGGACCCAGGGTGGCGAGCAGGAGGTTCGCGGCGCCCTGGGCAGGATGTTGTTCTCCAGTGACGACATCGGCAAGTCGGTCAAGGTGATCTCCGGTGGCGAGCAGGGCCGCATGCTGTTCGGCAAGCTGGCCTTGACCCGACCCAACGTGCTGCTGATGGATGAGCCGACCAACCACCTGGACATGGAGTCCATCGAGGTGCTCAACCTGGCCCTGGAGAACTACTCCGGCACCTTGATCTTCGTCAGCCACGACCGCGAGTTCGTCTCATCTCTGGCGACTCGCATTCTGGACATGAGCGAGCAGGGTGTCACCGACTTCAGCGGCAGCTACGATGACTACCTGCGCAGTCAGGGACAGTTCGGCTGATAGCCCACAGAGGTTACAGGGCTGTCATCCTGCGCTTTCTGGCAGCAAAGGCGAGAGCAGCGTGTCGGGCGAGTGATTGAATTTGCGCTGCCTCGCCGGTAAAACGTCCTGTGAACCTTGGCAGATGCCCTTCCGTACTCAAGAACATAACCCAACCAAACAGGAGCAAGACAGATGATGAGCACCCTGAAAACCGCCTTGGTAGCGGCAACGCTTTCTCTCACTGTTGCAAGCACCCAGGTGCTGGCAGAAATGCAAACCAGCACCATCGAGTATCAAGTCGGCGACAAGAACTTCACCGGCTACATGGCCTGGGATGATGAATCCGGGCAGAAACGTCCGGGTGTACTGGTGGTCCATGAATGGTGGGGGCACAATGACTTCGCCCGGAATCAGGCGGAACGCCTTGCTGAAGCCGGCTATACGGCATTTGCGCTGGACATGTATGGCTCCGGCAAACAAGCCGAGCATCCTGAGACGGCAAAGAAGTTCATGCAGGAAGCCACCAGCGACATGGACCAGGTCAAGGCACGTTTCATGAAGGCGCTGGATATCCTGAAGAGCCATGAGAGCGTTGATGCTTCCCGCATTGCGGCACAAGGCTACTGCTTTGGCGGCGGCGTGGTGCTGAACATGGCGCGCATGGGCGTGGATATGGATGGTGTCGTCAGCTTCCACGGGGCTCTCGGTAGCCCCCTCACGGCTGAACCCGGAGATGTAAAAGCCAGAATCCAGGTGTACACCGGCGGTGCCGATAAGCTAGTCCCCTCCGATCAGGTCGCAGGCCTGGTAAAAGAGATGCAGGATGCTGGAGTCGACTTAACCCTAGTGAGCTTCCCCGGAGTGCTGCACTCATTCACCAACCCGAACGCTGACAAGGTTGCCAAGCAGTTCAGCATGCCAGTGGGTTATGACAAAGAGGCCGCCAACCGTTCCTGGGAGGGCACCATGCGGTTCTACAAGGCGATTTTCGCCCAGTAATACCAGCGAGAGCAAAAACCAGGGTGTAGCGCATCAATCTGGATGAGGCCAACCTCTCCACCCGCGCGGAACTCGATGACCGATCTGCGAACGGATTTCGTTGCAAGTCTTCGATTCGGTCATCCATCTCGCCACAAGCTCAGTAGCGCGCGTTTCAAGCTTTACCACGCGCGTTATTGAGCTTGACGGCATTGGCAGCGCGGAGCTATCACTCGCCCGCTTCCTGGCTCCATCCTCGGCCGGAATGTTTCCCCAGCATCTCAACCGGCAGATTCGATGGATGTCTGCCTCTTGCAAACCTACCTATCAGAAGGTAGGGTGAGTTCTTGCACTCACTCAACATTGCTAGAGGTCAACCAATGAAAATCTACGATACCGAAGGCTTCCCGAACCCGCTGCGCGTTCGCATCGCCCTGGCAGAAAAAGGCGCAACGAATCAGGTGGAATTTATCCCGGTGGATGTGATGGGGGCCGAACACCGTTCCGAGGGGTTCCGGGCAAAGAACCCGGATGCCACCGTGCCCGTGCTGGAGCTTGACGACGGTACCTGCATCGCCCAGTGCAACGCCATCACCGAATATATCGACGGGGTCTTTGATGGCCCGTCCCTCACGGGCACAACCCCAAAGGAGCGCGCCTGTATTGCGATGATGAATCTGCGGGCAGAAAACGGTCTGATGAACGCCGTGGGTGCCTATTTCCACCACGCGACCCCGGGGCTCGGCCCGGATCTGGAGACCTGGCAATGCGCTGAATGGGGTAACAAACAGAAAGAAGTTGCCAGCGCCACCATGGCCTACCTGGACAGGGTTCTGGCGGACAATGAGTTTGTTGCCGGCGAGAGCTTTTCGGTTGCAGATATCACTACCTATGCCGGCCTGGTGTTTGCGGATTTTGCCAAGGTTGATATTCCCGGGTCCCTGAGCAATCTCCGGGCCTGGCGCGCAAAAGTCGCAGCCCGTCCGTCCATTGCCGGATGAGCCGGGACATTCAGGTTCAACACATGAATTGAACTCATGAATAAAGGGAGGCGATCTCATGGAGATCAATGCGAACTTCTCCGAACCGGTTGTCGTGCATTCCGATCAGCTTGAATGGCAGCCGTCACCCATGAAAGGGGTGGAGCGGCGCATGCTGGACCGGATCGGGGATGAAGTGGCCCGAGCCACCACCATCGTGCGGTATGCACCCGGCAGCCATTTCTCGGCGCATACCCATACCGGGGGCGAGGAATTCATCGTACTGGAGGGCGTATTCCAGGATGAGCACGGCGACTTCCCTGCCGGCACCTATGTGCGCAATCCCCCGACCACATCACATATCCCGCGCTCTGAGGAGGGGTGCACGATTTTTGTAAAACTCTGGCAGTTCGACCTGGACGACCGTACCCAGTTCAGCAAGAACATGGAAGCCGGGCTGGGTGCCCCGGTGGACGGCGTTGCCACCGCAAAGCTGCACGAGGACGACCGGGAGATCGTGACCTACAGCAAGCTGGATGCGGGGGCGACACTGACCTCGGAGGCACCCGGCGGGATCGAACTGCTGGTGATCGACGGCACGGTCACGGTGGACGGCGAGGTGCTGGGCCGGCATGACTGGCTGCGCCTGCCCGAAGGACAGCCGTTGTCCGCGCGGGCCGGAAGCGACGGCGCGAAGCTCTGGATGAAGACCGGGCATCTGCGCTTTGCCGGGGCACCGTCTCTCTAGCACCCCGGCTCAGGCTTGGCAGGGGCTGCACTCGCGATATGGCCAGAGAATTCCTGGGCATGGGGCAGCCCCTTTCGGTTAACGCGCAGGGAGACGTCAGGCCCGTCAATGGCACGAGGGAACCACATAGACAGGTAAATGACCATGAACCGGGATACCAGAACCGCCCTGATGGATCTTGCCGAACACAGCGTCCGGTCACGGGGCTTTGACGGCTTCAGCTATGCGGACCTGGCTGAGGCCGTCGGCATTCGAAAGGCCTCCATCCACTATCATTTTCCCACCAAGGCGAATCTCTCCGAAGCCTTGATCGAGCGCTATCAGACCCACCTGCAGCAGGGCCTGGCCGGGATAGAAACAACCCATTCCAGCGCCGGCGCACGCCTTGAGGCGCTGATTGCCCTGTATCGCTCGGCGCTGCATGATGGCCGGACCGTGTGCCTGTGTGTTGCCTTTTCCATCTGCCGCGAGAGCCTGTCCGATGCGGTTATCGCCAAAGTCGGTGCCGTTCGCGTCATGGTACTGCAATGGCTCACGGCTATGTTCGAGCTGGGGCAAAGGGACGGATCAATCGCGGCCATCCAGGATCCGACCGATGAGGCGCACGCCACCCTGGCTACCCTGGAAGGCGCCCACCTGGCAGCGCGCACCGAAGAAGATTCAGCCGTGTTCGATGCCGCCACGCGCCTCCTGAGCGCCCGCTGCCATGCATGTTGATCTTGTTTGCTTGATTAAACTGAGGGGCAAACTGGAATCTGCATCCGAGCAGCTCCATTGCGTGACCGTAATAAGCTAACCGCGTCGCGCGATACCCTCGACACCCGACAGCATTGACCTTTGCATGAATTGTATGGCTAGCGATATAGTTGCATGCGATATAATCAAGGAGATAAAACATGAGCACACTCTACTCAACCACTGTTAACGCCATCGGCGGTCGCAACGGCACGGTAAAAAGCACCGACGGGCTTCTCGACCTCAAGCTCGCGATGCCCGGCAGCCTTGGTGGCCAGGGCGACGCGACCAATCCTGAACAACTTTTTGCGGCCGGTTATGCTGCCTGCTTCGGCAATGCAGTGATCCATGTCACTCGCAACCAGGAGCACAAGCTTCAGGATCGTGATGTCGAAGTGGCCGCCACCGTCGGCCTGGAGCCGAATGGCAGCGGCGGTTTTGCGTTGACCGTCGCGCTTGATGTCACGCTGGCCGGCGTTGACCAGGCGGCAGCCGAGAAGATCGTTGCCCAGGCCCATGAGGTCTGCCCCTATTCCAATGCCACCCGCGGCAATATCGATGTTGCGCTGAGTGCAAAGACGCGATGACGGGTAGGGCGCACAGAGACGGTGCCAGCGAGTGGCTCCGTCTCGACCGTCAGGTCTGCTTTCCCCTCTACGCGGCGACCAACCTGATGCAGCGCCTGTATCGCCCGCTACTGGCGCCGCTGGGGCTGACCTATTCGCAATATCTGGTATTGCTGGTGCTATGGGAGCGCGGCCGTACCCACGTCGGCGAATTGCGCGATTGCCTCTACCTTGATGCTGGCACCATCACCCCCCTGCTCAAGCGCATGGAGCAAGGTGGCCTGGTGACCCGCAGGCGAGACAGTAAGGACGAGCGTCGTGTGATCATCGCACTCACCCCGCACGGCACTGCGTTACGGGAGCAGGCCTGGCGGATTCCCGAAGCGCTTGCGGCCCGGATCGGCTTTGACGCCGCAGAGGGAGCACAGCTTCATGATGTCACCACCTCGCTGGTAGAGAGGCTGCAAGTGCTGGTCAAACAGTGAGGTTCGCAGCACGCTTTCAATATAATTCACTTCACGAGGAGGCGAAATATGGCAACTAACAACCTACCGCGGTTCCATGAAGACAACCGTCTACGCTACAAGGCGCTGGGGGACTCGGGCCTGTTCGTATCCGAGCTCTGCCTGGGGACCATGACCTTCGGCGGCGGCGATGAGGGGATCTGGGGCCTGATCGGCAATCTGCAGCAGGAGCAGGCCGACGAGCTGATGAAGATCGCCCTGGAGGCGGGCATCAACTTTATCGATACCGCGAACGTCTATGGCTTCGGTGCCAGTGAACGCATCGTCGGCCAGTCACTGAAGAACCTCGGCGTTCCCCGCGAGGATGTGGTGCTGGCCACCAAGGTGCTTGGCCCCATGGGGGATGGCCCCAATGCCCGTGGTGCTTCCCGCGGCCACATCATGAGTGAATGCAAGGCGAGCCTGGCGCGCCTGCAGACGGACTATATCGACCTGTACCAGATCCATGGTTTTGACCCGGCTACACCGATCGAGGAAACCCTGGAGGCACTGAACACCCTGGTGCAGCAGGGCCATGTGCGGTATGTGGGTCTGTCCAACTGGGCCGCCTGGCAGGTAATGAAAGCCATCGGCATCACCCGGGCCCGCAATCTGTGCCCGATCACCTCCCTGCAGGCCTACTACACCCTGGTGGGTCGCGACCTGGAGCGGGACATTGTGCCGATGCTGGCATCCGAGAAGGTCGGGCTGATGGTGTGGAGCCCGCTGGCAGGGGGCTACCTGTCGGGCAAATACGAAGGGCCGGACGTTTCCGAGGAAAACCGCCGCGCCCAGTTTGACTTCCCGCCTGTCAACCGCGAACGGGGCAGCGAGGTTATCAGGGTCATGCGGGAGATTGCCGATGGCAAGCAGGTCGACGGCGAGCCGGTCAGCGTGGCCCAGATCGCCCTGGCCTGGCTGCTACACCAGAAACCTGTGACCAGCATTATTGTGGGTGCCAAACGGCCCGACCAGCTCAAGGCCAATATCCGGGCGACCGGAGTACGCCTGTCGGATGACGAGCTGGCCGCCCTGGATGAGGTCAGCCGCCTGCCGGAGGAGTATCCGGGCTGGATGCTGGAGCGGCAAGGGGAGTATCGGGCGCACGCGAAAGAGTGAGCACTGGCACCGCGCCGGCATCAGGACTTGTCCTCTGATTGTCGAAAAGGAGATCTTCTATAAACGGGCAGATCAAGGGCCTGACGGCCATCGATCCGCCCAACCACCGAAGGAGGTAGACATGTCATCCCTTGACACCCAGTTCCTTTCCCTGACGGAACATCACGGCCGATACGAGGCCACCAATCCGGCTGCAGCGCTGAAAGATAGCGCGTCGGGCAAGGTGATCTTCATTACCGGCGGATCACGGGGAATCGGCCAGGCCACGGCTGTCGCCTTCGCCGAGGCGGGCGCAAGGGCGGTCTATCTGACCGCGCGCTCAGAGCCGGCACTCGAGGAGACACGGGAGCTGATCCGACAGGCAAACCCGAATACCCAGTGCGCCTACTCGACGTGCGATGTCACCCGCCCGGAGCAGGTCGAAGCTGCCGTTGCCGATTGCGTGAAAACATTCGGCGGCATCGACGTGGCCGATGCCAACGCCGGCCACCTTGCGCATTGGGCGAAGATCGGTGAGTCCGACCCCGATCACTGGTGGCACACCTGGGAAGTCAACGTAAGAGGGGCCTATCACGTCATACGTTTCTGCATCCCGCATCTTATCGAGTCTGCGAAAAAGTGGGCCGCCGAAGGATCAAGTGGCGGTCATCTGATCCTGCTGTCGTCGGTTGGCGCGCAGATGCTGTCCCCGACGGGATCCGATTACCAGACATCCAAGCACGCGATCAACCGTCTGTGTGAATTCGTCACCGTGGATCATGGTCAGGACGGCATTAAATGCTTCGCCATCCATCCCGGCGGAGTGGCCACCGAACTCGGGCAGAACATGCCAGAGGAGATGCACGCCTATCTCACCGATAGCCCCGAGCTGGCGGCCGGTTTTATTGTCTGGCTGGCCTCCGGCAACGCAGATTGGGCCACGGGGCGCTATCTCAGCGCCAACTGGGATGTCGGCGAACTCGTCTCGCTCAAGGATGAGGTGCTGCACGACGATTTATTGGTGAATCGTTTGCGCGCCAGGCTGTGAAAAGTCATTTTTGACGTTAGTTTGCTGAGATTGGCCGGCGTGGTGCTAATCTGCTCGTCGTAGCAGTGAATGGTCTACAACGCCGGGCAACATCAGGCGGTGGGACGTAAGGCGGCAGATACAATCCCTACAGCATTGATATGCATCAAGCGTGATGGGCACGACTTGGCTAGGATAAAGGCAATTCACTATCCGCCCATCTCGGGGCATCAAGGGGAGGAGGAGCCGCAATGCGCTTTCATCAGGTCAAGGAGCTGGTCGCCTGGGCGGCCGATTACCATCGTGGGCTCGCCGAACAGTATGACCAGCTGGCCGCCACTGACGTCAACGACCGGGTGCGCATGGCATTGGAGTACCTGGCCGAACATGAACGCAAGATGCAGCGCGAGCTAACCAGCTACCTCGAAGAGGAGAGCAAGCATCGCAACGTCCTTGAGACCTGGTTCGACGATCCTGCCGACTTTCCCCATGCGCCCACCCTCGAGCGCCTCACCCACAACATATCCTGCGATAGCGTACAGGATGTGCTCTCCACCGCGTTGACCATGCACAGGACGCTGCAGGATCTTTACGCGCATCGTGTCGAATTGGCCTCTGCACAGGCTGAGCGGGAATTCTTCGCTTCACTTTCCAGCGGGCACGAGGCCGAGGTTCGACGCTTGGTGCGTGACATGCAACGACTCGAGGACTATTGAGGACAAGGCGATAACCCAGCGGATCTAGACGGCAAGGCATCGCTTCCTGCCTCGCCGCGCGGCGTTGCTTGCCGACGAGCCACCGGGGGGCGATGACGATGCCATAATGGCCCACGTGCTGCTTGAGGAGGCTATCTTGGCGCGGGCCAGCGATATCCATCTCGATCCCTCGCAAGATCGCTGTCGCCTGCGTTTGCGCATCGAAGGTCGTCTTGTCGATGTTCTCGAACTCACTGACGGCCTTACGCTGGCCAGCCAGTTCACGGTACTCGCTGGGCTTGATCCGCTGCCCTCGCATGTTACTTACGTTCGATCGCCCTGGACCATGCCCCTCACAGTCGGGGATCAATCCGGTATAACATAGAGTCGCTACGAAGCCTTTCATTTCCCGCATGAGCCAGAGACGTCATCGATGAAGCCCCTTTCCCGTCGCCGCTTCGGCTTGCTGGCGCTGAGCTCGCCCTTGCTGCTGCTGGCTACTCCCGCCTCTGCCAGCCAGATGGACAGCCTGCTGGCCCGTGCCATCGTTCCTCGGCATGACAGCGAACGGTGGGTGCTGGTTGAAGACCAGGAGTCGTCACTGAGCCTCTATCGTGGCAAGCGGCGTGTCGAGCGCTTCGCACCCGTCTCGCTGGGCCGCGGTGGGGCCAAGCCGCAGCGCCAACGGGGCGACCGTGCCACGCCGCTCGGCGAGTTCCGGGTCAACCGTTTCAACCGGCACAGCAAGTTTCATATCTTCATCGGGCTCGACTACCCCACGCCCACCCATGCGCGCATGGCCCTGGAGGCCGGGGTGTACAGTCAACAGGACTTTGACGACTACTTCTCCTACTATCGTCGCCACGGCTATCCACCCCAGGATACGGTGCTCGGTGGCTTCATCGGGATCCACGGGGTCGGCGAGGGGGATCCTGAGATTCACCAGCGGTTTCACTGGACCAATGGTTGCGTGGCTGTGACCAACGCCCAGATCGAACGACTGTCGTCGTTGATCGACATTGGCACGCGTGTCGTGATCCGCTAAGCTTTACATTCGCAAGGGACGTTCTAAGCTGTGGACAGTCGCCGCTGCTTATCACTAAACGGCGTTTGACTCCTGTGCTTCGCAGCAGAAGTCGCTGCAAGAAGGCCTGCTTTTGCAGGAAGCCTGATTCTCAGGCAACACCAACGCAGTACCCAAGGAAGACTCAAGGAGAACACCATGACTCTGAAGACTACCCTGAAGCTGACCGCCGCTGCCGCTTCGCTGGCCATTCTGGCCGGTTGTGCCTCCAACAGCGCTCTGGAAGACGTTCGCATGACTGCCGAGTCAGCCCAAGCTGATGCAGCAGAGGCACGCAGCATCGCTAACCAGGCGCAGAACACTGCCAACAAGGCTCAGCGCGACGCTCAGGCGGCCCTGCAGATGTCCCAGCAGAACCGCGACGAAATGAACCGCATGTTCGAGCGTTCCATGCGTAAGTGATTGTTCTCCACCGCCCTGCCGGGTGGTGGTTGAACCTTCAAGACAGGGGCCTCGCCGGTAACGGCGAGGCCCCTGTCGTTGGTGGATGTTGTTATCTGCTGCGCAATCAGGCCTGCAGCGCTCAGCTTTCCTCAGACTGGTTCTCGCGGGAGTCGTTATCGGCCGCGATTAGCTCCAGCCGATCCCAGAGCGTCTCGGGCGCGGGCTCGGGGGCAGAAACGCCAAGGGCGACGGGGATGCCCCTTGGCACCTCTACCACCTCGCGCAGGCGAGCATAGTCCACCGGGTAATCGAGCCCGCTGGTCGCCTCGTCCACCTCATCCAGGGCCTCGGTGATGCGCTGGATGGTGGTGCCGTCTTCCTCGTCTAGGTAGGGGTAGGCCTGGACGTGCAGGGTGCCTTCCTCCCAGCCGAGCTTGAGCGTCTCATTGATCAGCGTGACCTGGGTGCCGACCGGCAGGCGCGGGAAGAGGGCTTCGATGTCTTCAGGCAGCATGCGGATGCAGCCATGGGTTACGCGCATACCGACACCCTCGGGTTTGTTGGTGCCATGGATCAGATAGCCGGGAATGCCCAAGCGCATTTTGCGGGTGCCCAGCGGATTGTCCGGCCCGGCTGGCACGACGTTCGGCAGGTAGCGACCCTCCTCGGCATGCTCCTGAATGATCGACTTTGGCGGGTACCAGGCCGGGTTCTTGACCTTCTCGGTGATGCGCGTGGTACCCAGGGGCGTGTTCCAGTCCATGCGCCCGACCGCGATGGGGTAGGTCTCGACGCGGGGCGTCTCGCCCTCCTCGGCAGGCGGGTAGTAGTAGAGGCGCATCTCCGCCACGTTGACCACCACACCTTCACGGGGGCCCTCGGGGAGAATGAAGCGTCCGGGAATCACGATCTCGGTGCCCGGCAAGGGCGCCCAGATACTGATCCCCGGATTGGCGCGCACCATCTCCTGGTAGCCGATGCCATGCGCATGGCCAATATCAATCAGGGTGTCGCCGGATTCGGCGGTCACGGTATAGACCTCACCGACCAGATCCCCCTCTTCGGGCAGCGGGTAGTAGCCGCGGGGCCACGCCTCGTTGCTCGGGCTATCGCCAGTGACCTGATCGGTACTGGCCTGGAGGGGGGCGGCCAGGCCGGCACAAAGCCCCAGCGCCATGATGAATCGGGCGGCGTGCCCGAACGGGGAAACGTGCTTCATGAACGTCATGCTCTCGTGGTTGCCATTGGTCGGGGGGCTGCGATGGGTGCTTCCTGGGCGTCTTGACCCGATAGTATCGCCCAGGCATCGAGTCATCTGCCAGTTCCACTTGGTCAGGTTTGAGATTCGAGGTTCGACGGGGCTGGCCCCTCGCTTTCTCGTTTCTCGAGCCTGCTACGCTGCCTCGGCCTTGCGATTGAGCGTGTCGAGGAGCTGTTCCACCGCCTGGAAACGGGCCTCTTCCTTCTCCATGGGCGCCTCGAAGCGCAGAGTATCGGCGCCGTCCAGGCGGTAGCGATCCGGAGCGCGCTGGATTAGTTCCACCAGCACCAGCGGGTCGACGACGGTCTGGCTGGCGAAGATCACTCGGCCCTTCTCGGGGCCGGCTTCCAGACGGGTGATGCCCAGGCGTTCGGCACGCTGGCGAAGGCGGGTCTGGTGCAGCAGGGTCTTGACCGGCGTCGGTAACAGGCCGAAGCGGTCGATCATCTCCACTTGCAGCTCTTTGAGCTCGGCTTCGTCGGCGGCGCTGGCGATGCGCTTGTACATCACCAGGCGCTGCTGGACATCCGGTAGGTAATCATCGGGAATCAATGCCGGCAGGTTGAGACTGACCTCCACGCCCTGTTCCAGCGGCGACTCGATATTGGGCGTGCGGCCCTCACGAATCGCCGTTACCGCTCGGTCGAGCATCTGCATGTACAGGCCATAGCCAATGGCCTCCATCTGGCCGCTCTGCTCTTCGCCGAGCAGCTCTCCGGCGCCACGGATCTCCATGTCGTGGCTGGCCAGGGTGAAGCCGGCGCCGAGATCCTCGGCCCCGGCGATGGCCTCCAGTCGCTTGACGGCATCCTGGCTCATCACCCGGGGCGGCGGGGCCAGCAGATAGGCGTAGGCCTGGTGGTGGCTGCGCCCCACGCGCCCACGCAGCTGGTGGAGCTGGGCCAGGCCGAACTTGTCGGCACGCTCAATGATGATGGTGTTGGCGCTGGGCACGTCGATGCCGGTCTCGATGATGGTCGAGCAGACCAGCACATTGAAGCGCTTGTGGTAGAAGTCGGACATCACTCGCTCCAGCGAGCGCTCCGGCAGCTGGCCATGGGCAACGCCGACCCGGGCCTCGGGCACCAGCTCGCGGACCTTCTCGGCGGCGGTCTCGATGGTCTTGACCTCGTTGTGCAGGAAGTAGACTTGGCCGCCGCGCAGGATCTCGCGCAGGATCGCCTCCTTGACCACCGCCTCGTCACGCTGCTGGACGAAGGTCTTCACCGACAGGCGGCGGGCAGGGGGCGTGGCGATGATCGATAGGTCGCGCATGCCGCTCATCGCCATGTTCAGCGTGCGCGGGATCGGCGTGGCAGTCATGGTCAGAATGTCTACCTCGGCGCGCAGGCTCTTCAAGCGCTCCTTCTGGGCTACGCCGAAACGGTGCTCCTCGTCGATGATCAACAGCCCCATATGGGGCAGCTTGGTGCTCTTCGAGAGGAGCTTGTGGGTGCCGATGACGATGTCTGCCTGGCCCTCCTCGATACGCCTGAGCGACGCGGCCTGCCCCTTGCCGGCGGTGAAGCGAGAGATCAGCTCGATGTTCACCGCGGTATCGGCGAAGCGGTCGCGGAAGTTCTCGTAGTGCTGGCGGGCGAGCAGGGTGGTGGGGACCAGCACCACCACCTGACGACCGGAATGCACAGCGAGGAAGGCCGCCCGCATGGCGACTTCGGTCTTGCCGAAGCCTACGTCACCGCACACCACTCGGTCCATGGGCCGTGGAGCGGTCATGTCGCCGATCACCGCCTGGATGGCGGCACGCTGGTCGGGGGTCTCCTCGAAGGGGAAGCTGGCGGCGAAGCGAGCGTACTCGGCATCGGGCGGTGCGCAGGCAAAGCCCTCCCGGGCCTCGCGGCGCGCGTAGATGTCAAGCAGCTCGGCGGCGGTGTCGCGAATCTTCTCGGCGGCGCGCCGGCGTGCCTTGTCCCACTGGTCCGAGCCCAGCCGGTGCAGCGGCGCCAGCTCGTCGTCGGTCCCAGCGTAGCGCGAGATCAGGTGCAGATTGTCCACCGGCACATACAGGCGTGCTTGGTCGGCGTACTCCAGGGTCACGAACTCGGCGGCCTGGCCGCCGGCCTCAATCGTCTCCAGGCCCATGTAGCGGCCCACGCCATGGGCCTGGTGGACCACCGGGGCACCGGGGCGCAGCTCCGAAAGGTGGCGAATCGCCAGCTCGTTATCGTCGGTGGCCCGCTCACGGCGGCGGCTCTGGCGGACCACCTCACCGAATAGCTCCGTCTCGCTGATCACCGCCAAGTCCGGGTCGGTCAGCCATAGCCCGGTATCGATTTCGCCTTCGGTGATCGCCAGGCGCGCGTCGCTTTCCAGGAAGGCCGGAAAGTCCTCCACGTGGCGCAGCGAGAGGTGCAGCGGCGCCAGGGTCTCCTCGAGCGCCTCGCGCCGGCCCCGCGACTCGGCGACGAACAGCACCCGAGTGGCGGGGTGATCGGCAAGGAAGGTCTCCAGGCTGGCCAGCGGCTGCTTGGCGCGGGCATTCACCGTCACCGTGGGTGGCGTCCGGGTGGCAGGCACCACGGCGTGACGGTGGTGCTCATCGTCGGTCAAGGCCACGCGGGGATGGCGCTTGATGGCACCGAACGCCTCGGACACCGGCACGAAGGCGCGGTGCGGGGGAAGCAGTGGGCGGGTGGGGTCGACCCCAAGGTTATCAAAGCGGCTCTCGATGGCCGACCAGTGGTGCTCGGCGGCCTGGTACACCCCGGGCAGCATGGCCACCCGGGTGCCCTCGGCCAGGTGCTCGAAGAGCGTGGCGGTCTCGTCGAAGAACAGCGGCAGGTACTGTTCCAGGCCGGGGGAGGGAATGCCCTTGAGGGCATCCACGTAGAGCGGACACTGGCGGGGATCGACGTCGAACAACGTCTCGAAGTTCTCGCGGAAGCAGGCGATCGCCGAGCGTGACAACGAATACTCGTGGGCGGGCAGCAGTTCAACGCGCTCGACCCGGTCCTGGCTGCGCTGGGTATCCGGGTCGAAGTGGCGCAGGGTGTCGATCTCGTCGTCGAACAGGTCGATGCGCAGCGGCGCCTCTGCGCCCATCGGGTAGAGATCGATCAGCGCGCCGCGCAGGGCGTATTCGCCGGGTTCGTAGACCGTCTCCACGGCACGGTAACCGGCCCGCGACAGGGCATCGCGGAAGGTCTCGCGCTCCAGCGTCTGGCCGGTTTCCAGAGTCATCACTCGCCCGGCGATGTAGTCCACCGGCGGCAGGCGCTGCATCAGGGTGTGGATGGCCGCCAGCACGATGCCGTGCTCGCCATTCTGCAGCCGGCGCAGCGTGCGCAACCGCGCCGAGACGATGTCCTGGTGCGGCGAGAAGTTGTCGTAGGGCAGCGTCTCCCAGTCGGGGAACGGCAGCACCGGCAGGTGGCCATAGAAGCACAGGTCACTCTCCAGGCGCTGGGCCGCGGCGGTATCGGGGGTGATCACCAGCAGCGGGGCATCCTCGGCGAGGTGGGCCAGGGCCAGGGCAGTGGCGCTGCCCGGCGGTGTCTGCCAGTAGAGAATGTCGCGCAGCCCCTGGGGGCGAGGCGGGTCGAGCGGCGAGAAATTCGGCATGCGTTCGGTTACCCAACCGTGGTCGTGAGCGAGGGTGAAACTGAGCAAGGGTGAAACAAGGTTGCGAGCATGATACCAGCCTCGTGGCATCGCTGTAGTCCGGGGCTGATTCCTGTAAAACGCCTACAGCGGCTGCGACCATCCTGCGATTGCCCCGCGCGGCGCCACCCCGGATAATACGCCGTAATTCGTTTCCTACTGTTCTCACCAAGGAGAGGTCACCCGTGAGTCAGCACTCCCTCGATAGCGTCTTCCAGGAATGGCACGACAACCAGGCGATCGCCGAGCAGATGATCCCGATGATCGGCAGTCTCTACCGTCGCAACAATGTGGTAGTGACCATGTTCGGGCGCTCGCTTTTTAATCGCAGCGCGATCCGCATCCTCAAGGATCACCGCTTCGTGCGCAAGATCGAGGGAACCGAGCTCTCCGTTCAGGACACCTACCCGCTGGTCCAAGCGATGACCGAGCTCAAGCTGGGCCCGGCTCACGTCGATGTCGGCAAGCTGGGTGTGGCCTTCAAGAAGCAGGGCGGTGGCGATGCCATGGCCTTCCTGCGTCGCGAGCTGGAGGAGATCATCGGCGCCCATGATGCGAGCGGCAGCAATGGCCAGCCCAAGGACGTGGTGCTCTATGGCTTCGGTCGTATCGGCCGGATACTGGCGCGCGTGCTGGTCGAAAAGGCCGGTGGCGGTAGCCTGCTGCGCCTTCGCGCCATCGTGGTGCGCGGCCGCGGCGACATCGCCAAGGATCTGGAGAAACGCGCCAGCCTACTGCGCCGCGATTCGGTGCATGGCCCCTTCAACGGCACCATCAGCGTAGATACTCAGGCGCGCACCATTACCGCCAACGGCAACGTCATCAAGGTGATCTATGCCGATTCCCCCGCTGAGATCGACTACACCGCCTACGGCATCGACAACGCCGTGGTGGTCGACAACACCGGCATCTGGCGCGACGAGGCGGGCCTTGGCCAGCACATCCAGTGCCAGGGCGTGGCTAAGGCGATCCTGACCGCGCCGGGCAAGGGCAACATCGCTAATATCGTCTATGGCATCAACCATCAGGATATCGGCGAGCAGGATCGTATTCTCTCCGCGGCTTCCTGCACCACCAACGCCATCGTGCCGGTGCTCAAGGTGCTCAACGACGAGTTCGGCGTCGAGCATGGCCACGTGGAGAGCGTGCATTCCTATACCAATGACCAAAACCTGATCGACAACTACCACAAGGGCGATCGCCGCGGCCGCAGTGCTCCGCTCAACCTGGTGCTGACCGAGACCGGTGCCGCCCGCGCAGTGGCCAAGGCCCTGCCGGAGTTTGCCGGAAAGCTGACCGGCAACGCCATTCGCGTGCCCACGCCCAACGTCTCCATGGCAATCCTCAACCTTCGCCTGGAGAAGGACACCGATGCCGAAGCGCTCAATGACTTCCTGCGCCGGATGTCGCTGGACTCGCCCTACCAGAAGCAGATCGACTACGTCGATTCGCCCGAAGTGGTCTCCACTGACTTCGTTGGCAATCGCCATGCCGGCATCGTCGACGCCAAGGCGACCATCGCCAACGGCAAGAATGCTGTGGTCTATGTCTGGTACGACAACGAGTTCGGCTATAGCTGCCAGGTGATTCGCATCCTGCAGCACGTCTCCAACGTACATTTCCTCAAGCTGCCGCGCGTCCAGGGCTGACGGCCCTTCGGGCAGTCGCAAGCGACAAGAAGCAAGCCACAAGGAGCCCCCTTGGGTTTGCTTCTTGCGTTTCTGGGTCATTGTGTCTTGCAGCTTGCCCCTCTTTGCGACCATCGGTCAGGTGGTGATCCCCTACGCTTATCTTTATAATATGGTGGATTTTTCGCGGCGGTTCGAGCAAGGCTCGGACCGGGCTGGTAAGCTACTGAAATCGAAGTGTTCGAATCCATTCGAACCCCTTTCTTCATCTTTCCGATCCATCAACTGGGCGAGACTATGATCGACGTCAAGAAAGGCCTGGATCTCCCCATCGCGGGGACACCGGAGGCGCGATTCGAGGATGCGCGTGCGGTGCGCCATGTGGCCGTCCTGGGCACCGACTATGTCGGCATGAAGCCGACCATGGAGGTTCGTGAGGGGGACAGGGTCAAGCTGGGCCAACTGCTGTTCACCGACAAGAAGATCGACGGCGTACGCTTCACGGCACCGGCGGCAGGCGAAGTAGTCGCCATCAACCGCGGCGAGAAGCGCAAGCTGCTTTCGGTGGTGATCAAGGTTGATGACAGCGAGGAGGCGATCGAGTTTACCGCTCACGGCCGTGACAAGCTCGAAGCGCTCGAGCGCCAGACCGTCGTCGATCAGCTGGTCGAATCGGGGCTGTGGATCGCGCTGCGCACCCGGCCCTACTCGCGCACCCCGGCCATCGACAGCTCACCGACCGATATCTTCGTCCCGGCCCTTGATACCCACCCCCTGGCCGCGGACCCCGCCGAGATCATCAACGCCCAGCCCGAGGCCTTCGAAGACGGCCTGAAGGTGCTGGCCCGTCTCACCGAGGGCAAGGTCTACCTCTGCACCGCACCCGATGCCCGCATCCCGGGCACGGATCTCAACGAAGTACAGCACGAGACCTTCGCCGGCCCGCATCCCGCCGGTCTGGTGGGCACCCATATCCATTACCTTTCACCGGTGGCCCTGCACAAGCGCGTCTGGCACATCGGGTATCAGGATGTCATCGCCGTCGGTAAGCTGTTTGCCGAGGGCAAGCTGGATGTCCAGCGCGTAATCGCCGTGGGCGGCCCGCGGGCCGAGAATCCACGCCTGCTGCGCACCCGCCTCGGCGCCTGTACCGACGAGCTGCTCGACGGCGAGGTGATCGATCCCGACGACACCCGCGTGATCTCCGGGTCGGTGTTCGGCGGGGCCACCTGCGCGGGCAGCCTGTGTTACCTGGGGCGCTTTCATAATCAGATCAGCTTGCTCGAGGAGGGCAACAAGCGCGTCTGGATGGGCTGGCTGTCGCTCGGCAAGAACCGCCACTCCGTGATGGGTATCTACCTGTCTAAGTTCACCGGCCTGCACGACTACGCGCCGACCACCTCGACCAATGGCTCCGAGCGTGCCATGGTGCCGGTAGGGGTCTACGAGGAAGTGATGCCGCTGGACATCCTGCCAACCCAGTTGTTGCGCTCGCTGATCGTCGGCGACATTGAGACGGCAATGCAGCTCGGCTGCCTGGAGCTGGATGAAGAGGACCTGGCATTATGCACCTACGTGTGCCCCGGCAAGTACGAGTACGGTCCCATCCTGCGCGATAACCTCACCATGATCGAGAAAGAGGCCTGATGATGGGTATCCGACAGACGCTCGACAACCTCGAGCCGCACTTCCACAAGGGCGGCAAGTACGAGAAGTTCTATCCGCTCTTTGAAGCGGTAGACACCATCTTTTACTCGCCGCCCGATGTGGCCAAGACCACCGCTCATGTGCGTGACGGCATCGATCTCAAGCGCATCATGATCACCGTCTGGCTGTGTACCTTCCCGGCGATGTTCTTTGGCATGTGGAATGCCGGCTGGCTGACCAACCTGGCCATCGCCGACGGTTTTGGCGCCCCTGGCGGCTGGCGAGAGGCGATCGTCACGACCCTGGCCGGTGGCCATGACCCGAGCAGTCTGTGGTCCAACCTGGTGCTGGGCGCCACCTACTTCCTGCCAATCTACCTGGTGACCTTCGTGGTTGGGGGCTTCTGGGAGGTGCTGTTCGCCATCAAGCGTGGCCATGAGGTCAACGAGGGATTCTTCGTCACCTCCGTACTCTATGCGCTGATCCTACCTGCGACCATTCCGTTGTGGCAGGTGGCACTCGGCATCACCTTCGGCGTGGTGATCGGCAAGGAGGTTTTCGGCGGCACTGGCAAGAACTTCCTCAACCCGGCATTGACCGGCCGCGCCTTCCTGTACTTCGCCTATCCGGCGCAACTCTCCGGTGACTCCATCTGGGTGCCGGCCGACGGCTACAGTGGTGCCACCGCGCTGTCCATCGCCTTCCAGGATGGCATGACGACACTCTCCAACCAGTTCAGCTGGTGGGACGCCTTCCTCGGCTTCATCCCGGGATCGATGGGCGAGACCTCGACCCTGGCGATCCTAATTGGGGCGGCGGTGCTACTATGGACCAAGATCGCCTCTTGGCGGATCGTACTGGGTGTTTTTCTGGGCATGGTGGCCACCAGTGTGCTCTTCAACCTGATCGGCTCCGACACTAACCCGATGTTCGCCATGCCCTGGTACTGGCACCTCGTGGTCGGCGGCTTCGCCTTCGGCATGGTGTTCATGGCCACCGACCCGGTCTCCGCCTCGATGACCAATCCGGGGCGCCTGATCTTCGGTGCCCTGATCGGCGTCATGACGGTGCTGATCCGTGTCGTGAACCCGGCGTTCCCCGAAGGCATCATGCTGGCGATCCTGTTCGCCAACCTGTTCGCTCCGCTGATCGATCACTTCTTTGTACAGGCCAACATTAAGCGCCGCCTACAGCGCACCGGTGTGCCGGCCGAGGAGAATGCCTGATGGCACAGAGCAACAACTCCATCAAAAAGATCCTGACGGTGGCGTTCGCACTTTGTATCGTGTGTTCGATCATCGTCTCCACCGCCGCCGTGGCACTGCGCTCCAAGCAGCAGCTCAACCAGGAGCTCGACCGTAAGTCGAATATCCTCGCCGTCGCCGATATCTATAAGCCAGGTATCGACGTCGAGAAAGTCTACAGCGAGAAGATCACCCCGCGTGTCGTCAACCTGGAGACCGGCGAGTACTCCGAGCAGCATGATCCGCAGCGTTACGACGGTTTCCAGGCCGCCAGGGATCCGGCGCAGTCCCGAACCCTGTCCGGCGAGAAGGATATCGCCGGCCTGTCGCGCATCGAGAACTACAGCACGGTCTACCTGGTGGGCGATCCCAACGACCCCCAGCAGATCATCCTGCCGATTCGTGGCCAGGGCCTGTGGGGTCTGATGCGCGGCTATCTCTCCGTAAAGGGGGACGGCAATACCATCAACGGCATCACCTTCTATTCGCATTCCGAGACACCCGGCCTGGGTGGCAGGGTGGATGATCCTCGCTGGAAGTCCCAGTGGGAAGGCAAGCAGATCTTCGCCGATGCCGATAGCGTCCAGCCGGCCATTAAACTCGTCAAAGGGCAGGCCAGCGGCGAGACCGAGGTTGATGCCTTGTCCGGTGCCTCACTGACCAGCAAGGGCGTGAGCAATCTGGTCCAGTTCTGGTTAGGCCCGCAAGGCTTCGGCGAGTACTTGGCCAAGTTCCGCAAGGGTGTGTCCCCGTCCGCCGTCCAGGAAGCGGGCACCGCATCCAAAGCTACTGAAGGAGCCTGATCATGTCTGCACCGACTCCCAAAGGCGTTTTGTTGACGCCGATCTTCAAGAACAACCCCATCGCCCTGCAGATCCTGGGGATCTGTTCGGCGCTGGCGGTTACCAGTAGCATGAGCGTGTCGCTGGTTATGGCGCTGGCGGTGATCTTCGTGACGTCGCTCTCGAGCTTCTTCGTGTCGCTGATTCGCAGCCAGATTCCATCGGCCATCCGCATCATCGTGCAGATGACCATCATCGCCTCGCTAGTCATCGTGGTGGACCAGATCCTCAAGGCCTATGCCTACGAGATGTCCAAGCAGCTCTCGGTATTCGTCGGCCTGATCATCACCAACTGCATCGTGATGGGACGTGCCGAAGGCTTCGCCATGCAGAACCCGCCGCTGCTCAGCTTCCTCGACGGCATCGGCAACGGCCTGGGCTACGGCTTCATCCTGATGGTGGTGAGCTTCTTCCGTGAACTGCTCGGTTCCGGCAGCGTATTCGGCTTTACCGTGCTGAAATCAGTGCAGGATGGCGGCTGGTATGTCCCCAATGGCCTGCTGCTACTGCCGCCGTCGGCATTCTTCATCATCGGCCTGCTCATCTGGGTGATGCGTTCGCTCAATCCGGAACAGGTCGAGGAGAACGAGTTCACCATGAAGCCCAACACCCAGCCGCAGGAGGCCGTGTAACATGGAACACTATCTCAGCTTGTTCGTCGCTTCAGTGTTCGTCGAGAACATGGCCCTGGCGTTCTTCCTGGGGATGTGTACCTTCCTGGCCGTCTCCAAGAAGGTCTCCTCGGCCATTGGCTTAGGTATCGCGGTAATCGTGGTGCTGACCGTCACCGTGCCGGTCAACAACCTGGTCTACACCTTCCTGCTCAAGGAGGGCGCCTTGACCTGGACGGGCATCAGCGGTGCCGAGAACATCGATCTCTCCTTCCTCGGTCTGCTCTCCTATATCGGCGTCATCGCCGCCTTGGTGCAGATCATGGAGATGTTCCTCGACAAGTACGTGCCGGCACTCTACAACGCCCTGGGCGTGTTCCTGCCGCTGATCACCGTGAACTGCGCCATCCTGGGGGGGGTGCTGTTCATGGTCGAGCGCAGCTACAACTTCGGTGAGTCGGTGGTCTATGGCCTGGGGGCCGGCACTGGCTGGGCGCTGGCCATCACCGCACTGGCCGGAATCCGCGAGAAGCTCAAGTACAGTGACGTGCCCGCTTCGCTCCAGGGGCTGGGCATCACCTTCATCACCGTGGGGCTGATGTCGCTGGGCTTCATGTCCTTCTCCGGCATTCAGCTCTGAGGCAGGTCGCGCTTTCCCGGCGGCACGCCTTGCCGCCGGGGTTCAGGCAACGCAAGCAATAGGAAACCGACATGGTTGATACAACAGTCATCTTGCTCGGTGTGGTCATGTTTACCGTGATCATTATCGGTCTGACAGTGGTGATTCTGGCCGCCCGCAGCAAGCTTGTCAGCACCGGGGACGTGACCATCGAGGTCAATGGCGACCCCGAGCACACCCTGACCACCCAGGCCGGCGGCAAGCTGCTCAACACCCTGGCCGCCAACGGCATCTTCCTCTCTTCCGCCTGCGGCGGGGGCGGCTCCTGTGCCCAGTGCAAGTGCCGCGTGGAGGAGGGGGGGGGCTCGATCCTGCCCACCGAGGAGTCCCACTTCACCCTGCGCGAAAAGAAGGAAGGCTGGCGACTTTCCTGCCAGGTGCCGGTGAAGCAGGACATGAAGATCGAGGTGCCGGAAGAGGTCTTCGGGGTCAAGCAGTGGGAATGCGAGGTCATCAAGAACCCCAACGTCGCCACCTTCATCAAGGAGCTCAACCTCAAGTTGCCCGAGGGCGAGGAAGTGGCCTTCCGTGCCGGCGGCTATGTGCAGCTGGTGGCACCGCCCTACGATATCTCGTTCAAGGATTTTGACATCGACGAGGAGTACCGCGGCGACTGGGAGAAGTTCGGGCTGTTCAACATCTCCCACAAGAACACCGAGGAAGTCATCCGCGCCTACTCCATGGCCAACTACCCGGAAGAGAAGGGCATCCTCAAGTTCAACATCCGCATCGCCACTCCGCCGCCCAACACTGACTATCCGCCGGGGCTGATGTCCACCTACGTCTTCTCGCTGAAGCCGGGTGACAAGGTCACGGTGATGGGGCCATTCGGCGAGTTCTTCGCCAAGGATACCGACGCCGAGATGATCTTCATCGGCGGCGGTGCCGGCATGGCACCGATGCGCAGCCACATCTTCGACCAGCTCAAGCGAATCAAGACCGATCGCAAGATCTCCTTCTGGTACGGCGCGCGTTCCTGGCGCGAAACCTTCTACAACGAGGATTTCGATCAGCTGGCCGAGGAGTTTCCCAACTTCGAGTGGCACCTGGCGCTCTCCGACCCGCAGCCCGAGGACAACTGGGATGGCCCGACCGGCTTCATCCACAATGTTCTCTACGAGAACTACCTCAAGGACCACCCGGCCCCCGAGGACTGCGAGTACTATATGTGCGGGCCGCCCATGATGAACGCCTCCGTCATCAAGCTGCTGACCGACCTGGGCGTGGAACCCGAGAACATCCTGCTGGATGACTTCGGCGGCTGATCTCACCCCGCGTAGTACGACCCCGGGCCGGCCACCAGGCCGGCCCCTTCGCCTCTGCTGCTCGACATGCCGATCGCCAGGCCATCGTCTGCTGTCGGCATCTCAGGCACCGGCATCGTGGAGCTTGAGCGTTTCCGCGTTGTCACAGTGATAAGTTATCACTGTGATAAAGTGGTTTACCCCGTTTCGAAATCCAGGAGTCTTACAATGACCCTTTATCTGATGGCATTCGCTTTCATGCTGCTGGTCGTGGCCGCCATGGCTATCGGCGTGATCATGGGGCGCAAGCCCATCGCCGGAAGCTGCGGCGGTCTCAACCGACTCGGCCTCAAGGAAGGCTGCGAGGTCTGCGGCGGCAAGGATGAGGTCTGTGAGGAAGAGAACCGCAAGCGAGGCAGTGCCCGTCGCCGCAGCGACGAGAGCCGCGGCGCCGACCTGGGCTACGACGCCACCCGGCGTTGATGCTTTACTCTCACGCCAACACTCTCACGCCACTTTGGATCAGGAGTTCTTTTGCCTCACTCCAAGACAAACGCACGCCGATGATGATTCTCCAGCATCGAGTGATACCACAACGTGGGAGCTCATTTTACTGAGCGATTGGCGCCGCCAGGCACCTGAGATGTGGCTGCGGGAGCGCAATTTATTGCGCGATAGCCAGGGTCCTCGAGCCAACTACCCCTGTGGAAGCGAAGTCGCGCAAGCCGCAGGCGTGACGATGGTGCCCTTGCCTGTGCCACCAATGCCGGTCATGGCATCGCGGCAAGCTTTCTTTGCTATCCGCAGCAAGCTTTCTTTGCTACCTCCTGTAACTATAGAGTAACCTGAAATAGGTACCCTACGTCATTCCTAGCATCGAAGACATACTGGCCTGTTGAGGCGTCTGGACGTGTCAACGTCTCCTCCGCAGCGAAGAACCAAGGAGGGTTCCATGTCTCCGCTCTTGTCGTCGCTTCTTGGTCTGTCTCGACAGCTTTGCTTTTCTTCTCAAGCCAGGCCAAAGGCTCGGCTTGAGGTCGCTGCTGTTCGATCTTCCGCTCCCGCGTGGTTCCCTTATTCTATGCCATGCTTGTCTCGATCAAGGACGACGGTGCCAGGTTCTGGCGCCGTCAGCTGCCCTCATGAGCAGCAACAGCAAGAAACGTGCCCCCGATCCAGCGGGCCGCTGGAATGGCCCCGCTGATATTTAATAAGGCCCGCAGAAAATAAACACCGCCCGACGATGACCAGGTCTGCTTTCAGGACCAACAGTAAATATATAAGTTATTGACAGGCCTCGAGAATGTGCCAGCATCTCGGGGCGGTAGCGTGGTGAAGCAAGGCCCGGCAGAGACAGACAACAGCCGAAGCACAACAAAAAGGAAGATACACATGCCGATACCCAGAGCACTTCAGCTCATGCTTGCGGGCCTGGCACTGCTTGGCATGACGGGCTGTGCCATCGCCCCCGGCGGGCATATGGAGAGTTGGGCAGACGAGGCCGAGAGCGTAGACCTTTCCGCCATGGTGGATATCCATGCCATCACCCCGGCACTGCTGCAGCGTATCGAACGCCAGCGGCCAACGCCCAAGGCGCAGCCGCAATCACTACGCCGTGAGATCGCCGCATACCACTACCAGGTAGGCCCTGGCGATGTTCTGAGCATCATCGTCTACGATTATCCTGAACTCACCAATCCCACGGGCGCTGAAAACAGTGCCGCCGAGTCGGGCAAGGTGGTGAGAGCTAACGGTACTATCTTCTATCCCTTCCTGGGGCGCATCAAGGTTGCCGGAAAGACTACCGATGATATCCGTGTGCAGCTGACGCGTGGCCTCTCGGAATACCTGAAAGACCCGCAGGTGGATGTGTTTGTCGCCGAGTTCAACTCCAAGAAGATGTACGTGACAGGTGCCGTGGGCTCACCGGGCGCGCTGCCCATTACCAATGTGCCCTTGACCATCGTGGATGCCATCAGCGCGGCCGGTGGACCCAGCGAGGATGCCTACTGGCATGGGCTCACCTTGATTCGTGACGGGGAGGAACAGCAACTATCGCTGTTTGCGCTGCTCAGCGAGGGGGATCAAACCCAGAATCGTCTGCTGCGCGACGGTGATCAGCTTCACCTGCCAAGCGCCGACAATCAGGGGATTGCCATGCTCGGTCAGGTCAAAACGACTGGCAACCTTCGTATGAATCGCGAACGCCTTTCGCTAACCGACGCATTGGCGCGTGCCGGAGGCATCGATGAAACGCGCGGCGATGCCTCCGGCATCTTTGTGCTACGCCCCAAGCCGTTGGGAAGCGACAAGTTGGCCACGGTCTATCAGCTAGACGTCAGTGACGCGACCGCCTACATGATGGCCAGCAAGTTCCCGCTCGAGGCCAGCGATGTGGTGTATGTCACCACCGCACCGCTGGCTCGCTGGAACCGTGTGATCAGCCTGCTGCTGCCGTCCCTGACTTTCCCGGGTGATGTCAATCGCAGTGGTCAAGAGCTCGGAGGGATGCTCTAGGCATGTTCCAGCGGATATTGATCGTATGTACTGGCAATATCTGCCGCAGCCCCGTGGCAGCGGCACTCTTGCAACGCCGGCTACCGGGGCTGGCGGTAGAGTCCGCCGGCCTGGGCGCCCTGGTGGGGCAGCCGGTGGATGACCAGGCCCGTCGGCTGGCCATGGCCGACGGGCTTGACCTCGATGCCCATCGGGCTCGCCAGCTTGATGACCCTTTACTGGCTGAAGCGGACCTGGTGTTGGTGATGACAGACGGCCAGCGCCAGGCATTGGCCAGGCGCTGGCCGCAGGCACGTGGCAAGACCCTGCTGATGGGCAAATGGCTAGATCCACAGGCACCGATCGACATCCCCGATCCCTACCGCAAGAGCGTGGACGTGTTCGAGCACGTGTACCAGCTACTGGACGAGGCGACTCGTCTCTGGTCACAACGTCTCTAATGCCTTTGCTCAGGCCCCTTCTCTCTTCTTTTTCCGCAGACTGAGTTCATGAACGAGACACCCCCTCCATCGCCAGCACAGCCAGACAGTCGCGAAAACAGCGTCGATTTCGGGCGCCTGCTGGGCGTGCTGCTGGACCACAAGTGGCTGATCATCATCATTACCTTGCTGTTCGCCGGCTTTGGGTATGTTCAAGGCCAGCTGGCCACGCCGATCTACCAGGCCGACGCCCTGGTGCAGGTAGAGCGCCGCTCAAGCGTTAGTCCGTTGGGTACCGTAGGCAGTATCACCGGTGATGAGGTGGTCAGTGCGCCGGCAGAGGTGCAGATTCTGCTGTCGCGCATGGTGCTGGGGCAGGTGGTGGATCGCCTCGAGCGCGACGTTATCGTGCAGCCGGTCGAGTTGCCCTATATCGGCAATTTCGTCAAGCGGCAGGGGATTGCTCGCCCTGAATTCATGGAAGGACAGCCGTATGTCTGGGGCGATGAGTCGATCGAGGTGGCACGCTTCGATCTGGCCGATAGCCGTCGCGGGCAGCGGCTATTCGTCGAACGTCAGGAAGAGGGGTATCGGGTGCTGCTGGACGATCAACCCATCGGCAGCGGCCGGATCGGCCAGGTTGAACGCTTTCTCGATGATGAACTGACGTTGCATATAGCCAGCTTCGATGCAGCGCCCGGCGCCCGCTTTCGCCTCATGAAGCAGCGTCGCACCTCAGCGATTCGCAGCATCAGCGCCCGCCTGCAGGTTCGCGATTCCGCCGGTGGCGCGAGAGGCAGCGAAGGCACCGGCATGCTGCGTCTCTACATGACCGGCGATGACCCTGCCGAGCTCACTCGCACCCTGGACGCAGTGGCCGAGACCTTTCTGACCCAGAACGTCGAGCGTCAATCGGCCCAGGCCCAGCAGAGCCTGGAGTTTCTCGAGTCGCAAGCGCCTGAACTTCGCGCTCAGCTCTCCGAGGCCGAACAGCGCCTCAATGAGTATCGGGCCAATCTGGACAGTGTCGATCTCGATAGCGAATCCCAGGCAGCCATTCAACGCTATATCGAGCTGGAAACCCGCCTGAACGAGCTGGAGTTCCAGGAGGCTGAACTGGCGCAGCGCTATACGCCCAGCCACCCCACCTACCAGGCGTTGCTACGTCAGCGCCGCCAGATTATGCAGGACCGGGCCGAGCTGAACGAACGCGTCAGCGAATTGCCTGCCGCCCAACAAAAGGTGGTGCGTCTGCGGCGGGATGTCGACGTCACCCAGGCGATCTACGTCAACGTGCTCAACAAGATTCAGGAACTGGAAGTGGCGCGTGCCGGCACCATCGGCAACGTGCGCATCATCGATACAGCAGTAATCAGCGCCCAGGTGGCGCCCAATCGGGATCGCATGCTGATTCTGGCGACGCTGCTGGGGCTGGTGCTGAGTGTGGGCCTGGTGCTGACGCGGGAGCTGCTGCGCCGTGGCGTGACCTCGCCCGACCAGATCGAGGCGGCCAACATTCCCGTGTATGCCACCATCCCGCTCTCCACTGCCCAGTCGCGCCTGACCAAGCGGATACGGCGCAGAGGCTTGAGGCAGACCAAAAGCGTGGTGACCGGCGTGCTGGCCGAACGCGATCCGGCCGACCTGAGTGTGGAAGCGATTCGGGGGCTGCGCACCAGCCTGCACTTTGCGCTGTTGGAAGGCTGCAACAACCGCATCATGATCACCGGCTCCAGCCCGGAGGTAGGCAAGAGCTTCCTTAGCATCAACCTGGCCTCGGTGTTTGCTAAGGCCGGCAAGCGGGTTCTGCTGGTCGATGCCGACTTGCGCAAGGGCTACCTACACCGCGCCTTCAAGCTGGAGGCCAGACCCGGGCTTTCCGACTATCTGGCAGGGCAGTGCGGGCTTGCCGAGATCATTCGCCCCACGGGCATCGAGAATTACTACGTCATCACCCGCGGCAGGGTAGCGCCCAACCCCTCCGAGTTGCTCATGCAGTCGCGCCTGGCGGAGGCCATGGAATCGCTGAGTGACCGTTTCGACCTGGTGCTGATCGACACCCCGCCGATGCTGGCGGTAACGGATGCCAGCGTGGTCGGCAAGCACTGCGACACCACGCTACTGGTGGCGCGCTTCGAAAAGAACCCGGTACGTGAGATCAAGGCGGCCAAGCGGCGCCTGGAAGACAACGGCATTAGCGTGCGTGGCGCCGTACTCAATGCCGTGGAGCGCAAGCCCTCGACCGCCGGTGGCCACTACGGCTACTACCATTACCAGTATCGTTGAGCCATAGCACCAAACAACAGCACCGAACAACATTGCTAAGCACAACCGCTGAGCAGCATCACCGAAGGAACTCCGGATTACATGAAAATTCTCGTTACCGGCAACGCCGGCTTCATCGGCTTTCATACCGCCAGGCGCCTGCTCGAGCGCGGCGACAGCGTGGTCGGCTTCGATAGCGTCAACGACTATTACGACCCCGCCATCAAGGAAGCCCGCCTGGCGATTCTCGAAGCCACTGCCGAGTGCTGCGGCAGCGAGTACCAGTTGATTCGCGACAATCTGGCCCATCAGCCGGCGGTGAGTGCTTGCTTTGCACAGCACGCGTTTGACCGGGTGATCCACCTGGCCGCCCAGGCCGGCGTGCGCTACTCCCTGGAAAACCCGCACAGTTATGTGGAAAGCAACGTGGTGGCCTTCACCAACGTGCTGGAAGCCTGTCGTTATGCCAAGGTGCCCCATCTCACCTATGCCAGCACCAGCAGCGTTTATGGCGCCAACACACGCATGCCGTTTTCCGAGCACGACGGAGCCAACCACCCGCTGCAATTCTATGCCGCCACCAAGAAAGCCAACGAGATGATGGCCCACAGCTACAGCCATCTGTTCGGGCTGCCCACCACCGGCCTGCGCTTCTTCACCGTGTACGGCCCCTGGGGGCGCCCCGACATGGCGCTGTTCAAGTTCACCCGGAACATTCTCGCCGGTGAGCCCATCCCGGTGTTCAATCACGGCCAGCACACTCGCGATTTCACCTACGTGGACGACATCGTCGAGGGTGTGATTCGCGCCAGCGACCAGATCGCCACTCCCCATCCAGAATGGAACAGCGACGCGCCGGACCCGGCCACCAGCAATGCCCCGTACCGGCTGTTCAATATCGGCAATAACGACCCGGTCAAGCTCAGCGCCTACATCGAAGCGCTGGAAGAGGCCCTTGGCAAGCCCGCGATCAAGCAGCTGCTGCCGCTGCAGCCCGGCGACGTGCCCGATACCTACGCCGACAGCAGTGAACTCGAGAAAGCGGTGGATTACAAGCCCGCCACGCCGGTTTCGCAGGGCGTGGCCAATTTCGTGGCCTGGTACCGCGAGTTCTACGGCCAGTGAATCAGTCCACCGCCCGTCAAGCGCGGAAAGGATGAACGTCGCGGCGTTCGACAAGGGCTGCACTAGCCAATCCCGGAGGGCAGGATACCCAGCGTGGCAGCCAGGCCGCCAAACAGGGCAATCGCACGTCGATAATGAGTCTCAAGCAACGAGCGATATCACCATGTGGGCGCTCAGTTGACTGAGCGATTGGCGCTGGCAGGCACCCGGCGTATTGCAGAGGTATCGCGCAGCACGCTGTGTTCCCACAACATTACTCGCCGCTCATCGCTGCTATCCTTCAAACCATACTCAGAATACCCTCCACCGGCCACCTCATAGAGCGATTTCTCGCGCCTTATATGCTTGCACAGCTCAAAGAACTCTACTCCCTGCTCACCGCCGAGCAGCGCAAGAAGCTTTTGCGCCTGCAGATGCTGGTGGTGCTGATGTCCTTCGCCGAGATTGCTAGCGTGGTCTCCATCGGCCCCTTCATGGCCCTGGTGGGCGACATCAGCCAGCTGCAGGGCGGCGGGATGATGGCCGAGCTCTACCGGGCCAGCGGCTTCAGCGAACCGCGCACCTTTCTATTCTGGCTGGGCATTGGTGTGCTGGTAGTGCTGACCGGGGCAGCGCTGATCTCGATGTATACCATCTGGCGGCTCTCGATGTATGGCGCGCGGGTAGGTGCCGAACTCAGCAGTCGGCTATACAGGCACTACATGCATCAGCCCTGGTTGTTCCACGCCAGCGGCAGCAGTAGCCAGCTCACCAACCAGATCGCCCAGGAGTGTCAGCGCATCACCAACAGCATCATCAACCCGCTGATGCAGATGAACGCCAAGTTGATGATGGCGGTATTCATGACGGTGGCGATTTTTCTCTACAACCCCGTAGTGGCCTTGGCGGGGCTGGCGATATTTTCAGTGGCCTACATGCTGCTCTATCGCACCGTTCGCCGCAGGCTGATGCGCAACGGCAAGAGTATTTCCGAGACCCAGCAACTGCGCTTCAAATTGATGAATGAGGGTTTTGGCGGCATCAAGGATGCTTTGCTGCTGGGTCGCCAGCAGGTATTCACCGACCGTTTTGATAAAGCCAGCGAGCGTTTCGCTGAAGCACAAGGCACCACTCAGGCCTTGGGCCAAGCACCACGCTACGCCATGGAGCTGGTCGCGTTTGGCAGCGTGATTTTCCTGGTGCTCTATTTATTGTCGGTCCACCAAGGGAATCTGGGGCTTATCTTGCCTATACTTTCCGTTTACGCACTCGCCGGCTTCAAGCTGCTGCCCGCCTTCCAGCAAGTGTATACCAGCCTCTCACAGATCCGTGGAAACCTTGCGGCGTTTGATGCGCTACGCGATGATCTTGAAGCCAGCGTTTCGCAGCCTCAGAGCGAGAAAGCAAAGGCAAAACCAGAACCGCTGGAAACGTCTTTTCTGGCACCCCGCAAGTCAATACAGCTAGCCAATGTGACATTTACCTATCCAGGCAAGGACGACCCCGCGCTGACATGCCTTGATATGGTAATTCCTGCGAATAAGGTGATTGGGCTGGTGGGTGCCTCCGGCTCCGGCAAGTCAACGGCGATCGATTTAGTCCTCGGCCTGATCGAGCCCCAGCAAGGGCAGATTCTTGTCGACGGCCAGCCATTGACGGATGAACGCCGTCGAGCCTGGCAGAATAGCCTGGGCTTTGTACCCCAGGCCATCTTCCTGGCGGACAGCTCAATCCGAGAGAATATCGCCTTCGGCTTGCCGATCGACGAAATCGACGATGAGAAAGTGCGTCGTGCAGCTTCGATGGCATATTTGGATGAATTGCTGAAAGAGCTTCCCGATGGATTGGACACTCGAGTAGGCGAGCGCGGCGTGCAACTTTCCGGTGGCCAACGTCAGCGCATCGGCATCGCGCGGGCATTATATGACGACGCTGACGTGTTGGTGCTGGATGAGGCGACAAGCGCTCTGGATGGCATTACCGAAAAACTGATCATGGACGCCATTCATGGCTTTATCGGAAAAAAGACCATCATCATGATCGCTCACCGCCTGGCCACGGTAAAACAGTGCGATGCCATCTATCTGCTGGCGGATGGCCGGGTCATCGATAACGGCAGCTATAAAGAGCTGGCCTCGCGCAATGAGGTGTTCCAGCGTATGGCGGAACACGCGTAATCGTAATCGATAGGAAATCACTCAATGTTCAATGACACATCCATCCTGGTCACTGGTGGCACCGGTTCCTTCGCCCACACCTTCATCCCTATGCTATTGAAACACTATGACCCCAAGCGCGTTATTATCTTTTCCCGCGACGAGATGAAGCAGTGGGAGATGGCCAAGAAGTTCCAGGGCGATACCCGGGTGCGCTTCTTCATCGGCGACGTGCGCGACCGGGATCGCATCTACCGGGCATTGGATGGCGTTGACTACGTGGTGCATGCCGCGGCCACCAAGATCGTGCCCACCGCCGAGTACAACCCTTTCGAGTGCGTCAAGACTAACGTGATGGGCGCCATGAACCTGATCGATGCCTGCATCGACAAGGGCGTGAAGAAGGTGGTAGCCCTCTCCACCGACAAGGCTAGCAGCCCGATCAACCTGTATGGCGCCACCAAGCTTACTTCCGACAAGCTGTTCGTCGCCGGCAACTCCTACGCCGGCGGTCATGAGACGCGCTTCGCGGTAGTGCGCTATGGCAATGTCATGGGCTCGCGCGGCTCGGTCATTCCGTTTTTCACGTCGATCCGTGACAGTGGCGTGCTGCCGATCACCGATAATCGCATGACCCGCTTCATGATCAGCCTGGAGCAGGGTGTGGAACTGGTCTGGCACGCCTTTGAAGATATGGAAGGTGGCGAGATCTATGTCAAAAAGATTCCCTCCATGAGGGTCACCGACCTGGCTCGCGTTATCGCTCCGGAAGCTAGGCAGGAGATGGTGGGCATCCGCCCCGGCGAGAAGCTGCACGAGCAGATGATCGGCGCCGAAGATGCCTACTACACCTACGAGTACCCCGAGCACTACAAGATCCTGCCAGCCATCAACAGCTGGGACAAGGACGCCAACCGCATCAAGGATGGCAAGAAGGTGCCCGAGGGCTTCGAGTACGCCAGCGATACCAATCCCGAATGGATGAGTGAAGCTCAGCTCAAGGCATGGCTCGATACGAACTGGGACAAGATCGGAGCCATTTGATGATTCCCTATGGACGCCAGGATATTCAGCAGGCCGATATCGACGCCGTGCTGGCGGTGCTGCAGTCAGACTTCCTGACCCAAGGCCCAATGGTGCCACGTTTTGAGCAGGCCGTGGCTGACAAGGTGGACGCGCGCCATGCGCTGTCGGTCAACAGCGCCACCTCGGCGCTGCATATCGCCTGCCTGGCGCTGAGCCTGGGGGAGGGCGACTGGCTATGGACCTCGCCGATCACCTTTGTCGCCTCCGCCAACTGTGGTCTTTACTGCGGTGCCAAAGTCGACTTCGTGGACATCGACCCGCGTACCTACAACCTCTGCCCTGAAGCCCTGGCGGCCAAGCTCGAGCGGGCCGAGGCGAAAGGGTGCCTGCCCAAGGTAGTGGTGGCGGTGCACCTGTGTGGGCAGCCCTGCGACATGCAGGCGATCCACGCCCTTGGCCAGCGCTACGGCTTTCGGATCATCGAGGACGCCTCCCACGCCATCGGCGGCAAGTACCAGGGTGAAACCATCGGCAGCGGACGCTACAGCGATATCACCGTCTTCAGCTTCCACCCGGTGAAGATCATCACCACCGCCGAAGGCGGCATGGCGCTGACCAACGACGCCGCCCTGGCGAGCCGTATGAATCTGCTGCGCAGCCACGGCGTGACTCGCGACCCGGCACTGATGCACCATGAACCCGATGGTCCGTGGTATTACGAACAGATCGATCTCGGCTTCAACTACCGCATGACCGAGCTGCAGGCGGCCCTGGGGCTCTCGCAGCTGAAGCGCCTGGAGGACTACGTGGCACGGCGCAACGCCCTGGCCGAGCGCTACGATGCCGCCCTGGCCGAGCTGTCCGTGACCACGCCCTGGCAGCACCCGGATAGTGACTCCGGCCGCCACCTCTATGTGATCCGCCTGCAACTCGACCAGATCGGCACCACGCATCGCCAGGTCTTCGAGGCGCTGCGCGAGCACGGCATCGGCGTGAACCTGCACTACATTCCCGTGCACACCCAGCCCTATTATCAGCAACTGGGCTTCCGGCCGGGCGACTTCCCCGAGGCGCAGCGTTACTACGCCGAGGCCATCAGCCTGCCGCTCTATCCCACCATAACTCCTGTCCAGCAGGATGAAGTTATCGACATTCTGGGACAGCTGCTTAAGCCGGTGAAGAGTTGACATGAAGCTTCTATCGATTATCGTTCCATTTCATAATTCGGCAAAGAAGTGTGAAAGACTTCTAGAAACGCTAAGTAACTGTGCTGATGATAGCGTAGAGTTGATTCTTGTAGATGATGGCTCTGGTGATGATACGCTAGACATACTACAGAATTTCAAGCGCAACGCTCACTGTTCGGTAACTATAATTTCGCAGGAGAATAAAGGCCCTGGGGGTGCCCGCAATGCGGGCTTGGATGTAGCAAAAGGAACCTATCTCTGGCTCGTTGACTCGGACGATAATATTGATCTGGATGCAGCGCTATTCTTGTTGAAAGAAAATATCATTAAAGATCCGGATTTTATTGATTTTAATATTTTTTCAAGAGGGAGCAGATTTAGCAGCATGGAGCTTCCTTCCGGATTGTATAGTAGTGGCGAAAGGCTTTTTAAAAATTTTGGTAGAATATTCTCAAAGATATTCCACTCTCGTTTATTTAATAGATGCAATATTCGGTATTCTGAGTTTTGTATTTATGAAGACAATGCGCTTCTTTTTATTTTGCCACACTTTGTTGATCGGTTTGTTGTCAGCGATATTTGTGCTTATGTTCACCAAGAAGAATATTTCTCAGTAACTAGGGGAAAGCAGAGTGATCGCTATTTTGATCGCATGTTGACTGCTTGCTGGGGGTACTCATTCGGTGCCGGAATGTCGCAAAATATTACTATAAAAAAAGCAATGGATGACAAGTTTGTTGGGCTTTATCTCGTTAATACTGGTGGACTCTCAAGAGTTCCAATCGTCAAATGGTTGGAGAAGATGAGAGTCATGAGAAAGTTTAGGGAAGACTCAATCCTTATGGGAGTTGGCGCAAGTACTCGAAGAGTGAAAGAGGTGCTTGAAGAAAGAGGTGTTAGTAAGAAATTTAAGTTTGTTTTTGTGATGCTTTACTTGTTTTCTAGATGTATGCCTTCCCAAAGATCATATTTTGAGAAGAAGCGTATGAGTGCTTGGGGGCGACCATTTTCACCACCAAATATCGTTCCTGTGAGAATTGAATGATGATTGCCATCATCCCCGCCCGCTGCGGCAGCAAGCGTATTCCGCGCAAGAATATTCGCGAGTTTGCCGGCAAGCCGATGATCGCCTGGTCGATCGAGGCGGCGCTGGCCAGCGGCTGCTTTTCGCGGGTGATCGTCTCCACCGATAATGACGAGATCGCCGCCGTTGCCGAGGCCTATAGCGCCGAGGTGCCGTTTCGCCGCCCCGCCCAGCTCGCCGTCGAACCATACCGGCACCATCCCGGTCATCGCTCACGCCATCGACTGGCTGCGCGAGCACGGCATCGGGGTCAACCTGCACTACATTCCGGTGCATACCCAGCCCTATTATCAGCAACTGGGCTTCCGGCCGGGCGACTTCCCCGAGGCGAAGCGCTACTACGCCGAGGCGATCAGCCTGCCGCTCTATCCCACCATGACCCCCGCCCAGCAGGATGAGGTTGTCGAGGTGCTGAAAAGGGTGGTGAACTGATGGGATTCAAGCGGCGAACCAGCTTCAATCCAAAGCGTCGGCTGCAGGCTCCCTCTGAGGAGGTACCTGAGCAGTGGCTGCATGCTGGCTACGGTGGCAACCCGGAGCACAAGCGTAACCCCGGAGATTTCGGCTTGACGCCACCCGCCAACCCGCGGCCGCACAAGAGCCTGTGTGACGACGCCAGTATTACGTCTCGTGAGCAGGCCAAGGCGTTGCTGCTGGCAGGGATCAAGAAAGGGCTGGTCAGCCAGCAGCGCGACCATGCCAAGGAAAGTTGGCCGCAGAACATCTGGGCAGTCACCGCCGATGGCATCGCCCTGGAAGCTCGGCTGGAGAACGCCGAACGTGGCACCTATCATGGTTACCCGATGCCAGAGCAGGACCCGTTAGCCGACAGGGTACGTGAGGAGTGGAGAAAGCGTGATGAGTGACTTCCAGATCAAGATCATGCCCATAGCGGGTGCGGATCGGCAGGCCATCACGATAGAGGTGAAAGGACAGCCCGTTACCGAGCACTTCGATGAGCAGGAGCAGCTCGGCGCCGCGATCATTGCTGATCCTATGCCGTTGGCCGAGTGGTTTGCGGCCAACTGGTGGCGTTTGCGCTGGGAGCCGGAAAAGGAAAACCTGACGGCAGAGCAGCAGCTGGATTGGAACCTGAGCCATCGGTTGGCGGCTGCCGCTTCTGGGTATCAATGGCCAGACCTTCAGCTCTCATCAGATGATGCCGCGATTCGCTGTGTGGCCTGCAAGACGGAAGGGCGCTTTACCACCATTCGCTTTACCCGACAGCTGGACGAGTGGCTGAATGCTCAGGGTTTTGAGGAGGGAGTGGATGCCTTTATCAACGCTTTGGCTTCCCGTTACCCTGGCTCAAACCTGGCACAGCTATGGCATGAGCTGCTGGATGAGCGTCACGACCCGGCAGCCATTGACTGGCGTAAGCTTGAGGCCAAGGCGGGCTATGATCCCGATGAAGCCCCGGAAGCCCTGATCGAGGGGTTGCAGCGCTTCTACGGTGTATTTGGTAAAGACTCTGTGGAAGAGCTGGGCAGTGACAACCGTGGCACCACTGCCCTTGAACACGCCCAGCGCCTGTATCGTTCACTGCAAGCGTCGCGACACACCATGTCTCCCGACCTCACCGGCTTTGCTCTGCAAGCCGGCACTGCGCTGACCAGGGAGTATCAGCCGGTCTGGAAACAGGCCGCCCGTGCTGCCTCCTGGGTCAGGTCTAAACTGGGCATCTCCCCCGAAGAACAGCTGACGAATGGCAGGTTGTTGGACTACCTGGGGCTAAGCAAACAAGTTTGGAGCCAGGCATCGAAGGCACAGGTCGACACGGCCGGGTTGAGGAAAGGTGACAATCAAGCCGTGGTGGTCGTTCACCAAGGAAGAAACACGGCGAAGCGCTTTTCTCTTGCCCGCCTGCTTGGCGACTATGTGTATACCCAGCAACAGGTAAACAGCCAACTGTTGAGCCTTACGCACAGCAGAACCCGCCGGCAGAAATTTCAGCGGGCCTTTGCACAAGAACTCCTCTGCCCTTACGAAGGCCTGCTGGAGGCCCTTGAAACGGCACAGCCAGGTGAAGAGAGCCTGGAAAAGATTGCCAAGCATTATCAGGTTTCTCCCCTGACGGTTAATTACACTTTAGAGAACCGCCAGCAATGAGCATATGCGTCATCCCCGCCCGTGGCGGCAGCAAACGCATTCCGCGCAAGAATATTCGCGAGTTCGCCGGCAAGCCGATGATCGCCTGGTCGATCCAGGCGGCGCTGGCCAGCGGCTGCTTTTCGCGGGTGATCGTCTCCACCGACGACGACGAGATCGCCGCCTTGGCCGAGGCGCATGGCGCCGAGGTGCCGTTTCGCCGCCCGGCCCAACTCGCCGACGACCATACCGTCACCATCCCGGTCATCGCCCACGCCATCGACTGGCTGCGCGAGCAGGGCGAGGCGCCGCGGGCGGTGTGCTGTCTCTACGCCACGGCGCCGTTCGTGCAGGCGGATGACCTGAAGACAGGGCTCTCTGCGCTTCAGGGCGATGACGTGGATTACGCCTTCTCGGTGACCAGCTACGCCTTTCCCATCCAGCGCGCCTTGCGCCTGACCCCCGAAGGGCGCGTGGCAATGTTCCAGCCCGAGCACTTCACCACGCGCTCCCAGGATCTCGAAGAGGCGTGGCACGATGCCGGCCAGTTCTACTGGGGCCGTGCCGAGGCCTGGCGCGCCGGCACGCCGATCTTCACCGAGCGCGCCGTGCCGGTGAGGCTCCCGCGTCACCGGGTGCAGGATATCGACACCCCGGAAGACTGGCTGCGCGCCGAGTGGCTGTTCAATGCCTGGCAGGCCCAGCAGCAGGGCGGCTGGGCATGAGTGAAGCGCCGATATCCTCCTGCCTCCAGGGGCAGGTGGTCGCCTTCCGCGCCGACGCCTCGCTGGAGATCGGCAGCGGCCACGTCATGCGCTGCCTGACCCTGGCCGAGGCCCTCAAGGCGCAGGGCGCCGAGTGTCACTTCCTGTGCCGGGAGCATCCGGGGCATCTGTGTGAGCTGATTGCGGCCCGTGGTTTTGCGGTCCATCGTCTGCCGCTGGATGAAAACGCTGCTGACACTGACGCCGTGAGCACTTCCGAACCTGAGCCTGCCCATGCCCACTGGCTGGGCGCGAGCTGGGTGCAGGATGCCGCGGCCTGTCAGCCGATCCTGGCCGAGCTGGCTCCCGCCTGGCTGGTGGTGGATCACTATGCCCTGGACCATCGCTGGGAAACGGCGGTGCTCAGTAAGCTTTCCGGTTCAGCCCCGCGGCTGCTGGTGATCGACGACCTGGCGGATCGGCGCCACGTTGCCGATCTGCTGCTGGACCAGAACCTCGGCCGGCGGGCAGAGGACTATCGTGGTCGGGTGCCCGAGGCCTGCCAGGTGCTGGCAGGGCCACGCTATGCGTTGCTGCGCCCCGAGTTCCGCGAGTGGCGCGAGGCCAGCTTGAGCCGGCGTGCCCGCGAGCCTCGGCTACAGCGCCTGCTGATCAACCTCGGCGGCGTGGACAAGGACAACGTCACCGGCCAGGTACTGGACGCCCTGACCGCCTGCGACCTGCCGGATGACCTGCAGATCAGCGTGGTGATGGGCGCCTCGGCCCCCTGGCGCAAATCGGTCACCGCTCAGGCTCGCGAGATGCCCTGGCCCACCGAGGTGGTGGTCAACGTCAGTGATATGGCAAGGCGCATGGCCGAGGCGGATCTTGCCATCGGCGCCGCTGGCAGTACCTCCTGGGAGCGTTGCTGCCTGGGTTTGCCCACGCTGATGGTGGTGCTGGCCGATAATCAGCGCGAGATCGCTGACGCCCTTGCCGGGAAGGGGGCAGCGCTACCCCTGGATCTGAGTGAGCTCGAGGCATCGCTGGTGGCTCAGCTGGCCGCGCTGACTGCTCCCGATATGTTATCGACGACGTGCCAGCGGGCCGCGGACTTGGTGGATGGAAAAGGTGCGACTCGAGTGATGGCAGTGATGCAGGGCGTTGGGCGTCATATCTTAAGGCCCATGCAAGAGCCTGACCTTGAGCGCGTGCTGGCCTGGCGTAACCATCCCCAGGTGCGCCGTCACATGTATACCCAGCGGCTGATTACCCTGGATGAGCATCGTGGCTGGTTCGAGCGGGCGAGCCAGGCCCCCCAGCGCCACTTGCTGATCTATGAGCAGGAGGGCGAGCCTTTGGGCTTCGTCAACCTTAACGTGGTGGACACCACTGCCGGGCGCGCTGAATGGGGCTTTTATCTCGCCCCGGACGCCCCCCGAGGCAGTGGCCAGGGGTTGGGGCAGTGCATCCTGACCTATGCCTTCACGACCCTCAGGCTGCACAAGCTGTGTGGTGAAGTCCTCGCCGACAACACGCGCTCGCAGGGCTTCCACGAGCGCCTCGGCTTTCGCCGCGAAGCGACTCACCGCGATCACTTTCATGACGGCAACACCTATCACGACGTCATCGGTTTCGGCCTGCTGGCCGAGGAATGGCGCGACTCACAAGGAGCCGATATCCCATGACATCGCCCTGGATCGAGATTGACGGCCGCCGCATCGGGGATGGCCATGCCCCCTACATCATCGCCGAGCTATCGGCCAACCATAATGGCAAGCTCGATACGGCCATGCGCATCATCGAGGAGGCGGCCAAGGCCGGCGCCGATGCCGTCAAGCTGCAGACCTACCGCCCCGACACCATCACGCTTGACTGCGACAGCGACGACTTCAAGATCCATGGTGGGCTGTGGGACGGGCGTACTCTTTATGAGCTCTACGAAGAAGCCCACACACCCTGGGAGTGGCATAAGCCGCTCTTCGAGCATGCCCGCAAGCTGGGTATCACCATCTTCAGCTCACCTTTCGACACCACCGCGGTGGACCTGCTCGAAGAGCTCGGCACCCCGGCCTACAAGATCGCCTCCTTCGAAGCGGTCGACCTGCCGCTGATCGAATACGTCGCGCGCACCGGCAAGCCGATGATCATCTCCACCGGCATGGCCGACGCCGAGGAGATCCAGGAAGCCATCGACGCCGCCCGCGGCGCCGGCTGTGAGCAGCTGGCCATCCTCCACTGCGTGAGCGGCTACCCGGCACCGCCTGAAGACTATAACCTGTGCACCATCCCCGACATGATCGAACGCTTCGGCCTGGTTACCGGGCTCTCCGATCACACCATCGACAACACTACCGCCATCACCAGCGTCGCGCTGGGCGCCAGCCTGATCGAGAAACACTTCACCCTCGACCGTAACGGCAGCGGCCCCGACGACAGCTTCTCCCTGGAGCCTGCAGATCTCACCGCCCTATGCCGCGATGCCAAGACTGCCTGGCAGGCATTGGGCCAGGTCGACTATGGTCGCAAGTCCAGCGAACAGGGTAACGTGCAGTTTCGGCGTTCGCTCTACTTCGTAAAGGACCTGAAGGCAGGGGACGTGATTACCGAGGATGCGGTGAGGAGTGTAAGGCCGGGGTATGGGTTGGCGCCAAAGTATATGAGCGACGTGTTGGGCCGCAATGTGAATCAGGACGTGTCCGCAATGACGCCCGTCACAGAAGTTTCCGTAGCCTTGAATAGTGATCGGTCTCAACGTGCTATCTGATACCGTGAACACAAAAACGTGTTCTGTGAAAACCTCATTCCAGGACTGGCTGATGGAGCAGGTGCTGGTGGCGGAAAAGTGGCAACCTATCACGTGCTCTATGTCATGCAGAACGATTCCAGGAAAGACTGGGTATATTACAGTCAGTTGGCCGAATGCTCATGCCGCTAGATTTGTATCTATTTCAATTTTATTTCAATGGTTAGGAGGTTTTTTAGACGTCGGGGCCATGGATTCAGGAAGTCGTTTATCAATCTGAGGTCGTTAGATAAGAGATGTTGCCTGTGAAACAAAAAAGAAGAAGCACACTCCTGCTTGTACGAACACCATTCCAAGCTTGGTTGGCCAATAAGGTAATTGAGCATACTGATCCACCATCTATTGATCTTGTCTATTTCACATATCACGATTCTGCAAAAGATCGTTATTACTTCGCATTGCTTGCCAAAAAATCCCGACGTTCAATTTATGTCAATGTCAGAAGAAGAAAGCGTGACGCTCTTCATTATGGATACCTTTATTTCACCAAATTCTTTGGCCGTGGATTTAATGGTTATCAAAAAGTGCTACTAGCTAGCTTCGATAGTTATCTATTCAGAATGCTTGCTCGCCGGCAGAAAAATGCCGAGTTTGTTACATTTGACGATGGGACTGCTAATATTTATCCACAAAGCTCTTACCATTGTTATACGCCCAGTCGACTGTCATGGCTGTATGATTTTTTGCTTAGGGCAGGATCGAGAGAAAAGTTCAAAAAAGATATAAATAAACATTGGACAATATATGATAAATTTGAAAATATCGTTGAAGGCAGTAGGCTTGAGCTAATCCATGCGTGGGAAGATAATGGGGAAAGCGTGGCTGATGATGAAGAGCCTGTAAAGTTTTTTATTGGTCAGCCTTTTGATGAGGTTGTGAAAGCTGGAGGTTTTTTCGCTGATGATTTATCACGACTGGAACGGCTAGTCAGTAAGCTAGGTATTCACTATTATTTACAGCATCCGCGAGAGATTCACCCTTTAAATATCGGTGCGACATTAATTGGTGATGGAGAGAAGATTGCCGAAGAATTAATTGCAGAGTTATGTATTGGTAAAAAAGCAATTGTTTACGGATGGTTTACAACAGTTCTTTTCAACCTTCCGAGTGACCGAGTGAGAAAAATCTATCTTTCTTTAGGTGAAACAACTGACGAAAAATTACGGATGATGATGTGTGAAAAGGTGGGCTGTGAAATTTTGAGAGTCAATAGTGAATCCTAGTGGTGTTGCAGGAAAAAATACTATTTCTATAGTATTGCCAGACCTGCGCGGTGGCGGAGCCGAACGGGTCAATCTCGATCTCGCCCGTGAATTCGCCCGGGCGGGGCATGATGTCGAGTTCGTGCTGATGCAGGCACGGGGTGAATTGCTTGAAGAGGCGAACGCTTTTTTTCCGGTTATCGACCTAGCTACCCCCCGCGTCCGTGCGCTGCCCTTTGCTCTCGCCCGCTACCTGCGCCGCCATCGCCCCGATGCACTGATAGCCGCCATGTGGCCGCTGACTGTGATTGCCCCAGTCGTTGCGAGGCTGGCTGGCCATCGTTGCAAAATATTAGTGTCTGAGCACGGTATGCTGTCGGCGCAGTATTGCGATTGGGGGCATTGGCATCATGCTTTACTCCGAGGTTCTACCGCTCTTGGGTATCGGCTGGCTCAGCAAAGGGTGGGGGTCTCTTCCGGCCTTATTCAGGATATGGCTGGGCTGGCCCAAATGTCATCAGCCGATTTTCACGTGATTCACAACCCCGTACCGATGAGGCCTGAACCAAGCGCCGTAGCCTTGGAGGCGGCGGAAGCGCTATGGTCCGCCCTGGCAGGTGGCCGCATTCTGACTGTTGGCACGATGAAAGCCGTTAAGAATCATCCTTTTCTGCTTCAAGCCTTCGCCAAGCTGAAGCGCCAAGATGCGCGGCTGATGTTTGTGGGGGATGGGGCGGGACGCGAGGCGCTGTTGACGCTCGCTCGCGACTTGGGCGTTGAAGATCGGGTGATTCTTGCCGGTTTTCATTCAGACCCCACACCGTTCTACATGACTGCTGATCTCTTTGTTTTGTCCTCAAATTATGAAGGGTTCGGAAACGTCATTGTTGAGGCGATGGCTTGCGGGACGCCTGTGGTCTCGACGGATTGTCCTTCTGGACCAAGGGAAATTCTGGTTGATGGCAAGTATGGCAAGTTAGTGCCTGTAGGTGACGTTGAGGCAATGGCGAATGCCATTGAAGCCGCGTTGAATGAGCCCGCATGTGTCGATCAGCTTAAAGGGCGCGCTGCCGATTTTCACCCGGCGAAAGTCGCAAAAGCTTATCTTGATCTCTTGGCAGTCTGATAAGTAAATTGATCTCTAAGAGTTTTTTCAAAACTCTCTCATTAGCCGCCTGAAGCAGATTATTGATCAGTGTAGCGGAGTGAACGTCTCAAGCATGTCCGCACAGCATTCGTCATAGGTGATTAGGTGCCTCATTTGCCCCATTTAGGTGAAAGAAGAAAGATAAGGATGCCGATGATCGAAATTGTTCAGCGGGGCAGGAAGGGCTCAAAACTTTAACAAATAGTTTTACGTAGAAACCAATAAGTTTGTGGCGGATAGAATATGTGCCTTGTTTCCGTAATTATTCCAACATTTAACGATGACGAACGATTACAGCTATGTTTAAATGCTTTAGCAAGGCAAAACATAGAAGATAAAAGTTATGAAGTCATCGTAGTAAATAATTCTAAAAATTCTTTGAGTGTTAATCTGCCTGCCTCTAATTTCTATGTTTTTGAAGAACCTCGTCCTGGTAGCTACGCAGCCCGAAATCTGGGTATTTTTCATGCTAAGAGCGATATATTGGCATTTACCGATTCTGACTGTATTCCTGAATGTGATTGGATTGTTAAGGGCATCAAGGCTTTAAAAGAGAATGGCTTGGAAAGAGTTGCTGGAAAAATTATAGTCTTCCCGCGTGGTGAAAAGATGTCGGCAGTTGAATGTTATGAAAAAATATTCGCATTCGATCAAGAAAGTAATGCAAAGCAAGGAGTTTCAGTTACAGCAAATTTATTTATTCATCGCAAGGCATTCAATGAAGTAGGTCTGTTTAATCATGACCTTTTGTCTGCTGGTGATGTTGAATGGAATAAAAGGGCTACAAATAGCGGTTTGAGTCTAAAATACGTTGATGATGTGATTGTGTATCATCCTGCTAGGCACTCCTGGGCTGAACTCGCTAAAAAAATCAGAAGAACGACAGGCGGTAAGCTTTCGGTAGATCAAAGTTACAAGCTAAGTATGTTGAGGTCGCTTTTTCCTCCGGTTGCGGCTGTTCGGAATATATCTAAGTCAAACGAAAGTATGCGTACTAAATTTTTAGCGTCCTTTATTGCATACAGGGTCAAGCTGGAAAAGTTTGTTGCCTTTAGAAAATTGCGTTCAGATAGCTCTACTCCTGAAGGGTTTTAGCTTAAAATGAAAGTTTTTTAATAATGAAGATTTCCATTCTTCTTCCCGACTTGCGTGGTGGTGGTGTAGAGCGAATTCGTATTGTTCTTGCACATGAATTTGCTATTTTGGGGCATGATGTCGAGTTCGTGCTGATGCAGGCGCGGGGTAAGTTGTTGAAGGAAGCAAAGTATTCATTTTCGGTTGCCAATCTAGCCATTCCGCGCGCCCGGGCGTTGCCTTTTGCTCTCGCCCGCTATCTGCGACGCCATCGCCCCGATGCACTGATAGCCGCCATGTGGCCGCTAACTGTGATTGCTCCGGTTGCCGCACGTTTATCTGGCCATCAATGTGCGGTTCTTGTCTCAGAGCACAATACGCTATCGGTGCAATATCGAGATTGGGGGCGGCTGCATCGAGGTTTTATGCGAGCCTCCATGGCGCTTGGCTATCGTTTGGTCGATCACCGGGTGGGAGTATCTACTGGTGTGGTTGAGGATATTGCCAGAATGTCCGGTCTAGAGCCCGGTGCCTTCAATGTACTTCACAATCCTGTCCCGCCCCACTCCGAGCCTTCTACCGAAGCGATCGAAGCTGCCGAGGCGCTTTGGTCCGGCCCGGTGGGCGCGCGCATCGTGACCGTTGGCAGTATGAAGGCACAGAAGAACCACCCCTTTCTGCTGCGGGCCTTCGCGCGGCTCCATCGGCCCGATGCGCGTCTGATGTTTGTGGGGGATGGCAAAGGGCGCGAGGCGCTGCTGACGCTTGCCCGCCAGCTGGGCGTTGAAGATCGGGTGATTCTTGCCGGTTTTCATTCAGACCCCACACCGTTCTACATGACTGCTGATCTCTTTGTTTTGTCCTCAAATTATGAAGGGTTCGGAAACGTCATTGTTGAGGCGATGGCTTGCGGGACGCCTGTGGTCTCGACGGATTGTCCTTCTGGACCAAGGGAAATTCTGGTTGATGGCAAGTATGGCAAGTTAGTGCCTGTAGGTGACGTTGAGGCAATGGCGAATGCCATTGAAGCCGCGTTGAATGAGCCCGCATGTGTCGATCAGCTTAAAGGGCGCGCTGCCGATTTTCACCCGGCGAAAGCCG
>NZ_SNWH01000001.1:187968-356143 GCF_004361885.1 Halomonas ventosae
GTTGAGGCAATGGCGAATGCCATTGAAGCCGCGTTGAATGAGCCCGCATGTGTCGATCAGCTTAAAGGGCGCGCTGCCGATTTTCACCCGGCGAAAGCCGCAAAAGCTTATCTTGGTCTGATGAGGCTTTAATGAGCAATACCGTATATCTAACCCGCAATGGCCTTTTGGAGCCCCTTGGCCAAAGCCAGGTGTTTGCCTATCTGCGCGGCCTCTCGCGCGAGCACTCCATTACCCTCATCACCTACGAAAAGGCCGAGGATTGGGAAGACAGCGCACGTATGGCGCGCGCTCGCGCGGATTGCGATGCCCATGGCATCCGCTGGTTGCCTCAGCGTTTCCACTACTCACCTCGCATCATCGCTCCTGCGCTAAGCATGTTGCGCATGACCTGGCTAGCATGGCACGAGGTGCGCAAGGGCAGGGCCGAATTGATTCATGCGCGCTCTTACATTCCTGCCGCCGTGGCTCTGGCGGTGCATCGGCTAAGCGGCGTGCCTTTTATCTTCGATATGCGCGCGCTCTGGCCGGAAGAGCTGATTACGGCAGGGCGGCTGCGGCGCGGCTCTTATATTCACCGAGCCATTTCCTGGATAGAGCGCCGCTGCCTTGCGCGTTCTGCCGCGGTCGTGTCGTTGACGAAGGCAGCCGTCCTTCATTTACGGCAGGAATACCCGAAGGAACTCGAAGGCCAGCGTATTTCGGTGATTCCGACCTGCGCTGATCTGGAGCGCTTTATTCCTGCCCCTGAGCGCGCTTGTGGGCCGATGGTTCACGGATGTATCGGTACGGTGTTGTCGGGGTGGTTTCGCACCGACTGGCTGGCTAGCTGGCTGGCTGTTGCCGCTGCCCGCGATCCGCAGGCGCAATTCGATATTGCCACGCGTGACAACGCCGAGCAGGTGCGTCATGCCCTTGATCCGCAGGGCAAGCTTGCCAACCGCATGCGTATCGGTCCGCGCGCATCGGAAGATATGCCGAAAGCAGTGCAGAAACACGATATTTCGATCATGTTCTATGCCGGCGGGGAGGTTTCTGAGCTTGGCCGTTCTCCCACCCGCATGGCCGAAGTGCTGGGCTGTGGTTTACCGGTTGTGGCCAATGGGGGCGTGGGGGATGTGGCTTCCGTTATCGAAGAAAACCGCGTGGGGGTTCTAGTTGAAGGGCCAGAACCCCAGCAGATTCATGATGCGCTTGATGCACTTGATGCCCTGATGCAAGACCCTGAGCTACCTTCACGCTGCCGTAAGACGGCGGAGGAGATCTTCTCGCTGGATGCCGGCACCGAGGCCTACCGCTCGCTTTACGCTGACTTGCTGGCCGAACGCCCACGTTGATGCACTTGTCGTTTGTTTCTTACGTCGTTTATGGGATGGTTTCTTGAACGTAGCACTTCTTGCCAAGTACTCCCGCCTGGGTGCCAGCAGCCGGCTGCGATCATTGCAGTTCCTTCCCGCCCTGCAGCAGGCCGGCATCGAGGTCACCCCGCATGCCTTGTTTGATGACGCTTACCTGAAGCGACTCTACGGCGGAGAAGGGCGCTCACTGGCCGCCGTGGCTCGCCGCTATGCGCAACGAGCCAAGCAGATGCGACGGCTCAGGCAGGCAGACCTGATCTGGCTTGAGAAAGAGGCGCTACCCTATGTGCCCTATTGGCTGGAGCGCGGGCTTATGCCGCGCGGAGTGCCCTATGTGGTGGATTACGATGATGCGGTGTTCCATCAGTATGATCTCTCCTCCAGGCGCCTGGTCAGGCGGCTGCTGGGCAACAAGATCGACAAGGTGATGGCGGGTGCCTCAGCGGTGATCTGCGGTAACGACTACCTGGCCGAGCGTGCCCGGCAGGCGGGTGCCCGGCGCATCGAGCGGGTGCCGACCGTGGTGGATGCCAACAGATACTCCGTTGGCGAGCCGCCAGGCGCCGAGCCGGGCAGGGCTCCGGTGATCGGCTGGATCGGCTCCCCCTCTACCCAGCGCTATGTGCTGGCGCTCAAGCCGGTGCTGGAAGCGCTGCACCGTGAGCACGGCGTGCGGCTGGTGTTGGTGGGGGCGCAGCCACAACTTGCCGAGCAATTCGGCAAGCTGCCGGTGGAGGTGCTGCCCTGGGCCGAGGAGAGCGAGGCCCAGGCCATCGCCGGCTTCGATATCGGCATCATGCCGCTGCCGGATGGCCCCTGGGAGCGCGGCAAGTGCGGCTACAAGCTGATTCAGTACATGGCCGCCGGCAAGCCGGTGGTGGCCTCCTCGGTGGGCGTCAATGTCGAGATCGTCCAGGGCTGGCAGTGCGGCGAGCTGGCCGATGAGCCGGCCGAGTGGCAAGACGCGCTGAGTGGGTTGTTGCTGGACGCCGCCAAGCGTAGAGCGCTGGGTCAATCCGGGCGGCAAGCCGTGGAGCAGCACTTCTCCTTGCAGGCCCAGGCGCCACGCCTGGCCGAGATCCTGCGCAGTGCGGCCAGGGAGGGCTGACCATGTGCGGCCTGGCAGGTTTTCTCCCGCCCGCTTCCTCGCGCCTTGGTGAGCACGCCCAGGCCGTCATCCAGCAGATGACGACGGCCATCACCCATCGCGGGCCGGATAGCACCGGCTTCTGGGCGGAGGAGGGCGCCGGGGTGGTGCTGGGGCATCGGCGCCTCTCCATCCTCGATCTCTCCCCGGCGGGCCACCAGCCCATGCACTCGGCGTGTGGGCGCTATGTGATGGTGTTTAATGGCGAGATATATAATCACCTGGACATAAGAAAGAAGCTGGAAGCTGGAAGCTGGAAGAAACCCCCTGCCTGGTGCGGGCATTCTGATACTGAGACATTGCTTGCCACATTTGTCGCTTGGGGCATCCAGCCCGCCTTGCAGGCGGCGGTGGGGATGTTTGCCATTGCCCTGTGGGATCGGCAGGAGCAGACGCTGACCCTGGCCCGGGATCGCTTCGGCGAGAAGCCGCTTTACGTTGGATTCGCTGAAGGGCAAGGCAATGAAGAGGGGGCGCTCACGGGGCGTGGTCCGCTGCTGTTTGGCTCGGAGCTCAAGGCGTTGATGGCCCACCCCGAATGGCAGGGCACTCTGGCCAGCGAGGCGCTGGAGGATTATCTGCGCTTCGGCTGCGTGGGCGGCGCGGCGAGCATCTTCCAGGGCGTGGCCAAGCTGCCGCCGGGTTGCTTGTTGACCATCACTCAGGCGGATGTGCAGGCCGGGCGGTTGCAGGCGCCGGAGCAGTGGTGGTCGGCGGAGCAGGCGGCGCGCCAGGCCATTCAGGCGGGGCGCATCGAGGATCCCGAGGCCGCCGTCTCCGCGGTGGAGCAGGCGCTGGGGCAATCCGTGCGCAGCCGCATGCTGGCCGATGTGCCCTTGGGGGCCTTCCTCTCCGGCGGTATCGATAGCTCGCTGATCGTGGCGCTGATGCAGCAACAGGCCGAGCGTCCGGTGCGCACCTTCTCGGTGGGCTTCGACGATGCTCGCTACGATGAATCCCAACACGCCGAGGCAGTGGCCGCGCACCTGGGTACCGAGCACCTGACCCTGCAGGCCACCTCGCAGATGGCGCTGGAGCTGGTGCCGCGCCTGCCCGAGCTCTTTGATGAGCCCTTCGCGGATTCCTCCCAGCTGCCCACCGCGCTGGTCTCGCGGCTGACCCGCGAGCATGTCAGCGTGGCGCTCTCGGGCGATGCCGGTGATGAGCTGTTCGGCGGCTACAATCGCCACCTCTGGGTGCCACGTATCTGGCACAAGCTCCGGCGCCTGCCGCTGCCGGCCCGCCGGGCGCTGGGCGGCTCGCTCAAGGCGATTCCCGCCCACACCTATGATCGGCTGATGCAGTGGGGCGGGCGAGTGCTACCCAGGCGGCTGCAGATGCGCACCTTCGGCGAGAAGCTGCACAAGCTGGCCGCGGTGCTGGAAAGCCCCACTGAGCGGGCGCTGTTCGCCGGCGTGGCCTCGATGAACCGCCAGCCCGCCGCGTTGCTGGAGGGCGCCGGGCAGGGCAGGGCGCCGGAAGCGCTGTTCCCGGCCCTGGCGCAGTTCAACAGCGTGGAGTGGATGCTGCTGATGGATACGCTGCACTACATGGTCGACGACGTGCTGGTGAAGGTCGACCGCGCCAGCATGGCCAGCAGCCTGGAGGTGCGCGTGCCCTTCCTCGACCCCGAGGTATTCCACACCGCCTGGCGCATTCCCGCCGCGACCAAGCTCAAGGATGGCCAGGGCAAGTGGGTGCTGCGCCAGCTGCTTTATCGCCATGTGCCCCGCGAGCTGATCGAGCGCCCCAAGATGGGCTTCGCCGTACCGCTGGACGCCTGGCTGCGCGGCCCGCTGCGCGACTGGGCCGAGGATCTGCTCTCTACCGCCAGCCTCAAGGCGCTGCCGATGCTGGATCTCGCCCAGGTACGTAAGCTGTGGCAGGCCCATCTCAAGGGCCAGGGCCACCACGCCCAGCAGCTGTGGACGGTGCTGCAGCTGCTCGCCTGGCAGCGGCGCTGGGGTGAAGGTTGAAGGGTGAGGAGTGAGTAGCTGTATCGCCGCCTGAAGGTTATGATGCAAGTTTTGCTTGAATCCTGGCTTCAGCAAACCGCAAATGTTTTTGGGGGGAGGCAGTATGGCAACTAGAAAAACACGCAGTGACTGTACCGTTGGAAAATTTGAGAAAAAACATGGCTTACCTGCTGGAACTATCGGCAATGACGATGGGCGTGATACACGCTCTGATAAAAGAATTGGGACTATAAGAAAAGAGAGAACTAAAAGTAAGTGAGTTTGGCTTGGCACTATTGATGACTCATTAAGAGAATGTTATGTCCGATTTCTCGGTTATTGATATCGAGCCAAGCTGGGTGTTGGATGATGAGCCAATGGGGACCAAGGAAAAAGCGTGGGTCGAAATGCCTGGCGACCCTCAGCCTTGGCTTTTCAAGTTTTCTCGCATCAATGAGGGCATCGCTACAGGAGAACATTGGGCCGAGAAGGTGGCAGCTGAGATTGCGGCGTTGCTTGGTATTCCCCACGCTGACGTGGAGCTTGCTCGTTTCGAGGGGCGCCTTGGTAGCCTGACACGCAAGTTCGATGCCCTGAGTGATCCTGGCGTGGAACTGGTACACGGCAATGAATTGTTGGAGGGGGTTGTCGAAGGCTATGACCGCTACAAGTTTCGCGGACAACATGACCATACCCTGCAACATATCCTGGCCGTTGTGGATCGCATCATTGGCACTGAGCCCCGGCGTCGTGAGACGGCCTTCCGTACCATCGGAGGTTTCATCCTGCTGGATGCACTGGTACTCAACACCGATCGTCATCACGAGAACTGGGCGATGTTACGGCAGACAGTCGATGGGGGCCAGGCGCATCATTGGATAGCTCCATCCTTCGATCACGCCTCATCGCTCGGACGTGAACTCACTGAGAATCGCCTGAAGGAATGGGCGCATGAACCGTGGCGTGTAGAGTGGTATGCCAAGCGCACAAGAAGTGGGGTATACCTGAAGACGGAGGGTCGCCATGGCGAGAATCCCTTGCATTTGGCCGAAGTCGCTCATCGGCGTTGAGGTGAATACCTGACTCCCTGGATCAAATGCCTGCAGAGAGTGGGATACGAGCCCTCGCTGAGGGTGGTGGATCGGCTTCCCGTGGGGTGTATCGGCGAGCGCTCCAGAGAATTCACCAAATAGCTACTAACCTATACCCATGGACGACTCAGGGGGCTGAAATGACTCACACTCTTTATCTGGCTTGGGAGGATCGCCGCCGGAACAAAGCGGGGCAGCAGGCAACGCACCACTGGTATACCATCGGTCGGCTCGACGCCGAAGGGGAGAAATAAACTTTCCGTTATACCCAAGGTGCTGAACGGGCACATATGGAGATTGGCTTTCAACCTCTTGAAGCCTTCCCCGATCTGCAGCGACGCTACGAATCCAACGAGCTTTTCTCGGTGTTCAGGAACCGGGTGCCCAATGCCAAACGCAAGGACTACCCGGCGCTGGTCGAGCGCTTGGGGCTAACCATCACAGACGCCGACCCCTTCGAGATCCTGGCGGTGAGTGGCGGGGCGCGCCAGACCGACAACCTGGAGGTGTTTCCGTGGATCGAAAAACAGCCCGACGGTAGCTTTCGCTGTCGCTTTTTCCTGCACGGCTGGCGCTATGTCAGCGCTCCTGCGCAGCGAGCCATTGAAAGGCTGCGTGGTGGCGAGGAATTGCGAGTGGCACTGGAACTGAATAATCCAGCTACCGGCTTGGCCATCCAGCTACAGGAACAAGATACATACTTGATGCTTGGCTGGGCACCTCGCTATCTGATCCCGGACCTGGCCCACTCAATGCTTACCTCGCCAAGCATGCTGGAGGCGCATGTCGCGCAGGTCAATCTGCCACCTGCGCCATACAACCAGCGCCTGTTGATCGAATTCACCGGTTCACTTCCGGCAAGCGTTGAACCGATGACCAGCACCGAGTACCAGCCGCTGGTGGCTTGAAGGCCTGAGGGTGAGGAGGGACTGGATGCTGATAAGCCTGAGCATGGAGGAGGTTTTCAGCGAAGGGTAAAGCAGGTTTCCGAGGTTGTGGGTCAGTATGGCGACCAGTTGCAAAACATTGCTGTTTCATCGCACGCCGGCCTGCATGTTACTCACGATGTGGTTCGGGCGTATCTTTCACTGATCTGCTTTTGGTCTATATGCGCTTCAATCGAGGCGCTTAACTGAGTTCTCATGCTGCCTTACTGGATACTCTTTTTGATTCCTGCCGTCGGGGTGCTGTCCCAACGCGAGCTGGCCGCTGGGTCGCGGCCGCTGATGTGGGGGCTGATCGGCACGCTGTTTACGTTGGTGATCGGCCTGCGCTTTGAGGTGGGCGGGGATTGGGGTGCCTATCTCGCCTACCTGGATCGCGCCGCTGGCATGACCCTGCCTGAGGTGCTGACACACGGCGATCCGGGCTACTACCTGCTCAACTGGTTATCGGCAAAGCTGGGTGGCGGCATCTATGCGGTCAATCTGGTGTGCGGTGCCATTCTGATGAGCGGCGTGATCGCCTTTGCCCGCCGACAACCGCTGCCGTGGCTGGCTCTGCTGGTGGCGGTTCCTTACCTGATCATCGTGGTGGGCATGGGCTACACCCGCCAGGCCGTGGCGCTGGGGTTTGTGCTGCTGGGGCTTGTGGCGCTTGGCGATAACCGGTTGCGTGCCTTCGTGATCTGGCTGCTGGTTGGCGCGGCCTTCCATAAATCCGCCGTACTGCTGCTGCCCATCGCGGGCCTCGCCGCCAGCCAGAACCGGTTCGCTTCCCTGGCCTGGGGAACGGCCGCGACATTGATAGGCGGCTATCTGTTCCTGTTCGATTCCGTCGACCAGCTCTGGACCAACTACGTGGAGGCGGATTACCAGTCTGAGGGCGGGCTGATTCGCGTGCTGATGAACGCGGTGCCGGCCGTGCTGTTTCTGCTGTTCCACCGCTACATGCGGCTCAGCCTGGCGCAACAACGGCTCTGGTGGTGGATGTCGCTACTGGCGATCGCGTGTATCCCGCTCGTCATGATGTCTTCCACGGCCACGGATCGCGTGGCCCTTTATCTGATACCGCTGCAGATGTTCGTGTTCGCGCGTCTGCATCTGATCGTCGGGGATATTGTTTATCGCACCTATATGGTCGCTGGGGTCATGGCCTATTACCTGGCAGCCCAGGCGGTTTGGCTGTTTTTGGCGAATCACGCTCATGCCTGGTTGCCGTATCAAGTGGCGTGGTTGGGCTAAGCTCAGCCTAATGGGTCCGCAATGTGCAAGTTGCCCAGTTTCGCTTCTTCTCACGCTGGATGTGCTAACTGATGCAAGACAAGGACGTTGTGGCGCTGGTCTCCAATACCTCCTGGTACCTCTATAACTTCCGCCGCGGCACCATCCTGGCGCTACGTGAGGCGGGTTATCGTGTGGTGGCGCTGGCGCCGATGGATGAGTACGTGGTGAAGCTGGTGGAAGAACTGGGCATTGAGCACTTGGCGCTGCCCATGGAGGGCAAGAGCACGCGGCTGGTGGGGGAGGGGAAAAGCCTGCTGGCGCTGGCCAATACGCTTCGCCGCCTGAAGCCAGCCTTCGTGTTCAACTTCACCGTGAAGGCCAATATCTATTCCGGGCTTGCCTGCCGAGCGCTGGGCATTGCCTACGCCAACAACGTCTCCGGGCTGGGCACGGCCTTCCTTCACGATAGCTGGCTGTTTCGCCGGGTGCGCTCGCTTTACGGCCTCGCCAATCGCGGCGCGCGACGGGTGTTCTTCCAAAACGACGAGGACCAGGCGCTGTTTCAGCACTATGGACTGCTGCGTGATACCCCGACCACGGTGCTACCCGGCTCGGGCATGGATACCACTCGCTTCGCTTTCTCACCGCTGCCGGCGGCCCCGCCCTTTGCCTTCGTGATGATCGCACGCCTGCTGGGCGACAAGGGCGTACGCGAATACGTGCAGGCTGCCGAGCAGGTCAAGGCTGAATACCCCGAGACACGCTTCATGTTGATTGGCCCCTTTGGGGCCAGCAACCGCACGGCGATTACCGAAGCCGAGGTGCGTCAGTGGCAGCAGGCCGGGGTGATCGATTATCTGGGCGAGCAGACCGATGTGCGCCCCTTTATCGAGCAGGCTCAGGTGCTGGTGTTGCCCTCCTACCGCGAGGGCATGCCGCGCACCGTTCTGGAGGCGGCGGCCATGGGGCGGCCGGCCATCGTGTCGGATGTGCCGGGCTGTCGCCACGCCATCGAGCCGGAGGTGACCGGCTGGCTGTGCGCGGTGAAAAGCGCCGATTCCCTGGCCAGGCGCATGCATGCATGCATCGCCATGCCGGCCGAGCAGTTGCAGCAGGCCGGCAGCGCCGCGCGCGAGCGAATCGAGGCCAAGTTCGATGAACAGATCGTGATACAGGCGGCGCTGGCGTGCCTGTCGCCGGTGCATGATGGAACCAACACGTGATATCTCGGTGGGTGCTCAGATGTTAACTCCGTTCTTTCCCTTGCTGGCGGTGGTGTTCAGTAGCCTCGCCATCGTGTTTCTGCGCCGCCACGCCGTAACCTGGGGCCTGGCCGACATCCCGGGGGGGGCGCAAGGATCATCAGGGCGTGATTCCGTTGACCGGCGGCTTAGGGGTGTTCATCGGCTTTCTGCTGGTGCAGCCGTTGCTGGGCATCCCCATGGGCGCCTGGTACCCGCTTTATCTTGGGCTCCTGGGGCTGATGGTCTGTGGCATGGTCGATGACGCGCGCGTCATTCGTAATACCGACAAGCTCGGCATCCAGCTGACAGTGGCCGCCATGATGGTGGTCTCGGGCGGTCATGTGCTGAATTACCTGGGCACCTTTCCTCTTGTCGGGGAAATACGCCTCGTCTGGTGGTTGGCGATGCCCTTGACCCTAATGGCGGTGACCGGGCTGATCAATGCCGTCAACATGATGGATGGGGTAGATGGTCTGGCCGGGGGCAGTGCCTTGAGCATGCTGGCCTGGTTGGCCTTCGTGGCGGCGCTGCAGAGCCAGCTGGCGCTGTTGGCGGTGATCCTGACGTTAGGCGCGGCCCTGGTGGGGTTTTTGCTGTTCAACTTGCGCCACCCCTGGCGGCGCCAGGCCAGCGTGTTCATGGGTGATTCCGGCAGCATGGCCTTGGGCTTTGCCATTGCCTGGTTCGTGGTGGCCCTGTCGCAAAGCGAGAATGCGCTGGTCAGCCCCGTGGCCTATGGCTGGCTGCTGGCGCTGCCGGTGATGGATACCTTGAGCTTGATGGTGCGCCGGTATCGCAAGGGTATCAGCCCCTTCGCGCCGGACCGTGATCACCTGCACCATATCTTCCTGCGCGCGGGTTTCACGCCGGGGCAGACCACCATGATTCTGATGCTGGTGGTGGGCGCGCTGGGTGGCATCGGGGTGATGTTCTCGTTGGCGGGGGTGCCCGATGTGCTGCTGTTAGCGGGGCTGCTGGGGTTGGTGGTCGTGCATGACATCTTCGTGCGTCGAGCCTGGATGACCAGCAAGGCATTGCGGCGCGTTCACCTGGCGACGCTGAGTGCTGCAAAAGCGCATCAACGCCAGCGGTTGTCGGTACGCCTGCGGCGGCGCCCGATGGTGGGCGGCAAGCGCCGTCAGGTAGCGGTGTTCGGTGCCTACCTGCTGTGTTTCAGCATGACCCTGAACCTGTCCCTTGCGCTAGCCGGGGGCACGATGATGCTGGTGGCGGCGTTGGCCTCGGCGCCGGTGTTATGGCGCGATCTCTACCGGTTGCCGCTGTTCTGGATCAGCCTGCTGCTCAGTGGCTATGTGCTGCTGCGGCTGATGCTCAGCGGCGCGCTGGCTGACCCTTATGGCTGGGCCTTTGTCTCGCTGTGCGGGTTGGTCAGCCTGCCGCTGGGCTGGTGGCTGGCGCAGATGCGTGTGCACTGGGCCTGGTTGGTGTTGACCCTGATCAGCGGTGGCGCCGTCGCCTTCGTGCTGCAGGCCGACTGGTTACGCTTCCAGCAGGGCATGTTGACCAGCCCCTGGGCGTGGGGGCAGCCAGGGCGAGTGGGGTTCATGGCAAGCGCCGGGCTCATGGTGGTGCTGGCCTCGTTGTTTGCTGGCCTGCAGCGGCTGGGGACCGGCTGGCGTCCGGCCTATCAGGTAGCCCTTTCGCTGGTATGTGCGGTATCCGGGGTCGTTATCCTGGTGGGAACGGGCTTCGCGACCGCCTGGCTGGCCACCCTGGCCGGCATGTTGTGCTTTGCCGTGGTCAGCCCGGTGCTGGGGCGCCATCAGGGGCATCGGCTTGGCCGTTGGGGCATGTTGATGCTGCTCATCCTGGGAGTGTTGGGGATTGGCAGCCTGCAAATGATGCAGGGCGGTGGTTCAACCCTGTCATCGATGTTCGTCGAACCTCTCCAGGCGATGGGCATGGTGTTGCGGGGCGAGGTGCAGCAGGCCCATGCGCTTCATCCCGGCATGGTGGAGCGCCTGATGCTGTGGCAGCAGGCGTGGCAGGCCTGGCAGGCTGACTGGCTGTTCGGCAACGGTGGGGGGAGGGCCACCGTGGCAAATGCCTCTCTGGCAGGATACAACCACTACCATTCCTTGCTGGCCGCCGTGGTCTCGGGGCTGGGCGTGGTCGGCGTGCTAGGCTTCGCCGCCGTGGTGCTGATTCCCCTCAATGCTGTCGTGTGGATGGCGCTCAAGCGCGCCTGGCACTCCTCCTGGGCACTCGGCGTATTGAGCTGTGGAGTGAGCGTACTGGTCATGTCGGTGTTGGCCGTGCCAGTGTATTACCCGGAGTCGCTGGTCTTCATCCTGCTCTTCATGGCGGCCGTGCAGGTGGCCGTGATCCAGAAATCCTGGCTGACCACGCCCCGTCATGATGTGCCGGCGCCTTTCTGCAGGATCAAGCCGTTGAGGTCGCCGAACGCTCTGGCGGCCAGTGACCATCGCGATAAAGGACGAAAAGAGTGCTAACAATGGATAGCGTGCGCCTGGGCGTGATTGGTTTGGGCTATGTGGGCCTGCCGCTGGCGGTAGAGTTCGGCAAGCTGATGCCCACCGTGGGCTTCGATATCAACAGCAAGCGCATCAACGAGCTGCGCGGTGGGGTGGATCACACCCTCGAGGTCGAGCCCGATCTGCTGGCCGAGGCCACACAGCTGAGCTTTACGAGCGACCTTGACGCGCTGCGCGGCTGTAACGTCTACATTGTGACCGTGCCGACCCCCATCGATGCCAGCCGGCGCCCTGACCTGACGCCGCTGATCAAGGCCAGCGAGACGCTAGGCCAGGTGGTGGGGCAGGGCGATGTGGTCATCTATGAATCCACGGTGTATCCCGGGGCGACGGAAGAAGATTGTGTGCCGGTGATCGAGCGGATTTCGGGGCTCACCTACAACCGCGATTTCTTTGCCGGCTACAGCCCTGAGCGCATCAACCCGGGCGACAAGGAGCATCGCGTCACGAGCATCATTAAGGTGACGTCGGGCTCGACGCCCGAGGTGGCCGAGTTTGTGGACTCGCTGTATCGCCGGGTGATCACGGCGGGCACGCACAAGGCGAGTTCCATCGCCGTGGCCGAGGCAGCCAAGGTGATCGAGAACACCCAGCGCGATGTGAACATCGCCCTGATCAACGAGCTCGCCGTGATCTTCAACCGCCTGGGGATCGATACCGAAGAGGTGCTGCAGGCCTCGGGGACCAAATGGAACTTTCTGCCGTTCCGGCCGGGGCTGGTGGGCGGCCACTGTATCGGGGTCGACCCTTACTACCTGACCCACAAGGCCCAGCAGGTAGGTTATCACCCTGAGATGATCCTCGCCGGGCGACGGCTCAACGATGGCATGGGCGTCTATGTGGCCAGTCAGCTGATCAAGCAGATGATCAAGCAGCGCATCCAGGTGGAGGGGGCTCGCGTGCTGGTGCTGGGGCTAACCTTCAAGGAGAACTGCCCCGATCTACGCAACACACGGGTGGTTGATATCCTCAGTGAGCTTGCTGACTACAACGTGGCGCTGGATGTCTTCGATCCTCAGGTGAACAAGGACGAGGCCGAGCACGAATATGGCATTCGGCCTGTCGAGACGCCTGAAGCCGGCGCCTACGACGCCGTTATCATTGCCGTGGCCCACCGCGAATTCCGGGAGCTGGGTGTTGAGCGCATGCGCGCCTGGGGTAAGCCCAAGCATGTTCTTTATGATCTCAAGTACCTGCTGCCCAAGGGCCAGGCGGATCTTCGCCTTTAGGCGGTGCCCCATTTCAAGAGGGAGAGGTGTCGATTGGCTACTCCTCGACCACACAATCAAGGGAGTATGAAAAAGTGGCGAGTCAACAAAAGGAACACCAGACCTCTTGTGTGGAGCATGAGATATCACTGTCTCAGCAGGAGCGACGCGGAAATGTCTCCGCGAGTAGCCGGCGTTACTACTATCGTACCTATGGTATGACAATTGCTTCGGAAATCGAGATTCCCGAAATACTGGAAATTCCGCCGGTTGAATCGACTGATCTAGAAATTTTGACACCCGACGTCACGAATCAGATGGAGCACGCGACTTACATTGACCAGTGGTTTCAGATCGGGGATCAGCGCTGTCAGATCGAAATACCCGGGATTGCCCGCTATCGAGTAGAAGGAGGGCAGCGGCTGATGCTCGACAGGCGAGGTGTTGGTGGAAGCGATGCTTCCACAAGGCCTGGCGATGTGCGCTTGTTTCTTCTGGGCTCGGCGTTGGGGGTGTTGATCTATCAACGGCAATGGCTTCCGCTTCACGTGAGTGCCCTGGATACGCCGGCGGGCGTCTGGGCCTTCACGGGCCATTCAGGAGCAGGCAAGTCGACGTTAGGTGCCTGGCTGCATCACACCCAAGGCTGGCCGCTGGTCAGTGATGATGTAGCGGTGATCAAACCGGAAGAGGAGGAGCCGTTGCTGCATCCCGGGCCTTCGCGGGTCAAGCTGTGGCAGGATGCCCTGGCCGCGCTGGGTATCGATAGGCAGGGACTGACACGAGACCTAAGCCGCCATGATAAATATCATCTATCGCTGGATAGGGCATTTGACCTCGAGGCAAAACCGCTGAAAGCACTGGTAAAGCTTGAAAAATCGGAGCCTGGAGAATCGCCTTCATTAGAACGAATTACGGGTATGGAAGCTTTTCTGGTGCTCGCTGCAGCGCTTTATCGTGGAGATTTAGGAAAAGAGTTCTATGGCCCCGGTGAGATGATGAAAGCTCTTACTGAATTGACTGAAAAAATAGACGTATACCGCTTCCGCAGGCCATGGAACTTGGCTAATATCGATGACAACCTCTCGCCTTTACTAAACGAAATAAGTTGCTAGAATATTTGGTTTCCTTAAAAAAGACCCCCGCGGAGCGGGAGTCCTTGTCAGCATTATTTAATATGCTGGATTATGGCGTTAAGAGCTAGTTGGACCTACAAGGCCAAGATCTTTGCCGCTATCTCGACCGATGGCTTCCTCAGGGAATCTGACGGGACCAGTGTAAGTCTCGCGAACCGACATTACATTCAGTTTCGGAGCGGCCCATGCGTTTTTCTGATCGCTTGAGTTTTGAGTATCCATGTGATGTGATTCTCCTGTTTTCTGGATGGGGTGAAAGATGGTGGGATAAGTGAAAATAAGTCCTCAGAGGCAACTTCACCGTAACCACCGTGCCTCATCGAATGATTTTTACCTTCTGCTTTTCCCTACCCATACCATATTAGAACTGGTCAGGGTGCTAGTCAAGAGCCGCAAAGAAATGTTATGGTAGTGTCTTTAGTGCAAGTGATTGAAAAATATCGGCTTTAATCTGAAAGCCACTCATGAAGATAGATTATTGACAATGGTTTTATTGATAATCAGAAGCTATTTTGGATAAAATTTAGGTAAAGTAAAAAATTGGGCAAAGTTTTGGACAAAGTGGAAAAGGTTAATCCCGGGCTGGTCTGATCGTTGACCGCACGATAACGGCTGGTCTTCTGACCCCTGTATGGCTCGGTAAGCGCCAGCACACCGAGTATGGCGAGGGCACGTCACACTGGATGCACCAGTGGCTTATCCCAGCCTACGCGATACCCCCGCCCGCTGTTTTCACGCTGATTTGCGAAGCGCTAAAAAATTTATGAAGGGTGAAGGAAAGTTCTATCTTGCTGATTTTAAATGTTGTAGACGGAAAGGCTCACAAATAATACAGGCTATCATTCTCGCTTATTTATTTATGTTCCATGTTCATGCACCACCGCAAAGGCTTAATTTAATGGCACCGAATACAAACGATAAGGCATAATCCGCAGGAGAGAATGAATGAGTGCCATTTTTGGGTTCGTCAGCTTCAGCAATGCTATGTTACCACGTGCCTCGTTTGATGCGGCATTTGCCACGCTCGATAGTTGGGGAAAAGATGGTCGTGGCGTGCTTCAGATGAAGAATGCCATGCTAGGTCATCAGAAGTTGGCGTTGAGAGAAGTCCATTCGGACCTCACTTCGGAAAACAAGCCAGATGATGTTCAGCCCTACGCAAAGGGTGAGCTGTGCATTGTGGCAGATGCGTTGATTGATAACCGTGAGGATCTATGCCGAAGGCTGGATATATCGAATACTGAAGGAAGCCGTGTCTCCGACTCTCAGCTCATCCTGGCGGCCTTCCTGTGGTGGGGCGAGGAATGTCCTGGGTACCTCTTGGGAGACTTTGCATTCGCGATATGGAACAGCCGTGATGGCACGCTCTTTGCGGCTAGAGATGTGGCGGGGGCGCGGCCCTTTTTCTATGCAGAGCACAATACCCATATCCTGTTCAGTACCACGGTTGAAGCGATAGTGACCACGCCTGGCATCGACTTTGATGTCGATGAATTTCGCGTCGCATTTTTCTTGGCACAACCTTTGCGAGCGAATGAAAACCCGTTCATCAAAGGGGTGAAATTCCTGCCGCCAGGCCATTGGCTTTCTGCTTCAAGGAATGGCACGAAGGTGAACCGCTACTGGTTTCCGGAGGCCATTGAACAAGCTGCACCCGCTAGCCTCGAAGAGTATGCAGAGCGGTTGCGGGAACTTTTGGAACAGGCTGTTGCTGATCGACTATCCCTGAATCATCCCGTTGGCTCACACATCAGTGGTGGGCTTGATTCCACGGGCATTACGGTCCTGGCACATCGTGCCTTACGACAGCATGGCGGAAAGCTTGATAGGGCATATACGTGGGCACCGCCGATCAACGACGAGTTCCCGTTACATCCACAAGGTTTTGACGAGCGTACCGAGATTGATGCGCTGGCCAAGCGAGAAGGTTTCGACGTCACGTTCGGTTCTGCGACCGCGATCAATTACCTTCAATTCTTCAAACGAAATCTCGCGCTTGAAAATTCCGCGGATCTCTTTGAAGAATTGCCATTGATGCAAGAGGCCATGTCACGTGGTACGCGCGTGATGCTGTCTGGCTGGGGAGCGGATGAATGTGTCACTTTCGGTTTACGAAGTTATCCATCTTGGCTTCTTTCACACCGACGTTTCAAGGATCTTTTCAACATGGCAAGAGCCATGGGCGGGGGGCTACGTCATCCATTTGGCGTCGCGAAATTTCTCTTTCAGGATGCCATGCTGCCTTTTCTTCCAGAGTGCGTTAACTCGACTTTCAGCCCTTATTTGAACATGGAAAAGCTGCAGTGCATGGGGCATCCAGACTTCATGAAGCAGCATCCCGATGCCCGGATAGACATCAGTTTGACATCGCGTAATGCAAAAGACCCACGCTCCATGCAGTGTGCCTTGCTCAACAATGGTCATATTGCAGCCAGGATGAGCCTTTGGTCTACGTGGGCAGGGCCTTTGGGTATCCAGTATCGATATCCTTTCATGGATAAGAGGCTCCTGGAATTTTCACTGTCACTGCCTCCTGACATGCTTTGGCAAAAGCGTCGTGGGCGTATTGTTTACCGTACCGCTATGGCCGATGTGCTTCCCAAGAGGGTAAGTAAGTATGATGTGGCAAATGAAACAAAATGCAAAAAGATAAGGTTTGATTGTTGGAACATGCTGAAAGACCATCATGATGAGTACGTGGGCATTGATTGTCCTTGGTTAGATATGAAAGCACTTTCTAGAAAAATAAGAGATGCTCCTTCCTCTTTGGAAGATTTTGATTTATTAAGCTTTATACCCCTTCATAGCAGCATGCGTGTGCTTGAGCTTTGGCACCGTTCCTTTCATGGAAAAATAATCAGATCATGAAAAATATAACCAATACTTATAACTCATAAGGCGATATAAATATGCTGGTAAAATATGATGATACGGTCCAGAGAAATCCCCACATCTTGACAGCAGAAGTCGATGACGAGGTCGTGATGATGAGTGCCGATCAAGGCCAATATTTTGGTTTAAGTGCCGTCGGTGTGGATATCTGGAACTTGGCCGAACGTCCTATACAGGTGAGTGAGGTTATTGGCCGGTTATGTCAGGACTACGATGTTAGCATTGAGAAGTGTGAGGCCGATACACTGCCATTCCTTAATGAAATGATTGCCGCCGGTTTAATGGAAATTGTCGAGTAGTTGTACCGTCCCTAATGGTCGAGGTGTTTCTTGAAAAAGCTTGTTGCTTTTTTAAAAAAACCGATGTTCTTCAAGCTGTGGTTCATTCCCGTCTGGCTACTGCTTGGTGCAAGCAAGTCGCTGATTAACTTGGTAAGTTTTCGTCGATTGGAACGTTTCATGGGGACATGGCACGGCGTGAGTCCGGCAGTTCCCTTGGTGACTTCGTGCCAGCAAGAACGGGCTCGTTACATTGGTCATCTGGTGCGCCACACGGCGCAATACACTCCCTGGGATTCGAATTGTTTTCCCCAAGCATTGACTGCAGCCATGTTGTTGCGCCTTTATCGAGTCCCTTATGTATTGTGCTTCGGGCTTGCACGTAATCAAGCCACCAGCGAGTATCTTGCTCATGCTTGGGTGACTTCTGGTCCAGTTGTTGTCACAGGCGGATTCAGCTTCAATATCTACTCCGTCGTGGCCTGCTACCTCGAACCCGACGTATCCATTGCTGAATCGCTGTAAGTCAGCAACCCTAACAAGGATGTCTTATGTCAGTTACGGCAGCACGAATGCCAGCGCTAAGCCCGGAGCTTCGCCTGTTGCTGCTTTTTTCTCGGTTGGAGCTTGATGATGACCAGACCAAGGCAGCACTAGCGCTCTGCGACGAGGTAGAGGACTGGGAAGCGTTTCGTTCCACAGCGAGGGATCGCTTCATCCTCCCTGTGGTGTATCGGCATCTGCGCTGCCTTAAGCCCTCCTCGCTGCCTGCGGAAAAGTTAGCGCTGATGAAGCAGCAGGTCATGGCGCTGTACCGGCATAATCTGAACGTGATAGCAAGCCTGGGTGAGATTCACCAGCAGCTGCTGGCACCGCTGGAGATCCCCTATGTGACCTTCAAGGGTCCGTCGCTGGCCGCATGTTACTACGCCGAGCCTGCCATGCGTTTCTCTCGCGATATCGACATTCTGGTACCCAGAGAAACAATGGCTGAACTGTTGGCGCGTGCCCTGGAGGTAGGATATACCCCGCTCGATCCCCCGGCGCTGACCAATGATCCAAGCTGCTTGGCATTTGTGGCCCGTTTTCATGACGTGATTACAGTGTCTTCGCCGGCTGGTGTTGCGGTGGAATTTCATGCGCGGATCGACAAGAGCGGGTGGGTATACGATTCGCCTTCACTAATTCATCGTTGCGAAAAGACCCAGGTTGGCAATGTTAACGTATCAGTGTTGCCGACGGATGAGTTGTTTGTTTACATATGTTTGCATCACACGCGACATTTCTGGTCGCGACTACACTGGCTGGTGGATCTTGATGCCATTCAGCGCCACCCGAGCTTCGATCGCCGGCGTGTTCTTGCTTGTGCCGAGCAACACGGACTGAGCACTACGGTTGACGTCTGTCTCCAAATGGCCGAAGTGTTGGGCTCACCTGATTTCGACCCCCATGTTCAACATGGCGTGCGAGTCGATAAGTTATTGAGACTTTCACTTGCGGCCATGCAGGGAAATGATGAATTCGAGCGCCGTTTAATCGACCATAGGTCGTCACCTGATTTTGCTTTCCGTTGGCAGTCGAGTTGGGGGTATCGGTGGCGATGGCTGTTGATGGGGTGGTTGCGTTTCTTTCGCCCGACTTTCGAACTGTATCGAGAGTGGCCACTACCGTCTCGCTGGCAGTGGTTGTATCGCCCTTTGCGGCCTTGGCGCGCATTCCGGCAACGCCTGTTACGTCACGACACTAACTGAACATGGGGACGCTATGCTTTCTGTAGCCAAGATGATGGCGCCACTCTCTACGTTGAAGCGCATCTTTCCTATTTTATGGGCAAGTAGCCGCAAGTGGACGCTGATTTCCAGCGGACTGATGGTTATCGAGATCATTTTCGGGTTGGCGGTGCTTTTCCTGCTCAAGCAACTCGTCGACGTGGTGACGACGATGCTGGGCAGCGATGCCCCCGCCGATGGCATTGGCCAAGTACTCTGGACGGTGGCGGTAACAGGTGTCTGCTCCCTGGGGTTTCTGGCGGCTCGGGGCTTTTCCGGGCTGGCCAGGGAGACGCAGGGATTGCTGGTGGCCGAGCAAATCGATAGCCAGATTCATGATCGCGCCGTGCGCGCGGATCTCGCCTTCTACGAGAGTCCGCGCTATTTCGACACCCTGCAACGCGCCCGCCAGTCCGGTAGCCAACGACCCGTCCAGGTCGTCAACAACCTGATGCTGTTGGTCAAGAACACCTTGATGCTTGTGGCCATCGTGGTCTTGCTGGCCACCATCAACTGGATGTTATTGCCGCTATTGGTCGTGGCCATTGTGCCAGCATTGATGGTTCGGCTGCGTTTCACCCGAAAACTCTACAACTGGGAACTAAGACGCACGCAGATGGAGCGGCGTGCCGGCTATCTTGACTGGCTGTTGACCTCCGATATTCACGCCAAGGAACTGCGCCTGAATCAGCTGGGCGATTTTCTTCGTGAACGCTACGCCGAAATCAAGGCCACCATTCGCCAGGAGAGGCTGGCGATCAGCCGTCGGCGCACCATTGTGGAAGTAGGCGTGGCGACGGCGGCCACGGCGGCATTTTTCTCGGCCCTGGCGTACCTGGCCTGGGAAACGTCTCAAGGTCGTAACAGTGTCGGTAACCTGGTGCTTTTCCTGCTGGTGTTCCAGCGTGCCCAGTCCATGGGTCAGGAGCTCGTGGGGCAGCTCTCCAAGCTATATGAAGACCACCTGTATATTGGCCTGCTGTTCGAGTTTCTCGATGTGCGTCCGATCATTGCGGAACCCGAACACCCCGCACCCCTGCCCGCCCGCATGAATCAGGGCATGCGCTTTGAGAACGTCGGTTTTCGCTACCCTGGAACTAGCCGCGACGTGTTGAGTCATGTCGATCTCACCATCCGGCCTGGCCAGATCGTCGCCTTGGTCGGCGCCAATGGTTCCGGCAAGACCTCACTGATCAAGCTGCTCTGTCGCCTTTATGATCCCACCTCGGGACGTATCACCCTGGATGGGGTCGACGTGCGCGAGTTCTCGCCCGATGACTACCGGCGCAAGTTTAGCGTGATCTTCCAGGACTATGGCATGTATGCCGATACCGTGCGCAGCAATATTCGTTATGGGGATATCCGTCAACCCGAGGATACACCCCTGGTCGAGGCGGCGGGAGACAAGTCGGGCGCCGCTGCTTTTGTTCATCAGTTGCATAGTGGCTACGACACGCCGCTTACCCGCATGTTCGATGATGGGGCCGAGCTCAGCATCGGCCAATGGCAGAAGGTGGCCCTCGCTCGCGCCTTCATGTACCAGTCCGAAGTGATCATCCTCGATGAGCCGACCAGCGCCCTCGACCCGGGGGCCGAGTTCGACCTGTTCGCCAACTTTCGCGAGCGTATCGATCATCGTGCCGCTCTGGTGATCAGTCACCGGCTCTCGACGGTGAGAATGGCGGACTACATCTATGTGCTCGACGAGGGAGAGATTCGTGAAGCCGGTACCCATGACGAGTTGATCCGCCAGGGCGGCATGTACTGCGAGCTGTTCAGCCAGCAGGCATACCACTATCGGGAAGTGGAAGCCTGAATGAGTGCGATATGCGGCATCGTGAGCCTCGATGGGCGTTGCGACTTGACCTCGCCGCTGGAAGCCATGGTGCTGAGATGCCGGCACCGCGTGGTCGACGAGGTCTTCTATCACTACCAGGATGGCATGGGGCTGGCCTGTCTCTCCCGGGATAGCGCCTCGGACGGCACCGGCGAGTGCTTCCCCGAAACATTTCTAGAGGGGCAGTGGGTCTTTGCTGCGGATGCGCGCCTGGATAACCGCGGAGCCTGCCTTGCATGGCAGCCTTCCGGCTTCGCCGCGGATGACAAGGTATCCGACAGCCGCTTGATGTTCGGGAGCCTGCTGCAAGACCCGCAGCAAGGGCCGGGCAAGCTGATAGGGGACTTTGCCTATGCCCTCTGGGATGCCAGGCTAAGAACCCTGCGGCTGGCCCGCGACACCATGGGGATGCGATCACTCTATTATCGGGTCGAGCCGAGGCGGATTCTGTTTGCCACGGAGCTGAGCCAGATACTGGCCGTGGAGGGCGTGCCGAGACGCCTCAATCGGCAGGCGATGGCATGGCACCTCGCTGACCAGCAGACGCCCCCCGGCTGTACCTTCTTCGAGGGCGTCGAAGAGGTCCTGCCCGGTGAGGAAGTCGAGATCGATGGCCGCGGCAGGGTGCGTCGCCGCGTGATATGGAAGCCGGACCCGACCCATCGGCTGCACTACCGGGACAGCCGCGAGTATGCTGAGCATTTCCGTTCGCTGCTCGTCGAGGCCGTGCGCTGTCGTTGTCGGGTGGCCTCGCCTGCGGCTATCGCTCTGAGTGGTGGGTTGGATTCGGGAAGTGTCGCCTCGATTGCCGGATGGCTGGCCGAGCAGGGCCAAGATGTGCCGGCACTCAGGGCCTACAGCTGGGCCTTCACGGATCATCCCGAGTGCGATGAGCGTGAGAACATCTACCGCATCGCCAAGCGTTTTTCCATCCCCGTCAACGAGATTCCCGCCGAGCAGACCTACCCCTTGATGGACATGGCTGCCTATGCACCGGATGAGGATGGCCCTTTTAACCTGATCTACCAGGGCTTCGTCGACAGGGTGCTGCAAGGCGCCGCGGCAGATGGTTGTCGTAGCGTTTGGTTCGGCTACCGTGGCGATGTGGTGGTGGGGGGAGCGATTCACGATGTCTCGGGCCTGGTTCGCGAAGGACGTTGGCGCGAGGCACGCCATGAGCTAGCTAGTCTTCGACGTGGCCATGGGCTGAGTCGAACTCAGGGCCTGTTGCGTTTCGGTATCCGGCAGGTGTTCGATGACGCTCTCTATTTCCTCACAAGGCCTGCAAGGCGTGCCCCTCTCAGCGATAGCTTCCTTTCAGCTTACTCCCCGCGTGATCGCCTGCCGCCCTTCGTGACGCCCGATCTGGCGCTGGATTGCGGCTTGCCCGACAGTGATCCACTGGTTGCCGATGCCAACGCCTGGAGCCTAGCCTCTCAACGTGAGCGCTATCGACAGATCTTCTCGCCTCTGGTCATGAGCGTGATGCGCCACGCCGAACGCCACTGCGCCAGCCATGGTCTCGACAAGGCGGATCCATGGAGTGATCGGCGCCTGGCGGCCTTTGTTCTCGCCTGTCCCCAGCATCAGGTCAACAGGTTCGGTCAGCCGAAACGAATTGCCCGCCAGGCGATACGCGGTATCATGCCGGATGAGGCGCTACTGCATTGCCGGAAGGTGGTGCCGTCGCCTCTGTACGAACATGCGATTCGCCATCTGGTCCACGATTCGGTGCTTGGCCTGTTGACCGACAGCCGATGCGCGGCTCTTGGCTTTGTCGACGAGGCGCATTTTCGGGAACGGTTTCAGCGCCATTGTCGCGGAGACCTTCAAGATGTCGACTTCTGGTCTACGCTGTCGCTGGAACTCTGGCTGCGTCGATGGTGGCCATAGGAAGCAGGGTTTTGTCATGCTACTCGTTGTTTTTATTAATTTTTTTAACAGTGGCTACAATTCGGGGTCTAAGATTTTCTTGGCTCATCGCAGAGTGGTGTGATCGTTGACCTCATGATACCGGCCATCTGACCCTGTAGGCTCGGTAAGCGCCAGCGCACCGGGCATGGCGAGGTCGCCATCGTCACGTCGGATGCATCTCCGCCTTTTCAGCCTACGCGATATTTTCACTGTTTCACGCCGATTCGCGAAGAGCCATTTTTTGCGGAAAATCCGTACCTTTTTCTTGGGTAAGCTGGAATAGTATCTCTGAAGATGGATAAGATCGGTGCTGTGAGATATCGAAACATCATCTTTGATGATCAAGGAGGTCCTTAATGGATACTAAAACAAAGAATACCTGTCAGACTAACGCCAAGGCGCCATATCAACCCCCTCAGCTTAAGGTCTGGGGTACTGTGGCGGAGCTAACTCGCCTAGGTCACACCAGTGGTAGTGGCGATGTGCTTCCCAGCGGTGCTTCCAATGACGATGGCAGCGTGACATGGGCTCAGGGCTCGGGGAAAGGTGGTCATGGTCATGGTCATGGTAAAAATCGATAGTATGAGCATGGTTTTTTTTGTCTTTCGGTAACAAAATATTACGCGAGAATGGGCGAGACGCGATCTCAAGGTTGCGCTTCCGTTACGTCAGCGATGGGTGCTTTTACCCTTCTCGTCTCAGAATTCACCCCGTGGAGGGGGTCATGCCTCGCTTTTACCTGTTCGGCTTTGACACCCTTGCCAATATTGAACTGACTACTTCCATGGCGGAAGCTCCATCGTCGGCGGCTCCCGAGCTCTCTTTTAGCTGCCTGCCGGCTGATTCGGCCGGCAGGCAGGGTTGCACTGGCAATGTCCTCTACCTCAGCAAGCGTCTCAACGGCTCGGGGGAGTCCCGCGTTCAACTGTTCGAGGAGAGCGGAACGACCTGGTTGATGCGATTTCCCGGCATTGCCGACTTTTTCTTGCGCCCGGGAGAGATTGAGTGTCGGCTGGTCGATCCCGCGCTTGCCTTCATGGTCAATGTCCTGCTGCTGGGGCACGTCATGGCCTGCTATCTGGAGCGTCAAGGCATCCTCGCCCTGCATGCAGGTGCACTCGCCGTTGGCGATCATGCCGTGCTGCTGGCTGGCCACAAGGGGGCGGGTAAGAGCACTTTGGTGACCTCGATGGTCACGGCGGGCTTTCCCTTGATGGCAGATGATATCGCCGCCGTGGAAGCGCGCGATGGGAGCGTGCCGTGCCGTTCGGCCTTTCCCCAGCTCAAGCTGACACCCGAGCAACTTGGGTGCTTCATGACGGATGGGGGCGAGTCGTACCCCCGCTTTCACCCGGGGTTTACCAAGCTGAGCGTGCCGGTGGTCGACCTGGGAGCTTTCGACCTTGGGCCTCGTCCGGTTGGGGCGATCTATCTGCTCGAGAGGGAGAGCTGCGACGTCCCTGTCATCGAGAGGCTGCCGCCCGCCCGCGCCGTGGTGGAGCTGGCCAGGCACTCGTTTCTCGGCCACATGCTTGAGCGGACCTCCCTGCAACGCGAACGTTTCGCTCATCTAGCACGCCTGGCACAAGCCGTGCCCGTCAAGCGCTTGCGTTACCCGAATAGCTTCGATCATCTGGCGGATGTGCATGCGGCCATCGCGCGTGACCAGAAGGCTGGTACGTGAGCGCAGTCAACCTCATGGTGCCACTCTATGATGGCACTCGCGTTCCCCCGGAGAGACTCCTCTCGTCGACCGCTCAGCCGGACGTACCTTCGGCTCTCGAGGAGCTGGCGGCGGCCATTCGTGCCAATCCCCTCTGGTCTCGGCTGCCTGGCTTGGTACTGATCGGGCGGTGCGATCCCTCGCCGCTGCTGGCGGTGGCAGGCACCTTTACCGATGAACAGCAGACGCTGATGGTGGAGCTGAGAGAGCACTTGGATGTCCTTCTGTACGAACGTCAGTTTGTCGACTATGCGCAGGCAGAGACCGTGTGTGGCCGGCTGGCAGAGAGACTGGTCGCGGCCTTCGGTGCCGAGTTGCTGGGATCTGCGCAGTTTGCCGCCATTCCCCGCGGTGGCCTGATCGTGCTGGGAATGCTTGCCTACCATCTGGAGCTGCGGCCCGACCAGCTGACCACCTTGGATGCTGCCGATACCGAGAGGACGCTGTTCTTGATAGACGATTGCAGCCTCTCCGGTACCCGGTTGCGAGAAAGTCTTAGCCGCACCCCCGCCGATTCGGTGGTGTTCTGCCCCCTTTATGCCCCAGAGGCGCTCTGCGCCGGTATCGTTTCGCGAGAACCCAGGATATTGGCCTGTTTGTCCGGCGCGACCCTCGAGGATACATCGCCGGCTCCGGGTGAGGCGGGGCATGACGCGTGGCGCCGCCAGCGTCTCGGCCGGCTCGGTGATAACTGCTATTGGCCGGGGCAGACGCTGGGCGTTGCCTTTGCCTGGTGCACGCCGCAAACAAGGCGATGGGATGAAGTGAAAGGATGCTTCATGGAAGGCTGGGATGTGGTGCCGCCATCACGCTCTCTCAAGCGTCGCCTGCTGCTTCGTCGGCTCGAAAACGATGGCGCTGTGGATTATCTGCCAAGACTGATACTGAATATGCCGGTTTCCGAGGCCGATATTCGCGCCGAGGACCGCGTGTTGTGGTGCTGCCAGGGTGATGGCGTGCTTGTTGCTGTGATACCGCCAGAGGCTGACGAAGCCGCCAGCGTGTATGGCTTGGCGGGTATCAGCGCAGAGTTCTGGCAACTGTTGATGACGCAGGGTTCGATGGAGAACACTTTGGCGGTCCTGTTGGGGCGATACCAGGTCTCTCGCCAGCGGCTCGAGGCGGACCTGAACGCCCTGCTGGAGCAGATGCGCATGGCAGGGCTGCTGGTAGAGCGCGATACAACAGCGCACCCGGCCGGAGGTTCGAAGCCATGAAATGGCGAGAGCAAGGTGAGCTTCAAGAGGGTCTGCGGGCTTTACTGCTGTTTCTTTTCGTCGCCCTGTTGGTGGTAGTGCCCTGGGCTCACTGGGGTATGCCCTTGCTGGGATTGGCGCTGTTTGTGCCTTGCACTGTCGCCATGGAGCTTGTGACCGCGCGGAGTCGTCATGCCGGCAGGGCGCCTGCCAGCCTCGAGCGTGATGACTGGCTGTTGGTCGTGGTGTTGCTGGCCTATGGCGGGCTCTGGTTGCTCGATGTCGCGCGCAGTGGGCACTGGCCGCTGGATTCGCCCGGATGGGCGATTCCGCTGCCGTTCTGGCCATGGTTGGCAGCGCTGCTGCTGATATGGTTTCTGCGCCATCCGCCGGGAGTTCGCGCGTTCTGGGTAGCGGTGTGCTGCGGGGCTCTGGGCGCCGGCACGATCGCCCTCCATGAGCGGCTGGTGCTGGGCAATGTGCGGGCCAGCAATGGCTTGAATGCAATTCCCTTCGGCAATCTTGCCTTGCTGCTGGGTGGGCTCTCGCTGCTGGCCCTGCTGTGGTGCCTTCCCCGCCGCCCTGCCAGGTCACGAATGCTGGCGTGTCTGGCCCTGCTGGCGGGGCTGATGGGCATTCTGGGTTCGCTGCTCTCGGGAACGCGCGGTGGCTGGCTGGCACTGCCCTTCTTGCTGGCACTGTGGCTGCGAACCTCTAGGGGCCTGCTGCAGAACGAATGGCGCTATCTCTCGGTTGGCCTGGTGGCCATGCTCATCATTGGGGCAGCGCTTTTACCCAGCAGCAATGTGACCCCGCGCCTGGCGTTAGCTGTAAGCGAAGTGCAACAGTTTCGGGCAGGGGAGACGCATGGCTCGGTGGGAATGCGTCTGGAAATGTGGCGCAGCGCTCTGATGCTCTGGAGCGAGAAGCCACTGCTGGGCTGGGGTGAGGGCGGGGTCGTGCCGCGTGTCCACGCACTGATCAACGATGGCCAGCTCAGCCCGCTAATCAAGCGCTTTGGCCAATTGCATAGCGATATCATCGACACGGCCGCCCGGCGCGGCCTGGTGGGAGTAACGATGCTGCTGATGCTTTATGGGATACCGCTGTGGCTGTTCTGGCGCCGTTTGCGTTCGGCGGGCCCTGTCGAGGTCCAGCTGATGGCCGGGGCCGGCATGATGCTCTGCGTGGCCTATATCGACTTTGGCCTGAGCCAATCGATGCTGCGTGACTCCGTCGGATTGAGCGGTTATCTGGGGCTATGTCTTGCTTGCTGGGTGTCGTTGCGTGCCAGCGAATTGGCCTGGCAACAGGAACGGGAAGTATCCTTAGGGCATTTCCGACATTTCGAGGAGCCGACATGACCGATTTCGTGACCGATGCCCTGCGTGAGCGCTTGCTTGAGGGCGTGCATGCTGCCGGGCGCGAGGTGCTGGCGATCTACGCCGAGGACTTCTCCGTCGAGGCGAAGGCCGACGAGAGTCCACTGACTGAGGCGGACATGGCGTCGCACCATGCCCTGGTGGCGCTGCTGAAAGCGCTCACGCCAGGTGTGCCGGTGCTCTCCGAGGAGTCCGGGGAGATCCCCTTCGAGACACGCCGCCACTGGGCGCGCTACTGGCTGGTCGATCCGCTGGACGGCACCAAGGAGTTCATCAGCCGTAACGGTGAGTTCACCCTCAATGTGGCGCTGGTCGAGAATGGCGTGCCGGTATTTGGCATCGTCCACGCGCCGGTGCTGGTTACGACCTGGGTAGGCCAGGCGGGGCAGGGCGCCTTCAAGTGGAAGAACGAGGAGCGTTTCGCGATCCATGTGCGGGTGCTGCCCAACCCGGATATCGAGCCGTGGAAGGTAGTGGGCAGCCGACGGCACGGTACCGGGGCCTTCGAGACCTTTCGTGAAGGCCTGCCGGCGCATGTCTGCGTCTCCATGGGCAGTTCGATCAAGCTCTGTCTGGTGGCCGAGGGTGAGGCCGACCTCTATCCCCGTCTGGCCCCTACCTGTGAGTGGGATACCGCCGCCGCCCAGGCGGTGGTCACCGCGGCCGGCGGCGAAGTGCTCGACGCTCGCACCCTGCAGCCCCTGCGCTGCAACCAGCAGGAAGACCTGCTCAACCCTGATTTCATTGTCGCCGGGGAGCGTGACGCGCGTTGGGAAAGGGCGCTGAAGGAGGCGCTCGCGGAGTAAGCAGAGAGAGCCAAGGTGGCGCTGGGTCTATTACAGCGCCGCCAGCGCTTCCAGGGCGGGTTGCTGCCAGGGTCCGGGGAGGGCAGCGGCATTCTGCAGGGCCTGGCGAGCCTGACGGGTTTCGCCTTGCTCGCGATGGAGCAGGCCGAGGTTGAGCCAGGCGACGGCCATCTCAGGTTCTTGAGCTACAGCCTGGGCGAACGCCTGTTCGGCGCCTTCGCTATCGCCGTTGGCGTGACGGGCATTGCCCAGGGCGAAGTATCCCATGGCAGAACCAGAATATCGTACCACTAGGGCCTCCCAGGCAGGCAGGCTGGCGGCTGCGCCCTGCACGCGCTCGAAGTCGGCGATGGCCTGCAGGGCTGGCTCGGCTTCTAGGGAGGCGGGTAGCGCGCCTGGCGGCAGGGCGACGAAGGCCCAGCGATCGCTGCGCGCCCAGGTCGCATCAAAGCGCGAGAAAGCGACGCTGCGCTTCGCTGTCATGCCGCTGTGCAGGGTCAGCGTCTGCTCGTCGAGGTCGAAGCCGATGGCCACGGCGTAGTGCCATACCGGCCAGGCCGGCAGGGAGAGGTTCTGCATCACCACCACCGGATGACCGGCGGCAATCTCAGTGAGCAGACTGTCGAAGTTGGGCGCGATCCGAAAGGGGATGTGCCCGTGGCGGCGCACCGTGGCAAGCATCTCGGGCTGCACACTGCCTTGCCGTCCTGGCAGGAAGACCTGGGGAATCAGAGTGTCGACGTCGACCTTCGCCCCTTGCGCCTGTAGCACCATGGCCAGCGACGCCGGCCCGCACTGGTAGTCGCGTTGGGCGTGGAAAGGCACCCCCTCGAGCAGCACTCGTTCGGGCACTTGCTGCCGGGTAGCCTCACTGAGCTGCGGCGTGGTTGCACAGCCGGTCAGGAGCAGCATCGACAGCAACATGACGCCAACGCCCGCGATGCGGGCGTTGGCGTGTCTGCTAGGGCTCGAGGCGAAAGACGGCATCCTTGTCTTCAGCGCGTGAAGGGGTAGACGTCGGTCAGGCCCAGGATGTCGGTGATCAGCAAAATCACGAAGACCGCGAAGAGGGCGCCGACCACGCTGGCACCGGCCGGCAGCTGGTCGAGCTGATCGGCCATGCGGGCGGCTTCCGCATCGGAGAGGGCGGCCACGCGGGCCTTCACCTCGGCGGGATCGACGCCTTGGGCGACGAGCTGCTGCTGGACATCGTCGCGGGCGAGAATCTCATGGATTCGCGCCCGATCCTCCACTGACCGCTCGGCTTTCAGGGCCTCCTGGGTAGTGATCAGGCCTGCGCCGGGAGTGGCCGGTGCGGCAGCGACCGGCAGGCTGGTTAGCACCAGGGCGGTGATCAGCAGTGGGCTGAGGTAACGGCAGAGTGTGTTCATCATGACGGTGTTCCCTTTTCTCGGGTTGGGCTTCCGGCTCCAGGCTCCATCGTTCCTGCTTCCATGCAGGACGACGAAACAGCGATGCCGCTGCAGTATATGATGGAATGCGGCGATATTTCATGCCCTTGTGGGAGGAGAGCAGGGCATTCGTACGTTGATGATCAAGCAATGAGCGATACCACCCCGTGGGAGCTCCGTTTGCTGAGCGGTTGGCGCCGCCATCGCGATCTGACGTCGTGTGCTGAACCGTCGTTCCCAAAAACCCGTGGTGTCAGGTTAGCCGATGCGGTAGGAGGAGGGCTGCTCGGCGAGCAGGCCGCGTCCGCCGGCCAGGGTCAGGGACAGATCATGCAGGCCTTCCCACAGCGGTACGCGGCTGGCGCCCTTGATCGCCAGGTCGAGGCGCTGGGCGAACAGCAGCAGCTTGTGCAGGCGCTTGAGCGGTAGGCGGGCGAGGGCCTGCTGATAGGCGGGGCGTCGCTTTTCGAAGATCGGCGGCTTCTGGGCCTTGCAGGCATGCTCAAGGCTCTGGCCCTGGTCGAGGTGCTGCTGGAGAGAGAGCAGGATGCGCAGCTCCCGGGAGAGCGCCCAGAGCACGATGGGCGCTTCGACACCCTCGCCGCGCAGGCCGGCGATGATTCGCGAGACCCTGGCGCGCTCGCCCTTGAGACAGGCATCCATCAGGGTGAAGACGTCATAACGGGCGCTGTCCTCCACGCCACCGGCGATTTCCCGAGGGCTGACCCGCGCCCCCGCCGGCAGCAGCAGCGCCAGCTTCTGCAGTTCCTGGTCGGCGGCCAGCAGGTTGCCCTCGGTGCGCTCGCCTAGCAGCCGGGCGGCATCAAGATCCAGGGAGAGGCCGTGGCGGGAGGCTCGGTCGCGCAGCCAGAAGCCCAGTCGCGAGGGGTCTACCGGCCACACCGGCACGAAGAGCCCAATCTTGTCCAGCGCCTTGAACCAGGCGCTCTTCTGCTCGCGGTAGTCGAGCTTGCCGGTGGAGAGCAGCAGCACATCGTCGCTGCCCTTGAGGGATTCGGCATAGTCGCGCAGCACCTTGGCGCCTTCCTGGCCGGGCTTGCCACTGCTCAGCCGCACCTCGATCAGCCGTCGCGTGGCGAACAGCGAGAGGCTGGCGGCGGCCTCGGTGAGGCGTCCCCAGGCGAAGTTGGCCTCCACGTGCAGCACCTCGCGCTCATCGACGCCCGCCTGGCGAGCGGCGGCGCGGACGGCGTCGCAGGCTTCCATGTGCTGCAGCGGCTCCTCGCCGGCGACGATCACCACCGGCGGGAGCTTCCTGGCCAGTGCCTCTTGAAGCTTGTCGGGGAAGACCTTCATAGCGCGCGCAGGCGGTCCATCAGCTGGCTCACGGCTGCATTGCGCAGCCTGTCGCGTGCTGCCTGGCGCAGCTCCTCCTGCGCCAGCAGTTCGTCATCGTTGACCATGATTTGTTCGCGAACCGCCAGGCGCTGCTGATCGAGCAGGTAGGCACCGTCGGAACGCCGCTGCACCGAGAAGGGCACTTCAAGGCTCATCTCCAGCTCGCGCGGCCCGCTGTCGAGCACGCTCAGGCGTCGTTCACGGAAGTCTTCCGGGCCCAGGTTGAGCACAAGCGCCGCCTGCTCGTCGACCCGCGTGCCGCTACTCTTCAATCGGCGGGCGACTTGCTGGGCCAGCTCGCTCTCCGCACCTTCCAGGGCCAGGGCATCGATGGCCTCCAATGGCTCGTCGAAGCCGCGCAGGCGAAAGCCGCAGCCGGCCAGCGCCAGGGAGGCGCCAGCGACGAGGCCGATTCGCAGAAAGTGTCGGCGATACATGGGTCAGTCTCCCGTCTGGCGCGATGAAAGGGGCGTTCAGCCAACCACGATATTGACCAGCTTGCCGGGCACCACGATTACCTTGCGGATGGTCTTGCCCGCGATGTGGCGCTGGACATTCTCGGCTGCCAGGGCCTGGGCCTCGATGGCGGCCTTGTCGGCATCGGCCTCGATCTCGAGGCGCGCGCGCAATTTGCCGTTGACCTGCACCACCAGCTCGATGGTGTCGCGTTCCAGGGCGGCTTCATCGACCTGTGGCCAGCGGGCGTCGATCGCCGGTTCATCATGGCCCAGCGCCTGCCAGAGACTGTGGCAGGCGTGGGGAGTGATCGGCGCGAGCAGCAGCACGCAGGCCTCCACTGCCTCACGGGCCACCGCCAGGCCCTGGGGCGAGGTGTCCTCGAACTTCGAAAGGGCGTTGGTCAGCTCCATGACGGCGGCAATGGCGGTGTTGAAGGTGGTGCGTCGGCCGATGTCGTCGCCAGCCTTCTTGATCGTCTCGTGGGTCTTGCGACGCAGCTCGCGCTGGGGCTCGCTGAGGGCAGCCAGCTCTAGCGTGGCGGGCTCGCCGGCGGCGAGGTGCTCGCTGACCAGGCGCCACAGGCGCTTTAGGAAACGATGGGCGCCCTCGACGCCAGTATCGGACCACTCCAGGGACTGCTCCGGCGGGGCGGCGAACATCATGAACAGGCGCACGGTGTCGGCGCCGAAGCGCTCGATCATCGATTGCGGGTCGACGCCGTTGTTCTTCGACTTCGACATCTTCTCGATGCCGCCCATCTCCACCGGCGCCCCATCACTTGCCAGCACGGCGCTGACCGGGCGCCCCTTCTCGTCGCGCTTGACCTCGACATCGGCGGGGTTGAACCACGCCTTGCCGCCGTTCTCGGTGGAGCGGTAGTAGGTCTCGGCGATCACCATGCCTTGGGTGAGCAGGCGCTGGAAGGGTTCGTCGCTCTTCACCAGCCCCAGGTCGCGCATCAGCTTGGTGAAGAAGCGCGCATAGAGCAGATGCAGGATGGCGTGCTCGATGCCGCCGATGTAGAGGTCCACCGGCAGCCAGTAGTCGACCCGCTCGTCGAGCATCGCCTGCATGTTGTCGGCACAGCAGAAGCGCGCGAAGTACCAGGAGGACTCCATGAAGGTGTCGAAGGTGTCGGTCTCGCGGGTCCAGCCGTCGCCGAGGTCGTAGAACTCGGGCATGCGCTTGAGCGGCGATCCGCTGGCATCGACGGTGACCTCCATGGGCAGGGCCACCGGCAGTTCCTCGTCGCTGAGCGCTACCGTCTGGCCCTCGGGGCCGTACTTGACCGGGATTGGCGCCCCCCAGTAGCGCTGGCGAGCCACGCCCCAGTCGCGCAGGCGGAAGTTGGTCTTCACCTCGCCGCGGCCGAGTTCCTCAAGCCGCTTGGCGATGGCATCAAACGCTGCCTCGAAGTCCAGCCCATTAAACTCGCCTGAGTTGATCAGCATGCCGTAGTCGGCATAGGCGCCTGCACAGAGATCTGGTTCCTGGCCGTTGTCGTCGGCGATCACCGGCTCGATGGGCAGCCCGTACTTGGTGGCGAACTCCCAGTCACGCTGGTCATGGGCGGGTACGGCCATCACCGCGCCGGTGCCGAACTCCATCAGCACGAAGTTGGCCACATAGACCGGCACCTCGCGGCCGGTGAGAGGATGCACGGCCAGGTGGCCGGTGGGCATGCCCTGCTTCTCGCGGGTGGCCAGCTCGGCTTCTGAGGTGCCGCCGCGGGCGCACGCGGCGCAGAAGTCGGCCAGCGCCGGGTTGTGCTCGGCGGCCTGCCTGGCCAGCGGATGGTCGGCGGCCACGGCCATGTAGGTGACGCCCATCAGGGTATCGGGGCGGGTGGTATAGACTGCGAGCGGCCCCTCCCCGGTCTCGAGGCCGGAGCCCTCGGCGGGTTTGATATCAAAGGTCAGCTCCACGCCGCGCGACTTGCCGATCCAGTTGCGCTGCATGGTCTTGACCTGCTCCGGCCAGTCGATGCGTTCCAGATCGGCCAGCAGCTCCTCGGCGTAGTCGGTGATCTTGAGGAACCACAGCGGGATCTCCTTGCGCTCCACCAGCGCGCCGGAGCGCCAGCCGCGGCCCTCGATCACCTGCTCGTTGGCCAGCACCGTCTGGTCGACCGGATCCCAGTTGACGGTGGACATCTTCTTGTAGACCAGACCCTTCTCCACCAGCTTGGTGAAGAACCACTGCTCCCAGCGGTAATAGTCGACATCGCAGGTGGCGAACTCGCGGCTCCAATCGTAGGCGAAGCCCAGCGCCTTGAGCTGGCGGCGCATGTAAGCGATGTTGTCGTAGGTCCACTTGGCTGGCGGTACCCCGTTCTGGATGGCGGCGTTCTCCGCCGGCATGCCGAAGGCGTCCCAGCCCATGGGCTGCATGACGTTCTTGCCCTGCATGCGCTGGTAGCGCGAGACTACATCGCCGATGGTGTAGTTGCGCACATGCCCCATGTGCAGCTTGCCGCTGGGGTAGGGGAACATCGACAGGCAGTAGAACTTCTCGCGGCTGGCGTCTTCCACTGCCTTGAAGCACTGGTTCTCGTCCCAGAACTGCTGGGCGTCGCGTTCGGTGTCGTGGGGCTTGTACTGTGCGTCCATCGCTCTGTTCGGGTACCTTGAAAGTCGAGCGCAGCGGCCTGGTGCTGCGCATGTCAGCGGCCCTTGTCCGGCGTCAAGATCCGGCGCCGTGGCGGCGCGAAACCATTGAATTTCCGGCGGGATGTCGTCTAAATGGAATAACTGGCTGTGCGCTAGGATACCCCAGCACGGCGCCCGGCGGCTACGGGCCAACGCTGCCGGGCGCGCAAGCCCCATCGCGATACGAGGAGAGCCACATGAGTGAGCACAAGGATCCGCACCACGACCACCGCCTTCGCGAGGGCTACGAGCGCATGCTCGACCGGCTGCGCGAGGGCGCCGAGGAGCTGACCTGGGAGAGTCTGCAGAAAGAGCTGGACGAGGCGGTGGAGTTCGAGGAAGAGCTGGCGGAGTTCACCAAGGACGAGCTGTCGCTGCTGCGTGCCTGGGTGGAGCGCGACCTTAAAGAGATGCGTCGCTACCTAGGTGCCGGCGGTGAGAGCGTGGCCAGCTGGCTAGGGATCGATCTTTCGATGCTGTCGCGCAAGGTGGTGGAGTCGCTGTTTTCCATCGCCGATCGCAGCGTGATCGAGCGCGAGCGGCTCGAGGACGACCTGGAGGCGTCCCGCGCCGACTACGTGGCTGGCGAGATGGCCGCCCCCGGGCGCATGGCCTGCGTGCACTGCGATGCCCTCGTCGAGCTCGAGGGGGTGACCCGCATCGAGCCTTGCCACCAATGTGGCCATCGCTACTTCGTGCGCGCACCGAAGTAATCTGCCGGATCGCCGCCGCTGCGCGGCGGATCGCGACGCAAGCGATCGCTCCTACAGGGCGGCCTCTCCAATGCCTTAAAGGCTTGTTTCCATCACTAGAATGGCACCCACCACCAGTAGCGTCATGAGGGCGGCATAGCCGAGATTGTGGCGCATCATCGTCATTCCGCTGACGCCGTAGCGCCCTTGCAGCGAGAGGTTGATACCCGAGAGCGGGCCAACGCTGGTGCCCACCGCCCAGGAGGCCAGCGCCACGAAGGCGAACAGGGTCTGACGTTCGGCGTTCAGGTCGAGCATCGAGGCGAGCACCGATACACCAATGATCGGATGCAGGCCAGCCACGGCACTGGCGACGATGGCCAGGAAACTGGCGATGGCCTCCAGGGGGCCGAAGTGGGCAAACAGCGTCCAGTCGCTGCCCGTGGCCGCGGTGATGAAGGTTGAGAGCCCCTGGGTTAGCAGTCCCGCGCAGAGGAACAGCGATATCTCGCCGCGCATGGCGGGCAGCCGGGTCAGGGTGTGCTGATGTACTCGGCGCAGGGTCCAGTGTGGCCCCTGCGGCAGGTTGGTGAGCAGTGCTACGCTCGGCAGCAGGAAGGTGATGATGCTAACGATGGGCAGGTGGGGAGTCAGCACGTAATGGAACAGCATCACCAGGGCCGCCATGCTCACCGGCATCAGTAGGCTCGGCGGCGATAGCGAGAAGCCGGCGGTGTCGGCCAGTTCGAAACGGCGCGACAGTTCGCCGACCGTCAGCAGGCCCGAGACCAGGGCCAGCGGCAAGCCGAAGGCGAGGATGGTGGCATAGTGCATCGCCGGCGTCAGCGTCATCACCACGCCCATGGAGGCGAAGAAGGGTGACCACAGCGCGGCGCTGGTGAGGCCGCGGTTGAGTCCCAGCAACTGGGGTGTGGAGAGCGGGGCACGACGCTCGAGACGGTCGCCAACCATGAACACCGTGGAGAGATTGAGAATCGAGCCGAGCAGATGCACGCCCAGCCAGGTGCCCAGCATGCCGCGGGTTCCGGTTAGGGCCTTGCCCGACGGACGTGACCGCCCGCGCAGGTTGCCGATCAGGCCGATGAAGCTGACGCCGACCAGCATGGTGACCACATAGGTATTGCCGTCGAGGATACCGGCCCAGTCGATGCTGGCGTCGTGCCAGCTGCGTGTCAGTACCAGCAGCCCCAGGCCGATCGCCGCGAGAATCCCGGCTTGGCGGCGAGTTCGCCGGGGAATGTCGACCCACAGCAGCGCGGTGGCCAGCCACAGGCAGTAGCCCACCGCATGTGCCAGGGGGAAAAGGTTGGTGAGCTGTGCTATCTGCAGAATCAAGCCGGCCAGCACCAGCCCTCCGGCCAGGGCGCGACGCGGGACGATGCTTGTCGCGGGAGTGTCGGACACGCAGGAGGTTCCTGTGGCAAATGCTAAGCAGTCTAAACAATTCCTGGCGTGTCTGTCCTGGGAGTAGGGTGGCTTACTAAAAATAGGTTCTTCGCAAATCGGCGTGAAAACAGCGGGAGTGTCGCGTAGGACGGATAAGCCGGAGGCGCATCCGGCATGACGATGGTGCCCTCGCCATGCCCGGTGCGCTGACGCTTACCGGGCCTACAGGGTCGGATGGCCAGCCGGTATCGTGTGGTCAATGATCACGCCAGTCTGCGATGAACCTAAACATAACCCCGTCGCCACTTCGCAACGGATCGCAGCGCAGGCACGGCGCCTACAAACCCCTAGACCTTAACGTCACTGCCACTCCCTGGCCGCCGGCTCACGGGCGGCATTGAGTTGGGCCAGCATGGCCCGGGCGGGGTTGGAACGGGTACGGCTGCGATGCACCAGGTAGCCCAGCGGGCGATGGATGGGCGGGTGGTCGACGTCCAGCTCGTGCAGCTCGCCGGCCACCATGCGCTCCGGCAGCAGGCTCCAGCCCAGGCCGATGGCGGTCATCATCTTCAGCGTTTCCAGGTAGTTGGTGGAGAGCGCCACCGGAAGTTCGAGCCCGGCCGAGGCGAAACGCGACTCGATCAGCCCGCGGGTGAAGGTCAGCGGGCCCGGCAGCACCGCATCGAAGGTGCAGAGCTCGTGCAGTCCCAGCCGGCCTCGCCCGGCCAGGGGGTGGTCCGGTCCGCAGACGAAGCACAGCCGGTCGACCCACACCGGCACCACCTCGAGCTGCGGATCCGGGTGCGGAGCGAGGGTCACCACGGCGAGCTCCAGCTCGCCGTCCAGTACCCCCTGATAGGCCAGCTCGGAATCCAGGAAGTGGAGGTCGAGTCGCACGTCGGGGTGCTCGCGGGTATAGGCCTTGAGCAGCGGCGGCAGCCGATGCAGGCCGATATGGTGGCTGGTGGCCAGCGTTAAGCTGCCGGCCACGCTGCCCTCGAGGTTACCCAGCGCCCGGCGGCTGTCGTCGACCATCACCAGGATCTGACGCGCCCGGGGCAGCAGTACCCGGCCGGCCTCGGTGAGGCTCACGCGCCGGCCGATGCGATCGAACAACCGGGCGTCGATCTGCCCCTCCAGCACGGCGATGCGCTTGCTGACCGCCGGCTGGGTCAGGTGCAGCTGCTCGGCGGCGCGGGAGAAGCTGCCGCTGTCGGCCACGGCGAGAAAGGCCTGCAGGCTCTGGGTATCCATGAGTGCCCCTGGTGGTGAGCTTGTATTCCATTAAGGAATCCAATTTATAAATAACATGAATTGATTTTATGGTCGAGGGGCGGGAAACTGCACTCAAACAGGAAGCGAGGAAGCATCTACGTAGGATCCTTGACCCCTTGCCCAGAAACACGACCGGACGAGAACAGGGCGAAATGCCCGGGAGAACGATATGGCAGGCCAGACACTCTACGACAAGTTGTGGACGCAGCATCTCGTCAAGCAGCGCGACGACGGCACCGCGCTGATCTACATTGACCGTCAACTGCTCCACGAGGTGACCTCGCCCCAGGCCTTCGAGGGGCTGCGCCTGGCGGGGCGCAAGCCGTGGCGCATCGATGCCAACCTGGCCACCCCCGACCACAATGTGCCCACCACCCTCAGGGAGCGTGCCGAGGGCAACGCCGGTATCAAGGACCCAGTGTCATTGATTCAGGTGCAGACCCTCGACGACAACTGCGGCGAGTTTGGCATCGAGGAGTTCAAGATCAACGACCCGCGCCAGGGCATCGTCCACGTGGTGGGCCCGGAGCAGGGTGCCACCCTGCCGGGGATGACCGTGGTCTGCGGTGATTCCCATACCGCCACCCACGGCGCCTTCGCGGCGCTCGCCCATGGCATCGGCACCTCCGAGGTGGAACACGTGCTCGCCACCCAATGCCTGCTGGCCCAGAAGATGAAGAACATGCAGGTGCGCGTCGAGGGCGAACTCGGTACCGGCGTCACCGCCAAGGACATCGTGCTGGCGATCATCGGCCACATCGGCACCGCCGGTGGTACCGGCTACGCCATCGAGTTTGCCGGCAGCGCCATCCGCGAGCTTTCCATGGAGGGCCGGATGACCGTCTGCAACATGGCCATCGAGGCCGGCGCACGGGTTGGGCTGATCGCTGTGGACGATACCACCATTGACTACCTGCGTGACCGTCACTATGTCCCGACGGGCGAGCAGTGGGACGCCGCGGTGGCCGACTGGCGCCACCTGGTCTCCGATGCCGATGCCGATGCCGCCTTCGACAAGGTGGTGACCCTGGATGCCGCCGAGATCGAGCCGCAGGTCTCCTGGGGCACCAGCCCCGAGATGGTCACCGGCATCTCCGGTGAGGTGCCGGATCCTGCTGAGGCCGGCGATGAGACCATGCAGCGTGGCTACACCCGGGCGCTGGAGTACATGGGGCTCTCGCCGAAGCAGAAGATCACCGATATCCGCCTCGACAAGGTGTTCATCGGCTCCTGCACCAACTCGCGCATCGAGGATCTGCGCGAGGCGGCCAAGGTGGTGCGCGGCAAGAAGGTCGCCGACTCCATCGCGCTGGCCATGGTGGTACCCGGTTCCGGCCTGGTGAAGCGCCAGGCTGAGGCGGAAGGCCTTGACAAGGTATTCATCGAGGCAGGCTTCGAGTGGCGCGAGCCGGGCTGCTCCATGTGCCTGGCCATGAATGCCGACAAGCTGGGGGCCGGGGAGCACTGCGCTTCCACCTCCAACCGCAACTTCGAGGGCCGTCAGGGCTTCGGCGGGCGCACCCACCTGGTCAGCCCGGCCATGGCCGCGGCCGCGGCGATTGCTGGCCACTTCGTGGATGTGAGGGAGCTGGGAGACACTGGTGCCGCCAATGACGATGCCCAGGCACAGGAGGCCTGAACCATGAACAAGTTCGAACGCACCCAAGGCCTCGTCGCACCGCTCGACCGGGCCAATGTCGATACCGATTTGATCATTCCCAAGCAGTTCCTGAAGTCGATCAAGCGCACCGGCTTCGGCGTTAATCTCTTCGACGAGCTGCGCTACCTCGACGAAGGCCAGCCTGGCCAGGATGTCTCGAAGCGCCCCAAGAATCCTGATTTCGTGCTCAACCAGCCGCGCTACCAGGGGGCCAGCATACTGCTCACGCGGCGCAACTTCGGCTGTGGCAGTTCGCGCGAGCACGCGCCCTGGGCGCTGGAGGACTTCGGCTTCCGGGTGATCATCGCGCCGAGCTTTGCCGACATCTTCTACAACAACGCCTTCAAGAATGGCCTGTTGCTGGTGACCCTGCCCGAGGAGACCGTGGATCGCTTGTTCGCAGAAGTCGAGGCCAACGAAGGCTACCGGCTCGACGTGGACCTGGAGAATCAGCAGGTGATCACGCCCTCCGGTGAGACAATCACCTTCGAGGTGGACGCGTTCCGCAAGCAGTGCCTGCTCGAAGGCCTGGACGACATCGGCATCACCTTGAAGGACGAGGAGGCCATCCGCGCCTTCGAGGCGAAGCACCGCGCAGCGCGGCCTTGGCTGTTTCGCGATTCCGCTCAGGCTTAATGACGTAGATCTGGCTGTTCTTGACGGGACCGGGGCGCCGGGGACAAGCCGAAGAGGAGGTCCTATGCCAGGGGGATGGCATTGGCAGCGCCCAGGGATGGGTTCACAGCGCCTCCTCGCAGGCTTGTCGCCGGAAAAGCCTTGTACCGGGGGTGGCCATACAAGGAAGCAAAGATGACGCAGAAGATTCTGGTACTACCGGGGGACGGCATCGGCCCCGAGATCACCGCCCAGGCCAGCCGTATCCTGGCGGCCTGCCAGGCCCGCGGTCTCGACATCGAGGTCGAGGAGGGGCTGCTGGGCGGTGCCGCCTATGAGGTACATGGCGAGCCGTTGCCAGCTGAGACCCTCGAGAAGGCCAAGGCGGCGCGAGGCATCCTGCTGGGTGCTGTGGGCGGCCCCCAGTGGGACAAGATCGAGGATCTCAGCAAGCGCCCGGAAAAGGGGCTGCTTGGGGTGCGCAAGCAGCTGGGCCTGTTCGCCAACTTGCGCCCGGCCATCACCTATCCGCAGCTAGCCTCCGCCTCCAGCCTCAAGCCTGAGCTGGTGGCCGGCCTGGATATCATGATCGTGCGTGAGCTCACCGGCGGCATCTACTTTGGCCAGCCGCGCGGCATCGAGGAGCGTAACGGCGAGCGGGTGGGCTTCAATACCTATGTCTATTCCGAGAGCGAGATCGAGCGCATCGGTCGCGTGGCCTTCGAGATGGCGCACAAGCGCGGCAAGAAGCTCTGCAGCGTCGACAAGGCCAACGTGCTCGAGGTCACCATCCTGTGGCGCGAGGTGATGGAGCGTCTGGCGCCAGAGTATCCGGACGTCGAGCTCTCCCACCTGTACGTCGACAACGCCGCCATGCAACTGGTGCGCGCACCCAAGCAGTTCGACGTGGTGGTCACCGGCAACATGTTCGGCGATATCCTCTCGGACGCCGCCGCCATGCTCACCGGCTCCATCGGTATGCTGCCCTCGGCCTCGCTCAACGAGAGCGGCCAGGGCATGTACGAGCCCTGTCACGGCAGCGCACCGGACATCGCCGGTCAAGGCATCGCTAACCCGTTGGCAACCATTCTCTCGGTGGCCATGATGCTGCGCTACTCCCTCGACGAGCCGGCGCTGGCAAGCCGCATCGAGGCTGCCGTGGGCACGGTGCTGGACGGCGGCCTGAGAACGGCCGACATCGCCCTCGAAGGCACGCGCAGCGTCTCGACGGCCGAGATGGGCGATGCCGTGCTGGCGGCCTTCGAGGCGCAGTAAGCGGCCCAGCGCCAAGCAGCCAAGAACCACCTCCCGCAGAGTAACCTGCGGGAGGTTTTCCTTTGGTGCTTTAGTGTTGCGCGAGCAGCATCCTGCTCGGCGCTCGTCCCGGCTTTCTGTATAATGTCCTTACATTCGATTTCTGGAGGGCTTTACATGTTGAACGTCGGTTTTGTCGGTTGGCGTGGCATGGTGGGTTCCGTCTTGATGCAACGCATGCTCGAGGATGGCGATTTTTCGGGCATCGAGCCGATCTTCTTCACCACTTCCCAGGTCGGTCAGCAAGGCCCCGATGTCGGCGTCGACGTGCCGCCGCTCAAGGATGCCTTCGATCTGGACGCCCTCAAGGCACTGGACGTGGTGGTGACCTGCCAGGGCGGCGAGTACACCGAGAAGGTCTATGCTGACCTGCGTCAGGCAGGTTGGAAGGGCTACTGGATCGATGCCGCCAGCACCCTGCGCATGGCGGATGACGCGACCATCGTGCTCGATCCGGTCAATCGCAAAGTGATCGATGCCCAGCTGGCGAAGGGCGCCAGGACCTTCGTCGGCGGCAACTGCACGGTGAGTCTGATGCTGATGGGCCTTGGCGGCCTTTTCGAGGCGAACCTGATCGAGTGGATGACCTCCATGACCTATCAGGCCGCTTCCGGTTCCGGCGCCAAGCACATGCGCGAACTGCTCAACCAGATGGGTCACCTGCGCGACAGCGTGGCTGATGAGCTCGCCGACCCGGCCAGCGCCATTCTCGACATTGACCGCAAGGTCACGGCGGCCATGCGTAGCGGTGATTTTCCCACCGACAATTTCGGGGCACCGCTGGCCGGTAGCCTGCTGCCGTGGATCGACAAGCCCATGGAGAACGGCCAGAGCAAGGAGGAGTGGAAGGGGTCTGTCGAGACCAACAAGATCCTCGGCCTTCAGGACAATCCCGTTCCCATCGACGGCCTCTGCGTGCGTATCGGTGCCATGCGCTCGCACAGTCAGGCCTTCACCATCAAACTCAAAAAGGATGTCCCGATCGACGAGATCGAGGATCGTATCGCCAGGCACAACGACTGGGTCAAGGTGATTGCCAACAACAAGGATGCGAGCATCGAGGGCCTCACTCCGGCCGCGGCCACCGGTACCCTGAGCGTGCCGGTGGGCAGGCTGCGCAAGCTGGCCATGGGCGGCGAGTACCTCTCCGCCTTCAGTGTCGGCGACCAGCTGCTGTGGGGCGCGGCCGAGCCGCTCAAGCGGATGCTGCGCATCCTGCGGGAGCAGTAAGCCGCCAGCGCTGACCTGGATCACCTGAATGCAAGCGGGACGCCTTGATGGCGTCCCGCTTGCATTGTTAAGCCATGATGGGGCTGTTGCGCCATCGATAACTCAGGTTGCGGGTGGCGCTGCCGATAAGTATCAGCAGGCGTATCGGTACAGGGAAGATGATGCAGCGGCATCATCGCCAGTAGGATGAACGACGCGGTCACCACCTGTCTGGTGGGACGCAGTGGAACGACGCTAGGGAGTCTGATGAAACGCAAGCTGTTGCTCGCCATGCTGCTTTCGCTCTCCGCCACCAGTCCGTTGGCGCTGGCTCTCGGCCTGGAAGAGGCCGAGGTGAACTCGACGCTTAATGCCCCATTGCGGGCGAGCATTCCCTTGACCGACAGCAGTGGATTGCAGGCTGAGCTGCTTAATGTCTCGGTGGCCGATGAGCAGGCCTTCTCATCGGCCGGCCTGTCGCGTACGCCGTTGGCCGCCAGCGTGAAGATGGAGGTCACTCGTCGGCAAGGACGGCTGGTGGTCGACCTGAGCACCCAGCGGCCGGTAAATGAACCCTGGCTCGATCTGCTGCTGCGCCTGGAGTGGCCGGGGGGCCAGCAACTCCAGGAAGTCACCCTGCTGCTTGACCCGCCCGACTATGACCAGCTTCCGGCGTTGGTCGAAGCGTCATCCATTGCGCCGCGGTCATCGGTTGCCCCGCCACGCTCGAACGCCCCGGCGCGGCAATCCTCTTCACGCTTGCAAGCTCGCACCTCGAGGGCGGACGCGGGAGACCCTGCCTGGATAAGCAGTGGCGATACCCTAATGACGGTGGCGAGGCGGCTGCGACCGGACAGCGGCATTAGCATGAGCCAGATGATGGTGGCCCTGGTGGAGGCTAACCCCGAGGTCTTTCCTTCCGGCAATATTAACGCCATGCGCGCCGGCTTTACGCTGGTGGTGCCGCCTCGCCAGGCGATCACGTCACGTTCCGAGGCCGAGGCCGACCGCCTCGTTCAGGCCATGAACCAGGCCTGGGCCAACCGCGGCAGCGGGTCACCGGCGCCAGTGGCGGTGGCCCGCGCCCCCTCGCCGCAGGGCGCGTCAGCGGCACTTGCCGAGACAGGCCAGCCTAAGGCAGCGTCGCGTGAGGCTTCACAAAGTGGTGATGACACCGCCAGTGAAGGGGGGCAACGGCTGACCCTGCTCAGCGATGCCGAGCTGGCCGCCGAGGTCGCGGCACCGGGCGATGGCGTATCGAACCCGCAGGAGGGCGGTCAGTCAGCTCAGTCAACCTTGTCATTTCAGCGGGATGCGCCGCCGCCCCTGGCCATGCCCGACGGCAGCGAGGGGGCAGGCCCGGTCATCGCTCCGGGGGTGCTGGGGATGATCCACGGCAGCGCCGAACTCACCGAGGCACAGCGCCTGCAGCGACTCGAGTCCCGCTGGCGCGAGAACCGTCAGGCCCTGGAAGCGGTTCGCCGCGAGCGTGACGTGCTGCAAGCACAGCTCGCAAACCTGCGCGATGAACTGCAGGCCATGGGCGATCAACTGGCCGTGCTGACAGCCGATAGGCAGGGCGTTGATGCCGCCGGCGGGGGTAGTGAGGTGGCACCGGACAGCACGGCGGATTCGCTACAACAGGCGCCCTGGTGGGGGACGTTGGTACCGGGGGAGGGTAGCCGCTCTCTGCTGCTGGGAGGGGCAGGCCTGGCGCTGTTGCTTGCACTGTGGGCCGTGCTGCGCCACCGCCGGCGTGATGACAGCGATTCGACGAGGGACTTCAATGAGGCGCAGCCGGTAGAGACACCAGATGATGGCCTGGAGGCGCCGGGCGACCAGACGGCTGCGCAGAAGGATGCCCAGCGCATCGACAGCCAGGCACCGGTGTACGCCTCCATGCCCGAAACCGAGGCGATCAATGAGGCCGATATCTTCATTGCCTACAGGCGCTACGACCAGGCGCGTGAACTGCTCGACGCCAGCCTCGAGCGGGAGCCCGGCCGTGATGATCTCAGACTCAAGCTGCTGCGCGTGCTTCTCGAGCAGGGCGATCATGCGTCTGCCGCGCACCAGGCCAAGCAATTGCGCGATACCGCAGACCCTCAGATCAGCGCCGAGGTCGAGCAGTTGCTGGAAGGCCATGCGCTCAGCGCGGCACCAGACGAGCCCCGAGCGGAGTCGCCCGCCGATCGGGCCATCTTCCCTGCGGCTGACGAACATCCCCCGCGGCTCTTCGAGGCCGCCGGGGTGAATGAGGCGCTCGATACCCATGAGTCAGGCGAGTGCAAAGAGATCACCTCTAGTGCCTGTAGTAAAACGCCTTCTCGTGACATGTCCTCTGATGATACGCGCGATAAGGCGTTGCGATCGTCGAAGGGGCCCAGTCAGGGCGACTCTGCGGCCGAGCGCAGTGAGCTTGCAGCCTGCTATCGTTCTCCTGAACAAGGGCCGCAGTCCCATGGTGCGAAGGGAACCGATGAGCTGCCACAGCCGCCACTGACCGCGCGACAGATGCAAGACGGCAGCCGCTTCATCGACTACCAACCGCCGACGCTTGAAAAGCGCCCGGCACCCCGCGAGGAGACGCCCATGCAGCCCAGCGTGGAGTTCACCTCGGCCACCGGCGGAGGCGGCGAGTCGGCCGCTGCCAAACCCGCTATCAGGGCCGAGCGTGATGACCTTGAGCAGTGGGACGTCGAGGAGGTGGCCTTCCCGCCGCTGTCGCGGGATAATACCCACTATTTCGCGGCGCCTTCCTCTTCCTCGACACTGGCTGAGGCGCGGCGCTTGCTGGACGCCGGCGAGGCCGGCCAGGCTCGTGTACTGCTCGAGAGTCTGATCGACGAGTCCGACGACCCGGATGCCCGGCAGGAGGCCCGCGAATTGCTGGATCAATCCGTGCAATGAGGCCGAATGACCCTTTTCCGATCCCTCGATGACCGCCACCCCCTGACAGGCCGCCTGGCCATGGGAGTGGAGTACGACGGCAGCGCCTACTGTGGCTGGCAGCGCCTCAAGCATGCCCCTTCTGTACAAGGGGCGCTGGAAGGGGCGCTGGCCAAGGTCGCCAACCAGTTCATCACTGTGCATGCCAGCGGGCGCACCGACTCGGGGGTGCATGCCACCCGTCAGATTATTCACTTCGATGCCCCGGTGCCGCGCTCGCAGAAGGCCTGGGTGTTCGGGGTCAATGCCAACCTGCCGCGGGATGTCGCCGTGCGCTGGGTGGCATCGGTTCCCGAGGGGTTTCACTCGCGTTTCAAGGCCCTGGCACGGCGTTACCGCTACGTGATCCTCAACCAGCCCAGCCGCCCGGTATTGGAGCGGGCCAATGCCACCTGGTGCCGCGACCCGCTGGATGTTGAGGCCATGCACCGGGCCGCCCAGGCGCTGGTGGGCGAGCACGACTTCTCGAGCTTCCGTGCCGCCGGCTGCCAGTCGAAGACCCCCTGGCGCCACCTGCACTTCATCGAGGTGCATCGTCATGGCCCGCTGGTGGTCATCGACGTCCAGGGCAATGCCTTCCTGCACCATATGATCCGCAATATCGTCGGCGCTCTGGTCACGGTGGGGCGTGGCGAGCGTGGCGATGACTACCTGGCCACGCTGATGGCACTCAAGGACCGGCGTCAGGCCGACGTGACGGCGCCAGCCTGTGGTCTGCACTTCGTCGACTCGCTGTATGACGCGGCGTGGGGGCTGCCCCGCGAACCGCTGGGCCCCAACCTGCTGGCCTTCCTCGGCGAATGGACCGGTGAGCGGCCGTTACCCGACTGCCCGATGGTCGCGTTCAGACGAGGTAGGCCCCTGGCAGAAGGGGTGAGTGGTGAGGAGTGAGACGTGAGCGATGTCATGAACCGAACCCGCATCAAGTTCTGCGGCCTGACCCGTCCCCAGGATGTCGATGCCGCGGTGGCTGCGGGTGCCGATGCCTTGGGCTTCGTGTTGTGGCCGGGTAGCCAGCGCGCCATCGACGAGCAACGCCTCGCCGCACTGAGCGAACGGGTGCCGGCCTTCGTTACCCGCGTGGGACTGTTCGTCGACCCGGCTCCGGCACTGCTGGCCCATTGCGCCATGCACCTGGATCTTGTGCAGTTTCATGGCGATGAGTCGCCCGACGCCTGCATGGCCGCCGGGCGCCCCTGGATCAAGGCCTTGCGTATGCGCGATGGCCTCGACCTGCGCGCCGCCGCCGAGGCCTTCGGCGGGGCTCGGGCGCTGCTGCTGGATGCCTATCGACCGGGCGTGCCGGGGGGCACTGGCAAGACCTTCGACTGGTCGCGAATCCCCGCACCCCTGGCAAAACCTGTTATCCTCGCTGGAGGCTTGACGCCGGACAACGTGGCCGAGGCGATTGCCGCAGTGGCCCCCTTCGCCGTGGATGTTTCCGGCGGCATCGAGGCTGCCCCCGGCATCAAGGATGCCGCGCAGATGGCGGCCTTCCAGCGGGCCGTGCGCAGAGCCGATAACGCGCGTTGCGGCGCCTGAGCCGCTCGCTCCACCCTGTTTCCCCTGCATCCTTTACTGGCGACCCTATGAGGTGTCTTTCGTGAGCAAGTTCAGTGACCTGACCCGACTGCCGGATGCCCGCGGCCATTTCGGCGCCTACGGCGGCCGGTTCGTCTCGGAGACCCTGAGCTTCGCCCTGGATGAGCTGGAGAAGACCTACCTGAGTCTTCGCGACGACCCGGCCTTCCAGGCGGAATTCGACTATGACCTGGCCCATTACGTGGGCCGCCCGTCACCGCTCTATCATGCCGAGCGATGGTCGAAGCAGCTCGGCGGGGCACAGATCTGGCTCAAGCGCGAGGACCTCAATCACACCGGTGCCCACAAGGTGAATAACACCATCGGCCAGGCGCTGCTCGCCAAGAAGAGCGGCAAGCCGCGGGTCATCGCCGAGACCGGCGCCGGCCAGCACGGTGTGGCGACGGCCACCGTGGCGGCGCGCCTGGGCCTCAAGTGCGAGGTCTACATGGGCGCCGAGGACGTCGAGCGCCAGAAGCTCAACGTCTATCGCATGCGTCTGCTGGGGGCCAACGTCATTCCGGTCACCTCGGGCACCCGCACGCTCAAAGACGCCATGAACGAGGCGCTGCGCGACTGGGTGACTAACGTCGACGACACCTTCTATATCATCGGCACCGTGGCCGGCCCGCACCCGTACCCGATGCTGGTGCGTGATTTCAATTCGGTGGCCGGCCGCGAGGCGCGAACGCAATCGTTTGCGGAGTTCGGCAAGCTGCCCGATGCACTGATCGCCTGCGTGGGCGGTGGCTCCAACGCCATGGGCCTGTTCTACCCGTTCGTCGAGGATGACGATGTCGTCATGTACGGCGTCGAGGCCGGTGGCGAGGGCGTCGAGACCGGACGCCATGCCGCGCCTCTGGCCTCCGGTGCGCCGCGCGGGGTGCTGCACGGCAACCGCACCTACCTGATGTCCGACGAGGGTGGCCAGGTATCCGACACTCACTCCATCTCGGCGGGCCTGGACTACCCCGGCGTGGGGCCCGAGCATGCGCTGTGGAAGGACGTGGGGCGGGTCCACTATGTCGCCGCCAACGACACCGAGGTCCTCGCGGCGTTCCGCGAGCTGACCCGCGTCGAGGGCATCATGCCGGCCCTGGAGTCCTCCCATGCCCTGGCCTATGCCAAGCTGCTGGCCCCCACCATGCGTCCCGACCAGAACATCGTGATCAACCTCTCCGGGCGTGGAGACAAGGACATCATGACGGTGGCAAAGATTGACGGGATCGAATTCTAGATGACGGCCCAGACCATGAATCGTATCGACCAACGCTTCACCGCGCTCAAGGCCCAGGGCCGTCGCGCGCTGATTCCCTACATCACCGCCGGTGACCCGGCACCCGCGCATACCGTCGGCTTCATGCACGCGCTGGTGGAAGCCGGGGCCGACATCATCGAGCTGGGGGTGCCGTTCTCGGACCCCATGGCCGATGGGCCAGTGATCCAGAAGGCCTGCGAGCGTGCCCTCAGGCACGGCGTGCGCCTCTCCCACCTGTTCGAGATGGTGCGCGAGTTTCGCCAGAGCGATGGCGAGACTCCGGTGGTGCTGATGGGTTATCTCAATCCGGTGGAGCGCATCGGCCTTGCGGCCTTCGCCGATCAGGCCGCCGAGGCCGGCGTTGACGGTGTGCTGATCGTCGACATGCCACCCGAGGAGGCCGACGAGGTGGGGCCACTGCTCAAGGCTCGCGGGCTGGCCTCGATCTTCCTTGTCGCCCCTACCACTACGCGCGCCCGGGCCGCTACAATATGCGCCCATGGCGAGGGCTACCTCTACTATGTTTCGCTGAAGGGCGTGACCGGCTCGGCGACCCTCAATGCCGAGGATGTGGCACAGCACCTGGCGCCACTGCGCGAGATGACCGAGCTGCCGCTGTGTGTGGGTTTCGGCATCCGCGACGGGGCCTCCGCCGCCGAGGTGGGCAAGGTGGCCGATGGCGTGATCGTCGGCTCGGCGCTGGTCAACCGCATCGCCGAGAACGCCGAACGGCCCGAGGCGATTCCCGCCGCCCTGCAAGCGGTACTGGGGGAGATGCGCCAGGCGCTGGACGCCTGATCCGCGCCCGTCGCCAACCGAATCGATCCTGCTCCCGGGGCCTCCGGGGGCATCAGCCTATACGGGTGTTTCTGACATGAGCTGGCTAGACAAGATCGTGCCCTCGGTGGGCCGCATCCAGCGCAAGGATCGTCGGGCGAGCGTGCCTGATGGCCTGTGGAGCAAGTGTCCCAAGTGCGAGGCGGTACTCTATCTCCCCGAGCTGGAGAAGCACCATAACGTCTGCCCCAAGTGCGACCATCATTTGCGACTGACTGCCCGCAAGCGCCTGGATTGGTTCCTGGACAAGGCGGGACGCGAGGAGATCGCCGCCCATCTCGAGCCGGTCGATCGCCTCAAGTTCCGCGACTCCAAGAAGTACAAGGATCGCCTGGCAGCGGCCCAGAAAGGAACCGGCGAGCATGACGCCTTGATCGCCATGCGTGGCACCCTCGAAGGGCTGCCGGTGATGGTGGTGGCCTTCGAGTTCACCTTCATGGGCGGTTCCATGGGCGCCGTGGTGGGCGAGAAGTTCGTACGTGCCGCGACCCTCGCTCTGGAAGAGCGCATCCCGTTGATCTGCTTCGCGGCCTCCGGCGGCGCTCGCATGCAGGAGGCGCTGTTCTCGCTGATGCAGATGGCTAAGACCTCGGCGGCGCTCGAGAAGCTCAAGCAGGCCGGTGTGCCCTATGTCTCAGTGCTCACCGACCCGGTGTTCGGCGGCGTCACCGCCTCCCTGGCGATGCTTGGCGACCTTAACGTGGCCGAGCCCAACGCGCTGATCGGATTCGCCGGCCCGCGGGTCATCGAGCAGACGGTACGCGAGCAGTTGCCGGAAGGCTTCCAGCGCAGCGAGTTCCTGCTTGAGCACGGCACCGTGGACATGATCGTGGCGCGTGGCGAGATGCGCGAGCGACTGGGTAGCCTGCTGCGCAAGCTGACCCACTGGCCGGTGGCCGGGCAGGACGATGATCTCGTCGATGCGCCCGACCTGGTGCAGGCCGCCGAGCAGGCCGAGCAGGATGAGGCTCTGGCGGTCAGCGTTGCGGCGTCTCATACCGAGCCGAAGCCCCCGGGTGACGCCGCGCCGGTCGGCGAGCGCCACGACCCGGGGCGCTGACCGATCGGCATGAAGGATCACACCCTGCCCACCACGCTTTCGGCCTGGCTGGCCCGGCTGGAAACGGCTCACCCAGTGGGTATCGAGCTGGGCCTCGAGCGTGTCGCCGAGGTGGCGCGTCGCATGGGGCTTTTCGCCTTGCCGCTTAGCGAGCAGGTAATCACCGTGGCCGGCACCAACGGCAAGGGCTCGACCGTGGCCATGCTCGAGGCGCTGGCACGGGCCCATGGCCTCACCACGGCGAGCTACACCTCGCCCCACCTGCTGCGCTACAACGAGCGTCTGCGCCTCGATGGCCAGGAGGCCGACGACGCGACCTTGATCGCCGGCTTCGCGGCGGTGGAGGCGGCCCGCCAGGGGGGAGAGCCGATCAGCCTGAGCTACTTCGAGATGGGCACCCTGGGTGCGCTGTGGGCCATCGCCCAGCAGCGCCCGGAGCTGGCCATCCTCGAGGTGGGCCTCGGCGGCCGCCTGGATGCGGTCAATATCATCGACCCGGATGTGGCCGTGATCACTACTGTGGCCCAGGACCACGCTGCCTTCCTGGGCACCGACCTCGAGGGTATCGGCCGCGAGAAGGCTGGCATCCTGCGCGCCCATCGACCTGCGGTGCTGGGCAGCACGACGCTGCCGGAGAGCGTGCGGCAGGTGGCTGGCAAACTCGGCGCCGAGGTTCACGCGCTGGGCGAGGCCTTTCATCGCGAGGGCGATGGCGAGGGCTGGCGCTTTCGGGGGCCGGCGCTGGCCTTGAGCGCGCTCCCCGACCCCGGCCTGCCGCTGAATAACGCCGCCGCGGCCCTGCAGGCCCTGCACTTGGCGGGTGTGGTGCTGGAGGCGGACGCCTGTCGCCGTGCGCTTTCCGGCGTCCAGCTGGCGGGTCGCATGCAGTGGCTGGGGCCATGGTGCCTGGATGTGGGACACAATCCCCATGCCGCCCACTATGTGGCCCAGCGCCTGACGGCGCTTCCCTGCACGGGCCGCACCGTCGGCCTGCTGGGCATGCTCGCCGACAAGGATGCCGACGGTGTGATCGCCGCCCTGACGCCGGTGGTAGATACCTGGGTGCCGGTGAGCCTGGGTGGTGAGCGGGCTCGCACAGCAAAGGATCTGGCTGAGCGCCTGGCGTTCGCCGGCGTCGAGGTGTGGCATTGCGCTGCCTCACCGGCTGATGCGGCTGGCTGGCTGGCGGCGCGGCTTGCACCCGAGGATCGCGTGCTGGTCTGCGGCTCCTTCTTCACCGTGGCCGAGGTGCTGGAATGGTACCTGGCGACGCGGCCGGGGCCGGATCAGACTGCAGGGCAAGCCACCATTCTCGAGGGTTTGCGATGAAATATGGAATGCGAGAACGTCTTAGCGGGGCAGTGATCCTGATTGCTCTGGCGGTGATCTTCGTCCCCATGCTGTTCGACGATCCTGCACCGCGCAGCGAGCGCCCCCAGCCGGTGATGACCATCGAGCAGCCGGTGGAAGTCAAGCATCGAGACGTGCCCGACCCGCAGCCGCCGGCGAGCCTGGGGCAGATCCAGTTGCCCAGCGCTTCGACAGCATCCCGGCAGGCGCCGGCGGATCGGCCCTCGAACACCGGGCAGGCGACCGATACCACGGCCAAGGCGTCCTCTGGCGCGAATCAGGCATCTGCCGATGCGGGAGCGCAGGACGCCCAGGGTCAGGATAAGGATCCCATCGCCGCGCTGGCGCGCGCCGCCGAGCAGCGGATGTCGCAACAGGCTGAGCAGGCGGACCGCGCCAGCGCCGCCAAGGGCGGATGGGCCGTTCAGGTCGGCAGCTTCGGCGAGAAGGCGAATGCCGAGCGTCTCGCCTCGAGGCTGTCCGGGCAGGGCCTGCCCGTCTATCGTCGCGTTCGGGAAAGCGGTCTGACCAGCGTCTATGTCGGTCCTTATGAAACCTCGCGTGAGGCTGAGGAGGTAATGTCCGCGCTCAAGGCTGATTCCAACCTCCAGGGCCTGCTGGTACGGGCGGACAACTGAGCATGGCACTGACCTGGATCGATTGGCTCTTCGTGGCGGTGCTGGTGGTGACCGGGCTGGCCGGCTTCGTGCGTGGGCTGATCCGCGAGGCCCTGGGCCTGGCGACCTGGATCATCGCCCTGCTGGTGGCACGGCTGCTGGCCCCGCCGGTAGCGGACCTGTTCTCCGGGGTGATCGACAATCCCGACGGGCGGCTGGTGCTGGCCTTCGTGCTGGTGATCTTTGCGGTGATCCTGCTTGGTGGGTTCGTCATCCGCCTGATGCATGCCGCCGTGGAGTGGGTGGGGATGGGGCTTGCGAATCGGCTCACCGGTGCCGCCTTCGGTCTGGCCAAGGGGGGGGCGATGTTGGTACTGGCCACCATCCTGCTCGGCTTGACGCCACTGGCCCAGCTTCAGGCCTGGCAGCAGGCCGAGCTGCGCCCACCCTTCGAGCAGCTGCGCGACTGGGCGTTGCGTCATCTCGAGGAGTGGGAAGGGCGCATTCCCGAGGCGCCGACATCGCTGCGCGAGTTCTCCCTGCCGCGTCCAGAGCGGCCGTCGGTGATCGACACCCATCCGGCTGGGCAAGACGCTACAGAGTCGATACGCCCCTGACAGAGACATCGTGTGGTGGTTCGCGGTTGCGGTGCATCGCGGTGGCAGTCACAGCAAGTTCCAGTCACAGCAAGTTCCAGGCAAGCGAGGTAAGGTGGAATGTGCGGTATCGTGGGCCTGATGGCCAAGCAGGCGGTGAACCAGGGCATCTATGACGCCCTGACGGTGCTCCAGCATCGCGGACAGGATGCCGCCGGCATGATGACTTGGCACGATGGCCAGTTCCTGTTGCGCAAGAGCAACGGCCTGGTGCGGGATGTCTTCCATACCCGTCACATGACCCGCCTCAAGGGCAACCTGGGCATCGGACATGTGCGCTATCCCACCGCGGGCTCCTCCAGCGAGGCGGAGTCACAGCCGTTCTACGTCAACTCGCCCTACGGCATCACCCTGGCGCACAACGGCAACTTGACCAATTCCGACCAGCTCAAGCAGGAGCTGTTCTCCTCCGACCTGCGCCACATCAATACCAGCTCCGACTCCGAGGTGTTGCTCAATGTCTTTGCTCATGAACTCGGCAAGCAGGGCCTGCACCTGGCACCTGGCGACATCTTCGATGCGGTGCGTCGCGTATACCGTCGCTGCCGGGGCGGCTACGCCGCGGTAGCGATCATCAATGGTGTGGGGCTGGTCGCCTTTCGCGATCCCCACGGCATTCGTCCGGTGGTGTTCGGCACCCGCGACGAGGGAGCCGGCCAGGAGGTGATGATCGCTTCCGAGTCGGTGGCGCTGGACGTGGGCGGCTTCCAGCTGCACCGTGACCTGATGCCGGGCGAGGCGATCTTCGTCGACATGACCGGCGCCATCCATACTCAGCAGTGTGCCGACCATCCGCGGCTCACCTCCTGTATTTTCGAGCACGTCTACTTGGCGCGTCCCGATTCCATCCTCGACGGTGCCTATGTTTACGGCACCCGTATGCAGATGGGTCGCAAGCTCGGTGATCGCATCCAGAGCGAGTGGCCGGCACACGACATCGATGTGGTGATTCCGATTCCCGACACCTCGCGCACCTCGGCACTTGAGCTCGCCCAGCACCTGGGCGTGACCTATCGCGAGGGCTTCATGAAGAATCGCTACATTGGGCGAACCTTCATCATGCCGGGCCAGACCCAGCGCAAGAAATCGGTACGTCAAAAGCTCAACGCCATCGGTGTCGAGTTCAAGAACAAGAACGTACTGCTGGTGGATGACTCCATCGTGCGCGGGACCACCTGCAAGCAGATCATCCAGATGGCCCGCGAGGCCGGGGCGCGCAAGGTCTACTTCGCCTCGGCGGCGCCGCCGGTGCGTTATCCCAACGTCTACGGCATCGATATGCCGGCGGCCAGCGAGCTGATCGCCCATGGCCGCAGCGAGGCCGAGGTCGGCGAGCTGATCGGGGCCGATCGGATCTTCTATCAGGATCTTGAGGACTTGAAGGCCGCCTGCCGCGAGGTCAACCCCGAGCTCGAGGCCTTTGACTGCTCGGTGTTCGATGGCCAGTACGTCACCGGCGATATCGACGCACATTACCTGTCGGCGCTGGAGGCCTCGCGCAATGACGACGCCAAGCAGCAACGCAGCGCCGGCGACCACGCTCTGGTAGGCATGCACAACCAGGAAGACGATCTTGACGATTGAGGGATATGTCATGCAGCAGGATCATACATCGGCCTCGCAGTGGGAACTGGAGACCCTGGCGATCCGCGCCGGTCACCAGCGTACCCATGAGCAGGAGCATGGCGAACCGATCTTTCCCACCTCGAGCTTTGTTTACGGCAGTGCCGCCGAGGCGGCCGCCAAGTTCAGTGGCGAGACACCGGGCAACGTCTACTCGCGGTTCACCAACCCCACCGTGCGTACCTTCGAACAGCGTCTGGCCGCCATGGAGGCAGGCGAGCGCTGTGTCGCCACCAGTTCCGGCATGGCGGCGATCCTGGCCACGGCGCTGGCCCTGCTGCAGTCAGGTGACGAGATCGTGGCTTCGCGCTCGCTGTTCGGCTCTACGGTCAGCCTGTTCGACAAGTACCTGGGCAAGTTCGGCATCACCACGCGCTATGTCGAGCTCTCCGATCTCGAGGCCTGGGAGGCGGCGATGACCCCGGCCACACGGCTGCTGTTTGCCGAGACGCCCTCCAACCCGCTCTCCGAGCTCGTTGACATCGCCGCCCTGGCCGAGATCGCCCACCGCCATAATGCGCTGCTGGCCATCGACAACTGCTTTCTGACCCCGGCACTGCAAAAGCCCATCGCCCTGGGTGCCGACCTGGTGATCCATTCCGCCACCAAGTACCTGGACGGGCAGGGCAGGGCGATCGGCGGTGCCGTGGTGGGGCGCGACAAGGAGCTCGAGGAGGTGTTCGGGGTGGTGCGTACCTGCGGCCCCTGCCTGAGTCCCTTCAACGCCTGGATCTTCACCAAGGGCCTGGAGACGCTCAACCTGCGCATGCGTGCCCACTGCGAGAATGCCCGTTTGCTGGCCGAGTGGCTAGAGGGACATCCCGCCGTAGCGCGGGTCCACTACAGCGGCCTGGCCACTCATCCGCAGCACGCGCTCGCCAGCCGCCAGCAGCGGGGCTATGGGGCGGTGCTGGGCTTCGAGGTGAAAGGCGAGCGCGAGGCGGCTTGGTCGGTGATCGATGCGACGTGCATGCTCTCCATTACCGGCAACCTGGGGGACGTCAAGACCACCATCACCCATCCCGCCACCACCACCCATGGACGCCTCTCCCAGACGCAGAAGGACGCCGCCGGGATCACCGAGGGGCTGATCCGCGTGGCGGTCGGGCTGGAGGCCATGGAAGATATCCGCGCCGATCTGGCTCGCGGGCTCGACGCGTTGGGGTGAGCTCGAGTTGTTCACCCATCGATCAGGATTCTCCCCGTTGCATGTACGGCCATGATGGCGAGGGTGATTTTTGTGAATGATGCGTTCGGCTTTTTTCAGCGGATGTCGATGCTGCCCTGCGCTACGCTGTTGCATTGACACACGCGGATCAAGGGATCGCCATGTGGAAGAACAGCCGCAGCGGCTGGGGACTGATCAGCATCCTGCTGCATTGGATCAGTGCTCTGGCGATCGCTGCTCTCTTCATCCTGGGCTGGTGGATGACCGGGCTCGATTACTACCACAGCTGGTATAACCTCGGCCCGTGGTGGCATCGCTCCGTGGGCATGCTGTTGCTGTTCGCCACATTGATCCGCCTGGCCTGGCGGGTCGTCAATCCCGCTCCGCTGGCGAGGGGAGGTCGTCTCGAGCGACTGGTCGCCCAACTCGGCCACATCGCCCTGTACGTGCTAATGCTGGTGGTGATGATCAGCGGATACCTGATCTCCACCGCCGACGGCAAGGGCATCGCGGTGTTCGATGCCTTCACGGTGCCCGCCGTGATCAGCAACCTGCCCTATCAGGCCACCCTGGCCGGCCAGGTCCACTGGTACAGTGCCCTGGCACTGATCCTGCTGGCGGCGGGGCATGGCCTGGCAGCGCTCAAGCACCATTGGGTCGATGGTAACGACGTCCTGTTGCGCATGGTCGACCCGCGCCATTCGCGTCGCCGCTGAGGCGATATCCTTTCGCGACACACTCGCAAGCCCGACATGCCCGCAAGGAGAGAGACCTGATGATCAAGAAGACCGCCATTGCCACCGCCCTAAGTGCCGCCGCCCTGGTAGGCGTCAGTCAGGCCCAGGCCGCCGACTATGTGATTGATACCGACGGCCAGCACGCCTTCATCCAGTTCAAGATCAGCCACCTGGGCTACTCCTACATCCTCGGCAACTTCGAGGAGTTCTCCGGCAGCTTCAGCTACGACCCCGAGCATCTGGAAGCCTCCGGCGCCGAGCTCGAGGTTCAGATCGCCAGCCTTAACAGCAACCACGCCGAGCGTGACAAGCACATCCTGAGTGATGACTTCCTGGACGTAGGCGAGTATCCCACCGCTACCTTCAACTCCACCGGTTTCGAACCGACCGGTGATGACACCGGCATACTCACCGGTGAGTTGACCCTGCATGGCGAGACCAACACGGTCGAGATGCCCGTCACCCTGATCGGCGAGGGCAAGGATCCCTGGGGGGGCTATCGTGCCGGTTTCGAGGGCTCCACCATGTTGATCCTGGCAGATTACGGCATCGACATGAGCGATTTCCCGGCGGCGATGCATGACCTCGAACTCTATGTGACCTTTGAGGGCATCCGCCGGTAAGCCATTTGCCTGGCGCGACCCGCAAGCAGTAGGACGCCCCCCGCAATGTTCCGGGGAGCGTCTTTGTTACACGCTCAGAGGTAGGCTCAGCGGGTCTCGTTGAGCACCGCATCGGGGAAGTGTCGACGCAGGATACGGTTCTGGAAGTCATCCACGAAGCGGCTGTTGATGATGATGAAGCGCTCGAAGGGCGCCTCGACATCCCGCTGGTGAATGGCGTCCACGCTATGGAAGAGCCGATCGTCGCGCAGGTGCAGGATGTCTCCCGGGGCAAGCATCGTATCGACCAGGGGCGGGTACCCGCCTTGTCGGCATAGAGGTGGTTATCCCCGCCGGCGACATTGTCCCGGTTTAGCACCATGATGCTCAGTGCCTTGCAGCCGTCGGCATGAAAGCCGCGAACAGCTGGTGCTGGTCCGGGAGATGCACTGTGATCTGGTCCAAGGGTTCTATTTCTTCCGCCCCATGCCTGCCCTGGAAATGCAGCGTGTGGTATCCAGTCATGCGAGGTTTTCGGGCTGAGACTGGCGCTCGCTTGGCGTAGAATGCCAACTCTGCGCGTGACCCCGGAGCTGCCGTGACCCCACTCGAAGAATCCCGTTCCTCGCTTGGCTTCACCCTGTGGCGCCAGACCTGGCCGATGGCTATCGGCGTGTTGGCACTGCTCGGCTTTCAGCTGGTGGACAGTGCCTTCATCGCACGCCTCGGCACGGCGCCGCTGGCCGCCCAGTCGTTCACCTTCCCGCTATCCTTCCTGGTTATCGGTATCCAGGTCGGCCTGGGGATCGCCATCGCGGCACTGATCTCACGTGCCCTGGGAGCAGGGGAGGCCGCCAGGGCACGGCGACTGAGCAGCCTGGTGCTGCTGGTGGGAACAATAACCATTGCGCTGTTGGTACTGCTGTTGTGGGCCGTGCAGGCGCCGGTCTTCGCTCTACTAGGGGCCGATGCGTCCACTCGCGCACTGATACGCCTCTACTGGGCGCCCCAGCTACTGGCAGCCTGGCTGGGAGCGGTTCTCTATTTCGGCTATAGCCTGTTCCGCGCCCATGGGGACACCTGGTTGCCCGGCAAGATGATGGTGATCACCAGCCTGGTCAACCTGGTCCTCGATCCGCTGCTGATCTTCGGCATCGGGCCTTGGCCAGGATGGGGGTTGCCCGGCGCCGCTTGGGCCACGACGATCGCCTTTGCCACCGGCCTGCTGGTGCTGGGACGCCGGCTGGTTGGCCGGGGATGGCTGGCGGCCCGAGGCTTGCTCGATGAACTGCGCCGATCGTTGCTGTCCTTCGCCGGTATTGCCGGCCCGGCGATGATCAGCCAGCTGATGCCACCGTTGGCAGCGATGCTGGCGATCTCGGTGGTGGCCTCTCTCGGCGAGACTCAGGTGGCGGCCTGGGGCCTGGCCAGTCGACTGGAAACCCTCTCGCTGATGGTAGTGCTGGCCATGACGATGTCGTTGCCGCCTTGGCTAGGGCGCTGCTACGGCGCCGGGGACTGGAACCAGATCCACCGACTGATGCGCCTGGCGCTCAAGGTGGTGGTGGTCTGGCAGTTGTCGCTGGGGATACTGATGGCCCTGGCGTCGCCCTGGGTGGCACTGGCGCTTTCTGGCAATCCCGAGGTGCGCGACGACCTGGCGATCCTGATTCGCTTCTTGCTGCCCAGCTATGCGGCATTGGGGGTATGCATGATCGTGGTCTCGGCGGGCAATGCGCTGGGCTGGCCGTTACGCGCCATGCTGATGTCGGCCGCCCGGTTGTTCGTCTTCTACCTGCCCTGTCTCTGGGTTGGGGCCTGGCTGGGGGATCTGCTCGGCCTGGCCATGGGGGCAGCGCTAGGTAACCTGCTGGCGGGACTGGCGGCCTGGCAGGTGTTGCGACGCATTCTTGCCAGCCCCGGCCGGCAACCCGCGAATAGCCATCGTACCGCTGGCCAAGAGAGCCCATGAACGACGACGCTCGAGCGATTGCCCGGGCGTCGTGCCTGCTGGAACCGTCGCGATCAGTTGACCGCGGCGATCGCCTTGGTCAGGTAGGCGAGGTTTTCGTGTGAGAAGCCGGCCACATTGGCACGGCCCGAGCGGACCATGTAGATGCCATACTCGTCGCGCAGACGGTCGACCTGTTCGGGCGTCAGGCCGGTGTAGGAGAACATGCCGCGCTGCTCGGCCACGCAGGCGTATTGCTGCGCCAGCCCATAGGGCTTGAGCGCCTCGACGAAATCGCGACGCAGGGTGTTGATACGATCGCGCATCTCGGTGAGCTCCTCACGCCAGATGGCCGCGAGCTCCGCGGAGTGCAGGATCTCGCTGACGATGGCTCCGCCATGGGCCGGCGGGTTGGAGTAGTTCTCGCGGGCAACGATGGCGATCTGTGAGCGGACGTTTTCCATCTGCTCGTTGTTCTTCGCCACCATGATCAAGCAGCCAGTGCGCTCGCAGTAGATGCCGAAGTTCTTGGAGCAGGAGCTGGTAATGATCACCTCGTCGAGATTCTCGGCCATTAGCCGAACCCCGTAGGCATCCTCATCGAGGCCCTCGCCGAATCCTTGATAGGCGAAGTCGATCAGCGGCAGCAGCTGGCGTTCGCGAACCACCTCCATCACCTGTTGCCATTGCTCGCGGGACAGATCGAAGCCGGTGGGATTATGGCAACAGGCATGCAGCAGCACCACGTCACCCTCAGGGATCTGCTCGAGCGCCGCCAGCATGCCGTCGAAGTCGAGGCGGTTCTCGGCGTCCACGTAAGGGTACTTGCGCAGTGTCAGGCCGGCGGCCGGAAAGATCCCCAGGTGGTTCGGCCAGGTCGGATCGGAAACCCAGATCGCCTTGCCGGGCATCTGCTGGGCGATGAAGTCACCCGCCAGGCGCAGGGCACCGGTGCCGCCTGGGGACTGGGTGGCGCTGGCGCGCTTGGTTTGGAGCACCGGCGAGCCCTCGCCCAGCACCAGGGGCAGGATCACCTCGCCATACGTCGCAGAACCATGGGAGCCGATGTAGGTCTTGGTGGTCTCGTTCTTGAGCAGCAGGGCCTCGGCTTCTTTGACGGCGCGCATCACCGGGGTGTTGCCTTGGGCATCCTTGTAGACGCCCACGCCGAGATCGACCTTCTGAGGGTTGGTATCCTTCTTGTAGGCTTCGATCAGACCCAGTATGGCATCCCCGGGAACCCGCTCAATGTGCTCGAACATTTATTTCGCTACCTCGTCGGTTCTTGCGGCAAGAATGAAGTCGTTCTTGTGCAAGCCCTTGATCTTGTGGGACCACCAGGTCACGGTGACCTTGCCGTATTCGGTGAGTATCGCCGGGTGGTGATCGGCCTGTTCGGCGATATCGCCGACACGCTGGGTGAAGTCGAGGGCCTGCACGAAATCCTTGAACGTGAACGTGCGCTCAAGCTGCATGATGCCATCGCGCTCGATGATCTGCCACTCGGGCACCTCCTTGCGGTATTCGGCGATGTCGTCTTCCGTGACGCGAGGGGCATCGACGCTGCACGCTTCGCATTGCTGTGCGGAAAGCTGGCTCATGGAACCTCCTGTTGCCCCAGCGGGGCGTGGTTGGTGAAAAACAAAGAGCTGGCATGAAAAACTGTGTACTGCCTGTCAAGCCCGGCATATGTTCTCCGTCAGGGTCAACCTTCAGTGGTTGAGAGTCGGCAAGCCGACGGCTCAGGCAATGCTTAACTCTCGAACAGTGCGAGCATGTGTCCGCTTAGACGCCGACCATGACCTGATTACGCCCCCGGCGCTTGGCTGCATACAGGCTGTCGTCGGCACGCTGGATTAGGGTCTCGCGGGTATCACCGATACGGTGCTCGGCGATGCCGATGCTGACGGTGATCTCTCCAGGCCCGATTCCAAAGTCATGGTTGGCAATGCGCTCGCGAAGGCGCTCGGCCAATTGCTGGCAGTGTGTCTCTGCGGTCAGCGGCAGCAGCAGGGCGAACTCCTCGCCCCCCAGGCGGGCGGCCAGGTCTTCCTCGCGCAGCATGTCACGGCAGTGTGCCGCAACCCTTTCCAGTACATGGTCGCCCTTGAGGTGTCCCCAGGTGTCGTTGATCGACTTGAAATGATCCAGGTCGAGCATCATCAGTGACAGCGGCAGGGCATGCCGATTGCTCAACGAGATTTCCTCGTCGAGGCGCTGCATCAGCTTGCGGCGGTTGGCCAGGCCGGTTAGATCGTCGGTGTCGGACAGGCGGCGAAGTCGCTGCTCTTCGACGACCTGCTCGCTGATATCGATCATCACGCCGTGCCAGAGGATCCCAGTCTCGACTCGGCAGGGCTGGGCTCGCAGGGCGATCCAGCTCTGACGGCCAGCGGCCATCTTCAGCCGGAACTTAGTGGTGATGGGACGTTGCCAGCGGGCAGAACGCTCGATGGCGGCCATCAGGCGAGGGTAATCTGTCTCGTCCAGACATTCGAGAACCGGAAGCGCATTTTGCATCAGGTCATGCCGGTCGATCCCCAGAAGTTGCGTACCGCTGCCGGCCAGGTAGGGAAAGTGCATCCGCCCGTCTGGTGCACGATGCAGCTGGAAGATTACCCCGGGCAATTGCTCGGTCAAATCGCGGATCCACTCCGGCTGCGGTCTTTCCCCACCCGGCATGACGTCGTTGGAGGGCATGCGGGTGTCCTTTTCCCTGTCTTTCCCTGCTGCGTACAGGTTGTTCATTCTTGGCTTGGTTATTGTCCTGCCCCACGGCGATGACAGGAAGCGTAAGCTGAGCGCTTCTTGGGCAAGCACCTTTATTATACGCCGTCGGGGGATTGCCGATACCCTCCCTCCGGCGTAAGAGATCGCCTACAAGCGGGGTCCGGCTATGACACGGATCGAGGAAGGGGAAGTTTGTTCAGGTGACTCACCGCGGGGCGTCGTAGCGTTCAGGACGTCCACGGGAGAAGACGACCTGCCACAGTTGCAGATGCCGGGCGCGGAAGGCGCCGGCGCAGATCGCCAGGTAGTAGCGGAACATGCGGCGGGTGCGCTCGTTGTAGCGATGGGCAATCTCATGCCAGTGGGCATCGAAGTTTGCCAGCCAGGCCATCAGGGTGCGGTCATAGTCCGGGCCGAAGTTCTGCCAGTCCTCCATCAATAGATAATCTTCGCTGTTGCGTGCGATGTGGGTGGCCGAGGGCAGCACTCCATTGGGGAAGATATAGCGATTGATCCAGGGGTCTGCCGAGATCTTGGTGCGGTTGGAACCGATGGTATGCAGCAGGAAGAGGCCGTCGGCGGGCATCAGGCGTCTTACCGTATCGAAGTAGGTGGTGTAGTTGCGGTGTCCGACATGCTCGAACATGCCGATGGAGACGATACGATCATATAGCCCGTTTAGGTCTCGGTAATCTTGCAGCACGATCTCCACCGGCAGTCCGGCACAGCGCTCTCTGGCCAGGGCAGCCTGCTCGCGGGAGATGGTGATGCCGGTGACTTCGACGTCGTGGTAACGGGCGGCGTGCTCGGCGAAGCTGCCCCAGCCACAGCCGATATCGAGAACTCGCATGCCCGGCTTGAGGTCGAGTTTGCGACACGCCAGCTCCAGCTTAGCCTTCTGGGCCTGGTGCAGGTCATCGGTCGACTTCCAGTAGCCGCAGGAGTAGCACATGGTGGGGTCGAGCATACGCTCGAAGAGGTCATTGCCCAGATCGTAGTGGGCCTCGCCGACCATATAGGCTCGCGCCTTGCTCTGCAGGTTGAGGAAGCCGGCCTGCAGGCGGTACTTGAGGCGTTCGGTGGTTGAGCGGGCATGCTCGCCTAGCCCGTTCAATAGCAGCCGGTAGGCCAGCTCGTCGATACGCTCACACTCCCACCAGCCATCCATGTAGGACTCGCCGAGTCCTAGTGTGCCCTGACGCAGGACCCGCGAGAAGAAATCGGGATGCAGCACCTGGATATCCTGGGACGCATCCCCATTGAGCGTGACGCCTGAGCCCTCGAGCAACTGTTCGATGACCCGGCGGGCCCGAGTGTTGGGTAGGGCAATCGGGCCGATAGGTGTTTCGCTGGTCATGGAGTCCTCCGGGTCCGGTCATCAAAAATATTGGCTGGTCAAGGTGTCGGGCAAGATTTCGTGGCTGTCTCGCTTTTTGCTAATTATCATAGACCAGCATGATCGGGTCGTATATTAAGCCAGGTTAACGAATGAGGAGAAAGCGCATGAACGTGATCATTGATCTTTGTGTGGTGCCATTGGGCGTCGGGGTCTCGGTATCATCGCATGTCGCCGCCTGTCAGCGGGTGATCGAGACGTCGGGGCTCGAGCACCGCCTGCATGCCTACGGTACCAACATCGAAGGCCCCTGGGACGAGGTGATGGCGGTGGTCAAGCGCTGTCACGAAGTCGTTCACGAGATGGGCGCCCCACGTATCACCACCACGCTCAAGCTTGGCACCCGCACCGATCGTGACCAGCACATGGATGACAAGGTATCGAGCGTCGAGCGCCTGCTGGACAGGGGGGAGTGAGCTTGCCGCTTGTGCCAAACCTCTGGATGCAGCATTTATCGACGAGAGAATAGTAGCAAGTAGCCTGCATTTTAATTACCATATCGCATATAAAATGTTTTTTTATGGGGTTCTGGAATATGCAGGCGGATCATCCATGCCATAGTAATCGGAATATCAGGTGGCCGACCGGCTCCGTCTTTCCGGCCGGTGGTGTCAGCCTGGTGGGCGCCGGGCCGGGAGATCCCGAACTGCTGACGATCAAGGCGCTGCGCCGCCTGCAGGCCGCCGAGGTGATCCTGCATGATCGCCTGGTCAGCGACGAGGTGCTTGCCCTAGCGCCCCCGCAGGCTTCGCTGTGCTATGTCGGCAAGGAGCGTTCCCGACATAGCGTTCCCCAGCAGGGTATCAACCAGGCGCTGGTCGACTGGGCCCGAGCCGGCAAACGCGTGGTGCGGCTCAAGGGGGGCGATCCCTTCATCTTCGGTCGTGGCGGCGAAGAGCTCGAGACCCTGATAGGCGCAGGCATCGAGGTGGAAGTGATTCCCGGGATTACCGCGGCCTCCGGTTGTGCCGCTTATGCTGGCATTCCGCTGACCCATCGCGATCATGCCCAGTCAGTGCGTTTTGTGACCGGGCATCTGCGAAATGGCAGCAGCGACCTGGACTGGACGACGCTGGCAAGCCCTGGCCAGACGCTGGTGTTCTACATGGGACTGGGCAGCCTGGCCCTGATCGGCGAGCAGCTTCAGCGCCATGGCTTGCCTCCCGAGACCCCCATGGCCCTGATCGAGCAGGGCACCACCTCGCGCCAGCGGATACATATTGGCACCCTTCAGAACTTGCCTACATCCGGCGATGTGGTTACCATCCGTCCACCAACCCTGATTATCGTCGGCGGAGTCGTGACGTTGCACGATCGTCTGGCCTGGTTCGACCAGGCGTTGGCAACGAGTTCGGGTTGGCTGCAGGGTAAGCATCCTGCGCCGTCAACAACCGATCATGGCGCCTGATCGCTGGACGCGAACGTCGGCGCAATACGGTAAGTCATGAGGTGACAACATGGGGATACGTTCCCGCCTGAGCCTGACCTGGTGCCTGGCGGGCCTGATGACGGTCGGTTTTTCCGGCATAGGGCAGGCCCACGAGAAGACCTCAGAGACCCAGCAGGGTGTCGCGTCCTACTACAGCGACCGCTTCCAGGGCCGGACCACGGCCAGTGGCGAGCCCTTCGACCAGAAGGCCCTCACGGCTGCGCACCCCAGCCTGCCGTTCGGGACCAAGGTATTGGTGACCCGCGAGGATAACGGCCGCGAGGTCGAGGTGCTGATCAATGACCGGGGCCCCTATGCCAAGGGCCGTATCATCGACCTCTCCAAGCGTGCCGCCAAGGAACTCGGCATGCTCAACCGCGGTACTGTGCCGGTGGAAATCTCCTTCATACAGTAAGGCGCTCGTCCCAGGTATCCAGGCATCGACTCCATCGAGTCGATGCCTTTCTTGTTCAGGGTGGCCAGCAGGGCGTCATCCTCCACCAGCAGCAGCGTCATGGGCCGGCTTCGCCGGCCTGGGGCTGATCCTGCCCTATATCGTCGGGCCCATCCTGCGTCGGCGCATGCGGGTGACCAGCGGGACGGGTGGACCGGAAGGCGACTGAGCTTCGCGCGAGACAACTGCCCGGCGCAAGCGGGATCGCCGGCCTATCTTTTGACGGACTGGCGGTTCAAGGCTTTGCACCTTCCCGGCTTGTGGATCGCTTCAGTCGACATGGGTCACGGCCTGGCGTCGCGGGTCGACGTGCCAGGGCAGGCCGAGGCGGGCATTGCGCTCCAGTTCGGCGATCACCTGGGCGCCCAGCAGCAGGATGATGGCGCCCACCTCCAGGCTCAACAGCACCACCACCAGGGTGGCAAGGGAGCCGTAGACCGCATTCACCAGCGAGATGTTGGCAAAATAGAACACCAGCAGCAGGCGCACCCCCTCCCACAGCAGGGCGGCGACGAAGCCCCCCACCACGGCGCGACGCAGCGCGATCTTCACCACCGGAAGGAACTTGTAGATGGCGCTGAACAGCAGGAAGACGCCGAGGAAGCTGGTCAGGTTCAGTGCCGTTTCCGAGAGCCCCGCGAGTGGCAATTCGCGCTCGAAGAGTGCCAGCCACAGGGCGTTCACCGCGCTGACCAGGCTGACCAGCAGCGTCAGGGCCAGTAGCCCCGCGCCCAGCACCAGCATGAAGGCATAGGGCAGCAGCGCCGAGACCCAGGCGCTGCGCCGGGGATGCTGGGTGTCCGGGGTGTGGAAGATGATCGCCAGGGCATCCTCGAGCATGCGAAAGGCGAACGAACTGAACAGCAGTAGCACGGGAAAGCCCAGCATGCCGATCACGTCCCGGGAGTCGAGCAGGGTTCGCACCGCATCGAGCAGCACCTCGGCATGGGCGGGCGCCAGGTGGCGAACCTGGATGGCGAGCACCTCGAGCAGGTGTTGCTGGTCGGCCACCCCGGCCAGCAGCGCGACCAGCAGGGCGAAGAGGGGCACGATGGAGAGCAGGATGTTGTAGCCCACCCCGCCGGCCAGCAGGATGCCGCGGTTGCCGAGGAAAACGACCAATACCCGCCACAGGAAACGCAGAATGCGTGGCAGCAGGGTAAGTGCCAGACGTGCTGAGGGAAAGGATGGTGATGTCATCGCGGCTGCCATGCAAGAATACGTGACTCATCATAGGCGTATCCTGCGCCGTCGGGTCAAACCCGTTCCCGACGTTGCCCCGTCGGGGCGAGAACACTCGAGGAGATAACCATGGATCCGGATTCACGGCCCGAGCCCCGCACCACCCGCAGCGAGCTGGAGCGACGCTTCGAGACCTTCCTGTGGAGTTCGCGTCTAATGGTATTGTTGGCCGTGGTGCCGGCGCTGCTGGGAGCCTTGGTGCTGTTCGTCATCGCCAGCCTGGATATCCTCTCGGTCCTGGCCGATACCTGGCGCCACTATGCCGGGGGTGGAGCGGACATCCACAAGAGCGTGGTTACCGACATTATCGTCGCGGTGGACATCTACCTGATCGCCCTGGTGCTGATGATCTTCGCCCTCGGGGTCTACAAGCTGTTCATCTCGCGCATCGAGCCGGCGGAAGGCCGCGACCCCCATCACCCCTTCAATGTCCAATCTCTCGATCAGCTCAAGGACAAGATTGCCCGGGTGGTGATCCTGGCCGTGATCATCGAGTTCTTCCGTGCCGTGGTGGGCATCAGCTTTGCCACCCCGCTGGATGCCATCTACCTGGCGCTCTCGGTACTGGCCTTGTCCTTGGCGCTCTACCTGATGGCGTTGGCCCACAAGCAGGAGTGAGGTGCCCGCGAGGACGGGTCATGCTGGCGCACTGGTTGCAGTCGGCTGGCATGGCCGGTCGCATGGCACGTCGCCGGCGTGCCCGCGCATAATGCGCGCCCTTGATCCCCTCTTTCCACAGCGAGGCACCATGGCAAAATTCGAAGAGATCGGCACGGCAAGCATTCCCGGCTCGCGCGGCGAGCTGCGGTTGCTGCAGCGTAACGACGAGTTCTCGATCCGTATTGCCGGCAAGACGGGGGAGCTGATGAACACTCGCCTGCACGGCTCCGAGGATGCCCTGGCAGAGTTCGCTTGCGAGCGAGTCGCCGGCCGCTCTGGTGCCCGTGTGCTGGTCGGCGGGCTGGGCATGGGCTTTACCCTAGCGGCGGCGCTGAAGACGCTGGGCGAGGACGCCGAGGTCGTCGTCGCCGAGCTGGTGCCGGGGGTGGTGGAGTGGAACCGTGGCCCACTGGGTGCCGCCGCCGGTCGCCCCCTCGACGATCCGCGTACCCGGGTCAGCCTGGGTGACGTCGGTGAGCTGCTGCGCCGCGAACCCGCTGGCTTCGATGCCATCATGCTCGATGTCGACAACGGCCCCGAGGGGCTGACTCACCGCGACAACGACTGGCTCTATTCGCCCCAGGGCCTGGCCACGGCCCAGGAGGCACTGCGCCCCGACGGGGTGCTGGCGGTCTGGTCGGCCGGCCAGGACCCCGCCTTCACCGAGCGGTTGCGCCGTGTAGGGCTATTGGTCGAGGAAGTCACGGTGCGTGCTCATCGTCCCGGCAAGGGCGCCAGGCACTGCATCTGGCTGGCCAGCTGAGGTGCGCGGTGTCTGCTACCGGTCGCGATTCTTTACCATGTGGAGGCAGACAGCATGCTGGAACTCTCTCGCCAGGTAAGCATCCCCGACCACGAGATCGAGATGCAGGCGGTGCGCGCCCAAGGAGCCGGCGGCCAGAACGTCAACAAGGTCGCCACCGCCATCCACCTGCGCTTCGATATCCAGGCCTCGAGCCTGCCCGAGGGCTTCAAGGAGAAGCTGCTGGCGCTGGGTGACTCGCGCATCACCCGTGACGGCGTGGTGATCATCAAGGCCCAGAGCCAGCGTACCCAGGAGCGCAACCGCGCCGAGGCCCTGGCGCGATTGAAGGCGCTGATCAAGAGTGTCATGTACGCCCCTCGCAAGCGTATCGCCACCCGTCCCAGCAAGGGCGCCAGGCAGCGAAGGCTGGACAGCAAGAAGAAGCGGAGTCGGCAAAAGGCGTTACGCGGCAAGATCGATACCTGATGTCGATGACTCTGAGCGTTGTTCGAGACGTTGATAAGGGCGTCGATAGTCGGGTGGCGACCTTTCGCCGGGCGTGTATGCTGGGAGTCGTGACCAGGACGGCCGGCCAACCAGGGCTGGCGACATTTCACCATGCAGGGGGATGCGGCGATGGCCGATTCGTCAATCAGTGAGCTTTTCAAGGACAACCGTGTCAAAGGCCTGGCGGCCGTGGCAGTGGTTGCCATCATCTGGGCCCTGTTTGCCCAATCCAATGTCAGTTCCAGCAATGAGGCCCGCGAGTCGCTGCAGGCGCGTCTCGAAAAGGTCCAGGCCGAAAACCAAACCTTGTCAAGTCGCGTCGAGAAGCTGCGCAGCGAGGCCGGGAACATTGATGAACTGGCAGAGCAGCGCAACGCTCTCGAGCAGCAATTGCAGGCCACCCAGGAGGAACTGGCCAGTACCCGGGAGCAAATCACTACGGTCCGCAGCGAACTCGAGGACGTCCAGGCCTCATTGGCATCGGTGAAGTCAGAGCTGCAAGCCCGTCAGAAAGAGCTCGAGACCGCCGACCAGGCCTTGGCCAGCACTCAGGAAGAGCGTCAGCAGGCCGTTCAGGCACGCGACGAGGCTCAGGCATCGCTGCAGAAGGCCGAGGAGGCTCGTCAGGCCGCCGAAAAAGAACGCCAGCAAGCCGAAGAAGCCCGCCAGCAGGCCGAGCAGAAGCGCAGTGACGCGATGGCCGAGCGCGACGCGGCCCGTGCCGAACTCGAGGACCTTCAGCAGCAGATTGCCTCAGCCGAAGAGAGTCTGGCGTCATTGAACGACGAGATTGCCTCGCTGCAGCAGCAGCGGGATGCCCTCCAGCAGGAGATCAGCGACCTCGAAGCCAGCCGCAGCGAGGCCAACCAGGCGCTTGAAGCGGCCCGTGCCGAACTCAAGGATCTGAAGCAGCAGATTGCCTCAGCCGAAGAAGCCCGCCAGCAGGCCGAGCAGGAGCGCAGTGACGCGTTGGCCGAGCGCGACGCGGCCCGTGCCGAACTCAAGGACTTGCAGCAGCAGATTGCCTCAGCCGAAGAGAGTTTGGCGTCATTGAACGACGAGATTGCCTCGCTGCAGCAGCAACGCGATGCCCTCCAGCAGGAGATCAGCGATCTAGAAGCCAGCCGCAGTGAAGCCAGCCAGGCGCTCAAGGGGACCCGCGCCGAGCTGGCGGAGGCCAAGGCCCAGGTCGAGCAGGCCCGGGAGACCTTCAATGACCTCGAGGTGGCCATCAAGGTCGGCCGTGAGGAAGTCGCCAAGATCGAATCTCAGGTGGAGTCGCGCCAGTCCCAGCTCGACCGCCTGGAAGGCCAGCTCGAGAGCTGGCGCAACGAGCTGGCTCGCCTTCAGCAGAGCAATACCGTCAGCACCAGCACCCAAGGCGGCGGCAATGCCTCGTCAGCGGCTGCCACTGAATCTGGCAGCGCCGCTACGCAAGCGCCGGCCAATACCGGCAGTGGCGCAGGCAAGGCGGGCAGCCAGCCACAGGCCAATGCTGCCCAGGAGGACGACGGCGAGGAGCATGCGGTCCAGAAGAAGGCCAACTGATCGCCTTTCTCTCATTCCGGAATGCGAGACGGCGAGCCCTGGGCTCGCCGTCTCGCGATGGCGGGCATTGCATGGCAGGCCGGCACGGCGGGTATACTGAGCCCTCAAGCCGCTTGCGTGGCAACCCCCACTGCATAAGGAGCGAGTCGTGATCGAAGGGGTAAAGCATATCGTCGCCGTGGCATCCGGCAAGGGCGGAGTAGGCAAGTCCACCGTGACCGTCAATCTGGCACTGGCGATGGCCGCCGAGGGCTATCGGGTGGGCCTCCTGGATGCCGACATCTATGGCCCCAGCCAGGCCCAGATGCTCGGAGTGGGCGAGGGGGTGCGGCCTCAGTCCGCCGGCGAGAATCGCTTCAAGCCGCTCGAGGCGCATGGCATCCAGGCCATGTCCATGGCCTTTCTGGTCGATATCCGCGAGCCCATGGTCTGGCGAGGCCCGATGGTCGCCGGTGCCTTCCAGCAGATGCTCACCCAGACCGTCTGGGACGATCTCGACTATCTGTTCATCGACATGCCGCCGGGCACCGGCGACATCCAGCTGACCCTGGCCCAGAAGGTACCGGTGGACGGCGCGGTGATCGTCACCACGCCTCAGGATATTGCCCTGTTGGATGCACGCAAGGGCATCGAGATGTTCCGCAAGGTCAACGTGCCGGTGCTCGGCGTCGTGGAGAACATGAGCCTGCACATCTGCTCGAACTGCGGCCACAGCGAGCCGATCTTCGGCGAGGGCGGCGGCGAGCGCATCGCCCAAGAGTACGAGACCCGCGTGCTCGGTCGTCTGCCGCTGACCTTGTCGATCCGCGAGCAGGTGGATAGCGGGCGGCCCACCGTGGTGGCCGAACCCGAAGGCGAGGTGACCGCCACCTTTCGCGACATGGCACGCCAGGTCGGCGAGCAGGTCCGCGGCCAGGGCGCCGAGGGGCCGGAGATCTCCTTCAGCGAGTGAGATGCCAGGCCATTGCTGTTACCCACAGCGAGAGGCACCGGGGACAAGCCGACGAGGAGGTCCTACGCCATGGATGGCGTCGGTAGCGCCCATGGACGGGTTCACAGCGCCTCCTTGCAGGCTTGTCGCCGGGATAGCCTCGAGTGATAGATCCCTTTGCAGTCGCCCTGAGCGAGTGGGCAACTCCCGTGACCTTCCCTGCCCGGGGCCGCTATGATGTGGCCCCGATTTTCATTCGCTGGCTTCCCAGACACAGTTCAGGACGTTTCGATGAGTATCAAGTGCGACAAGTGGATTCGCCGCATGGCCGAGCGCGACGGCATGATCGAGCCCTTCGAGCCCGATCAGGTGCGCTATGAGAACCAGCGGCGGGTGATCTCCTACGGGACGTCCAGTTACGGCTACGATGTGCGCTGCGCCGACGAGTTCAAGGTGTTTACCAACATCCATTCCGCGGTGGTAGACCCCAAGGGCTTCGACGAGAAGAGCTTTGTCGACATCAAGAGCGATGTCTGCGTAATTCCTCCCAACTCCTTCGCCCTGGCACGCACCGTGGAATACTTCCGCATACCGCGCAGCGTGCTGACCATCTGCCTGGGCAAGTCCACTTATGCTCGCTGTGGCATCATCGTCAATGTCACCCCGCTAGAACCCGAGTGGGAAGGACACGTGACCCTGGAATTCTCCAACACCACCAACCTTCCGGCGCGCATCTATGCCAATGAAGGGGTGGCGCAGATGCTGTTCCTGGAGTCCGACGAGGTCTGCGAGACGTCCTACAAGGACCGCGGTGGCAAGTACATGGGGCAGCGCGGCGTGACCCTACCGAAGACATGACACGGCCTTGGGCAGGAGTGATATGCGGTAAACTTACAGCTCCTGATCCTCGTCCAGCTCCTCGGCGGCATCGGCATGCGAGAGGCGCATGCCGCCGGGCGGCAGGGTAACATCGTCAATGCTGGCGCTATCCCCTCGCAGCTGCAGGCGTCCTTCCAGGAACCAGCGCACGGCGATCGGATAGATCAAGTGTTCGCGGGCCTGCACCTTGGCCTTGAGGCTTTCCTGCGTATCGTCCTCGGCGACGGCCACCTCGGCCTGCAGGGCGACCGGTCCACCATCCAGCTGCTCGGTGACGAAATGTACGCTGCAGCCATGCGTGGTGACGCCATCGGCCAGCGCGCGGGCATGGGTATGCAGGCCCGGGTAATCGGGCAGCAGCGAGGGGTGGATGTTGAGCATCCGCCCCAGGAAGCGGTTGACGAAGCGCGGCGTGAGGATGCGCATGAAGCCGGCCAGCACGAGCAGATCGGGCTCATGGCGTTCGATCACCTTGATCAGGGCGCCATCATAGGCCTCGCGGCTGTCGTATTCTTGATGAGGCAGGGCAACGGCATCAATGCCGGCCTCCCTGGCACGTTTCAGACCGTAGGCGTTCGTTTGGTTGGAGATCACCGCGACGATCCTGCCGCCCAGGGCATCGTGGTGCTGGGCATCGATCAATGCCTGGAGGTTGCTACCGCTGCCGGAGATCAGCACCACCACTCGCCGAGCCTCGCTGGGTTCGGGAGTAAAGGCATTTAGGGTGTCGCTTTGGTAGTCGGTGCCACTCATGCCTTGAGGTTCTCCAGCTGGAGCTGCTGCTCGGCGTTGCCTCGCGCGGTGATGACGCCGATGCGATGGACCGTCTCGCCCTGGGCCTGGAGGTGAGCGCGGGCCTGGTCGGCCTTGTCTGCTGGGACCACGATCACCATGCCGATGCCGCAGTTGAGCACGCGGTACATCTCCTGCTCCTCGACGTTGCCCTCGGCCTGGAGCCAGTCGAAGAGAGCCGGGCGCTTCCAGCTGGAGACATCGACGCGCGCCGCCAGGGTCTCGGGCAATACGCGGGGGATGTTCTCGGCAAGGCCGCCGCCGGTGATGTGTGACAGGGCATGCACCGGTATGTCGGTCTCCTTGAGCAGCGACAGCAAGGGCTTGACGTAGATGCGCGTCGGCTTGAGCAGAGCCTCGCCCAGTGAACGGCCATCGATGGAAGTGTCGAGGCGTGCATCGCTGGCTTCGAGGATCTTGCGGATCAGTGAATAGCCGTTGGAATGGGGGCCGGAGGAGGCCAGGCCGAGCAGCACGTCGCCCTCGCCGAGCTGCTTGCCGTCGAGGATCTCGGACTTTTCCACTACGCCGACACAGAAGCCGGCGAGGTCGTAGTCGCTGCCCTGGTACATGCCGGGCATCTCGGCGGTCTCGCCACCTACCAGGGCACAGCCGGCCTGCTCGCAGCCGTGGCCGATACCGCTCACCACATCGGCAGCGATATCCACCTCGAGCTTGCCCGTGGCATAGTAGTCGAGGAAGAACAACGGCTCAGCGCCAGCCACCACCAAATCGTTGACACACATCGCCACCAGGTCGATGCCGATGGTGTCGTGGCGACCAAGCTCCATGGCCAGGCGCAGCTTGGTGCCGACGCCGTCGGTGGCGGAGACCAGCACCGGCTCCCGGTAGCCGGTCGGCAGCTCGCACAGCGCGCCAAAGCCGCCCACGCCGGCCATCACTTCCGGGCGGGTGGTGTGTTCGGCCACGCCCTTGATACGGTCGACCAGGGCATTACCGGCATCGATGTCGACGCCGGCGTCCTTGTAACTGAGCGATGCCCCGCTCGGGCGGGGAGTGGAATCCGTCATGTCGCTTCCTGTAAGAGGTGGGCGCTCGCGAGGCCGGTCGCCGGACGATGCGCAAGTGCCAGATTGAAGTAAGAATTGTAGCATCACGGCACGCGGCTGGCAGCCTGCCAGCTTAGCGAAACACGGAGGCAACGATGCACAGGCAGTGGTGGGTGGCGGCCGCGGTGGCGGCGCTGGGGCTTTGGTTCCTGGCCAGTATCGAGCCGGTGCTGACGCCCTTTTTCGTCAGCATGATACTTGCCTACCTGGGCGATCCCTTGACCGATCGTCTCGAGGCCCTTGGCCTCTCGCGGCGCTTGGCGGTATCGCTGGTCTTCCTGTTGCTTTTGCTTGTCATCGTGGTCACCCTGCTGCTGGTGGTGCCGATACTCGGCCGACAGCTCGGTCAGTTGATCGAATCGCTGCCGGCGGTGCTCAACTGGCTGCAGCAGACGGTGGTGCCGCGCATCCAGTCACTGACCGGCATGGACCTCTCCACTGACATCGACCAGATGCGCCAGGCGATCGTCGACAACTGGAAGGAGACCGGCACCTTCGCGGCCAGCCTGCTGGCCCGGGCCTCGCGCTCCGGCCTGGCGCTGGTTGCCTGGATCGGCAACCTGGCGCTGATCCCGGTGGTCACTTTTTACCTGCTGCTGGACTGGGACATCTTGGTCGCCCAGCTGCGCGGCTCGCTGCCGCGTAGCTGGGAGCCAGCCGCAGTACATCTGGCCGGCGAATGCGACGAGGTGCTGTCGGCCTTCCTGCGCGGCCAATTGATCGTCATGCTCTGCCTGGGGGTGATCTATGCGGTGGGGCTCACCTTGCTGGACGTGCGCTTTGGCCTGCTGATCGGCATGCTTGCCGGCCTGGCCAGCATCGTGCCCTATCTGGGGGTGATCGTGGGCATCTCCGTGGCGGGGGTGGTGGCGTTCTTCCAGACCGGTGACTGGTGGATCCTGCTTGGCGTCGCGGTGGTGTTCGGCTTCGGTCAACTGGTCGAGAGCGTGGTGCTCCAGCCCAAGCTGCTGGGCAACAAGATCGGTCTGCATCCGGTGGCCGTGATCTTCGCCGTGCTGGCCGGTGGGCAGCTATTCGGTTTCACCGGCGTGCTGCTGGCGCTGCCGATGGCCGCGGTGGTGATGGTGGTATTGCGTTATTTGCATAAGCACTATAAAAGCAGCTCTCTATATGACGCACGCCGTCAACGCACCCACGACGAGGAGTCGCCATGAGCCGAGCACCCGCGCAGTTGCCGCTGGGCGTGGGGCTGCGCGACGACGCTACCTTCGCCAATTTTCACCCCGGGCCTAATGCAGCCCTGGTCGACCGGCTCATGCACCAGTTTGATGAAGGCGGCGAGCCTTTCCTGTATGTATGGGGAGCATGTGGCACCGGCCGCAGTCACTTGCTGCAGGCCGCCTGCCATGCCGCCTCCGACCGCGACTGTCGGGCTCTCTACCTGCCCCTGGCCGAGCTCGGCCATTTCCCGCCGCTGATGCTCGAGGAGATCGAGCGCCTGGATCTGGTAGCGATCGATGACCTCGACCGTGTGGTGGGGCGCAAGCGCTGGGAAGAGGCGCTGTTCCACGCCTTCAACCGCCTGAGGGATGCCGGAAAGCGCCTGGTGATCGCCGCCGAGGCGCCGCCGCGCCAGTTGCCGGTGGCACTCTGTGACCTGGCCTCGCGTCTGAGCTGGGGCATGACCTTCCATCTGCGGGGGCTGGATGACCCCGGGCGGCTAGCCGCGCTTCAGTTGCGCGCCCGAAGGCGTGGCATGCAGATGCCCGTCGAGGTGGCCCGCTACATCCTGCACCGTGGCCCACGACGCCTCGACGAACTCTTCGATCTACTGGCGCGCCTTGACCGCGCATCACTCACCGCCCAGCGCAAGTTGACCATTCCCTTCGTGAAGCAGACGCTAGGGTGGTAGTGGCTGAGGCTCAGTGCGGGCGATTGCACAACCATTCGGTATCAAAACGGAAGGCGTTGAGGATGTCATTCTGGGTAAAGCCGTGCTTTCTCAGCGTGTCTTCCCAGGCCTGGGTGTTGCGATAGGCCAGCAGTACTTCATTGAAAGCATCACGCAGCGTTTCTGCCTCCCGAGGGAAGGTGAAGGCGCCCCAGCTGCGGATCATCTCTCCATCCACGACCGGGTCGACGAAATTCTGTGCGACCTCGACTTGCGGGCTCTGCGCATCCAGCTGGCTGACCGTCAATCCGGTACCGGCATAGGCGTCGGCCTGGCCCTGGATGATGGTGTCGATGGCTGCGGCATTGGTGTCGATCACTTCGATGCGCGACTTGGGAACGCCGAGGGAATCCAGGATATCGATCTGGGTCGATCCGGCGAGTACAGCCACCGTTAGCTCGTCACGTTCGGCGAAGTCACTGTAGGCGTTGATCTCCTCGGGGTTGGTGGCGCGTACCAGAAGGCCTTCGCCGTAGGAGGTATTGGGCTGCGAAAAGAGAACCCGCTCGCAGCGCTCAGGACGAATGGCCATCTCCGCTGCGGTCATGTCGAACTGGTTAGCTTCCAATCCAGTGATCAGGTCGTTGAAACTCACCACCTGCCAGTCGATCTTCTCGATGCCCAGCTGCCCGAGTATGTATCGAGCCACGTCGGGTCCAACGCCTTGTCCCTTGCCGCTCTCGTCGAGATAGCCGTAAGGTATTTCGTCCGCTACGGCGACACGAATGCTGCCGCGTTCACGAACCTCGTCAAGTGTGGCCGCATGGGTTTCAGCGCCGAATGCCAGGCAGGCTGTGATGACCAGTCCCGTCAGGCCCCAGCCTCGCAGGGTTCTGGTGAACATTGCGGTCGTGTCCATAGTGTCGCTCCTGGCGCCAGAGCCGTCCCGAGGAACATTATGGCGCCGATTTTTTTAAATGCCGGCTTTTAGCATAGAAGCCTACGATGGCGACTGCCATCTTCGGGCAGCTCAACCTTTCGGCAACTCGAGGGATTAGCTCGACACTGCGTGATAGCCCGCTGCCCAGGCGGAGCTGGTGGCGGGTAAGCAGGATGCGATGATGATCTGGCATTCGGCAGCACGAGCCCAGCAGGGCCGGAAGGAGAGGTTGTCATCAGTGCTCTTTTGAAAGGGAGAGGAGCCTCCCGTCCCCATCGTGCATAGCGCAAGAGGGCCGCCGATCAGTGATCGGCGGCCCTCTTGTTGAGTCTAGCGTCGGGTCAAGCGAGCGCCGGCCTGGCCGGCGCCGTCAGGCTTACTTGGCAGCCTTGGTCGCTGTCTCGGTGGCCTGCTTGACGTTGTCTTCGGTCAGCTTCTGGCTCTGCTGAACGAAGTCCTGCTGCAGAGAGACGACCTTCTCTGTGTCGCCCTTCAGGCGCTCGGTCAGATCCTTGGCGACCTTCTGCTGGCCTTCCATGTAGTTCTTCAGGCCTTCGGCATCCTTGACGTTCAGCAGGCGGCGCAGCTGTGCTAGGCCGGTGTCGGTGTAGGCCTTGGTGGCGTCCAGCTGGGCATTGACCAGTTTCTCGGTGTAGTCCATAGACAGGGCGGCATAAGCACGCGCCGGACCGAAGTACATGGATTCGAACTGTTCGGTAAACTGCTTGGTGTCGAAGTTTTGCATCGTGAGTCCCTCCAGGGAGTTTCGGATCAATTCGAAGGCCTTGGCGATCTGCCGATGCCTTCTGTGTCTTTGCTGCGATGCACAATAGCAAAGCCGTTTGTGCAGTGCAACAATTTTTCCGACGCCCATCCTTTTTTTCTTTCGACATGCCAAGACGCTTGTTTTTCGATGCGCCAGGGTACTTGCAACATGACGTGCTCAAAGTCATGTTGAAGGGATAACCCTCCCTTTCAACCGCGAGGAGCCCGAGATGAGCGACTACCGTATCGAGCGTGACAGCATGGGTGAGCTGGAAGTGCCGAGAGAGGCCCTTTACGGCGCCCAGACCCAACGTGCCGTCAACAACTTCCCGGTCTCCGGCCAGTCGATGCCGACAGCCTTCATCCATGCCATCGCCCGTATCAAGCTGGCGGCAGCCCGAGTCAATCACGGGCTCGACTTACTCGACGACGCGCGCTGCCGCGCAATCGTCGCCGCCGCTGAGGCAATTCTCGCCGGGCAGCTCGACGACCAGTTCCCGGTGGATGTCTTCCAGACCGGCTCGGGCACCTCCAGCAACATGAATGTTAACGAAGTGATCGCCCAATGGGCCAGCCGTGACGGGGTGGAGGTCGGTGCCAATGACCACGTCAACATGGGCCAGTCGAGCAACGACGTTATCCCGACCGCGATCCATCTTTCGGCGGCGCTGGCGGTGACCGGCGAGCTGCGCCCGGCGCTTGAGCACTTGCGCGCGACCATCGACACCCGCGCCGCGGAACTCGATGACGTGGTCAAGACCGGGCGTACCCATCTGATGGACGCTATGCCGCTGCGCATGAGTCAGGAACTGGGGGGGTGGTCGAGTCAGGTGGGGCAGGCCATCGAGCGCCTGGACAGCGCTCTGGTGCGGCTCAGTCGCTTGGCCCAGGGCGGCACTGCAGTGGGCACCGGCATCAATGCCCATCCCGAGTTCGCCGAGCGCATGGCGCGCGAGCTGAGCGATCAGACAGGGCTGTCGTTATCGCCCAACGACAGCTTCTTCGCGAGTCTCGCCTCGCAGGATGCCGCGGTGGAGCTCTCCGGACAGCTCCGGGGCCTGGCGTGCGTGGTGATGAAGATCGCCAACGACCTGCGCTGGATGAATTCGGGGCCGCTGGCCGGGTTGGGCGAGATCGAGCTCCAGGCGCTGCAGCCCGGCAGCTCGATCATGCCCGGCAAGGTCAATCCGGTGATTCCCGAGTCGGCGGCCCAGGCCGCCGCCCAGGTGATTGGCCTCGACACGGCGGTGACGGTGGCCGGACAGAGCGGCAACTTCCAGCTCAATGTGATGTTGCCGCTGGTCGCGCACAACTTGCTGACCTCGATCACCCTGATGACCAACACCGCTCGGCTGCTGGCCGATCGCGCTATCGCTAGCTTCAAGGTGCGTCATGACCACCTCGAGGCGCCGCTGGCGCGCAACCCCATCCTGGTCACCGCGCTGAACTCAGTGATTGGCTATGACGCCGCAGCCGCCATCGCCAAGCAGGCCTATCAGGCGGGGCGGCCGATCATCGAGGTGGCCGCGGAGCGGACTGAGCTCTCTCGCGCCGAACTCGAACGCCTCCTCGATCCCGCCTCGTTGACACGAGGTGGGGTGCCGGAGTAGTGCTATCGGCGACACGGTCGCGCTGCTTGCGTGTTTCGTCGACCGGGGTATCTGGGGGTGGCGTCTGGAAGGAGAAACGCTCCCGCGGATCAGCCATGGGCGCCGTTGCAGATCCTGCTCCCCGCGCTGGAGGGCCGTGAGCTTGGCCGGCATCGCGAGCGGGCGGAACTGGCACCGGCCAGCGTCACCGAGCTGAGTTCTCTGCAGAGGATGGATGACGCTCAGGCCAAGCGTCGTGGATGAGTCCGTGCGCCTGAAAAGGCAGGTGGCAAGACCTCGCTGTTGCGTGGGGCAGGTGGCGCTGCTGCGCGCCCGCACCCTTCCTCCAAGGACTTCTCCAGATACGCCTCTAGGCGCTGGGTCTCGATGACGGTGAGCTGCAGAGACAGCTTGGTGCGCCGCCACAGGATGTCCTCGCGGGAGCGTGCCCACTCCTGCGTCACTAGATAGTCCACCTCGGCGGCAGTCAGCCCGGCACCAAACGCCTGTCCCAGGTCCGCTTGTGAGTGTCTGCCATCGAGGAATTGCCGGCACAAGGTGCCATAGGTCCGTGCGAAGCGACGCGCCTGGGCAGCATCTAGGAAGGGATAGTCCTCGAGCAGCTGGGTCTCGAAGCTGCCCCGGTCGCCGATGTCGCCGCCCGGCAGCGGCGTCTCGGCGGTCCAGGGCGCTGCCATCCTCGGCAGGTGGGGCGCGAGCGCCGTCAGGGTGGCCTCGGCGAGCTTTCGGTAGGTGGTGATCTTGCCGCCGAAGACCGACAGCAGCGGCGCGCCGCGGGTATCGAGGTCCAGCGTGTAGTCGCGCGTCATGGCCGAGGGATCGGACGACTCGTCGTCGCACAGCGGGCGTACGCCGGAGAAGGTGCGGATCACCGCATCCCGGCTTAGCTGGGTGCGAAAGTGGTCGTTGACCACCGATAGCAGGTAGTCGATCTCCTCCTCGCTGGCGGTAACTCGTGCCGGGTCGCCGGTGTAGTGTCGGTCGGTGGTGCCGATCAGGCTGAAGTCCTCCTCGTAGGGCAGCACGAAAACGATGCGTCGATCAGAGTTCTGGAGGATAAAGGCTCGTTCGTCATGGTTCAGTCGGGGCACGATCAGGTGGCTGCCCTGGATCAGGCGTACGCCATAGCGCGACGGGCGCTGGACTTGTCGGCGCACGACCTGCTCCACCCAGGGGCCTGCGGCGTTGACCAGTGCCCGGCAACGGCGTGTCAAACGCCGACCGCCGTCGAGGTCTTCCAGGGTGAGCATCCAGATTCCGTCGCACTCGCGGGCATCGATACAGCGAGTGCGCACCAGGATCTCGGCGCCATTGTCGCGAGCCTGGAGGGCATTGAGCACTACCAGGCGGGCGTCATCGACCCAGCAGTCCGAGTACTCGAAGCCGTGGGTGATGCCGACGGCCAGACCTTGTTGCGGGCTGAGCCGAATACCACGGGAGCCCGGAAGCCGGGTGCGCTTGCCAAGATGGTCGTAAAGAAACAGCCCGGCGCGCAGCATCCATGCCGGGCGCAGATGAGGCTGATGGGGGAGGATGAAACGCAGTGGCCAGATGATGTGCGGGGCCTTGGCAAGCAGCACTTCACGTTCGCGCAGTGCTTCACGAACCAGGCGGAATTCGTGGTGCTCCAGGTAGCGCAGGCCGCCATGGATCAGCTTGCTGCTGGCCGAGGAGGTGGCCCCGGCCAGGTCTCCCTGTTCGCATAGGCCGACCGACAGGCCACGCCCGGCGGCATCGTTGGCAATGCCGGAGCCGTTGATACCGCCGCCGATCACGAAAAGATCGAGCACCACATCCGCCATGTCGCTCATGTCACGCTCCCGTCCGACCTGTTCCAGGTCGTATTGATGTTTAATATCGAAAATAGGCGAAAACAAAACGAACATCAAGAAGTGGTTCAAAAACGCGTGCCAGAGACGGGCCAACAGGAGGGCTACGCAAATAGGACGGGGCTGTGCAGAATGGGTAGGACGGGCCTATGCAGGCTGGGGTGAGCGCGGCGATATGCCCGGCGGAAGGGCTCGAGATCAGGCGATGTGCAGAGCCACATCATGCTGCTTGAGCAGGCGCAGAATGGTTTCGGGCGGGTCGCGGTCGGTGAACAGGGCGTCGAGCTGGGCCAGATTGCCCTGGCGGACCACCGGGTTGCGCTGGAACTTGGAGTGATCGGTGGCCAGGAAGACCTTGCGTGAGTTGCTAATGATGGCCTGAGCGACACGGACCTCCTGGTAATCAAACTCCAGCAAGGAGCCGTCCTCATCGATGCCGCTGATGCCGATGATACCGAAGTCGACCTTGAACTGATTGATGAAATCGATGGTCGCCTCGCCGATGATACCGCCATCCCGGGAGCGCACCTGGCCACCGGCGATGATTACGTTGAAATCCTTCTTGTGCTGGAGGATCGCCGCGACATTGAGGTTGTTGGTGATCACCTCCAACCCTTGGTGGTCGAGCAATCCCTCGGCGATCACCTCGTTGCTGGTCCCAATGTTGATGAATAACGATGAGTGGTCGGGAATGTGCCGAGCGAGCAGGGCGGCGATACGCTGCTTGGCTTCGAGATTGAGCGTCTTTCGCGTCGAGTAGGCGGTATTGACAGTGCTTGACTCGAGCCCTGCACCGCCATGAACCCGGCGGATGCGCCCCTCGTTGGACAGCGTGTTGAGGTCACGGCGTATGGTCTGGGGCGTTACCTTGAAGTGCTCGGTGAGCTGCTCGATGCTGGCATAGCCCTGGCGGCGCACCAGCTCGATGATAGCGTCCTGGCGTTGCTGCTGGTTCATGGGGTCTCCTTGGCTTAGCGGATTCTACGCCATTGTCCTGGCGGCTGCAGGCATAGGCATCGCCCTGCCGTGCCACTTCTCCATCTAACGTCGTAGTGGTTCAGGCATGAGGATGTTTGAGCGGCAGGGTCGGCTGGAGTAGTCTGGATGATCACAAACGAACATTAGCGGTTAAAAGCGAAATCAGCACGCCAGTGCCACCACAACAGGATGCTTGCCATGGCTTCATACCTTCTGGCCATCGACCAGGGCACCACCAGTTCCCGCGCCATCCTCTTCGACCGTCAGGCACGCAGTGTCGCCACGGCGCAGCGCGAATTCCCGCAGCATTTTCCCCATGATGGCTGGATCGAGCACGATCCAGAGGACATTTGGGAGACGGTACTTTCTACCTGCCGGGAAGTGCTCGCCGATACCGATATCCCGATTGACGAGGTTGCCGGTATCGGCATCACCAACCAGCGCGAGACCACCGTGCTGTGGGAGCGGGTCACCGGGAAGCCGCTGCACAATGCCATCGTCTGGCAGGATCGGCGTACCGACGAGGCCTGCCGGCAGCTACGCGAAGCGGGTCATCTGCAAGGTGTTCAGGCCTCAACGGGGCTGCTGATCGATCCTTATTTCTCGGCCACCAAGCTCGCCTGGCTGCTTGATGAAGTGCCTGGGGCCCGGGAGCGGGCCGAACGGGGCGAGCTAGCTTTCGGTACCGTGGATAGTTTCCTGATCTGGCGGCTCACTGGGGGGCGAGTGCATGCCACCGATGCCACCAATGCCTCGCGTACTGCGCTGTTCAACATCCACGAGCAATGCTGGGACGAGGATCTGTTGAATCTGTTCGACATTCCGGTGAGTCTGCTGCCGGAGGTCAAGGATTCCAGTGACGATTTCGGCAGCGTCGATGCCCGCTGGTTGGGTGGCGAGCTGCCCATCGCCGGGGTGGCTGGAGACCAGCAAGCGGCACTGGTCGGTCAGGCCTGCTTCTGGCCCGGCATGGGCAAGAGTACCTACGGTACCGGCTGCTTCATGATCGTCAATACCGGCGAGGTCGCCGAGACCTCCCGCAACCGCCTGTTGACTACGGTGGCCTATCGATTGCACGGCAAGCCCACCTATGCCATGGAAGGCAGCATCTTCGTGGCGGGGGCCACCGTGCAGTGGCTACGCGATGGCCTGCAGCTGTTTGCCGATGCCGCCGAAACCGAGACCTTGGCATGTCAGACCCGCAGCGGGCACAGTGTCTATCTGGTGCCGGCCTTCACCGGCCTCGGGGCGCCGCACTGGGATCCCAAGGCGCGCGGCGCCATCTTCGGCCTGACTCGCGACACCGGCATTGCCGAGATCGTGGCCGCCGGGCTCCAGGCGGTCTGCTATCAGACCCGTGATCTGCAGGTTTGCATGGAGGCCGACATGTCGGCATCGCCGGGCATCCTGAGGGTTGATGGCGGCATGGTAGCCAACAATTGGCTGATGCAGTTCCTCGCCGACATGCTCGGCGTCCAGGTGGATCGCCCCACGGTGTTGGAGACGACGGCTCTGGGAGCCGCTTACCTAGCGGGCCTTAGGCTCGGCTGGTATCGCGATCTCGACGAGATCGCCCAGTTGTGGTGCTGCGAGCGGCGTTTCATGCCGCAGATGGAGGAAGCCGAGCGTGAGCGACTCTACGCCGGCTGGAAGGAAGCCGTTGAGCGGGTGCGTACCCAGTAGCGGGAGCTCAGGCAAGGTGCTGATTCCCGAGTGTTGCCTGGCAAGTCCGGGCTTGCATTTGCAAGGCGGATGAGTAAAATACGCATCCGTTACCGCGGCGACGGGTTGCCGTGGCGGTGAGGCAGGACCATAGCTCAGTTGGTTAGAGCGCCACGTTGACATCGTGGAGGTCGGCGGTTCAAATCCGCCTGGTCCTACCAGATTTTACACAGTGATGACAGCTTCAGGACCATAGCTCAGTTGGTTAGAGCGCCACGTTGACATCGTGGAGGTCGGCGGTTCAAATCCGCCTGGTCCTACCAAATACGAGCACCTCTGCAGGGCCGATCTTTTTCTCCTGTCGTTTCTTTTCCCGATCTTTCATTCGTCCCAAGCGTCAGCGACTGGCCTGTTCCAGCAGATTCTTGACCTCCTGATCGCTGGTCTGGCCGAAATCCTGATACCACTGGCCGATCCCCATAAAGGAGGAGGGCACGGCGGGACAGACGACCTCGTCGGCCTCTTCTCGCATCCTCTCCAGGGTATCGCGGGGCGCAACCGGCACGGCCATCACGATCTTCTCCGGGGACTGTTGGCGAACCACTTGGATAGCCGCCCGCATGGTGGCGCCGGTAGCCAGGCCGTCGTCGACCAGGATCACCGTGCGTCCCTCGAGGTTGGGAAGCGGGCGATCTCCCCGGTAGGTCTTCTCGCGGCGCTCGAGTTCCTTCCTCTCCTTTTCGACCACGCGCTCAATAGCGCTTTCCGAAACTCTTTTGAAGCGCAGGACATCATCGTTCATAACGCGCGCATTGCCGGTGGCGATGGCGCCCATGGCGAGTTCCTCGTGGCCGGGCAGGCCGAGCTTGCGCACCAGGATCACGTCTAGCGGGGCACCCAGTGCCGCGGCGATGACGGCCCCCACCGGAACCCCGCCTCGTGGAAGTGCCAGCACGATGACTTGCCGCTGGTCCGCATACTCCTTTAGCTCATCTGCAAGAATGTTTCCGGCCTGGTGCCGGTCGGCGTAGGGAATAGCCATATCGGGCTCCTTCTCGGATATCGAAGTGGGGTGGTTATCAAGGAGTCGCATCGAGAAAGATACTGCGGATTGAAAAATCGCGCTTCTCTAACTCGACTTGTTAATTAAAATTAGGATTCAGGTCAAGATAGTCGATGGGTCAGGTGGTGTCTCGTCTTGATGTGTTGCCCCCGCCCGTGAAGGTGAAAAGGGCGAGCCGGAATGGCTATTCTGTAGTTTCGCGGGGCGGGCGACCGGACCTGGCGGGAGACCATCTGGCTTTCGTTGAGGCGCCGACCCTGCTGCTGGTCGGAGGGCGTGATGAGCAGGTGATCGAGCTTGGCGCAGAGGAAAAGCCCCGGTAACTGCGAATTAACGGTGGTACCCGGCGCCTCTCATCTCTTCGAGGAGCCCGGCAAGCTGGAAGAAGTTCAGGAACACGCCGCTCGCTGGTTCCTCATGCATTTCTGAATCCTGGAAGGGCTCGACGATGCTTCGGACTGACGACAAAAAACAAGCCGGTCTGAAACTTTCTCTTCACAGCTCCAGGTCGGTTCTGCTCACGAACAAGGCCACTAGCCGCTCGATACCCGCCTGGTCATCGACACTGAATCGCCGCGGCAGTGGACTGTCCAGGTCGAGCACACCCCAGAGATAATCCCCGCTCAGCACGGGGATCACCAGTTCGGCATTGGAGGCGACGTCACAGGCGATATGGTCGGGGATGGCATGGACGTCATCGATGCGCTGGGTTGTGCGTGTGCGTGCCGCCGCGCCACAGACCCCTTTGTCGAAGGGGATGGGATTGCAGGCCGGCCTGCCTTGGAAGGGGCCCAGGGTAAGTAACCCGGGCTGGCGCTGCAGGTAGAATCCCGCCCAGTTGAGGTCAGCCAACTCCTCCATCAGGAAGGCGCAGGTCTGGGCGCTGTTGGTCAGCCAGTCACGGGTATCGAGCAGGGCCTCCAACTGGCGGGCGATCAGGGCGTAGTCGGGGGTCATTTCCAGCCGGGCACCGCCTGCGGCCCGAACAGCTCCGCTGCCTTGGCCACGACCTCCTCAGTTTGGTAGGCGTCGACCAGCTGCTGAATGGCCTTGCGGTCCTCGTCACCGCTGCGCACCACGATCAGGTTGACATAGGGTGACTCAGGGCCTTCCTTGATCAGGGCATCGTCTAGGCTCAGGCCAGCCGGTTGCGCGAAGGTGTTGTTGATGAAGGCCATGTCCACATCGGGCAGCACGCGGGGCAGTTGTGCCGCCTCGATCTCGCGGAACTCGAAGTCATGCGGGTTCTCGGCGATGTCCAGCGGGGTAGCTTCCAGGAATGTCGGGTCCTCGAGCTCGATCAGGCCCTCGTTGTGCATCAGGATCAGCGCCCGGCCCTCGTTGGAGGGGTCGTTGGGCAGGGCGATGGTGGCGCCCTCCGGTAGCGCCTCGATGCTGTCGTACTGCTCGGAGTAGGCGCCGATCGGATAGACGAAGGTGTAGCCGGCGATGGCGAAGTCGTAGCCACGGTCCTCGACCATGGCGCGCATGTAGGGCTCGTGCTGGAAGGCATTGGCATCGAGACTGCCGTCGGCCAGGGCAGCGTTGGGCGTGACGTAGTCGGTGAACTCGATGATCTCGACGTCGAGGCCGTACTCGCGCTGGGCGGTCTCTGCGGCCACCTGCATGAGCTCGGTCTCGGGGCCGGCCACGGTGCCGACCTTGATGGCGTGCTCCTCGGCCAAAGCGGAGCCAGCGCCAAGGGTCAGGGCGGTGGCAGCCAGGGTGCTGATCAGGCTCTTGCGCATGTCATGGTTCTCCTCGTTAAGGGTGTCGCGGAATCGTTGACAATAATGGAATAACCAGGAAATTTATAATACATTTTGATTATCGATAGGAAGATCTCACTTGTGGTCGCTCTTGCGGACCAGATAATCCCCCAGGCTCTGAAAGCCCTGGACCATCACCACCAGGATCACCACGGTGATCAGCATGATGGTGGGGTTGAAGCGGTTATAGCCATAGCGGATGCCCAGGTCGCCGAGCCCGCCGCCGCCCACCGCGCCGGCCATGGCAGAGTAGCTGACCAGGGTGACCGCTGTTACCGTGAGTGCCGTGAAAATGCCGCCGCGTGCCTCGGGCACCAGCACCTTGGTGATGATTTGCCAGGGCGTGGCGCCCATCGATTGGGCGGCCTCGACCAGGCCCGGCGGGATCTCGTTGAGCGCCCCTTCCACTAGGCGGGCTACGAAGGGGATGGCGGCGATGGTCAGCGGCACGGCAGCGGCATTGGTCCCGATCGACGAGCCGACCAGCATCCGCGTAAAGGGGATGATCGCCACCATCAGGATGATGAAGGGGATCGAGCGACCGATGTTGGTGATTGCTCCCAGCACTCGGTTGAGCGTCGGCTGGGCGAGTATCTGTCGCGGCCGGGTGACATAGAGCAGCACGCCCAGCGGGATGCCCATCAGGGCCGAAATCGCCCCCGACACACCCACCATGTAGAGCGTATCCAGGGTGGCCTTGAAGATCAGCTCAAGCATCGCGCTGGACATGGCCAAGTACCTCCACTTGCAGGTCGTGGGATTCGAGATAGTCGAGGGCCTGGCGAGTCTTTTCCGCGGGACCCATCAGTTCAGCGATCATCAGCCCCAGGGTGCGTTCCTGGATCGATTCCACCTTGGCTTGGAGAATGCTGACGTCCACGCCGCACTCACGGGCCAGTCGCGAGATCAGCGGGGTTGAGACGGCGTCGCCCGAGAAGGCCAGACGCACCACCGGATGGCTGTGCGGACCGGGCGCCTCCTCGAGGCGCTCGATCAGCGCGCGTGGTGGCTCGAGCTTCAGGAAGTCGTTGAGGAAATCGCGTCCCAGGCGGGTGCGCGGCGCGGTGAAGAAGTCGCCCACGTCGGCTTCCTCGACCAGCTCCCCATTGGAGATCAGGCTGACCCGGTGGCAGATCGACTTGACCACCTCCATCTCGTGGGTAATCAGCAGGATGGTCAGGCCGAGCTTGTGGTTGATGTCACGCAGCAGGTCGAGGATCGACCCGGTGGTATACGGGTCCAGCGCGGAGGTGGCCTCGTCGCAGAGCAGCACCTTGGGGCGGCTGGCCAGCGCTCGGGCGATGGCCACCCGCTGCTTCTGGCCGCCTGAGAGCTGGGCCGGGTACTGGTGGGCCTTGTCGGCCAGGCCTACCAGTTCCAGCAGGGGTGTGATCCGCTCACGAATCTCGCCGCGTTTCATGCCCATCAGCTCCAGCGGCAGGGACACGTTGGCGAACACAGTGCGCGAGGTCAGCAGGTTGAAGTGCTGGAAGATCATGCCGATTCGGTGGCGCGCCTGGTTGAGAGCCGCCCCGGAGAGGGCGGTCAGTGCCTGACCGTCGACGGTGACAGTGCCGGTGGTGGGCCGCTCGAGCAGGTTGACGCAGCGGATCAGCGTCGACTTGCCGGCCCCGGAGAGGCCGATCACACCATGGATACGGCCCTTCGGCACATGGAGGTCGGCATGCTTGAGTGCCGTCACGGCGGTGGCGCTGCTACTCTGCCCCTTGGGGTAGTAGGTTTTGGAAACGTCGTGGAGTCGAATCATCACAGCCGCCGCTAGGGCGCCGAGGGCGGGCAGGGCAGCGCAAGGTAATAGATCCAACCCTGGCGGGTGGCCATCAACGCTGGATGCACCCTTTTAGCTGCACTTCACGCCGTGGGCTTGCCAGGCAATCGATCCACAACATTGGCGCCCGCAATCCGAGGGCAAATCGGCACCTTCAAAAGGGAGCCCACAACGATAGGTTTCGAACCAGCGTATGTCAATCAGAATGGGCCACCATGGACGTCTTCCCTGCGGTTTCCTAGACTGGCGATCTTTGACCGACCCGGCCGCGGTCGGCCAGCACGAGGAGCGTTCATGTTCACAGGCATCGTACAAGGCACCGCCGAGGTGGTGGCCATCCATGAGGCCGAGGCCTTTCGCACTCATGTACTGGCGCTGCCGGAAGAGCTGCGTGAGGGGCTGGCACTGGGGGCTTCGGTGGCTCACAACGGCGTCTGTCTCACGGTCACCGCCATCGATGGCGAGCGTGTCAGCTTTGATCTGATGCGCGAGACCCTGAAGGTGACCAATCTTGGTGCAGTGACGGTGGGTGACCGCGTCAATATCGAGAGGGCGGCGCGTTTTGGCGACGAGATCGGCGGTCATGCCATGTCTGGCCACGTGATGGCGCTGGCTGAACTGGTCGAACTCGAACAGGCCCCTAACAATCGCCGCCTGTGGTTCGAAGTGCCTCCCGCATTGGGTCGCTTCCTGTTCGACAAGGGCTATATCGGGGTGGACGGCATTAGCCTGACCATCGGGCAGGTGCGATCGGCCACCGCGGAGCATGGCCCGCGCTTCTGCGTCGACCTGATCCCCGAGACCCTGGCCCGCACCAGCTTGGTGGATCGGGTGCGGGGGGACGCCGTCAATATCGAGATCGATCCCCAGACCCAGGCTATCGTCGAGACGGTGGAGCGGGTGCTGAACGCGCGTGGTGTCTGACGCCAGCGCAAAGCGGATCGTTTTGCCAAGTCTATGTCGATGAGTCGGGTGGATAATGCCCTGCTTGTTGCTTGACTAGCGGGAACCGAGACGTGTGGTTACCCCGGGTGTCTCGCCACACAGCGAGGCTTTGGGTAGCATAGGCGGCTTTTCTCACCGGCTTTCCTTCGCCCACCCCGACCATCGCAAGGTCCACGCGCCCAGGATCGACAACCATGCTGAATCGCCTGATCGACAACCAGTTCAAGCTGGTCGAACACCATACCGATGTAAAAACCGAGGTCATCGCCGGGATTACCACCTTCCTGACCATGGCCTACATCATCTTCGTCAACCCAAGCATCCTCTCCCAAGCCGGCATGGACTACGGCGCGGTGTTCATTGCCACCTGCCTGGCCGCCGCGGTGGGCTGCCTGATCATGGGCCTGTGGGCCAATTACCCCATCGCCCAGGCCCCCGGCATGGGCCTCAACGCCTTTTTCACCTACGGCGTGGTGCTGGGCATGGGTTACACCTGGGAGGCGGCGCTGGGCGCAGTCTTCTTCTCCGGTTTGCTCTTCTTCCTGCTCAGCATCTTGCGGATCCGTGAGTGGATCATCAACTCGATTCCGCTCTCCCTGCGCTTAGGGATAGCCGCGGGCATCGGCCTGTTCCTGGCGATGATCGCGCTGAAAAATGCCGGCATCGTGGTTGCCAACCCGGCCACCTATGTGACGCTTGGCGACCTCTCGAAGCCTGCCGCCCTGTATGCGCTGCTGGGCTTCTTCGTGATCACCGCGCTCGCCTATCTCAGGGTTACCGGGGCGGTGATGATCGGCATCCTCGGCGTGACTCTGCTGTCGCTGATTCTCGGCCACAACGAGTTCGGTGGCATCATGTCCATGCCGCCTGCCATCGCGCCGACCTTCATGGCGCTGGATCTAGCGGCTGCCCTGGATGTGGGGATGCTCAGCGTGATCTTCGCCTTCCTGTTCGTTGACCTGTTCGATACCTCCGGCACCCTGGTCGGCGTGGCCCACAAGGGCGGGCTGCTCGACAAGGACGGCAAGCTGCCGCGCATCGGCCGTGCGATGATGGCTGACAGCACCGCCTCCATGGCCGGCGCCTTGCTGGGAACCTCCACCACGACCAGCTACATCGAGTCCACGGCCGGCATTGTCTCCGGTGGCCGTACCGGCCTGACCGCGGTGGTGGTGGCTGTGCTGTTTCTCGTCAGCCTGTTCTTTGCACCGTTGGCAGGCTCCATCCCGGTCTACGCGACCGCCGGGGCCCTGCTCTATGTGGCGGTGCTGATGGCCGGCAGCCTGGCACATGCCAACTGGGACGACCCAACCGACGCCGCCCCGGTGCTGATCGCCGCCCTGGCCATGCCGTTGACCTTCTCGGTCGCCGACGGTATTGCCCTGAGCTTTATCAGCTACGCTGCGATCAAGACGCTCTCCGGGCGTTTCAGGGACCTGAATCCTGCAGTGATCGTGCTGGCGTTGCTGTTCGCCGGCAAGTTCCTGTTGCTTGACTGAACCCAACTGACTGCATTCATTCACCGAGATTCGACCCGATGAGCATCTACGGCGACTATATCAAGTCCGTGATCCGCACCGTCCCCGACTGGCCGCAGCCGGGCGTCAATTTCCGCGACATCACCCCGCTGCTGCAGAATAGTGCAGCCTTCCGCAAGCTGGTCGACAGCTTCGTGCATCGCTACCAGGAGATGGATCTCGATGCCATCGCCGCCATCGATGCCCGAGGCTTCATCATCGGCGCGCCGCTCGCCTATGAACTGGGCTGCAGCTTTGTGCCGGTGCGCAAGAAGGGCAAGCTGCCGTTTCGTACGATCAGCGAGACCTATACCCTGGAATACGGCGAGGCCGAGGTGGAGCTGCACTCCGATGCGTTTCATCAGGGTGATCGTATCCTGATTGTCGACGATCTGATCGCCACTGGCGGGACCATGCTCGCCGCAGCCAAGCTGATCACCCGCAGCGGCGGGCAGGTTGTCGAGACCGCGACCATCGTCGATCTGCCGGACTTGGGGGGCTCCCAGCGCATTCGCGACGCCGGCTACGGGGTCTTCGCGGTCTGTTCCTTTACCGAGGACGAGTAAGCGACATGAGCATCCATCGTTACCATCAGCATTGCATCATTTCCTGGGGCATGGGCATGGCCTATGTCGAGCCGCTGATCGATCAGGCGAGGCGCTGAGCCATGGACACGCCGCTTCCCGACAGTTGGCAACGCTGGTTGGGCGATGAGTTCAAGGCCCCCTACATGCAGGCGTTGCACGATTTCCTGGCCGCCGAAAAGGCCCGGCGAAAGGTGATCTATCCGCACTCGACCGACTGGTTTCGCGCCTTCGAGCTGACGCCCCTGGAGCAGGTCAAGGTGGTGATCCTCGGGCAGGATCCCTATCACGGGCCGAACCAGGCCCATGGGCTGTGCTTCTCGGTGCAGCCCGGCATGCCGGTGCCGCCGTCACTGGCCAATATCTACAAGGAGCTACAGGCGGATGTGGGCATGCGGCCGGTGGCGCATGGCAATCTCGAGCACTGGGCGCGTCAAGGAGTATTGCTGCTCAATACCTCGCTGACGGTGGAGCAGGGCAACGCCGGCTCTCACCGCGGCAAGGGCTGGGAAACCTTCACCGATCGTGCCATCGCCACGGTCAGCAAGCATGCCAAGCCTACGGTGTTCCTGCTGTGGGGAGCTCCGGCCCGCAAGAAGAAGGCGCTGATCGATACCTCGCGCCACCTGGTGCTGGAATCCCCGCATCCCTCGCCGCTCTCGGCGCACCGCGGCTTCTTCGGCAACCACCACTTTTCCCGGGCCAATGCCTTCCTGGCCGAGCACGGCCGCGAGCCCATCGACTGGCAGCTGCCGGAGAGACCCTGAACACACTGCCGGGCATCAGCACAAAGCCAGGTGCGACGGGAAACCGCCGTGCTTAACCTCAAGGCGGTATGCGTTTAGAATGGCCGACAATTTGTGGTTGCCGTCCATCCGACGATAGTCGTCACCTACTCCCCGCCGTCCAAGAGGCCCCTCATGAGCGTTCAAGCCATCCAGCATCCCCTGGTCCAGCACAAGCTCGGGCTGATGCGCGAAGCCGGCATCAGCACCAAGAGCTTTCGTGAATTGGCCGGTGAGCTGGCAAAGCTGCTCACCTACGAGGCGACCAGCGACCTGGAACTCGAGACCCAGCAGATCGACGGCTGGAACGGCGAGAAGATCCCGGTGCAGCTGCTCAAGGGCAAGAAGGTTACCATCGTGCCGATCCTGCGCGCGGGGCTCGGGATGCTCGATGGCGTCACTGACCTCATTCCCAGTGCCCGGATCAGCGTGGTGGGCCTCTACCGAGACGAGGAGACCCTCGAGCCGGTGCCGTACTTCGCCAAGTTCGCGAGGGACTTGGACGAACGCATGGCCATCGTCATCGACCCCATGCTGGCCACCGGCGGTACCATGGTGGCGACGCTGGACATGCTGCGCGAGCGTGGCTGCAAGCAGATGAGGGTCATCGTGCTGGTGGCCGCCCCCGAAGGCATCAAGCGCGTCCAGGCGGCCTATCCGGATATCGAGATCTATACGGCGGGTATCGACGACCATCTCGACGAGAACGGCTATATCGTGCCTGGCCTGGGGGATGCGGGAGACAAGATCTTCGGTACCCGCTGACGCCCTTTACTTGCTTTACCCCCTATCGACGGCACCTGGCGGCGTCGCTATTCCTCCACCTGCCTACCCGCGGCTGGCCGGGGAGTGGCAGCGGCGTTTTTTCTTTGTACCGCACGATGTTCGTTTTCGATCATATGATGGCGATCTGTTGATGAATCTTCCAAAAGCTCTTCGCTTTCGACTCGCTCGCGACGCCTTAGACAAAAGTTTATAAAGAATAATCTATCATATAAAAACAAGAGCTTAAGTGTATTTAACCAGCATTCTTCGGATCGGAGGTAATGTTTTCAATTGACGACATTTGTGTTTGAAAGCGAATTTCGGCTACGTTGTTATCCAGCACTCTCCGAACCCATCAGATAACAACGAACGGCGAGATCAGTATGTCCTTGATCCTAGATAACATCGATCATGTGGTCGGTGGCGCCACCCATATCGCGGGGGTGAATCTGGAGTTGCAGCCAGGTTCCTTCAATGTTCTGCTGGGACGGACCCTGGCTGGCAAGACCACCCTGATGCGCCTGATGGCGGGGCTCGATACCCCGACCCAAGGGCGAATCCTGATGAATGGGGAGGACGTGACCGGACGCTCGGTGCGTAAGCGTAACGTCTCCATGGTCTATCAGCAGTTCATCAACTATCCGGCACTCTCCGTCTACGACAACATCGCCTCACCCCTCAAGCTGGCCAAGGTCGAGCGTTCCGAGATCGATCGTCGAGTACGGGAGGTCGCCGAGATGCTGCATATCGAGCAAATGCTCGATCGCCTGCCCCTCGAGCTCTCCGGTGGCCAGCAGCAGCGTACCGCCATGGGGCGTGCGTTGGTCAAGGATGCCGATGTGGTGCTCTTCGATGAGCCGCTGGTCAATCTGGATTACAAGCTGCGCGAGGAATTCCGCGACGAGCTGCGTTCAGTGTTCAGCGAGCGCAACTGCATCGCCGTGTATGCTACCACCGAGCCTGCCGAGGCCCTGGCGCTGGGCGGTAACACGGCGGTGCTCCACGAAGGTCGGCTGCTGCAGTATGGCCGCACGGATGACGTCTATCACCGTCCTCGCGATATCCTCACCGCAGGAATGTTTTCCGAGCCGCCCATCAACATCATCGAGGGCATCATCTCAGGCAACGAGGTGACCTTCGACAAGTCCCTGTATTTTCCCCTTGACGATGATCTGCGCACCCTGGCGCCGGGCGAATATCGTTTTGGCGTGCGCCCCTCACATATCTCGCTTTCCCCCCGGGCGAAGGATGACATCGAGGTGCAGATGACCGTTGATCTGGCGGAGATCAGTGGCTCGGAGACCTTTCTTCACGTCCACAACGACCTCTTTCACGTTACGGTCCACCTTGAGGGGGTCCACGAGTTCGACGTCGATGATCCCGTGACGCTGTATTTTCCGACCCACAAGGTCTATGCCTTCGATCGCCAGGGTGCAGTGGTGCATATACCGACACATTTGGGGGGCATCTAAGATGGCCGAAATCACCCTAAAATCCCTGGCGCATACCTACCTGGCCGACCCACAGTCGCCGCAAGACTATGCCATTCGCGAGATGGATCACGTCTGGCACCAGGGCGGTGCCTATGCGCTGCTAGGGCCCTCCGGCTGCGGCAAGTCGACTCTGCTCAACATCATCTCCGGGCTGCTGGAACCCACCAGCGGCGAGGTGCTCTTCGACGGTGAAGTGGTCAATTCACTGCCTCCCGAGGCGCGCAATATCGCCCAGGTTTTCCAGTTCCCCGTCATCTACGACACCATGACGGTCTACGACAACCTGGCCTTTCCGCTGCGCAACGTGAAGACCCCCGAGGCCCGGGTCCATCAGCGTGTCATGGAAATTGCCGAGGTGCTGGAGCTCACCGCCCAGCTCAAGCGCAAGGCCAAGAACCTTACCGCCGACGAGAAACAGAAGGTCTCCATGGGCCGTGGCCTGGTGCGTGAGGATGTCTCGGCGATCCTCTTCGACGAGCCGCTCACCGTCATCGATCCCCAGCTCAAGTGGAAGCTGCGTCGCAAGCTCAAGGAGATCCACCAGCGCTTCGCGATCACCATGGTCTATGTGACCCATGACCAGCTCGAGGCTTCCACCTTCGCCGACAAGATTGCCGTGATGTATGAGGGCCAGGTGGTGCAGTTTGGCACGCCCAGGGAGCTCTTTGAGATGCCGAATCACACTTTCGTGGGCTACTTCATCGGCAGCCCCGGCATGAACTTTCTCGGGGTGAAGAGCCGCGACGGTCGGGTGATGGCCGATGACACCGAACTGGCGGTGGGGCAGGGCATCCATGACGCCGTGGCCGGTGCCCGCTCAGCCAACATCAAGCTTGGCATCCGTCCTGAATTCATCGAGGTGCATGCCGAGCCTATCGAGGGCGGCATGCAGGCGCGGGTAGATCATGCCCAGGATCTGGGAACCCATTCGATCGTCTACCTGACACTGGGCAAGCTGCCCCTCAAGGCGCGGATCGAGGAGGACCAGGAGACGCCCACCGGCACGGCCTGGCTGCGCTTTCCCGATGAGCATATCGGCCTCTATGTCGATGAATTCCGCGTGGAGATCGAACATGACTAAAGTCTACAACAATCGGGCCTGGTGGCTGATCCTGCCCATGCTGCTGCTGGTGGCCTTCTCGGCCGTCATCCCGGTGATGACCGTGGTGAACTACTCGGTCCAGGATGTCTTCGATGCCCATACGCGCTTCTTTACCGGCACCGAATGGTTCAGGGAGATGCTTAACGACCCGGCCCTTCAGGCGGCCGTGCTGCGCCAGTTTGCCTTCTCGCTGACGGTGCTTGCCATCGAGGTGCCGCTGGGCATCGGTATCGCCCTGATCATGCCCAAGAAGGGCTGGCAGGCTTCGGCGATATTGATCCTGGTGACCATGCCATTGCTGATCCCCTGGAACGTGGTGGGCAGCATCTGGCAGATCTTCACGCGAGGAGATATCGGCCTGATGGGCTGGAGCCTGCGTGAGCTCGGCTATGGCTACAACATCACCTCGAGCCCGTTGGATGCCTGGGTGACCATCATCCTGATGGATGTCTGGCACTGGACGCCGTTGATCGCCTTGCTGTGCTTCAGCGGTCTGCGCTCGATCCCCGATGCCTACTATCAGGCGGCGCGCATCGACCGTGCCTCGAAGTGGGCGGTATTCCGCTACATCCAGTTGCCCAAGCTCACCAATGTGCTGGTCATCGGGGTGCTGCTGCGCTTCATGCACTCCTTCATGATCTACGCCGAGCCCTTCGTGCTCACCGGCGGCGGCCCCGGCAACTCCACCACCTTCCTCAGCCAGTCGTTGACGACCATGGCCATCGGCCAGCAGGACCTGGGTCCGTCGGCAGCCTTTTCGCTGATCTACTTCTTGATCATCCTGCTGGTCACCTGGGTGTTCTATACCGCGATCATGAACATGCAGAAAGACGACAACAACCAGGAGGCATGACATGAGTGATTCATTGCCCACCACGCCAGAGGCCGTGCGCCAGCGCGCTGCGGCCGCCGACAGCCGGCGCCGACGCCAGGCGCGTCCGGTCTCCCGCCAGTGGCGTCGCCGAGGCCTGATGGCCGCCTACATCGTGTTCGTGCTGCTGCCGATCTACTGGCTGCTGAACATGTCCTTTCAGTCCAACACCGAGATCCTCGGCGGGCTGACCCTGTGGCCAGAGAACTTCACCACAGAGCACTACGCCAAGATATTCACTGAGCCTAGCTGGTACATGGGCTATGTGAACTCGATCATCTACGTGCTGATGAACATGCTGATCAGCATCGCCGTGGCACTGCCGGCCGCCTATGCCTTCAGCCGCTACCAGTTCATCGGCGACAAGCATCTATTCTTCTGGTTGCTGACCAACCTGATGGCGCCGCCAGCCGTGTTTCTGCTGCCCTATTTTCAGCTCTATTACACGGTGGGGCTGTTCGACACTCACATCGCCGTGGCGCTGGCCCACTGCCTGTTCAACATCCCGCTGGCGGTGTGGATTCTCGAGGGCTTCATGAGCGGCGTGCCCAAGGAGATCGACGAGACGGCCTTCATCGACGGCTACAGCTTCCCGCGCTTCTTCGTGAAGATCTTCATCCCCATGATCAGCTCGGGCATCGGCGTGACACTGTTCTTCCTGTTCATGTTCTCTTGGGTCGAACTGCTGCTGGCCAGCACCCTGACTGCTACCCATGCCCAGCCCATCGCCTCAGTGATGACCCAGACCAAGGGAGCCTCGGGCATCGACTGGGGAACGCTCGCCGCCGCCGGCACCCTGACCATCCTGCCCGGCATCGTGGTGGTCTACTTCGTACGTAATCACATCGCCAAAGGCTTCGCTCTGGGCCGTACCTGAGGAGGACACCACATGGACTGGATGGTCTGGACCACCCCCACCGCGGTCTTCTTCGCGGTCATTGCCGCCATGCTGGTGGGCATGACGGCCTGGGAAGTCGTCTCGCCCACGGTCGAGCGCAAGGGCTTCCTGCCGATTGCCACAACACGCGGCGATCGACTCTTCATCGGGCTGCTTTCCGCTGCCTATATCCACCTGGCGGTGGTGGGTTTCACCCAGCTCAGTATCTGGCTGGCCCTGGGGGGATCGGTGATCTGGTTACTGATCCTAATGCGCTGGGGCTGACAGAAACGCATGGAGCCCAAGGTTCACGGATGAACGACCACAACCCAAGAGGTCAATATGAAAGCGACAACAATGCGACTCTCTCTACTGGCGGCCGGTGTCATGCTGGCCAGCAGCGCCCTGCACGCCGAAACCCATGACGCGCGCGCCATCGCCGAACGCCTGGTCGATGAACACTTCCAGGAGTCGACACTGTCCCGCGAGAAGCAGATTGAGGAACTGATGTGGTTCGCCAAGGCGGCCGAGCCCTTCCGTGGGATGGAAATCAATACCGTCGCCGAGGGCCTGACCACGCACATTTACGAGCGTGATGTGCTGGCCGAGGCGTTCAGCGACCTGACCGGTATCGACGTGACCCACAACATCATCGGCGAAGGCGATGTGGTCAACAACATGCAGACCCAGATGCAGTCGGGTCGCAATATCTATGATGGCTACATCAATGACTCCGATTCTATCGGCACCCATATCCGCTACGGCACCACCATCAACATTTCCGATGCCATGGCCAACGAGTGGGCCGACTACACCCTGCCGACCCTGGACCTTGACGACTTCATCGGCCTGCAGTACGGCACCGGCCCGGATGGCAACATCTACCAGTTGCCCGACCAGCAGTTCGCCAACCTCTACTGGTTCCGCTACGACTGGTTCCAGCGCGAGGATCTGCAGCAGCAGTTCCGCGATATCTATGGCTACGACCTGGGTGTTCCCACCAACTGGACAGCCTACCAGGACATTGCCGAGTTCTTCTCCGAGCATGTCGGCGAGATCGATGGCACCAAGGTTTATGGTCACATGGACTATGGCCGTCGCGATCCCTCGCTGGGCTGGCGTTTCCATGACTCCTGGCTCTCCATGGCGGGCATGGGCAGCCCCGGTGTGCCGTTCGGCAATCCGGTGGACGACTGGGGGATCTGCGTCAACGAGCAGAGCCAGCCGGTGGGCGCCAGTGTCAGCCGCGGCGGAGCCACCAACTCGCCGGCCTCGGTGTTCGCCGTGACCAAGATGGTCGACTGGCTCGAGAAGTACGCCCCACCCGAGGCCAGCGGCATGACCTTCGGTGAGGCCGGTCCGGTGCCTGCTCAGGGGAATATCGCCCAGCAGATCTTCTGGTATACCGCCTTCACCGCTGATATGACCGACCCTTCGCTGCCGGTCACCGACGACCAGGGCAATCCCAAGTGGCGCATGGCACCATCGCCCACCGGTCCGTACTGGGAGGAAGGCATGAAGGTCGGCTATCAGGACGTGGGATCCTGGACCTTCTTCGATTCCACGCCCGAGGATCGTCGCACGGCGGCCTGGCTGTTCGCCCAGTTCACCGTCTCCAAGACGGTCTCCCTCGAGAAGCTGCTGGCCGGCCTTACGCCGATCCGCAAGTCCGATATCTTCTCCGAGCAGATGACCGAGATGGCTCCCAAGCTGGGTGGCCTGGTGGAATTCTATCGCAGCCCCAACGCGTCCAAATGGACGCCGTCATCCACCAACGTGCCGGACTATCCGCGCATGGCCCCACTCTGGTGGCAGAACCTGGCACCGGCGGTCAACGGCGATATTTCGCCCAAGGAAGCGCTCGACAACCTGGCCGGAGATCTCGACAGCATCATGGCGCGTCTGGCGCGCGCCAAGGTCTTCGCGATCTATGCGCCCAACCTCAATGAAGAGCGTGATCCCGAGTATTGGCTCTCCCAGCCGGGCGCGCCCAAGGAGAAGCTAGATAATGAGATGCCGCAGGGCACCACCGTACCTTACGACGAAATGATGGAGGCGTGGATGGCTGCTGGTTCTCGCGAATGATGAGCGGGCGGGTTGCTTGATCCGCCCATTACTGCCCCGGGCATCCCCGGGACACTTCAAGATCGTGTAACCGGTTGCCTGAACGGGAGGGCCCCCTCGGTGCAGGCCGAGCGGGGCCTGTTGCTTTCAAAGAAGGGCCAGACATGCAACTCAGAGAGAATAACATTCGCAAGCTCCCCGGCCAGACCTTCGATGCGCTGGTGATCGGGGGCGGAATCAACGGGGCCTCAGCGGCGGCGGCGCTGAGCGGCAAGGGCGCCAGGATTGCGCTGATCGATCGCGGTGACTTCGCCGGCAGCACCAGCATGCACTCCTCCAACCTGGTATGGGGAGGCATCAAGTACATGGAGAGCGGCGACTTCAAGTTAGTGCGTAAGCTCTGCAAGAGTCGCAACCACCTGATCAGAAGCTACCCCTCCACAGTCCAGGAGATTCGCTTCCTGACCACCATCAACAAGGGCTTTCGCCACCATCCCCTCTATCCCTGGGCCGGTACCTGGCTGTATTGGCTGATGGGTAATGCCTTCACGCGCCGTCCCAACTACTTGCGCCCATCAGGCATCAAGGCGCGCGAGCCGATCATTGATACGCGCAATGCCCGAGGGGGCTTTGAGTATTCCGATGCCTATCTGCACGACAACGACGCGCGTTTCGTTTTCAATTTCGTGCGCGGCGCCATGGATTTTGGCACGGTGGCGGCTAACTACGTCGAATCGCTGGGGGCGCGCCGCGAGGGGGATATGTGGATCACCCAGGCCCGGGATTGTACCCACGGCACGACCTTCAAGATTCGCTCCCGGGTGTTGATCAATGCGGCCGGTCCCTGGGTTGATCACCACAATAGCCTTTCCTGTCAGCAGACCGACCATCACCATGTCTTTTCCAAGGGCATCCATCTGATTGTTCCCCGCCTGACCGAGAGCAAGCGGGTGCTGGCCTTCTTCGCCGACGATGGGCGGCTGTTCTTCGTTATTCCCATGGGCCCGCGCACCTGCATCGGTACCACGGATACCCGGGTCGAGAAACCCGAGGTCGGCGCGACGGAGGAGGACATCCGCTTCGTGCTTGACAACATCAACACCCGGCTTGAACTCGCGACCCCGCTAGGCAAGCAGGACATCATCGCCACGCGCTGCGGTGTGCGCCCGCTCGCGGTCAAGCCCAGTGGAGGTGGCGACCGGGACTTTCTCAATCTGTCGCGCAAGCATGCCATCGACATCGATGCCGAGCAGCGTCACCTGAGTATCTTCGGCGGCAAGCTCACCGACTGCCTCAATGTTGGCGAAGAGGTCGTGGAGGAGGTGCGTCGGCTGGGCGTCGAGATCCCGTTTCCGGATTATCGCTGGTACGGCGAGTCTGATGCCTCGGTTTGCGAGGCTTTCATGCATCAGGCACGGCTGATGGAACTGGATGCGATGACCCGCGCCGAGGCCTCCGAGCCGCTCAGCACCCGGTTGTGGCGCCGCTATGGCGCCCAGGCCCTGGAGCTGCTCGAGGACATCCGCCAGGATCCGCGCCAGGGAGAAGTGCTCATCGAAGGCACGGAATACCTGCGCTGTGAGCTCAAACTAGCCCGGCGCCGCGAGATGGTGACCAAGCTCGAGGATTTCCTGCGGCGTCGCGCCAAGATTTCGCTGGTAGTACCCGAGGAGAGTATCCGCCACTCGCCGGGACTGCGCGAAGCCTGTGAGATCCTCTTCGATGACCAGGCCGAGGCACGCCTTAAGGAGTATCTGGAGACGGCGACACCCGAGTCTTGACAGGGCTTTCGCAGCTGCACAAGCGAGAGGGTGCTGGGGGCAAGCCGAAGAGGAGGTTCTACGCCATGGATGGCGTCGGTAGCGTACAGGGAAGTATTCACAGCGCCTCCTTGCAGGCTTGCCGACGGGTCAGCTCAGAGCGATGGCAGTGACTGCGATAGCTCAGACGAACATTAAGGGACGAGAAGCTATTGGGGCAGCCAGGCTGGTAGAATGCCGCGCGATTTCCTCCCTCTATCATCTTTTCGGAGCCCTGGATCATGACCGATAACTCCGCGGCGGCCGCCATGCCCACCGACTCCCCGTTGCGCACCTTGCTGAGCGGGGCGCAGATGCTCTTCGTGGCCTTCGGTGCCCTGGTGCTGGTGCCGCTGCTCACCGGCCTGGACCCCAACGTGGCACTGTTCACGGCGGGGGTCGGCACCCTGATCTTCCATGGCGTGACCCGGGTCAGCGTGCCGGTATTCCTGGCCTCGTCGTTTGCCTTCATCGCCCCCATCCAGGGCTCGGTGGCCAATTACGGTATTCCCGCCACCCTCGGCGGGCTGATGGTCGCGGGCCTGGTCTATGTGGTGATCTCCCAGTGTGTGCGCCTCAAGGGCACCGCCTGGCTGCACCGCCTGCTGCCCCCGGTGGTGGTAGGGCCGGTGATCATGGTGATTGGCCTGGCGCTCGCCCCGGTGGCGGTGGATATGGCCACCGGCGAGACCAGCGAGAGCATTGGCTATGGCGCCGCGATCCTGCTCTCCATGGCCAGCCTGCTGGTCACGCTGGTGCTGGCGGTGTTCGGCCGTGGCCTGATTCGCCTGATCCCGATCATGGGCGGTATCGCCACCGGCTACATGCTGGCGCTGGTGATGGGGGTGGTGGACTTCACGCCGGTGCAGGAGGCAGCCTGGCTGTCGCTGCCGTCGTTCACCGCCCCCAGCTTTCACTGGGCGGCGATCCTGTTCATGATCCCGGTCGCCATCGCGCCGGCGGTGGAGCATATCGGTGATATGATCGCCATCGGTTCGGTGACCCGTGAGAACTATCTGGTCAAGCCTGGCCTGCATCGCACTCTGCTCGGCGATGGCCTGGCTACCAGCGCCGCGGCGATCTTCGGCGGACCGCCCAATACCACCTACTCCGAGGTCACCGGCGCGGTGACCCTCACGCGTGTCTTCAATCCCTGGATCATGGTGGTCGCGGCCTGCATCGCCATCGTGCTGGCTTTCGTCGGCAAGCTCGGCGCGCTGCTGCAGACCATCCCCGGGCCGGTGATGGGCGGCATCATGACGCTGCTATTTGGCTCCATCGCCGTGGTTGGCATGAACACCCTGGTGCGGGCCGGCAAGCCTCTCACTGCACCGCGCAATCTGGTGGTGGTCTCGCTGGTGCTGGTCTTTGGCATCGGCGGCATGCAGTTCGGTAATGGCCAGTTCACCCTGCAGGGGGTCAGCCTCGCCGCCCTGGTGGGCATCGTGCTCAACTGGGTGCTGCCCCGCGCCGAGGAGGAGTGACACCCCTCAGCCGTGGTGCAGCTGCTGACCCGCCTTGGCGGCACGACGATAAGCCGTGGCTTGATGGTGTCAGCGCAGTGCGCCAGCGTGGCCGGACGGCATGGCACCTGCCTTCGTGCTGAGGCATCATGACCCATGACATGACCCTTTCATTAGGAGAGACGATGATCACCCGAGACGAGCTTACCGGTTTGATCCTGGCCGGCGGCCAGGGACGCCGGATGGGCGGGCGTGACAAGGGGCTCGAACCCTTCCTCGGCCGACCGCTGGTGGCCCACGTCCGCGATCGCCTGGCAGGTCGGGTGGTCGAGGTACTCATTAACGCCAATCGCAACGCCGAGGCCTATGCACCCTTTTCCGATCGCGTGATCGTGGATGCCGAGGGTGGCTTCCAGGGCCCGCTGATGGGGATCTACAGCGGCCTGCGCGCAGCGACGACGCCCTGGCTGCTGGTGGTGCCTTGCGACAGCCCGGCGCTGCCCCGAGATCTAGTCGATCGCATGGTGGCGCGTCTGGCGGCCAGCGATGGTCAGCACCAGGGCGAGGGCGATATCGCCGTGGCCTTCGACGGCGAGCGACTGCACCCGGTGGTGGCGCTGATCCGTACCGCCCTAGTGGATGATCTCGCGATGGCGCTGGCTGCCGGTGAACGCAAGATCGATCGCTGGTATGCCCGTCACGCTTGGTGCCGGGTGGACGTCAGCGATTGCCCGGACGCCTTCGCCAACCTCAATAGCGATGACGAGAAGCAGCGGCTGGAGCGCGTGCTGAGCGAGGCACCTTCAGCAGCGAAGCAGAGGAGCCCGCAGGTTGCAAGTGACTGAATCCCTCCCTCCTAGCGTGCCGCGGCACCTGTCGTTCGACGATGACCTGCCGCTGCTGGGCATCGCCGCCTGGAGCGGTACCGGCAAGACCACCCTGCTGGAGCGGCTCTTGCCGCGCCTTGGCGAGCGCGGCCTGCGGATGGCGGTGATCAAGCATGCCCACCACGGCTTCGACGTCGATCAGCCCGGCAAGGATAGTTATCGTCTGCGCCAGGCCGGTGCCTCGCCGATGCTGGTGGCGTCCCGCGCCCGGGTGGCGCTGATGATGGAGACTCCCGGGCGCGAAGAGGCCGACCTGGCCGAGCTCGTCGGTATGGTGCGCCCCCAGCATCCCGACCTGGTGCTGGTAGAAGGGTTCAAGGCCTGGCCGCTGCCTAAGCTTGAACTCTACCGTCCCGAGGTCGGCAAGACACTACGCGTCGCCCAGGACCCCTGGGTGCGCGCCGTGGCCAGCGACGCGCCCCTCGCACTACCTGAAGGTGTGGCGGCGCTGGATATCAATGACCTCGTGGCGCTCACCGACTGGATCGCCGCCTGGCCGGCACGCTGGCCGAGCAGCCAGCTGCCCCGCGAGAGCAAGCGGGGGGAGCCCGCGCCATGACGCTTTCCTGCTTCGATCTCGGCGAGCGCATGCTCCCGGTGGCAGAGGCCCGCGCCCGCCTGGTCAGCCTGGTCGAGACGCCGCTGCCCGCCGAGCGGGCAGCGTTGGGTGAACTTCACGGCCGGGTACTGGCCGAGGATATCGTCTCGCCCATTGACGTGCCGCAGAACACCAATGCCGCCATGGACGGCATCGCCCTGGCCTGGCCGGCAGACGACGAGCGGCCCGACGCGTGGCGAATCTCCGGGGAGGTATTGGCTGGCAGTCGCCGGGATGAGGCGCTGGCTAAGCACGAATGCGTTCGCATTACCACCGGGGCACCGCTGCCGCAGGGCGCCGACACCGTGATCATGCTCGAGCAGCTCGAAGCGCGCGGCGAGACGGTGGTGGTGCATCAGCCCGATGGCGTCCGACGCGGCCAGCACGTCCGTCAGGCCGGCGAGGACATTCCCCGGGGCCGCACGGCGCTGCGCGCCGGGACCCGGCTGGGGGCGGCTGAACTGGGGCTGCTGGCCTCGCTGGGCATCGCCGTGGCGAAGGTGTATCGTCGTCCACGGGTGGCCATTTTCTCCACCGGCGACGAGGTCACCGCGCCGGGCGAGCCGCTGCCCTCGGCCGGCATCTTCGATGCCAACCGCTATACGCTGGCCGGCCTGCTGGCCGAGCAGGGCGCCGAGTTGCTCGATCTGGGCATCCTCCCCGACGACCGCCAGGCGATGATCGCCGCCTTGACTGATGCCGCCGGGCGGGCCGACCTGGTGGTCACCAGCGGCGGCGTGTCGGTGGGCCATGCCGACTTTACCCGCGCCGCACTGGAGGCGGTCGGTCGCCTAGCCTTCTGGCGCATCGCCATCCGTCCCGGGCGCCCGCTGGCCTGTGGCCTGCTCGGCGAGCGCGATGTGCCCTTCCTGGGGCTGCCCGGCAATCCGGTGGCGGTGATGGTGACCTTTCTGCAATTCGTGGTGCCGCTGCTGTTCAAGTTACAGGGCAGGCCGATGCACGTACCCACACGGCTGATCGCCGTCGCCGACGAGTCCCTGACAAGCCGGCTGGGGCGTACCGACTTCCTGCGCGGGCGCTACCACATCGACGCCGATGGCCGCCTGCATGTGGTCAGCACCGGTGCGCAGGGCTCGGGGATACTCTCCTCGATGGTGGCGGCCAACTGCCTAATCGAGCTCACCGATGACCTTGCGGGGGCGGCCCCGGGCGAGACGGTGAGCATCCAACCCCTTTATCGACTGCCATGAGACGCTGACCCCATGCCTCTGACCCATCCGTCCCTGACCCATCTCAATGCCCGCGGCGAGGCTCACATGGTCGATGTCGCCGACAAGCCGGAGAGTCGCCGCGAGGCCAGCGCCTCCGGCCTTATCCGCATGCAGCCGGCCACCCTGGCGCTGCTCGCCGAGGGTGGCCTGCCTAAGGGCGATGTGCTGGCCACGGCGCGCATTGCCGGCATCCAGGCCGCCAAGCGCACCCACGAGCTGATCCCGCTGTGCCATGCGTTGGCGCTGTCCAAGGTGGCCATCGACTTCACGCTCGACGAGCGCGAGTCCTGCGTCCACGTCACCGCCACCTGCCGCCTCACTGGCCGCACCGGGGTGGAGATGGAAGCCCTGACCGCGGTATCCGTGGCCTGCCTGACCCTCTATGACATGTGCAAGGCGGTGGACAAGCGCATGGAGATCGACGCCATCCACCTCGACACCAAGACCGGCGGCAAGTCCGGTGACTATCGACGCGGTGAGCCCCGCGGAGCGCAAGCGATGGTGCCTCCCGTCATCGAGTCGGTCGCCTCGCCGATCGTCACCGGGGACGGGGGGCCGGGCGAGGTCTCGGTGGGGCAGCGGGGTGACGTCGCCACACCCTCCATCCACGTCAAGTGCCTGGCCGAGCTGCGCGAGCGCCTCGGGGTCGGGGAGGTTTCGGTTCCCGTCGAACGCCTGCCGAGCTCCGACGTGGCCGGCCTCAAGACGGCCCTTAAGGCCCTCGATCCGCGCTTCGCCGGCCTTGACGAGGGGCGGGTGCTGTGTGCTGTCAACCAGGTGATGGCCGGCGAGGCCACGCCGCTGACCGACAACGACGAGGTCGCCTTCTTTCCTCCGGTGACCGGAGGCTGAACGATGATCCGTGTGCAGCAAGACGCCTTCGACGCGGGCGTGGAACAGCGCACCCTGCTCGAGGGGCGCCGCGATATCGGGGCGGTGGTGAGCTTCACCGGCCTGGTGCGCGACTTCAACGAACGCCCCGAGGTCCAGGCCTTGACCCTGGAGCATTACCCGGGCATGACCGAGGCGGCCCTTGGCACGATCGTCGAGCAGGCCGAGGCCCGCTGGCCGCTGCAGGGGGTGACCGTGATTCACCGCATTGGACGCCTTACCCCCGCCGACCCTATCGTGTTGGTCGTGGTCGCCAGCGCGCATCGACGCGCCGCCTTCGAGGCCTGCGACTTCATCATGGATTACCTCAAGACCCGCGCCCCTTTCTGGAAGAAGGAGCACACTACCAGCGGGGATTACTGGGTATCGGAGCGCGACGGGGACCATCACGATGCCCGTCGCTGGGAGATGTTTTCATGACCGATGAACTGATCGACGACTTCGGCCGGCGAGTGCGCTATGTGCGCATCTCGGTCACCGATCGCTGCGATTTCCGCTGTGTCTATTGCATGAGCGAGGAAATGACCTTCCTGCCGCGTGCCCAGGTGCTGACCCTGGAGGAACTGGCGATGGTCGCCCGCGCCTTCACCGAGATGGGCGTCGAGAAGATCCGCCTGACCGGTGGCGAGCCCTTGGTACGGCGAGACATCGACCGTCTCGTGGCCGATATCGGCGCACTGCCAGGACTCAGCGATTTCGCTATGACCACCAATGGCGCCAGCCTGCCCAAATTCGCCTCTCTCCTGCGCGCGGGGGGGCTTGAGCGTCTCAACATCAGTCTCGACTCCCTGGATGCCGAGCGCTTTCGTCTCCTCACCCGCACCGGCGACCTGCACAAGGTCATCGAGGGTATTCATGCCGCGCGTGACGCCGGCTTCGAGCGCATAAAGCTCAATGCCGTGATCCTCAAGGGGCGCAACGACGACGAGGTGCTCGACCTGGTCGGCTTCGCCCGCGACGAGGGCCTCGACATCAGCTTCATCGAGGAGATGCCACTGGGCGATGTTTCGGATCACTCCCGTGCCGAGACCTTCTGTTCCAGCGACGAGGTGCAGGCGCACATCGAAACTCGCCATACCCTGATCCCAACCACCGAATCGACCCTCGGCCCGTCGCGCTACTTCATGATGCCCGACAGCGACAGCCGAGTGGGTTTCATATCGCCCCATAGCCACAACTTCTGTGATACCTGCAACCGGGTTCGCGTCACCGTGGAGGGGCGTTTGCTGCTGTGTCTGGGCAACGAGCACTCCGTCGACCTGCGTGCGGTGCTGCGCCGCCACCCTGGAGATATCGAGGCTCTCAAGCAGGCCATCGTGCGCGCCATGCCGCTCAAGCCCGAGCGTCATCACTTCACCACCGATGGCGATGTGCAGGTGGTACGCTTCATGAACATGACCGGTGGTTGAATCGTCCAGCGCCGGACAGATAACGGCATCAGGGCACAACGGGCGACATCGCGATGTCGCCCGTTGACTTATCGGTGAGAGAAGTTCCGCCGGTATTCCGTGAATCCTGCCCGGGTGTCGGTCTCAGTGTGCGGCAATTTTTTCTCTCTTTCTTTCGGTTTTTCCCACGACTTTTCTTGCCAATGTAAGGCAAGTGCATATACTTTTGACGTGTCATTATCCAACGCAACCATCCAACATTCGGCATGGAGAACACAATGTCCAGCGAATCCCTGGAGCGCATCGCCCGCAACAAGAACGTGGCTCGTGCCGCTGCACGTCAGCTGAGCATGGAACAGCTGCGCAAACTGGCCGAGGTCATCGGTGAGGTGATCGATCAGAAGAAGAATGAGGAAGTTCAGCGCCAGGAAGAGGAAGCCGAAAAGGCCAGGAAACTGGCCGAGATCCGTGAGCAGATCAACGAGGCCGGTCTTTCCCTGGATGATCTGGTGACCGAACAGCCTAAGCGCAAGCGTGGCCGCCCGCCGAAGAGTGCCAGCAAGGGTTGATGTAGGCTTTGAGGCCCTTTTGGGAGCCGTGCTTGCACCACGTTCTATCTTGATCATCGCGATCTGAGGATCGCTTGCACATCCTGCTACTTCTCCAGCATCTGCGCTTCCACGGCGAGAATCTGCAGGTGTACCTCGGGCACTCGATGCAGGTGATCGGCAAGCCAGCGCAGCAGTCTGGGCTGCAATGCTAGGCGCAGCTCCGCCAGGGAATCCACCTGAATGTCCTCGAGGCAGTCGTCCAGCCAGTCGGCAAAGGCGGTCTCATCCATGGTGCTTGCCTGGCTGGCGTCGAGCATCAGCCGGCCGATGCGCGTCCAGCCGCTCTCGGTGGCGGCTACCGAGATGGCCAGATAGAGGCTGCCATGGCGTGAGCGATTGATGCCTTCATCGCCGCCCAGGCCAGGCAGGGCGGCGACGGCGTCCTGGCTGACAATGTACGGCTGCTGGGGATGGCGCGCCGCCACCGAAAGCCCTTCGTTATCCAGACGGATCAGATCGCCGTTGACCGGGATCACCGGCGCTCTTATGCCGAGGGTCTCGGCCAGCTCCCGGTGGGCCTGTTGATGGCGCGGTTCCCCATGTACCGGTAGCAAGTAGCGGGGATCCACCCAACCATAGAAGGTTCGCAGCTCGTCCTGGGCCGGGTGGCCCGAGGCGTGCAGTTCCGGGTGGTTGTGGTCGTCGAGGATGGCCACGCCGCAGTGGGTCAGTCCGCGCTTCAGGCGGTCGATCAGCCTTTCATTGCCGGGAATGGCCTTGGCCGAGAAGATCACCGTATCGCCGGGTTTCAGCTCGAAGTGCTGATGGCGGCCGTGGGAGAGACGTGACAGCGCGGCACGCGGTTCGCCCTGGCTGCCGGTGGCGATCACCAGTACCTCCTCCGGCGGCAGATAACCTAGATCGCTCACCGGCACCAGCGCCGGCAGGTCGTCCAGATAGCCGAGCCCTCGCGCCACGCCTACCATGCGCTCCATTGAACGCCCCATCAGGCTGATTCTTCTGCCACAGCGCTCGGCGGCGCGGCTGATGGCCAGCACTCGCGCCAGGTTGCTGGCGAAGCAGCTCACTACCACGCGCCCCTCGCAACGGTCCAAGGTGCGAGCCAGTGCCTCGGCAACCTCGCCCTCGCTGCGTGAATGGCCGGGCAATGGCGCGTTGGTGGAATCTCCCACCACCAGATCCACGGGAGCAATGGCGCGAAAGGTGGCCGCCGAAATCGCAGGACCGATCAGCGGCTCGGGGTCGAGCTTCCAGTCGCCGGTGTGTAGCACCCGGTGCTCGCCGACGGCGATCAGCAGGGCGCAGCTCTCGGGAATCGAGTGGGTCACTGGCAAGTAGCGCAGGGTGAAGGGGCCGGTCTTTAGCGCTTCGCCGGGCTCGATGATCTGGATGGCATCCGTGGCGAGCCCGCGTTCGATGAACTTGGCCCGCAGCAGGCCGGCGGCCAGCGGGGTGGCATGTATCGGGCAGCCCCACCTTGGCCATAGCCAGGCAGCGGCGCCGATATGATCCTCGTGGCCATGGGTGATGATCAGCGCGCGAGGACGGATCGACAGGGCGTCTAGAGTGGAGAGGTCTGGTACCTGCAGGGGGGTGTCCGGAAGATCCTGGCGGATCATCATGCCGCAGTCCACGGCGATCCACTCATCTCCCTGGCCCCTCTCCCCATACCCATAGAGGCTCAGGTTCATGCCGATTTCGCCGCAGCCACCTAGCGGCAGGAAATGCAGGGGAGGGCGACGGCGAGGGCGGATATGGGCGCGTGGCTGTGGCATCGGCGAGTGCGCGGGCCTGGTAAAATGTATCACCACTATACGGGAAGCCCACCGGGGCTCACAACGCGGCCTCGGGCCGTCGGCTCAGCCCCGGGGTGTCCGGTGCTACTCGGCTCATCCTCGATACGCCGTGCGCAGTATCGCCCTGCGCTGGTCCAACGGCTCACCCCATGCCCTTATATATCAATGCCTTATGATGGATTTTCTTCACGGTTCACGAGTGAGCAGCAGCTCGACCCGACGGTTGGCTGCACGTCCTTCGCTGGTGTCATTGCTGCGGATGGGCTGGGTATCGGCATAGCCGATGGCACGCAGACGCTCCTCAGGAAGACCGGCAGCCACAAGGTAGCGAAGCACCGCGATGGCACGCCCGGTAGAGAGTTCCCAGTTGGAGGGAAAGCGTGGGGTGGCGATAGGCAGGTTATCGGTGTGTCCCTCTACCGATATTCGCCCATCGAACGCCACGAGGGTCTCCATCAGGCCTTGGAGGACCTTTCGCCCCTCTTCGGTCAACTCGGCCTGACCACTGGCAAACAACAAGTTGTTGTCGATGCGTAGGGTGATCCCTCTGTCGCCCTCGACAACGCTGACACCCTCGATCTCCAGTCCCTTGAAACGCGGCTGCAGCCCCTCGTGACGAGGCTTCAGGCCAGGGCTCAGGGGGTCAATGCCGTTCGCGGCAGCGAGGGAGGTTGATCGGGCCTGGGGAGATACCGGCGGCGTTGCCTGCCCCGACAGCTGGTTGCCACTGGTGGCCTGGCCATTGCCGGCCAGCGACAGGAGAAGTACGAAGAGGGTGATCAGCAGGGTCAATACATCGAGGTAACTCATCAGCCAACTTTCGCTGTCTGCGTCACCCTGGTCCGGTGGGCTGAGTACCTGGCGGATGTCCTGATCCTCCATGCTAGCTTGTCTCACTCTTGGCACGACGAGCAGCAGGGGGTTGCGGGTCACGTATCTCATCGTGGTAATTGGCGACGAAGGAGTTCAGGGTCTCTTCGATGAACGATGGCAGGCGGCGCTTGGTGATCAGGGAGATACCCTCGAGTACCATGTTCATCGCGATCAATCGCTCCTCGGTGCGACGCTCGAGCTTCACGGCAATCGGCTTGAAGACAAGATTGGCCAGCAGGATGCCGTAGAAGGTGGTGAGCAGGGCAACGGCCATGCGGGGTCCGATCACGTGCAAGTCACCGGCCTCCATGACCTCCAGCATGTTAACCAAGCCCACCAGGGTGCCGATCATCCCGAAGGCTGGTGCATAGGTGGCCATGGTACGGAATATCTGGGCTTCCGCGTGTTCGCGTGCCTTGAGCCGCGAGATTCGCCAACGCAGCAGGTCGAAGATCTCATCTTCCTTGGTATTGGCGATCACCAGTTGGATGCCGGTGCGTAGAAAGGGGTTGCGCGTCTGTTCCAGGGACGCTTCCACCGCACGAACATCACCCTTCAGCCAAAGCCGGGACATGTCGACCAGCTCCGTGATGTCATCGCGGATATAGGTGTTCTCGCGTCGGAAGACGATAGCGACCAGGCGCACTACCCTCAGCACCTCCTTGAGGGGGTAGCTGATGAAGGTCGCAGCCAGTGTGCCGGCAACGACGATACCGAGTCCCGGGAGATTGATGAAGCTCTGCGGGGATTCGGCGGTAAAGAGCAGGACACTGGCGAGCAGCACGCAGCTGGCCAGTATCCCGATCAGTGTCGAGGGATTCATTCAGGACTCCTGGCCGTCGATCACATGGACATACAGTAGTTATCGGACATCGTGCCGAATACTTTAATCAGGTGTTTTTACGCAGCAGCACCACCATGACCCTGAGTGAGGCCTGGATGCAACGCAAGCGAGCTGCTCGTCCAGGCCAGGAAGGAGGTTCAATCCGTGTCATGGAGTTGTGCTCGCAGGCGGCTAACCGCCTGGCTGTGCAGTTGGCAGACCCGTGACTCCGATACGCCCAGCACCGCGCCGATTTCCTTGAGGTTGAGTTCCTCCTGGTAGTAGAGGGCCATCAGCAGCTTCTCGCGCTCGGGCAGCGCCTCGATCGCCTGGATTAGAAGGTTGCGCTTTTCCTGGTCGATCAGGCGGGAGAACGGGCTTTCCAGGGCGCGGCCTTCGAGCCGTGACTCCCCCCCCTCGGCCATCAGCTCCTCGAAGGGCAACAGCTGGCCGCTGTTGGTATCGTTGAGCAGGCGACGATAGTCCGCCAGGGGCATCTCGAGCTCGGCGGCGATCTCCGTCTCCTCGGGCGGACGCCCCAGCTGCTGTTCCAGCCGGCGCACGGTCTCGTCAACGGCTCTGGCGCTACGCCTTACGCTGCGCGGCAGCCAGTCCCGGCTGCGCAGTTCGTCCAGCATGGCACCGCGGATACGTTGGTTAGCGAAGGTCGCAAAGCTGGCGCCCTGCCCGGTGTTAAAGCGGCCCATGGCTTCTAGCAGCCCCACGGTACCTGCCTGAATCAGGTCATCCAGTTCGATGCTGGCTGGCAGGCGCACCTGCAGTGCCAGCGCCTGACGGCGTACCAGGGGCAAATACTCGGTCAGCAGTGCTCGCTGATCGATCTTGCCTTGTGCTGTATACATCCTGTTGCCTCACAGCTGGTCTGCAGACCCACCCACTTGAGCGGATGGCGTTGCTAAATTCGGTGTTATCGATAATTCACGATCACCTGAAGTCCACCCACCGTTACCGGACGCTGCCCTTCCGGCAGGGAGAAGCGAAATTCCAGGGGCGCATCGGCGGCGCTCCCTGCCAGTGCCCGAGTAGTTCCCCGCATATTCGCAAGCGGGGTACAACCGGCAGGGTGACAAAGCCTGACGTTGACTCGGCTGCCCGGAGGATGTCGGTAGCGCCAGACGATACTCTGTATGACATGACCCCTGGGTATGACGTGACCCCTGGCTTGCGAGGTGCTTGGCCTCAGAGCATCAGACGCTGTGTCGCGTCCTGTCAGGCTGACCCTGACCGGGGGTGCTGTGGCGACCCAGCTGCCTGCTGCCTGCAGCTCTCCGCAGGCAAGGGCCAGCAGCAGTAGCAGACAATAGCCGCTGTACCTTTTCATCTGGCGAACACCAGCAAGCCGATCTCCAGGGAGTGCCACGCGGCCTGTCGCAGATTGTCCTGCCTCTTGCGCGGCCGCAACTCGCGCAGCGGGCGCAGGGCATCTCGGCGGGTAGTGCCTGAGAAGCGAGTGACCCTTATCTGAGTGACCCTCATCTATCAGCGGCCTCCTAACAGGGTGGTGACTCGCAGGGTGCGGTCGTCGGGAATCTCGGCTTGTGACATCACCACCAAGTGGCGCAGGCGGCGGCGCAGGAAGCGTGACAGCAGCGCCCGAAGGTTATGCTGTACCAACAGTACCGGGGGCTCACCGCTCGCCTCGTGGCGCGCGAGGGCCTGTTCGGCCTGGTTCATCAGGGTGTCGGCCAGGCCGGGTTCCAGCGCGCCGTTGCCGTTCATGGCCTGGATGAGGATCTGTTCAAGCTGGCTTTCCAGGCCGATGACCTTGAGCTCCTCGCGGCCGTCAAACCACTGCTGGATGATGCTGCGGCCCAGCGCGATTCGTACCTGGGCGGTCAACTCATTGACGTCCTGCTGATGTGGGGCATGCTCGGCCAGGGTGTCGAGGATGGTGCGCATGTCGCGGATCGAGACCTCCTCATCGAGCAGATTCTGCAGCAGCCGCTGCAACACCGTCAGCGAGATGGCCTTGGGTACCACGTCTTCCACCAGGCCCGGTTGCTCCTCGCTGAGCTTGTCAAGCAGCTTTTGCACTTCGGAGCGTCCAAGCATCTCGGCTGCATGCCGGTGGAGGAGGTGGTTGAGGTGAGTGGCCACCACCGTGCTGGCATCCACCACGGTATAGCCGTAGACCTGGGCATGTTCGCGCTGGCTGCTATCCACCCATACAGCCGGCAAGCCGAAGGCCGGGTCCTGGGTCATCGTGCCCTTGAGCTCACCGCTCACCTGGCCCGGATCGATAGCCAGCCACTGGCCGGGAAAGGCTTCGGCACGGCCGATTTCCGCGCCCTTTAAGGTCAGCACGTAGGTATTGGCCCCCAGTTCGAGATTGTCACGGATGTGGACCACGGGAGGGAGAAAGCCAACCTCCTGAGCAAACTTCTTGCGGACGCTCTTGATACGGCCCAGCAGTTCCCCCTGTTGACGGGCATCCACGAGCGGGATCAGTCGATGTCCCACTTCTAGGCCCAGGGTGTCCACCAGCTGTACATCCTCCCAGCTGGCTTCCGGTGTCTCAGGGCTTGGGGGGGTGTCGGTGGCGATCTCTTCTGCGACCAGACGGCGTTCCTGCTCGCGCAGCAGCCACCAGGCCAGCCCGCCCAGCAGGCCCGTAAAAATCAGGAACACCAGGTTGGGCATCCCCGGTACAAGCCCCAGCAGTCCCATGACCACGGCCGCCAGGATCATCACCTGCGGATTGACGAACAGCTGGCTGATCATTTGCTGCCCGACATCCTGATCGGTAGTGACTCGTGAGACGGTCACGCCGGCAGCCGTGGAAATCACCAGGGCGGGGATCTGCGCGACCAGACCGTCACCGATGGTCATCAGTGTGTAGGTGCGCGCCGCACTGCCAAACCCCATGTCATGCTGTAGCATGCCGATCAGCAAACCGCCGATCACATTGACCACCATGATTACCAGGCCCGCCATGGCGTCGCCCCGCACAAATTTGCTGGCGCCATCCATGGAGCCGTAGAAATCGGCTTCCTGGGCTACGTCGCTGCGCCGTTGGCGCGCTTCGTCCTCGCCGATCAGCCCCGCATTGAGGTCGGCATCGATGGCCATCTGCTTGCCCGGCATGGCATCGAGCATGAAGCGGGCGCCGACTTCGGCGATGCGTCCGGCCCCCTTGGTGATGACCATGAAGTTGATGATGACCAGGATCAGGAAAACCACCAGACCTACCGCGAAGTTGCCGCCCACCAGGAACTCACCGAAGGCCTCGATGACCTTGCCCGCCGAGTCACCGCCCTGATGGCCCTCCATCAGGATGACGCGGGTCGAGGCGACGTTCAGGGATAGCCTCAACAGGGTAGTGAACAGCAACACCGCCGGGAAGGCAGCGAAATCCAGCGGTTTCTGGGTGAACATGCTAACCAGCAGCACCATGATCGCCAGCGCGATGTTGAACGTGAACAGCAGGTCCAGGGTGAAGGGCGGCAGGGGCAGGATCATCATGGAAAGAATCATGAGGATCAGCACGGGACCGGCCAGCACCTTCATGGGCACGTTGCCCAGCCAGTCGCGTTGGCCCAGATAGTTGTTCAAGGCCTTCATCGATGAGCTCCGTCAGCAGTATCGGTAGCGCGTGCCGGAACTTCGAGTGAGGCCGGCACCGGCAGGTTCTTGGGAGAGGGCGGCGCTTCACTACCCTCCCTCGCCGCCCGTTTCAATCCGAAGGCCCAGGCCAGAACTTCGGCGACGGCGGTATACAGGTCCACCGGAACCTCGGCGTCGAGCTCCACATGGTGGTAAAGCGCCCTTGCCAAGGGAGGTGCCCCGAGCCGCGGGATCCCATGCGCCTGGGCGACCTCGCGAATACGTGCGGCCACGGCATCGGCCCCCTTGGCAATCACCCGGGGCGCTGACATGCCACTCTCCTGATACTGCAGCGCGACGGCGTAGTGCGAGGGATTGGTGATGACCACGTCGGCTTGCGGCACCTTGCTCATCATACGGCCGCGAGCCATCGCTTGCTGTTGCTGACGGATACGCCCCTTTACCTGCGGGTCACCCTCGGATTCCTTGTGTTCACGCTTCACTTCGTCCTTGCTCATCCGCAGCTTCTTGGCATGGCTCCAGAGCTGATAGGGCACATCGATCAGGATCACCACCAGCAGGGTCAACACCATCAGACCGCTGGCCTCGGCGGCCATCCACATCGCCTTGGCAAGGGCCTGTTGAATCGGTTGGTCCATCAAGGCCATGAAGTTACTACGGTTGCTGTAGAGAAAAACCACCGCCACGCTACCCACCAGCAGGGACTTGGCGATGGCCTTGGTCAGCTCTACCAGCGCCTGGACACCGAACAGCCGTTTCAGCCCCTTGAAAGGGTTGAGCTTCGATAGCTGTGGCTGGAGTGACTTCGCCGAGATCAACCACCCCCCGAGCAGTGCCGGTGCCACCAGGGCGATCACCGTCAGCAGCAGGAACAAAGGCAACAGGGCGTAGAGCGTGCGCTGGCCGAGATCCAGGGCGTGCGCCAGCATCGGTGTGGTTTCCAGCGCGTGACGACGTTCGAACAGGAACGCCTGCTCCATCACCAGGCCAAGCTGGTTATAGAGCATGCTGCCCATCGACCACAACCCTGCCACGCCCCCCAGCAGCAACATGAAGGTGGCCAGCTCGCGTGAACGGGCGACCTGGCCCTCCTCCCGCGACTTTTCCAGCCTCCGCGGAGTGGCTTCTTCTGTCTTTTCCTGATCGCTATCTTGGTCGGCCATGGCCAGTCACCGGGCAGTCGTGCGGATCTTGGCCATTGTGTCGGGGAAGGGCAAAGGGTGATGCGTCAATAAGGGCCGGTAATCGTGGTCTTATTCACGACTGTCGGCCTGAGCAGGGCAGGGGAAAGGCGTGGCGTCAGAAGCCAAGCTGATCCAACAGGTCGTCGACCTGGTCCTGGCCGGTGACGATGCTCTCGCCTTCCGGCTTGATCTGGGGACCGTTCAACAGACCCTCCTCGCGACGACGCTCATCGCTTTGCCTCTGGTGGGTGGCTCGCTTCTGAAGGTCTTCGCGCGTCTTTCCCTGAGGAACCGTATCGATCAGCACCTGAACCAGCTGATGCTCGATCTCACGGATGACATCCATCATTTTCTTGATCACCTGGCCAGTCAGGTCCTGAAAGTCCTGTGCCATCATGATTTCGAGCAGCTCCTGGTTCGTTGCCTGGGTGCGTTTCGGCACATCGGCAAGATACCCCCGGGTCTCGTGAACTAGGTCACGGGCCTCGTTCAGTTCCTTGGGTGCGGCAAACCATTCCGCCCAGCGCTTATCCAGCGCCGCGGCGCGGTCGCTCAGCTCATCCTGCAGCGGCTGAGCACGATCGATGGCGTTGAGGGCACGTTCAGCTGCCTGCTCAGTCATGCTCGCCACGTAGCTGAGGCGGTCGCGGGCATCGGGTATGGCCTGAGCGGCCTTCTCGATCTCCTTGTCAAGCCCCAGCTCGCGCATGCTCTCACGCAGCATGCGGGTCAGCTGTCCGATGCGCTGCACCAGCTCGTCGCTGGCCTCCTGGGGGAGGTCATGCGAGGCCTTCTCGTTGCTCATCATCGTCTCTCCTTGGTACCGGGGCATTACCGGCAGCCTTACATGCCCAGTTTTTCGAAGATCTTGTTAAGTTTCTCTTCCAGTGTGGCCGAGGTGAAGGGCTTGACGACATAGCCGCTGGCGCCTGCCTGGGCGGCGGCAATGATGTTCTCCTTCTTGGCCTCGGCGGTGACCATCAGCACCGGCAGATCCTTGAGGGCACTATCGGCACGGATGCGCTTGAGCATCTCCAGGCCATCGAGGTTCGGCATGTTCCAGTCGGAGACGACGAAATCGAAGTTGCCGCTACTAAGCTTTTGCAAGGCGTCCTGGCCATCCTCGGCCTCTTCCACATTGGTGAAGCCGAGCTCCTTCAACAGGCTGCGCACGATGCGGCGCATGGTCGGGAAGTCGTCCACTACCAGGATGCTCATGTTCTTGTCTGCCATCGGGTATCCTCTTTCATTCATGGCATGTGAATGCCGACAGTCGTATCGGCAAGGCTCAGAATTCTTCCCACTCTGCCTCGGGGGCTACCTGTCTTTCAGGCTGGCGAGGCGTGGGGGCTTGTGATAGCGGGGCCGGGCGAGCCGGTGCCGGGGGGTGAGCCTGGTCATGGGTCGGCATGCTGGCCGGCTGAGACCCTGTCAGCTTGAATACCGCCACCGCCTGCTCCAGGCGGTTGGCCTGTTCTTCCAGGGAAGAGGAGGCCGCGGATGCTTCCTGTACCAGCGAGGCGTTCTGTTGCGTGACCTGGTCCATCTGCCCAACGGCTTGGTTAACCTGCTCGATGCCATCGCTTTGCTCTTGGGAGGCCGCCGAGATCTCGTCCATGATATCGGTAACACGACGTACCGCGGCCACCACTTCCTGCATGGTCTCCCCGGCCTGTTCCACCAGCGTCGAGCCCTCCTGCACCTGAGCGACTGAGCCCTCGATCAGCCCCTTGATCTCCTTGGCGGCATCGGCGCTGCGGCTGGCCAGGTTGCGCACCTCTCCGGCGACCACGGCAAACCCCCGGCCTTGCTCACCGGCGCGTGCCGCCTCGACGGAGGCATTCAACGCCAGGATGTTGGTCTGGAAGGCGATGGAGTCGATCACCCCGTTGATATCGGCGATCTTCTTCGAACTGCCGGAGATGCCGTGCATGGTCTTGACCACTTGCGCCACCACCTTGCCGCCCCGTTCTGCAGTGGTGGACGCATCGAGGGCGAGACCGCTGGCCTGGCGGGCGTTGTCGGCGTTCTGCTGCACCGTGGTGGTGAGCTCTTCCATGCTCGAGGCGGTTTCCTCCAGCGAGGCGGCCTGTTGCTCGGTGCGCGAGGAAAGGTCGGCGTTACCGTTGGCGATCTCGCGACTGCCTACATGAATCGAGCCGCTGCTGTCGCGCACATCGCTGACGATGCGCGTGAGATTCTGCTGCATGTCGCGCATGGCCGCGAACAGCTTGCTGATCTCGTTACGGCCGACTACCCGGATCTCCCGGGAAAGATCGGCCCTGGCGATGTTCTCCAGGTTTTCCACTGCGATGTTAAGAGGGGCAATGACGATACGGCGCAGGCCCAGGTAGATCATTACCACCAATAGCCCCACAACCCCCAGAATGACGATCTGCAGACGCTGGAAGAGCGTGGACAGCTCGGCATAGTCGGCAAGCAAGGTTTCGCCGCGTTCATCGGCGTAGTGATCGAAGTCGCGAAGGGCTGACTCCTGCGCCGCGGCCGGCCCTACCATCTGTTCGCGCAGCACGTTGAAACCCGTGCTATCCATCTGGTCGAGCGCCTGGTATTGCTGGCGGACCAGGGCGATCAGCTCAGCGAAGGTGGACTCGACTCGGGCGCCAAGCTCCTCACCCTGAGAGGTGCGCGGCACGCTGGCGAAGGCCTCGAAGTGTGCCTCGGCGTTTTCGATCTTGTCATTCGCCGAGGTCAGACGCTCGTCGGCTTGCTCGCTGTTGTCCAGCAGGAAGTGGTTGGCGGCAATCTCGAGGTCAACCCTGGCGCTGCTCAGTAGCGCATCGGCCCGATTGATCTGGTTGAGCTGGGATACATTGATCTGGTTCAGGGTCTTGAGAGTGCCATGAGCCGTGCGGTTGGCCACCTGCCCCATCACGGCCACCGCGATGATGGATACCACGAAGCAGGCGAGCATGCCTACCATCGTGGCATGGATACTGATATTGCGTAACAGACGTATCATGTCAGTGTGTCCTTGTGCGCAAGGTTCAGGCGGATTGCCGGTAAACGATAGGAGTTGCTCGCTACACTCGCTGGGTACGGCCCGAGGCTGACGCCAAGGACAGCAGGCGTGGTGCGATGTCTTCCAAGGGGAGTACCTCCGCCGCCGCACCTAGGGCGATGGCCTCACGCGGCATGCCGTACACCACACAACTGCTCTCATCCTGAGCAACAGTGGCCGAGCCGGATTGGCGCATTTCCAGCAGGCCGGCTGCACCATCCTTGCCCATCCCGGTCAGCAGCACGCCGATGGCATTGCGGCCGGCCTGGCTGGCGGCGGAGTGGAACAGCACGTCCACCGAGGGCCGATGCCGATTGACGGGTGGTCCCTCATCGAGGCAGGCGACGTAGTTGGCGCCGCTGCGTGCCAGCTTGAGATGAGCATCGCCCGGGGCGATATAGGCATGCCCCGGCAGGATGCGCTCGCCGTCGGCCGCCTCCTTGACGCTGAGCTGGCACAGGCGATCGAGACGCTCGGCGAAGGAGCGGGTGAAGCCCCCTGGCATGTGCTGGGTAATCAGGATGGCGGGGCTGTTGGCCGGCAGTGGCTCCAGGACATTGCGAATCGCCTCGGTACCGCCGGTGGAGGCGCCGATGATGATCAGCTTTTCACTGGAGACCATGGGGGCCTTGAGCGGCCGAGGGCCTGGGCTATCCGGGCGTCTTGCCTGGCGTGGACGAGAACGCGCTGCGGCCCGGAGCTTCTCGGCAATCTCGCTGGCGTATTCCAGCATGCCGTTGCGGATGCCCAGGGAGGGCTTGGCCACGAAATCCACCGCACCCAGCTCCAGCGCACGCAGTGTCACCTCGGAGCCTTCCAGGGTCAGCGAAGACACCATCAATACCGGCATGGGGCGCAGGCGCATCAGGCGTTCCAGGAAGTCGAGGCCGTCCATACGCGGCATCTCCACATCCAGCGTCAGCACATCCGGATTGTGACGCTTGATCAAATCACGCGCCACGAGGGGGTCCGGGGCAACGGCCACCACTTCCATGTCGGGCTGGTCATTGATGATTTTCGTCAGCAGGTCGCGTATCAGCGCCGAATCGTCGACACACAGCACCTTGATTCTGTTGGCGCTCAAGGGGTCGTCTCCTGTTGTTCCGGCAGCCCGCCGCGAGTTCGCGCAGGCCGATCCTGGAGTATCTATCGGCCTGCATGGGCAAGACTTGAATGGTTCAACGTGCGGCGTGGCGCGTGTAGACGGTCTGGCCACGTAGCCGAAACGCGTCAGTGATCTGGGAAAAGTTCTCGGAGTGGCCGGCAAACAGCAGGCCATCGGGCTTGAGGAGCGGGGCAAATCGCTCGAGAATCCGCGCTTGTGTCGATTTATCGAAATAGATCATGGTATTGCGACAGAAGATCGCATCGAAGGGCCCCGTCACCGGCCACTGGGCAGCGAGCAGGTTGAGTGGCTGGAAGTCGATCATCGAGGCGACGTCGGGGCGAATTCTCGCGAAGCCCTGGTGTACCCCCTTGCCGCGCTGGAAGAAGCGCTTGATCGTCGCTTCCTCGAGCTTGCATACCTGTTCAAGGGGGTAGATGCCGGTTCTGGCCCTGGCTAGGGCATCGGTGTCGATATCCGTCGCCACCACCTCCGCCTGGCCGCTGTGCGCCCCCATGGTGTCGATCAGCGTCATGGCGATGGAGTAGGGCTCCTCCCCGGTTGATGCGGCGGCACACCAGATGCGCACCTTCCCCGGGCGCGCGCGAACATGATCGGCCAGTAGCGGAAAATGGTGCGCTTCACGGAAGAAGGCCGTGAGATTGGTGGTCAGGGCGTTGGTGAAGGCCTCCCACTCGCGGGCATCGGGCTGGCCTTCCAGGCGCGCCAGGTAATCGGCAAAGCGCGTCAGCCCATGATGGCGCAAGCGTTTTGCCAGGCGGCTGTAGACCATCTCGCGCTTGTGCTCGGCGAGCACGATGCCTGCCCGCCGATAGATTAGCTGACGGATGGTGGCAAAATCCGTGTCGGTCAACTCGAGATCCCGCTCGAGCCGAGCATTTCCCCAGCTTCTCTCCTCCGCCGGCATGGCGATACTTCGAGGCGCGTTCAAAACTCCTCCCACTCCTCGACAGCCGTGGCTCGAGGCTTTTCGGCCTTGCCTGCCATTGGGCTCGCCTGTTGAAGTGAAGACGCGGCTTGTGAGGGCCTGGTCTCAGGGTTCTCAAGCGCTCCACGGCGCTTCGCTAGCGAGGGCGCCTGTTCCATGCCGGCGCCACGCAGCCGGAAGGCGGCAATGGCATGGCCGAGCAGGTCAGCCTGGTGCTGGAGCTCGCCGGCGGCGCGGGCCGAGGTCTGCACCCGTGCCGCGTTCTGCTGGGTCACCTGGTCCATTTCCACCACCGCCTGGTTGATCTGCGTGATGCCGTTGCTCTGTTCATCGGAGGCCGCTGTGATCTCGGCCATGATGTCGTTGACCCGGGTGGACGCTTCCATGACGGCGTTGATGGATGTTTCTGCCTTGTGTACCAGCTCGGCGCCGCCACTGATCTGGCGAGCCGAGCCATCAATCAACTCACGGATCTCCTTGGCTGCCTCGGCGCTGCGGCCGGCCAGATTGCGGACTTCTCCGGCAACCACGGCAAAACCGCGCCCCTGCTCGCCGGCCCGAGCCGCTTCCACCGAGGCATTCAGCGCCAGGATATTGGTCTGGAAGGCAATGGAATCGATGACATTGATGATCTCCGTCATCTTGCGAGAGCTGTCGGTGATCTGCCCCATGGTGTCAACAACTTGGTGCATCAGCTCGCCGGTCTGCTGGGTGCGTGCAGCATTTTCTGAGGCTAGTCCGCTGGCCTGTCGAGCATTGTCAGAGTTGTGCTGTACCGCGGTGGTCATCTCTTCCATGCTCGAGGCAGTCTGTTGCAGTGAGGCGGCCTGCTGTTCGGTACGCGCAGATAAATCTTCGTTGCCCGATGCGATATCGCGGACGGCGGGTGTCACCACACGAACGCCGCCATTGACGTCATCGACGATGCTGGCGAGGCTCTTGCGCATGATGTCCAGGGCCTGCAGCAGGCGGCCCAGCTCGTCATGACGACGCGCCGGCACATCGGCGGCGAGGTTCCCCGAGGCGATCTGCAGGGTGAAGGCTTCGGCATCACGCAGCGGGCGCAGCACCGCGCGCAGCGTGAGAGCGCCGATCACGATCAGCACCAGCAGGCCGATGGCCAGCATGCCGGCCTGCGCCATCAGCATGCGGTGCTGCTCTGAGCGAGCCGCGTTGGCCAGTCTTACTGCATCGGCCTGCTTGCCCTGGATCAGATCATTGATCTCGGTGGAAAGGGTCGCGCCCATCGCCTGCATGGCCTCGATATGCTCCGGCAGTTTGGTAAAGGTATTGAAATTGTCGTCGCCCTGAAGCAGGGAAATGACGTATCCCAGACCGTCTTGCAGGTAGTTTGTCAGCACGCTGTCGAAGGCATCGGTCTGTTCATCCTGATTGACCTCTCGCGAGCGGTACTCCGTCCATAGCGTCTTCAGGGATGACTCGATCTCCTGTAACGCCTCAGCATGCTGGTCCTTGTTATCGATCAGCATGAAGCGCTCACTCTGGGCGAGCGACTGGTGGGCGCGGGTGGCCAGTTGGTCGATCTGCTGCAGGCGAGCCACGTCCTGCAGGCCGTCCCTATCGAGGGCCTGCAGTCGCTCGCCGGCGACTTGCACGCTATAGAGCCCCATGGCGCCGCTTGCTGAGAGCAGCAGGCCGGCCACCACCACCATGGTCACCACGCGTGCCCGCAGGCTGCGCAGATTAAGGCGCGCCAGGCGACTGAAAAGTCCGCGGCGACGCAGCTGCCCGCGTTCAAGCGCGAAGCGCCGGCCATGGCCCTCGCGGATCAACGCGTAGGCCTTTTCGGCCTTCTCGACCTCGATCGGGTCGGCCTTGACCCTGACCGACGCATAGCCGACGACCTGATCGTCCTCGACAATGGGCGAAACGCTGGCTTCTACCCAGTAGTAATCGCCGTTCTTGCGCCGGTTCTTGACCAACCCCTTCCAACTTTTTCCGGCTGACAGGGTGTCCCAGAGGTTCTGGTAGGCCGCCTCTGGCATGTCGGGATGGCGCACGATGTTGTGTGGCGCGCCGAGTAACTCCTCGTGGCTGAAACCGCTGACCTCGATGAAGGCTGGGTTGGCATAGGTGATGCGGCCTTTGAGATCCGTGCGCGAGATCAGGAAGTGCTCGTCGTGGAGCGGATACTCTTGCTGTGTGACGGGTTGGTTGTTTCGCATGCGATGTCCCCTGCTAAGGCATAAGGCCGAGGCCGTTGGGTTATTATTGCGTGGCGTCGCCACGGCAGGTTGCCGAAGGTCGATGTGGAGGGCGCCTATCCACCATCCTGACGCTGCGCTGTGCTGTGGTTACCCTCGCCAGCCTGTTGATATTCCATGCTGTGCGCCGGCATCAGTGTCGGCATCCAGCGCGCCAGGCTATTGTCTTCGCCCTCGTGTGGCGGGCGTGCGTCCTGCGTGACGACGGCCTGCTTGCCGAGCTGGAAGCGGGTGACGGCCGCCTTGAGCCTGCTGGCCTCGGCTTCCAGCTGATTGGCGGCATTGGCCGCCTGCTGAACCAGCTCGGCATTCTGCTGAGTGACCTGATCCATCTGAGCGACGGCATCATTGACCTGAGCGATGCCACTGCTCTGTTCCGAGCTCGCCGAGGCGATCTCGCCCATGATGTCGCTGACCCGCTGAACGGCAGTGACAATCTCCCTCATGGCCTGGCCGGCACGGTCCGCGCGCGACGTCCCTGCTTCCACCTGCGTAACCGATGTCTGGATCAGCATACGGATCTCGCTTGACGCATTGGCGCTGCGGGTCGCCAGGTTACGTACCTCCTGGGCAACCACCGCGAAGCCGCGGCCATGTTCGCCGGCTCTGGCGGCTTCCACCGAGGCGTTCAAGGCCAGGATGTTGGTCTGAAAGGCGATCGCATCGATGGTGCCGATAATTTCGGCAACGCGATGAGACCCCTGGCTGATCTCATGCATGGTCGATACCACTTCACTGACGACCTCACCGCCTTGCTGGGCCGCACGGGAGGCGTCACTGGCCAATTGGCTGGCCTGGCGAGCATTGTCCGCGGTCTGGTTCACGGTAGAGGAGAGCTCCTCCATGCTGGCGGCCGTCTCCTGCAGCGAGGATGCTTGCTGTTCGGTACGTGCGGAGAGATCGTTGTTGCCGTGGGCGATGTGCTGGGTGCCGTGATAGATGGATTCGCTGGCGTTGCGCACCGTGCCCACGGTGTCGGCAAGGCCATGCTGCATCTCGTCCAGAGAGCGGTAGAGTCGTCCTATCTCGTTGTTTCCGCGACGTGGAATCGACTGGGCCAGATGGCCTTCCTGCATGCGCCTGAAAAAGCCGACGAGTTCTCCCAGCGGGCGTACGACATTGACCGTGACGCCCCACAAGACCACCCCCACGCTGGCCAGCGTGGCCAGCCATGCCGCCACGATTGCCAGCTGCATCCCGCTTGCGAAGTCAGCGAACGACGCCTTGAGCGCTGCGCCCGTTTCACCGGCTGCCGGTGCGAGCTGGGCAACGACCGCCTTGCCTTCCGACAAGGCGAACAGGCCGAGAAGGCTGACGGCCAGCACCAGCAAGGTGAAGGTGCCCAGCACCAGCAGCCAGCTGACCCGCACCGTCATGTTGTCGAGTATCTTCACTTCCCGCTCCTTGTGTCAGGCGGCACGCAGGCCACCGCGGGTTGACTGGCGTGACGCATCAGGCGTCCGCAGTTGTTACATGGCATCAGGCGTTGATCGCGCCGGCCTCCCGTTCTATGCGCTGGTGCCTTCGACCAGCGCCATTTCCTCGCTGGTGAGCAGTTTGTCGATATCGACCAGCACCAGCATGCGATCCTCCAGGCTGCCCAATCCGCTCAAGAAGTCGGATGACAAGGTAACGCCGAATTCGGGGGCTGGCTTGATTTGCTCGGGCGTTAGGGTCATCACATCGGAGACGCCATCCACCACGATACCCACCACGCGGTCGGCGACATTGACCACGATGACCACGGTCTGGCCCGCGTATTCGACCTTGTCGAGATGGAACTTGATGCGCAGGTCGACGATGGGCACGATGATGCCCCGCAGGTTGGTCACACCCTTGATGAATTCCGGGGTATTGGCGATACGCGTGACGTTTTCGTAGCCGCGTATCTCCTGCACCTTGAGGATGTCGATGGCGTACTCTTCCTCCCCCAGCGAGAACACCAGGAACTCGCGATTCTGGGCCTCGGAAGCGGCGAATTCGGCGTCTTTTGACAGCCTGCTCATGATGGTTCTCCTTCCTTGTGGAGCGTTGACGCGAAATCATTGAAGGTGCGCTGTGGGCGTTGCGCCTCCTTCTTGACGCGGCTCAGGCGATGCAGGCCGGCGATATCCAGGATCAGAGCGACACTGCCGTCACCCAGGATGGTCGCCGCCGACACGCCAGGCACCTTGCGGTAATGGGTTTCCAGGTTCTTCACGACTACTTGTTGCTGGCCGATCAGGTCATCCACGAGCAAGGCGTAACGGCGACCTTCGCCCTGGACGATCACGGCGATCGTTTCGTTGAGCTCGGTCTTGGCGCCTTCTACGTCGAATGCCGCATGCACGGCCACGACAGGCAGGTACTCGTCACGGACCTTGAGCACCACATCGTCGCCGGCCATGGCGTAGAGGTCATCGCGTGAGGGCTGCAGGGATTCCAGCACGCTGGAAAGCGGCAGGATGAACACCTCGCTACCGACCTTGATGGACATGCCATCGAGGATGGCCAGGGTAAGAGGCAAAACGATGCGAGTGGTGGTGCCCTTGCCTTTGCGCGACAGGATCTCGACGTGGCCGCCCATGCCCTGGATGTTGCGCTTGACCACATCCATGCCTACTCCGCGACCGGAGACATCGCTGACTTCCTTGGCCGTGGAGAAACCGGGAGCAAAGATCAGTTGCCACACCTCATCGTCGCTCATCGAGTCAAAGACTGAGAGGCCACTTTCGCGGGCCTTGGCAAGCAGCTTGTCACGGTCGAGGCCGGCCCCATCGTCGATGACCTCAATGAGGATGTTGCCGCCCTGATGCTGCGCCGAGAGGGTCAGGCGGCCGGTGCGTGGCTTGCCGGCTGCCTCGCGGGCTTCCGGGGTCTCGATACCGTGATCGAGGCTGTTGCGTACCAGGTGGGTGAGGGGGTCGATGATGCGCTCGGTAAGGCTCTTGTCGAGTTCCGTGGATTCGCCTTCGGTAACCAGCTCGACATCCTTGCCGAGTTGGCCTGCCAGGTCGCGTACCAGCCGGGGATAGCGACTGAACACATAATCCATAGGCACCATGCGCACGGACATGACCGCTTCCTGGAGATCCCGCGCATTGCGCTGCAACAGGCTCATGCCATTGAGCAGCCCGCGATGCGAGACGCCCTCCAGCTCGCTGACAGTCTGATCGAGCATCGACTGGGTGATGATCAGCTCACCCACCAGGTTGATGATCTGGTCCACCTTGTCCACCGATACCCGAATCGAGCTGGACTCGCCCCCCGCCTTGGGTTTTTTCGCCTTTGGCTTGTCACTCTGGCTAGAAGGAGATAAAGGAGACGAGGCGTGCGCCTTGTTGGTCTGGGGTTGCGAGGCGGGTGGGGGGGAAGCGCCCTGATGGGCTGCCGCGCGAATCTGCAGCTGCTCCGGCTCGACGATGAAGCACATCACCGCCTCGATGTCGTCTCGGCTGACATTGGTGACAAGCGTGATCTCATAGCAGCTTTCGTCGCCGTGCGTATCGTGAATCTCCCCCAACTGGCCGAGCTCTTCCACCAGCAGACCGCGATCCTTCTCACCGACGTTGAGCAGAGCTACTACCAGAACCTGCTCACCGGGAGGGGCGTCGGGTGCCTGTTCGCTCCCGGAGGCCTCGCTCGATGCGGCGGGCGCGGGTGTTTGCGAAGAAGCAGCGTCTGGCGGGGTCGGTAGGCCGCCAGAGGTCTCGAGCTCCTGGCCGATTTCTTCCCGGGCCAGCTGTTGAAGCGTCTGGCAGATGCGTGCGAAAGCCTCCTGATCGGGCTCCTCGTCGTTGCGATAGGCATCGAGCTGGTCGTGCAGCATGTCCTTGGTTTCCAGAAAGATGTCGACGATGTCTCGACGCAGGGAGAGTTCTCCCCGGCGGGTGTGGTCCAGCAGGTTCTCGAAGAGGTGCGTAGTCTTCTGCAACACCTCAAAGCCGAAGGTGCCAGCGCCTCCCTTGATGGAGTGAGCGGCACGGAAGATGGCATTGAGCTGTTCGGCGTCCGGCGCCTCGAGATCGATCTCGAGAAGATGGCGCTCCATGTCGGCCAGGAGCTCTTCTGCCTCCTCGAAGAAAGTGTCATAGAAATCGGTGATATCCATGCGCGTGTCCCCACCCGGGATTGATGTTCGCCCCTCAGGGCGCCAATTGTTCTGTACCGAGAGCCTTTTTTAGGCCTTCGCTGAATTCTTTGATCGGCATGACATCCTCCCCTGATGTCGGTGGCTGGTTGAGCGGTGATGGTATTCCCGGTCCGCTGAGCACACTCGGTGAACGGATGCGCTCTGCCACCTGACGGAACAGCACCAGCAGTTCGATGCGTCGATTGATGGGGTCGCTGTCATTGGTGCCCGGCATCACAACCCGGTCGGCAAGACCGGATACCCGCAGCAACTTGGCGGCATTCAGGCCTCCCGACACCAGTTCCCGGCGAGAGGCATTGGCCCGGTCACTCGAGAGCTCCCAGTTGCTGTAGCCACGATAGCCGTTTAGGTAAGCCAGGCTGTCGGTATGGCCGCTGATGCTCAGGTCGTTGGGCAGTTCGTTGAGCAGTGGCGCCATGGTACGAAGCAGGTCGCGCATGTAGGGGGCCACCCGGTCGCTGCCAAGGGCAAACATCGGCCGCTGCTCGGTATCAAACAGCTGGATTCTCAGACCCTCCGGCGTCATGTCAAAACGCAGTTGCTGGCGCATTTGGCGAAGATCCGGGTCGGCGTCGATGGCCGTCTCGATACGTTGCTGAAGATCGCGAAAGGCGCGACGCTGCTGCTCGCTCGGGCGTGTCTGGGTGCGCAAATCGATGCGCGCCTGCTCTCCGTCGGCATGGACGGGGTCAGGCCCGCCTCCCGGAATCACGTTGGCACTTTGGGCGGCGCCATCCCCGCCGGTGATGGCGGTAAGCAACGGGGTGCGAAAGTATTCGGAGACGGCCTCGCGCTGCTTATCGCTGGCCTGGGACAAGATCCACATGACCAGGAACAGGGCCATCAAGGCCGTCATGAAGTCTGCCAGGGCAATCTTCCAGCTGCCCCCATGGTGACGGTGGACCACCTTCTTGCGGCGGATGATGATGGGTCTGCGATCCGGGGTCATGCGCCGTTCTCACCCGCCTTGGCATTGCGAACATACTCTTCCAGCTCGGTAAAGCTCGGGCGCTCTTCGGTGTGCAGTGCCTTGCGCCCGAACTCCACGGCCAGTTGGGGGGCATAACCGTGCAGGCTGGCCAGCAGCGTGACACGCATGCATTGAAGGATTTTCTCGACCTCATGTGCCTGGCGTTCGACTCGGCTCGCCAGCGGGTTGATGAAGCCGTAACCCGCCAGGATGCCCAGGAAGGTACCCACCAGGGCATGGGCAATCATCTGACCCATCTCGTCCGGAGCGGCACCCGCAGCGCTGAGCGCCTTCACAACTCCCATGACGGCGGCGACGATACCGAAGGCGGGCATGGCATCCCCCACCTTGGTAATGGCATCGACGGGGATGTGGGCTTCCTGCTCGAAGGCCTCGATCTCATGGAGCATCAGCTCGTCGAGTTCCAGGGGATCCATGCTGCCGCTCACCATCAGACGCAGGTAATCGGTGAGAAACCCCATGATCAAGGGATCGGCGAGTACCTTGGGGTGTTCGTTGAACAGGGTGCTTTCGCCGGGGTCGTCGATATCGCGCTCGATGCCCAGCATACCGTCGCGGCGAATCTTGGAGAGCATCTTGTACTGTAGCGCCATCAGCTCCATGTAGAGCGCTTTGTCGTACTTGTTGGAGCGCCGCAGTCGGGCAAAGATACGGAAGGTGGCCTTGATGGCTTTGCCGTTATTGGCGGCAATGAAAGCCCCGATGCCGGCGCCGAAGATCATCAGGAATTCCGTCGGCTGGAACAAAGGGCCCAGATGGCCGCCCGCCAAGGCGAAGCCGCCAAATACGGAAAAGAGGACAACGAGGTATCCGATGGGTATCAGCACGGCCGGTATCCCTAGCAAGGCGATGAATGACGTCTTGCTAGGGATATCGGCGGCTGTGGGCGAGACTTGAGAGCAGTGGGAAAACTTGTTTGGCGGGCGCGGGGCCGGTTCGCCCCGCGGGTAAAGGGCCGAGCGTGGCTCAGGCCCGGCGGCTGGCCTCTGGGGCTTGCGCTTGCTTGGGGTGGACCCTCTCGATCTCGCGCGTTTGGCGCTTGCGGGTCTTGCCGGCACGAGAGGGGGGTTGACAGATGCCACAGACAAAATCGTGTCTCGGGCTGTGAGCATGTGCTACGAAGCGACCGGTACATCGGGTGCAGGTCGAGAGCTGCAATAGATCACTCTCGAAGAAGCGCACCAGGGTCCAGGCGCGGGTCAGGCCCAGTACGGTTTCGGCATCATCGGTCTCCACCTGCTCCGCATATAGCCGATAGGCCTTGATGAAGGCCTCCATCCGTGCGCAGCCATAATCTTCCTGAAGGCGAAGAAAGATGTTGTAAAACAGTGACGAATGGATATTCGGCATCCAGGTGATGAACCAGTCCGTGGAGAAGGGCAGCATGCCCTTGGGGGGCGACATGCCGCGGACTTCCTTGAATAGCCGAATCAGGCGGGCGCGACTCAGATCCGTTTCGGTCTCCAGAACTTGCAATCGTGCACCTAGCTCGATCAGGTCGATGGCCAGCTGCACCTGTTGCATTTCTTGCAGCAGGCTCTTGTTCGACATGGTTTTATCCCTCCGCGGTGGATGAGATCGCCGGACGTGATGCCATCAGCAATGAAGCATGGAACTGGTCCAGACCCTGTTCTCGTGGATTCTGGGTTAGCTGGCGTAACTGATCGGCGCTGTCGTGCCCGAAGTGGCAAAGCAGCTGGTTGATGCGGGAAAGTCGTGCCAGCTGGCGCGCACTGAGTTCCAGGATCAGGTCCGCCATCTCGTCATCGATCTTGAGGCGAAACAGGGCCGAGGCGCGATCGTCATTGATCAGACGCTGAGCGAGGAGCAGGTAGGCGAGGTTCAGCTCGTGAATCTCGTCAATCAGGTTATAGGTATGCATGTTCCCTGTCGGCGTTGGAATGTCTTGGCGTTGTCCGGACCCGGCGGGCCTGTTGTTGTGTGGTATCTGCCTTGGGGCTCGTCCTGGAGTCTGGCGTCAGGTGGGCCTGAGCGCATCCTGGGGGCATCTTGTCAGCGGATGAGAAACAGATGCAATCTACCTAAAGGAGTATAAAACCATGGCCACCCAGGATCATGGCTAAGACGTAACCAAAAACATGTGAAAAAACATGGCGATAAGGCTGTATCCTAAGCCCTTAAGCAAATTTAGATATTTACAAATATTTACCAATAACTACGTCTTTGCATCAATCGCCAGTGTGTATGGCAGCGTTTCACGCCGGGGCATCGTCGCTGGGGTCTGCTGGCGCCAGTTCGTAGACCCACACCAGCAGCTCGGCGATGACCTGATAGAGTCGTGGGGGAATCGCCTCGTCCAGGTCCAGCTGCATCAGCAGGCCGACCAGTTCAGGGGCATCATGGACGTAAATCCCCTGGCGCCTGGCTTCTGAGATGATCCGCTCGGCGAGTTCCCCGTACCCTTGTGCGACGACCCGAGGTGCGTCATCAGCGTCGTGATAGGCCAAGGCAATGGCCTGACGACGCCCGACGTGACGAGGTTCCGTCATGGTCTCTGTGCCTCGTCAAGCCGATGCAGGTCGAGCTTGATCTCATCGAAGCCGTGAACAGTCAACCGGGATCTTAGGCGGTCCAGTCCCTTCTCGAGTGACTGGTAAGCGCGAGCATCGGCCACGCCCAGGTCGATTTCCACGCCGGCCGCCTGCATCCATAACGAGGCCTTCACCCGTCCAAGGCCGGCAATGTCCAGGTCGATCTGCGAGTGCCACCCTCGCTGGTCGGTGTTTCGTTGCCGGTGGGCGGGATTGTCGTCACTGGCACGGCTCTGTCGCTCGGGGGGTACCTGGATCATCAGCGCCATGAACAGGCCGCTCCAGACATCACCTTCCCAGCGCAATGTCGGTGTCACCAGCATCTCCAGCTGGTGGCGGACGATCCCCTGCAGGCTGTCGTGAACGGGCTGGCCTGAGTCGCGGAGAAAGCTCCTCTCGGGCCCCGCTTCTCGGCCATGGGCTGGCGTTTCGTGATCCGTTGGGGTGGACGATAAGGCTGCAGGGGCTGTGCCCGCCTGCGTCGGTAGGCGGGCAGAGCGGGTGTCCGTGCCGGAACTCGGGGAAGGGGGTGGTGTCGCTGGTGCAGTGGGGGGCTGGCGCATCCCATGTCGGTCGTCGGTCGAGGCGAAAGGGGGGCTCGCTTGGACGCGTGCATGGCCTGCCTGCATGGGGATGAACTGCAGGGTGCGCCACATCTGCGGCTCCCGCTGAAGCTGCTGGCGCGGCAGCTCGCCCTTGTACCAGCGGGCGAGGTGTGACTCATAAAAGAGCCCGCTGTGGCGAATGCTATCCTCCAGGCGGAGGGCCACCATGGCCGGATCTGCCGGCTGGCCGGGCGAGATCAGGGGTGACGATCTGCTGACCATGGAGGGGGGGGCCGGGAAGCGCAGCAACAGGTCGGCAATGGCTCGGGCCGAGCCGCTGAAGTGGGTCTGCGCCGAGGCGGGGGACTGGCGCTGGGGGGGCAGGGGCTGTGGAGAGGTCTTCGCAAGCTCCTGCGAGGCTCGCCCGGACTCGGCCAGTGGCGGTGGGCGGGTTCTGGCGTCAAGCCGAGAGTCGCTATGCACGGCGGTAGGCGCATCCGTGGGGGAGGTCGGCTTGACAGGCTGGTTGAGGTCACGGGCAGGCGGGACATCGACCCGTTTACCCAATACCTGGTGCAGCAGGGTGTCCAGCAGGGGGGTTATGCCACTCACGGTGCTCTCTTGCTGAGGTTCGGATCAACAGGCTGTGTTGGTGATGGCGCTGGGACACCATAGGCGTGACTAAGATTGCGTTGGCGCTGCGAGGCGCTGATCAGCTTACCCAGCTCATTGCGACGATTGATTAGACGCTGGCGAATCTCGAGATCGTTTTCAAGTATCTGTTCAAGTAACGATGCCTGGCGTGCTTGCTGCTCGGTATCCAGGGCTTGAGCGTTATCCCGCGACGCCACCTGCTCCACTTGCTTGAGGTAAACGATTTCCTGATTGAGCAATTCCGGCCAGTTGGCATCACGTGCCAGATCCAGCATCAGGCGAGTGCGTGCCAGTAGCCGCTCATAAGCATCGAGCAGGCCCTGCTGCCTGCTTGGCTGTTCGCGGTATTCCATGCTCAGCCCCTTACCGCCTGGTCGCCGATATCCCGCCACGCTGAGGCGATGTTGTCCAGTAGCGCCTCAGCCTGACCCAGGCTTTCGAGGTCGTTGTGAAGGTTGGCAGATAGCAGCAGGCGGCTGACATAGTCGTAGAGTGAGGCGAGCCGCTCGGCAATCTCGCCACCGCGCTCTTCATCCAGGGCTGCCAGAAGGCCGTTATTGACAATATCCAGGGCCTTGGAAATCGCCTGTCCCTTGCTTGGCGAATTGCCATCCTGCAGGTGGATGCGGGCAGTACGAATGGCGGCCAGGGCGCCATCGAACAGCATCACGATCAACTGATGGGGGCTGGCGGACATCACGCCACTCTCGACTCCAACCTTGGCATAGGCGCTGGCGCCGCGGCCGTAGGCGGCCGCTCCTCGCATGGCATTCATGAGGGTATTACTCCTGTCGTATGCGGTACCGACCGGGTACCGGTATCTTGTCACGGGATGCTGTCGATCGTCTGACAAGGGCCGGGATGGGTGTCGCCATGAATCGCCCCTGTCAGGTAAGTCATATCCGGTTATCGGCACTTCATGCGACGACTTTAGGTCGATACGGGGAGTTCTTCCCGAATCGCGCCAAGGCGTTGAATGTGGCGTCCGCGCAGTATCTCACCTAGTGCGTTTCCAGGCGGTTCGGGTGAGTCGGTCAGCTGGACCTGCAGCGGCATGCCAGTGGTATCCAGAGCCTGTATCCATGCCAGCTGGCCGTTCTCGAAGCGAACCAGAGAGCCGATCGGGTTGAGCCCGAACTGCTGGATGTAGCGTTTTACCCAGCGTTGATCGAAATGCTCGGGATGACGCAGCAGATGGCGGTAGATAGCCTCGACCCGGAAGGCAGGGCGATCCGCTCGATCTCGCCGCATGGCATCGACAACGTCCACCACGGCAGCGGCTCGTGCCAGCTCATGCAGCGCATTGCCGGACAAGCCGCGAGGGTAGCCGCTTCCATCCAGGCGTTCATTGATGTTGTGGGCCACCGACTCGAGGATATTGGCTGAAAGCCAGTGGCAGCGTGTCATCCGGCGCATCAGTGCCGCTACGTGATGCTGCATCTGTCGGTACTGGGGCTCATCGAAGTGGGCCGCTTGCCACAGCTCGGCAGGCAGCAGAGCCTTGCCCAGGTCATGCACCATGGCACTGGCGACCATGGCCTTGCGCAGCGTGCGGTGAAGCGATGGCAGGCCAGCCAGGTCAAGCAGGGTCACGCCCACGGCGAGACCATGACGCACCAGCCGGGGTTCGTGCTGCAGGCAGCGTGTCGCGAAGAGCAGCCCGTCGCGGTCCTCGTCGTGCAACTGCAGGAGGCGGTCGGCATGGCGCGACAGCTGCACCGAATCGACTTCTCTGCCTTGCTGCAGCTCAAGAAGCTGGGCATCCAGGTATCCGGCGATAGCGGCCAGCCGTTTGGCCATCGGTGTGGGATAGTCTTGTATATTGCGGCGTGCCACCGCTGGTTCGCTGGCGTTACGCGCCTGGAAAAGCCGCGATGGCAGGCGCGATGCGTCGCTGTCTTCGGCATTGCGCGCCGCCTCACGTTCAATCTCGCGCACCAAGAACCATAGCTGTCGCTCTTGCTCGCCGGTAGTTTGCTCGAAACGAAAACCGCCGAGGAGCACCTGGCGTTGGGTATCGACTAGCTGGTGACGTAGACAGGCTTGCACCACAAACCGGGTATCGTTGGGAAAACAGAGCTCGATTTCCATCGGCTGATTAGCGCCGGCCAGCATGCCGCCCGCCGAGAGCGACATTTCCAGTTGGCAGCCCTCCAGCGAGAGATCCCTGAGGTCGCCCTGTGACGATCCGCCATGCGGGGTGCGCAGGATGGCGCCCACCTCCATGCCAAGCCTCAGGCGAGCCCGGAAGAATTCACGACGCTGAAGCACCTCAACCGTGACAGGAAACGGGCAGGTACATAGCATGCGGCCATCGGCCTCGTGGCACTCGAGTATTGTCATGCGCGGAGTGCGCCACTTCTTGTGGTGGGCCTGGCCTAGTAACCGGAACGCCTCGCCGCGCTTCAGGGCGACGGCCATCTCGCGTATGGCGCTGATGTCTAGTAGCAAGGTTTCACCCGGGTGCTGTTCCATGACCAGCACCGGCAATGGCTTGCTGGAGGGGGTGTTCACCTGCAGCGAGGCCCCCCCCGCTTCGATCAATCCTTCCAGCAACGCCTCGATCTCGCTGGGGCGCTCCACCAGCGTATAGCCATCCGCTTGTAGCGACATCCTTCCCTCTAGCTCTTTAGTGGCTCCTCTCTTTGTTACCTTGTTATCGGCCATTCATCGCCTTGCTTGAGAGCTGCGATGCGCCGGCTCCTCAAGTTCTGGATCAGGCGGTCGATAAGTGAAGACATGATAAGGGAAAGAGTCCAGTGATTCAGAGGACCAATGCTCAGGGAAATATGCCGTGGGTGTATCTCGGCTGCTGATGATTGCCTGTATCCTCTAGATAACGTGCTCAGGCCCTAGTATCTGCGACCGAGCGCGAAGCGCTTCCTTGGAGACGTCAATGTCTGATGACAGGGCTGCCCCCCCCCAACAGCCCCCTTCCAGTAACGGGGGAGCGGATGCGGCGATCCTCAAGCACCATCCTGCCTTGCTGTCTCAGCTGGTGCTTGAGAATTCGCCGCTGGGCCTGGTGCTGCTTGATGCCCACAACAAAGTGCTGTGGGCCAACCCGGTGTTTCTGGCATTGCTCGAGATGGAAGAGCAGCAGCTGGTGGGTAAGTCGCTGACTGACGTCATGCGGATGGTGTCATGGCTGCCGGTTCCGCGTGGCAATGACCCCGAGGCGGACAGCCCGCAGTGGCAGCGCATATGGCTGGCCAGCGAAAACGCCGAGTCGTCCAGAATGGTGCTGATGTGCGAGTTGACCCCTAAGCCCCCTGTTGCCGGTGTCTCGAGGATGCTCGCCTTCGTCGACCTCAGAGAAGGCCATGTCGGTGACTTTCCGCCGTTCGCGGATCCACATACCGGCCTTGCCAGCCAGTGGGTATTCGAGGATCGGCTGCACCACGCCATGAACCGTGCAGAACGCCATGAGCAGCGCCTGGCCGTGCTGTTGATCCGGCTGGACCGTGGCGACGATGTTCGCCAGGCCCATGGTGAGTCGGTAATGCAGGCGCTGCTGCCCCAGATCAGCCGTCGGCTGATGGGTACCCTGCGCAGTGAGGACAGCATCAGCTATCTCGGGGGGGATCGCTGGGGGGTGCTGATCGAGCATCCGTTGTCTGCGGAGAGCCTGCAGGCCGCTGCCCTTCGTTGTATCGAAGCCATAGAGGCGCCCTTCAAGTTGGGACGTCCGCCCTTGTTGCTTAGCCTGTCCATCGGCATTGCCATGTATCCAGACGATGGCGACTCTCCTGAGCAGTTGATGAGCAGCGCCGGACAGGCACTGGAAAAGACGCGTCCGGCAAGCCTGATGTTCTTCGACCGCAGCCTGAAGCGCCTGCTCGCGCAGCGCATGGCCCTGCGGCAAAGCTTGCAGGAGTCTCTGCTGCGCCCCGAGCGTCATTTTGAGGTGCTCTTCCAGCCCCAGATCAGGCTGCAGGATGGCCACTGTGTCAGCGTCGAGGCCCTTGTACGCTGGCAACATCCTCAGCAGGGCAAGTGGCAGCCTGCGGCCTTCCTGCCGATGGTGGCCGAAATGGCGCAGATGGTCAGGCTTGACCGCTGGGTTCTTGAGCAGGTCATCGCCCAGCATCGGTGTTGGCAAGCCGCAGGGGAGCCCCTGTCCAGCCTTGGGATATCGGTCAATCTCGATGCAAGCCTGCTGGAACAGACGGTCTTCGATGGCTGCCCCATCGATCGCTTCCTGCGCCAGGGGGCAGATGATCTGGACTGGCTGAGCCTGGAGCTGGATGGCCAGGTGCTCTCCGCGCAAGACGAAATGCACAGCCTGCTAATGCGCCGCCTGGCGAGAATGGGTGTTCACCTGGTGGTCGACAATCTGGGTAGTGCCCCTGTCGATCTGGTGCGTCTGGCGATGCTTCCTGTGTCGCAAGGAAAGATCGGTCACGAGCTGGTGCATGGCCTGTCGGACAGCAGCCCTTTCGCTCGCCAGGCGCTCAGTGCGCTGTCGCAGTGCCTCAAGGCGCTGCAACTGGACAGTGTCATGGTGGGGGTGGAAACCGACGCGCAGCTTGCCGCTGCCCGGCAAAAGGGGATTGATCGGGTTCAGGGTGATCGACTGGGCGCACCGATGTCGGCCGGCGAACTGGCAGAGTGGCTAAGCAAGCATCCCCATGGCCAGCTGCTCCCGTAAGCATGACGCGAGACGGATCAAGGGACCAAGGTGTGGCTGTGGCGGAGGTTTTGGTCAGGCGGAGGTTTTGGTCAGGCAGAGGTTTTGGTCAGGCAGAGGTATTCAGGCGTCTCTGAGCGGAGGTTGCGCGTCCGTCGGGTGAATACACGGACTTCTCGGCGATGCGGTGGATGTAGTCGAGCATCTGTCGGTTGTGCGCCATGCGCGCGTGAACCAGATGACCGTTGCGTTCATTGAGGCGAGCGGTGTGAGCCGCCATCTCGAGGGTGTCGCGCCATGTCTCGAGGCAGCCGGCATCGTGTGCCGCCTGCTGCGCAGCGTCGCCGCCACTGCCATAGCCCAGCCTGTGCTGGATGCGTGACCGCGTCGTCTCTGTTTCCTCGAGCAGGGTGAGCAGCCGGGACTTTTCCAGTGCGATAGTCTCGAGCCATGGGCCATCGATGTGGCCGCTGAGCAACTGCTCTTGTTCATTCTCCAGCAGGCGGGTCAGCGCACCCAGCCGCGACTGCTGTTGCTCTAGCAGGTGTTGAAGGCTCATGGCTTGTCATCCTTGCCGGCCAGCAGATCCTGTACGCTGGCGATCAGGCCGTCGGCTATGCGCTCGGCTCTCACGTCCAGGCGCCCTTCACGGATCGCCTCGCGGAGCTCTTCCACCCGCAGGGTGTCGATGTCCTGACTGGCATCCGGGGCGGCCTGACTCAGATGAGTGGTGGTGGAGGGGCCGGCATCCTGCTGGTGGGCTCGGTCGGCTCCTTGTGCCTTGCGGGCCCCGTCGGAGGGTTCCGCCTGGCCAGGACGCGGCAGGGGGGGGTGATTATCGATTTTCACGTTGATGGCCTCATGACCGATGGGAGGAGGATGATCAAGGGTATCGGCCGTCGATGGAAAAACTTTAACGCACCTGTGCCACATCAGCGAGTGTGCTGCCGGTACGTTCAGAAGTCCACGGTTAGGCGCCCCTCGTCGATCACCCTGGCCTCGAGCAGCCGGCGGTCGGGAAGTCGTACGCGAATATTGTCCCCCTGGCCTCCCGATTCCAGCGCCTCGGCCTGGCGTGAAATCCGAAATCCCTGCCCACGTACCTCGATCAGCACACGCTGCCCCCGCTTGACCAGCTGGCGAGGGCGCAGATGATGGTCTTGCAGCGTGGTACCTGCCGCCAGTGGGCGGCTGGCCTGCTGGCCGACGGCCTGGCCCGGGTCGAGGACGGTGTGCTGGGGCAGGCGATCCAGGCTGCCCTGCTGCTCGGCAAGATGCTCTGGGCGGATGGTCTGGCCGACATCAACATCCTGCGCCATGACCACATAGCTGCCCATGATATGGATGTCAGCCTGCAGGTAGCGCACCTGACGCCCCTGGTCACCACAACGCACCCCCACGGAAACGCGCCCCATGAGGCGTGTAGAGGAGGCATGCGGCAGGAAGGGATCAGGCTGTTCACAGCTGGACAGACGGGCGCGGGGTGGATGAATCTCGATGACCACCTCATCGCCCGAGGCCGCGACATCGCCCGACGCCATGACCTGTTCATGCAGGAAGGCGTGGATGCTCTCAAGCATGGCGTCTGGTGCCGCCTGGCTCGGTGCCGCCAGCAGCAAGAAGGCCATCGCCAGCATGCAGGCTAGGTGCCGGGTCGGGCGCTGTGCCGGGAAGCGTGGTTGCATGTCGAGCTCAGTGAGAGAGGGGGGTGTGATGATTCTAGCGATTGCCTGGCCGGTGTAACCCATGAATTGGCTACCCGAATGACGACTATTCGAGCCTTTGTCCTGACAGCGGCTTGGCTATTCTTCATCATCACTGACCTTTGACGGGGAATCGCCGGAATGATCGATCGGCTCGAAGCCTCCTTGAACTTTCACCAGCAGGCGTTGGCGATGCGCCAGGAGCGCCAGAAGGTGCTGGCCAGCAACATCGCCAATGCCGATACGCCGGGCTACAAGGCTCGCGACATGGACTTTGCCAGCGAATTGCGTAAAGCCGTCCAGCCGGGCGGGACGGGCGAACCCCTGAGCCTGTCGATAACGTCTGTGCGCCATATTGCTGGCCAGGGAGCGCATCACACCTCTGGCGAGCTGCTGTACCGGGTGCCCGATCAGCCAAGTCTGGATGGTAACACCGTGGACATGGACCGCGAGCGCACCCAGTTTGCTGACAACTCGGTGCGCTATCAGTCGGCGTTGACGATTCTCAACAGTCGTATCCAGGGCCTCAAGAAGGCCATGCAGCCCGAATAACCCAGGAGTGAGCGCATGTCGATGTTCTCCATTTTCGATATCTCCGGCTCGGCGATGAGCGCCCAGTCTCAGCGAATGAATGTCACCGCCAGCAACCTGGCGAACGCCGACAGCGTGTCAGGCCCCGATGGGGAGGCCTATCGCGCCAAGCAGGTGATGTTCGAGAGTCGTGCATCGCGTGACGGCATCGGTGGCGTTGGCGTTCGCGAGGTAGTCGATGATCCCTCTCCCATGCGCATGGAGTATCGCCCGGGGCACCGGCTGGCGGATGAGCAAGGCTACGTGACCATGCCCAATGTCGATCCGGTGGGCGAGATGGTCAACATGATCTCGGCCTCGCGTTCCTACCAGGCCAACGTCGAGGTGATGAACACCAACAAGCAACTGATGCTTAAAACATTGACCCTGGGCGAGGGCTAACCACATGGCAACCACCATCGACAGTAGCGTGCTCAACAGCCTAAATGCCGGCGGAGCGTCGGCCAGCCAGGCCAAGCAGCAATCCGGTGACCTGCGCGACAACTTCATGACCCTCCTGGTGACCCAGCTCAAGAACCAGGACCCCCTCAACCCGATGGACAACAGCGAGACCACCTCGCAGCTGGCGCAGATCAACACCGTCAGCGGTATCGAGGAACTCAACCAGTCCCTCAAGGATATTACCGGTCAGATCAATGCCGGCCAGGCGCTACAGGCGTCGGGGCTGATCGGTCAGGGCGTACTGGTACCCGGCAACCGCGTTCTGCTCAACCATGCTGAAGGCGGTGAGGTGAACACCACGCCCTTCGGTATCGAGCTCGCTGCCCCTGCCGACAACGTCAAGGTCACCATCACCAACGGTGCCGGAGAAGTGGTCAACCGCTATGACGTCGGGGCGGTCTCGACCGGCGTGGAGTCCTTCCGTTGGGATGGGTTGACCAGTGACGGGCAAAAGGCCGCAGAAGGCGCCTACCAGGTCAGCATCGAGGCGACCCAAGGCGACAAGGCGATTGGCGTCGATACCCTCAACTACGCCAGGGTCAATGGCGTCACGCCGGTCGATGACAAGGGAGCCTTTGCGCTGGACCTGGGCGCCATTTATGGCCAGGTCGGCCTCGCCGACATCAAGCAGATTCTCTAGGGGCCGCCGCCTCGCTTTTAATAACTGAAAGTTGATCCGCAGGGGATAACGACATGGGTTTCTCACAAGCACTCAGCGGCCTCAACGCCGCCGCCTCCAGCCTGGATGTGCAGGGTAACAATATTGCCAACTCACAGACCGTGGGTTTCAAGAGCAGCAGTGTCCAGTTCGCCGACGTCTACGCCAACTCCAAGGTAGGTCTAGGAACCCGAGTGTCCAACGTGCTGCAGGACTTCAGCGAAGGTAATCTGGAGGCGACCAGCCGCAACCTGGATTTGGGCATCAGCGGCCAGGGGTTCTTCCGTTTCGAGCAGGCCGGCCAGGTGGTCTACTCGCGCAATGGTCAGCTGACCATGACCTCCGATGGCTACTTGCAGAATGCCCAGGGTGCGCGCCTCATGGGGTTTGGCGTCAATGCGGCGGGTGGGGTGCAGGGCGGCGGCCAGCCTGAAGTCCTGCGTGTGGCCTCCGACGAGATGCCGGCCAGCGCTACCACCCAGGTCAGTGCCACCCTCAATCTGGATTCCCGTGAAGTGGCCGGTGAAGGACTCGACAGCGTGGAACTGGAGGATGGGGCCGGCAATCTAGCTCAAGTCAGTTACCACTACGCCAATAATTTCACCCTCTACGATTCCCTGGGCAACCCGCACAACACCAGCGTGTATTATCAGAAGACAGCCAACAACAGCTGGGATGCCACCGTGGCGATCGATGGTGTCCTGGCCTCCGCCGGCCCAACGCCCCTTACATTCGATGCTAATGGTCAGCTCACCACTCCGGCCGCTCTTCAGGTTACCGATTTCGACCCTGATACCGGTGCTGCCCCCCTCAATGTCGACATGGATATCTCGAGCTTCTCGCAGTTCGGCAATAACTCCACCGCGTCAGAGCTGACCCAGAATGGCTACACCTCCGGCACCCTGGTGGGCATTGCCATCGAGAACGATGGCACCGTGGTGCGCAACTACAGCAACGAGCAGTCTCGTGCGGCTGGCCAGATTGTCATGGCCAACTTCCGCAATCCAGAGGGCTTGAATCCTGAAGGCGACAACGTCTGGGCAGCAACGGCCGCGTCGGGACAGGAGCTGGTCGGTCCTCCGGGAACCGGGCTGCTGGGGACCATTGAGTCAGGCGCGATCGAGACCTCCAACGTCGACATGGCACGCGAGCTGGTCAACATGATCGTCACCCAGCGCGCCTATCAGGCCAACTCCCAGACCATCAAGACCCAGGATGAGGTTCTGCAGACCGCCATCAACCTGCGCTGATCGCCTCGACGGAGACTGAGTCATGGATCGCATTCTCTACACCGCCATGAGCGGCGCGCGCCAGAGCATGGAGCAGCAGACGGTGGTCAGCCACAACCTCGCCAACCTCGACACCGCCGGCTTTCGCGCACAGCTGCATGCGATGCGCGCCGTGCCGGTGCAGGGCGATGGTCGCCTGCTGACCCGCGTCTCGGTGGCAGCCTCCACGCCGGGAGCGGACCTTTCGCCTGGCGTCATCAATCAGACCGGCCGTGCCCTGGACGTGGCCATCGACGGCGAAGGATGGCTGGCGGTTCAGGCCCAGGACGGCAGCGAGGCCTACACCCGTCGCGGGGATCTGCATGTCGATGGCAATGGCCTGCTGACCAGCGTGGGTCGCCCGGTGATTGGCGAAGGCGGTCCCATCCAGCTGCCGCTGAGGGCTCAGGTCTCGATCGGCGCCGATGGCACTATCAGCACCATCGGCGCCGGCGAAGATCCCGATGCCCTGGTGCCGGTGGGGCGCCTCAAGCTCGTCAATCCAGCGGCGGGCGCCCTGGCCCGAGGCGATGACGGGCTGTTCCGGCCCGATGCCGTTGACCAGGAGCAGCCAGCGGCCCTGCCGGCCGACGAGAACGTACGCCTGGTCAGCGCCGCACTGGAGGGCAGCAATGTCAGTGCCGTGGATACCATGGTGTCGATGATCGACGTGGCACGGCGCTACGAGATGCAGACCAAGGTCATCAGCACCGCCGATGAGAATGACCAGCGGGCCAACAGCCTGCTCTCCCTTCAGGGCTAAGCGCTTCCCGCGCCGCCACCGATGACTCCCAGGAGTGCGCCATGATCAAGTCACTGTGGACTGCCAAGACCGGCCTGGAATCGCAGCAGGTCAAGTTGGATGTGATCTCCAACAATCTGGCCAACGTCAGCACCAATGGCTTCAAGCAGTCGCGAGCGGTCTTCGAGGACCTGCTCTACCAGAACATGCGACAGCCCGGCGCCCAGAACAACATCCAGGACCGACTGCCCTCGGGCATGCAGGTGGGGACCGGCGTTCGTCCCGTGGCCACCGAGCGACTGCATACCCAGGGGGGGCTGGAGAACACCGGCAATTCCCGGGATCTGGCCATCAACGGCCATGGCTTCTTTCAGGTGCTGATGCCGGATGGTTCCACCGCCTATACTCGCGATGGCAGTTTTCAGCTCAATGAGAACGGTCAGATGGTCACCGCCAACGGCTATCCGCTCGAGCCTGCGATCATCATTCCCGACAATGCGCTGTCGGTGTCCATCGGGGAAGACGGCGTAGTCACGGTCACCGAGCCGGGCATCAATCAGGACAACCAGGTGGGCCAGATCACCCTGTCGACCTTCGTCAATCCGACCGGCCTCGAGAGCATGGGCGGCAATCTCTACGCCGAGACGACCTCTTCCGGGCCGCGTAACGAGTCCATGCCGGGGCTGAACGGTGCGGGGCGTCTTTTCCAGGGCTATGTCGAGACGTCCAACGTCAACGTGGTAGAAGAGATGGTGAGCATGATCCAGACCCAGCGGGCCTACGAGATCAACAGCAAGGCGGTGCAGACCAGCGACGAGATGCTGGCGCGACTGACCCAGTTATAACCCAGCAATCCAGGGAGGCAGCCGCAATGGTGGGCCTGGTAAATGCCGTGCGAGAGAGGCAAGAGGGTGGGGCGGGCTGGCGGCTGCTGATGATGGCTCTGGTGCTGCTGGTACTGGGAGGTTGTGCGCAGATTCCGCGGGCCTCGGTGGTCGGCGAGCAGGAGCGTATCGAGATTGCCAACCCCCCGGCGCCGCGCGCCAACGGCTCCATCTTTCAGGCCGAGCGTGCCTACTCTCCTCTCTTTGAAGATCGTCGACCGCGCATGGTGGGAGATATCCTGACGATCGTGCTGGATGAGGAAGTCAGTGCCAGCAAGAACAGCCAATCCAATGCCGATCGCAGCGGCGCATCGACTCTCGAGTTTGTCCAGCTACCGGATGCCCTGGATGGACTGGCCGATTACGGGTTCGACGTCTCTGGCAACAGCGACTTCAGCGGCGGCGGTGGCTCCGAGGCCAATAACTCCTTCACCGGCACGATTACCGTGTCGGTACTCGAGGTCATGCACAACGGCAACCTGCGGGTACGTGGCGAAAAGCAGATCGCTATCAATCAGGGTACCGAATTCATTCGCTTCTCGGGCGTCGTCAACCCGCGCACCATTACCGCCCAGAGCACCGTGCCCTCCACGTCGGTGGCTGATGCGCGTATCGAGTACGTCGGCGACGGTTATATCAATGAGGCGCAGCACATGGGCTGGCTGCAGCGTTTCTTCCTCAACGTCTCACCCTTCTAGGTGGTGCATCATGCGTGTTGATCGCTGGGGCTGGGCCCCCCTACTCCGGTTGGTGATGTTGGCCATGCTGGCACTGGCGAGCTTGCCGGCTCACGCCGAACGAATTCGTGAACTGGCGTCCTTCGCTGGCGTGCGCGACAACGTGCTGGTGGGCTATGGCCTGGTGGTCGGGCTGGATAACACCGGTGACCAGACTACCCAGGCACCCTTCACCGGTCAGAGCCTGTCCAATATGCTCTCCCAGCTGGGCATCAGCGTGCCGCCGGGGACCAACATGCAGTTGCGCAACGTGGCCGCGGTGATGGTGACGGCGGATCTGCCGCCATTCTCGCGGCCGGGTCAGCGCCTGGATGTCAACGTCTCCTCGGTGGGTAACGCGCGCAGCCTGCGCGGTGGCACGCTGTTGATGACTCCGCTCAAGGGTGCCGATGGCGATACCTATGCCATCGCTCAGGGGAACTTGCTGGTCGGTGGCGTCAGCGCACAGGGCGGTGGCAACAGCGTGCAGATCAACCAGCAGGCTGGCGGCCGCATTGCCGGAGGGGCCATGGTCGAACGCGGGGTGCCGCTCGAGCTGGGCGCCAATGGCGGACTTCTCGAACTCGAGCTCAAGCAGGCCGACTTCGGCACGGCGCAGCGGGTAGTGAGCGCGATCAATGCCGAGTTTGCGCGGCCGGTGGCAGCGGCTCGCAATGGGCGGGTGATCGCCCTGGATGGTCCGCAGAATGCTAATTCTCGCGTCAACTTCATGGCCCGTGTCGAGAACGTCCAGGTCACGCCCACCGAGGTTCCGGCTCGAGTGATACTCAATTCGCGCACCGGCTCCATCGTGCTTAACGGCAACGTCAGGCTTTACCAGGCTGCCGTGGCCCACGGCAGCCTCTCCATCGTCATCGATACCGATGTGGGCGTCAGCCAGCCCAACCCCTTCGCCAATGGCCAGACTGTGGTGGTCCGGGATACCGAGGTCAGCATCTCGCAGCAGCCCGGTACTCTCAAGATGGTGGAAGGGGCCGACTTGATGAATGTCGTGAATGCACTCAATTCGCTGGGAGCCACCCCCATGGATCTGATGTCGATCCTCGAGGCGCTCAAGGCCGCCGGGTCGTTGCGTGCCGAATTGGAGATCATTTGACATGAGTTTGGGCAGTAACATCGACGGTCAGTTCGCGCTGGACATGCAGGGTCTGCAACGGCTCAAGCATTCGGCCCGGCAGGATCCCGCCAGTGGCGCCGGGGAGGCCGCCAAGCAGTTCGAGGCCCTGTTCATCCAGATGATGATGAAGAGCATGCGAGAGGCCGTGCCTGCCTCAGGCCTGATCGACAGCAAGCAAACCGACTTCTACCAGTCGCTGCTGGATAAGCAGTGGTCACAGACCCTGGCGAATCGCGGTATCGGCCTGGCTGATACCTTGGTTGCTGAGTTGCAGGGGCGCGGCTTGGTGGCTTCTGCCAAAGACAGCAGCGGCGCTGACGTCGAGGCGCTGATCGCCGGCATTCCCCGCGGCACTCCCCGGGTGCTGAGGGATGCCATTCAACCCCAGGCAACGGCGGAGGAGCCGGTGGCGATGCCGGAGCAGTTCCTCGATGAGCTCATGGCGATCCCTACCGGCACTTCGCAAGCTGCAGCGTCCGGTGCTTCACCGAACCTTGCGCGTGGTGATCTGCCTGCGCATGTGCAGAATTTCCTTGACCGCCTGGAAGCGCCAGCCCAAGCCGCCAGCCAAGCCACCGGGGTACCGGCCGAGCTGATCCTGGCCCAGGCCGCCCTGGAAACCGGCTGGGGACGGCACGAAATTCCCACCCGTGACGGCGGCAACAGCCATAACCTGTTCGGCATCAAGGCAGGCAGTGCCTGGCAGGGCGATACCACAGAGATCACCACCCATGAAGTGATCGGTGGCCAGCGTCGGCGCATTCGTGATGACTTTAGGGTCTATGCTTCCTTCGAGGAGGCCTTTACCGACTATGCCAGGCTGATCACCGACAATCCCCGTTACGCCTCGGTAACCACCGCAAAGAGTGCAGCGCAGGCAGCCATGGCACTGCAGCAGAGCGGCTACGCCACCGATCCTGCCTATGCCGACAAGCTGATTGGCGTGATGAACAGCATGGGGCCGCTGAGCGAGGGAGCTGCCCTGGCACGCAACACCGCCACGCCCGGCTTCACGGCCTCGCTCTGACTTCGCTGTTGCCCGCTTTGAGCATTCAACCCTCAGGTTTTTCGCCGCTGTGCCGATAATTCACGTATCGGCTTGAGGAAAATAGCGCCATGAGCATCTTCTCCACAGGACTGAGTGGCCTCAACGCGGCACAGAATGCCCTGAGTACCACCAGCAACAACATCAGCAATGTCTACACGCCCGGCTACAACCGGGAAGTGACCCTCCTCGGCGAAAGCCGTGCCGACGGTGGCGTCGAGGTCAACGACATCCAGCGCCAGTTCAACCAGTATGTGGCCTCGCAGCTCAATGCCGCGACCAGCAAGTCCAGCGCGCTGGAGGCCTATCGCCAACAGGTGGACCAGATCGACAGTCTGCTGGCCGATCGCGATGCCGGCCTGGCCCCGCTGATGCAGAACTTCTTCTCCGCCCTGGAGGATCTGGCCAGCGCACCCGCGGACCCGGCGGCACGCCAAGGGGTTCTAGGCAGCGTCGACACCCTGAGCGCCCAGTTTCGTTCATTCGATGGGTACCTCCAGGACATGCAGGAAGGCATCAACGGCCAGATAGCCGACGAGGTCACTCAGATCAACAACACCACCGAGCAGCTCGCCGGCATCAACCGGGAGATCATCCTTGCTCGCGCACGAACCGGCGAGGCGCCCAACGGCTTGCTCAACCAGCGCGACCAGCTGGTTAACGCGCTGAGTGAACGCATGGACGTTCGACTCAACATCCAGGACGGCAAGACCTACAACGTCAGCTTGCCGAACGGCCAGCCACTGGTAGCTGGCACCAATCACTACAAGCTTCAGGCGATGGAATCGCCGGCCGACCCCCAGCGCAGCGTACTGGGTTACCGGGATTTTGCCGGCAACCTGGTGGCGCTGGAGGAAAACATCGTGACGGGCGGCACCCTCGGTGGCCTGATGGACTTCCGCGCCGAAACCCTCGACAAGACCCAGAATCAGATCGGCCAGCTGGCCGTTTCACTGGCGGTGGGCGTCAATGCCCAGCACAGGGAGGGGCTGGATCTAAATAGCGAGCCGGGGGAGGCGCTGTTTACCATCGGCGCCCCCCAGGCCTATTCCTACGACCGGAATAGCGGGAGTGCCGTGGCGTCGCCACGTTTCGATGAAGCGAACCTTGATGGTCTGCGCGCGAGCGACTACACGATCCGGGTGCTGGCCGATAATCCCAGTACTGCCGGCGGGTTCGAGGTGGTACGCAAGGACAGCGGTACAGCGGTCGAGGCGCTCTTCGCCAGCGATACCCTGAGCTTCGCCGGGGTGCAGGTCGACTTCCAGGGGCTGAGCAGCGCCAAGCAAGGCGACCGTTTCGAGATTCAGCCGGTAAGGCGGGCCGCGGCAGGGATCGAAAGCGCCATCCGCGATCTGGACAAGATTGCCGCCGCGAGTAACTCAGGCGGTTCCGGAAACAACGAGAACGCCCTGCGTCTGCAAGAGTTGCAGGAACAGTCACTGGTGGGCGGCAGCGCTTCCTTCAGCGGCGCCTACGGCGTCATGGTCAGTGATGTGGGTAACCGCACCAATATCGTTCAGGCCAACCTCGATGCCCAACAGGGCCTGACCGATCAGCTCAGGGCGGTACAGCAATCGGAATCCGGCGTGAACCTGGATGAGGAGGCCGCCAACCTGATCCGCTATCAGCAGTACTACCAGGCGAATGCCAAGGTCATCGAGACGGGCCAGACCGTCATCGACACCATTCTCGGCTTGCGCAACTGATTCCAGGAGATCCCTAGATGCGTATCAGCAGCGTCACCATGTTCGAGCAGAGCGTCTCCTCCATGAATCGCCAGCAGGGCGAGTTTCTCAAGGTCAGCCAGCAGATCGCCAGCGGCCGCCGGGTCGTCAATCCATCCGACGATCCCCAGGCGGCCTCGCGTGCGGTGGGGGTCGATCAGGCCAAGGCGGTCACTCAGCAGTATGCCGATTCCCGCGTCAGTGCGCGCAACTCGCTCGCCCAGACGGAAAGCGTGCTCAACAGCGTCAACGATGCCATCGCCAGCGCCAAGACGCTGCTGGTGCAGGCCGCAAGTGACACGCTCAGCGACCCTGATCGGCAGTCGGTCGCCGCCGAGCTGCGTGGCATCTATGAGACGGTGATCGGCCAGGCCAATGCCACCGATGGCAACGGTCGCTACCTGTTCGGTGGATACCAGGACAGCACCGAGCCTTTCATCAGAATGAATGACAAGGTTAAGTACGTGGGAGACGACAATACCCGCGAGCAGCGTATAGATGCCTCTCGGCTGATGAAGGTCAGCGATAATGGCAAGACCATCTTCCAGAGCGTGCCCAGCGGGGCCGGCTATGTGGCCACCGCGGATACCGGTAACGGTGGCAGCGTGACTTTCAAGGGACCGCAGATAGTCGATCAGGCAAGCGTCAAGCCCAATCAGGCCTACACCATCAGTTTCACCGGTGATGCCATCTCTGGGTACAAGTATGAGGTGCAGGATGGCGATGGCACCTCCTTCGCTCCCGCGCTCACAGGCGCATACGATCCCGATGGCAAGACGCCGGTTCGCATCCAGTTCGATGGCCTTGCCATGGAGCTCCAGGGCGAGCCCGCCAGCGGTGACGTTATCTCGGTCAATCCCGCCGATCAGGGCAATACTAACCTGTTCGCGACCTTCGAGAACGTTCTCGCGGTGCTCGAGGATCCGGCCCAGAATGCCACCGACAAGGCCGCATTGCGTAATACCCTGAACACCTCGATGCGCGAGCTCGATAACAGCCTGGATAACGTGTTGACCACCCGAGCCTCGGTGGGCGCACGTCTCAATGAACTCGATGTGGTCGATGCTGTGGGCAGCAATCGCATGCTCAACTACGAGCAGACCCTCTCCGATCTGGTCGACCTCGATTACGCCCAGGCGATTTCCGACTACAGCCTGCGCCAGGTGGGACTGCAGGCCGCGCAGAAGACTTTTGCCGACATGCGGGGCATGTCGCTGTTCAACTATCTTTGATCCCTGGCTCTAATCCCCGTCGCTGAGCCCCGTTTCTGAGCCCCGTGCATCTGAGCCCCGCGTAAGTATCCTGGATACCCTGGGTCTTGATGCCCGGTCCCCATGGGCGTTGGCTAGCGCCGCCGGGCATCTATCCTCTTGTCGCTGCGCTGGCTGTCCTGAGCGGGGCGGTTTTCAGCCCGCCATGGGCAGCGGCGCCATCGTCTCCAGCAGCTGTTGCAGGAAGCCCAACCCCTGGCTGAACAGCCGCTCCAGGAAGCTCCCCAGGTCGGTCATCAACACCATCAGCAGGATCAGGCCAACCGTCAGTGATGTCGGGAAACCGATGTTGAACACCGTGAGCTGCGGCGCCGCGCGGTTGAGGATGCCCAGCGACAGGTTGACGATCAGCAGGGAGGCGACCAGCGGCAGGGCCAGCAACAGGCCCGCCGTGTAAATGGTGCCGCCATAGCGGGCCAGCATGATGAAGGCGTCGGGATTGAAGCGGCCGATGCCGATCGGCAGTGTCTGGAAGCTGGTGACCAGTACCTCCAGTACCATCAGGTGGCCATTGAAAGCCAGGAACATCAGCAGCGTGATCATGTAGAGGATGCGTGACAGCACCACCATGTTGGTACCGCTCGAGGGGTCAAAGAAGGTGGCAAAGGCCAGGCCCATCTGCAGCCCGATGAAATCCCCCGATGCCTGGACCACGGTCAGCATCACTCTCACCGTAAGGCCGATGGCGGCACCGATCAGCAGTTGCTCGACCAGGATGCCCAGGCCTGCCCAGGAAACGATCGGCACCTCGGGCATGGGCGGCAGTATCGGGGCCACCACCACGGCCAAGGTGCCGCCCAGGGCCAGCTTGGTCTGGCGCGGTATGCTGGAATGCCCCCACAGCGGGGCGCTGAGCATCAGCGCCGTGATACGGGCGAAGGGCCACAGGAAGGCTACCAGCCAGCCGTGGAGCTGGTCGAAGGTGATGTTGACCATCAGCGCACCTGGCGCATCATGTCAGCACCCTGCGTCACCAGATCATCGCAGGAATGTTGCTGAACAGCTCGATGGTGAAGGTGGTGATGAGCTTGAGCAGCCAGGGCCCGGCCAGCACCAGGACCGCGAAGACGGCCAGTATCTTGGGGATGAATGACAACGTCATCTCGTTGATCTGGGTGGCCGCCTGAAACAGGCTAACCAGCAGGCCGGTGGCCAGCGCGGTGAGCAGCAGCGGACCGGCCAGCAGCAAGGTGACGCGCATGCCTTGATAGGCCATGTTCATTACCTCTTCCGGTGTCATGCGCGACTCCCGCTGAGTGGGTTCATCATGAGTGGGTTCATAATGAGTAGGTTCATAATGAGAGGGCTCATAAATAGAAGCTTTCCGCCAGCGAGCCGATGATCAGCTGCCAGCCATCCACCAACACGAACAGCATCAGCTTGAACGGCAGCGAGATGGTGATTGGCGGAACCATCATCATCCCCAGCGACATCAGCACGCTGGCCACCACCAGGTCGATGATCAGGAAGGGAATAAAGATGGTAAAGCCGATCTGGAAGGCGGTCTTCAGCTCGCTGGTGGCAAAGGAGGGCACCAGCACCCGCATCGGCACGTCTTCGGGCCCCTGCAGTTCGCCGATATCGGCCAGGCGGGCGAACATCGCCAGGTCGGGCTCTCGCGTCTGGGCCAGCATGAACTCCCGAAAAGGGCCCTGGGCCAGGCGCAGAAACTCGTCGAAGTTGATGTCGTCATTGGCGAGCGGAACCCACGCCACTTCATGCACCTCACCCAGCACCGGCGCCATGATGAACAGGGTCAGGAACAGGGCCAACCCCAGCAGCACCTGGTTGGGCGGGGTCGCCTGCGTGCCCATGGCTGTGCGCAGCAGGCTCAACACGATGATGATGCGTGTAAAGCAGGTCATCATCAGCAGCACGGCCGGCAGGAAGGCCAGCGAGCTGAGCAGCAACAGGGTCTGCAGCGATAGCGACCACTGCTGGCCGCCATTTTCCAGGGGGCGGCTGACGATGCCGGGAATCTGCTGCGCCAGCGCCGTTGCCGGCAAGATCAGCACTATCCCCAGGGCCAACGTCAGCAGCAGGCGCCTTGACGGGGTTGGCTTCACTGCTTCCCCCGCTGGCTGATCCCGACATTGTGACGCAGTGCCTTGGCGAAGCGCGCCGCGAAGGAGTCTCCCTCATCGAACCCCGGTCCGCCTGACGATTTCGTGGCGATCGGTTCTTCCGGGGCCGGCATCTCATGCAGCTTGTTGACCTGGCCAGCGCCGACGCCCAGCACCAGCCAGGTATGTTCCAGCTCGACGATCACCACGCGCTCCTTGGCGCCTACCGCGGTGCTGCCTACCACCCGAAGGTGGCGGCCAGGGCGTTGGTGGGGCAATCCCCAGCGGCGCAGGATGGCAGCGGCCACGAAGATGATAACTAGGATCAATCCCAGCGCCGCGGCGGTCTTGCCAAGCGTGGCCAAGCCGATCAGCGCCTCGCCGCCATTGACGGCGGCATCGAGGCCGGCCTGGGATTGTTCGGGCGTTGCCGCGCTCATCGGTTAAGCTTCTGGACCCGCTCGGAGGGAGTAATGATCTCGGTGATACGGATTCCGTACTTGTCCTCGACGACCACGACTTCACCCTGGGCGATCAGGTAACCGTTGATCAGGATATCCATGGGCTCCCCCGCCAGCCCATCCAGTTCGATCACCGAGCCCTGGGCAAGCTCCAGTAGCTGCTTGATGGTCAGCTTGGTCCGGCCCAGTTCCACGGTGAGCTTGACCGGGATATCCATGATCATTTCCAGGTCGCGCCCCTGGGCCAGCGCCTGGCTGCCTTCTAGCGGGCGAAACACGCTACTGCCCGCGGATTCGGCGGCCTGTGTAGAGGAAGGCGGCGAAGAGGAGGGCGGCTCGGCCTGCTGCGCCCGTTCGGCGGATTCCGCGGCCCCCTGCTCGGCCATCGCCTCCGCCCAGGGGTCGTCATCGTCGGCAGCGCTGTCGCTCTGCGGCGTCGAGTCGGCGGAATCCGCGGCTGCCTGCTCGGCCATCGCCTCCGCCCAGGGGTCGTCATCGTCGGCAGGGCTATCGTCCTGCTGTGCGGACATGGCAGCGGCCCGATCGTCGTCACTGATGTCTTGATCGGGCTTGTTGGGATCAGTCATGGTGAGATTCCTTGGATTGCGGCCTGGAGCCCTTGATGAAGGCGTCGGCCGGCGCATGGTCGGCGGCGTGGTCGAAGATACGCAGCACGCGTAGTGCTCGCTGTTCATGCTGGCTGCCGTATTCACACTCCATGACCGGTACGCCATCCACGCTGGCCGTCACCGTCTCGGGAAGCTCCATGGGCAACACATCGCCTGCCTTCAAGGCCATCACCTGGGCGATGCGGCTTGCGATTTGGGTAAAGTTGGCCACCAGCTCGACCTCGGAGTGGCGTATTTCGCTGGCGATGCGCTTCGTCCAGGTGCCATCCTGATCCTGGCTGCCATCGTTGAGCGGGTTGGTTAGCAGGTCGCGCAGCGGCTCGATCATGGCGTAGGGCATGCAGATCTGGAAATTGCTGGCCAGATTGCCCACCTCGAGATTGAAGTTGGTATTGACCACGATCTCGTTGGGGGAGTTGGTGATGTTGGCAAACTTCGATTGCATCTCCGAGCGCAGGAAACTGAGCTCGAGCGGGTAGACGGACTTCCACGACTCGCTGTAGGCATCGATGGCCAGCTGCAGCAGACGCTGGATGATGCGGTGTTCGGTGTTGGTGAATTCCCGGCCCTCGGACTTGGTCACGAAGCGACCATCGCCGCCGAATAGGTTGTCCACCACCATGAACACCAGGCTGGGAGGGAACACGATAAGGGCCGAGCCACGCAACGGTTTCATGGCGATAATGTTGATATTGGTGGGTACCGGCACGTTGCGGGAGAACTCGCTGTAACTCTGGTAACGCACCGAATCCACGGTGATGTCGGCGCTGCGGCGAAGCAGGTTGAACAGCCCCATGCGAAAGTGACGGGCAAAGCGCTCATTGATGATGTCCAGGGCATGCAGGCGTTCACGGATGATGCGGTGCTGTGAGGCAGGATCGTAAGGGCGCACGCGTGCCTTAGCGGTGCTCTTGGTGTCCGGCTCATCATCACCGCTCACGCCCTTGAGTAGAGCGTCGATCTCTTCCTGGGACAGCAGGTCGTCTTGGGACATGGCGTCTTGGCTACCCCCGCCTATTGCACAATGAACTCGGTGAACAGCACGTCATTAATGGTCACTTCCGGCTGGTCCTCCGACATCGGCGCCTCGAGGGCGGCAATCACCTGGTCGGCCAGGCGCCGCTTGCCCCCCGGTGAGGTCAGTTCGCTGGCCTGCTTGCCAGAAAACAGCATCAGCAGGCGGCTGCGCACCTCCGGCATGTGTTGCTCGAGAATCACCTGACTCTTCTCGTCACCCAGTTTCAGGGATAGGCCGGTGTAGAGCAGGCGGGGGCCGTATTTATCATCAGCCAGGTTGACGGTGAACGGCTTGATCGGCATGAAGATCGGCGCCTGGGGCTCAGCGGTCGCCTGTGGGCTTGAGGTTGACGCCGAGGCCGACTCGTTCTCGCCGTCGGGCTGCGTGAACACCATGTAAAACCCCACCGCAGCCGCCGATGATGACAGGATCAGCAGCCCTATCATTAACCACAAGAGCTTGCGGGAGCCGCCACTGGATTTTGCCATTGTCTTTCCTATGTTGTTGCCGTGTAGCCGTCACTGACGACGCAGTATGCGTGTCGCGTCAGGCTCACGATGACCCGAACAGGTCTGTCGATTGTGTCCATCTCAGCGGATTGACCCCTTGCCGGGGCAAAACGCCTCGGGCTCACGCATAGAGATCCACGCGGCCCTCCATCTTCCGTTCCCCTGCCATTGTGCCGACGCTCTCCGCAGGTAGGCCGTCGTCACCCTCGCCGAGCCCCGCGGCCAGCACGCTGCCTGGGCGTTGCGGGGCGGCCTCGCCATCGCCGTTACCGCCACGCTGCTCGCCAACCGAGGTCTCGCCCAGGCTGATGCCCTGTTCGGCGAGGGCTTCGCGCAATTGCGGGATCGCCTGCTCCAGCACTTGTCGGACGCTGGCATGGGCGGAGATAAACTGCGCCTGTGCCCCGTGGTCGCTCATCTTCAGCGACACCGACAAGGGGCCGAGTTCTGCCGGATGCAGCTGCAGCTCGACGCGCTGCTCGCCACCGCGCTGGCTCAGGCGTACCAGTTGCTGGCCGAGTTGCTGCGGCCAGGCAGGGCTTGTGACCGGCGCCGGAATGCTGGCGGGGTTGCCGGGAGGTGTGGCATTGGGTGTGGCACTGGGCATGGCGCTGGATGTGGCATTGGAAACCCCCTGGCCCTGGCTCGCCAACTCGACACCGCCGCCGGGAGCGGGAAGATCACCACTTGCGGCCAGCGGGGCATTTTGGGGAGCAACCACCGAGCGCTGCGTAAGCGCGTCGATCGAGACAGCGGTGGCGCGGCTCGCGGTTTCCACCGCCGGCGCACCCCCGGCAGCCGGGTCGAGTTGCCCCGCGACTGGCTGGCGAGGTGACGTGCGTGCCAGCGCATCAGCCGCGATCGCCTGACGCAGGGTAAGCGAGCCAAGCTCCTGGCTGGCTGCACCGCCCTGAGCGACCAGCGGCACGTCATCGCGCTGATCGGTGTCGACGCGGCTAGCCTGCTCGATCAGGGCGAGGCGTTCCTGCACGGCATCCCAGGCATCGCCCGTCGACCGTTCGGTGTCATCCTGCCGAGCCATAAGGGCGGCGTTGACCTCTGCCTCTTTCCCCGAGCCGGCCAGCACCTTAGCGCCGTCGCCCTCTGCCAGGCCGGCCGCGGCGGTATCCACCGCTGGCATTCCCGGGGTCGCCGGGCTCAGGGCGAGGCCCGATAGCTGATCCGCCCCCGGGGGGGGTTGCAGGACCTTGCTAGCCTGCGCGGATGCGGCGCTCGGCACAGTATTTTGGCCCGCCCGATGGCGGACCTGGCCACCGGGTTGCTCAGCCGCGTTGCGGGCTGTGCCCAGCGGCTGAGACGGCGACCCGCCAGGCCGGCTGGTTGCCTCGACGGCGTCGCGGGGCGCTTCGTCGCTGCGGCCCTGATGAACCTTGGCCGCCTCGGCCAGGTTGCGGGCAAAGTCGCCTGGTGTGTCCTGACCCTTGGCGGCGCCGGTGCTGGCGCCGGGTGTGGCGCGGCCACCGGTGGCATTGACGAACAACTGGATATCCATCGACAGTCTCCTTGCTGGTGGCTGGGTCAGCGCTGCCCGTGGGGCGAGCGCTGGCGCACCAGGCGGTTGTTGACCAGGTCGTCACTGACGTGCTGTTCCCGGCGCTGTTCATCGCGTCGCCTGGCCTGGTTCCGGCGTTCGGCCAGGGTATCGTAGGACGACAGGCGCTGCTGCTGCTGCTGCCAGTGCTGGCGAGTCTGCTCGACTCGCTGCTGCTGGGCGGCTACTGCCTGTCGGGCACGCTCCAGGGCGTCATCTAGCGAGGCGAGAAATTGCTGGTAGTTACGCATGCTGGCCGGATCAATGCCATCGCGCATGGCCGCGTTGAGTTTTTCCGCGTACTCCTGGCGATAGCGAACCAGCGACGCCAGTTGCTGGCTGACCTGGCTGCTGGTGCGTTGCTCGCTGGCAAGGTTTTGTCCCGCCTGATCCCGGGCCTCCCGGGCGAGTTCGACGAGGGTCTCGAGGGCAGAAGAGGGGGTGCGGCTCATGGCGTGTCTCCCAGAACATGACTCAGCGCCTGGCGGGCGTTTTCCACGCTACTGTTCTCCTCGATGCGCTGCTGCAGGAAGCCCTCGAGCTGAGGGTGGCGGCGTACCGCCTCATCCAGCTGAGGGTCGTGGCCCGGGTGGTAGGCGCCGACACTGATCAGATCGTGATTGCGCTGATAGCGTGAGAAGAGGCTCTTGAACTGCTGGGCATGGCGTAACTGCTTGTCATCGACGATGGCGGTCATCGCCCGGCTGATGGAGGCCTCGATGTCGATGGCCGGATAGTGGCCGGCCTCCGCCAGGGTGCGAGAGAGCACGATGTGGCCATCGAGGATGGCGCGTGCCGAATCGGCGATGGGGTCCTGCTGGTCATCACCCTCGGTGAGCACGGTATAGAAGGCGGTGATGGAGCCGCCGCCGCGGTGGGCATTGCCGGCTCGCTCGACCAGGTTGGGCAACTTGGCGAAGACCGAGGGAGGATAGCCTTTGGTTGCCGGTGGCTCGCCCACAGCCAGGGCGATCTCACGCTGAGCCATCGCGAAGCGGGTCAAGGAATCCATGATCAACAGCACGTTACGCCCTTCATCACGAAAGCCCTCGGCCAACCGTGTGGCATAGGACGCGCCCTGCAGGCGCTGCAGGGGCGAGGTGTCGGCCGGAGCGGCGACCACCACGGCGCGCCGAAGCCCCTCGTCGCCGAGGATGTTATCGATGAAGTCCTGAACCTCGCGCCCGCGTTCGCCGATCAGGCCCACCACGATCACATCCGCGCGGGTGTAGCGCGCCATCATGCCGAGAAGCACCGACTTGCCCACGCCGGAGCCGGCGAACAGGCCCATGCGCTGGCCGCGTCCGACGCTGAGCAAGGCATTGATGGCGCGAATGCCCACGTCGATCTGCTCCTCGATGGGCGCGCGTGACAGCGGGTTCAGCGGTGGCGTGGCCAGCGCCGCGCGTGGCACGTCAGTGAGCGGCCCCTTCCCATCGAGTGGCGTACCGTTGCCGTCGACGACACGGCCCAGCAGCGCCTCGCCGAGCGGGAAGCGGCGGGCGCTGTTACTTGGCTCATCGGCCAGCGGCAAGACCCTGGCGCCTGGCATCAGGCCGGTAATCTCGGCCAGCGGCATCAGATACAGCCTGTCGCCGGCAAAGCCCACCACCTCGGCCTCGGCAAAGCGTGGCGCATCCTGACGGCTTGTCGGCAGCTCGATCCGGCAGGCATTGCCCAGCGCTACCTGCAAGCCCACCACCTCGATGACCAGACCGGTGGCACGCACCACTCGGCCGCTGGTGCGGTACAGCGGCAGAGGCTTCACGCGGGCGCTCATGCCGCGCAGGGCGCGTTGCCAGTGGGCCAGGTGAGGGTTGCTGGATAATGTCTCAGACATCAGCGCTCTTCCTCGGGTGACGATGGCGGGGCCGAGCGGCGATGGCGAATCTGCGCCCTCACGGCCTGCCAGCGGCTCTCCCAGGTGGCATCGAGCTCGCCATTGGCATTGGTCACCCGGCAGCCGCCCCGGCTGATCAGGTCATCCGGCTGCAGTTTCCAGCCGGCCGCCGAGAGTTCGTCGCCCAGCGACTTCTCGACCAGCTTGTGGTCCGACGGGTGCAGCCAGAGGCGTTGCTGGCCGATCAGCGGGGGTTCGCTATGCAGCAGCGCGCGCACCAGTTCCAGGACCTGGCGCGGCCTGGCCTTGAGCGCTTCACCGGCGAGCTGGTGGCCGGTAACCAGGGCCAGCTCGACCAGCTCCTCGGCGATGGTGTCGTCGAGCTGTTGCAGGGCATCGCTGAAGGCGCTGGCCAGGGAGGCGATGGGCTCCAGGGTGTCGGCAAGACGCGCCTCCATCTCCTCCTTCGCCTGCCGGCGTCCTTGCTCGAGTCCCTTGGCCAGTCCCTCGGCATGGCCCTGTTCGCGACCCACCTTGAGGCCTTCTTCATGGGCCTCGCGCCGCACCTTATCGCGCAGCGTCTGCAGTTCGGCCTCACGCCTGATAGCTTGGCGCTGCTTGTCGTCCCTGGGCTTGTCGTCCCCGGGCTTGGGCGTGCCAGCCCGGCCCTCGGGTGGCGAGCCACGGCGCGGGCTCTGCAGTTCTCCCATCTGCCAGCGGCGCCAGGGCATCGGGTCGTCGGTCATGCTCGATTCCCCCCGTTCAGACATAGGTGTCGTCTCCACCGCTCAGCACGATCTCATCGTTATCGGCAAGGCGACGCACCACCTGCAAGATGGCTTTCTGTTCGGCTTCGACCTGAGTAAGCCGAATCGGCCCGCGGGCCTCCATGTCTTCGCGCATCAGGTCGGCGGCACGCTGGGACATGTTGCGCATGAACTTGTCCATGAGGGCTTCCGGCGCCCCCTTGAGCGCCACCACCAGCGAGTTGGTATCGATCTCCTTGAGGATGAGCTGGATGCTGCGGTCATCCAGGTCGATGAGGTTCTCGAACAGGAACATCTCGTCGATGATCTTCTGGGCCAAATCTTCGCTGTGCGAGCGCACCGTCTCGATGGCCGCCTCTTCCTGGTTGGAGTTCATCAGGTTGAGGATCTCGGCGGCGGTGCGCACGCCGCCCATCTTGCTGCGCTTGAGATTCTGGCCGTCCAGCATGTTAGTGAGTACTTCAGTGAGCTCCTGCAGGGCGGCGGGTTGCACGCCACTGAACGTCGCGATGCGCAGCACCACATCGTTGCGCAGCTTCTCGTCGAACAGTGCCATCACGTCCGCCGCCTGATGGCGCTCCAGGTGGATCAGGATCGTGGCGATGATCTGCGGATGCTCGTCGCGGATCAGTTCCGCCACCATCGAGGCTTCCATCAGGTTCAGGGTATCGATGCCTGAGCCGGTGCCGCTGGTTTCCAGTACGTCCTCGATCAGGCTGGAGGCGCGATCGCTGCCCAGGGCCTTGGTCAGCACCGAGCGAATATGCTCGCTGGAGTTCAGATTGAGGGCGATGAACTCCTCGGTCTCGTCATGGAAAGCTTGCAGCACCTGACGCATGTCGTCGTGGGAGACCTGTTCCAGGCGCGCCATCTCCATGCTGATCTGCTGGATCTCGTTGGGCGAGAGGTACTTGAACACCTCGGCCGCACTATCCTCGTCGAGTGCCAGCAGCAGGATGGCGCTGCGCCGCGCACCACTGATCTCTTTATTAAGATTAGTCATGCTGGTTCATCCAGCCGCGAACGATCATCGCCACCATGCGGGGATCCTCCTTGGCCATCTCGCGAAGGTCATTGAGATTGTCCTCGTAGCCAGAGGCCTTGCGCTTGTGTCGCGGCTTGCCATAGGGGGATTCATCCTGCTTTCCAACGGCGGATTCGGGCTCTTTGTCATCCTCGCCGACCTTAACCTGGAAGGTTGAAGCGTTCGCGCTGGGCTGCGGTGCCTGGCTGGCGCGCCTGACCAGCGGGCGCAGGATCAACAGGTAGAGCAGCAGGACCGCCAGAGCCACCAGCAGATAACGGCCCAGGGTCAAGGCCAGCTGCTGGAGATCGGGCTGTTGCCACCAGGGCAGAGGCTCGATCTTAGGCGTTGTGCGAGTGAAGGGGCTGTTGACCACAGCGATCTCATCGCCACGGGCCTGGGAAAAGCCCATGGCCTGACGAACCAGCTGCTCGATCTGGTTGATCTCCACCTCGCTGAGCGGGGTCGGCTGCATGACGCCCTGATCGTCCGCGACCGGGCGGTAGTTGACGACCACCGCCGCCGAGAGGCGCTCCACCTGGCCACGACGGTGCTCGACATGCGAGATGCTGCGATCGACCTCATAGTTGACCACCTCGTCGCGGTTGATACTGCGCATCGCGGCGTTGTTGTCAGCGTTCGCCTGATCGGCCGCGGTATTGGTGTTGGCTCCTGCGTTATTGGCATTGGCTCCCGGGTCGGGCGGGTTCTCCACCGGTGATGGCGCACTACCGGGGGGCGTATTGCTCAGGGCCCCGGGAATGCCGCCGGCAAGGTCGTCGGCACTCCGATAATCGACGCTGTTCTGACGGCTGCGCACGGCGGCCGCATTGGGCGGCTGGTTGGGGCCGTAGCGCTCCGAGGTCTCCTCGCGGCGGGAGAAGTCCACCTGAGCGGTGACCTGGGCCTTGACGTTCTGGCCACCCAGCAGGGGGGTCAGGATGGATTCGATGCGCCGCTGATAGGAGCGTTCCACCTCGGCGATATAGTCCAGCTGCGTGCCATCCAGCCCCAGGCCATTGGCCTCGGGCGAGGTCAGCAGTCGGCCATTCTGGTCGACCACGGTAACCGCCTCGGCGGCAAGCTCGGGCACGCTGCTGGCGACCATGTGGACGATGGCATTGACCTGACCCTCGCCGAGCGTGCGTCCGGGATGCAGGCTCAGCACCACCGAGGCCTTGGCCGGCTCCCGGTTGCGCACGAAGACCGAATCCTTGGCCAGCGCCAGGTGAACCCGGGCCCGGTTGACCGGCCCCAGCGACTCCATGGAGCGTGACAGTTCGCCCTCCAGGCCGCGCTGGTAGTTGATCTGCTCGGCGAACTGGCTGATGCCAAAAGCCTGGTTCTCCATCAGTTCGAAGCCGACGTTGCCGCCGCGCGGCAGGCCCTGTTCGGCCAGTTGCAGACGCAGCGTATGCACCTGGTCGGCGGGCACCAACAGCGCCTGGCCGCCCTCGCTGAAACGGTAGGGAATGCCGCGGGTGTCGAGCTCGTTGATGATGCTGCCGCCATCCGCCTCGCTAAGGTTGCTGTACAGCACACGGTAGTCGGGGCTGCTGGCCCACATCAGTAGGGCGACGATCACGGCGATCGAGGCAGCGCCGGCGATCAACAGGGCTACCAGCGGATTGCCGCGTAGCTGCTCCTTGAAACGCGCCAAGCCCGCAGAGCCTTGGCCGGGCTGATGCTCGGTGGCGGTCGCGCCACTGCTCATGCGGGCCTCCAGACGCGGCAGCTGCCATGAGCGAGGTTCATGCTGGAAGAGGGCATCGCGTGCTGTCCATCCGTCGCGGTTGGCCGCCGTGGAGAGGCGGCACTCTGATGCAGGCATTATCCGCGGCTGCGATCACCCCAAAGGTCAGAAAAGCCGGGTTTTTAGGGGGCATTTGAGCGCTTGGCCGTCACGCTCGGGCTGCTAGGCTGCCTATCCTGTTCTCCTTTCCCTGTTCTGTCCCTATTGGCGAAGGTGGTTGTGATGAGCGCTCCCGCGATCGAGTCAGTCCTCTCCCAGATGCAGTCATTGTCCCGCCAGGCGGCGTCCCCGCCATCCAGTGGCCAGCGGATCGATACCCAGGTGGGGACAGGCGGCTTCACTGGCGAGCTGCAGTCTGCCATTCATCGCATCAACGAGCTCAAGCTCGATGCCGACGCCAAGGCCCAGGCCTTTCAGGCCGGCACCCCTGGCGTGGCGCTCAACGACGTGATGGTCGACATGCAGAAGGCCAGTATCGCCACCGAGATGGGGATTCAGGTGCGCAATCGCCTGGTCACGGCCTACAAGGACGTCATGAACATGCAGGTGTGATCACACCTGCTGTTGGATCAGCCGCCCTGTCAGCTCCTCCAGCCGCTCTGTCACCCGCAGCATCTCCACGGCGGGGACCTGGCAAATCACCTCGCCGCTGTCACGGTCCACGATCCGGGGAAGTCGTTGAGGGCGGCGTTCGAAATGCGCGCCCTCCTGCCCCTGCATCGACAGCAGCCGCTGGTAGGTGTGGGCGACCGTGGCCTCGCGGGTGGTGGTGATCACTATGGCGGGCTTCCACGCCCATCGTGGCCGGGTTGCATCGCATTGCCATCGGAATGTCATGAAGGGCCGGTATAAGTTTGCTCATGCTGGCCATTGTGACCGGTCGCCCGACTTACCAGCGATAGGATCCCCGATGCGATGTCTCAACCGAATGACCATTCGGCTCAGCTGGAGCCTGGTGCTGCTTGCCTTTGGCGTCATCATTCTCGGCATCGGTGCCCTCGGCCTTTATGCCAATCATCACGGTCGTACCGCCTTCGGGGACCTGCACGAGGTTCAGGTGCAGCAGTCCCGGGCCTTGAACCAGGCCTATATCGCCACCCTGAGAGCCCAGGTCGCCATGGACCGCGCGGCTCATCTGATGCGTGTACCCTCATTCGATCGTCCCGGGCCGGTCGTCGACCAGGCCAGGGCCTACATGCGTGATGCCGAGGCGGCCTTCGAACGCTTCCAGGCCCTGCCCGATGCAACGGCCCAGCAGGGCGCCATGGACGACTTGGCCTCGCGCTTCCAGTCGCTGTTGAACACTGGGCTGTCGCTGCAGCTGATGCTCCTTGAGGAGGAGGATCTTGGCGGCTACGACGCAGGGAAGTCCCGGGTCGCGGAGTCGAGCCAGATCTTCATGGACGCTGCGGATGATTTCTTCGCCGCCAAGGCGGAGCGTGGCGATGCCCTGGCCGAGCGCTTCAATGCCATGGCCGGTTGGCTCAACCTGGCACTGGCCGGCGCCCTGAGCGGCGCGCTGCTGCTCATGTGGGTGGTGATCTGGGGCGTGCGGGCCAATGTCATTCGGCCACTGTCGCGCATCATCGAGCACTTCCGGCGCATTGCCGACGGTGATCTGGCGACTCCAGTGGAAGCGCGAGGCGACAATGAGATCGGTCAGCTTTATGCCGAGCTCGACGGCATGCGACGGGCCTTGGCAGAGACTGTCGAGCGGGTCCGAGACGGTGGCGATCGAGTGCTCGACAATGCCGCGCACCTGAGCGAGGGCAATCAGGAGCTGTCGGCGCGTACCCGACAGCAGGCGGCCTCTCTCGAGCAGACCGCCTCCAGCCTGGATGAAATGACCGCCTCGGTTGCCGACACCGCCGGGCATGTTCGCGAGGCCAATACGCTTGCCGAGCAGGCCACCGGCAAGGCCCATCAGGGCAATGATGGGGTAGGCGCATTCGTCGAGACCATGGCCGAGATTCGCGAGCGCTCAAGCCGAATCGGCGAGATTGTCGGATTGATCGATGACATTGCCTTCCAGACCAACCTGCTGGCACTCAATGCTTCGGTAGAAGCCGCCCGGGCAGGCGAGCAGGGGCGCGGTTTCGCGGTCGTGGCCGAGGAGGTCCGACTGCTGGCCTCGCGCAGTGCCCAGGCGGCTCAGGAGATTCGGGCGCTTATCGAGGCCTCCCGGGGCAGCGTCGAACGGGGTGATGGGCTGTCGCGTCGGGCCAGCGAGGACATGGCCGCCATAGTCGACGCCATCCAGAGGCTTGGCGAGCGTATTGACTGGATCGCGCACGCCGCCACCGAACAGCACCGCGGTCTGGATCAGATCAACCAGGCCATGCATCAAATGGGCATCGTCACGCAGCGCAATAGCACCATGGTGGAGCAGGCCAATCGAGCCGCGGCGGCCCTGGAAGATGAGGCCGGGCGCATGCGGGACTTCACCGCGCGCTTTCGCCTACCATCGGCACCGGATGAGCAGGGTGATGCCGTTTCCGTTGACGGGCCTGCGGAGGTGTCCGAGGGTATCGGGCCTCAGAATTCGCGGAATTTGGAGGCCATGCCTGCCTGATGGGGGAGGCAACAATGCCTGATGCCGCCCGAACTTGGGGGAGACAACGATGCCTGATGCCACCACCGAACTTGGGGGAGACAATGATGCCTGATGCCACCACCGAACTTGGGCGAGACGCCGAGGCCATGATCCAACACGAGGCCCTCGAACTAGACTGCATCCTGCGCGAGGGCGCGGTCACGCCGCTCTTCCAGCCCATCGTCGATGCCAGCTGCCAGGGAATCTTCGGTTACGAGGCCTTGTCTCGAGGGCCGTCGGATTCGGTGCTGTATTCGCCGCTGACGCTATTCGAAACGGCCCGCTTGACCGGGCGATTGGTAGAACTGGACCTGCTGTGTCGCCGCGTGGCCATCGAAGCCTTCGCGCGGCTCGAACTCCCCGGGCGGCTCTTTCTCAACGTCATGCCGACCTCGCTCCTTGAAGACGATTTTCGCGAGGGACTCACGCGCGCCTACCTGGATGAGGTGGGGCTGTCGCCCGAGCGGGTGGTGATCGAGTTGACCGAACATCTGCCGATTCACGACTACGCCGTGATGCGCCAGGCCGTGGACCACTACCGGCGCATGGGCTTCCAGGTGGCGCTGGATGATCTGGGCGCCGGCTATTCCAGCCTGCGCCACTGGGCCGAGTTGCGCCCCGACTTCGTCAAGATCGATCGCTACTTTGTCGAGGACATCGACTGTGACTCCGGCAAAAGCCAGTTTTTAAGCTCGCTGCTCGAGGTGTCGCGCAGCCTGGGCTGTCGGGTCATTGCCGAGGGCATCGAGACTGCCGGCGAGCAGCGCTGCCTGTGGGGAATGAACTGCACCCTGATGCAGGGCTACTATTTCGCGCGGCCGGCCCGGGAACCCCTGCGCTGCCTCGAACAGCCCCCGGCGACACCCCATGCCGCCTCGGGAAGCCTTGGTAGCAATGCCGCCATGCTGTGTCGTCCTTTGCCACCCGTGGCGCAGGGCACGCCGGTTCCCGAGGTGGTGGCGCTGTTTCGCAAGGATCCCAGCCTGCGCTGCCTGGTCGTGCTGGATAGCAGCCAACGTCCGGTGGGCGTGGTTCGCCAGCTGGAGTTTCTGTCCGAATTCACCAACCCCTTCAGCCACTCTCTGTATGCCCGGCGCCCCATCGACACGCTGATGGACCGCCGCATGCTGATTGCCGAGGAGTCCATGCCGCTGGAAACGCTAAGCCGGCAAATCACCGGCTCATCCCAGGGAGGACAGGATGACCTGGTCATCGTTGACCCCCAGGGGCGTTATCGTGGCCTGGTGCTGATCATTGACCTGCTTCGCGAGATCACCTCTCTGCAGATGCGTTGCGCTCGCCAGGCCAATCCGCTGACTGGGCTGCCCGGCAACGAAGTGATCAACGAGACCCTGACGGCCCGGCTGGCGAGTGGAGAACCCTTCGCTGCCGCCTACGTCGACCTGGATAACTTCAAGGCCTACAACGATGTCTACGGCTATGCCTGTGGCGATCAGGTGATCTTGGCGCTGGGTCGCATGCTTCAGGATGTGTGTGGTGAGCAGGGGTTTGTCGGCCATGTGGGCGGCGACGACTTCATGCTGATACTAAAGCCCGAGGGCGCCCTGGCCTGCTGCGAGGCAATCCTTGAGCGCTTTGCGCGTTTCATTCCTGACTTTTACACAACACAGCATCGCCAAGCGGGCAGGTTTTTGGGGCGCGATCGACACGGGCGCGACAGAGTGATGCCGCTGATGTCATTGTCGATAGCCTATCATGCGGTGTCGTGCGGGCTGGGAAAGACCGCGCTGGATATCGCCAGCGTCCTCGCCGAGCTCAAGGCGCAGGCCAAGCGCCAGGCGGGCAATAGCCTGTTTGTCGATCGCCGCCAGTGAGCTTGACCCCTTTGTGGGCGCGCCTCCCGCTACGCTGGATATTGGCGGCCCGGAGAGCATCGTCGGAGGATGGGCCGAGTGGTGGGTGGATTAGGCCAGGCGGCTCAACCGCTGACCACCTCGTTGCGGCCCCGTGACTTGGCGGCATAGCTTGCCGCGTCGGCACGCTTCATCACCTCGTGAATCGTCAGGTCGTCGGGCTGAAAGGTGCTCACGCCGATGCTGGCCGTTACCTGCCAGCTCTGGCCATGTTGTTCAACGCTCAGCTCGGCGATACGCGCCCGTAATGACTCGGCGATCTGCAGGGCCCGGGGCAACTTGCAGCCCGGCAGCAGCATGGCGAACTCGTCGCCGCCCTGGCGGGCGGCATGGTCGCTGCTGCGAGCCTCTGACTCCATCGCCGCCGCCACCTGCTGAAGCATGCTGTCGCCCAGGGCGTGGCCCCCGGTGTCGTTGATGCACTTGAAGTGGTCCAGATCGAACAGCAGCAGCGCGGAGGAGATACCCGCCTTTTGCCACTCGGCAAAGGCGTCTTCCAGCCGTCGCTCCAGGCCGCGGCGGTTGAGCAGGCCCGTCAGCGGGTCATGCTCGGCTTCCCAGCGGCGCAGGGCATCCTCGTGCTGGCGCTGGGTGATGTCGCGCACCACCCCGACCAGGCCGATGAACTCCCCGTCAACGCTGATCGCATTGGTGTGGACATCCAGCCAGAGCAGCTCGCCGTGCTCTCCGTAATAGCGGAACTGGCGTTTGAGATCCTGTTGCTGGAGCAGGCTCGCCAGCCAGGCCTTGACCAGCGGGGCGCGATCCTGCGCATGAATATGTCGCGCCCACTCCTCCAGGTGAGTCGCCAGCGTTATGCCCAGCATTCGTTGTAGGGTTGGGTTGACGAAGGTCAGCTCGCCGCGGGTATCGGTCACGAACATGCCCTGGGGCGAGGCCGCGAGGATACCCCTGAGCAAGGCGCTGCGCTGCTGCAGGTCATGCAGCGTTGCCAGCCGCTGCTTCTCCAGCTTGTTGAAGGCATCGATGACCCGGCGCAGTTCGGTGATTTGGGTGGGAATCTCCAATGCGTCCCTGCTCCCGTGGCGCAGCTCCTTGATCTGATGCGCCAGATGCGACAGGGGGTGTAGCGCCAGCCAGATCAGCGCGCCCATCACCGGCAACAGAAGCCCCAGGCTCCACCATACCTGGTAGGTGATGCGTTCCATCAGCTCGGCCAGCGGGGCATACATCTGGCCGAGCGGCAGGTAGACGCTCACCACCCAGTCGGCGGGCCAGATTTGACGATAGGCCTTCAACGCCTCCTCGTCCTGAAGGACCTCGCCCTCCCAGCCCAGCATGGCGAGCTCGAGTTGCGGGTCGTCCTTCAGTTGGCTGATATCCGGCAAGCCACGATGTTGCTCGGGATGGTAGAGCAGGCGACCCGATGCGGTGGTCACCACCACATGGCCGGCATTGCCGAGGCGCAGGTGATCGAAGTTATCGAACAATTCGCTGCCGCCGATCTCGACCTGACCGCCAAGAAAGCCGGCGTAGTTGCCGTCTGTGTCTTTACGCGGCACCAGCAGCATCACCATCGGCTTGCCTGACAATATGCCCACGAAAGGCTCGCTGACATGGCGACGCTGGAAGTGGCGCATGAACTGGGCATAGGCCCGCACGCTGGCATCCTGGCCGACCCGGTTCGGCACTTTGGGCCAGTCATCGATGATCATGTTGTCGGCGTTCACCACGAGCAGGCCGTCGAACAGGCTCATCAGCGCCTGGGGGTTTCGCGCTGCCAAGGTGCCGGGCGATACCTGCTGCAACTGCCCGGCAAGGCCTTCGAGGGCTTCCATGCGCTCTTCGACCTGCTGGGTGATGGCATTGCGGATCAGGTCGGCCTCATAGCGCAAGTGGACCCGATTGGTCTCCTCGACCAGCCGGCTGCCCGACTGCCAGCCGAAGGCGAGCAGGAGCAGGGACAGCAACAACCATAACGCGGCGACGCCCAGCAACAGGCGGCCGCGCAAGGAAAGAAGATGGCGCCGCAGGGCGGCGGTAAACGGCTTGATGCGCTTTGGCTGTGTCACACCCTTGCCAGTGCCTCCTTGCGCCTTAGGCCTGGGTGACGTGTGAACATGGCGGGATCACAGTGCCAGCTTGTTCGCGTTCGAGTCGCTGGCTTGGCGTCTTTAGGCTGGTGGGGGAGCGCATGGTGTCGTGCATCGCCGGCCATCTCCGATCGTCCGCTGAATGTGGTCAGCATCTTAACGCCTTGGGCGTCAGCAGCGCTATCCGCTGTTTGGTTTACTGTTGTTGAGCGCTGAGCCGATCCACCGAGGCGGTCACGTTGCGGGCCCCTAGCTGAATTTCGCTGACGATCTTCTCGATGTCGGTCACGTGGGTCTGAATCTGTTCGCTTTTTGCCACCGCTGACTGCATTTGCTCGCTTGCTTGAGCCACCATGGCGTCGTTGGCGGTGAGAACCTCGCCGATCTGGCGAACCGCCTCACCCGAGCGGTGCGCCAGCTGGCGCACTTCGCCGGCCACGATGGCAAACCCCTTGCCATGCTCGCCCGCATGGGCCGCCTCGATGGTGGCATTCAGCGACAGTAGGTTGGTCTGCTCGGCAATGCGCGCGATACCCGCCGTGATGCCATTGATGTTGCGCGCCTGGTCCACCAGCTGTTGGACGATCTCGCGGGCACGTCCCATTTCCTCCACCGAAGCGACGCACTCCCTGACGACCTCCCGCAAGTGCTCCATCCCGTTGGTAGCGATCTGCTCGGTCTCGGTCGAGGTTTCCTGCGCCGAGAGCACCGCGGCGTGCGTGGCCTCGGCGGCTTTCACGTCGGCGGTGACGTCGGTGGCAAACTTTACCACGCTGACCACCGTGCCGGTGGCATCGATCACCGGGTTGTAGGTGGCCTCCAGCCACAGCGCATCGCCCGAGGCAGTGACCCGCTCGAACTTGCCGCGCATGAACTCGCCCTGCGCCAGGCGCTGCCAGAAATCGGGATTCTCCCGGTAGAAGGCCTCACGACAGAACAGCCGGTGGTGGCGCCCCTGCACCTCGTCCAGCGAGTAGCCGATGGTGGCCAGGAAGTTGTCGTTGGCGCTTAGAATCTCGCCCTGCGCCGAGAACTCGATGATGGCCATGGACCTGTCAAGCGCCTTGACCATGGCCTCCTGCGTGAGCATCGCTTTGTGCTTCGCGGTGACGTCGTTGGCAATCTTCACCACATGGGTGATGCGCTTGCCGGCGCGGTCGGCCACCGGGATATAGGTCGCCTCGAGCCACACCTCCTGGCCCGCCTTGCCCACCCGCTGGAAGGTGCCGGCGCGATGCTCGCCTCGTGACAAGGCCGCCCAGAAGTCGCGGTACTCCTGGCTTTCGGCATGGCTCGGCGGGCAGAAGAGGCGGTGATGTTGACCCACCACCTCGGCCTCTCGGTAGCCCACCGCCGCCAGGAACATCGGGCTGGCCCGGGTGAGGATGCCCTGGGGCGTGAAGACGACCGAAGCCGTGTGCTGGTGCAGGGCCGCCTCCAGCGGGCCACGAAGGCTCGGCGCCTTGGGCAGTGGGGAAGCGAGCAGGGAGAGCAGAGAGCTGAGCATGGAGGACGACCCTTATGGCGTAATGTTCTTGGACGGCGGCAAGTGAGAGCTTAGCCGTGATATCCAAATTGTACAATCCTGGCGGTTATTGCTGATCTGTATATCTTTTGTATAATTATTGGAGGCTGCCTCAGCGTGCGCCCTTGAGCTGCTGGGCGCGGCGGTAGAGCTGGCGCGCCCGGGCTACGGCGGTAGCCTCGTGTTCGTCCAGCGGCAGGGTGTGGCGGCGTTCGCTGCCTCGGCGCGGCGCCGCCAGCGCCTCGGCATGGCGGCGCAGCAGGTGCTCCAGGTTCATGTGGATCATGCTGCGCTGTAGCTCGAACTCCGTCTTGAAGGTCTCGAGGCGCTGGCGCTCTTCCGGGTCGGTGGTCATCATCAGGCGGGCCGCCAGGGTATCGTTTACCATGGCCTCGGTGGCCTTGAGCTTGGGCACCAGCTCGTAAAGCAGCTCGTGGGCGCTGATGGTCTCGCCGCAGGACAAGGTGGGCTCCTTGAGTATCAGGAAAAAAGAATCAGGAAACAGTGGGTTTTATCGGCGGTTTGTTCGCTGGCTTGAATTTTCGCCGCGCTGGCTAAAGTTCTCGGGGGCGTCACCTACCCGCGTAGCGCAGAGCAGGCATTGGCTCGCTCCCCATAGGGGTAGACTCAAGGAGACGGCAGGGGAGGCAGCATGGCCAGCAACCATCACGATACCAGCTACAAGGAGCTGTTCAGCTATCCAGAGTTCGTTCAGCAGCTGATCGAGGGCTTCA
>NZ_SNWH01000001.1:356720-403245 GCF_004361885.1 Halomonas ventosae
CACCCGCTGGCTCAAGCGCCATTTGCATCGGCTGGGGGCCGAGGTCAACTTGAATCGGCTCGAAAGCCTGGTGGAGGATAAAGATATGTTGGCAGAAAATCTCGAGAATCTGGTCAAGAAAGAACGCCTGGAGGGCCGTCAGGAGGGCCGTCAGGAAGGCCGTCAGGAAGGCCGTCAGGAGGGCCGTCTGGAAGAGGCGCGAGACATGCTGCGTACCCAGCTCACCTTCAAGTTCGGTGAGGTGCCAGAGTGGGTAGAGGCGAGACTCGCCCAGGCCGACCATGAACAGTTGAAAGGCTGGATGCGTGACGTCCTGTTTGCCAACAGCCTGGAAGAGATGATGAATCGCTGACTCCTCCTGGCGGATCACGCCCCGATCCGCCATGCCCTGCTTGGCAAACAACTCCCTGGCCCCTCTTCTTCCGATGCCCGCCTGACGGCGCCGGCGTGGATCGCCTCGATGGTGGCGTTGAGCGACAGCAGGTTGGTCTGCTCGGCGCACACTCCTGGACCACCTCGCGCGCCTCGACTTGAGCAGGCCCCACTCGGCCTAAAGTTCCCCGGAACCCCGCCGATATGATTTACGATATCGCTTCAGTCGCTCAAAGGGGCTTCGCATGGCAAGCATCTCATCTCTCGGCATCGGTTCCGGCCTCGACCTGAACGGGCTTTTGGACCAGCTGCGCAGTGCCGAACGGCAGCAACTGCAGCCGATCACCCAGCAGAAGACGCAGCAGGAAGCCAAGATCTCCGCCTACGGCAGGCTGCAGAGCGGCGTCAACAAGCTGCAGAGCGCCGCCCAGGCGCTGAACGACTCGGCGCTGTTCCAGAAGCTCTCGGCCAGCGTGCAGGGCAAGGGGCTCAGCGCCGCCGCCAGCGAGACGGCCAGCCCCGGCCGCTACGACGTCACGGTCAATCGCATCGCCACCGGCGGCACCCTGGCGACTCAGGCCACCGGCGCTGGCTATTTGCCGAATGAGGCGCTGTTCACCGAGGCCACCACCCTCACCCTGGATTTCGGCGCCGCCTACGACCCCAACGGCAGCTTCGACCCCGCTGCCAGCCCCACCGGCACCAGCGTGACGATCGATATCGCCGCCGGCAGCAGCCTGGAAGCGGTGCGCGATACCATCAACGCCAATGGGGCAGCCGGCGTCGATGCCTCCATCATCAATGATGGCAGTGGCTATCGTTTGGCGTTGAGCTCCCGGGAGACCGGTGCCGCGGCCTCGCTGGTGGGGCTTACCTTCGCCAACAAGGACACGGCCTCTACGAACCCGGTGCCGCTCGCCGAGGACGCCGCCACCCTGCGCCCCGGCAACGATGCCGAGCTGGATATCAACGGCATCACCATCACCAGCGCCACCAATACCGTGAAGGAAGCCATCCAGGGGGTGAGCCTGACGCTGAGTCCCGAGGCCGAGGGCAGCACCCTGGGGGTGACCGTCAGCCGCGACGACGGCTCCGTGAAGGAGGCGGTCAACAAGTGGGTTTCCGCCTATAACGAGCTGCAGTCCACCATCGGCCGGATGACCAAGCCGGGCACCGATGGCTCTTCTTCGGGCGAGCTGATCGGCGATCGCACCGTGCGCACCCTGGAGTCGCGCATGGTGCGCGACCTCACCAGCGCCGTGCCGGGCGGTGCGTTCTCGCTGCTCTCCGATCTGGGGATCTCCCTCGACAAGGAGGGGCGTCTGGCGCTCGACGAGCCGGTGCTGGATGCCGCCCTCGCCGATTCTCCCGAGGAGGTGGCGGCGTTCTTTGCAGGCAGTAGCGCGGAAACCGGCATGGCCGGCACCTTCAACGCCAGCCTGACGCGCATGCTCGACGACAACGGCACCCTGAGCAACGCCATCCAGGGCGCCGAGAGCCGCGTCAGCCGTCTCGACGCGCGCTTCACCCGTATGGAAGCGAGCGTGGAGCGCACCGTCGAGCGCTATCGGGTGCAGTTCGGTCAGCTGGATAGCATGATTGCCAACATGAACCAGACCAGCACCTACCTGACACAGCAATTCGACGCACTGGATACCCAGCTGGGTCGCAACTGACGCACGCCTCACACCTCCCTGCCATCGCCCCGGCCACTCGCCGGGGCGATGACGTTTGCGCGGGTTCCGCCAGGCCTCGTCAGCTGTCGTGCCGTGTCAAGGCGTTGGCACCCCGGCGGCAAAAAATGGCGATTTTCCCTAAAGTCTTCCCCTCGGCCGCCGTTATAGAGAGTAACGGCCAACGGCGCCGTTGTGGCAGGCCCGCCGGGCCATGAAAGAGCATCGCAGCGGGCCCGCCAATGGAGCCCTCAACAGCTAGGAAGGAGTCACACCATGGCAGTGATCAATACCAACATCACCTCGATGATCGGCCAGCAGAACCTGAACAAGTCGCAGAACGACTTGACTACCGCTATGGAGCGTTTGTCCTCCGGCCTGCGCATCAACAGCGCCGCCGACGACTCCGCCGGCCAGGCCATCGCCAACCGCATGACCGCCCAGATCACCGGTCTGTCACAGGCGCAGCGCAACGCCAATGATGGTATTTCCATCGCCCAGACTGCCGAAGGTGGTCTTAACCAGATTAACGATAACCTGCAGCGTATCCGCGAACTGTCTGTACAGGCTCAAAACGGTACCAACTCATCAGATGACCTGAACTCTATTCAGGCAGAGATTGATCAACGTTTGAATGAAATCGACCGTATTTCTAAAGAAACAGATTTCAACGGAACCAAGGTTCTGGGCGAGAATACTGAAGGTGCTGACCCTACGAAGCGAACCCTCAGCATTCAGGTGGGCGCTAATGATGGTGAAGTTATCGAAATTGATCTGGAACAGATGAGTCGTGCTCAGCTTGGTCTGGATGGATTTAATGTCAATGATGCTGATGTTGATAATAGGGCAGCAACTGCTGACATGCTGAGCGATGACGGATTTTCATCCGTTGCTCAAGCTAACGGTACAGTCGAATGGACCAAAACTGAAACCACACCTAATGCGGCTGCTACTTCAGCAGACGTTTTGGACAGTCTCGTCGATACCAACTCAGTTAACTATACAGGTACTAATACTGGCCTCGGCGTTGCTGCCGATGGAAACAGTTATGTATATAACTCAAGTGCCGAAGCGTTTACTTTTAACGCCACTGATGCTGCCTCTGCCGATGTAGATAGCTATATTAAAGGTAAGGCTACAGCTGCTGGCGAACCCGTTGAGGCTACTGTGACACTTGGTGGTTCTAGCCAAGATGCTCTGGTAGCTGACGATGGCACTATGACTACACTTGATGGGCAGACCCTTTATTGGGATGGTTCTAACAACTTAACAACCACCAATAGTGGTACTGATGCACAAGCCAACATTTCAGATGTAAGTGCTTTCATGGCTGCAGCTGGTACCGGTAATGGTGATACAATCGAAATGGGAGGCACTACTTTTACCGGTACTGCTACTGGAGTAAGTGCAACTGGCGCCACAATTTCTAAAGCTGATTTTGACACTGCCCAAGCTTCTACCGGGTTTAGCGGAGGGGGCTATACTGTCGATGCTGCTGGTGCAGTTACATTAACGTCTAATGGCGATGCTGTAAATGTCGACGCAGATACTGGTGAGCTTACAGCTGATGCTAATTCTGTTGTCACTACTACATATTACGAGCAATCCAACGGTATGATTACCGATGGGGCAGGTGCTCAGCTTTATGTTGATAGTTCTGATAGCTTTACTTTCGACGCGACCACTGCAGGAACAGCCAATGCTGATCCCCTCAAAACACTTGATAGTGCACTGAGTCAAGTCGATAACCTGCGCTCTGATCTGGGTGCCATCCAGAACCGTTTCGAGTCTGCGATCACTAACCTGCAGACCAACGAGACTAACCTGTCTGCCGCTCGGTCGCGCATCGAAGATGCCGACTATGCGACCGAAGTGGCCAACATGACCCGCGCTCAGATTCTGCAGCAGGCCGGCACCTCGGTGCTGGCCCAGGCCAACCAGATTCCGCAGAACGTGCTTTCCCTGCTGGGCTAAGGTTGAGCGAGTAGGGAATCACCCTTCCCTTTGGCACTGCCATCGAACCGGCCCCGGTGTGGGGCCGGTTTCTTACTTTCTGGGGGGCGCATGACCATTGACGAACACCAGCAGGTGATCGATGAACTTCAAGCGGTCATCGACGATACCCAGCACACCCTCGACCGCTTCGAGGCCACCGGCATGGAAACCGAGATGCCGGCGGATTACGATAAGCTGCTGGCCATTTTCGATGATGCCGTGACCCGGCAGCGGGCGCATACGCTGGCGATGCTGGACGCCTGACTTCTGCGTCTGCGCCCAAGGCAGTACGCTCTGCTCAACCCCAACGCCACCCGCATGCCCAACGCTGCGCTGGAGATCGGGCGCTCCGAGCTTGCTGAACGGGTCTTGCGTTGGCTGCCGCGGCGCCAGTTGGTGGGGAGCGTCCAAGAGTAGGGTGACATGTTCATTTATCTGTACATGTAGGCCGGGCCTGCTATGATGTGGGCAGTGTCAGGGGAGGGTGTGATGAGAATCGTGACGTTTACCGAGGCCCGCAATGGCCTCAAGAACATTCTGGATAGCGTGGTCAACGATGCTGACACGGCGATCATTACTCGCCGTGATGCCGAAGATGCGGTGGTGATGTCGCTCGACCATTACAACAGTCTGATGGAGACCGTGCATCTGCTGCGCTCTCCCGCCAATGCCTCGCATCTTGAGAGGTCGATGGCTCAGTACAAGGCTGGCAAGGTCGCAGAGCGCGAATTGCTGAAAGGCGATGAGTAGCCGACTTCTGTGCTGGACAGACGAGGCTTGGCGAGACTATCTCCACTGGCAAGCCCAGGACAGGAAGACGCTGAAGCGGATCAACAAGCTGATTGCCGATGTGAAGCGCTGCCCGTTCGAAGGGATCGGCAAGCCGGAGCCTCTTAAGGAAAACCTGGCCGGGTTCTGGTCCCGTCGTATCGATGACACGAACCGGCTGGTCTACGCCGTGGATGAAGCCGCCATCACCATCATTTCCTGTCGATACCATTACTGATTGTCGCAAGGGGAAGGCCTCAGCGCGAGACGCCGCGGGCTCACAGCCGTGTAGGCCAGATAAGCCGAAGGCGCATCTGGCGTGACAATGCTGCGCTCGCCATGCCCGGTGCGCTGGCGCTTACCGGCCCTACGGAGGTTGGGTGGCCCGCTGGTATCGGGCGCGCAACGCCTGCGCCCGCCGCGTAGGCCAGAAAGGTGGGTCGATATGACTCTCGTTTCGGCCAGCGGTGCTGACTTCACGCCGCCGAGCCCAGCAATGGTTGTCTCGAGGGTTGCTTGTCCCTAAGGTTGGTGGTTTTTTCCACCTGCCTGATGGCTTCATATGGCTGAGGATTGCCCGGAGGGCTGCATGATCGAGGATCACCGCGGGCAGAGCCGCCACGATAACCTGATGCGACCCCTGCCACCGGATGAGGACGCCAGCGGCTGGATGATCAGCTATATCGATATCATGACCCTGCTGGTGGCGTTGATGGTGTTGATCATTACCTTGGGCGAGGTGGGCGAGGTGAGTATAGGTACGCAGGCGGCGGATTCGCCCCCCGAACGGCCACCCGGGTGGTTGGCTCGGGGGAGTCTCGGCGTGCCGCTGCCCGAGGCGCTGCAGCGGGTTGTTCCCGAGCGGCCTGTCAGGCTCGCCGGGTACAGCAGGGTGTCGGCCCGTGCCATCTCCGCCGCATTGGGGGTGGCCGGCTTGCCGGCGTCTCGCCCCTCGCCGCCGCCAAGGCTGCTGGCTCTCGCCGAGCCGGGCGGTGTGCCTGTCGATTCCACCTCACGAGGCCCGCAGCTGCTGATACCGGCCGGTGTCGACCTTTCGCGCCCGCTGGCCGACTATCTGGTGGTGCTGGCCGACAGGCCGCCCTCGGGCGTCGAGAAGCTCGACCTGGCCGCCATCGATGGCGCGCGCGTCGTGGCGCAGTCGCTGGAAGGCGCTCCCTACCTGGCGGATCTGGCGGGCATGGAGGTCTCGCGGATTCCCGCAGGCGTGCGGCTACGGGTCGAGGATCGCCTGCTTTTCCCGACCGCCGAGGCCGAGCTGACCGAAGCGGGGCGCGCCCTGGTAACCGGAAGGCTGCGCGAGATGATTCAGCGTTACCCTGGTGAGGTGGCGGTGGAGGGGCATTCCGACAGCCGTCCCATCAACACCGAGCGCTTCCCCTCCAACTGGGCGCTGTCCAGCGCCCGAGCCATCGCCATCGTCGAGGCGCTGGTAGAGGCGGGCGTCGAGCCTTCGCGACTGCGCGCCGTGGGGTTGGCGGATACCCGCCCCCTGGCAAGCAACGACACCCTTGAGGGGCGCGCCCGCAACCGCCGCGTGGAAGTGGTGATCCAGGCGCGGTGAGTCACGGCTCAGCGTGCGTGCAGTAGCTGACGCAGGTTGCCATCGAGTGGCAGCGTGAGGCCTCGGCTGGCGAGGAATCGGTCACTACGCAGCTCCACCACGCGCAGGGCGAGATAAAGATGGTCATGCCCTAGCGCATAGGTGCCCATCAGCAGGGACTGGGCGTCTGGCCGATTGCCCAGGTAGCGTACCTGGCGGGTCAGTAGGCCAGCATCGACGCTGATCTCGATCAGCTGGCCGCCATCGAGCAGCACTTCCCTGACCGGCACGCCCGCGCGGGCCAGCGCCGCGGCCGAGAGTTCCGCGGCGATGCGGTCGAAGGGCGCGGTGCGACCCACCCCCTCCACGTTGATGAACGAGGCCGTGATCATGGGGCCCTGTTGGGTGAGCTCGGGGAAGTCCTCGACCATCTGGTTGATGGCCTTGTCGAGAGCATCGGCCAGCCCCGGCGGGGGCGGTGCGTTGTGAAGCGCGCCTTGATGATTGGCGCAGGCGGTCAGGCTCAGCAACACCAGCAGCAGGCAGGCCAGGCGCAACGGGTAGGGCATGATGATGGAATCTCCAGGACAAGCTCGCCGAGTTAATCGGCAAGACGTCGAGAAACTTGAAGGCAGGCGACGCTGGCCGATGAAATCGCCTTGGCCATGCTCGACTGACCCGGATATTCAGGCGAAGCGGCTGAACTCGACGAGGGCACCAAGGCCCGGGCATCGCCTCAGGCGCTACTCATCTCACTGCGTTGCCGGGCCAGTTCCTGTTGGGCCGTGAGCAGGTACTGCCGGGCCACGGGCCGCCACCTGATGGTCCATGGATGAGGGCAATGGATGAGGACAATTGAGGGTGGCAGTTGATGATAAAGTATTGGCGAGCTTAGCGTGGACGACAAGTCAGTATTTCCCATGCCCAGTATCGATGTGGTGATCGAGCTGTCTGCTGCGGCCTGCCTGGCGCATTACACGGGGCGCGTGGCCCACGTTCAGACGCGCAGCCTGGATGGGCGTCGCGTGGTATTTCCCGCCGAGGCGCTAAGGCAGGTAGTGACCCGCGACGGCGTGCATGGCCGTTTTCGGCTGACGTTCACCGAGGCCGGGCGGTTTTGTTCGATCCAGCGACTCGGCGGCCAGCTGCCTTCAAGTTGCACGGAAAACGGCCGATAACCCCAAGGTCGGCACAAGCGTTGCATGACTGGCGCCAGCAGCATGAGTCGGCTGGACAGGGCCGCTTCAAGGTCCGTGTCGATCACGCCCATGGAGCCTTTTTGCATGCCACTCAAGACCCGCGATATCGCCCTGGATAGCTGGCTGCTGATGGTCTCGGCGGCGTTTGTGCTGATGGGGCTGGCCGGGTTGGCGCCGTGGCCGGATTACCCACAGCGCATCTTGCTTCTGCCGGATACCGCGCTGGCCGCGGTGTTGTCCGGCCTTGGCCTGCTGGCGGTGGTCCAGCACTGGCCACGGCTGCGGTGGCTGGCGGGCGGTGCGTTGCTGGTTCTGGCCCTTTATACCCTGGTCCACAACGGGTTGATCGGCGGCAGTCAGGTGGGAGTCTCTTGGCTTTCCCGGGCGCCGCGGTTTTCCTCGTCGCTAGCGGTGATACTGGTGGTGCTGGCCGGCTGCCTGCTGGTCGGGCTTGGCGCGCCGGCCTACCGACGGGCGTGGGCGCTGGCGGGCGTGCTGATGCTGCTCTTCGGGTTGGGCATCCTGGCGCTGATGGTCGCCTTTCCGGCCGCCGGTCCCGGGCTGCAGGCGATGACCTCCTCGCCCCTGGTGATCGCGCTGTTCGCCATGGTGTATGGCGCCTCCATGCTGGTGGCGAGTGCCCGGCCGAGCCAGCGCAAGCTCGAGCTGGGGCCCACCGCGGTGATGGTGGGCCTGGCCGGGGTGCTGGTCAGCAGCTTGGCGTGGCATCTGCTCAGTGGGCAGCACCAACAGCGAGTCTATCAGCAGGCCGAGTACCTGCTCGACAATGTGCGTCTCAACGCCGAGCAGGTGATGAGCTCGCAGCTGATGCTGATGCAGCGCATGGCCGAGCGGCTGGATGCGTCCGCTGTTGGATTGGAAGCCGCCGTACTCAATCGCGATGTGGCCAACTACCTGCGTGATACCCCCAGCCTCGAGGTCATCGCCCTGCGGGATAGCCAGCAGGACTGGCGCTGGCACCGGGCGCGCAGCGCCGAGGCCCAACGCTGGCTGACGCAATGGGCAGGCTCCGAGCGCGTCCGCGACTGGTTTGACATGCCCTTTCCCCAACCCCGCCTGATGTCACCCGATGCTGACGCACCCCAACGGGCGATCATGGTCATCGCGCTGCCGCAGCGTGACCAGCAGTTGGTCGCTGTGATGAACCTGGCCACCCTGCTCGATCACGAGCTGCGCCTGCAACTGGCCGACTTCCAGGTGAACGTGTCGCGGAATGGCGCGCTGCTTTTCTCGCTGACCGCGCCGGGGGTGATGGCCCGGGACGTCAGCGCTATCCCCGCCTTGGCGTCGCGACACATCGGCCTACCGGGTGGACCCATGCTCAGCCCCGCCGTGTATAGCGGCCCCGGGATGGGCTGGCAGGCCGGTATCAGCCCCTACATCATTGGTATGGGCGGGCTGATGCTGAGTTATCTGCTGGTGTTCAGCCTGGGGATGGTGCGCCTGGTGCTGAGCCGTTCACGAGACTTGATGTCGGCGCGGGAGCATCTCGAACACCAATACGCCATCCAGGGGATGATCGCCGAGGAGGCGCCGCTCGAGCAGACGCTCGACGCCATCTGCCGGATGCTCGAGGCCCGACTGCAAGGCGGGCTCTGCTCGATCATGCGGGTTGACGATGAGGGTCGCAGGCTGCGCCTGGTGGCCGGCAGCAGCCTGCCGCCGGCTTTTCGTGAGGCCGTGTCCTCGATTCCCATCGGCGCCGGCATCGGCGCCTGTGGCAGCTGCGCCCATGACCGCGAGGTGGTGATCTGCGCTGATCTTGCCCAAGACCCTCGCTGGAAGGGGTTCAAGTCGCTGGCTGCCGAGGCGGGGTTCGTCTCCTGCTGGTCGTATCCGGTGATCGCCAGTGACGATCGATTGCTGGGAACCTTCGCAACCTACCATCGTCAGCCGGTGACGCCCGAGCCCAGCGAACTGGACATGCTGCGACAGGCCGTGGACCTGGTGGCCCTGGCGGTGGAGCGTGACCAGGATCGGAATGCGCTGTGGGAGAGCGAGCAGCGTTACCGTTCGCTGTTCGCCTATAACCCCGATGCGGTGTTCTCACTGGACCTGCAGGGGTACTTCGTCACGGCGAACGATCATTGTGCTGAGATCACCGGCTACCGCGTCGAACAGATCCTGGGCACTCACTTTTCTGCTTTCCTGAATCCGGCCGACCTGGCGTCTATGCAGCAACAGTTCGAGATGACGGCGCAGGGGGAGCCCTGCCGGTTTGAAGTGCAGATTCCGCATCGTGACGGCCAGGTGAGGCGGCTGGATATCACCCATCTACCGATCGTGGTGGGGCAGCGCATCAAGGGCGTCTATGGCATCGCCAAGGATGTGACGCAGCGCCGGGAACGCGAGACCCGCCTGCGCATCCTCGAGCGCGGGGTAGAAGCCAGTGTCAACGGGGTGGTGATCGCTGATGCCAAGAAGCCCGATCTGCCGATCATCTACGCCAATGACACCTTTCAGCGCATCACCGGCTATACACGCAAAGAGGTCATCGGCCGCAACTGTCGCTTCCTGCAGGGCCCCGAGACCGACAACGCGGCGGTGCAGCAGATTCGCCAGCAGCTGGCCGACTACCGCGAGGCGCATGTCACCCTGCGCAACTATCGCAAGGATGGCACGCCTTTCTGGAACGATCTGTATATCTCACCAGTGCGCGATGACGCCGGCCAGGTCACCCACTTTGTGGGCATTCAGCACGATATCTCCGAGCGGAAAGACTACGAAGCTCGCCTGGCGTATCACGCCAGTCACGATGCCTTGACCGGCCTGGCCAACCGTGCGCTGCTGGAGGACCGGCTGGCCCATGATTTTGAACTGGCCAGGCGTCACGAGCATCTGCTGGCGGTGCTCTTCGTCGACCTCGACGAGTTCAAGCCGATCAACGACAGCCTGGGGCATGCCGTCGGCGACCAGCTGCTGCTGAGTGTCTCCAAGCGCCTGTCTGCGGCGATGCGTCCAGGAGATACCCTGGCGCGCCTGGGCGGCGATGAGTTCGTGGTGGTCCTGCCGGAACTGCACCATGAAGAGCAGGCCTTGCAGGTGGCCGAGCGGCTGCTGTCGATCGTTGCCCGACCCTACCGGATCGGCGAGCATGAACTTTCGCTGTCATGCAGCATCGGCATCGCGGTCAGCACGACAGAGCTCACCCAGGCCATGGAACTCATCCAGCAGGCCGACATGGCCATGTACCGGGCCAAGCAGCAAGGCCGCAACGCCTACCAGTGCTTCACGCCCGAGATCACCCGGCGAGTGGGGGATCGCGTGGCCCTGCGCAACGAACTCCAGGAGGCGATCGATCTGCAGAACTTCGAACTGCACTACCAGCCGCTGATCGATCGCCAGGGGCGGGTAGTGGGCATGGAGGCGCTGCTGCGCTGGCCAAACCCGCTGCGCGGCTATGTGTCTCCCGCGCAGTTCATTCCCCTGGCCGAGGAGACCGGTCAGATCATTCCCATCAGCGAATGGGTGCTCTCTAGGGCCTGCCAGGATCTGGAAATGCTCGATGCGGCGGGGCAGGGCATCCTGAACGTAGCCGTTAACCTCTCGCCGATGCAATTCCACCGTTCAAGCTTTCTCGGCAATCTGCGCCAGACCCTCGCGGTGACGGGGTTGCCGGCGCCGAAATTGGCGCTGGAGCTGACCGAAGGCGTGCTGATGAACGACACCGAAAGCGCCATCGACATTCTGCATGCCCTGAGGGGCATGGGCGTGAGTGTGGCCATCGACGATTTCGGCACCGGCTTTTCCAGCCTCAGCTACCTCAAGAACCTACCCATCGACACCGTGAAGATCGACCGCAGCTTCGTCAGCGAAGTGACCCGCAATGCCGAGGACGCCGCCATCATCCAGGGCATCATCTCCATGGCGCACCACCTGGGCCTGAGCGTGGTGGCCGAGGGCATCGAGCATGAAGCGCAGCACGACATGCTGATGAGTCATGGCTGCGACCTCTTCCAGGGCTTTTACATCGCCAAGCCCATGCCATTCGAGCGTCTGATCGAATTCCTCGACGCGTGCCAGCCGGGGAAGTCGGAGGAGTCGCGCGAAGAGTCGCGTAGAGAATAGCCGGCTGACCGCCGCGGCCTTGACGCGCTGGGAGCAGCGTAGCGCTATCGCCTTGGCTCACAGCTGCCGCCGCCAGCGGCTCTCAATGGTCTCCAGTTCCGCCGGCCCATAGAGGGCCTGGGCCTGGCCGCTGTAATGGGCCCATAGCTGGTCGCCGGCATCGTAATGCCACCACTCGCTCGGCAAGTTGGTGAAGCAGGCTCAACGGCACCAGGGGCTCGTCACTGCCCGTGATGGGGATGCGGCTCACCACCGACCAGTCGGGGTCGGGATGGTGGTCGATGGGTGATGACAGGGCGCGATTCACGATGGTCTCCATGGGTCAGCCAAGCTGGGCCGGCAGCCAGAGGGTCAGGGAAGGAAAGAGGATGAGCAGGATCAGTACCAGGATCGCCGTCACCACGAACGGCCAGATGGTACGGAACAGCGCCGTGATCTCGAGTCGACTTACCGCGGCCGCGACGAACACACAGGCGCCCATCGGCGGGGTGATCAGGGCAATGGTGATGTTCAAGGTGATGATGATGCCCAGATGCACCGGGTCGATGCCCGCCATCATGGCCACGGGTGAGAAGATCGGTGTCAGCAGCATCAGGGCCGAGACCTCCTCCATGAACATGCCGGTGACGAAGGTGATCAGGCTCAGCAGCAGCAGGATCACTACCGGCTGCTCGATGTAGAGATCCAGCAGCGCCACGAACTCGTTGGGCACCTGAGCATAGGAGAGCAGCCAGCTGATGGTGGCCGAGGCGGCCATGATCAGGAAGATCGCCGAGGTCAGCCGCGTGGTGTCGACCATGGCCTTCCAGAAATCGGCGAGGCGCAGATTGCCCTGTGCAAGGCCGCAGAGTGCCACGTAGAGCGCCGTCAGTGCCCCGGATTCGGTGGGCGTGACGAAGCCCATGACGATCCCCGAGACGATGATAAACGGTGCCACCAGCGCAGGCAGGGCGCCCAGGGCCGTGACGACCAGCTCCTGGCGTGAGGGGAGTCCGCCACGCTTTTCCAGCCCCTTGTGCCAGGCATACCAGGCATTCATGGCCATGAACGCCAGACCTAGCAGCAAGCCCGGGATCACGCCGGCGAGAAACAGATCGCCGACCGAGGTATTGGTCAGCGAGGCGTAGAGGATCATGAAGATGCTGGGCGGGATGATCGGCCCGATCAGCGAGCTGCCGGCCGTCAGGCCCGCGGCAAAGGCGGTGGAGTAGCCCTCCTTGCGCATGGGTGGCACGAGCAGTGAGCCCAGCGCCGAGGTATCGGCCACCGCAGAGCCATTCACCCCGGCGAAGAAGATGCTGGAGACCACGTTGACATGGCCCATGCCGCCGCGCAGGTGGCCGACCAGCAGCTTGGCGAAGGCCATAAGACGGTCCGTCAGACGCGTCACGTTCATCAGGTTGCCGGCCAGGATGAACAGCGGAATGGCCATCAGCGAGAAGGCATTGATACCGCCGAAGAACTGCTGGGGCATCATGCGCGGGATCATCGCCAGATCGATAAGCAGCAGGCTGCTGGCAACCGTCAGGGATACGGACCGGCTGATGGCCAGTACGCGAGAGTTCGATAACGCCATGGTGGATGCCATCTGTCATGGGGCAGGGGGGGGTAGCCCCTGCCCGAACTGCAGGACGTCTCGAGGACGGCGCGGCTTACTCGGCCAGGTGGGTCATCCCGGCATCTTCGAGTGCCATGTCGATGAAGGTCGGATCAATGTCCTGCTCGCCGAGCCAGTCCAGATAGGCCGGCTGGCCCTGCTCGCGGAATTCTGCCAGCTCCTCCTCGGAAGGACGGATCACCTCCATGCCCTGCTTCTTGAGGTAGGCGATGCGCTCGTCGACCCGGATCTCGTTGTGCTCGCGGGCCATCTGGTTGGCCTCCTCCACGGCTTCCATGAAGGCCTCGCGCGTCGGGTCGTCCCAGCCGTCGATCATCGCGCCGTTGCCGACCAGGAACTGGTCCGAGTACTGGATGTTGGCCAGCGTCAGGTAGTCCTGCACTTCATAGAGGCTGCCCATGATGATGTACATCGGCGGGTTCATCTGACCATCGGCGACGCCGGTCTTCAGCGCCATGTAGACCTCGGTCCAGGGGATCGGCGTGCCGGAGGCCCCGAAGGCTTCGTAGAGCGCGACCTGGCTGGGGTCCATGGCACGAAAGCGCAGCCCCTCGAAGTCGCTGGGCGAGGAGATGGGTTTCTCATCGTTGGTGAAGGCCAGGAAGCCACCCTCCTCGACCACGGCCAGCAGCTCCATGCCGGTGCGCTCGCGCAGGGCGTCCTCGACGGCCTGCCAGTACTGACCTTCGTCGAAGAAGCTGCGTGCCGACTCGAAGTCGTCGAAGAGGAAGGGAATGGCGCTGACGAACACTTCCGGCACCAGCGGGGACATGCCGGCGAAGGAGGCGATGTTCAGGCTGGGGCTGTTCATCGTCTGCTCCATGCGCTCCTGCTCTTCCCCCAGCATGCTGTTGGGGTAGAGCTTCAGCTCGAGCTCGCCGTCGGTCTTTTCCTCGACCAGCTCCTTGAGGTTGGTAGCGAAGACATGCACGGCATTCTTGTCGGGATCGGGAGCACCGTTGTAGCTCAGGGGCACGGTCGTGGCGGCCTGCGCCTGGCCAGCACAGCCGCGGCCAGGACGGCAGCGGTGAGGGAGGAAACGGCAAACGATCGAGTGGGATTCATGCTTGGACTCCGGGCGTTGTTGTTGGCGGAACGGCCGGCCTGTCGGCCGATATATGATCAGGCTAGGCGTTGCTGCGTTGACTGACCAACCCCTTAAGCGTTGCTTTTACCTCAACACTTGGCGCCCAGCAGGCGGCCCGCCTCGATCACCTTGATGTCGAGGCCGAGCGCCTGACTGCGGACCTTGAGGTGGACCTCGCCGAGACGCTTCCTGCTTCCTAAGGACCGCTTGGGAACCACGCGAGATCGTGGCGGTGAGTCGGCTCGCTATCGATTGCTGCCTGTTAGAAGCCGGCGTCTCTCTGGTGACGGTTGGCCAGTACCACCACCGTGTCCCCATCGAGACGATACCGGGCGATGTAACCGCTATTACCAAAATCAATCAGCCAATCCCGGTATTCCTCGGATAGATCATCAATCGGGCGGCCGATATGTGGGAATTTTCCAAGCTGCTCGAAGCCCTGGATGAGCGCCTTGGCGGCTCTCTCGTCTGCTGTTGGATTCTTCGGCCGCAGGAACTCACGCAGTCGCTCCAGATCCCGTATTGCTGACGGGGAAAAGATCACTTGTGGCATGTTGGTGCGGACACCTCATCATCCTTTCCCCAACTGCCCAGCCACTGCTCGACTTCGTCAGCGGTCGTATGCACGCCAGTCGCTTGGTAATCCTCCCAAGCCTTGAGCGTGTCCTGCCTGAACATCTCTCGTCTTTCCTCTCGCTCCACATACTGCTCAATGGCCTCACGCATGAGCCAGTGTGCCGAGCGCCGACGGGCGTCGGCCAGATTCTGCACCCGTCCTTTCAGATCGTCGTCGAGTTTGATGGATGTTGGTTTTGCCATGCCGACCTCCGTAGCAAAAGGTAATACCTATTATTCCTATAGGTCTTGTCGGTAGATCTGTCGATGGCCAGCCCATGGTGGACTGGCGGGTGCCCCGGCTGGAGGCGGCAGGCCGGGCAGGAGCCCTGGAGGGGAATCAGAAGGGTCTCGGTCCGTCCCACGCGTGCCCGAAGCCTCTGTTTTGGCTACACTGTCGCCCCTAGTCATCGCCGCCACCCGGGATCGTTTCATGTCTCACTTCTACTACCGCCTGGTCGTTTCCTGCCCCGACCGCTTGGGCATCGTCGCTCGGGTTTCCAACTTCATCGCTGGGCACGGCGGCTCGATCACCGAGGCCAGCCAGCACTCCGACCTGGAGGCGGGGCGCTTCTTCATGCGCTATGAGATCCTCGCCGACTCGGTGGGCGTGCCGCCCGAGGCGCTGCGCGAGGCCTTCGCGCCCATTGCCGCCGAGTTCGAGATGACCTGGGCGCTGATCGACACTCGCCAGCGGCGGCGGGTGGTGCTGATGGTGTCACGCGAGAGCCACTGCCTGGTGGATCTGCTCTATCGCTGGACGGCGGGGGAGCTCGACTGCGACATCGTCGGCGTGATCTCCAATCACCAGGACATGCGCGGCTTGGTGGAGTGGCACGGTGTTCCCTACCACCATGTGCCGGTCAATGCCGATGACAAGCCCACCGCCTTCGCCGACGTTCAGCGGCGCGTGGAGGAGGCCCGCGCCGACTGTGTGGTACTGGCCCGCTACATGCAGATCATGCCGCCGCAACTATGCGCGCGCTTCCAGGGCCGCATGCTCAACATTCACCACAGCTTCCTGCCGTCGTTTGCCGGCGCGAGGCCCTACCACCAGGCCCATCAGCGCGGCGTCAAGCTGATCGGCGCCACCTGCCATTATGTCACCGAGGAGCTCGATGCCGGGCCGATCATCGAGCAGGATATCCACCGGGTCAGCCACTGCCATACGCCCGATGACTTGGTGCGGGTCGGGCGCGACGTGGAGAAGGCTGTGCTGGCGCGCGGCCTGCGCTGGCACCTGGAGGATCGCGTGCTGATTCACGGCAATAAGACCGTGGTCTTTGCGTGATTGATTCGGGTGAATAGGGACGATTCATGACGATCGCCGAACCGGTTCTCGCTCCCTGGCTGCTGTGGCTCTGCGGCTTGGTTTCGCTGGCATTCGTCGGCCTGGCGCTGAGTCGCCGGCCGTGGCTGGCGCTGCTCGATGACCGCGGCCTGCAGCATCGCTGGCTGGCCGCCACGGTGATGGTGATGCTGTTGTGGCAGTTGCGTGCCCAGGCGGTAGACTGGCTGACCCTGCACCTGATGTTCACCGCGCTGTTGACGCTGGTTTTCAAGGCGCCGCTGGCGCTGCTCTCGATCACCGCCATCAATATCGCCATGGTGCTGCTGGGGCGCATCGAGTGGCCGCTGCTGGGGGCGAACGTGCTGGTGACCGGCGTGGTGCCGGCGCTGGTGATGGGTATTATCTGGCGGGTGGTCGACCGGCGCCTGCCCGATAACCTGATGGTCTTTTTGTTCGTCTGCTGCTTCTTCGGCGCGGCGCTTTGCAGCCTGGCCGCGGGGCTGGCCGCCGTGGGGCTGATGGCGCTGGGCGCCAATGACGCCGAGGCACTGCGCCAGGCGCTGGAGTACGCTCGCTTCCTGCCCTTGCTGATGCCCTCCGAGGCCTTTATCACCGGCATGCTGATGAGCATTCTGTTGGTCTATCACCCTAGCTGGGTCGCGACCTTCAACGACCACCGTTATATCGATACTAAGTGAGCGGCCAAGCGGCGCTTACAGCGGCAACGTCAGCTGTTGCCTTGCTTCCTCGGGTACCAGGCGCACGCCGACGCCGAGCAGGCGCACCGGGCGGCGGGCGCGGGCCCAGGCCTGTTCCAGCAGGCGGCTGTAGCTCTCGGCATCGGGGCGGAGGCCGCGGCTTTCCAGGGTGGTGAGGCTGAAGTCATCGAAGCGCACCTTGACGAAGAGCCCGGCCATCGGAGGGTGGCCGTGGCGCTCCAGGCGGCCCTGGAGTTTCTCGCACAGCGGGGCGAGGGCGGTGCTGGCGGTGGCAAGGTCGGGGAGGTCGTGGTCGAAGGTGGTCTCCACGCTTACCGACTTGCGCTCGCGCTCGGTGCGCACCGAGCGCTCGTCGATACCGCGGGAGAGCTCATAGAGCCGGCGCCCGAACTTGCCGAAGTCGTCTAGCAGGCGCTCGATGGGCAGTTCACGCAGCTCGGCGCAGGTGCGGATGCCCAGGGCGTCGAGCCTGGCACCGGTGGCCGGCCCCACGCCATGCAGCTTGTTGACCGGCAGCTTGCGCACGAAGGCGTCGACCTGCGCCGGCGGGATCACCGTCAGGCCGTCGGGCTTGTCCCAGTCGCTGGCGATCTTGGCCAAAAACTTGGAGGGGGCCGCACCCACCGAGACAGTGATACCCGTGCGCCGGTAGCACTCCTGCTTGAGCCAGCGGGCCATCCAGGTGGCGCTGCCGCGAAAGCCCTCGACCTCGCTGACGTCGAGGAAGGCCTCGTCCAGCGACAGCGGCTCGACCAGTGGGGTGAGCTCGTAAAACACCGCCTGGATCTGCCGCGATACCTCACGGTACTTCTCGAACTGGCCGCGCATCAGCGTTAAATGCGGGCAGAGACGCAGCGCCCGGGCGGTAGGCATCGCCGAGTGGATGCCGAAGGTGCGGGCGGGATAGTTACAGGTGGCGATCACCCCGCGCTGCTCCCGCGAGCCGCCGATGGCCAGCGGAATATCGCGCAGGGCGGGGTTGTCGCGCATCTCCACGGCGGCGAAGAAGCAGTCGCAGTCGGCGTGGAGGATCTTGCGGATTTGACTCATACGATCAGGAAGGCACCCGAAGCTGTAGGAGCGGTAAGCGACAGCGCACCGGGCAGGCCTCGCCGAATTCGCCTACGGCTTTTCCGACCTCTCCTAGCCTAGCGCCTGGCCGCTGCCGCCGCGGATCACCCCCACGCCGATGCCCTCGATCTCCAGCGGTTGGTGGCGCAAGTCGACCTCGATGGGCGCGAAGTCGGGGTTCTCAGCCTCCAGGGTGACTACATGGCCCTGCCGGCGGAAGCGCTTGACGGTGACTTCGTCTTCCAGGCGCGCCACCACGATCTGGCCGTCGCGGATGCGCTCGGTGCGGTGTACCGCCAGCAGGTCGCCTTCGAGGATGCCGGCATCCTTCATGGAGAGGCCACGCACCCGCAGCAAGTAGTCGGCGCGTGGGGAGAAGTATTCCGGGGGCAGCGGGCAGTAGCGGTCGATGTGCTCGGTGGCGAGTATCGGGTTGCCGGCGGCCACCTCGCCGATGATCGGCAGGCCTTGCGGGCTTTCTTCAAGCCCCTCGGCGTTGGCGGCCTCCGGCTCCTGGGCGGGCAGGCGGATACCTCGCGAGGTGCCGCGGATCACCTTGATCGCCCCCTTGCGCTCCAGGGCGCGCAGGTGCTCCTCGGCGGCATTGGCGGACTTGAAGCCCAGGGCCCGGGCGATCTCCGCCCGGGTCGGCGGGTAGCCCAGCTCGTTCATGGTCTTGACGATGAAATCGAGCACGTTCTGTTGCCGGGCCGTGAGTGAGCGACTCATGAAGCCTCCAGGGTCGAAAACCAGGGGTGGCGAGCGCCTCGCCACACGTATGGTCAAGTATACAGCATGTTTTTCTGTCCAGTAAAAGTACCAAGCGGCCAAGCAGCCAACGGTCGCTGTAAAAACCCGTTTCAAACACTCGGCCTTGTGTGCCATTGAGCTGCGAGCTTGGCCATCATAGACTTGGAGAACATTGAAACAGTTGTTTCCTACCATGTGGAGCCATCGGTCATGGCCCAGCAGTCCGATACCGTCACGCGTATCCTCGATACCGCCGAGGTGCTGTTCGCCGAGCGCGGCTTCGCCGAGACCTCGCTGCGCACTATCACCAGCAAGGCCAGGGTCAACCTGGCGTCGGTCAACTACCATTTCGGCTCCAAGAAATCGCTGATCCAGGCGGTGTTCACGCGCTATCTCGACCCCTTCGCCGTGCGCTTCCATGCCGCGCTCGATGAACTCGAGGCGCACTACACAGGCAGCGTGATTCCGCTGGAGGTGCTGCTGGAGACCATGGCGCGCAGCGTGCTCGAGGTGCCGGCGGAGCGTGACAGCCTCAAGGTGTTCATGCGCTTGCTGGGGCTCGCCTACAGCCAGGCCCAGGGCCACCTGCGCCGCTACATCCAGGCGCAGTACGGCAGCGTCTTCAGCCGCTTCACCGAGCTGGTGCGCCAGGCCACGCCAGAGCTGCCCGATGCCGAGCGCTTCTGGCGGCTGCACTTCATGCTGGGCACGGTGATCTTCACGTTCTCGGGCCTGGATGCGCTGCGCGACATCGCCGAGAAAGACTACGGCGAGCACATCGGCGTGCGCGAGCTGGTACGTCGCCTGCGCCCGGTGGTGGTGGCGGGCATGAACGCGCCATTGCCCGAGCCCGCCCCGGCCCAGCGCGAGGCCGGCTAATGCGCACCCCACGGCTCACCGAACTGCCGCCGGAGGCCGGGCGGTGGCTGGAGATCGACACTGCCACTCAGCGGCTCAAGGGGTGGCGGGGGAGTGCCGTCGAGTGGCAGTGCGAGGTCTCTACGGCCGCCAACGGCACCGGAGAGACAGAGGGCAGCGGCGCCACGCCTCTGGGCTGGCATTATGTGCGCGCCGCGATCGGCGCGGGCAACCCGCCGGGCAGCGTCTATCGGGGGCGGCGGCCCACCGGCGAGGTCTACAGCGAGGCGCTGGCCGCCGAGCATCCGGGCCGCGACTGGGTTCTCACCCGCATCCTCTGGCTGAGCGGGCTGGAGCCTGGCCGCAACCGCGGTGGCAGCGTCGATTCCCAGCGCCGCTACATTTATCTGCACGGCACCCCGCCGAGCGAACCCATGGGCGTGGCCCGCTCCCACGGCTGCATCCGCCTGCGCGACAATGACCTGCTAACACTGTTCGAGATCGCCGTGCCCGGCACGCCGGTATGGCTGCATGATTGAGGGGTAAGCCGCCAAGCCGCCAGACTTGGCGACGTTATAGAGACCTTTCATTGACGCCGTAACGGGCGCTGCGCGCATCCTGCGCGGTGCTAGACCACGCTGCCCAGTTCGAAGATCGGCAGGTACATCGAGACCACCAGGCCGCCGACCAGCACGCCCAGCACCACGATAATGAACGGCTCGAGCAGCGAGGTAAGGGTATCGACCTTGTTGTCGACCTCCTCCTCGTAGTAGTCCGCCACCCGGTTGAGCATGGCATCCAGCGAGCCGGCTTCCTCGCCGATGCCCACCATCTGCACCGCCAGCGCCGGGAACAGCTCGCTGAGGCGCATGGCGAAGTTGAGCTGCTGGCCGGTGGCCACGTCCTCGCGGATCTGGGCGATGGCGCGTTCATAGACCATGTTGCCCGCCGCCCCCTTGGCGGTCTCCAGCGCTTCTACCAGCGGCACCCCGGCGCCGAAGGTGGTGGCCAGGGTGCGTGAATAGCGTGCCACCGAGGACTTGTCGAGGATGTCGCCGATCACCGGAATGCGCAGCGACAGCGCATGCACCCGGTAGCGGAAGGCATTGGACTTCTTGATGCCCATGCGCATCAGCACGCCGAAGGCCACCGCCCCGAGCAGCCCCCACCACCAGTACTGCTGGGCGAACTCCGACATCGAGATGGTCACCCGCGTCATGGCCGGCAACTCGGCGCCGAAGCCCTGGAACAGGCTCTCGAACTGCGGCACTACCTTGATCAGCAGCAGCGCGGTGACGCCAAAGCCCACCATGATCACCGCCGCGGGATACCACAGCGCCTTCTTCACGCGGCTCTTGAGCGACTCCATCTTCTCCTTGTAGGTCGCCACCCGCTCGAGCATGCGATCCAGTGAGCCGGACTGTTCGCCGGCCGCCACCATGTTGGCGAACAAGGCGTCGAAATGCTCGGGATGCTGCTTGAGCGCCTCCGAGAAGCTGGCGCCGGCCGCTACCTCGTTCATCAGCTGCTGCACCAGCGCGCTCATCGCCGGCTTCTTGAGGCTCTCGGCGACTACCTGGAAGGCCTGCAGCACCGGCACGCCGGCACGAATCATGGTCGCCATCTGGCGGGCGAAGAGCATGATGTCGCGCGGCTTGATCTTGCCCATGCCGCCGCCGATGCCACTCTTGCGGCGAATCTGCTTGGTCATGATCTTCTGGCCGGAGAGGATCTTTTCCACCTCGGCCCTGCGGGGCGCGATGATCTCGCCGCCCACCTTGCGGCCACTGGGCCCCAGGCCGGTCCAGCGCCAGCGATACAGCTTCACCTTCTGGTGCTTGCGCGGTCGTGTTGCCATGTTCCAGTCCCCGTCCCGGCGTTATGGGCTTGGCCGCTAGTCCTTCGTTACCCGGTTGACCTCGGCCAGGCTGGTCAGCCCCTGCATCACCTTCAAGAGCCCGCTGCGGCGCAGGTCCGGGTGGCCTTCCTGGCGCGCCTGGGCATCGAAGTCGCGGGAGTTGCCGCCAGTCATGATCAGGTGGCTCATGTCGTTGCTGATCGGCACCACCTCGTAGACGCCCACGCGCCCCTTGAAGCCCTGGGTGCAGTGCTTGCAGCCCACCGGCTCGAAGATGGTCGCGCTGGCGACTTCCTCCTCGGTGAAGCCCTGCTGAAGCAGCACCTCGCGGGGGATGTCCGCCGGCTGCTTGCAACGCTTGCACAGCCGCCGCGCCAGGCGCTGGGCGATGATCAGGCTCACCGAGCTTGCGATATTGAACGGCGCCACGCCCATGTTGGCCAGCCGGCTCAGGGTCTCCGCGGCCGAGTTGGTGTGTACGGTGGAGAGCACCAGGTGGCCGGTCTGCGCGGCCTTGACGGCGATCTCGGCGGTTTCCAGATCGCGGATCTCGCCGACCATCACCACGTCCGGGTCCTGGCGCAAGAAGGCGCGCAGGGCGCTGGCGAAGTCCAGGCCGATCTTGGGCAGGACGTTGACCTGGTTGACCCCCGGCACCTTGATCTCCACCGGGTCCTCGGCGGTGCAGATGTTGCGCTCCACCTGATTGAGAATATTGATGCCGGTATACAGGGTCACCGTCTTGCCGCTGCCGGTAGGGCCGGTGACCAGGATCATGCCCTGGGGGTCGTCGAGCACCGCCTCGTACATGGCCCGCTGCTCCGGCGTGAAGCCCAGCTGCTCGATGCCCAGCTGTGCCGAGCTGGGGTCGAGGATACGCAGCACCACCTTCTCGCCATACACCGTGGGCAGCGAGTTGACGCGAAAGTCGATGGAGCGGGTGGTGGAGAGCTTGAGCTTGATGGCGCCATCCTGGGGCAGGCGACGCTCGGAGATATCCAGCCGCGCCATCACCTTGAGGCGTGCCGAGATGCGTGTGCGCATGGCGAAGGGCGGATGGGCCACGTCATGCAGGATGCCGTCGATGCGAAAGCGCACCCGGTAGCTGGTTTCGTAGGGCTCGAAGTGGATGTCCGAAGCGCCGCGATGGATGGCATCGAGCATAATCTTGTTGACGAACTTGACGATCGGCGCATCGTCGCCGGCCTCGGCCACCGCCGCCTGCTCGTCGGTGGCATCCACCACGCCCTCATCAAAGGCGAGCTGGCCCACGGCGTCATCCACGCTTCCCAGCTCGTCGAGCATGCTGCGCTCGCTGCGGGCGAGATACCCCTCCAGCACCGGGCCGAGCTGGTCGACCGGGGCCAGCACGCCCTCCAGCGCGAGGCCGGTGGCGAACTGCAGCTCGTCGAGCAAGGCCAGAGTGGAGGGGTAGGGCACCGCCACGGTAAGCCGGTGGCCATGGCGCACTAGCGGCAGCACGCGCAGCCGGCGCAGGATCTTCTCCGGGTAGTCCGCTGCCGGCGGCAGGCTCTCCAGGCGGATGGCGTCCAGGTCGAGAATCGGCAGGCCGTACTCCCAGGCGGCGGAGAGCGTGGCCTTGCGCGGCGTCACCATGCCCGCCTCGATCAGGTGCTCGAGCAGCGACATCTCCGCCTCGCGGGCTTCAGACTCGGCACGCGCCGCGGCCGCCTCGCCGAGCAGGCCATCCTTGACGAGCCGCCGGGCTAATCCATGCAGCCCGTTGCCCTCGGTGGCACCTTGCAAGGGCGAGGGCTCAGCGGATGACGAAGGTATCTCGCTGGAAGGGGGGTGAAAGTCGTTCATGGCGCCTCATGGTGTCGCGGCCAGGCCATCAGAATGGAAAGCGCATCAGGATAGCTGGGCAGAGATAGCCCGGCAGAGATAGCTCGGCAGAATCGAACTGTCAGCGTGTATCGGCTAGGCCCGATTCTAGCCCCTGAAGCCTGGCCCCGCCCAGCAGCGGACCAGGCAGATTTAACCTTTTCTCTTGCCGTGGCATCTGGCGGCCTTGCGCGATTCGGCTGCGCTTCCCCTTTCGGGCTACACTACGCTTGCGAGGGTGTAGTTCGTAATTTAATGTAACTCTTGCCGGGCGGATGCCGCCCGAAGCAAACGGTGGCCGGGCAAGGCGCACAGCCCCTGACCACCCGACATGAACCCGCACGGGCGGCGAGAAGAAGGCAAACGCCAGACGCGCCACGGCGGACCGGAGCAAGGGGCAGGGCCATGAAGAAGCAGGGCATGCAGAACTATGTGAAGACCGGGCAGGGCGGTTTTACCCTGATCGAGCTGATGATCGTGGTGGCGATTATCGGGATTTTGGCGGCCATTGCGATTCCCCAGTATCAGACGTATACAAATCGAGCTAAATTTACTGAAGTTGTAACTTCTACTGGTGTCTACAAAACCGCAATTGAAGTTGCAGTTCAAACTGGTAAAGATACTGCTACAGAACTTAATCAAGAAACCAATGGGATTCCTGCATCTACAGCAGCTTATGGCAATGTGAAAAGTGTCACAGTTCAAAATGGTGTAATTACTGCTACAGGTGCAGGTGGGGGTTTAGAGGATGTTACCTATATCCTTACTCCTGGCACCACATCTGGATCTGTAGATATTCCTGTGGAGTGGATTGTAACTGGGACATGTTTGACTACTGGTCTTTGTACCGCAAACTAGTACTAAGGCTAAGTGGCTGAGCCGATATTTTCGTGAATGCACATATAAATATCTCCTTCTACATCAGCTGGCTACGTTGGCTGTCTATTGGAATATCACTGCACAGGCACTTAGTTGGGCTAATTAGAGAGCTAATCGAGGACAGTCCCCCATTTCCCACCTGGCCCGAACCACCCAGCGGCCGGCAGCGATGCCGGCCGCTGGCGTTTTTGGCCAAGCGGCGATACATTGATCGCATGTATCACAAGAGGCGAGCATCATGCCTATCAGTCTCCGCCTGGATCCGGAAATCGAGGCACGCCTGGCCCATCTGTCCCGGGCGACAGGGCGCTCCAAGACGTTTTACCTCCGTAAGCTGATCGCGGAACATCTCGACGACCTGGAGGACGCCTATCTGGCCGAGCATGCGCTTGAGCAGCTTCGCCAGGGCGGGATCGCGTCATGACGTCCGAGGCGTTCTGGCGTGACCTGGAAGATTGAGTATCTGGCTTCAGCAGCAAAGAGTGTCAAGAAGATCGACCCTCAACACAACTCACCAGCGGCCGACCGTTGGTGGTGTCGGGGTTGATCGAGACGGTTGCCGGAGGTCAGATCGCGAAGTTCTGGTTGGACCCAGTTGAGCTACAATCGAGCAAAGGCTTGCGTGCTCATGAGATCAATCACCTTCGCAAACTGGTCGAACGGCACCAATCCTATTTCATGGAGGCATGGTATGCGCACTTTGAATCTTGAATCTGATCCGCTGGCGGTTGATGTGAGTTTCACGACCGATGCCTTCCGTATCGCCCTGGACGATGGTCGTGAGTTGTCGATACCGCTAGCCTGGTTTCCCCGCCTGCTGCACGGTACTCCTGAGCAGCGTGATCAATGGGAGCTGATCGGTCGTGGTGAGGGCTTACATTGGAAGAGCTTGGACGAAGACATCTCCGTCGCAGGCCTGCTTGCTGGACGTGGCGACCAGACGCGCCGTCATTCCTCTCGGGTTGCATGATGGCTAATCGGGGAGACCCCCATTTCCAGTTCAAGAGGCTAACTGTCGTACCTCGGGCTGTTCGCTGTGCTCGGCTTGCCAGAGGTCATAGGCGGTCTGCATCGCAAGCCAGTGTCGCGCAGTGCCGGCGCCGGCGCGCTCCAGGCGTACGGCCAGAGCCGGCGAAATGGCGGCATGCCCGTGGAGGACACGTGAAAGGGCGACCCGAGACATGCCGAGGCGACGGGCCGTCTCGGCGACCGAGATACCCAGGGCGCCCAGGACATCCTCACGTAGCATCTCGCCGGGGTGCGGCGGGTTGTGCATTCCAGTGGTGCTCATGTTCATCTCCTCTTACGGGAATCCGCACGGTAACCTCGGGGCAAGTCCTCTCACCCCCGGCCACGTGATCAGTGGTAGTCCAGGTAGTCCACCAATTCGACATCCTCTCCGGTGGACCGCCATATCACGCGCCAGTTGCCGCTCACGCTGACCGACCAGTGATCCGTGTACTGCCCCTTCAGGGAATGAAGGCGGAAACCAGGAATATCCATATCGGCGGGTCGTCTGGCTTGGTCGAGCGCGGCCAGGATGCGTCTGAGCTTGTTCACATGGTCGGGACGAAGGCCTTTCGATGACCCTTTCAAGTACAAGCCCTGAAGGCCCTTATGCTTGATCGTGAGGATCACACTGCCACGTCTCCGAGGAGTGCTTCAGATAGACTTGACTGTATCGTGATGAGGCACACTTTTCAATCGGGGACAGCCCCCCATTTCCCTCCTGACCTGAACTCACCAGCGGCCGGCAGCGATGCCGGCTGCTGGCGTTTTTGGCCAAGCGGCGAAGTATTGATCGCAAGTCGCGTAGTGACGATGGCGCTTTCGCCATGCCCGGTGCGCTGGCGCTTAGCGAGCCTACGGGGTCAAGCATCTCTCGGCGACAGATCCCCCATTGCCGCGTTTCGCAACGAGCCGGGGTAGGAGCCCCGCCGCGGGACGCAGGGCGCGCCAGGGCAGCTATTTCACACGCCCCAGCGCACCCGGAACGACAGCCCCACCACCACGAACAGCACCGAGAGTAGGGTGACGGCGAGGATATGCCAGCCCATCAGTGGCAGGGTGGCGGGCGATAGGCGCGGGATGACCCGAAAGCGAGCGTGGGCCGCCACCAGCGCGGTGAGGGCCAGCAGCGCGAGCTTGAGCTGGATCAGCTGCGCCACCGGGCCGCCCTGGGCGGAGAACCACAGCGTCAGCGAGGGCAGCTTGAGCCACGCCAGCCACAGCCCGGTGATCACCTGTACCGCCAGCGCCGGCATGCCGATGCGCTCGTAGCCCTCCTCGAACCAGTGAAGGGGGCCGCCACGTCGCGGCCCTTGAGCACCCGCGGCAGGATGGTCGCCGCCAGCACCAGGTGCCCGCCGGTCCAGACGGTGGCCCCCAACAGATGCAGCAACAGCAGCATGGCGATCATGGTGGCTCCTTTCGTCCTGTGTCACCTTCGCTGGGGGCCAGCCGCGGCTTGCCCAAGACTCAATCAATCGGCTTCGATTATAGCCGAGGGAAGGCACCGGTCTGCGCTGTTGCTGGTAGGCCAGAGGCAATTCCATGCATGGCCCTCCAAGCCATGTTGCACTGCACAAAAATGGTTGCTACCATGCATAGCATCAGGACGGGGATCTCCCGTTCAATGCCAGCCGAACCCAGGAGGTTCCATCATGACCAACGCATTCGCTTTCGATAGCAAGCAGTTCGAGTCCTTCGTCGCCCCGGCCCGCGCTTTCGCCTCGCTGTACGTCGATATGACCGAGAAACTTCTCAACGCCCAGCTCGACGCCACCAAGGCCTACAGCGATGCCAGCCTGGCGCAGCTGCGCCGCCTGGTCGAGGTCAAGGACGCTAAAGGCTTCAACGATTACCTGGCCGGTCAGCAGGACGTCGCCAAGGAGCTCACCGAGCGCCTGAAGGGCGATGCCGACAAGGTCGTGGCCCTGCAGCAGGACTTCGTCGAGCAGAGCCAGAAGCTGACCGAAGAGAGCGTCAAGCAGGCCCAGGAGAGCGCCAAGGAAGCCACCGAGAGCGCTTCCAAGGCCGTCAAGGAAGTCGCCCCGAAAGCGGCAACCAAGTAAGTCCGTCACCCCGCCTACTGGCGGGGAGTGACGCAAGCTCCAGCAGGCCGCTGATCAATGATCGGCGGCCTGCTCGTGTGCGGGCGAAAATTGGTGAAATTGGCGACGCCGACAGCCTGCATTTCCCACCTGGCCTGAATCAAACAGCGGCCGGCATCGGCGCCAGGTGCCGGTGCGAACCGGGCACATAGACAACAGGACACACAGACAGGAGAGAGCGAAAGATGCTCAAGGAGTTTAAGGAATTTGCCGTGCGCGGCAACGTGGTGGACATGGCGGTGGGCATCATCATCGGCGGGGCCTTCGGCGCCATCGTCCAGAGCTTGGTTAACGATGTGCTGATGCCGCCGATCGGGCTGCTGCTGGGCGGGGTGGACTTCTCGAATATCTTCCTGGTGCTCAAGGGCCAGGGGCCCTACGCGACCCTGGCCGAGGCCACCGCGGATGGGGCGGTGACCCTCAACATTGGGGTGTTCGTCAATAACGTGATCAGTTTTTTGATCGTGGCCTTCGCGGTCTTTTTGTTGGTTAAGGGCATCAACCGCCTGCGCCGCCAGCAAGCCGCCGCGCCCACGCCGCCTGCAGCGCCGCCGGAGGACATCTTGCTGCTGCGCGAGATCCGCGACACGCTGCGCAAGGAATAGGCGCAACAAATAAGCAGCAAGCGGCGGGATTGCCAGGGCGTGGCGTGGCGCCGCCGCTTGATGTGATTCGCTGCAAGCCCTTTGGCGAATGGCATCGACACGCCTGGGTGGTAACATGAGCGCCCTGCGCAACCCGGCCAACACGGTGGATGATATTTTGATGTGGGAGACGAATGCCTGGTTCAGGCCGGGGAGCTGGTACTCGCCGCCGTGGCTCTGGTACACCGCCTCGGCGCTGCTGCTGGTATATGGCCTTGGCGGTATTGCATATCCGCCCGTGGGGGGGGCTGCCGGTACGCTACTCGCTCTGCTCGGCCTGATGGCCGTGTTGTGGCATGGCAAGGGGCTCCGCGGTTCGGCGCCAATGTGGCTGTTGCTGTTGGCCCTGGGGGTGCAGACGCTTTCCTGGGGTCTCGGCCGTTGGCACCATCCCCAATGGGTGGCCGACAATCCCCAGCTTGACCGTCTCGCCAAGCTGTTCATCTTCATCAGTGTCGCGTGGTGGTTGGGGGGCAATACCCGCAAGACCCTGCTGCTCTGGTCGTGTGGTCTGCTGGGCTTTCTGGTGGCCTCCTTCACTCACGGGCAGGGGCTGCAGGAGTGGGTATCAGGCTTGCAGGGAACGCGAGTGGGATTCGGCATCCGTAACCTCCAGCATGGTTCCATGTTGTTCGGTGTGGCGCTGCTCGGTGTCGTCATGTTCGGCCCGCGTTTCGCTTCTTCCGGGGGGCGCTGGGTCATCTGGCGTCTCGCCGCATGGTTGGCCGTCTTGGTGTTGTGCCTGGTGGGGGTGGTCATTGGCCAGACGCGCGCCGTGTGGTTGTCGTTGCTGGCTTCCCTGCTGGTGTCCGGTGGGGTCTGGTGCGTGTGGGCCCTGGCAAAAGGACGCGCCTTGCCCCGTTTTAAGACATGCAGCATGGCGGGTGGCGTGTTGCTGCTGGTGATGGTCGCCTCGGGGTTTGCCTTTCACGATACCTTGAAGACCAGACTGCTGACCGAATCCGGGGTGATTGCCGAGCTTGCCGCCGGACACTTCGATGCTGTGCCCTATACCAGCGTGGGGATACGGATTCACAGCTGGCAGGCCGCTCTCGAATGGATTGCCGAACGCCCGCTGGTGGGTTGGGGCGGCCAGGGGCGTGGGCTGGTGATGGAGTACACCCCGTGGCTGCCGGATTTCGTCAAGGAGGAATTTGGTCACTTGCACAATTTCTTCCTGGAGGTATGGGTCGCCTATGGCCTGTTCGGCGTGTTGTTGTTCGTCGTCCTGGCGGTCTGGATCGGCCGTGGTACCTGGTTGGCCTGGCGGGCGGGAGTGATGCCCAATGATGTGGCGTTGTTCGGTACGGCCTTCTTTCTCTACTGGGTGGTGATCAATCAGTTCGAATCCTATAACTCGTTCGGCACGGGCGTTTACGTGCATAACCTGGTGGTGGGCGGGCTGGTGACGCATATCTGGCGCTGGCAGTGGGAGACCGGCCAGCGCGTCTTTCCTGCCCTGACGCCCCAGCGCCACCCGTGATGCGTCCTCTCTGGTGGTGCGCGAAAGGATCTGCCCGCCCCTATTCCATCAGTTCCCGGTAGGCGGCAGACACCGTTTGTGGCAGGTAGGGGGCAATATGCTCATGGGTGATGGCGGGCGGGTGCTCGATGATATCGCGTACTGTTCTGCCGAAGGCCTGCGTATCCTCGAGGGGGACAAGCCCCCGGGCCAGCTCGCCCACCAGGATGTCCCGTGGGCCCGAGAGGCAGTCGGTACTGACGACCGGCGTGTCGCAGGCGAGGGATTCCAGCAGCACGTTGGGAAGGCCCTCATAGTCCGAGGAGAGCAGCAGCACGCTTGCTTGGCGCATATAGGGGTAGGGGTTGTCACGCCCCCCCAGTGTCCAGACCCGATCCTGCAAGCCCAGGCGGATTACCTCCTGCTGGAGGCGTTCGTTTTCTCCGTCACCGATCACGACCAGTGGCAGGTCGATACCGCTGGCAAGATAGCCTTCCAGCAGCCGATCCAGGCGCTTCGACCGGAAGTTGAGACGCCCGACAAAGAGGCAGAAGTCGGTATCCTGAAGCTCAGGCTCGGCGATCCTTGCCTGCATGAGTCGGTGAATGTTCTCCACGTGAAGCACATTGGGAATGACCCTTGTCGCCTGGGGCTGGCTGCCGATGCGGCCGAGCGATTCCAGGTTGGTGCGTGAAAGGGCAATGATGCGCTTGTTGTCATAGAGCCGGCGGACCTTATGGCGCTTGATTCCCCTTCGCCAGCCTCGCTTGTTCGACAGCAGCTCTTGCCAGGGGTCGGAGCGCAGGCAGTACCAGGCCTGCTTCGCCAGCGTTGAACGACTGACGACCTGATGTGCCTGGTGCAGGTTCGCTACCACGAGATTGAATGGCGTCGTGTGGCTTGCCAGGAAGGCATCGAGCCGCCTGGCATGGAGCTGGTAGCGGCGTAGTTTCTCCCAGCGGCTGGCGGGCGTGAAGGCGACGACATGCCACTCGGCTCCCTCCGGGATCGGCAGTGCCACTCGCTCCGATAGCGAGATCAATGACACCCTGATATTGCTCTCCAGCAGGGCACGCGTCAGCTTGAGGACGGAACGGGGTGCTCCGCCGCTGGTCAGTTGGTCGATGACAAGGAGTACATGCGGCATGTCGAAAGGGGTCCGGGGTCTTCAGGTGGAAAAGTAACCTTAGCGTGAAGTCAGGGCTGCAGGCGACTCAATGCTTGGCATCTGTGTGGCGGCAAGGATATGGATCGCCGGATGGAGGCTTTCATCCGGTGAGGCGTTCATCCGCTGAGGCGGTCATGGTATGACGCCTGGATGCGGCGCTCGGCGAATGCCTGGTAGCGAGCGCCCCCGAGCTTGTTCACCGTCAGTGATTTCCTGAGCGCCGGCCATTGGTCGGCGCTTTTCGTTGGCAACCGGCGCACGTGGGTGTCGATCCAGACGATGTTGTTGTCCCGGTCGATCAGCAGATTATTGTAGTGCAGGTCGCGGTGCATGTAGCCGGCGTGGGCAAGCCGGGCCACCTGCCGGCAGAAGCGCTCCAGGAACGCTAGCCGGGCGGTCTCATCCAGGGCGTCGAAGACCTCACCGCCGGGCCTCGCATCCTGCATATGCTCCATCAGCAGCAGCGAGCCGTTGCGATTGCCCGGATTGAGTGATACCCCCCAGCCGTGGCAGCGGGGGGTGGCCAGGCCGGCCCGGCGCAAGATCTCAAGGCTCAAGAATTCCTTGCGAGCGTCGGACTGGCCTAGCCAGCGCTTCTCCAGGTAGTCGCGCAGCAGCCACTTGGTCGGGGTCGCGCGCCTGTCGAACTTGTCCGGTACCACCTTGGCGAGGATGCGCTGGTCTGCCGAGATATAGAAGCGGCTGCTGCCCACGGCCTCGAAGGCCGCGGTGGTGGTAGTGCTGGCCAGCGACAGTCGCTGTGGCAGGCCGTTCGGGTGGAAGACCAGGTAGCGCCGGCGGCGCTCATCGAAGGGGATATCCAGCAGCGTCACGTCATGTCCTGACTCGGTAGTTCCTGCTCACAGGGCCTCGAACTGGGGCAGCACGCTTTGCTTGAGAAACGGCCGGTAGTGGCGTTCCTCGATCTCGATGGGGGCCTGGTCCATGCGGGCGATGGCATCCGCCAGGCCCTGTTCGTCGTCGGGCGCTACCAGGAAATCGGCGAGTTCCTGGGTGAGGATCTCCCGGGGGCCGCTGGGGCAATCCACGCTGATCAGCGGGGTGTGCAGCAACAATGCCTCGATCAGCACTCGGGGCAGCCCTTCGGCGTCGGAGGTCAAAAGCATCGCCTTGGCCGCGGCGATCCAGGGATAGGGGTTGCGATGGTAGCCGGCGAAGTGGACCCGCTCCTCCAGGCCGAGCTCGGCAACCTGGCGGCGAATCGCGGCCTCGTGTTCCGGCTTGCCCTTGCCCATGATCACCAGCGGCGTGTTCACCCCACTCGCGGCGTAGGCGCGCAGCAGGCGGTCGTGGCGCTTGCGCGGCTCCAGCGCGGCCACACAGAGGAAGAACTCGCCCTGGGGCAACTCGGCCGGCTCGGCGGCCATCGCGACGAAGGGCTCGCGCTCGTAGGGGTTGTAGATGGCAAGTATCCGCTCGGCTTCGAGCCCCACCATCTGCTCAAGGTTGTCCTTCACGCCCTTCGAGACGGCGATCACCTGGCGACCGTGGTAGAAGCGGCGCACCTTGTCGAAGGCGCGCTTGCGCTTGGCCGGATCGCTGAACTTGGCCGAGACGTCGGACTTCACCCAGAAATAGAGGTTGGGATGCTGCAGATGGCGGGTGATCTTGTCACAGGAGCAGGAGATCACCACGTCTGGCCGCCAGGCCTTCAGGGCGCGGGCGATGCGAGCGGCCTGCCACTTCTCGGTGAGCACCGTGGTGGTGGCCTTGGTGAAGGGGGTGACCACACCGAGGTTCTCGATGGCAAGGCCATCGGGGATGCGATGCTCGATGCGTTCGCGCAGGGTGAAGACGATCACCTGGTGGCCACGCTGGCGCAGCTGGTCGGCGGTGTAGAGCAGCGACTTCTGGGCGCCGCCGCCGTAGAGGTCCTCGATGACGAAGGCGAAGCGCTTGTGCGAGGCCGAGGTCCTGGGGCTCATGGCGCCTTTTGGTCCCAGGTCATCAGCAGGAAAACGCGCAGCCAGGTGCGAAACAGGGCTGGGCGCGCAGTGTCAGCTCGGGGCATGGCCATGGGAACATCATCGTGTTGGGGCCGAAAGCCGGTGATTCTATCACAGCCGGACGCGCTGCCGTCATGTCGCCGCTGCGTTACACTTCAGGGCGATACGGCGCGGGCATGCCGTCACATTTACCAGAGACAGATACCCAGGGCAGGCCTTTTCGTTTGCTGAAGCGGCTGACCTCGAGCGGGGGGATCAAGATGATCGATGCGATACAGCGATTCTTCAATGCAATGAAGGCCGGTGGCGCAGAGGCCGAAGAGGCCGCGACCTCCCTGGAACTGGCCACGGCGGCATTGCTCTTCGAGGTGGCACGTGCCGACTATCGCCTCGATGACAGCGAGCTGGCGCTGCTGCGCGAACTGCTGCAGCGGCGCTTTGGCCTGGCGGAGGCGGACCTCGACGAGCTGATGCGCCTGGCCCGGGAAGAGGCGGAGACGGCGGTCGACCATTACCGTTTCGTCAGCCTGGTCAAGGAGCACTTCGATTACGACCAGCGTTGCGAGCTGGTGCGCATGATGTGGTCGTTGTCGCTGGCCGATGGCGAGCAGCACCACCTGGAGGAGCACCGTATCCGCCGCCTGGCCGAGCTGCTGCATGTCAGCCACTCTGACTTCATCCACGCGAAGCTGAAGGTACAGCAGGCTGCCGACGACTGAGCTGGCAGGGCGCCTGCTGGCCATTTCAGCCGCAAGAGGGGTTTCGTGAACAACAATTCCAGCCCGCAGGATGTGCTTCGTGAATAGAACAGCTAACCAGGACAGACAGGGAGACAGGGAATGAAGATCACCATCTTTGGAACGGGCTACGTGGGGCTGGTGACGGGCACCTGCCTGGCCGATGTGGGCCACGACGTGCTGTGTGTCGACGTGGACGCGGAGAAGATCGCGCGCCTGGAGGGTGGCGAGATTCCCATCTTCGAGCCAGGGCTTGAGCCCATGGTCAAGGCCAACGTGGACGCGGGCCGGCTACGCTTCACTACCGATGCGCAGCAGGCGGTAGCCTTCGGCACCCTGCAGTTCATCGCCGTGGGTACCCCGCCCGATGAGGACGGCAGCGCCGATCTCAAATACGTGCTGGCGGTGGCCGAGACCATCGGCACGCACATGGCGCAGTACAAGGTGATCGTCGACAAGTCCACGGTGCCGGTGGGGACCGCCGACCGGGTACGCCAGCGGGTGGCCGCGGCGCTCCAGGCCCGCGGCGAGGCGATCGACTTCGATGTCTGTTCCAACCCGGAATTCCTCAAGGAGGGGGCGGCCATCGAGGACTTCACCCACGGGGCGCGGATCATCGTGGGTACCGAGTCCGAGCGGGTCAAGGGGCTGATGCGCGAGTGCTATGCCCCTTACATTCGCCTGCACGACAAGCTGATGTTCATGGACGTGCGGGCAGCGGAGCTGACCAAGTATGCGGCCAACGCCATGCTGGCGACCAAGATCAGCTTCATGAACGAGATCGCCAACCTGGCCGAGCGGCTGGGAGCCGACGTGGAGCAGGTGCGCCGTGGCATCGGCTCGGACCCGCGTATCGGCTATCAGTTTATCTATCCGGGCTGCGGCTATGGCGGTTCCTGCTTCCCCAAGGACGTGCAGGCGCTGGCCCGCACCGCCAGCGACGTGGACTACCAGGCCGAGCTACTGATCGCGGTGGAGTGCGTGAACCGACGCCAGAAGCAGACCCTGTTCACCAAGCTGGCCCAGGCCTTCGACGGCGAACTGGCCGGCAAGACCGTCGCCCTGTGGGGCTTGGCCTTCAAGCCCAACACCGATGACATGCGCGATGCTCCCAGCCGTACCCTGATGGAGGCGCTGTGGGAGGCCGGTGCCAGGGTACAGGCCTATGACCCCGAGGCGATGAGGGAGTGCCGGCGGCTTTATGGCGAGCGCGACGACCTGCTGCTGGCGGGGGATCGCATCCAGGCGGTGAAGGGCGCCGATGCGCTGGTGATCTGCACCGAGTGGAAGGAGTTTCGTAGCGTTGACTTCGCCTGGCTGACGCAGCAGCTGGCCGCACCGGTGGTCGTCGACGGACGCAACCTCTTCGAGCCGGACGCTATCAAGGCCGCCGGGCTGCGCTACTTCGCTGTGGGGCGGGGCGACTCCCTCGCCGTCGAGCAAGATGCTTCGGTGACATAAAGAGCGAGATGCTTTGCTGACATAAAGAAAGGAGGTGGCGTCGATGAGCCATGAGATCGTGGTAATGGGGGCCGGGATGGTTGGCGTATCGGTGGCCTGGCACCTGGCGCGGCGCGGGCATGCGGTCACCCTGGTCGACCGCCGCGAGCCGGGGCGTGAGACCTCCTTCGGCAATGCCGGCATCATCCAGCGTGAGGCGGTGCAGCCCTATGCCTTCCCACGGGATCTCGCCACCATGCTGCGGGTATTGCCCAATCGCCGGGTCGATATCCGCTATCGTCCGGCGGCCATGGTGCAGTCGGCGGAGCCATTGTTGCAGTATTGGCGGAATTCCGCGCCCAAGCGCTATGCGCGCATCGTGCCCGAGTACGCCTCCTTGATCTGCCTGTCGCTGGACGCCCATGCGCCGATGGTCGAGGCCGCAGGGGCGGAGGCGCTGGTGCGTCGCCAGGGCTGGCTCGAGCTCTATCGTAGCCAGGCGGCCATGGCCTCGCGTCTGGGTGATGCCGAGGTCAACGCCGAACGCTTCGGGGTGCGCTACCGGGCGCTGGATGGTGGTGAGCTCGCGGCCCTGGAGCCTGACCTGGCCGGTGACCTGGCCGGCGCGATTCACTGGCAGCAACCCTGGACGGTAGTTGATCCCGGCGCCTTGGTGCAGGCCTATGCCCGTAGCGTCGAGGCCCTGGGAGGGCGCGTGCAGCAGGCGGAAGTGACCGGCATCGCTCGCCAAGGCGAGGGGTGGCGAGTGAGCACCGCTGCGGGCGTGCTTAAGGCTGAGCAGCTGGTGATGGCCATGGGGCCCTGGTCGCGAGACTGGATGGCCGACCTGGGGCTCGATATCCCGCTGTTCGTCAAGCGTGGCTATCACATGCATTACGCCACGAGCGGCTCGGCCAGGCTCGGGCATTGGGTGATGGATGCCGAGGTCGGTTACCTGCTGGCGCCGATGCAGGCGGGCATTCGCCTGACCACCGGCGCCGAACTTGAACGCCTCGAGGCGCCGGCGCATCTGGCGCAGCTTAACGCTGCCGAGCGGGTGGCAAGGCAGCTGTTCCCCTTGGGTGAGCGGCTGGATCCAGCACCCTGGAAGGGCGCGCGGCCCTGCACGCCGGACATGAAGCCGGTGATCGGCCCGGCGCCGGGCCAGCAAGGGCTGTGGCTGGCGCTCGGCCATGGCCACCAGGGCTTTACCCTGGGCCCGGCCACCGGCCGTCTGCTGGCGCAAATGATGGACGGCGAGCGTCCCGAGATCGACATGGCGCCGTTTAGGGCCGATCGGTTCTGAGGCTGACGCGTCGACTCGCACTGTGATTGATGGTGAGCAGAGAAAACAATCGCCTTGCACGTCGAGGCGTTGAGCCCACAGCTCCTGCAAGGGGTTTTTCCCTCGATCGCGATGAGTGACCCCATCGCCTGGTAAGCGGGCTGATGGGCGGCTTACTGCTTGGCCTGGCGCCTGCGCTGGAAGACATGCATCAACAGCTTGATCAGCAGGGTGAAGACGAACACTAGCCAGCCGGCGGTGGCCAATACATTGAACAGTAGCATCTTCTGTTCGCCGTTCATGGGGGTGATGAGGTGGTCGATGACCATGCCCAGCAGGAAGGCTAGGGTCAGCGGTAGGGCCAGGATGTGCATCCACATCTCGGTGCGCCGCTTGCGCACGTGGTAGCGACCGAGCAGTACCCGGATGGGGCGATGCACGAAGCTGATCAGGATCAGGCTGCCGACCATCAGCAGCGCAGCGAGGCTGGGCTCGATACTGCCGAGGTGCGCGGAGATACTCACCGACCAGTAGAGCACCAGCCACATGAAGCCGGCCAGGATGGCGACGATATCGGCATAGTGTCGTACCTTGGGCATCGAGTCCTCATGAGGCCGGGCAGGGGGGCGACGTGAACGCTGGCACCATGATACGGCATTGCGCGGCGCTTGAAGAGTCGCGGTCGCGGATGTACCTGGGGCTCGGGTCAATCGCGGGGTTGCGATATACTGACCGCCCCTTGGCTCATGCCTCGCGGCGATGGTGTCGCTGCAGGGGCTTTCGACACAGGACCTGCCGTGAATTCGATCACCCTGACCCGCCCGGACGACTGGCATCTCCACCTGCGCGACGGCGAGGCCATGGCGGCTGTGGTGGCCGCCAGTGCCCGCCAGATGGGCCGCGCCATCATCATGCCCAACCTCAAGCCGCCGGTGACCACCACCGAGCAGGCGCAGGCCTATCGCCAGCGGATCCTCGCGGCGCTGCCTGCCGGGGCCGATTTCGAGCCACTGATGACGCTCTATCTGACCGACACTACGCCGGTTGATGAGATCGAGCGGGCTTGCGCCAGCGGCTTGGTGCATGCAGTGAAGCTCTATCCCGCCGGGGCGACCACCCACTCGGCCTCTGGTGTCACCGACCTTAGCCATTGCGATGCGGCGATTGCCGCCATGGCACGACTGGGCCTCCCGCTGCTGGTGCATGGCGAGGTCACCGACGACGATATTGACATCTTCGACCGCGAGGCGGTGTTCATCGAGCGAATCATGAAGCCGCTGCTCGAGCGCCATCCAGAACTGAAGGTAGTCTTCGAGCACATCACCACCGCCGAGGCCGCCGATTTCGTGGCTGCGGCGCCGGCCAATGTCGCCGCCACCATCACTGCCCACCACCTGCTGTTCAACCGCAACAAGATGCTGGTGGGCGGTATCCGTCCCCATTATTACTGCCTGCCAATTCTCAAGCGCGAACGTCATCGCCAGGCGCTGCTGGCCGCGGCGACCTCAGGTAGCGCTAAGTTCTTCCTGGGCACCGATAGCGCTCCCCATGCCCGTGGCGACAAGGAGAGTGCCTGCGGCTGCGCGGGGGCCTATACCGCGCCGGCGGCCCTGGAGCTCTATGCTACGGCCTTCGAGCAGGCCGGTGCCCTCGAGCGTCTCGAGGGCTTCGCTAGCCACTTCGGCGCCGACTTCTACGGCATGGCGCGCAACACCGAGACCGTGACCCTGGTGCGCGCGCCCTGGCCGCTGCCCGAGGCGCTGCCCTATGTCGAGGGCCAGAGCATCGTTCCCCTGGCCGCCGGCGAGACGCTCGACTGGCGGTTCCAGGCACCGAGCTGATCTGATGAGGCAGCGTCAGCAAAGCCACCGGCGGAGCCGGTAGTGGTGCGCGCTTCGGAGTGGCAGGCGTCATGCATGCCGGTTCTTGGCGTCATGCATGTCGGCGGCCTGAAGGGTGTTCTCAAGCAGCGAGGCGACGGTCATGGGGCCGACCCCGCCGGGGACCGGGGTGATCCAGCTGGCGCGCTCGGCGGCGGGGGCGAAGTCGATGTCACCGATCAGCCGGCCGTCCTCCTGGCGGTTGATGCCCACGTCGATGACGATGGCGCCGGGCTTGATCCATTCGCCCTCGACCAGTTGGCGCTTGCCCACCGCGACCACCAGCAGGTCGGCACGCCGCACGTGAGCCTCGAGGTTGCGGGTGAAGCGATGGCAGACGGTGGTGGTACAGCCGGCCAGCATTAGCTCGAGTGACATGGGTCGACCGACGATGTTGGAGGCACCGACCACAGTGGCATCCAGGCCGCGGACCTGCAGGCCGGTTTCCTGCAGCAGGGTCATGATGCCCTTGGGCGTGCAGGGACGCAGCAGCGGCAGCCGCTGGGCCAGGCGTCCCAGGTTGTAGGGGTGGAAGCCATCGACGTCCTTGTGGGGGAGAATGCGCTCGAGGATCGGCCCGGTGTCGAGGTGCTCGGGTAGCGGCAGCTGGACCAGGATGCCGTCGACGTTGGGGTCGGCGTTGAGCCGGTCGATCAGTGCCTCGAGTGCCTGCTGCGCAGTGTCGGCGGGCAATTCGTGCATGAAGGAGTGGATGCCGGCCTTCTCGCAGGCCTTGCGCTTGTTGCGGACATAGACGTGGGAAGCCGGATCCTCACCCACCAGAACCACGGCCAGTCCAGGAATGCGCTCTCCGTTCTCGCGGCGCGCCTGTACCTGGCGTGCGACCTGCTGGCGAACTCGGGCGGCAATCGATTTGCCATCGATCAGTTGAGCGGTCATCGAGCTTCCTTCTGGTCGGGGATGAGATGGATGAGGCGTAATCGGGGCAGGGATTTTCGCATGCCAGGGCCCCGAGGCAAAGCGGCCGGGCGGCGGAAGCGCGGTTCTTGCTTGACCCCAGTGGAAAGTTCCGTAGAATACGCAGCGCTTGACGAGGCCCCCTGCGGCGGCGTCAGGGCCGTGCAAGAGCCGGCGGGGTGTAGCGCAGTCTGGTAGCGCGCCTGCTTTGGGAGCAGGATGTCGGGGGTTCGAATCCCTCCACCCCGACCATAACCTGTTGATTGAGAAAGATTTATTTCTCGTTGCGGGTTGCGGTCAGGCGCTCTGAGTCATACAATGCGCCCATAGCTCAACCGGATAGAGCAACGGCCTTCTAAGCCGTAGGTTGCAGGTTCGAATCCTGCTGGGCGCGCCATGTGTTGCATGGAGTTGCCAGTAGCAGTTCATGCGATCCCTTCAAGCGTTGAGCAAGACCCGTGTCGTCATGGTGGATGTAGCTCAGTGGTAGAGCCCCGGATTGTGGCTCCGGTGGTCGTGGGTTCGATCCCCATCATCCACCCCATCTCGACATGATCTCCAGGCAGTGGTGGATGTAGCTCAGTGGTAGAGCCCCGGATTGTGGCTCCGGTGGTCGTGGGTTCGATCCCCATCATCCACCCCATTGCCTTTGTCATCAGCTTCGCTTTCCCCGCGTTGATTCCGTTGTTGCCGCCTGCCGTTCATGGCGAGCGCCGTCATGCTTTTGGCCACTCGGCGAGCCCTTTTCTGCCCCTCGGTGACCCTCCTCGGCAGCGCCGAAAAACCCTCGCGCGCCCCTTGTAATGTGTCGTCAGGCCCCCATCTGTTCAGGCATGGTGCTTGCCAGTATCGGGCGGGATTCTTAGAATCATCCCTTTGACCCTTTCACGCTTTCACAGAACGCCCCAGCCGGTAGAGGATATTTCATGCAAGTTTCCGTCGATACGACCTCCCCGATAGAACGCCGCATCAAGGTTCAGGTGCCGGCCGCCGAGGTCGACGAGGCCGTTGCTGCCCGTCTCAAGGACGCCGCGAAGACCGTGCGCATGGACGGCTTTCGCAAGGGCAAGGTTCCGATGTCGGTGATTCGTCAGCGCTATGGGCGCGGCGTGCGCGATGAGGTGGTGGGCGAAGTGATGCGCGAGCGCTATGTGCGTGCCATCTCGGAAAACGCGCTCAATCCGGCCGGGTATCCGCAGATCGAAGCCGACGTCAACGAGGAAGGCAAGGATCTGGAGTTCACCGCTACCCTCGAGATCTATCCCGAGGTCGAGCTATCGTCCATCGAGGGCGCCGAGATCGAGCGGCCGGTGGTCGAAGTGAGCGAGACCGATGTCGACGAGATGATCGACACCCTGCGCAAGCAGAATGCCGGCTGGGAGGCGGTCGAGCGCCCTGCCGAGGACGGGGATCAAGTCACGATCGACTTCCAGGGCTTCCTGGGCGATGAGCCCTTCGAGGGCGGCAGCGCCGAGGGTCACGAGCTGGTGATCGGGTCGGGCAGTTTCATCCCCGGGTTCGAGGAGCAGCTGATCGGTGCCCGGGCGGGCGAGGACAAGACCATCGAGGTCACCTTCCCCGAGGATTACCAGGCCGAACAGCTAGCTGGGCAGGATGCGACCTTCAAGGTCAAGGTCCAGGCCGTCAAGGGCCAGGCGCTGCCCGAGGTGGATGCCGAGTTCATCGAGAAGTTCGGCGTCGAGGATGGCGATCTGGATAGGTTCCGTGCCGAGGTTAAGCAGAACATGATCCGCGAGGCGAACCAGGCCGCCGACAATCGCGTCAAGCAGCAGGTGCTCGAGGCGCTGAAGAAGGCCAACGACATCCCAGTGCCCCAGGCGTTGGTACAGCAGGAGACCGAGGGTCTCAAGCGCCAGGCGGCTCAGCAGTTCGGTCTGGGTGAGGACTTCGATGTCAGCCAGTTGCCCGACGAGCTGTTTGCCGAGCAGGCCAAAAGCCGGGTGCAGGTCGGCCTGCTGCTGGCCGAGGTGATCAAGACTCACGAGCTCGATGCCTCCGACGACGAGATTCGGGCCAAGGTCGAGGAGCTGGCCCAGCAGTACCAGGATCCGCAGCAGGTGGTCGAGTACTACATGGCCAATGACCAGATGAAGACCCAGGTCAGGTCCGCCGTGCTGGAAGAGAAGGCCGTCGACGTGCTGCTTGAGCAGGCCAACGTCAAGGACGTGGCAATGAGCTATCAAGAGGCCCTGGCCGCCGCCCAGCAACAGGGTGAAGTCGCCGACGAAGGCGAAGAAGAGGCCGAGAGCGATGAGCAGGACGAGCAGAAGCAGGCCTGATCACGCCACGTTGCTACCTGCCTGACCAGCCGGTCGGGCAGCGTGTTACCCCACGCTTCCATTCATCGGAACCAAGGACATCACTTAGATGAGCAACCCGTTCGATATCCAATCCGCCGGTGGCCTGGTGCCCATGGTGGTCGAGCAGAGCGCGCGCGGCGAGCGGGCTTATGATATCTATTCCCGCCTGCTCAAGGAGCGCGTGATCTTCCTGGTGGGCCCGGTGGAAGACTACATGTCCAACCTGCTGGTGGCCCAGCTGCTGTTCCTGGAGTCCGAGAACCCGGACAAGGACATCCATCTTTACATCAACTCACCGGGTGGCTCGGTGACTGCCGGCATGTCGGTCTACGACACCATGCAGTTCATCAAGCCCGACATCTCCACGGTATGTATCGGCCAGGCGGCGAGCATGGGTGCGCTGCTGCTGGCCGGTGGCGCCGCCGGCAAGCGCTACTGTCTGCCCAACTCGCGAATGATGATCCACCAGCCGCTGGGCGGTTATCAGGGTCAGGCCTCGGATATCGAGATCCACACCCGCGAGATTCTCGGTATCCGCGACAAGCTCAACCAGATCCTGGCGCACCATACCGGCCAGGATATCGCCACCATTGCCCGGGACACCGATCGTGATAACTTCATGAATGGTGCCCAGGCCGCTGAGTATGGCCTGATCGATGCGGTACTGGAACAGCGGCCGACATCCTGATAGCGTGAAACTCATCCGAGTGACTTTCCTGCACTGAAATGTTTCCTGGCGGCCTTGGCCGCCGTGGTGGATCCGACCCTCCATGCGCGATACGGTGGGGGCGTCTTTATGAAAGAGGTACGTGAATGGCCGACGGCAAAGGCAAGGACGAAGGCGGCAAGCTGCTCTACTGCTCGTTCTGCGGCAAGAATCAGAACGAGGTACGCAAGCTGATTGCCGGTCCGTCCGTGTATATCTGCGATGAGTGTGTCGATCTCTGCAATGACATCATTCGCGAGGAGGTGCTGGATGCCGATGCCGAGAGCGATGAGGAACGCCTGCCCGCTCCCCGCGAGATTCGTCGCACCCTCGACGACTATGTGATTGGTCAGGACCGCGCCAAGATGGTGCTGTCGGTGGCGGTCTATAACCACTACAAGCGCCTGCACTTCGGTGCCAAGGACGATGACGTCGAGCTTGGCAAGTCAAACATCCTGCTGATCGGGCCCACCGGCAGCGGCAAGACGCTGCTTGCCGAGACCCTGGCGCGGCTGCTCAACGTGCCCTTCACCATCGCCGACGCGACCACCCTCACCGAGGCGGGCTACGTTGGCGAGGATGTCGAGAACATCATCCAAAAGCTGCTGCAGAAGTGCGATTACGATGTGGAGAAGGCCCAGCGCGGCATCGTCTATATCGACGAGATCGACAAGATCTCGCGTAAGTCGGACAACCCGTCGATCACCCGTGATGTCTCGGGCGAGGGTGTGCAGCAGGCGCTGCTCAAGCTGATCGAGGGCACTACCGCCTCGGTGCCGCCCCAAGGCGGGCGCAAGCATCCTCAGCAGGAGTTCCTGCAGGTCGATACCGGCAATATCCTGTTCATCGTCGGTGGCGCCTTTGCCGGGTTGGACAAGGTGATCCGCGATCGTGCCGAGAAGGGCGGTATCGGCTTCAATGCGGTGGTCAAGAGCAAGGACGAGACCAAGGGCGTCGGTGACCTGCTGCTCGATGTCGAGCCCGAGGATCTGGTCAAGTTCGGCCTTATCCCTGAGTTCGTGGGTCGTCTGCCGGTGATCGCCACCCTCACCGAACTGACCGAAGATGCATTGATCCAGATTCTCACCGAACCTAAGAACTCGCTGATCAAGCAGTACGCCCGGCTGTTCGAGATGGAGGGCGTGGAGCTGGAGTTCCGCGAGGATGCCCTGCGGGCGGTGGCCCGCAAGGCCATGGCGCGCAAGACGGGCGCCCGCGGTCTGCGCTCGATCCTCGAATCGGTACTGCTCGACACCATGTACGAGATTCCCTCTCTGGAAGGGGTGTCCAAGGTGGTGATCGATGCCTCGGTCATCAACGGCGAGAGTGAGCCGTTGCTGATCTATTCTCAGCAGGAGGCGCAGCGGGTCGACGGTACCGACGGCTAAACCATCGGGGTCTGGCCCCGGGCGGGAGTGGCTCTCCTTCCTGCATCGGCCATGCTGGCCGGCAGGAGTCGCGAGGCCCTCCCGCTTTTTTGTGACCGCGACCGTCATGCCTGGTGGGCGGTTGGTGCGCCTTGTAAAGCCTTCCCGTCGCCCCCACTCCCTGAGTATTCATTCGATTTCGTGCGAGGAACGTCTGCGATGCAGCAGAACGCCGAACAGACCCTGAGTCTGCCCCTTTTGCCACTGCGTGATGTGGTCGTCTATCCGCAGATGGTCATCCCGCTGTTCGTCGGCCGCGAGAAGTCGATCCAGGCACTCGAGGCGGCCATGGCAGCCGACAAGCGCGTGCTGCTGGTGGCTCAGCGCGAGGCCAGCAAGGACGACCCCGATAACGAGGACATGTTTTCCATCGGCACCGTGGCTGAGATCATGCAGCTGCTCAAACTGCCCGATGGTACGGTCAAGGTGCTGATCGAGGGCGAGTCACGAGCCGATATCCGCGAGATCATCGCGACCGATGGCGGCTACAGCCGCGCCGAGGTCAGCCTGCGCGAGAGCGAGCCGCTCAGCGAGCGCGAACAGGAGGCGCTAGTGCGGGTGCTGCTCAACCAGTTCGAGCAGTACGTGAAGATGTCGAAGAAGGTGCCCAATGAGGTGCTCAATTCGCTCTCTGGCATTGAGGACCCCAGCCGGCTGGTGGATACCATCTGCGCCCACCTGTCGCTGAAAATCGACGACAAGCAGCAATTGCTGGAGATGGACCGGGTACGCGATCGTATCGAGCATCTGATGGCGCTGATCGAGTCTGAGATCGACCTGCTGCAGGTGGAGAAGCGCATCCGCTCGCGGGTCAAGGAGCAGATGGAGAAGTCCCAGCGCGAGTACTACCTCAACGAGCAGATGAAGGCCATCCAAAAGGAGATGGGCGAGCTCGAGAACGTGCCCAACGAGGCCGAGAAGTACGAGCAGGCCATTGAAGAAGCCGGCATGCCCAAGGAGGCCCGCGACAAGGCGCTTCAGGAGCTTGGCAAGTTGAAGATGATGTCGCCTAACTCCGCCGAGGCCACGGTGGTGCGCTCCTACCTGGACTGGCTGGTGGCGGTGCCGTGGAAGAAGCGTACCCGCATCAAGCATGACCTGGTGCATGCCCAGAAAGTGCTCGACGAGGACCATTACGGCTTGGACGAGGTCAAGTCGCGCATCCTCGAGTACCTAGCGGTACACAAGCGGGTCAAGAAGCTCAAGGGGCCGGTGCTCTGCCTGGTGGGGCCGCCCGGGGTGGGCAAGACCTCGCTGGGGCAGTCGATCGCTCGGGCCACCAACCGCAAGTACGTGCGCCTAGCCCTTGGCGGGGTGCGCGACGAGTCGGAGATCCGTGGCCATCGACGCACCTACATCGGCTCGCTGCCCGGCAAGTTGATCCAGCGCATGGCCAGGGCTGGGGTCAAGAACCCGCTGTTCCTGCTCGACGAGGTCGACAAGATCGGCATGGACCATCGTGGCGACCCCTCGTCGGCGCTGCTCGAGGTGCTGGACCCGGAGCAGAACGACACCTTCAGCGACCACTATCTGGAGCTGGATTACGACCTCTCCGAGACGCTGTTTATCTGCACGGCCAACTCGATGAACATCCCCGGTCCACTGCTTGACCGCATGGAGGTGATCCGCCTGCCGGGCTACACCGAGGATGAGAAGCTGGCCATCGCCCGTCGCTACCTAGTGCCCAAGCAGCTCAAGGCCAACGGCTTCAAGGCGGACGAACTGTCATTCTCCGACGACGCACTGCTCGAGCTGATCCGCTACTATAGCCGCGAGGCGGGGGTGCGTGAACTGGAGCGCCAGATTGCCAAGGTATGCCGCAAGGTGTTGCGCGAGCGCCTCGAGAAGGAGAACCAGGAGGGCGCCCAGGCGCCGGTGCTGCTCTCGGCAGCCGACATCGAACCCTACGCCGGGGTGCGTCGCTACAGCTACGGCCTGGCCGATCAGGAGGATCAGGTCGGCCGGGTGACCGGCCTGGCCTGGACCTCGGTGGGGGGCGAGCTGCTCTACATCGAGTCGGTGATCACGCCCGGCAAGGGGCGTCTGGACAAGACCGGCTCGCTCGGCGACGTGATGAAGGAGTCGGTCAGCGCGGCACAGACGGTGGTGCGGGCTCGAGCCCTGGCACTGGGCATCGACCCGGAGCGCTTCGAGAAGGAGGATCTGCACATCCATGTGCCCGAGGGCGCTACGCCCAAGGACGGTCCCAGTGCGGGCATCGCCATGGTCACCGCTATGGTCTCGGCTTACACGGGGCGGCCGGTACGCTGCGATGTGGCGATGACTGGCGAGATCAATCTGCGCGGCGAGGTGCTGCCGATTGGCGGGCTGAAGGAGAAATTGCTGGCTGCCAGGCGCGGTGGTATAAAGACAGTGCTTATTCCCGAGGAGAACAGCCGCGATCTCAAGGAAGTTCCTGACAACATCAAGGAAGCCCTCGATATTCGTCCGGTGCGCTGGATCGATGATGTTCTGGAGGTGGCGCTGGTCGACAAGTCGACGCCGAAAAAGGAAGATGCTCGAGGGGAAGATTCCACCTCTTCGGCTCCAATGATAAGCACGCATTAAGCATATTTTTCTCGTCATGTCGGTGCTTGAGCCCCGGCATGGCGCGGTTTGGCAAGGGAGTTTGCTTGACAGCTCTTTCACTGCATTGCTATAAACACCCGCCATGCTGTGATCGCGTCAGCCAGCCGAAAGTCTCGCCGATTAGAGCCAATTTACGAAAAATGTCAAGGGGTGAAGTGTGAACAAATCCGAGCTGATCGAAGCCATTGCCGCGTCTGCCGACATTCCCAAGGCAGCGGCTTCTCGTGCGCTGGATGCCATGGTCGACACCGTGACCGAAAGCCTCAAGAAAGGTGACAGCGTTTCCCTGGTGGGCTTCGGCACTTTCCAGGTTAAGGAGCGCGCTGCACGCACCGGCCGTAACCCGCAGACCGGTGAGCCGATCGAGATCAAGGCTGCCAAGGTGCCGAGCTTCAAGGCCGGTAAGGCGTTGAAGGATTCCGTCAACTGAGTCGACGGTGCCTGCCGTATCATCGACGGTTGGCTTCCTATCAGGCGCATCGCCCCGGCGGTGCGCCTGTTTGCTTGTGCGCCAGGCATGGCGCGCAGCGCCTGACTGGCGCTGTTTCCAAGGGTGGTGCCTTGGAATGACTTGGGGGTGAAAGTCCCCTGCACGCCCGGCAAGGGGAAGTGCTAGCCGA
>NZ_SNWH01000002.1:0-185110 GCF_004361885.1 Halomonas ventosae
GACCCCACCAGTCCATGGGTTACCGAGCACCCGATGAGGTCTACCTGAGCGGCGTGGGTGGTGGTGCCTCCATACCCGATCACTTCGGGGGCCGAAGGGCGACATCGCAGAACGAAGCAACAGGGCAGCGCTGTGCAGCTGCGAACATGGCCGAGGCATTAGCTTAAATCCAGACAGATTCTGTCTTGACCGTGGGGTCCACTTTAGAAGCGCTAGACGCCCTCAAGACCGAGTTGCACAAACGCTGCCCGGTATCGCGCGTGCTGCGTGAAGCGGGCGTGGACATCGTCGAGGACTGGCGGGTGCGGGCTCTGTAGCTGCCGCACAACACGTGGGCCGCGCGGAGGGGTCCTTGGAAAAAAGGCCAGGGCCTTGATCCTGACGCTGGGGAGTGGCCATCACTCGATATTCTGGATCTGCTCGAAGAATAATAATTTAAAATCCTTAAAAACCAGATTCTTGCCTTAGTTTTTGTATCGATATTCGCCCAATACTACCCATTTTACTACCCATGGATAGAAACTTTATCTCTGATTGGCCCAATCGGTTACTACCCATGATTATAAACTGGGATAAGTGGGAAACTGGGAATCTCTGATCCTTTTCCGATTTACCAACACCTTGTCTCAACCGAAAAAAACCTGTTGGCAAGTCTAGCAAGAGCGGCACTCCCGATGCACCACTGCGGATACACCGAAGTTTGTACTGACAGAACAAACCTTTGATTTTATTAGATATTTTTGATTTTCCTCTTGCATATTTGAAACTTCGTGCGAGTATTTTAGAAAACGCAGGAGTTCAAAATGACCAAGTTGAAGACCATTTGTTTTGCTGTAACTACAGCCGCGCTCGCGGGTTGCGCTGCCATGCCTCGACACTATGACGACGAATCATCCCGCGCACTGAATCTGGCCCGTGCCGGCGGCCTCTACGATCAGGACCTGCGAGATTCACCAGACGGGACGCGCTCGTATCGAAAGGGTTTGTTGTTGAGCGCCCTCAACCTGGCCAGTCTGGCCACCTCATTAGATGCACCGCTTCGTCATCTTACCGGCACCCAGACACTGCTATTTAACGCCACCGATATCATGATGACGCCGGACAACCCTTCGGCGCGACCCAGCCTGATGGGCTGGATGCCGGAATCACTGGCGGCGAACGAGGATGACGCCTATGACCACTATGTTGCAGTCGTAGATGAGGCCATCACCCAGGCCGCCGAATCGATGGCAATTACTGCAACGAAACTCACAGACGTGAAGGCGCCGGAGATTGACGGGCACCCGCTCATGCTGTGGTCGGTAACAGCCGAGCGATATGGCTGTGCCGATAGCAACTGCATTATCGCCTACAACATCCAACAGCCGAATCACTGGAAGACACCACGCTATGTCATCGGTGGTGAAGCTGCCAGTTACAACATCGCTGCCAACCACCCCGAGAAATACTCCCGACTGGTATTTCGGCAGTCCGGCCATGAACGTACCTTTCCAGTAGATGAGTTCTACGGCGCTGTCAGCGCTGACATGCCTCCCTGGATAGTGATGTACTTTCCACCGAACACCGTGATCCAGGACGGCGAGCCGCTCCCCTATCCGGTGTTGTATGAACAGGGTCAACAGCTGATGTTCAGGGAGCCCGGCCATGAGTGACTGGCACGATGAACTTGAGTTGGCACTGCTGCCGCTGGAGGACCTGAGAGTCGATAGCGTCTACATGACTTTTGTGATCAGCAATGCCCTGAGCGAGCGAGGCATCTTCCATCAGTGCCGGATCGGATCCGCGGAGGACCGACTGAGCCGAATGACCACCGCTCCCCATTGCTGGGTCGAGCTCGAACAGGGCTGGTGTATCGATCTCCGGCTCAGACAGTGGCTGGGCGATGAGGACGACCTCCCTCATGGCGTATTCCAGCCAACCAACTACCCGCGAGCTCGATACCAAGGCACTGCGTTGGTGGTTCCACACCTGGACGTGGAAGATTTGAGGGCGATGACGAACGATGCCTACAGCAAGGTGAAACTGCCGTGGCTGGCCGGGCAATCCGTAGCCGCCTGACGCCGGGCAAAACTTGCATTTTCTCAGGTTCTGGTAGCTTCAATGTAAAGAACTATCGAGGACAAAGCCATGGTGAGAGTGGCAAAAATCGCAGCAGTGGGGCTCACCGGGATCGGCGTTGTGGAGCTCGCCTTTAGGGGTACCGAGGCAGCCCTTTACGCATGGTATCTATTGTTCGTGCTGTGGGTGGTCGTACTGTTCATTCGCTTCGCACTGGCCGTAGTCGGTGCTTACAAGACGTTTTTCGCCAAGGGACCCGATGGGGAAATGACGTTTCCTGAATTCGAACAAAAGATGGCGTCGTTCAGTCGAGGCAGTGATGAGGAGGCAACCGGCGCGGGCAACAAGGCAACTTCCGGCAACGGGAGCAATGGCGGTACAGATGGTTTCTTCGATGACGACAGAATCAACCAGATTTATCGAGCGGACGATCCGTTCGGGGAGTTTCTCGACTCTTGAGGTGGTTCCTTATGGGTACAGATCAGGAGAACCAGAGGTTCGAACCCGGTAACGGCCACCAGAACCACCTAATCCAGACCAGCCAGAGAGAACCACTTATAACAGACTGAGGAACCGACGATGTTTATTCGAGCCTACCTTCGGGCATCCACGCAGGAACAGAACGCGGAGCGAGCCCGGGAGTCACTGGTACAGTTCGCAGCCAACCACGGTCAGCGCATTGCGGCTTTCTATGTGGAGAACGTGTCCGGCGCCACCTTACACCGCCCCGAGCTGATGAAGCCGATTGCAGATTCCGGCGAGAGCGACATTGTGCTGGTCGAACAGATCGACCGGCTGGCTCGCCTCAAACAGAATGATTGGGACTCTCTCAAACAAAAACTGGCCGCCAAGCGGTTAGCCATCGTCTCCCCGGAATTACCGACCAGTTGGCTCGCCCTGGAAAAGAAGGACGACACCGGTTTCACCGACTCCATTCTACGAGCGGTCAACGCCATGATGCTCGACATGCTGGCTGCCGTGGCCCGCAAAGATTACGAAGACCGTCGGCGCCGGCAGTTCCATGGCATTCATAAAGCAAAAACGGAGGGCAAGTACCAGGGGCGGCAACCAGACCTGAAGCGCAGACAGCACATCGCCAGCCTACTACGCAGTGGTCACAGCTACAGCGAGATCCAGGAGATGCTGAGTTGCTCGCGGCACTTGATTGCGTCTGTCGCCAAAGAACAAAGACAGGCCGATGCTGTGGCCTGAAACCAACAAACTGCCCTCAAAGGGCCATCAACCATTGGAGACCTGAATATGCTGAATCTATCTGCCACACTGATTGCATTCCTGAGCTTTGTCGCAGTTGTACTTTTTATCTGCGTTGTGGCCTACCGAAACGCGGACCGTCTGGAAGCGTACGTAGAGCGCAAGTTCCGGAGGAAGGCGCACCGTCCTAACAGCGATCTGAAATAAATTCGGGGCAAACTGGTGTTCTTGCCCAAAACGGACAGTTCGAGAGCCGTGCCTACTGCGTCGTCCATGGCAGCATAATCGTGAAGTCGATATGAGGTTATGCACATGACGGACAGAACAGCCATGCTTCCCGAAAGCTTTCTATTTTTGCTGGGACAGGAAGAAAAGCGGAGGCAACAGCGGGAGGACGCGGGGCTTCCGGTTCTCACAATGCTGATCGACGCCGCTCATAGTGGGAGCGGCCAGGCCCGGCATATCCGGCGATTCCTGCTTGGCCTTTATAACGCGAGCCACTGGCCATTCGAGTTGAACCGGTTGAGGGCCTTGGATACCGAACTGCAACAGGCAGCCTTGCAGGTTCTGGCGCTGGATTGGAATGGCCGGGAAGTTCACACCTATGTGCCGGGTGGTGATGAGTTGTTTCAGGCTTGGTGGGAGTGGGAAGTGGGTACCTGACACCCCGCATCCCATTGCACTCCCGAGTGGATCTATGGCTGTTTGATGAAGGTAACTTCGAAGGCTTTGCTAGACCGAAACTGCTGTAACCGGTTGGCAAAGGCGAAGGCTTCATTCATCTCGTAGTGCTGGAAGATGTCCAACCCTCGATCCAGCGATATCTTCCAGCCGTGGTCCGTAACGATATGACGGGCGTGAATGGTGCCGCTTTCGTCAAACGCCCAGGTGAAGTCGATGCCCACGGTGCGAGCGGATTCCTGGATTTTTTCAAAACTCTCGTCTTGCAGGTCACCCTTGAACTCGTCCCTGACGGTGACGAGGTGAACCTCCACTTCATCTTCTTCGGCCTTGTTCTTCACGATGGCTTCGAGAAACTCCATGAAATTGCGGATCTGGTAGAAAAGCCGGATGTAGGGGTCTGTGACGGTGATCTTGCTGGCTCCTTTCAGGTATGCGCCAAACAAGCCGTCGAATGAGATGCCCTTCTGATTTTCCTGGAAGGTCAGGTGCTTTTCTTCCAGTACTGGCTCGGGGGCATTCAGCTCTTCTGGCTCGACACCTTTAACGTCCGCTGTTGGCTCGGGTTCTACTCCCTCGTCATCAGGAGTCGAGACCGTCTGGTGGTAGTAGCCTGGGTACTCTTCCTCCTCAAGTGTCGTGACCAGTATTTCCTGGCCTTGTTGATCCTGATAGGAAAAGCGTACTTCGCCGTAGGTGGTATCAATCCGCTGTAACTGGTCCTTGACCCGCTTGCGCCCCTCAATGGCAAAGCGCAGCACTTCTTCAACCTCTTCCCTGGTCGCTCCCCCCTGGGGGAACAGGATCTTCATCAAGCCGGAAAAGGTCTTGTTAATACCGTCCCGATCACGGGTCGAGATATCCGAAGAAAGGGTAAAGTGCTCCTTATACTGGTCGGAGTAATCGTAGTTCCGCATCGAGCGCAGGATTTCTGCAAGGTAGTCCACCACGAAGCCATAGCCGTCGGAGAACATCTCGCCCCGGATGATGTCGACCTCCCATCCCGGAATATAGAAGTGGATCCGGTCCAGAAAGGCAGAATCGTAGAACTTGTCCGGCAGTTCATCGAACAGGTCTGAATGCTTCAGCATGTAAGGAACAGTGTGCCGGGTGTTCCCCACGAACACCATGGACGCCTCGGCGCCCAGGGTTTCCACGCCACGGGAGAAGGACTTGTTGGCCATGTAGTTCTTCATGATGTCGACCAGGGCCTTGTCGACTCGCTTCTGTTTACCGGCGAATTCGTCAAAGGCCACGCAATCCCAGTAGCCCACCAGGCCGATTTTGCCGCTGGAGTTATTCACAAACAGCTTGGGTACGGTGACTTCACCACCGGAAACCAGGATCCCATGGGGCGAGAATTCGGAGTAAACGTGGGATTTACCCGTCCCCTTGGGGCCAAGTTCGATAAGGTTGTAGTTCCGCTCGCAGAACGGAATCAATCGGACCAGTTGCGTCAGCTTGCTGCGCCGTCCGAACATCTCCGGGTTAAAGCCGATACTCTGGATCAGCAGGTCAATCCACTCATCGGTGCTGAACTGCTGCCGCGCGGCAACGTAGGCGTCGTAGTCGAAGTGCGATAGCTGAATCGGCTTGAGGGTGGACAGAATCCAGGGGCTGACGTTCTGGTCTTCAGAAAATACGTATTCGATGTCCGCAATGCACCATACGCCGCTTACCAGCAGTTTGGGGTGGGCCTTGACGGTCCCAGAATCCACCAATACCTTCTTGATTCCCAGGTTGGAAAACTGCGCCTCGTAGGCATCCGTCTTCTCATTCAGGGCCACACTGATCTTGTCGATAACCTTGTAGCGCCCCTTTTCCTTGATATTCGAGCGCACCAGTCCGGCCTCGTTCCGGTGGACATAGTGCTTGGCCAGAATCTCCTTGACCGTTTCAATCCCTGTTTTAATCGTGGCCTCGTCGTTAGTGGCGCAGTATTGGCCGAGCAGATACTCCAGCACGTATGAGGGAACGATGGCGTTGCCCTTGACCGTTTTCACCAGGTCTTTGCGCACCACCAACCCGGGGAAGTGTTCGTTGATCTTTTGGTCAAGCGTACTCATTGGCTATAACCCTCAGAAATCAAAATCGCTGGTAAAGGACCGCCGCATCAAATACCTGAGCGACTTGTATTCCTTGTAGTGGGAGGTGCCGGCGTGCTGTTCTTCCAGCTTCAGGAAAACCTCCTGGCCGTTGGCCTCGTCCGCCTTGCGGCTGAGCACAAAGCGCACCTGAAGCTCCCGCTCGCGGGGGTTCTCCGAGGTCAGGTCAAACGACAGTTCGTGACTGTCCGAAATCAACTCCCCTGACTGGGTATAAATCCCAGCCCGCAGGTGGCGAGGCTGTACTTTCTCGGTAACCGGTCCGGACTGATACAAGGTGACGGCCAGTTGGCCGGAAGTGATCACCGAGCTGGCCCCACGCAGGATGTCCACCTCAACGGCGCTGACATCACTCTGGCGCTTCTTGTTAACCTTCAGGACCGGAATCACAACCTCCTGAAGGGATGCGCCGCCATGCACAAAGCGGCTGCCAGAGCCTTTAAGGCGCAGTCGGTTGATGGACTTGGGAATCTGCACTTCCATATCGCCATCCAGCCCAAGCTGCTCAGACGAGAAGTGATGGAAGGCCGGAGAGGCGGACAGCCCCTTACCCAGCACGAACCGACGGTCCCGGTAGCGAATATCATCGCCACAAACGACGTCACCCAGGAAGTCACTCTCATCCAGCTCACGGTTCTGGTAAATAAAGCCATGGTCAGCGGTGATCAGCAGGTTATTGGCGTTGGCAGCCGTGAGCTTCTTGATCAGTCGAATCAGGTCATCCAGGGTTTGTTCTGCGGCTTCAAAGGCCTGCCCCTCTGAATGCATCTTGTCGCCGGTGTGATCGATGCGGTTGTGGTAGATGTACAGCACATCATTACCCTTGAGCAGCTCACGGCTGTCTTCCCGGTTGAGCTGCATAAAATCCTCCGCCTTGACGGCCTGGCCCCGACCATCCAAGGCGGCCTGCAGGATTTTGGTACGGTTGACCGTGCCCTGTGAGCTTTGGCCATCCACCAGTACCGTACCGGTATCGTTGTCGGCGATTGCCAGGGACTTGTTGGGCAGTAGCGCCGCCATACCGAGCTGGGTATAGCTGGGAAGGGTCGAGAGTGCCGGTTCAAGCTCCGCGCTGTAGCGATCTTCCTGCCGGATAAGGCCCAGCAGCTCATCACCAATCTCATAGCGCATGGCGTCGGAAATGATCACGCAGATCCGTTTGTCCTTGCACAGGTACGGGCGAACCCAGTGCTCGAAAAAGGCTGTTTGCTGAACGACCGGATAGGCCTCCCAGCGCGGCGCGGCATCCACGTGAACCTGGAAGCCGTCGCCCAGCTTGAGCAGGTAGTTGTTGGAATACAAATTCTCCACCTGCTCACTGAGATCGCCCATTAACGATGCCTGGCCGGACATGCGCACATGGTAGGTAAATTTGCGGTAGAGCTGATCCAACTGGAACCAGGAACGGCTGTATCGCTGAACGCCGTCGGAGAGGCTGTCCATGGTGAGACGAGCCTCACCGAGCATCTGGACAAAACGGGCCGCAAACTCAATGGCTTCATACAGGTGGCGGAACTCCCCGTACCAGTGGCCCTGGCGCCGCTGCCGTACCCACAATGCCACATCGCCACTAGTGACCGTGCGGCCTACCACCGCCCGCACCAGGTCACTGATAATCTTCTGGTCGATTAGCCGGAAGTAATCCAGCTCAACCAGGTCCCGGAAGTCCCGCTTACCCAGATCCTGCTCAATGCCCAGCACCTCGGCACACTCGGCAGACAGGGTTTCAAACCCCTGCTCGAACTGCCGGCTGTCTTTCCAGCGCTTGAGGAACACCAGGGCGTCGCCGGTCAGTTTGACATCGCCATCGGTACCCATGGCGTAGCAGGACTTGAACAGCTCGATCACGAAATCGCGCAGGCTGGGTTCACTGGCCTCGTAGCCGTAGAAACGGGTCAGTTGCTCCCACAGGAAGCTGCCCAGACCACAGCGCTCAATCAGCCGGATGCCATCATCACGGTCTTCAGCCAGTTGCTGCAGCAGGGTTTCCACCACCGAGTCCATACGGGGCTCGCTACCGGCACACACGGCCAGCATCTTCAGGCGCAGCTGGCCGGCGGTATCGTCCGGCTTCAGCAACTTCTTCAGTGCCTCCTTGCGCTTGATCGCCTGAAAGAACTCCGTATGGGCCTGAGCTATCTCGGCGAACTCCAGGCCCAACTCCAACTCGGACAGCCAGATGGCCACCTGGTCGGTCCGGAACTCGCCGTGGGCCAGCTGTACGTCCAGCAACCAGTTGTCCAGATCCTCCGGTTGTGGCCCTTCTTTGTACAGCAAGAATTTCTGTTCCGGTGCCTCCCGCAGGATGCGATGTTTCAGGCCGTACTCGTTGTTGGCGATCTCCAGCTTCTCCACGTCCGGAATGGAAACCGCCTCGAAGTCACTGCGCAGCTCTTGCTTGGTGTCGTACCAGAACACAACCCGGTGCTTATCGAAAAGCCTGCCCAGCGCATAATTGATTTGCTGGCTCATTCTTTGCCCCCGAGCTTCTCCAAGCGCGACACCCACTCATCAAAGTGTTTGCATGAGGCCCGCAGAGCACCGAGGCCGATGTGAGCCGCAACCGATACCCCTGATGTCACCTTGTCGTACTCCGGTATCTCTTTGAGAATTCGTTTTGATGGCGCTGTTTCTCGACCGTCATTGATGAGCTCCGGATTTTGGGAGCCGACCATCTTCACTAGATTTCCAATTGGCTGGTCGTGCTCCAGGTACTCCCAATCCAGCTTGGCCGGGTCAGCCAGAATCAGGCTTTCAAATTCATGCAACTGGATATAGGGAATAAAGTTTGGCTTGTTCATTTCATTGCCAAAAGCAGCTTCGAGCCGTTCGATCCTTTGATAAGGCTCCAGCCGTTCCGCCTCGTCAAATCCTGGGAAATCGTCTGGCAAGGCATATAAATCGAACATGCTGGTAAACCAGCATTCCTGGTTGGCGTCTTCCTTCATCCAGGTTTCGATGTCTGCTTTTGCCTTCTGGTAACTGATCAAGCCACCCCGGTATTCTTTGGCTGCCCGTTTGTCCTTGCTCGTTAACACACAGCGCGCGTCGGTGTAGACATCAAAGTGCGCCAGATGGGGTGTCAAAACCTGGTCGACGAAGGCTTTCTCGGTCTGGCCCTCTGCGGTTATGTGCAGTCGAATCACGGCTGCCCTCCCAACACATTTTTCTCCCAAAGCTCCGAGAGGCTGTACCGTTGCAACCATTCACCCAGCGCCTCCGCTTCCAGACGGTGGAACGAGCTGGCGCCGGTCTTTGAATCGCGCTCCACAATCACAATCTGCTCCGGCAGGAATTCATCCACCAGCCGTGTGGACTGGGTGGCCAGGACCACCTGCGTTTTCTGGGATGCACGTTTGATCATACCGGCAAGCTCAAGCGTGGCAGCCGGATGCAGACCCAACTCCGGCTCATCCAGAACGATCACTTTTGGAAGCAACGCCGGTGGCTGCAACAGTAGTGTGGTCAGCGCCATGAAGCGAAGAGACCCGTCGGAAATCTGATCCGGACCAAAAAGATAATCCTGGCGGTAGGTATCAGACCAGTTCAGTCGCACGAAACGGTCATTGCCAGGAAGGGTATCCAGTACGAAGTCGTTGAACTGCGGCATAATCTTGCGAATATGCCGGACAATTCGTTCGTAGTAAGGACGATAGCTGTCCGACTCCTTCAACATCTTGAGGAAGGCCGCGAGGTTGCCCCCATCGCTGCGCAGGTAGGACACATCATCAACGTACACCCGGTCCTTGATTCGGGCGGTGTCGGATGTGTCGTGAAACTGGAAGGTTTGTATGCCTCTGAGCAGACCGGTAAGCACTTTACTGGTGGGCCGATCATCCTGCCCCAGATCCGCTTCGGGGCCACCACTGGACAGAAAGTATTCCTGCGGTCTGGGGTGACCGGCCTTGTGATAGCTTACCTGTTCACCGCTGACGAACAGCCGGTCCGGCAACCCATACGATAGCTTTACATCGTAGGAGTCCGTGGTGCTGTCATCTTCCAGTTTCACGCTGAAACTCAGCGATTCGGTCACCTTTGGGCCATAAAACAGAAGCTGGCTGACGCCCTGCCTGCCAACGTACTGCTGCAGAGCACCAGTGGTCATAAATCCCAACAGCCGGAACAGTGAAATCAGGTTACTTTTCCCGGAGCCATTCGCCCCCAACAGCACCGTGACATCGTTAAAGGCAATACGCTCGTAGTCGTGATTGCTGATGGATTTAAAGCCTTTAACGGCAATTTCTTTCAATTTCATAGGTAGCCCTCCTTCATGAGCGACCTGGGATATTCATGAGAGGCCTGGGAAATTCGATTACTCATGCGGCGGCATAGTCCCCAAACAGGTATTTGATGGTGGTCCAGAACTCACCGAAACGGCCGTCTGCTCCCATGGTTAAGTAGCCCGACACGAACTGACCCAGCTCATCATGGCTCAAGCTATCATCCAGGAAAGGCTCAATTGCTCCAGCTCTCAACTCATTCAACTTGGGCAGGTCGAGGCCCAGTCGGGTAATGGTTTCACAGGCCGCCCGGTCGTTATTGTCAGCAGGTTTAATCCAACCATCACCTTCAAAACCAAACCGGGGCTCACAATTCGCATCCAGCGGAGATATCAACAGCTCGGGGTCAAACCAGTCGCCTTTCAGGTTACCGCAGTGACGGGGCTCACCCTTTCTGATCTGATTCTGGCAGGAGCACAAAAGATTGCCGTAATCCAGCGGATCCACAGTCGGGTCACTCTGAGGCTGAAAGTGTTCTATGTGGGAATCGCCCTCGGTTAACCGGCGTTCACAATAGCAGCAGATGTAACCCTGCTCCCGCATCAATGATCTCTTTACCGAGGCTTTGGGCTCACCCCTCAGGTCGCCATAGGTAGGCTGCCAGTCTTCATTGACATTGGCCAGAGCCTTCCATTGCGTAAAAACTTCAGGTTCGTGGCGCTTCTCCACATACTTCATCGGCCAATCAGCTCCTTGCGTTTGATCAGCACCTTGGCTTTTACCAGTTCCGGATCTTCGCCAATGTCTCGTTCCAATTCAGCAATGCCTTTTCTGGCAGTATCAAGCTCGCCATCATTGATTTGCCCGTAAATAGCTCGAAGAGCATCTTCCACTTGGTCAGGGCGTGTGGTCTCAAGGCCCATCAGATCTTCAAGTACCCTGTCCACCGTCTTCCCGTAGGACTCATTCGGGCGAACAATCTCCAATTCCCCGGCATCTGTCATGTTCATAAGGAACAGATTCTCCGGTTTCACATGGGTAATTACATGCGGTGAATGAGTGGAGATAAAAAACTGACAGTTCGGGAAAACCGCCCTCAAACTGGGCACCACCAGGCGCTGCCATTTCGGATGCAGGTGCAGATCAATTTCATCGATCATCACAATGCCATCTCCCAGCAGCGGATCTTCTCGCTCCGGGTTGGCTATGGCCATGCGCCTGGCAAGGTCGCCAACCATGGCCATCAAGCATTTTTCGCCATCGGAAAGCTGGTTTACCGTCAGCCGCTGGCCTTTCTTCGTTACCTCCATCCGCAGCGGTTGGCGCCTTACGGTCAGGTTTTGGAAGTCCGGCATGAAAATCTCAAGGGCCCGCCGCACCGCCGTTAGCTGCGAATCCGGGAACTCGAAATCGTCCGGCTTGATCAGATCATCTATGTATTTGCGGTTCTCGTTCTCAAGGTCTTCACGCTCCCGGAACCATTCAAAGAAAGTACGGAAGTTGGCGCCACTGGTTAGCGACTCCTCGTAAGCAGAAAGAAGCCCGAACTGATGCTTTTCTCGGATACGCAGTGGAATATCCAACACAGCGCGATTCACCGGGTAGTAAGCAAACAAGGGGATGTTTACCTTCCCGTTGTGTTCGGTGATGCCGGCCTGAATACCCTTGGCCGTTTCGGATGCAGAAATCAGAACAGAGGCCAGGTCCTTTTTGCTGTACCCCTTACGCACCTTCGCCAAGTTCCAGCCGAAGGAAGTACCCTCATCACATAGCTGAATGGCCAGATTGGCGGAGGATTCACCATTTCTGATATCGGATTCTGCAATCGGACGCCCAGATGCACCCGCATGCTTAATCCGGTTCGCCAGCCAGGACAGCATGATGGCCGAAGCATCCAGAATGCTGGATTTGCCCGCGCCATTCATACCGACAAACACATTGAGCTTGTCGTCCAGATCCAGCGGTAGATCTTGAGCGCCACGAAAGCGCTGCAAGGTTAGTTTGCTGATATGCATGCCTGTGCTCCTAGCCAGAGAGGCCGGTAATCTTCTTCAAGGCGCTGCCAAACTTCGGGTAGTTGGCTTTTACCCCGTCATCGAGATCGATTTCTACCTGTTCGGTGGCCAGAGGGTAGAGCACCTCCCGCTCGTAATCATCCAGCTCGGCAAGAATCTTGTTGATTTTTTCGATCTCTTTCAGAGCCTTGGTTTTCTCACCCTGAGAGGCGCTGGAGCTGATACTGACGGCTTCCAGGTGGTTCTTCCGGGCTTTTAGCTTCTCGTCTTTGAAATCCCGCAGATACTCCAGCACCGTGCCCACGGTGTGAGGCTGGTAGCGGTGCATGTAGATCAGCGCGTTGAATGAGCCTTTGGGTGAGGAGAACAGCCAGTAGATGGGCCGTTTCTTGTAACGACGCACGTGGTCGTTGTAGAAGTCCTTCAGGAAGTACTTGCGGATGTCCTTGCCCAGCGCCTGCTCGACAAAGCGGAGGTTTTTGTCATAGTGCTCTTCGCCAAAGGCGATGCGCAGGAATTCACGGAAGCGCTCGGTGATGTCATCGGTGAACCAGTCGCCATCGAGCATGGGGATGACATTATCCTCATCCGCCGGGAAGCTCGGCTCTGGGATCTGCTGAAGGTAGTCCTCGATGGTCTCTCCCTGGTTGGCCAGGATCAGCCCCGGTTTGTCCAGCGCGTAGCGGCCGAACACGCAACCCACTGCGTAGGAGATAAGTTCAGCCATAGTGTCCGCGAGCAGGCGGGTTTCGCGTTCTTCCTCAGACCCTTTCACCCCATAGCGATAGGCCGGGTTGCAGGTGAGTGTAATCTCTTCAATCGGAACCTCGGGGGACAGCTCATCTTGCAGACCATAGGCTTCGATGAAGATGCGGTTGTTCTCTTGTTCAAGTCGCTGCATCTCATTCGTCATACCCTGCCAATGGGCGCGGACAGCGGCATAGGTGGCCTCCAGAGTCTCGGCCCGTTGATCAGGTGAGAGCAGCGGGAGCGCGGTGAAATCCCACGAGGTTTCGTAAGCGTCCCAGTCGGATTTCGCAATTTGGATAATCTGTCCGACGGAAGACTTTATTGCGCGATGTGATGCCTCGGGGAGCTTTAGCGGCAGCCTCCCCAACCCAGTAAGGCGAAAGTCGATTGTCTGACTGAGCATTCCGAGTAGAAAACGTGAAATGGGGCCGTTTAGGAAAGCTTCAGCAACAAGTAATTCATCTGAACTTCCAAAAATGGAAGGAGCCGTCGAGTCAAACGTCTCGCCTGGGGGCGAGTGTCGGATAGCAAAGTCCCCTGAGCTTACACGTGTCCACGATGCGGCTTCTTTTAGAAAGAACTGCTTCCCACGCATTGGGGCGCCCCGATACTCAAGTGGAAGGCCGTGATAAGAGTGTATTTCTTGACCTACCTCACCCCAGTTAAGCGCATACTCACCGTTTCCATACCATTTTCTGAAAGGGCCACCTTTACGATGTTTTTTCCATTTTAAGGCAGTCGGCTTTTCTGATACGTTCCTATCAAATGAGGCATCGCCGACTTCATGCCAAAGCCTTAAAAATCTTTCGTTATCGCCAGTATTAATGCCTTCTCTCAGGTTTAACTTCTGACCAAGATAAGCACTCTCATCGTCGAAGAGATCAACGATATTGTCTGTTGCCCAATAAGCAATCGGATTACCCGGGATCTTTCGGAGTTGATTCTGAGGAATTGAATACTTCCCGAGCTCTTGATTCAAGAAGAGGTTTTCGATCTGTTCGGGAGAGCGAACCTGAACATGACGATCGAAAAGACGTCTGTAAGTTCCGGTCGTTCTGACGTCAGGTTTCTTGTTATGTATTACGAAGCTGACAGTCCCAAAGTCGGAGCCGAAGATACCACGTCCGAGATGGACCAGAGACTGAATAGTATAATTTTCAAGAAGCTTAATTCGCAGCTTTTCAAACGACGATATGAACATCCATGAGGGGAGGTTTATCATTCCCCAAAGTCCATTTGGCCGGGCGAGGTGGCCCGCTCTCTCCATGAAGCAGGTCATAAGGTCAGCTTTACTATCTGGGTAATTCGCCTTTACAAATCTGACAAGTTTGGGGTTCAGGCCTGTTGCGTTCGCATAGGGAGGGTTAGCCACTACCACGTGGTATGTTGGGCTCAGATATTTAGCCTGTCTCAGTGCCTGCAACACCTTCTGGTGTGTCTGACTCAGGAACAACTGTCCCGCCACGTCCTTGGCTGCCAGTATGGCCAACATGTCTTCCACATCCGTCAGGCCAGGGCGAATGAGGGAGCCGAAGTTATCGGACTCTTCAAACTGACGAAGGGTAGTTTGCAGCGGCGCGGTAAAGAGGTCGCACCCGACAAACTCCATGTATTCCTTCAGCTCGCCTTCGTCGAAACGTATATTTTCCAGCACACAAATATTGGGCTGAACTGGCTTACGAAAGAACCGACGCTGCTTGGCACGTGCCTTCATGGTTAGAGCAAAAGCGGCCAACTCACCGGCACGCTCATCGATTTCAATGCCATACAGGTTATGAGTCAGGATCTTGGCCGAAATATCGGCAGGTTCGTAGCCTTCCTCCTCGTAAATGGCATAAAGAAGATCGAATGCATACGTCAGCATATGGCCCGAGCCGCAGGCTGGATCGCAGATCTGGATTTCCTCCGGGCTGCTGATGCGTAGGAAATCCGTCTCGGGCTCTTCCGGCTTGATGTAGTAATCCATCTGCTCGATCAAGCCAGAATCAGGGCGGTTGAGCATCCAGAGGCGCCCCAGAGAGTTCTCCACCAGATACCGAACAATCCAGTGCGGCGTGAACAGCTGAGTCGCCGCCGGGATATTCTCGGGAGTAACCTTCTTGTTCTTCTTGAGATCAGCAAATACCTGGTCTTTCTTCTCGGAGATATAGAACTGATACAGCCAACCGATTACCTCAACATCTTTACAGACATCCGGCGTCATGGCTTCGCGGGTATAGGCCAGAATCGAGTTACCCGATAGAAGATCATCCGGCATCAAAAGCTCGGTGTAATCGTCGATACGCTCGAACAGGAACGGCATGGCGCTGTACCAATAGTTACAGGCGGCTACGACCAGTAAGCGATAGGCTTCCCCTTGGGGATCCTGGCTGGGCATTTTGCCATCGAGCAGGGCGAAGGCCCGTTTTCGGGTATTTTCCACGACCATCTCTTCATCGATATGGCCCATCTTGGCATCCGCCAGGATCTCTGGTTGGAACTGCTCCTCGGCGGGCGAGACCACGCCGATGCGGTTATATCGGTTCACGTCCATAAACCGCAGGGCTACGAGCCGGTTGAACCAGATATACGCCACCCGCTCGACAACCTGCTCTTTACCCTGCTCGGCTATCGCCTCTTCCAGCTTTTTGATGGCCGATGGGCTTTCCCGCCGGGCGGGGCTTTCTTCGGCCAATACCAGTTTTAGCTTGGCGCCGACCTGTTCAATCAGGCTGCGGCGGGCGAACTGGGCGAATTTTCTGAGTTTTGCGGTTTCCATCGATTCATGCCTTGGTTTTGATCGTGACCGAGCGATATACGCTGACGCATAAATGAGCGTATATATTTACGCTGAGCGCATAAATTAACGCGCGCGCTTGTAAATAGCCCCTTTACGCTCGCCTATTTGCTCGATTTCTCCCCTTTTCTTCAATCTGGCCAACAACTTATAGGCTTGATCCGGGCTGATATGGCACAGCTCAACCACGTCAGCACGTTTGATGCTGCCGTGCGTATCAATAAAGCTCATGACCATCTGCTCTTGCTGGATAGGATCAAACCCCGCCTGGCGCACATAGGCGGCCTTTTGCCCCGCCCCTTGATATACCTTGGCGCTCAAGGTGTAGGTGCGGCCCTTGCCGGTGCCGTGGGCTTCCACCATGCCGGCTTCCACCAGTTTCTCCAGGGAGCCCCGCACCACGGTTTCCGGCTTCTGCACCGACTTGGCCAGGTCTGCCGTTCTTAAACGCCGCTCATTGCGCAGCCGTGACAGGATGATCAGGCTGTCAATGGGCATGGCGGCGCCGGTCTGCTCCTCGCGCTCGACGATCATGCGCAGGAACTCGGCGTCCGCGTCCGCTGCGCTCATGCGCACGGAGACGGTGTGAGCAGACGACATGGAGTAGTCGGGAGCGGTGCGCCCGTAGCGGAGCATACCCTCGAAGATCCGGTCGATGCCTCGGCCAGTGCGTTCGGCCAGGCCGATGCGCTTGATGATGTCTGCCAGCAAGGGGTTACGGGAGCGAGGGTCAGCCACCAGCAGGTTGTCCAGATTAACGCCCTCCACAAAACCACCGGGATTGCTGATGCTCAGGCCGTCGTCGTCCAGTTTGACGTGTACGGCGCCCAGGGCGCTGTAGTCGCGATGAACCAGGGCGTTCACAAAGGCTTCCCGGAAGGCCCGTCGGTCGAAGTTGGGGATGGGCACACGAAACAGCCCGACCTGAATCTCCTCTTCTTCCACCCGGGCACGAAACAGCACTTCGACCTCTTCGAAGGTCTCTAGGAGCGGTTTGCGGTAGAACTCATTGACCAGGACATCGGTACCACGCAGCACCTGGAAGGCTACCTCGTGGGAGGGTAGGTGTTGCCGGAGCTGCATTTCGTTCCCCAGCAACAACAGGCCTGCAACCGTGGGGCGGCGCATGCCACCCACGCTCACAGTCAGCCCCAGGGCGCCGTCCAGCTCATCGTCCGCCAGGGGCATCAGGCTCTGGTCGCCGCCGTATTTCTTGATGGCGTTGCGGATTCGGATGCGCTGAATCGGGTCCAGGTCCTCAACCGCCAGGTTTTCCAACGGCAAGGCCGAGGGGTCGGTTACCCCCAGGCTGGACTGGCGCTGAACAAACTCATGGGGGTAGAAGGGCACGGCCTCCGGAGTGCCGTCCATTCTCAGGCGCCGACGTTGCAGCAGGCCATCCGAGGTGGACACCAGCTGCCGGGACTTAGGTACCTGGATCCTGGCAATAGGTTGCCCTTCCAGCTCCAGGGCCTCAACGCGCACAGCCAGCGAGGGAATGGTCTTGTTGGCAATCAGAGCGGGCAGGCCAGCGAGGTTGCGGTGATTGGCATGCAGCCCAGTCGGGGTGCCATCGTCTTCAACGCCCAGGAACAGGTCGCCGCCCTCCGTATTGGCCAGGGCCACCACCGCGGCTACCAGATCCCGGTCCGGCAGGCTTTTGACGTCGCTCTTGAACTCGACGGCGAGGCTCTCGCCGCCGTGAACGAGCGCCCGGATTTCCTGTTCAGCTTCGTGCATGGCTATCCCCAACATCGACCGGTTAGACGGTTCGGCACGCTTAGATCTGGACCTTGCGGCCTTGCTGGACTTCAACCAGCAGGGCCTCGCGCAGGGCACTCAGGTACCGGTCCACATCGCCCTCGTTGGCCAACCAGGCCTTGTCGAACGCGACACGGAGGTTGCGAGTGTGAACGTAGTCGGCTGCCGATTCCTTGACCTCGTGAGACTGCCCCCTATTCTCGTCCTCATCCTGACTACCCGGAGGCTGCTGGGAGTCGTCTGCCGGTGCTGATTTCTGATTGGCCAGCGCCACCATTTTGCCCAGCAGCTTCTGGTAGCCGTCTTCTTCAAAGTACCGGGTCCGCTCCTTGATCACGGCAATCAGGCGCTCCCGCCCGAGGTAATCGACCAGATCCCGGAACGGTTTATTGAGTTCCTCCTGACGGGGCTCCGGCAAGGACTGATATTCGCCCATGCTTTGCATGCGTTCCTGCATGGTCTTCAGGGACGTTTCTGCCTGAGCTCGGGTTTGCTGCACTTTCTCGTCAATGCGCTCTTGCAGGCTATCCAGTTGGCCCTTGAGCTGCTGAATGCGATTCCCTTTGTAGCAGTTGGGGTCGTTCAGGATGGTGCGGATCTGCTCGATCTCGTCCCCGGGCACATAGATGAAGTTGGGCTCCTGGTTCTGCAGGAAGGACCGAGCCTGGTTATAGATGTCTTTTTGTGAACCGCCCATAAACTTGCGGATGGGGTCGATGACATCCTCTTTCAGGTCCAGCAGCTGGTCTTCCTGCTTGCCCAATTCCGTCAGGTGCCAGGTGTAGGGCTTTCCGGCGACTTCTTTCAGCGTCTCCAGGACAGGTTTCAAGGCATTGAGAAACGGGTACTGGTCGACCTGCGCTATCCGCCGATCCAGATCGTGGACCATGTCCTGGAAGGCTTCGCCGGCCTCTTTACCCAGGGCCCTGGCTTCGCTGCTACGGGGTGGGCTGTCGAAGAAGTCCTCGTAGAACGACTTGAGGGCTCGGACCTGAGAGGCGGTGAACTCAATCTGTGGTTCCAGCACCACGTTGCCGTGGCCGTGAGTGTTACGCAGGGCGCGCTCCAGCTCGCTGTCCTCCAGGATATTCCCGTTGAGACGAACCTCCACCTTGCCACGGGCACAAAGGTTGGCCAGGGTGCAGAGAATTGCGGCGTAATACCAGCCGTAGGGTTTGCGTTCGAACTTTTCCAGCAGGCCCTTGAGGGTGGTGCGGACACCGCCCCGGTTGTTGCTCTGAATGAACGCCAGCACTTCCTGCTCGGATTCCGCCAGGGCCGTGGCGTCGTTACCGAAAAGGCCATCGTCTGTGCGGTTGAGGCAATTGCTGATGTCGCTTTCCGTGTAGGGAACGCCGCGCAACATGCGGAGGTTGGGGTAAGCCCGCGAAATCAGCTCATGGAAGCCCCGGATAATGCGGGTCTGGGGGTCCTCATTCGCCACTTCCACATCAGCGCCGCCAATGAGCAGCCTGGACTTGCCAATGAGGGTCTGAACCTGCTGCCGGAGCCTGGCCTCGCGCTCACGGTTCTGAAAGCCCTTGTCATTCAGGATCCGCTTGACGGCTTCCTGCTGGGTAACGGAAATGTTCTGCTTGATGTACTTCTCGGTGCGCTTGAACATGAGCAGATCGCGCACCAGGCGCTCGTCCGACGGCATGAGCACAAACAGCTCGTCCGCCTTGTAGGTCGAGGCTGTGCGTAGCATCTGCTCGTTGTCAGTATGCTCGTGGAACGGGCTGATGACATTGATCGAGAGCTCGTATTCACGCCCATGCAGACGATCATCCAGTTTGCGCGAATAGGAGTAGTCCTGCCCCTGGTTTTGGGAGGAACCGGCGTCATAGCGGATTTTGCGCTGTTTTATAACAAAGTCGAAAACGATCTTTTCCAGCTCGTCCGCAACGTCCGATGACTCAACCTCTGTGTTCTTGATCTCCTGCTCGACGTCCTTTTCCTCGTCCGTCAGGTACTCGTACTGGTCGCCGTTGCGCTGTATGTAGGTCTGTTGCTCCAGAAGGCTCAGGGCTTCCTCAACCTTGGTGCGAAGCGCCGGCAGGTCCTGATCGAAGGCATCCAGCATCAACACGCAGAGATTGCGCACCGTGGGCTTGAATTCCTTGACGTATTTGACCAGGAACAGGGCCTTCAGCAGCCGGATAGCGAAGGCATTATCAAGGTGGTTCTCGGCCTGAATAATCGCCCGCTGTATTTGTGATTTCAGTGCAGAGCGGATGCCTTCAAACATCAGGTCAAAGGTGGCCAGCTGGCCCACCTCATGGTTGCCGATGTGGATGGCCACCTGCTGGAAAACCCCCAGCATGGAGCGTTCACCGACAGAACTGTGTTTACCCTCGAAGGCGTTGTGCTGCGACAGATTCTGGATCGCCGATTGAAACAGCGCGAACTGGTAGGGGACGAAGGGGTAGCTGTGGATGAAGTGGTCCCTGTCCCGGAAGTTCCGGTAGGTGGCCGATCCATCCGCGAAGTCAAACAGGGTTTTGAAGTTGTTTGCCTGCGCGTGATAGACGTCCGACAGCTGATTGACGCCTTCTTCGGTCTTGGTTAGCAGGCGCTTCTGGATGACCTCCGCCACGTCCGCACTGGACAGCTTCATACGGTTATTGAACCGTGCCTGAATTTTCGAGAAATCGTTGCCTTGCTGCTTGCCCATTTCGCCAACCACGTTTTTCATTTCTTCCTGGGCGGTGACGATAATCCAGGCCCGCCCACGACACTTGGTGGCGAGGCTCTCGGCAATGGTTTGCAGGTTGGTCATCAGCTTGGTGTTGCCGGCAATGTACTGGCCAACCTCGTCCACAAAGAAGTTCAGGCGGAACTCTTTGTGGCCACCCTCTTTTGCCTGCTTCTCGATATAGGTGTTCACATTGTCCGCGAAGTCCTCTATCGAAACTCGGTATTCGCTGCGGTACTTGTCCAGAATGCCCGCTGCCGACTGCGGGTCGCCACCGGTCACAGCGGCGTAGGCTTTGGCGATATTCGCGCCTTCCAGGAGGGCCTGCTCCCGGCCTTTCTGCCAGGGGCGGCCGGCGATGGTCTCGTACTCGGCTTTGAATTGTTCGTACAGGCCACGGCCGTCCAGATCGCGCTCAAACTGGGCAATGTGCCCTTGTTTGCCGTAGTAGCCGCACATTTCGTCGAAGACTTTAACGAACACGGCCAGAAGCGCATCGATTTGGGTTTTGCTGATGACATCGGCTTTCTGGTCGATGTTGAACAGAATGCTCTTCGCCGGAATTGAGACAGCTCGCTTCAGGTCGCCCCGGAGAATTTCATTCTCACTGCACTTGGGAAGGAACAGGTCCAGGGTAGTAGCACCGTCCATCTCCCGGTTTTCAAGCAGAAGGGCCAGCATCTTGAGGAGGTGCGACTTACCTGAGCCGAAGAAGCCGGATACCCAGACCCCGTTCGCCCCTTCGTAGTTATTGTAGGCGTCCAGGAACTCTTCGAGGCGTTTCTCGACTTCGTTGGTCAGTACGTATTCTTCAATTTCGAGGCGAAGACTGGCTTCATCGTCGGCTTTGATAACGCCTTCAATGGGGCGGTCAACGGGCTTTAGAAAAATATTCTTCAATGTCATTGTACTTTCCCTTAATGATTACGCCTCGAATCGTATCGTCCGCTCAGGCTTCGTAATGAAAGATGTTGAACGCACGGTAGTACTTGTCGTCATGCAGCCTGCCGAACAGATCCAGCGATGCACCGGTTTCCAGCGAGTGGGTATAGGACCCCGGAAAGAACATCACCGTTGGCTGGTCTTTGGCGGTGCTCTGCAAGTTGTTGAGCACGTTATGGGAGCGTATGTAGGGGAAAACCTCGCCCACCCCTGAGAGAAACAGCACGTCAAACTCAACGGACTGGAGTTTTGCCGCAATAGCGGGCACCAAATGGGCTTCCGGGTCCAGCACTCCCTGTAGCAGTTCTTTCAGCTGATCCTTTGAGACCGTGGGCTCGAGCTCCAACACCTGCTCCCAGATGTCTCTTTCTTTCAAAATATCGACGGCCAGGTCGTACAGATTGATACTCAGGATCCGGATGCCCGCCTGCTCCAGCCGGTTAACCAACTGCCGCTGAAGACGCTCCATCTCGACCGCTTCTTCAGGCCGGTAGGGACAGATGAAGAAAGGCACTTCATTACCCAGTCCCTGTTTGTTCAGGAACCGCTGGCCGGAAACCACGCTAAACAGGTGCTGTAGTCGCTCCTGCATCGGCATTTTGGCAATGTCCTTTTTCAAGCTGACATCCCCCTGATATCGGATTCATAGACTGGGAAGTAGAAAAACTCGTCAGGATTGTTCTGACGCAGCAACTCAACCAGCCTGGGGCTGAGCAGAACTGCGTTTATGGTTTTGTCCTTAGCTAACAACCCTGCCTCCCGCAGCATTCTGAACAGGACCTGCCGCAATTTATCGCGCGTTGAGGCGCTGGCATTATCCAGTTCGTCATGCCATTCCGATTTACGGTTATAGAAGGCATCGAAATCCTCAAAACTGAGATCCAGCTTCATCGCGACAAACCGTTCGTGTAGCACTTCCACCGCAAAGTCCGCGATAAAGCGGTACAGGCGGCACACGGCAACCCACAGAAGGTGAGCCTGGTCCTGGTGGTTTGCCTCGGCCAGGAAAGTCAGTTCGCTTTCGGTCAACGTCTTCAGGCGTGCAATCGCCTCTCTACAGGTGCGCTTTGCCGTGCTTTCTGTTCTGGCCTGTAGCAGGTTGTCATGTAGAGCTTGAGTCCGCACATCTTCCCAGTCACGGAGCGACAGGTACAGCTCGGCCAACTTCACCGATTCGCGGTGATACAGGCTGCCGGACGTGAAGGAGATGCGATACCGGCCTTGGGTCATTCGGAACGCTCACCTTTGCTCGTCTCAGCGGCTCCACCGCCCTTGACCCACTCATCCACTTCGACTTTTTTGAACTTCCAAAATCGCCCCATGCGGTGGGCGGGCATTGCGTGCTTGTCGATCCAGCGGTACACGGTGTCATTGCTGACACCGAGGTGCTTGCCAATTTCGTCTACGGATAACCAGCGATCTTCCATCTCGGCCATGTTTTCGCTTCCTATGGGCGATGGTGTTGCCACCTTATCTGAGGCGGCACGGTCTCATGGGCGGAACAGCCCTACACTACATTGACTGATCAATATATAGAGGTACCACGCTGCATTCAACCGATTTGACCCGGATAGACCAGCAAAGAACGGCATATATAGCCACCTGAAATCTGGGCGATCCCATCAATAGCCCCACGCAATCAACACCTGCGGTGTGAGCGGCATGCCTTTTACCGCCAACAGCCCTCATTCCTCCTCGTTGGAGGGGCTTGAACTCCCGCTAGCAGCCTCCTTTAGTCCACCTAGGTGCTCCTCCAGATCTTTCAGGAGGCGCTCGCTTTTCCGCACGATTCGACAAAGCTCCGCCTGGTTGGCATTGAGCCTTCGCAACATCTCAAAACCAGTCTCAGTCTCTATGATGAGCGGTTTCTCCCAATCCTGTGCCCGCGTGAAGGCCGGTTTGTAATAGCGGAACCGACCTTCTTTGCGGATGTACTCACTGAACACTGATCGGCCCTCGCCGCTCTTCTTCGGGACGAAGCGATTGTAGTACCAGGACAACTCCAGCTTTCTTTTCCGGAGCCGAACGCGGCAGCCGAAGTGCCCGGGATACCCGGGTGTACTGTCAGTGCGATGCGCGACGTTGTGGGACCAGAAGTGGTCACAGATTCGCTGCGCCAGATAGCGGTACCTCGCTTGCTCCACGTCTGCTTGCTGGTGAATCGCCGTCAGAAACTGACGGCATTGCGTGATGGCGGCTTTGATACCACGTTGGTGGTTCACATTTTGGGCTCGGCTGACCGACTCCCACTCTGCGCAGATTTCCTGGTGAGTCATTCGTTTGCTCATGGCTGGCTCCTCGCTATGGATTTGCCAACAATCGTAATCAGTCGAGTGCTTTGAACTGCCATGTGCTTTTGTCCTTTTTGGACACAAAGGCGGGGGCGGAGGTAGATTCCTTCCTCCAAGCCATGGGACCTTTCCAATTCCTGTCCACGTGACTACCTGATTTGGGACTTTGCCGCTGCGCTCCCACGCGCCATGAAATAGCTCGCATGGGCTGAAGGGTCCGCGCTCCATTATTTATTTGGGACCCTGGCTTCCCACCTCAGTGACAACACCGGTATCCGGTGGTTTGATGTAACCGGGCTGACTGTCGTCGCTACAACAATTCCCGCTGCTTCCTCGAGGCACTTACAAGGGGCTTGAAAGAGACCTTTTGGAGCCCCGGTGTGGTATTGGGATAACCCGTGAAATAACAGGGCCTCGAAATGAGCCTTTAGGAGGCTGTCTTGATCACGCACATTGCTGACTTTCACATGTGAAAGTCAGCCGGCATTACCGCTCCATGAAATGATGCTGTGATGGTGACAGGTACCGGCGGCTGTTCATATTTCAACCAGAATTTCTTCAAAAACCGTCGATATTTATGATGACGAGCCCCAGCAATCTAAAAATTTTCTTTATATTCAAAGGCTTATGAATTTTCCCTCTTGCGCCCAAAATGGCCAATTACAGAGTTCTGCCCCAGGTCCTCGATTACTCACAATTACTCCTGACATGACACAACGCATCAGGAGTACCGAATGAAACGCCAGTATTACAGCGAGACCAACGAGCGCTTGCTCACCTACGAAGAAGTTTGCGCCGTCACTCAGCTTTCCCAAGCCACGCTGCGACGGTATGTCCAGTCGGGGCGCTTTCCTGCTCCCATAAAGCCCAACCCCAGTGGCCGAGCCGTCAGGTTCCGGATCCAGGATGTTAGAGATTGGCTGGACCGGCTGTAACGGAGGCGCGAATGAAATTTCAGTTGAGAGACTCTGGCCTGTATTGCTATAGCTCTGAAGAATGGCAGAGGGTTGGCGGGTGGATTGAGGTTATTGCGAGAACCCGACTTTCCAACAAGAAGCATGGACACGGTGCGCTGCTGCAGTGGAAAAATATGGACAACGTCCTCCTCCGCGAGGTGGTATACGCACGTAACCTGAACGGCGATAACGCCCGGCAGATACGAGAGCTGTTGGTGGACACCGGCTACCCGCTCGAACCCGGCAATATCAGTTGGGCACGACTACAACGCTATCTGCTTGAGGAAATGGCGAAAGCGCCGCCGGCGACCACCGTCGACCGCACCGGCTGGCATGGCCCCATTTTCGCAACGAGTAGTTGGACGGCTGGTCAGGCGGATGAGCAGCATTACTTCGTTGGGCAGCTATCAACCTCACCTCTACTTCAGGAAAACGGCTCTCTCCAGGATTGGCAAACCCAAGTGGGGAAACTGTGTGACGGCAATCCGCTGGCGATCCTCAGCGTCGGGGTGGCACTCGCGGCACCCCTGCTAAAGCATGCGGAGCTTGAAAATGGGGCCTTTCACTTGGTTGGTAATAGCTCCACGGGGAAAACGACGTTGCTGCAGGTGGCCGCGAGTGTTTGTGGAGCTCCAACGTTCGTGAGGAACTGGGTAGCGACAGCCAATGGCTTGGCAGCCGTCGCTGCTGAGCACAACGACATGTTGTTAGCGTTGGACGAAATTGGCCTGGCTCGTCCGCAAGATGTGGATGTGGCGACGTATCATATAATGACTGGCGCTAGTAAGCTGCGTGCGAATATATCAGGGGACCTTGCTGCACAAACGCACTGGCGAACGCTAGCGTTAAGTACCGGTGAGGTATGGCTGTCGGAAGTGTTTCAGGAAATAGGGAAGTCGGTTAAAGCCGGCCAGGAGAACCGACTTGTCGAGATCCCGATTTTTGGAAAATTTGGAGCCTTTGATGATTTGCACGGATCCAAAAGTGCCCAAGAGTTCGTGGACGCGTTGAAAAGCCGCACCAGGCACTACCACGGCACACTGTTCCGGCATTGGCTCGAGCGTCTTACAGAAGATGTGGATGACTTGCCCGACTACATCCAGAGTGAGGTTGCCCGGTTGACGGAGCAGTGGAAGACCCCTCATATGGCCTCGCAAGTTGTCCGGGTGATCAGACGGTTCGCACTTATCACCGCTGCACTGTGCCTGGCCTGTCGGAACTATCTCCTTCCTTGGACGGAAGCGGAGTCGGTTCGAGCAGTACACCAAGTAGTTGGAGCTTGGCTTCGGAGCCGAGGTCACATCTTCAATTCGGAGGAGCACCGCATTTTGGCTCGCCTTCGCGATGCCATTTACAAATGGAATCACCGTCTCGTTGACATAGAACGGGGCGATTACGGAAGAGCAATTGGTCTGCGACGAAAAGTGGCCGGTGAGACGCAGTGGCTGATACCCAAAAATACTCTTATCAAGGAGCTTGGCCTTCGAAGTCGATACACCCGGGAAATTGAGCCGCTGATCCAGAGAGATTTCCTGGAAACCAATGAACAGAGCCGTGGCACCATGAAGATCAAGCTGCGGGATCGGTCCGAGCGCTTTTTCGCCCTGTGGCCTGATCGGATCAGGGCCTATTGGGATTCGTTACCGGACGGAGATGGGCTATCCCAGTTTCCCACTTTTCCCAGTGTTGATTCGGAGGCAGCGGAGAATGAGTGACAAAACCTTCAGTCCGCCTTCGGAGGAGGTGCGCACCAAGCTGCTGGCTCGTTCTGGACAGTGTGAGCGGCTGGTTCGGGAGTCCGACCGTCGAGCGATTACGGGCGTCAGCCGTACGCAGTGGTGGACGTTGGAACGAAAGCGAGTGGCTCCGGTACGACTCAAACTGGGATGCAATTCAGTGGCCTGGCGCCTGTCGGATCTGTTGGCCTGGATTGAGCAACAAGGGGCCTGATCTGGCCCCTTACTCTCCAGAGTTGACTTCACCCCTCACGATGGGAGCGAGCCATTCGCAGAGCGCCTCGTGGGCCTCTCTTCGCTCTTCAAAATACCCATGCTTGTTATACACCCGGTCCGTCCGGTTCCCAGGCAACTGATTCAGGCAGCGTTGGGCCAGATTGTCATCAAAGCCGAGTTTTCCCAGCTTGGTTCTGGCCGTACCCCGTAGATCGTGGACGCGGCGCTTGTCGAATGAGAAGAGTTTTTTCTCAAAGAGCTTCTTGAGCGCATGGTTCAGCGTGTTTTCACACACATGCGGAGTCCGCGCTTTTTTACTAATCCTGCGAGCTGGAAATACCCACTCACTACCGCAAGAACGTACCTTCAGTTCATTCAGCCATTCCACTGCGGGCGCTGCCAGAGGGATATCGATGGCCCTTCTCTTTTTGGTCCTTTCCTCGGGCAGGTACCAGATACGGTTCTCCAGATCGAATTCCGACCAAGGCGCTGCCAGAAGCTCCATTTTTCTCGTACAGGTCGCAATCAACAAAGCACAGGCCAGGTAGTTTTCACGGCTGAACTGCGCCGGAATCACCCGGAGTTTGGTGAAGAACTCGGTGACTTCGTCTTCATTCATTGGGTAGTTGGCGGCCTTCTCCTCCCCGCCGGCGTCCCTGGGACGGAATGGCGAGGCTGGATTGAACCTGGTGACGTCCAATTTGATGCCATGATCAAACAGGTTCCTCAGCAGGCGCATCAAATCATTTGAGAGGGTCGGGCGGGGCTTATTGTCGTCATAGCCAGTGGCCACGTCCCGCAGGATTTCACTGATATCCACTGGTCGGATCTTTTCAAGTTCCACCTTTCCGATGCGCCAGGCGACCTCACGCTCGTACAGGCTCTTCTCTTTATGGTGGGAAGCGATTTCTCGTTTGCGAAGCTCGTAGTAGTCGGCGTACAGGTCATTGAGCGTTTTGAAGGGGTTTTGGTTGACCTTCTGCCGCTCCTGAACCGGGTCAGCACCCTCGCGCTTGATCGCCAACCTCAGCTTCGCCGCCTCATCGCGGGCGTCGGCCAATGACCAGTCGTCCACCTTGCCGATGGTGTATTCGCGCCGGAGCTTGGTAGCTGGGGTGGTGTAGCGCAGCATCCAGTAAGCGTCGCCGCGCTTCGGGGTCATGAGGTAGAGGCCATTGCCATCGGCATGCCGCACGGATGGCTTCTCTTTGATCAGTTTCTTGACGGTCTTGTCGTGTAGCTTGCCCACTTTCCTGCCTTAAAAAAATTGGGGAGTACAATCTCGCCGATACAATATAGCGAGAAAACACTCCCCAATCTACTACCCATCACTACCCAAACTTGGCAGAACTTACACGAACGAGGTGACCGTTAAAATTAAATAAACCTCTGATTTTTAATGGACTAAAGAACAACGATGAACACCCAAGAACATCACTCGATATTCTGGATCTGCTCGCGCATCTGTTCGATCAGTACCTTGAGCTCCACGGCGCAGCGGGTGGTGGCGGCCACCACCGACTTGGATGACAGGGTGTTGGCCTCTCGGTTGAGCTCCTGCATCAAAAAGTCCAGGCGGCGCCCTACCGGGCCGGGCTGGCCGAGCTGACGCTCCACCTCGGCGACATGGGTGGCCAGGCGGTCGAGCTCTTCGTCGACGTCGGCCTTGTGGGCGAGCAGCACCAACTCGGCCTCGAGCCGCTGCGGGTCCAGCTCGGCGCGGATCGCCCCCAGTCGCTCCAGCAGCTGGGCCCGCTGACGCTCGAGGATCAGGGGCATCAGTTGTCGCACCTCGGCCACCTGCGCGTTCACCGCCGCTAGCCGTTCACGGATCAGTGCGGCGAGCTTCTCGCCCTCCCGGGCGCGGCCGGCAACCAGGTCGTCCAGGGCAGCCTGGAACAGCGCCAGCGCCTCTTGCTTGACGGCTTCCATGTCGGGGCCGCGATTCTCCAGTACCCCGGGATGTGTGAGCAGGCTCAGGGCATCGGGCATGGCCGTTCCGGGGACGCTTTCGCGGATTTCCTCCAGGGCCTTGGCCAATGCCGCCAGGCATCGGCGGTTGACGGTCGGGGCGGCTTCGTCGCCGGCGGGCTCGAAGCGCAGGGTGCACTCGACCTTGCCGCGGGCCAGTCGCGCGCGCAGCGCCTCACGGAACATCGGCTCCAGGTTGCGCAGCGCCTCCGGCAGGCGGAAGTGGGGCTCCAGGTGGCGCTGGTTCACGGAGCGCAGCTCGAGCTGCAGGATGCCGGCCGCGGTGTCGCGATCCTGGCGTGAAAAGGCGGTCATGCTGTGGGCCATGGAGCCTCCCGATGACGCGTAGTGTGCAGGGGACGCAGTGTAACCGATTCCCCGGCCAGACCGTGTAGACCAGAGCGTGTAGAATGGCCGCCATCCTTCAGCGTGACGTCCTGTCACTCTTTGATTTCCGGTTCAAGAGAGGTGCCATGTCTTCACAGATCCGGCGTCCCAGCGGACGCGCCCCCGACCAGTCCCGCGAGATCCGTCTCACCCGCGACTATACCCGCCATGCCGAGGGCTCGGTGCTGGTGGAGTTCGGCGACACCAAGGTGCTGTGCAACGCCAGCGTCGAGGTCGGCGTGCCGCGCTGGCTGCGCGGAAAGAGGCAGGGCTGGGTGACCGCCGAGTACGGCATGCTGCCGCGGGCCACCCACACCCGCGGCAGCCGCGAGGCGACCCGCGGCAAGCAGGGCGGCCGGACCCTGGAGATCCAGCGGTTGATCGGCCGCTCGCTGCGCGCGGCGGTGAACCTCAAGAAGCTTGGCGAGTTCACCATCACCGTAGATTGCGATGTCATCCAGGCCGATGGCGGCACCCGTACCGCGTCCATCACCGGCGGCTGCGTGGCGCTGATCGACGCCATCCGCCACCTGCAGCGCGAGAAGCTGATCAAGGGCGACCCCTTCCACCAGCTGGTGAGCTCGGTCTCGGTGGGGCTATTCAAGGGACTGCCGGTGGTCGATCTGGACTACCCCGAGGACTCCAGCGCCGATACCGACATGAACGTGGTGATGGCCGAGGGCGGTGGGCTGATCGAGGTGCAGGGCACCGCCGAGGCCGGTACCTTCAGCCGTGCCCAGCTCGATGCCATGCTCGACCTGGCTGAGAAGGCCGGCAACGAGCTGTTCGAGCATCAGCGCGCGGCCTTGGGCATTCGCGGCTGAGCCTGACGGCGGATCAGCACTCAGTGGGGTACCTCAACACATCACGCCGGCCATCGTGGCCGGCGTGATGCGTTCCGGGTGCGGGAACGGCGACGAAGGGGGTGGGCTCAGAGCGTCAGGTCATACTCGACGATCAGTGGGGCGAACTCCGAGAAGGTGGCATCAACGTCGATCCAGGCGTCCACCACGTGGCGCCGGAACTCGGGGCCCACCACCTGATAGTCGATGCGCCAGCCCTCCTGGCGAGAGCGTGGCACCTCCTGGTCGAGTTTCGGCCACCAGGTGTACTCGCCGGCGTCGCGGTTGATCTCGCGGAAGGTGTCGATGAAGCCGGTGGGGCCGAACACCTGGTCCATCCAGGCGCGCTCCTCGGGCTTGAAGCCGGGGGTGGCCTGGTGGTCGGCCCAGTTCTCCAGGTCGATGGTCTTGTGGGCGATGTGCCAGGTGCCGCAGATGATGTACTCGCGCCGCTTGCGGGCCATCTTCGCCAGGTAGTCCTGGTACTGGGCCATGAAGGCCTGCTTGGCGGCAACGTCGCTGCCGTCGGGCATCAGGAAGCTGGCGATGCTGAAGCGGTCGTAGTCGGCCTGCAGGAAGCGCGCCTCATGGTCGCACTGAGGAAAACCCAGGCCGTACATGATCGCCTTGGGGATCTTGCGGCAGTAGAGGCCGACCCCCGAAAAGCCGTCCTGTTCGGCATCCAGGAAGTAGCCCTCGTAGCCTTCCGGATAGAGGATGCTGTCGTCCAGCTCGAAGCTTTTGGCCTTGAGGTTTTGCACGCAGACGACATCGGCGTCCTGGCCGGCCAGCCAGTCGAGAAAGCCTCGACCGACGGCCTCGCGGATGCCGTTGACATTGATGGTGGCGATTTTCATACATGGTCCCTTTTGCGTCGCGCGTGTATGATACCCGACGTTTCGACGTTTGGGTAAATGGCCCCGGTCGATAGACGTGATATAGGCCCTTTGGCATGGAGAAAGAGGAGGCCCCGTGGCGAACCAGCCCGGCGCGCAGCGCATGCACGACTACCAGCGGGAGTTCATCGAGTTCGCCATCGAGCAGGGTGTGTTGAGCTTCGGCGAGTTCACCCTGAAGTCCGGTCGGGTCAGCCCCTACTTCTTCAATGCCGGCCTGTTCCGTACCGGGGGCGCCCTGGCGCGGCTGGGGCGTTTCTATGCCCGCGCCATCCAGGCCAGCGGCCTCGAGGTCGATGTGCTGTTCGGCCCGGCCTACAAGGGCATCCCGCTGGCGGCCACCACCGCCGTGGCGATGGCCGACCACCATGACCGCGACCTGCCCTATGCCTTCAATCGCAAGGAGGCCAAGGATCACGGCGAGGGGGGTAACATCGTCGGGGCCGCGCTCGAGGGACGCATCCTGATCATCGACGACGTGATCACCGCCGGCACCGCCATCCGCGAGGTGATGGGCTTGATCGAGGGTGCGGGCGCCCGGGCGGCCGGCGTGCTGATCGCCCTGGATCGCCAGGAGCGCGGCCGCAACGAGAACGACCCGCGCAGCGCCATCCAGGAGGTCGAGGCCGCCTACGGCATGCCGGTGGTCAGCATCGTCACCCTCGATCTGGTGCTCGCCTACCTCGAAGAACACGCCGGCGAGGCGATGCAGCCCCATGCCGAGGCGATCCGCGCCTACCGCGCGCGCTATGGCGTGGGAGGCTGAGCGTCACGCGGCGTGCGGTAGGCGCTTGGCGACCGACCCTCGGGCCCCGCACACGGGGCCCGAGTGCATTGCGCGCCCTTCATATCAGGAGTCGTTGATGCTCGACGTGGTGCTCTACCAGCCCGAGATTCCCCCCAACACCGGCAACCTGATCCGGCTGTGCGCCAACACCGGCTTTCGCCTGCACCTGATCGAGCCGCTGGGCTTCGCGCTGGACGACAAGCGCCTGCGCCGCGCCGGGCTCGACTACCACGAGTGGGCGCGGGTCCGGGTCCATGCCGACTGGGCGGCCTTCCTGGCAGCGGTGGCCCCGGAGCGGGTCTTCGCCGTCTCAACCCGCGGACGCACCGGCTATGATGCACCGGCCTATCGCGAGGGGGATGCCCTGGTGTTCGGCCCCGAGACCCGGGGGCTGCCCCAGGCGCTGCTCGATGCCCTGCCCGAACCCCGGCGCCTGCGCATTCCCATGCTGGCGGCGAGCCGCAGCCTGAACCTCTCCAACGCCTGTGCGGTGGTGGTTTATGAGGCCTGGCGCCAGCTGGGCTTCGTGGGGTCCGGCCTCCCGGGGGCCGGTTATCCGGACGATGTCATGTCCGCGCCTGCGAGGAACCCTTGATGTCCACGTCCATCGCCAGCCGGCTCGCCGGCCTCAATCCCCGCCAGCAACAGGCCGTGCGCTACATCGATGGCCCCTGCCTGGTGCTGGCCGGGGCGGGCTCCGGCAAGACCAGCGTGATCACCACCAAGATCGCCTACCTGGTGCAGGAGTGCGGCATGAGCGCTCGGCGCATCGCCGCGGTGACCTTCACCAACAAGGCCGCCCGCGAGATGAAGGAGCGCGTGGGCAGCATGCTCAAGGGCAAGGAGGGGCATGGGCTGACCGTCTCCACCTTCCATACCCTGGGGCTCAACATCATCCGCAGCGAGCTCAAGGCGCTGGGCTATCGGCCGGGCTTCTCGCTGTTCGACCCGGAGGATGCCAAGGCGCTGCTGCGCGATCTGATGAACAAGGACGCTCAGGTCGACGCCGACCAGATCAACGCCGTGCAGCACCAGATCTCCCAGTGGAAGAACGACCTGGTGCTGCCCGGCCAGGCGCTCTCGCATGCCGCGGACGACGACGCGCAGTATGCCGCCCGGGTGTTCGAGGCCTATGTGCGCCACCTCAAGGCCTACAACGCCGTGGACTTCGACGACCTGATCCTGCTGCCGGTGGTACTGTTGCGCGACGATCCTGAGGCGCTGGCTCGCTGGCGGCGCAAGATCCACTACATGCTGGTGGATGAGTATCAGGACACCAACATCAGCCAGTATCTGCTGGTGAAGCTGCTGATGGGCGAGCGCTCGACCTTCACCGTGGTCGGCGACGACGACCAGTCGATCTACGCCTGGCGGGGTGCGCGCCCCGAGAACCTGGTGACTCTGGGTGAAGACTTCCCGCGTCTCAAGGTGATCAAGCTGGAGCAGAACTACCGCTCCACCGGCACCATCCTGCGTGCAGCCAACAGCCTGATCAGCAACAACCCGCACGTCTACGACAAGACCCTGTGGTCGCAGATGGGCGAAGGAGCGGCGATCCGCGCGGTGGTCAACCGCCACGAGGAGGCCGAGGCCGAGCGCGTGGCCAGCGAGATCCTCACCCGGCGCATCAAGGAGTCCGCCGAGTGGCGCGACTTCGCGGTGCTCTACCGTGGCAACTTCCAGGCTCGGCTGCTGGAACTCAAGCTCCAGCACTACCAGATCCCCTACAAGCTCTCCGGTGGCACCTCCTTCTTCTCGCGCAACGAGATCAAGGACGCCATGGCCTACCTGCGGCTGCTGATCAACCCGGCCGACGACAACGCCTTCCTGCGTATCGTCAACGTGCCGCGGCGCGAGATCGGTCCCGGTACCCTGGAGAAGCTCGCTAACTACGCAAGCGATAGGGGCAGCTCGTTGTTCGCTGCCTGCCACGAGCTGGGCCTGGAGCAGCAACTGCCGCTGCGGGCCGTGGAGCGGCTAGGCAGGTTTAGCCACTTCATCGACGGGGTGCGGCGGCGCATGGACCAGGGCGACGCCATCGAGGCCATCCGCGGCATGCTGCACGAGATAGACTACGAGGCCTGGCTCTACCAGAACGCCAGCGCCCCGACCATCGCCGAGCGGCGCATGGCCAATGTCTGGGTGCTGGTCGATCAGCTCGAGAAGTCCATGAATCGTGACCCCGAGGACACGGTGAGTACCGAGACCGAGACCGATGACGTCGAGGCGGCCATCTCGCGGCTGGTGCTGCGCGACATCCTCGAGCAGCAGGCCGAGGATGATGACTCCGACCGCGTGCAGCTGCTGACCATGCATGCCTCCAAGGGCCTGGAGTTTCCTCACGTCTACCTGATGGGCCTGGAGGAGGCGCTGCTGCCCCACCGCAACGCCATCGAGGCGGGCACCGTGGAGGAGGAGCGTCGCCTGGCCTATGTGGGTATCACCCGGGCACGCCGCACTCTGACCCTGACGCTGGCACGCCAGCGCAAGACCTATGGCGAGCTGATGGACTGCACGCCCAGCCGCTTCCTCGACGAGCTGGGCGAGCTCGAGTGGGAAGGTCGCGCCGACCGCGAGGACCCGGAGAAAAAGCAGGCACGCGGCCAGGACGCCATCGCGGGACTGCGCTCCTTGCTGGGATGATCCCGCTGCGGGCTGCGGCGAGGACTTGTGGGAGCGCAGCTTGCTGCGCGATAGGGTCGCTATCTCCGGCTTGAAAGTAGTCGCCATACACAAAGCGGGGCGCCTGAAGGCGCCCCGCTTGTCATGGAAACCGACAGCCGTTGCTACTTGACGGGGGCAATCAGGTGATCGACCGCCGCCTTCACCTCAGCATCGGAGAGGCTGGGGTTGCCGCCCTTGGCGGGCATGGCGTTGAAGCCATTGAGGGCATGATTATAGAGCATGTCGGTGCCCTTCTCTAGGCGGGCGCTCCACTGCTCGGCGTTGCCGCGCACCGGGGCACCGGCGGCGCCGGTCTCGTGGCAGGCCATGCAGACATTGTTGTAGATCGCCGCGCCGTCGATGCTGCCACCGGAGGAAGAAGCGCTACCGCTGCCACTACTGGCTGCCATGGCGGTGCCGCAGTCCTCGCCCTGCACGCAGAGCTCTCCGACGGGCTCTAGGCGTTTTGCGATCGCCGCGCGTTCCATGTCGTTCTGCGCAACGGCGACATCTGCGCTCAGGCCCAGGGTGGCCAGACACCCTATGATCAGCTTGCTGGATTTCACTCTCACCACCTCTCGACGGTCCTGTCTTCGGGATCACGCTCGGCATCACGTCAGCCGCTGGACGCCACGGCGCACATACATATAGTGCTTGCAGTATACCGGCATCACCAACGCCAGGAAAATGCCCCATCCCATCCCATCCCATGGCAAGCGGGATGGCCGCTGGACAGCGGCAGGGCTGGCGGGTACGATATCGTCCGCCTGGCACCTACCGCCCGGCATGTGCGCCCGTAGCTCAGTTGGATAGAGTATCGGCCTCCGAAGCCGAGGGTCGCAGGTTCGAATCCTGCCGGGCGCGCCACGAATTAAAAGAACGCTGCTATCCCGTCCCCATCTAATAGACCGAGCTATTGGCTCAGTCCTTCGGCTGTTCGCGCTTTTTCTAGAACAATACCCTCGCCTATCGTACTGCAGCGTATCAGCCGCCCGGTAAGTCAATGCCTCCCCCTGTGAAGAAGGCTTGTCGGTGTATTTTGCACCGTCACCACCGAACAGAAACGTCTCGAAGCGTAGCTTCAGCAGGCGCATCGCGTGGAAGCCATCGGTCATCTGACCGGCGCCGATCCGCGAGCGTGTCTTCGAGCAGGTGACGAGCTGGCAGCCGGAGCAACATTTGGCCGCTCAGGGTGTCCAGTCTTCGCCGGGCTCATGGGCCAAAAAGCGGGGACGTGGCTTGGGTGCGGCAAACGGCGCCTGGCAACGGTTGTCGAGCCGATTGTAGACGAAGAAGACATTGCTTCGCGGATCCGGTGACATGTTGGCGTTGGAGGCATGCAGCACGTTGCAGTCGAAGAGCAGCAGGCCCCCAGCATCCCCGGTTGCCGCCTCGATGCCGCCACCCTTGGCGATGAGTTCTGCCAGCACCTCCTGACTCGGCACGCCAATTTCCTGACTCTTGAGGGAGTTACGGTAGTTGTCTTCCGGCGTTTCACCCACGCAAGGCACGAAAGCATTCTGGGAGCCGGGTACCAGCATCAAGGGGCCATTGAAGTGGTGGTTGTCGGTGAGGATCAATGATGCACTGACTGCATGCATACGCGGCATGCCATCTTCCGCATGCCATGTCTCGAAGTCGGAATGCCAGTTGAAACCCTTGCCGACAAAGCCGGGTTTGTAATTGATCCGCGACTGGTGAATATAGGCATCACCGCCAAGAATCTGTCGTACTCGCTGGGTCAGGCGTTCATCATTTGCCAAAGCATTCAATCGCTCGGAAAGGAAATGCACGGCGAAAAGGGAGCGAATTTCCTCCCCTTGTGGTTCGGTAATGCTGAAATCGCGACCCAGATATTCCTCCCTGCTCGTGAGTTCGCGTATCTCGTTCTGCAGGGCCTTGAGTTCTTCACCCTCGACGAAGTGGGGAAGAAAAATGAACCCCTTTTCTTCGAATTCATCGAGTTTATCCTGACTCAGCGGGCCGGGGTAGTCGCGACCCTTGACGACCGCCTCCTGACGCTCGATCCACTTCTGTTGCGGTGGACAAGCGGTGCGGGTGGGATAGGGATCCTGTGACTCGACATCCCACCCCGTTGCACCCGGAAGTTCTGACGTTTCCGTGAGTTGCTTGCGAGTGGAAGAATCGAGGGATGATCGTGTATTGGACATCTGGATGGTCTCCTCTTCGGCTTGGGTCAGGCCTCGCGTATCTCTTCTATGATGCGACAGGCATTGCGCTTCTGATCGACAAGTTGCTCCAGCAACTCACGTAGCTCCGGTGTCCTGGTGGATTCCAGCAGCAATTCGTGGAAACACAGAGAGTGATCGGCAACGGCCAAGGCGTGCGAAAGTGCCTGCTGGGCGTTGTTATCGTCGACCACGAAAGTATGTTGCCGACGTATGTCCGCAGGGATGTTGCGATAAGCTTCACTTGTATACAGATCTTCGGCCAATTGCAGCTTCTTGGCCGTGTCGATCAGGCTGGCCAGGCGCTTCTCGCACTCCCTGCTCAGTTCTCCCATAATGTGGCTGATGGCGAGATCGACTGTCAGAAAGCTCAACATGAAACCTCGATAGTGATGCTTCTCCTGGATCTGTTTATCACAAGAGAGCATCAGCTGGTCTTCTGGCAACAGATAGCGAGTTGGGCCTTTTGGCACGACATTCGGCATTTGGTTCTGCATCCCTGATGGCGCGTTGAACTTTGAACGAGGCCTGTTAGGGGAGCCTAGCGCTCTCATATATGAGACGCGATAACATACGTTAATGACCCATTAATTACCCATTGCCGCTCACGGCAATGGAGCGAATTGTTAATCCAGTTAAATAACGCCAGGAAGAGGGAAGACGGTCATATCGAGATTTCCAAAAGCGAAAAGGGATTGCCGACCTTCTCGGACGGTGAAATGCCGAGGTGGCTGGCGGGTAGGTGACCGCATGGCCAAGCTGGATATCGAAGTAGTGGTGCTGAAACGGCCGAGCGGATAGGGTGGAGATACTGAGGGTATGTCGAGGGAGGCATGAGTTAGCGCCATGATACCGACAACGACTGCCAGTCCTCTAGCCAAGGGTGAACCTCTCGCGGTGGACTTCGTCCTGCTGCACTGCTTCACGCTGCTGCCTTTCGTCGCCTTCCTCGATTGCCTGCGTCTGGCGGCCGACGAGGGAGGTCGTTCTCGCCAGGTGCGTTGCCACTGGACCTTCATGAGTAGTGGGGGGTGGGGGGCAGGCGGCGCTCGCCAGCTGCGGCGCGGCCATCACCCCCTGCGAAACCTTCCGAAACCCCGAGGCGTTCGACTATCTCGTGGTTATCGGCGGTGTCCAGGGTGAACGGGGCCGGATGGATTCCACCGCGCTCGCCTACCTGCGCCAGGCGGTGGCACCGGGGTGCCGCTGGTGGGACTATGCACGGGTGTCTTTGCCCTAATTCAGGCCGGTCTGATGAACGGCCGTCGCTGCTGTGTCAGCTGGTACCACCATCGCGACATGATGCAGCGTTTTCCCGCCATCGAGCCGGTGACCGTACGCCGAGATCGATTACGCCGAGGTCGAGCGCCTGGCACGTAGCCACAAGCCCAAGCTGATCATTGCCGGCTTCTCGGCCTACTCCCGGGTGGTCAACTGGCGGCGTTTCCGCACCATCGCCGACGAGGTAGGTGCCTGGCTGATGGTCGACATGGCCCACGTCGCCGGCCTGGTGGCCGCCGGCCTCTACCCGAGCCCGATTGCTCATGCCCATGGTGGGCCATGTGACCTCCAGCTACTCCAGCGCGATTCTCGGTCACGGTATTGCCCTGGCGGTGGTCAAGGGCGGGCAGGAGCGGATGGGGCAGACGGTGTATCTGCCCATGGACGACGGCCAGATCCATGAGGCCGAGATCGTCAACAGTGTCTTCTACGATCCCAAGGGGCAGCGTCAGCATGTCTAATTCGGTTGCCCAGAACGTCCGGACCTTCGACACCCGTACCGAGGTATCGGTGTCCGGCGAGTCGTCGCTGGCTTATTCCTACCAGCGTTCGGGGGCTGTGGCCCCCACTGGCCAGGGCCGGCTGGTGCTGCGCGAGCGGCCCCTGCTCGGACACCTGATCCTGCGTGGCGGCGCTATCGTGCTGGACGAGGCGGTCCGCGAGGTGCTCGGCATCTCGCTGCCGGGTGAGCCCCAGGGCCTGGCCGTCAACGCCGCGGAGGAGCGCTCCGTGCAGTGGCTGTCCCCGGACGAGTGGCTTCTGATCGTGCCCGGTGGCGAGGAGTTCGCCCTGGAGAAGCAGCTGCGCGAGGCTTTGGGCGATGGCCACTATGCCATCGTCAATGTCAGTGGCGGCCAGACACTGCTCGAGCTCTCGGGCGACAAGGCCCGGGAGCTGTTGATGAAGTCGACGCCCTACGACGTCCACCCGGAGGCCTTTCCAGCGGGCAAGGGGGTGATCACGGTGTTCGCCAAGGCCAATCTGATCCTTCGCAGGTCGACGGAAACCCGCTGGGAGCTGGTGCTGCGCAGAAGCTTCGCCGACTACTTCTATCGCTGGCTGCTGGACGCCGGCGCCGAATACGCCATCGGTATCGTGGATTGACAGACTCGGGGCCGGCAGCTGTCGGTCCCGCTTCGAGAGGATCTTTACATGCAGGACAACAATAATCGCTGGATCCTGGCGGCCCAGATGGAGGATGAAGGAGCAAGCCTAAGCGCCAGAGTCACTATCTGCCCTCGGCTCGACTTAGCCGTGTTCATCTTGCCGGCCTTTCAGCAGGCCGCCGCCTCGTCAGCGGCAGGTAGACGATGATCTCGGCACCGCCATGCTCGGGTTGCAAGGCCTGCGCCTCGCCGCCATGCGCCTTGGCAACCGCCTGGACGATCGCCAGTCCCAGGCCATTGCTGCCCTTGCCCTGGCTCCGGCTGCGGAAGAAGGGGTCGAACAGCTTGTCGAGCTCGTCGGCGGGAATGCCGGGCCCCTGGTCGCTCACCCGCAGGCAGACGCGCTCGCCCTGATGCTCCAGCTGGACCTGTACCGTGGCGCCGTTCGGCGAGAAGCGAATGGCGTTGTCCAGCAGGTTACCGATCAGGGTTTCCATCAGCGGCGGGTTAGCGTCGATCATCATGCTGGTGTCCTCGGGCGCCTTTACCGCCAGTTCGACTCCGATGCCATCCGAGATGGCAGCCTCGTGTCGCTCTGCGACCAGGCGATGCACCAGCGGGCCGAATGCCAGGGGCTCGGTCTCGAGTGCCGGCGCGGCAGGGTCGAGACGTGCCAGCAGCAGCAATTGATCGACCAGCCGGGACATGCGGTCCAGCGAGTGCAGGGCCTTGTGCAACGCCCGCTGTCGGGGCTGCTCCTCACGGCTGCGTTGGGCGACCTGCAACTGGCTGCGGCAGCCGGCGAGCGGGGTGCGCAGTTCATGGCCGGCGCCCGCCGTGAAGGCGCGTTGCCGGATCACTACCTCAGCGACGCGCTGCATCAGTTGATCCAGCGTCTCCACCAGGCGGCGAAGTTCCAGGGGGACGCGGAGAGGGTCGATACCCAGTGGCCTGGGCGCGAGGGGATCCTGGGACGCGATGGCTTGCTCGATGCGCCTCAGGGGCGCCAGGCCCCGCCATACCGAGAACAGCGCCAGCACGGCGAAGACCGGGAGCAGCCAGATCAGTGGCCAGGCGAAATCATTCCTCAGGGTCTCGGCCCGGGCCGAGCCGACTGACTGCTGGACTGCGACTCGAGTGACCAGCTGGTGTCGCGGGGCGTCCAGGGTGAAGATTCGCCAACGCCTGTCCCCGTCCTGTTGGTCCATGAAACCCGCAGAGGCCTGCCGGGCCGCTGTCGGGAAATCGGCCGTGCGTGCCAGCAAGCCGTATTCAAGGGAGACAATCTCGAAGTTGACGGGCCCTTCCCACCCCCGTTCAGCGGGCATCTCCAGCAAGGTGCTGCCGACCGGTGGGAATACCCTGGGCAGATCGCCGAAGGCATCCCTCGGCGACTGTGCCGTATAGAGAGTCACCAGCAGGCTGGCGGTGATCCGCAGACGCTGGTCGATATCGCGGGCCGCGGTATCCACCGCGGTGCTCCAGGTATTTGTCCACAGCGCTATCCAGACGGTGCCCAGCAATGCCAGCAACCACAGGACCAGACGGGCATGCAAGCTGGTTGCGAGTCGTTTCAGGAAAACAGGTCGGTTCATCATGGCACGATCCGATAGCCAAGGCCGCGTACCGTCTCGATATGCGACGCGCCGACATGCGAGCGTAGCTTGTGAATCAACACATGCAGGCTGTTGCTCTCCGGCCCCTCGTCCCAGCCATAGAGGCGCGACTCCAGCTGCTCACGGCTGACGACGCGGCCGGGCCGCTCCAGCAAGGCCTCCAGCACGGCAAACTCATAGGCTGAGAGATCAACGACCGTGTCGCCACTCCACACCATCTTGTCGGCACGCTCCAAGCTGAGCTCGCCACAGCGCAGGCGGTTGTCGGTGTGTCCGTGGGCGCGACGCTGCAGGGCCCGCAGACGCGCCTCCAGCTCTTTCAGATCGACGGGCTTGACTACATAATCGTCGGCGCCGAGGTCCAGGGCGGTAATGCAGTCCTGCGTGCTGCCGTAGGCCGTCAGTACCAGTACCGGTTCGCTCCGCCGTGAGCGTCGCCAGTGGCTCAGCAGCTGCAAGCCGGAGCGGCCGGGCAGGGCCAGGTCGAGCACCACGCTATCGAAATCGTCGGCGTCCAGGGCGCCTTCGGCGGTACTGCCATCCGTCAGCCAGTCCACGGTATGGCCGTCCAGCCGAAGTCCTGCACATAGCCCATCGCCAAGGATTTCATCGTCTTCCACCAACAGGATACGCAATCGGTTCTCCTCCAGGCCGTAGTCTGCCTGCCCGGCAGGGCGGCGGCTACTACCTTAGCACTTGACCAGGATGCCTTTTATGCTCAGCGCTAAGGTTCAGTTAATCCTGGTGGCCGAACGTCAGAGTGTCGGCGAGGGCGACCTGCCCTGCGGCCGGCACGCAGAAACTTGTTCAACCACGAAGGGAGAACGTCATGCGTAAAGAAGTGATGCTGGGAATTGTACTGGCACTGGGTTCAACGGGAGCCTTCGCTTCATTCAACAGCCAGGATGTCAATGACGATGGTCAACTGAGCAGGGATGAGTTCTATGGTTCCGTGGCCGATCTCGGAACCTATTCCGACTGGGACCTCAACGATGATGGTCTGCTGGATGAGGAGGAGTTCAACGCGCTGGATTACGACTGGGATTACGACACCTGGGATGTGAATGACGATGCCTATGTCGACTCGGGTGAATTCTATGATGGCATTTATTCTACCTACGATACCAACGAGGATGGCCATTGGGATGAACTCGAGTGGGATGATGCCGGTGAGGCTGGCTTGTTCGATGTCTAAGATGGTCATGCGGGCCGCTTCTTAGGTGGCCCCACGACGATTCGCTATCACTGTATGCGGCATACTGTATGGAGGTTCTGTGATGTCAATATTCAAGCCCAAGATGGCTGTAATGCTGACCTTCACCGCTTCAGCCACCCTGTTACCGGCGCTGGCATTTGCGGCTGAATCACCCTATACGAAACCCGATGATACCTGGATCAACTTGAGCGGTACGGCGGTGGATACGGGTCCCAACTCCTTTGTCCTCGACTATGGCCAAGGGACCATCACGGTCGAGATGGATGATTGGAGCTGGTACGATAAGGAAGGCTATGGGCTCATAGAGGGTGACAAGGTCACGGTCTATGGCAAGGTAGATGATGACATTGCCGAGGCCAATACGATCGAGGCCAGCAGTGTCTATGTCGAGAGTCTCGGCACCTACTTCTATGCTGACAGTGCCGACGAAGAAACGCTGAATTACAGCGTAGTGACGCCCATCGTGGCAGGCTATACAGAGCTGACCGGAACCGTCACCAGCACCAGTGCGTTTGAGTTCACCATCGACTCGGGCGTACAGCAGATGACGGTCGATACGTCATTGCTCGACTACAATCCGCTTGATGAGAAAGGTTATCAGCAGATCGATGAAGGTGATCTGGTCACGGTAACCGGTGATCTGGAGGCCGACCTGTCCGAGAGCATGGAGTTGGTGGCTGACTCCATCGTCATCCTCGATGACAGTCAGGAAGATGAGAGTCAGGAAGATGAGAGTCAGGAAGATAGCGAAAGCTGATTTGCTCTCAGGGAAGAATCTTGAGCGGTCCTGCCTTTGGTAGGACCGCTTTATCTCGTGGGTCACCCCCCTGGATACTCGGCATTCATCGCGAGGATGGCATCACCTGTCTCTACGGGTCGCCCGCTCGCGCCAAGGGTCTATTCGGCGGTCGCCAGCAGGCTGGCGTTTCCCCCCGCGGCGGTGGTGTCGATGCACAAGTGACGCTCCACCACGTAGCGTTCCGGCGCGATGGTTTGGGTCTCGAGCGGGATGATGGCGTCGTCACGCTTGGCGAGGGCAAGGCGCAGCTCTCGGGTCCAGTCGCTGTCGCCGGTGGCGGCGACCGCCGAAATCCCCTTGACCGAGGTAAGCGTCTCGGCCGCGACGCTGCCGTCCAGCGCCGCGAGGGGCGTCCCGGCACTTTTCAGCTGCGACACGGCCTGGGCCGCGCCCGGGACGACAAGTACCACGGCACAGCCGGCACCCAGGGCCTGGGCGGCCTGAGCCATGGCGATCTCTAGTGTCGGCCCGAGACACAGCACCGGACCCTTGGGATACATCGCCAGGCGGTTGCTTTCCCCCGTCGGCCCGGGAAGCGTCTGCGGCGTCATGTCCAAGGCCGCGGCCTCGTTGAGCGCCCGGCGAACCACGCAGCCCTTGCCGGAGAGCGCCTTGCGCAGTACCTCGACGCGATCGGGGCGCGCCGCCCAGTTACGCGGATCCAGTCCATCGAGGGCCGACTGCAGGTCCTTGAGGGTCACGGTATTGCCCTGGGGAGCGTCGTACTGCCCGGTGGCCGCGGTGCGGCGGAAGCGGTTGACATAGAGGGGGCCGCCGGCCTTGGGTCCGGTGCCGGAAAGGCCTTCGCCGCCGAAGGGCTGGGAGCCGACGATGGCGCCAATCTGGTTGCGGTTGACGTAGACGTTGCCGACATGGAGGCGCTCGACGATCTGCTGCACGCGGTCGTCGATGCGGGTATGCAAACCGAAGGTCAGCCCGTAGCCCCGGTCATTGATCGCATCCACTACCTTGTCGATATCGCGCGCCTTGAACGTAGCCACGTGCAGCACCGGGCCGAAGATCTCGCGCTCGAGATCCTCGATGCCTCCTACCTCGACTACGGCCGGGGTGACGAAGGTGCCGATCTCCGGCGCGGGCAGTGTCTTGAGCACCTTGCCAGCCTTTTTCTGCGCCGCCACATAGGCGCTGATATCGGCCTGGGCCTCGGCGTCGATCACCGGCGAGACGTCGGTGGCGATACTCCACGGATCACCGATGGTCAGGGCATCCATGGCCCCGTCGAGCATGGTGAGCAGCCGCTCGCGTGCCTCCTCCTGGACGTACAACATGCGCAGCGCTGAACAGCGCTGGCCGGCAGACTGGAAGGAGGAGATCAGAATGTCGCGTACCGCCTGCTCGGTCAGCGCGCTGGAGTCCACGATCATGGCATTGAGCCCGCCGGTCTCGGCGATCAGTATGGCATCGGCCCCGGCGTTCTGGGCCAGCGCTTTGTGGATGATCTGCGCCACCTCGGTGGAGCCGGTGAAGCAGACCCCGGCGATGCGCGGATCGCTGGTCAGTGGCCCGCCCACCGTGGGCCCGTCACCGGGCAGCAGCTGCAGCGCGGCCTCCGGCAGACCGGCCTCGCGCATCAGCGCCACGGCCCGTGCGGCGATCAAGGGTGTCTGCTCGGCGGGCTTGGCGAGCACGGCGTTGCCGGCCCCCAGGGCGGCCGCGATCTGGCCGGTGAAGATGGCCAGCGGGAAGTTCCACGGGCTGATGCAGACGAAGATACCGCGGGCGCTGCCGGGCTCCTCCTCTTCCAGCCGCTCGCTCTCGTTGGCGTAGTAGCGCAGGAAATCCACCGCCTCGCGTACCTCGGCGATGCCATCGAATATCATCTTGCCGGCCTCGCGGGTCGCGATCACGGTCAGCTCGGCGATGTGTTCCTCGTAGCGATCGGCGGTTCGCCGCAGCACTTCCGTGCGCTCGGCCACTGGCCGCGCCGACCACTCGCGCAAGCCCTCCTCGGCGGCGTCGAGGGCGGTCGCGACCTCCTCCGGCGTCGCCTCATGCACCTGGCCGACCAGACGCGAGGCGTCGGCCGGCGAGACCACATCCCGCGTTTCACCCTTGGGCGCCGGGTTCCCTGCCAGCATGGGCCCGGCGCTCCAGGTGGCGTCGGCGAAGCCCTCGCGCGCCTTCAGCAGCGGCAGGATCGAGGCGGGTTCGTTGATGCGGTAGCCGCGCGAGTTCTTGCGCTCGGGGACGAAGAGGTCAGGAGGCTGGCGGATCCAGGGGCTGGGGATGGCGTCACCCAGGCGCTGCATTTCTTCCACCGGGTCACGCGATATCTCGCTCGAGGGGATGGTGGTATCCACCACCTGGTTGACGAACGAGGAGTTCGCCCCGTTCTCCAGCAGGCGACGAACCAGGTAGGCCAGCAGGTCACGGTGCGCGCCGACCGGAGCATAGATGCGGCAGTGCGTGCCTTCTGACTGCTTGACGATGTGGTGCAGTGACTCGCCCATGCCATGCAGGCGCTGGAACTCGTAGCTGTCCTTGTCGTCGCCGGCCATAGCCACGACAGCGGCACAGGTATGCGCATTGTGGGTGGCGAACTGCGGATAGATGCGGTCGCGCCGATCAAGCAGCAGCTGGGCGCAGGCCATGTAGCTGACATCGGTATTCACCTTGCGGGTAAACACCGGGAAGGTGTCGACACCCATCTCCTGGGCCAGCTTGATCTCGGTATCCCAGTAGGCACCTTTCACCAGTCGCACCATGATCTTGCGGTTGTATCGCTTTGCAAGGTCGTAGAGCGTCTCGATCATCGGCGCGGCGCGGCGCCCGTAAGCCTGCACCACCACCCCGAAGCCGTCCCAGTCGGCGAGGCTGGAGTCGGACATCAGCGCCTCGATCACATCCAGCGACAGGTCCAGCCGGTCCTGCTCCTCGGCATCAATATTGAAGCCGATATTGGCCTTGGCCGCCTGCCTTACCAGCGCCTGGGCACGCGGCAAGAGTTCGGCCATCACCGTGTCGCGGTGGCTGTATTCATAGCGGGGATGCAGTGCCGAGAGCTTCACCGAAATGCCGGGGCTTCCCCGCACGTCACCTTTGGCCTGCTTGGCGATCGCAGTGATCGCCTTGGCATAGGCCTGGTGGTAGCGGACGGCATCCTCGTCGGTACGCGCCGCCTCGCCCAGCATGTCATAGGAGTAGGTATAACCCTGCTTCTCGAGTTCACGGGCATTCTTCTTGCCCTCCTCGATGGTCTGGCCGAGCACGAACTGATGGCCAAGAATCTTCATTGACTGGCCAACTGCTTTACGCACCACCGGCTCGCCCATTCGGCGTACCAGCCCGCGCAGCGCCCGTGTTGGCCCCTTGGGGTCGTCGTCCAGTACCTTGCCGGTCAGCATCAACGCCCAGGTCGAGGCGTTGACCATCGACGACGAGGACTTGCCCAGGTGCGCCCCCCAGTCGGATGGCTCGATCTTGTCGTGGATCAGCTCATCGATGGTTTCCGCGTCGGGCACGCGCAGCAGCGCCTCGGCCAGGCACATCAGGCCGACCCCCTCGGCGGTCGAAAGCCCGTACTCGGCCAGGAACGCCTCCATCATCGAGGGTGATCTCTCCTTGCGCACCCGATCCACGTAGTGGGCGCCGACAGCGGCGATCTTGCGGCGCTCCTCCTCCGAGAGCTTGAGTTGTCCTACCAGAGCATGCAGCACATCGGCCTCGGCGGCTGCATAATTGGCGCGAATGCGCAAGCGATGTTCACTCACGTCACTATCCAGAGGAAAGTTTGCTTCATTCATTATTGTTACCTTTTTCTACTCGAAATGCATCGCCTATGCTCACATGGAGGCCAAGGGGGATTGTCGGGGATTTGTCGAAAGCCACTCCTCAAGCGTAGGCCTCCTGGCCGAAAATGGGCTCCTGTGATCGCGTGCGCGGGGAGCAGGACCAGCAGCGCGTGCCGCTTAAGCATATATTGGGTACTACCCAACCCAAGCTGCTGGAAATCGTGGCGCTCATGGAGGCCAACCTGGAGGAGCCCATCGGGCTCGAGCGGCTGTTCCAGAAATACCTGCTCTGCTCGCCGTCGCATTACTACCTCAAGTTGCGGCTGACCCCCGGGCTCACCAGCTGCTCAAGCAGACCTCGATCTCGATCATCGAGGTGGCATCGGCCTGCGGTTTCGTGTCCACCCCGCATTTCTCGAAGTGCTATCGTGAATTCTTCGGCCACCCGCCGCGAGACGAGCGGTAGGGAACGGCCCCGGCAAGGATGCCGGTGACCTCCTCTGATCAGCAGCAGCAAGGGGTCACCCTGGAACCGCTCACCTTCAAGCCTTGTCCCGCCGAGCCGGTCTCATCGGCCCTCAAGGCCCTCGACCAGGCACGGGGAGAGCCAACTTACGCCAGCGTCATGCTGCACTACCTGAGCGGCGCCTGCCGAGACGTTCTGCCTAACCCTTCGCCCTGCCGCCCTCCCCGGGCCGGCAGGGTTTCGTCGTGCGTCGCAGGCGCGATAGTGATGCCATTTTTGGGATTCTCGCCGTCGCTTCCAGGCGCCGAGCCGGCGTGGGTCGGCGCTATGCTGCCGTCGAGTCGAATACACCCCTGGAGCACCCCACATGCCCCCAAGAGAGCTGCACGACGATGCCATTGTCATCGATGGCCTGATCGCCACCGACAATCCCGGCGGCTTCCCCCCTGGCGCATGCTGCGTGCGCTGGTGAAGGTGCTGCGCGCGGCCAAGGCCGAGGGCGGGCAGCTGCTTGACGATGTCACCCCGGCACAGGGCGCCGAGGCGATCCTCAAGCTGCTGCGTGATGAGGGCGTGTTACCGCCCTGACGCTTATCGGCGAAGCCCCGCCCCGGCAGGTGCCGGGACGGGCGAGCGGGGCAGGCTCGTCGGTCAGGGAGCGATGCGTTGATTGGCATTGGTGAAGCCCATCAGCGAGATGTCCAGGTCCATGCGGTTGCCGCGTGGCCCGATCAGGCTGAGGGTCGCGCTGCTGCCGGTACGCAGCGCCTGCAGCAGCGCCGGATCGAGCGGCAGGTCGGCGCGGCAGCTCTGCTCCATGCAGACCTGGTAGGGAAACTGCACCGGCTCGCCACCGCCCACGCTCAGCTGCAGGCCTGGCGCGAGGCGCACCCCCAATGGCACCAGGAAGGTCATGGCCGGCCGCCCCTCGAGCTCGGGTGGATAGCCCACGATCACGCGCATCAGCGGATCGTTGCTGTTCGGGTTGTTGACCAACTGACTCATGGTGCAGACCCCCTGACTTGGCGACGGCGGGCAGATCACCTCCCAGTCCTGGAACTGCTCGGCTTCGATATTGGCGCCGGCGCTTCCCGGTGACGCCTGCTGGGCGATGCTTTGGGACGCCACGGCCATCAGCGATAGCAGGGCGGTCATGCCTAGGCGTCTTGCGAGACGGTTCGACATCGGTAGTTCCTCCTTGGTCTCAGGGGCATGAGGGGACAGATAGCACAACCATGCCTGTTTGGCGTGGCGAGGTCGACCCCTATGGTGTAGAGGCGGCTTTCCACACAGGCGTGGCAAGGATGTCTCGAACAGGCATACGGAATCGTCGGCGACATGATCCCGGAACGCCTGGAACAGGCCAGGAGCTTCGGCTGCGAGGCCCTGGATATTCGCCAGGATACGCCCATGGCCGACATGCTCGAGCCGATACTGGGAGCACGCGAGGTGGAGGACGCCGCCGTGGATGCGGTGGGCTTCTAGGCACGCTGCCACGGGCACGACCATAGCCACGAGCAGCTTGCTACGGTGCTCAACGCCTGCATGGATGTCACTCGGGCCGGCGGTCAGATCGGCATTCCCGGCCTCTATGTCACCGAGGATTCGGGCGCCGAGAGCAGCGAGGCAAGGCACGGCAACTTCTCCATGCGCCTGGGGCTGGGCTGGGCTGGGCTGGGCTAAGTCCCACTCCTTCCATACCGGCCCGTGCCCGGTGATGAAGTACCACCGCCCGCTGATGCAGGCGATCCTGTTTGGCAAGACCCGGATCGCCGAGGCGGTTAATGTCGAGGTCATCTCGCTGGATGAGGCGCCCCGTGGCTACGCCGCCTTAGATGGAGGTGCCGCCAAGAAATTCGTCATTGATCCCCACGGCAGTGTCGCCACTTGAGCAGCACTGACTCGCCCCGGCACGAGGCCGGGGCCATTCCCGAAATGACCTCCGCCTATCCCAGGGAATGACGCCATGGTCTGCCCGACATTGCCCCGCCCCGGCACCGGTGCCAACATGAAACGAGGGGCCTGTCGCAGGACAGGCCGGCCGATATCCGGGAGCCGGTGTTCATGGCGGTCGGTCCCGCCAGACAGCCCGCCCGATAGATGGCTCCTGGGCAAGCCCCCACCGATAACCACGAGCCCACCCATGCCCGTCGAGACCCTCCCCCAGCGCCGCTTTCGCGGCCGGCCGCGTGGCCGAGACCTGCCCCCCGTCGCCCTGGCCGCCTTGCGTCAGCTGCTCGGCGACGAGCGCAGCGATCCGACCCTGCGGCGCCGCGACCTGCTCATCGAGCATCTGCACGTCATCCAGGATGACCAGGGACACCTGCCGCTGGTGGCGCTGCGCGCACTGGCCACCTACATGAACCTTCCCATGGCGGCGGTGTACGAGACGGCCACCTTCTATGCGCACTTCGACGTGGTGCATGACGACCAGGCGCCGCCGCCGGCGGTGACGGTGCGGGTCTGCGATTCGCTCTCCTGTCAGCTGGCCGGTGCGGCGACGCTCAGGGCCGAGCTCGAGGAGGGTGTCGACCCCCAGGCGGTGCGGGTAGTGCGGGCGCCCTGCATGGGGCGCTGCGAGACCGCGCCGGTGGTCGAGGTGGGACACCACCACGTGCAGTTCGCCACCCTCGAGGGCGTGGAGGCGGTGGTGGATACCGGCCACTTCCATCCCGAGGCGATCGTCTGGCAGCGCCTGGCGGACTACCGTGCCGAAGGGGGCTATGGGCTGCTCGCCGACTGCCGCGAGGGACGCGTCACCGTCGAGGCGCTGATGGAGACGCTCGAGCGGGCCAACCTGCGCGGCCTGGGCGGCGCGGGCTTCCCCACCTTCAAGAAGTGGCGCTCCGTGCGCCAGGAGCCGGGGCCTCGCTATTGCGCGATCAACGCCGACGAGGGCGAGCCCGGCACCTTCAAGGATCGCTATTACCTGGAGCGCTCGCCGCACCGCTTCCTCGAGGGGGCCCTGGTCAGTGCCTGGGCGGTGGAGGCCTGCGCGCTCTATATCTACCTGCGCGACGAGTATCCCGGCCTGCATCGGGTGCTGCACGCGGCCATCGCCGAACTCGAGGCGGCCGGTCTGGTGCCGCCGGGCTATATCGTTCTGCGCCGCGGAGCCGGGGCCTACATCTGCGGCGAGGAGTCGGCGATGATCGAGTCGCTGGAGGGCAAGCCCGGCAAGCCGCGCCATCGCCCGCCCTTCGTCGCCCAGCAGGGGCTCTTCGACCGTCCGACGCTGGTCAACAACGTCGAGACCGTCACCTGGATCCCGCTGATCTGGCAGAAGGGCGCCGATTGGTTCGCCGGTCACGGCCGTCACGGCCGCACGGGCCTGCGCAGCTTCTCGCTTTCCGGCCGGGTGCGGCGCCCCGGGGTCCACCTGGCCCCGGCCGGCATTACCTTGAAGGAACTGCTCGAGGAATATGGCGGCGGCATGGCCGAGGGGCATCGCCTGGCCGGTTACCTTCCCGGTGGTGCCTCCGGGGGAATCCTCCCGGCGAGCAAGGCGGACCTTCCCCTCGACTTCGATACGTTGCAGGCCGAGGGATGCTTTATCGGTTCGGCGGCGATTATCGTACTCTCCGATCAGGACGATCTGCGCGCCGTGGCCACCAATCTGCTGGCCTTCTTCGCCGACGAGTCCTGTGGCCAGTGTACGCCGTGCCGGGTGGGCACCGAGAAGATGCTGACCCTGCCCGAGCGCGAGAAGTGGCACGTCGAGCAACTCGAACGGCTGTCCCGGGTGATGATGGACGCCTCCATCTGTGGCCTGGGTCAGGCAGCGCCCAATCCGGTGCTGGGGCTGCTGCGGGACTTTCGCGGCGAGCTCGCCGCCCAGCACGTGATCGTCAAGGGGTAGGGGAGATGAGCATGAACGAACCGAGCGTCAACAACGGCTTCACCCTGACCCTGGATGGCGCCGAGGTCACGGCACAGCCCGGCGAGACGCTATGGCAGGTGGCCAAGCGCGCCGGCGAGACCATTCCGCACCTGTGCTTCAAGGATGCCCCCGGCTACCGCAGCGATGGCAACTGTCGCGCCTGCATGGTGGAGATCGAGGGCGAACGGGTGCTGGCGGCGAGCTGCCTGCGCGAGGCCGCCCCCGGGATGGTAGTGAAAAGCGCCACCTCTGAGCGTGCGCGGGTGTCCCGCGAGGGCGTCATGGAGCTGCTGATGGTCGACCAGCCCGAGCGCGACGACAGCCCCGACCGCTCGAGCCACTTCTGGGCCATGGCCGAGGCGATGGCCATCGACGCCAGCGCGGTGCGCGAGCGCCTGCCGGCGCGTGCCGAGCGCGGCTCGCCCACGGTGCATCATGTCGCCGAACGCTCCGCCGCGCTTCCCCATGCCCACGGCCATGACGCCAGCCATTCGGCGATGAACGTCAACCTCGATGCCTGCATCGAGTGCAACCTCTGCGTGCGCGCCTGCCGCGAGGTACAGGGTAACGACGTCATTGGCCTGGCCCATCGTGGCGCCGCCGCCAAGATCGTCTTCGACTTCGACGACCCCATGGGCACGAGCACCTGCGTGGCCTGCGGCGAGTGCGTCCAGGCCTGCCCCACCGGGGCGCTGATGCCGGCGAGCCTGGTCGACGCCACGGGGCGTGGCGATTCGCAGGCGGCCGATCGCAGCGTGGATTCGGTCTGCCCCTACTGCGGGGTGGGCTGCCAGCTCACCTACCATATCAAGGACGACAAGATCCTCTTCGTCGAGGGTCGCGATGGGCCATCGAACCAGAACCGGTTGTGCGTCAAGGGACGCTTCGGCTTCGACTACCCTTATCATCCCGCACGCCTCACTCGGCCGCTGATCCGCCGGCCAGGCGTGCCCAAGGGGCTCGATCCCGACTTCGACCCCGTCGACCCGCTGACCTATTTCCGCGAGGCGAGCTGGGAGGAGGCGCTGGATCTCGCCGCCCGGGGGCTCGGCGCGCTCAAGGCGGCCCATGGTCCCGACGCCCTGGCCGGTTTCGGCAGCGCCAAGTGCTCCAACGAGGAGGCCTGGCTGTTCCAGAAGCTGGTGCGCGTAGGCTTCGGCTCCAACCATGTCGACCACTGCACCCGGCTGTGTCACGCCAGCTCGGTGGCGGCGCTGATGGAGTGCATCGGCTCCGGTGGGGTGACTGCCTCCTTCATGCAGGCCCTCGAGGCCGAGGTGGTGATCCTCACCGGCTGCAACCCGGCGATCAACCACCCGGTGGCGGCCACCTACTTCAAGCAGGCGGCGCGCAATGGCACCAAGCTGATCATCCTCGACCCCCGAGGCCAGGCGCTGGATGCCTATGCCCATCGCAGCGTGCGCTTCACCCCCGGCGGCGACGTCTCGCTCTACAACGCCATGCTCCACGTCATCGTCAGCGAAGGGCTCTTTGATCAGGCCTATATCGATGCCCACACCGAGGGCTTCGAGGCGCTCAAGGCCCATGTGCAGGATCTCACCCCCGAGGCGATGTCGTCGGCCTGTGGCGTCGCCCCCGAACAGATCCGCGAGCTCGCCCGGCTCTATGCGACCGCCGACAAGGCGATGATCTTCTGGGGCATGGGCATCTCCCAGCATGTCCACGGCACCGACAACGCCCGCTGCCTGATCTCGCTGGCGCTGGCCTGCGGCCACACCGGCCGCCCCGGCACCGGCCTGCATCCGCTGCGCGGCCAGAACAACGTCCAGGGCGCCTCCGACGCCGGCATGATCCCCATGGTGCTGCCCGACTATCAGCCGGTGAGCGACGCCCAGGTGCGCGCCGCCTTCGAGGAGCTGTGGAACACCCCGCTCGACGCCACGCCAGGGCTCACCGTGGTGGAAATCATGGACGCCATCGCGGCCGGGACTATCAAGGGGATGTACATCCTCGGCGAGAACCCGGCGATGTCCGACCCGGACCTCGACCATGCCCGGGCGGCGCTGGCCAGGCTCGAGCACCTGGTGGTGCAGGACCTGTTCGTCACCGAGACCGCCCAGTTCGCCGACGTCATCCTGCCGGCCTCAAGCTGGCCGGAGAAGGACGGCAGCGTCACCAACACCAATCGCCAGGTGCAGCTGGGCCGCGCCGCCGTGCCGCTGCCCGGCGAGGCCAAGCCCGACTGGTGGATCATCCAGCAGATCGCCAACCGCCTGGGCCTGGGCTGGGACTATACGCACCCGCGTGAGGTGTTCGCCGAGATGAAGCAGGGCATGGCCTCCCTCGACCACCTCTCCTGGGAGCGCCTCGAGCGCGAGAGCTCGGTGACCTATCCCTGTCCCGCCGACGACGCCCTCGGGGCGGACGTGGTGTTCAGTGATGCCTTCCCCACTGCGAGCGGGCGAGCGACCTTCACCCCGACCCGCCCGCTGCCGCCGGACGAGCCCATCGACGGCGACTACCCCACGGTGCTGATCACCGGGCGCCAGCTGGAGCACTGGCATACCGGCTCCATGACCCGTCGCAGCCGGGTGCTCGACGAGCTTGAGCCCGAGGCCGTGGCGAGTCTCGCGCCCGCCGAGCTGGTGCGCCTGCGCATGACGCCGGGCGAGCCGATCACCATCACCACCCGGCGGGGCGCCATCACCCTCAAGGCGCGGGTCGACCCGCTGATGGCCGAGGGGATGGTGTTCGTGCCCTTCTGCTACGTGGAGGCAGCGGCCAACATCCTGACCAACCCGGCGCTCGATCCCGACGGCAAGATTCCCGAATTCAAGTATGCCGCCTGCCGCTTGGCTCATGCGGCATCAGCATTGGCATAAGGCGACTGAGATCCAGAAGGCTGGCCGATGTGGGGATCCTCGTGCCGATCGACGGTGACGATTTCCGGGATCGCCGGCTGGCCTCTGGGTCTTCCCCCGAGGGCGCCTGTTCCCCAGTGGAGTACCCGTTTGGCGAGGATTTGTCGAGTCTTGCGGGGGTAAGAAAGCTGGCCGATGGAGCGATGATTTCGAGGCAAGGCACGAGGTCCTGCTGCCTGAGGCGTGTGCGTCATCGAGGTGCACCTTCCCCGAAGCTGAATTAGACTTCCTCCGTTATATGCGCGTTGTGCATGACTTGCAACATTTTGCGCCAAGGGGGTCTAACATGATTAGCAAGATTGGATGTTGCATTCGCCCATCGAGGCGCATTTTCCGAAACCAAAGGAGCTCATATAGATGATTCCACAGGACGTACTCAAGAAGGTCGGTATTCTCGGTGTCGCATTTGGCCTGGTGCTTGGTCCACAGGCCTTCGCTGCCGATGAGTCAGCAGCAGAACCAGCACTAGACGAGCCAGCAGCAAAGGCTACGGATTCTGCGGCCAATCCCATGGAAGAGGGCAATCTGGACAAGGCGTTAGGAGGAGCCGAAGGCGAAACGGTGAGCGAAGACAAGGTGCCGGACCGCGTCAAGTCCACGGAGTCGGCGGCCAACCCGGTGAAAGAAGGTGATCTCGACAAGGCGTTAGGAGGACCTGAAGGCGAAACAGTGAGCAAAGACGAAGTACCTCCCCGGGTCAAGGCTACGGATTCTGCGGCTAACCCGTTGGAAAATCAGTGAGAGATTGCTGATTCTTGATACCTGGAATTGCTGGTTCACATCAGTGAAAGTCGCACGCCCCCGAAATCGGGGGCGTCCTTCGTATAGGGTATGGCCGGAGCCGCATGACAAGCTAGTGGTCAGCCTTCCGCCAACTTGAGATGCGGGGCGGTATGGCCGAGGTTCTCCAGCAGGCTCTCGCTGTACCAGTCGATGAAATCGATCACCCCGAACTCGGCAGTTTCGGAGTAGGGTCCCGGCTGGTAGGCCACGAAGTTGATGCCGCGCTGGTTCTCCTCGACCAGGCGTAGATCCTCCTCGTTGGAGGCATCCCATACCTTGCGTATCTCGTGGGGCTGGTAGTCGACCTCTTCCACGGCATCCTTGTGTACCAGCCATTTGGTGGTCACCAGCGTCTGCTGGGGTCCCAGCGGCAGCACCCTGAACACCACGGCGTGATCCCCCATGAAGTGGTTCCAGGAGTTGGGCAGGTGGAGGATGCGCAGCGAGCCCATGTCGGCACTGGTGATCCTGCCCATCAGCTTGTTGCAGCCCGGCTTGCCATCCATGGTCATGGAGACCACGCCGTCGAGCAACGGAGTACGGGTCAGGCGATTGCGCTTGCCGAGATGCTTGAGCATCTCGAGGGTGGCCTCGCGTGCCGTGGCCAGGGAGTCATCCAGGCGAGCGGGAGAGTCCATGATGGTCTGTCCTCTTGCTGGGCCGCTCGGGCGGCCTCGGGGTTGTTCAGGAAGAGCGTGCGCATCCAGCCTGGCGAAACGATGCACTCCGCCGCCGCCAAGCTTGGCCTGCACATCCCCAAGGCCTGCGGCATGGGCATCTGCGGAACCTGTCGGGTTCCTCTGAGTTCAGGTCAGGTAGAGATAGACCATAACGGCGGCATCACCGACGAGGAGGTGGCGGACCGCTATATCCTCTCCTGCTGCAGCAGGCCGCTGGGCGACGTGGTGGTGGAGTATTGACCGCACCGGCCATGTCCCCATGGCCGGCGCTCGGCGTGCCGGACCGTTGCGGGGATCAGGAAAGGTAGTGGACCTCCTGCGAGCCGTAGACCGGCGTCGGAATGTCATGTCCTCCTGGCGCGCCTGGAGCTGCACCTGCGCGCGGCCACACCCTCTCGCTGAGTTCCGGTCGGCTAGCCGGGAAAGCGCCTGTCCAGCTGCTCGCGGAAGCGGTCAAAGGCCGCGCGGGCGCCTGCCACGGCGGCCCCTCGCTCGCCGGGCGGGCAGAGTGCCTCGAGCTCGAGCAGTCGCCGTGGCCACTCCTCGGGAGCCATTTCCAGGCAGAAAAAGGTGTGCGGTGCCCCGGAGCCCAGGGTTCGGCGCAGCCGGCCGCCAATCATCTGCCCGCCCAGGCGGGACCCCTCCAGCACGTAGAGCTCCCCCGCCAGGATGGCGGGGGAGGCCGAGGAAGTCGCGGCCTGTGAGGCGAGCGTCCTCGGTGTCAGGCCGAGGCTGCCGAGGTCATCAATGAGGCGCGGCAGCCGCCGTGGCACCCGAAGCCGCAGGCCGAGACGTGCGATCTCGCGCAAGATCCGGTTCTCCAGCTCTGCATGGGCGGGATACAGGGCCAGCAGCGAGGCACCGTAGGCCTCTCGGGTCAGGGTGGGGGCGAGCAGGCACTGCAGGGCCGGGTGTCGGTCCAGGGCGCGGTGGGCGTCGCGCGTGGCATCGCGCAGCTGACGGGCTAGCGGTGGGGTAGGAGGGCTCATCGACGCTCCGCAACATGACCGGGGGTCGCGTGGGCCACAAATCCCTCTTTTCGAAGCACAGTCGGCCCGTTACGCTGCCTGTCACGATATCATCCCGATCCGGAGGCGTCTCCTTGACCATTTCCTGTTATGCCGACCTGCTGGACGAGGCGCGTGCCCAGCCAGCACCTCAACCGCATGGTCGAATCGCTGAAGATAGGCAACATCGCACAGTTCCTGGCTTTCGATCGCCAAGGCGAGGCGCTACATATCAACTGACGCCGAATCGTCATCTCCATAGGGTTGAATGATCAGCTTGATGACACCATTCAATTTACGCTATCAGCAGTCGGGGGCTACCATGCCCTTGTATCGCCGCTATGTATTCAACGAAAGTCGAAAGGAGCACTACCAAATGTCGCTGCTGAACACCGAAGTCAAGCCGTTCAAGGCCACCGCCTATCACAATGGCGAGTTCATCGATGTCACCGAGGAGAGCCTGGAGGGCCAGTGGAGCATCTTCTTCTTCTATCCGGCCGACTTCACCTTCGTCTGCCCCACCGAACTGGGTGACCTGCAGGACAACTACGAGGAATTCAAGAAGCTGGGTGTCGAGATCTACAGCGTCTCCACCGATACGCACTTCACCCACAAGGCCTGGCACGACAGCTCCGAGACCATCGGCAAGCTGACCTACCCGATGCTGGCCGACCCGACCCACGCCATCTCACGCAACTTCGAGGTGCTGATCGAGGAAGATGGCGTCGCCGAGCGTGGCACCTTTGTGATCGACCCTGACGGCAAGATCCAGATCGTCGAGCTGAATGCCGGCAATATTGGCCGCAATGCCGAGGAGCTGCTGCGCAAGGTCAAAGCTGCCCAGTACGTGCGCGCCAACCCGAACGAAGTCTGCCCGGCCAAGTGGGAAGAAGGCGATGAGACCCTGTCTCCGTCCCTGGACCTGGTCGGCAAGATATAAGCGGCTCCGCCGGCGAGGCCCTCTCCGCCCTTGCCTGCCTCGCCCGGGTATCCCCTGCCCGGGCTCTGATTTCGGAAGCATGAGCGAACTGGGCCTCCCCGAATGGGACGTCCTGATCCTCTCATGCCTCCTTCCTGATACCCGAACATGAAGGAATGACGCTGTCATGTTGGACGACAAGCTGAAAAGCCAGCTCAAAGCTTATCTGGAAAAGGTCACCCAGCCCTTCGAGATCGTCGCGTCCCTCGATGACGGCGCCAAGTCGCAGGAACTGCACGGTCTGCTGACCGATATCGTCGGCCTGACCGACAAGATCACCCTGACGCTCGATGGCCAGGACGCGCGCCGCCCGTCGTTCGCGCTCAATCGCCCCGGCGAGGAGACCGGCGTCGTCTTCGCCGGCCTGCCCATGGGCCACGAGTTCACCTCGCTGGTGCTGGCGCTGCTGCAGGTGGGCGGCCATCCGCCCAAGGCCAGCGATGAGGTGGTCGAGCAGATCAGGAGCCTCGAGGGCGAGATGCGCTTCGAGACCTATTTCTCGCTCTCCTGCCAGAACTGCCCGGACGTGGTCCAGGCGCTCAACCTGATGGCGATCCTCAACCCGAACGTGCATCACGTCGCCATTGACGGCGCACTGTTCCAGGATGAGGTGAAACAGCGCGAGATCATGTCGGTGCCCAGCGTCTACCTCAATGGCGAGCCTTTCGGCCAGGGTCGCATGAGCCTGGAGCAGATACTCGCCAAGGTGGATACCGGCGCCGCCGAGCGCGAGGCTGCCAAGCTCAGCGAGAAGCCGACCTTCGACACCCTGATGATCGGCGGCGGCCCGGCCGGCGCCGCGGCGGCGGTCTATGCGGCGCGCAAGGGCATTCGCACCGGGGTGGCCGCCGAGCGCTTCGGCGGCCAGGTGCTCGATACCCTGAGCATCGAAAACCTTATCTCCGTGCCCTACACCGAGGGCCCCAAGCTGGCCGCGGCGCTGGAGGAGCACGTCAAGGAGTACGAGGTCGACATCATGAACCTGCAGCGGGCGGTCGCGCTGGTGCCCGGCCGGCCCGGTGAGGCGCACGAGGTGCAGTTTGAATCCGGCGCCAGTCTCAAGAGCCGGACCCTGGTGCTGGCCACTGGCGCCCGCTGGCGCGAGATGGGCGTGCCCGGCGAGGCCGAGTATCGCAACAAGGGCGTGGCCTACTGCCCCCACTGCGATGGCCCGCTGTTCAAGGGCAAACGTGTGGCGGTGATCGGTGGCGGCAACTCCGGCGTCGAGGCGGCCATCGATCTGGCCGGTATCGTCGGCCACGTCACCCTGATCGAGTTCATGGACGAGATGCGCGCCGACGCGGTGCTGCAGAAGAAGCTGCGCAGCCTGCCCAACGTGGAGATCATCCTCGGCGCTCGCACCACCGAGGTGAACGGCGACGGCACGCGAGTCAACGGCCTGACCTATGAAGAGCGCGCCAGCGGCGAGATCCGCCAGCTCGAGCTGGAGGGTGTCTTCGTGCAGATCGGCCTGGTACCCAATACCGAGTGGCTGCAGGACTCGCCCATCGAGCTCTCCGAGCGTGGCGAGATCGTGGTCGATGCCCACGGCATGACCAGCGTGCCGGGCATCTTCGCCGCCGGCGACGTGACCACCGTGCCCTACAAGCAGATCGTCATCGCCATGGGCGAGGGCTCCAAGGCCGCCCTGGGCGCCTTCGACTTTCTGATCCGCCAGTAACTCGCGCCGGGCGTCGTCGACGCCCGTCAGCGTATGCCCGGCCCTCGTGGGTGACGCCACGGGGGCGGATTCGGTCTTGGCCGGCTCACACCTGCGCGGGACTTGCTTCTACCGTCTCCACACGGTTGCGGCCGTTCTCCTTGGCCTGATACATCGCCTCGTCGGCTCGCGCGACCAACCGCTTGCGGGTATCGCCAGGGTGCCAACTGGTCACGCCGATGCTGATGGTCACCCGGCCCAGTTTTCCAAGGTCGATACTCGCGACGCACTGGCGCAGGCGTTCTGCCAGGCGGGTCGCCTCCTGTGTCTCGCAGTGGTTGGCCAGCACCAGGAACTCCTCGCCACCCCAGCGTCCTAGGGCGTCACTCTCGCGCAGGCTATCCTGCAGGGCGCGGGTGATCTCGACCAGCACCTGATCCCCGGCCTCGTGGCCGTGGGTATCGTTGAACTGCTTGAAATGGTCCACGTCGAACAGCAGTAATGCGAAGGGGTGGTAGTAGCGTTCGGCGGCATTCAGCGCTGCGTCGATGCCCTGCTCCATGCGATAGCGGTTCCAGCAACCAGTCAGGCTGTCGCTGAAGGCCAGGTTCTTGAGCTTGCGATTGGCACGATGAAGCCTTTCATTGAGTTGAGCGATCTCGTGGTTGGAGGTCAGGACGGCCAGGTTCTTGGCCAGGTCCCCGACGGCGCGGCACTCGATGTTGCGCCAGGCACGACTTTGCCCCCTGACCTCATCCTGCCACTGGGCAAAGGAGCGGCGTGGCGTGAGGATCAGCTGTCCGTCGCGGATCATGGGGGTATCTTCAGGCTTGCCGGCCCAGCGTCTGCTGTGTCGCTGCTCACGGCGAAACAGCATCAGCCAGTGGGTCGACTCGGTAGGCAGGGCCACAGCGAGAAGCCCGCAGAGGTCACCCTCCTGCCACGGCGCCAAAGGCGTCTTCTCTAGCGCCTGGGTGTGCCAGGGTGAGTCGTGTTGCTGGAAACGGCTCAGCCAGTCGGCCATGGCGACCAGATTCTCCTCGGCCGGCAGGGTTCCCAGGCCACAGCTCGCTTTCCCGATGACGAGGGCGATGCCTTCGGCATCAAGGAGTTCAAGCCATTGCGCGCCGTGACGCTGGACCAGGCCATCCGGCCCAAGAAGGCGTCCGCTCTCATCGGAGAGAATGTCGTTGCTGTCGTGGATGTGCTGAAGAAGCCGGGTGTCGGCTCGTGCATGCAGCAGCATCATCCGCGGCATGGTGCTCTGAACCATGGCACACAGGGCATCACGCAGATCGGCTTCCAGCGGCCTGGATTTCAGGCCGTGACAGGCCAGCAGGCCCCATAGCCTTCCCTCCTCATGCATGGCCACCGACAGCGAGGCGCCAACGCCCATGTTGGTGAGGTACTCCTGGTGAATCGGTGCGACGGCACGCAGCACGCCCTGCGACATGTCCAGTGGCACCGCCTCGCTAGGACCACAGGGCGGCACCAGGGGGACTGCCGGCGCCGAGGCATCGGGGATGCTGCGCACCCGGTTGATGTCATAGAGCCGACGTACCTGAGCAGGAATGTCACTGGCTGGAAAATAGTGATCGAGGAAGCTCTTCGCCTCAGGCAGACGGGTCTCGGCGATCACCCGGCCGTTCCACTTCTCGTCGAAACGGTAGACCATGACTCGCTCGTGGCCAGTGAGCTCCTGCACCCGTTGCGTCAAGGTATCGAGAAGGACATCGATGTCGTCGAGTTGCCCCACCTCGACCAGCCAGTTGTTCACCGTATCCAGAAGACGATGCCCGTCTGGGCACATCAAGTGTTCCAGTTCTACCACGACAGCGTCGCCGCTGTGATAAACCACCGCGTGGAAACGTCGTTGTTCGCCCCGTACCTCGCGTAGGGTGGTGAGAACACAAGCCGAGCTGTGCTGCTTCTTCACCAGTTCAGTGTCCAGAAGGTTCAGCAGCTCGTCGCCCAGCACCTCCCGCGGCTCGCCGGCCAGTGCTGCCGCCACGCTGATACCCAGGAAGGTCTCGCTATTGGCGCTGATCTGGCGAACCCGCTTCAGGTCGGCATCCAGGCTGACCAGGCAGCCTACTGGCTGGATGGCACCGGGAATATGCACCGGTTCACGGGCACAGGCCTCAAGGGCGGCGGCGACCTGGGCCGCGCTGTAGCGTGTCGGGGCGTTCAAGGCTGACGGATCCTCGTGGGTGCTGGCCATGAGCCTACACCCTGGACGGAACGGCGTGAACTATCGCGTAATCGCCAGCCTTACCGGGCCAATATTGCGGCTGCCATATTGCGCTGCCTTCCCGAGCTTGGGATAGTAAGTCGCTGGTGGCAGTCCTCGGCCATGCAGACATTTCTTCGAGCCCTGTGCCGTGGAACATTCCGACAAGTACCGATTAAGGAGTCGTCGATGTCGAGCTGTGCGCGAGTCGCGGGGCACTGCGGCCGCTGTGAAGGGGAACTGCCCTTTGACTTTACCATGGCCTTTCAGCCGATCGTCGACGTGGAGGCTGCGCGAATCACTACCTATGAGGCGCTGGTGCGAGGTCCGGCGGGCGAGTCAGCCTGGAGTGTGCTGTCCCAGCTCTCCGACGACCTGCTCTATCGCTTCGATCAGGCCTGTCGCGTGAAGGCGATCGAGATGGCAAGCGCGCTGGGTATGCGCGAAAATCTATCGATCAACTTCCTGCCCAATGCGGTCTATGATCCCAAGGCGTGCATCCAGGCGACCCTGGATGTCTCAACTCGGGTCGGCTGGCCCATCGAGCGCATCATCTTCGAGATCACCGAGACCGAGCGAGTCAGTGATCGCCAGCACCTGCGCAACATCATCGACGCCTACCGTACCATGGGCTTTGCGACGGCGTTGGATGACTTCGGCAACGGTTACGCCAACCTGGATCTGCTCACCGATCTCACGCCCGATCGCCTCAAGGTCGACCGCGAGCTGATCATGGGCTGTGATGGCGATTCTCGCCGCCAGATCCTGCTGAAGGCGGTCAAGCGATTGGGCGATGAACTCGATATCCAGCTGATTGCGGAGGGCGTGGAGACCCGGGAGGAGGCGCTGTGGCTGGCGCGTGCGGGCATTACCCGCCAGCAGGGCTACTTCCATGCTCGTCCGGCGGTGGGCGCGCTGGCCCCGGACCTGGGGCCCGCCCTGGCGGCACTGCGCGACGCGAGCCGTCGCCAGGGCGCCTGAGACGAACTTGTCTGGCCAATGGGCTCGCCTAAGCTGCCGATTTCGCTGCACTATAATAAATACGAATATCCATACGGCACGGCGTGCTAGCCCTCTGCCGCCGCGCAGAGGCGGCGCATGCGCTGGATCGCCTCGCCGGCCCCCTCCAGGCCGAAAGCCATGAACCAGGGATCGTCCTCGCTACGCATGATGCGCAGCCGCAGTAGCTCACCCTCTCCCATCTCCTCGAGCAGCAGCGAAAGCTCGGAGAGCGCGAAGCGCACGTAGAAACCGTTGTCGCCACGTTCGGTGACGAAGGTGGCACTGCCGCTGTGGATGGTTTGGTGATCAACGCGCAGATCAGCGGGCACACGGTTCACGGTAGCGCTTTCGGCCTGGTTCTTGGCGAGCGCCACCCGCAGTTCCAGCCACGGCAGGTCACAGGCCCAGGCGCTGGCGTTGACGCTGAGGATGGCATCGCTGTAGCTCTGCTGGTCGATGGCGCGGACGTGACGCTCCTCGCCCAGCGACAGCACCAGGGAGTGCCAGCCGCCATGGACCTGGACGTCGCTGGTGTTGTAGTCGGTGGCCGACACCGTTCCGGCCAAGGCCAGGCAGAGCGGCAGCAGCAGGGCAGGGAAGAGCCGTAACAGGCGGGGCATGGCGTAGCGCTTCCATGGGCAGCGATACGCCGAGGTTAGCATGCTGGCCAAGGACTGTCCTGCCAACATTCTTGCCAGACATCTCGACGATAGAGCGCGCCGGCGCAGAATCAGGGCTTGAGGCTGGCGTAGTAGGCGGCGATGTCGGCAATGTCCTGATCGGACAGTGCCTGCGCCTGCGGGGTCATCATCATGGACATGCCACCGCCCCGCTCACCAGCCCGGTAGGCTTTGAGGGCGCTCTCCAGGTAGGGGGCGTTCTGGCCGGCCAGGTGGGGATAGATGGGTACAGTAGCCTTGCCGGCGCGGCCATGCATGAAACGTCAACAGGCCCTGGTCCGGAAGGCACAAAAGACAAAAGGGCCGGCCACGTCAGCCATACCGGAGTAGCTCAGGCATCGGATGAGGCGGCGTCGAGCTGCAGCAGCTGGATCAGTTCGCTGCGCTGAGGGCCCACCAGGTCGGCCAGGGTGTAGCGATCGAGCACGGCGAGGAAGGCCGCGAGCGCCTCGGCGAGGACCGGGCTGAGCCGACAGGCGGGAGTGATGATGCAGGGGCTGTCATCGTCGAAGCATTCCACTAGCTTCAGGTCTCGCTCGGTGTCGCGGACCAGTTCCCCCAGGATGATTGTCTGCGGGGCGCGCTTGAGCAGCAGGCCGCCATTCTTGCCCCGGATGGCGGTGATGTAGCCATGGTGATTGAGATCCTGCACCACCTTCATCAGGTGATTGCGGGAGATATCGAAGCGTTCGGCGATCTCGGTGATGGTCGAGCGTTGCTCGCCCTTGGTGGCCAAAAAGATCAGTACTCGCAGCGAATAGTCGGTGAATCGGGTCAGGTGCATATGAGTTCCGGCGTGTCGGAGGCCTCGCAAGGCGTAGAGGGAAAGCGGACGATACTAGCATCCGGCCTATTGGCTGTGATTGGTCTGCGTGGCATTCGGTCGCATGGGGGCGATGACGTTGTTGGCGCCGGGTAGCCCATGGTGGCGAGTGGCTGTTCGACTTCGCGTCGGCAGGGAGGGGGAGTACCTGTTGGGAGATGCTGCCGCCCCGTCGACTGGCTGCCCGCTTCCTCGACTTGATCTGGGTCAGCTACCCCTTGAAGGGTACCGACGTGCCTGGTCATGGCTGGCATAATTCGCCCATGCGGTGGTGGCCCCGACCGCCGCCTTACGGTTCCAGAGGCTCGATTCGATCATGCAAGACACCCTGCCGTTCATTCGCCCCCTGGTCGAGAAATACGACCGCCCGGGGCCGCGCTACACCTCCTATCCCACGGCACCGCAGTTCCAGGCGGCCTTCGCCGAGGACGACTACCGTGCCGAGGCCTCCCGCAGCAATCGGGCAGCAATACCCAAGCCGCTGTCGGCCTACGTGCATATCCCGTTCTGCGAGAGCCTCTGCTACTACTGCGCCTGCAATAAGATCATTACCCACAACCGCGAGCGGGCCGCGGAGTACCTCGCCTGGCTCAAGCGCGAGGTCGAGCTCCAGGGGGCGCTGTTCGATGATTCGCGGCGCATGACCCAGCTGCATCTGGGCGGTGGCACCCCCACCTACTTGAGCAATGACCAGCTCGGCGAGCTGATGACGGCGCTGGATGCCGCCTTCCACTTCGCCGCGCCTGAGGCGCGGGAATTCTCCCTGGAGGTGGACCCGCGCACCGTGACCCCCGAGCAGATCCACGAGCTCCATGCCCTGGGGTTCAACCGCCTGAGCTTCGGCGTGCAGGACTTCGACGCCAGGGTCCAGGAGGCGGTCAACCGCGTCCAGAGCGAGGCCCAGGTGGTGGAACTGGTAAGGGCGGCCCGTGAGGCCGGCTTCCAGTCGGTGAGCGTCGACCTGATCTACGGCCTGCCGCTGCAGACCGTAGCGAGCTTCGATGCCACCCTGGACAAGATCATCAGACTGCGTCCGGACCGCATCGCCGCCTACAGCTATGCCCACCTGCCGGCGCTGTTCAAGGCCCAGCGCCTGATCCGCCCCGAGGACATGCCGCCGCCGGAGCGCAAGATCGAGCTGCTCGAGCTGACCATCCGCCGCCTCACCGAGGCCGGCTATGCCTATATCGGCATGGACCATTTCGCCTTGCCCGAGGACGAGCTCTCGCTGGCGAAGGAGAACGGCACCCTGCAGCGCAACTTCCAGGGCTACTCGACTCATGCCGACTGCGACCTGATCGGCCTGGGGAATACCGCCATTGGCAAGGTGGGCGACAGCTACAGCCAGAACGTCAAGGAGACGGCTCAGTACCAGGCGCGCCTCGAGGCGGGACGGTTGCCGGTGATGCGCGGTTACCGCCTGAACGCCGATGACCTGCTGCGACGCGATGTGATCAACGCCCTGATGTGCCATGGCCGCATCGACTTCGCCGCGATCGAGGCGGACCACGATATCGACTTTCGCAACTATTTTGCCGACGCACTCGCCGAGCTGGAAGAGATGGCGGACGATGGCCTGCTGGCGATCGATGAGGGGAGCATCGCGGTGCTGCCGGCCGGGCGGCTGATGATGCGCAATGCCGCCATGGCCTTCGATGCCTATCTGAACCACGGCCCGGGACGCTACTCGCGCACCGTCTAAGCCCCGATCACCTGCCGACACGACACGGCGCCCCGCGGGGCGCCGTGTCGCATTAGATGGAAGTCGAGCGGCGGCGGGCTCAGACGACGCCCTGCTCGATCATGGCATCAGCTACCTTGCGGAAGCCGGCGATGTTGGCGCCCAGCACCAGGTTGGTGGGGTCGTCAAACTCCTCGGCGGTCTCGGCGCACTGGCGGTGGATATTGGCCATGATCTCCTTGAGTTTGGTATCCACCTTCTCCAGCGGCCACTTCTCCATGCTGCTGTTCTGGGCCATCTCCAGCTGGCTGGTAGCAACGCCACCGGCATTGGCCGCCTTGCCGGGGCCGTAGGCGGCCTTCGCGGCCAGGAAGCGGTCCACGGCCGCGGCAGTGGAGGGCATGTTGGCCCCTTCGCTGATGCAGGTCACGCCATTGCCCAGCAGGGCTTCGGCATCGGTCTCGGTCAGTTCATTCTGGGTAGCGCAGGGAAAGGCCACGTCGCCCTCGATACGCCAGACCGCATGGCCGTCTTCCGGGTAGTCGCCGGCCGGCAGGTAGCGCGCCTCGGGATGCTTTTCCAGGTAGGCCTCCAGCGAGACGCGCTTGACCTCCTTGAGCTCCTTGAGCAGGTCGAGATCGATGCCGCGGGCGTGATGGATAGTGCCCCGGGAGTCCGAGCAGGTGACGGGGATCGCGCCGAGCTCATAGAGCTTCTCGATGGTGTAGATGGCCACGTTGCCGGCACCGGAGACCAGGCAGGTCTTGCCCTCGAGGGTCTCGCCGCGGGCCTCGAGCATGTTCTCGGCGAAGTAGACGGCGCCGTAGCCGGTGGCCTCCTTGCGCCCGATGGAGCCGCCCCAGTTGAGGCTCTTACCGGTCAGCACGCCCTCGTAACGGCCGGTCAGGCGCTTGTACTGGCCATAGAGGAAACCGATCTCGCGAGCCCCCACGCCGATGTCGCCGGCCGGCACGTCGGTGGTCGGGCCGATGTGGCGATAGAGCTCACTCATGAAGGCCTGGCAGAAGCGCATGATCTCGCCATCCGACCGGCCCTTGGGCTCGAAGTCCGACCCACCCTTGCCGCCGCCGATGGGCAGCCCGGTGAGGGCATTCTTGAAGATCTGCTCGAAGCCCAGGAACTTGATGGTGCCCGAGGTGACGCTAGGGTGGAAACGCAGCCCACCCTTGTAGGGGCCGAGGGCGGAGTTGAACTGGATGCGGTAGCCCTTGTTGACCTGCACCTTGCCAGCGTCGTCGGTCCAGCAGACGCGGAACATGATCTGGCGTTCCGGCTCGACGATGCGTTCGATGATGTTGTGGTCAAGGTAGTGAGGGCTGTGCTCGAAGAGCGGGCGCAGGCACTCCAGCACTTCCTCGGCGGCCTGGTAGAATTCGGTCTGGGCGGGGCTGCTCTTGCGCAGGGCCTCGAGGGTGTCGTGGACGTAGGGCATGGGAAGATTCCTGTGCGGTCGAAATGGATCAGCAGCACTATAAGTCAACGCACCATTATGCAGCAACTGCATGGCCCATGCGGGGAGCAGGCATCAACATTGAGACTAATGCACTTGAAAATCGAGAGAATTTATGCGCCAGGTTGATGCATGAATGTGAGCCGTCGGATCCACACCCTAGACCCCGGCGTGCTCCTAGCCGTCAAGCGCCGGCTGGTGGAGCCAGTGCTCAACCGCACCTTTATCACACGCTGGAGGAGGTTGAGCTTATTGCTACCTCGGTGCTGTCTCGGCTGGTTTCTCTCACCGTATAATGGCTCGAAGCATAGTCGCCTTCTCGATCCGGCACGATGCCTTCCCTTGCTGCTCGAGGCTTTATGCAACCCCTCTCATTCAACGCTGAAACCCATCAATCCAGGTCCGGAGGGCTTTGCTTCGTTGAAAGGGAGATATCCGCTATCTTGTGGTTGCGAAGGCTATTTCGGCTATATATGGTATCCAGGCAGTGTGAATCTCGGCTCTGCTCGCCCCTGTCATACCCTCAAATCCCTGCTCCCTCTCCAGCACCATGAGCTTGCCGGAAGGAAGTTTTTCAGTAGTACGCTTCGCGAGCCAGAACCATTCAACGACTTTATCTCGAGACACTTCCGGAGACCCCGAATGAGTGCATCCGCCAAGGCCGTCAAGACCTCCAACGAGGTGCCGCTGCAGGTGCCTTCCCGCGACATCTGGGATGCCAAGTACCGCCTCAAGGACCGTCACGGCCATCCCGTGGATAAGGACGTCACCGCCACCTGGGATCGCGTGGCGAGGGCTCTGGCGGCGGTGGAGGGCGACCAGGCCGAGGCGTGGCTGCCCAAGTTCCGCTGGGCGCTGGAGAATGGTGCCATCCCGGCCGGGCGGATCATGTCCAATGCCGGCGCCGAGGCCTACAAGCCGGCGGTGAGCCTGATCAACTGCACCGTCTCGCGCACCATTCGCGACTCCATGCACGACATCCTCGACTCGGTGGTGGATGCCGGCATGACCCTCAAGGCGGGCTGCGGCATCGGCTACGAGTTCTCCACCCTGCGCCACAAGGGGGCCTTCGTGTTCGGCGCTGGCGCCGGCACGAATGGCCCGCTGGCGTTCATGGATATCTACGACAAGATGTGCTTCACGGTGGCCTCGGCGGGCGGGCGCCGTGGCGCCCAGATGGGCACCTTCGACGTCGGCCATCCCGACGTGCGCCAGTTCATCGAGGCCAAGCGCGAGGCGGGCCGCCTGCGCCAGTTCAATCTTAGCCTGCTGATCACCGACGAGTTCATGGAGGCGGTCAAGCACGACGCTGACTGGCCGCTGGCCTTCCCGCTTCATGAAGGCGAGAAAAATGATGTTGAAGAGAGCGAGCTGATCTACCGCGACTGGCCGGTGATCGAGGAGGGCTATACCGTTGATGACGAGGGACGTGTGGCCTGTCGGATCGTCGAGGTGATCAAGGCCCGCGAGCTGTGGGACACCATCATGGCCTCCACCTACGACTTCGCCGAGCCGGGCTTCATCCTGATCGACCAGGTCAACCGCATGAACAACAACTGGTTCTGCGAGGAGATCCGCGCCACCAACCCGTGCGTGACGGCGGATACGTGGGTGCAGACCACGGAAGGACCGCGCCAGGTTGCGCAGCTTATTGGCCGCTCCTTTGACGCCGTGATCGATGGCAAGGCCTACCCCAGCGGGCCGGAGGGGTTCTTCCAGACTGCGACCAAGCCGGTGATTCGGCTGTACACGGCCGAAGGCTACAACCTCAAACTGACTGCTGATCATCGCGTCCGGCGGGTATCGGCCTTTACGCGTTATCGCACCGAGACAGAATGGTGTGCCGCGGGAGAACTCCAGGCAGGTGATCGGGTGTTGCTCAACGACCATCGTGATGCCTCAGATTGGGACGGCAAGCTCGATGAGGCCAAGGGCTACCTCCTGGGACTGCTGGTCGGCGATGGCACGCTCAAGGACGACAAGGCCATCCTTTCTGTTTGGCCACAGGCCGCCGTGGCCAATGGCAGCGACGGTGCAATGAACGAGGGTGTGCGTGCCGTCATGGCCCTGGCAGAAAAGGCGGCCAGGAGTCTGCCGCATCGTGCAGCCTTCTCAGGCTGGCAGAAGGTCAGTGGTCGCGACGAGTACCGTCTGTCCACGGCCTCACTGCGAAATCTGGCGCGCGAGATGGGGATGCAGCCTGGTAACAAGGCGATCACACCTGAGCTAGAGCAGGCGTCTTCGAGCGGTTATGTCGGTTTCCTGCGTGGCTTCTTCGATGCGGATGGTTCTGTTCAGGGGAGTCAAGTGAAAGGCGTCAGTGTGCGTCTGGCGCAGTCTGACCTGCCTCGCCTCGAAGCCGTACAGCGCATGTTGCAGCGTTTCGGCATCATCTCCATGCTTTATCAGGACAGGCGCAATGCCACCAAGCGCGACCTGCCCGATGGCAAGGGCGGTCATCGTGGATACGAGACGCTACCTCAGCACGAGTTGGTGATCAGTGGTGCCAACCTTGAGCGTTTTTCTGCGCGTATTGGCTTCGGAGACAGTGACAAGCAGGATCACCTTGACACCCTGCTGGACGGGTACCAGCGCCAACTGAATCGCGAGCGCTTCGTGGCCCGGGTCGTGGGTCATGAAGATGCGGGTGTCGAAGAGGTTTATGATGTTCAGGTACCCGGCATCAATACCTTTGATGCTAACGCTTTTCATGCTCATAATTGTGGTGAGCAACCATTGCCGCCCGAGGGCGCCTGCCTGCTCGGCTCGGTGAACCTGACCCGCTTCGTCATCGACCCCTTCGGCAAGGCGCCGCGCTTCGACTGGGAGCGCTACCGCCAGGTGGTGGCAATCTTCACCCGCATGCTCGACAACGTGGTGGAGATCAGCGGGCTACCGTTGCCCGGCCAGCGCCGCGAGATCGAGGCCAAGCGCCGCCACGGCATGGGCTTTCTGGGCCTGGGCTCGACCCTGACGATGCTCAAGGTTCCCTACGGCTCGCCCGAGTCGCTGGCTTTCACCGAGGAGGTGAGCCGCAACCTGGCCCTGGAGGGCTGGAAGCAGGCCCTCGAGCTCGCCCGCGAGAAGGGCATGGCCCCGGCGCTCGCCGAGGACTACGCGATCACTCCGCGGATGATGCGCGAGCGCCCCGAGCTCAAGCAGGATGGCTACGAGGTGGGTGACAAGGTCCCCGGTCGCATCCTGCATGCCCGCTACAGCCGCTACATGCAGAAGGTCGCCGAGGTGGAACCGGAGCTCGTGGCGCAGCTCGCCGAGCACGGCGCGCGCTTCACCCACCACAGCTCCATCGCCCCCACCGGCACCATTTCGCTGTCGCTGGGCAACAACGCCTCCAACGGCATCGAGCCCTCCTTCTCGCACCGCTATTTCCGCAACGTCATCCAGTCGGGCAAGAAGACCAAGGAGCAGGTCGAGGTGGTCTCCTTCGAGCTGGCGGCCTATCGTCACTTCATCGCCGCCGACGCCGTGGAGAGTGAGCTACCTGACTACTTCATCACCGCCGACGCGGTGAGCCCCAAGCAGCACGTGGCGGTGCAGGCGGCGGCCCAGGGGTGGGTGGATTCGGCCATTTCCAAGACGGTGAACGTGCCCACCGAGTTCCCCTTCGAGGCGTTCAAGGATCTCTACCTCGACGCCTACGCCAGCAAGCTCAAGGGCTGCACCACCTTCCGCTTCAACCCGGAGGCCTTCCAGGGCGTGCTGGTGCGCGAGGATGACCTCAAGAACACCACCTACGTCTTCGAGCTGGAGAACGGCGAGACCGTGGAGCTGGCCGGCGACGAGAAGGTCATCTACGACGGCGAGGAGCACAATGCGGCAAACCTTTATGATGCGCTGAAGGAAGGCACCTATGGCAAGTGGTAAGCCACGACCTACTGCGCTCGCCGAGGCGGTGTTGCAGTCTTTCTCGGAATGCACATTTACGGCTCGTAAACTCCGCTTCCTCGAAATCCTGCGCCTTGCCTCGCCTTCGCTCGTGACGGTCGTAAGTGGCCGTCACTCGAGCGTCAACGCACAACTTTCCAGAGGAGCCGCCTGATGGCCGTCGAGATCAATTCCAAGATCGTGTCCTACAGCGTCAAGAAGGCGGTGGAAGAGCCGCCCCTGGCCGAGGAGAACCCGCTCACGGTGCGTATCCCCTCACGTCCCGAGGGTACCCTGGAGGCCGTGTCGGAGAAGATCTCCTACGTCGGCGCCGAGGGTCGCAAGAAGGTCTACCTGCTGGTGTCGTTCATGCCGGTGGAGGGCGTGCTGGGCGGCAAGCGGGTGGTGATCGAGCGTCCGGTGGAGTTCTTCTTCCCCTCCGGCCAGCTCTCCAGCGAGCACCAGTGGATCACCGCCACCATGCGCAGCCTGTCGCTGGCCGCCCGGGGCGGCTACGTCACCCAGGCGGTGGCCGACCTGCGCAAGGTGGCCTGGGACAAGGGCCTGGTGCGCTGCGGCATGAACCGCTGGGGCAAGCCGATGTTCCACGACTCCGAGGTCGCGGCCATCGCCTGGTCGATCCAGCAGATTCTCTTTCGTCGCGGCTTCCTCGACCAGGACGGCAATCAGGTGCCGGTGGAGGAGCTGGTCAGCCGCTATGCCCAGCGCCTGGCCAGCGGGCATCCCTGGCAGCCGCCCACCAACGAGGAGATCGAGCAGATCGAGCGCAAGGCGCAGCATGCTGATCACGCCAAGAGTGACGGCCCCACCGTGGTGGGCCACTGCCCCGAGTGCAACGGCGAGCTGATCATGATGGATGGCTGCCCCACCTGCTATTCCGGCTGCGGCTGGTCCAAGTGTGGATAAGAGAGCTCGAGCAAGGTGCTACGGACTCGAGCAAGGCGCTGTGGGTAAGTCAGGCCGGCCGAGCTGACCCCGCCCTTATGGCCATGGAGATGCCCCGGGTCGCTTGCGCGTCCTGGGGCGTCTGCGTTGGGGCAAGCCGCCATGGTGGCTCAGGGGCATGGTGTCAATAGACGTCTTCACGATAGCGCCCCTGGGCCTTGAGCGTTGCGACGTCCATGCCAAGCGGTGCAATGACCTCGTCCATCGCCGCCATGACGCTTGCCGCCATATCCCGGCCGCCGCAGACCAGGATCTGTGCGCCCTTCTCGATCAATCGGCGTAGTTGCACCGCATCCACGGAGATCTTGTCCTGAACATAGGCGCTATCGCTGACGCGGGAGAAGACGGCATTCAGCTCTGTCAGCCGCTTGTCCTCCATATAGGTGTTCAGTTCAGGTTCATAGAGGAAGTCGGACTGTGGACTACGGCCGCCCCAATAGAGGTGCATGGAGCGATGCGCCTTGTTGTGGCGTATGAAGCCGATCAGCGGCCCGATCCCGGTGCCCGCGCCGATCAGCACCACCGGCGCCTTGCCGGCGGCAGGGCGAAAGTCCGGGTTGGGCTGGATGAAGGCCTCGATCGTACCGCCTACCGGCAGCGCATGGAGGAAGCTCGAACACAGGCCACCAGGATGATGACGCACGCAGATCTCCAGGGTGCCATCCTTCGAGGCGGAAGCCAGCGAATAGAAGCGCGGCACGTGGCTGTCCGGCGGCAGGATGCCGACCAGGTCGCCGGCCTCGAAAGGCGGCAGGCCGGTTCGCCCCAGCAAACGGTTCAGCAGGCTGGGCTGGCTGCCGTTCTCGGGCGCCCTGAAGCGCAACACGGCGGTGGGAGCCTGCACGTCGGCGCCGTAATCCACCCGCTCGCCGAGTTTCAGGGTGGTGGTGTGGGGACGGGTGGGGGTGTGGATCAGTGTCAGCTCGGTACTGATCGCCTTGCTCACCGCGTCTCCCCAGCGGGTGAACGCCTGCGGTGATTGCTGGTTGATGGTGTCGAGCGGCAGCAGCTGTGGCCAACCCTTGGCGGCGAGCGCCGCCTCGACCTCTTTCGCGAACCCACAGAACCGGGGGAATTGCCGGTCACCGAAGCCCAGCACGGCAACCGGGAGGTCGGGCGTGTTGGACATCTTCTCGAGCCGTGCCAGGAACCGGCTGGCCGAGGCCGGCGCATCGCCATCCCCGTAGGTCGCAGTGAGGATGAACAGCCGTTTCGCGCCGCGATAGCCGGAGGCCAGCTGGTTCATGGGAGCGGTATGCACGCGGTGGCCCTTCCGCGCCAGGCTGTCGTGCAGCGTCCTGGCGAAGCCCCAGGTCGTGTTGCCTTCGCTGCCGACGAGGATGATGCTGTCCGCGGCGTTTGGCCCGCTGTTGGCGGCGAGCTTGGGTTTCGACTGCTGGCGCTTCCACCAGATTATCGGACCTGTCACGGCCATCACCGGCACCGTCAGGGAGGCCAGGCCGAGGATGACGCCAAGCCACCAGAGACCTTCGCCGGTGTGAAGCATATAGATGAACTCATAGAGCCTGTGGGTCGCATCATGGGGTTGGTAGGAGAGCCACTCGCCGCTGGCCTGGTCGATATAACCGGCGCCTTGATCGGTACTCAGTGAGTACATGTCCGTGGGATCGTTCGGATAGGGGTAGACCAACTCCCGCAGGTCGTTGAGGTCGGTTGCCTTCAAGGCCGACAGGGTGTCGACGGCGGCGGGGGGGCCCCCGCTCACCTCCATCGGGAATTCGGGCTCGGCCGCCACGCCCTCCGGAGCCAGGCCGAAGGTGGTGGCAGAGAGGTAGGATGCGGTCAGCCCCGACAGAAGCAGGCCGAGCATCGCTGCTCTACCGAGCTCGATGTGCAGTCGCTGGATCAGGGTGCCGCGCACCGGACGCAACAGCTGGCGCCATCCACCCAGGCGAGCGGCCAGCAGCAGCGCACCGGAGATCGCCAGCACCACCATCGCCAGCGCCATGATGCCTGCCACCGCGCGACCGGGCATATCGAGCAGCAGTGAGCGGTGCAGGTTCTTTACCCAGGCCGAGAATGATGACGGTTCATAGGCGGCGATGGATTGCCCGGTGCGCGGATCCACCCGATCGGCCCCCATCTGGCCGTCTCGGGTGTAATAGACGATCAGGGTGCCCAAGGGCGTGCGCTCGATCTGATTGACCCCCGGGTAATGCTCCGCCACCTTGCCTGCCAATTCGGCGACGCTGATCTGCCCGGTGGCGGGAACTACAACGGACCCCGCCCGCTCGAGCGCCGGGTTGAGCGACAGGATCGCCCCGGTCACCGAGAGAACGATGACGAACAGCGCCGCGATCAGGCCGGGCAGCGAATGAAACTGGCGTAGCATGGTAGCTGTGCTCCTCGATCAATCAGAAGGCGTAGCGGAACGACTGCACGTAGCCGCGGCCCGAGACCGGCTTGCCTGCGCCCTCGGTGGTCAGCGGGGCGACGACGTCGTAACGATTGTCACGCCGGTCCTCGACGGCGGTGTCCACTCGCACCTCATACCCCGCGTCGAACAGCTCATCGGCAAGATCCAGGGTGAGGGTCAGGGAGCGTCCGCTGCCGACGCTGGCCCCGCTCAGTCCGTCATATTCACTCCTGCGCTGGCCGCTGCCTCGCGCCCAGCCCCGCAGGTGCTTGTAGTATTTCGACTTCTCGCCGGCGATCCAGAGCGTTCCTGCATATTGGCCGTTAGCATCAGTGAGATAGAGCGCCATATAGGCGCCATCGCCGCGATACTCTTTGAGCTCGGTGGTGAAGGTCACCTCGCGTGCCTGGGCTAGAGCCGGCAAGGTGATGGCGGCGGCAAGGCCGAGGGCCAGAGCAAGGTTGAGTTTTTTCATCGTCTGTTCTCCGTGACATGTCGATACGAGCAACCTAGCGTCGCTCGCTGACAGCGGCCTGAAGTGAGAGGCAACATTCGCGGTTCGCACCGATGTTGGATAGGGGGCTGAAGCGCCCCGCGGAAACGTGCAAGGCGATAAAGCGCCGCTGTGGAGTGACGAATTCACTGGATGCGAACGGACGGGCGGCCACTGATGATGCTGCTGTTGGGAGCGGGACGGGTATCAGAGCGCTGACGGGTATTGTTTCCGTCATCGTCGTCATCGTCATCGTCTTCGTCGTCGTCTTCGTCGTCTTCGTCGTCTTCGATTTCCAACTCGCGCAAGCGCAGCGATGCCGGGGCATACTCCGCCTCGACCTTGTTGCCATCCTGATCAAAACCCTTGACCTCATAGCAGCCGTCATCGATGACGATACGACGTACCTCCCAGCCTTCGGCCTCGAGTTTCTGGCGCAGGACTTCACGAGGCTGCCAGTCGGAGACTGGATCACCACAATCGTCATCGGCGAAGGTCATGGCGCTCGCCAGGGTGGCGGCCAGGGTGGTAGTGACAAGCAGTGGCGTTTTCATGGTCTTCTCCTGGTGAGTCCAGTTGATGGTTACGCTGTTATGCTAAGCCAGTCTTCTGACAGCAACCTGAAAAGGGCACTACCACACGTCTGCCCGCAGGTGACACCAGCTTCGTTCAGGCCGCCGTCAGACAGATCTGCTAGCGTCACGATCAAGAGAGCCGGGTGAAGCAAGGAGGTCAAGGCGTGCGGATATTATTGATCGAGGATGCTCTCCCCCTGGGCGAGGCGGTGCATGATCAGGTCACCGAGGATGGCCATGCGGTGGACTGGATGCAGTGCCTCAAGCATGCTGAAGCGAGTGTCGCGACAACTTCCTACGACCTGATTCTGCTCGACCTGATGCTGCCCGACGGTCGGGGGATCGAATTCTTAAAACGCCGTCGCAAGGCGGGCGATACCACACCAGTCATCATTTTGACCGCGCGGGACCAGATTTCCGATCGCATCGAAGGATTGAATGCCGGCGCGGACGACTACCTGGTCAAGCCCTTCGACCTGGCGGAGCTCTCGGCACGTATCGCCGCCGTGGCGCGGCGCTATGCGGGCAACCCCAATCCGCTGATTCGTGTGGGCGAGCTGGAGATTGATCTGGTCAGTCATTCGCTTCGCCGGGCAGGATGCAGCATCGAACTCACAGCGCGCGAGTGGGCCTTGTTTGAAGTGCTCGTGCAACATCCAGATACGCTGCTGTCGCGGTCTCAGCTCGAGGATCGGCTATATGCCTTTGGTGCGGAGATCGAGAGCAACACTGTCGAGGTGCATATCAGCCGCATACGCAAGAAGCTGGGACGTGGCAGCATCGAAACCGTGCGTGGCATGGGCTATCGACTGGGGCGAAGATGAGCCGGCCGGTTAGTCTGCAGTATCGCCTCAGCCTTGGCTTGACGCTGGGGGTGACGCTGCTCTGGCTGATCGCCACCACGGTCACGGCGCTGATCGTTGAACATACTATCGACAGGACCCTGGATAGTTCCCTGGAAGAGACCGCGCAACGCATCCTGTCGCTGGCCGTCGTCGAGATCTACAGCCGCGAAGATGACGGCATGCTTCAGCAGGTGGCCGCACTGCGCCCTCACGACGAGTACATCACCTACTTGATTCGGGAAAGGGATGGCACGCCATTGCTTGCCTCGCATGATGTGGAGCTGTCCACTTTTCCACAGACGCCGCAGGTAGGGCTGCGCAGCACGGCGACACATCGTCTCTACGGCACCACCGCGGTCAGCGACACCTTTTTCATCGAGGTTGCCGAGCCGTTGGCTTCTCGCCGCCAGACAAAATGGCAGGCGATGGCAATGCTGCTCCTGCCGTTGACGGGTCTGATACCCATGAGCCTTATTGGCGTCTGGTGGCTGGTGCGTCATAGCTTGAATGGAGTGAGAGCGTACCAGCATGCGCTCGCGGCTCGCGGGGCGGGGGATCTGTCTCGGGTGGAGGAGATGCGCCTGCCGGCGGAACTCGTGCCCATCGCCGAGGCGGTGAACCATCTGCTGGAGCGATTGCGCCGCGCATTGGAGTCTGAACGCAGCTTCACGGCGAACAGCGCCCATGAGCTGCGCACCCCCCTGGCGGCGACCCTGGCTCAGGTGCAGCGTCTGCGCCACGAAGCGCCGCCGGGGCGGCTGCAGGAGCGGGCGGCCCGCATCGAGGCGTCGCTGCGTGAGCTTTCGCGGCTATCGGAGAAGCTGATGCAGCTGGCCAAGGCGGAGGGCAGTGGTCTTTTGACCGAGAAGCCCCAGGACGTCAGGCCGATCATTACCCACGTCGTGGATGATTTTTGTCGTGTGCCCGAGACGCGCCTCGACGTCTTTCTGCCCGAGAAGGCGCCGGTGCTTTCCTCGATTGATCCAGATGCCTTCGCGATCTTGCTCCGCAATCTGATCGAGAATGCCTTGAAACATGGTGCCGAGGATAAGCCCGTGGAAGTCAATCTGACAGCGGAGGGGATGCTGCGTGTGGTCAACGCGGGGCCGGTGATTCCGGCAGAGGTTCTCGCTCGGCTGACGGATCGCTTCTCCCGGGGCAATACCCGGGCCAGTGGCTCCGGCCTGGGTCTCGCCATCGCTCAAGCGATTGCGGCCGGGGTAGGGGCTACCCTCACGCTGGCCTCCCCCGCGACGGACAGGCTGGATGGCTTCGAGGCGCGCCTTCGCCTCCCCTCTTGAGCGATTGGTGCCGCTAGGCGCCCGACCCGCCGCTAAACTCGCATAGCCCTGCTCACAGCCCGATACGGTGCGCCCGGTCGGTAAAGAAGATGCCGCTGGGCGACTCGGCCGGCAGCCGCGCCACTTCCTCCAGGGTGCGGGTGTCGTAGACCACCACCCGGTCGCTGTCGCGGGCCGAGATCCACACCTGCTCGCCCCGCGGGGTGAACTCCATATGCAGTACCGCCTCGCCCGGTTCCAGGCTGGCCACGATCTCGCGGCGCTCGGTGTCGATCACCTGCACCACGTCGTTGTCGGGGTGGGCGAAGTTGACCCACACCTGGCGCTCGTCGGGACGGGTCATCACGAAGACCGGCTGGCCATGAACCGGGATACGGTCGATCAACGACCAGTCATCGGCGTCGGCGACCAGCACCTCGTGGCGGCCCACCGCCGGTAGCCAGGCCGCGTCATCGGCCAGCGCCCAGCCCTCCAGATGGGGCATCTTGTAGACCTGCAGGCGCTCCTCGCCGTGGCCGTAGTTCGGCAGGATGCGTTTCACACCCTGCTCCGGGTGCCACAGGTCGAGCAGCGTCAGGCCATCTTCGCCGAACAGCCCGGCGATGTAGTAGCGCCCGCTGGGGTCGATCAGGGCGTCGTAGGGTTCCTCGCCGATAGCGGTGAAGCGGGTCACCTCGGGAGTGTCGCCGTGCATGTCGACCAGCTGGATCTGGCCGGCGCTACAGCAAGCAGGACGCCTGGTACCGCATGACCCGCGACGCCATGACCCGGTTGTTCGACCACTGTCGTGACGAACTCGAGCGCGGCGTGGCGCGCGAGTACGTCACCGGCAACAACGACGCCGACGGCCCCTTCCTGCTGATGTGGGCTCGCCAGCACTTCCCCGAGCAGGCCGAGGCCCTGGAACGGCAGCTGCTCAACTGGGGCGGCAACGCCTCCGGCGAGCATATCGCCAACATCGACAACCTGGGCCACGTCCACCCCGACACCTTCTGGTGGGACCACGACCTGGGCAATGTACGCGAGCGACCCTTCTCCGAGATCTGGCGCGACACCCGGGACCCCTTGATGCTGGGTTTTCGCCAGCGACCGCGGCCGTGAAGGGGCGCTGCGGTGAGTGCCGCTATCTGGCGATCTGCAACGGCAATACCCGAGTGCGGGCCTGGAAGGTCTCCGGTGACCCCTGGGAAGAGGATCCCGGCTGCTACCTGACCAACGGCGAGATCGGGGTCGAGGGCGCCGGCGAGCGCCGTATCTTTGCCCCCTATGAGGCCATCCAGGCCGTCGAACTTCCGTAGGCTTGCGAGGAATTCCGCCATGCCGTCACGTCGCGTTTCCTATGACCTCGCCGAGTCTCCTCTGGCGCCCGGCGAGGTGGCCATCGTCGGTGCCGGGCCCGGCGACCCGGGGCTGCTGATTCAAGACCCGCTACGCCCTGCACGGCGGGCCCAAGTTCAGCCCCGATGGGCGCCATGTTTTCTTCGGCTCGCGGGATGGTTGGATCACCAAGGTCGACCTCTACAACCTGACGGTAGTGGCCGAGGTGCGCGCCGGCATCAACATGCGCAATATCGCCGTCTCCGCCGATGGCCGCTATGTGATGGCCGCCAACTACCTGCCCCATAGCCTGGTACTGTTCGACGCCCACAACCTCGATCTGATGAAGGTCTACCCGGTGGTGGGCGAGGATGGCGAGAGCTCCCGGGTCAGTGCCGTCTATGCCGCTCCGCCGCGGGGCAGCTTCATTGCTGCCCTCAAGGATCTCAAGGAGGTGTGGGAGATTCCCTGGCCGTTGCCCGCCGAGCCGGTGGTCGCCACCGGTCACATGGCCACTCCGCTCGAGCCGCAGCGCCGCCACGACACGCCCACCTTCCAGGTGCGGCGCATCCCGGTGCCCGACTACTTGGACGACTTCTTCTTCGATCTCGAATATGAACACGTCATCGGCGCCTCCCGAGGTGGGGAGAGTGACGGCCAGGGTGGCATGGTGATCAACCTGGATAGCGGCGCAAAGGTGGCCGACCTGCCGCTGGAGGGAATGCCCCACCTCGGCTCGGGCATCACCTGGGAGTATCAGGGGCGTCGCGTCATGGCGCTGCCGCACCTCACCAAGGCGGCGGTCAGCCTCTCTTCGCTCGCGACAGGATTGAGCGGCTTTTGTTATAAGAAGTATTATTGATACTTGTCATGGAAGGCGCGCCGGGAGTGGGGCACAATAGCCATAACCAAGCGTTTTAGTCGGGTATGCGCCATGCAATCGACCTCTTCCTCATCCGTCCGCTCCACCACGCTGTCGCGCCTGCCGGTGGCGCGCCTGGCCTTCCGCCCCTTCTTCCTGCTGGCCGCGCTGTTCAGCGTGATCGCCATGGGGGTATGGTTGGCCTTCTGGCATGGCGACATCCTGCTGCGTCCCGTCGGTGGCCTGATCTTCTGGCACCAGCACGAGATGCTATTCGGTTTCGCCGCCGCCGTGGTGGCGGGTTTTTTGCTCACCGCGGTGCAGAACTGGACCGGGCTGCCCAGCCTCAAGGGGGGGCGGCTGCTGGCGCTGGTCGGGCTCTGGCTGGCCGGGCGGGTGTTAATGGCCTTTCCCCTGGGCCTGCCGGCCTGGCTGCCGATGCTGGTCGACCTGGCCTTCCTGCCAGTGGTGGCGGGGGTCATGGCCATGCTGGTGATCGAGGCGAAGCGCTGGCGCAACCTGGTCTTCCTGCCGGCCCTGGCGCTGCTGACCCTGGCCAACCTGGCCATGCACCTGGGGGCGTTGACCGGCGACGCCGAGCTGATTCGCCAGGCCGCCTACCTGGCGGTGCTGCTGTTCACCCTGCTGATGGTGGTGGTGGGCGGCCGGGTGATCGCCATGTTCACCGCCAATCGCCTGGGGCTGACCCTCAGGCCGCCGATCCCGGCCCTGGAGACCCTGAGCCTCGGCAGCGTGATGGCGGTGGTGGTTGCCCAGTTGCTGGTGATGCTCGGCGTGGCGCTCCCCGCCGTACTGCTGGCCGTGCTGATGGGACTGGCCGCCCTGGTCAACGCCATTCGGCTGTCGCGCTGGCGAGGCCTTCACAGCTGGCGCGAGCCGTTGCTCTGGGCACTGCATCTGAGCTACGCCTTCATTCCCGTGGGCCTGGCCATGTGGGCCTTGGCGCTGCTGGGGGCCTTTCGGGCCGAGTTGGCGGTACACGCCCTGACCATCGGCGGCATGGGCACCATGATGCTGGCGATGATGTCGCGGGTCTCGCTGGGCCATACCGCGCGCCCCATCCGCACCCTGCCGGGCATCGGCGTGGCCCTGGGGCTGATGGGCGCCGCGGCGCTGCTGCGCTCACCCGTGTTGGCGCTCTTCCCGCAGATCACCCACTGGACCTACAACCTGGGCATCATCTTCTGGTGCCTGGCCTATGGCATCTTCCTGTTCCACTACACGGGGCCGCTGCTCTCGGCCCGGCCCGACGGCAAGGTTGGCTAGCCGGACGCCTCATGCCAGCGGCGCGCCGCAGGCGTCGCGCCTCGCACCGATGATTCCGCCGTTACCCGACGCAAGGAGGCAGACTTGCTGGAACACTATGTCCTGATCAAGCAGCTGCATGTCACGGCGGCCAGCCTGAGCATCCTGTTCTTCATGCTCCGGGCCTGGTGGTCGGTGCGGGAGATCCCCCTGCTGCAGCGTCGCTGGGTGAAGGTGCTGCCCCACCTCATCGATAGCACCTTGCTGGCGCTGGGCGTGACACTGATGGTGATGCTCTCGCTATGGCCCCACCAGCATCCCTGGCTGGCCGCCAAGCTGATCGCCCTGCTGGCCTACATCGGCCTGGGCACGGTGGCGATCAAGCGCGGCCGGACACCGCGGGCAAGAGCCATTGCCGCCCTGGCGGCGGTACTCACCTTCGCCTACATGCTGGGCGCGGCGATCCGTCATAGCGCGCTTTCCTGGCTGGCCTGACGCAAGGGATGAGCGTGCTGGACCATGGCTGGCCTATACTGTCCCGGCCACTCTTGTTCAGAAGGACGATCTCATGTCGAAACAGGAACTTCCCGCCGGCGCCGGCCAGGTAGCCGAGCAGTATCCCGAGATCTGGGAAGCCTACGCTGAGTTGGGCCGGGCCTGTGCCGAGTCCGGCCCGCTGGACGCGCGCACGCGGCGCCTGGTCAAGCTGGCGCTGGCGGTGGGCGCGCGTTCCGAGGGTGCCGTGCACTCCCATGTACGGCGTGGCCTGGAGGAGGGCGAGTCCGCCGCGGCGCTCAAGCAGGTAGCCATGCTGGCCATTCCCACCCTGGGCCTGCCCAGCGGCGTCGCGGCGTTGACCTGGATCGAGGACATCACCGAGTCCTGACCCCCGGTAGGCCCGGGAGCGGCTGGGACAAGCGTTTAATCGCCGGTTGGCGACGAGGCTCCCGGGTCTGTTAGTTTCGAGGCTGCTGCATCAGCACTACTCGACCTAACAGAATCTGGAGTCTTTTCATGCGGTACAACAACAAGACACTGCTATCCCTTTCTGCCGCTGCTCTCTGCGTCGGTATGATCTCCTCTGCCTCGGCGGCCACCCTGGACGAGGTGAAGGAGCGGGGCGAGCTGCGCTGTGGCGTCAACGTCGGCCTCTCCGGCTTCTCCTCGCCCGATCAGGATGGGACCTGGCAGGGGCTGGACGTGGAGACCTGCCGCGGCATCGCCGCCGCCATCTTCGATGACCCCGAGGCGGTCTCCTTCACGCCGCTGACCGCCAAGGAACGCTTCACCGCCCTGCAATCCGGCGAGATCGACGTCCTCTCGCGCAATACCACCTGGACGGCGACTCGAGATAACTCGCTGGGTCTGAACTTCACCGCCACCACCTTCTACGACGGTCAGGGCTTCATGGTGGCCAAGGACCTGGGTATTGAGGGGCCTGAGCAGTTCGACGGCGCCTCGATCTGCATCCAGTCCGGCACCACCCACGAGCTCAACCTGGCCGACTACTTTCCCTCCCGCGGCATCGATATCCAGACGGTCACCTTCGACACCCCCGACCAGACCGCCCAGGGCTTCGCCAGCGGCCGCTGTGACATCCTGACCTCCGACACCTCCCAGCTCAGCGCTCTGCGCCTGCAGCTGCCGGAGCCGGGCAGCGTCGAGATCCTCGAGACGCTGATCTCCAAGGAGCCGCTCGGGCCCGTGGTCCGCCAGGGCGATGACCAGTGGCTGGACATCGTCAAGTGGTCGGTCTTTGCCATGGTCAATGCCGAGGAGCTCGGGGTGAACAGCGACAACGTCGACGAGATGAAGGCCGACCCGCCCAATCCCCAGGTGGCGCGCCTGCTGGGCGTGGATGGCGATTATGGCGAGCAGCTGGGGCTCGCGAACGACTGGGCCTATCAGCTGATCGCCCACGTCGGCAACTACGGCGAGGTATTCGCCAGCACCGTGGGCGAGGACTCCCCCATGCAGATCAGCCGCGGCGTGAATGCGCTGTGGAACGAGGGCGGCATCCTCTACGCACCGCCGGTCCGCTGACCCACCCTGATCGTCCAATGACCGGGCACCACGCATGGCAACATGCGTGGTGCCGTTTCGGGTACGTCTGCGAGGCTCGATATGCTGCGTTCTTCCTCACGGGAGCGGGGGCCGCTATGGCGTGACCCCACCTTCCGCGCCCTGCTGGTGCAGGGCATCCTGCTGCTGGCGCTGGGGGCGTTCATCGCCATGGTGGTGTCGAACACCATGGCCAACCTCGAGGCCCGGGGCATCTCCACCGGCTTCGGCTTCCTCCAGGACCGGGCCGGCTTCTCCATCCCCCAGACCCTGATCGACTATTCCGGCGACAGCACCTATGCCCGCACCTTCGTGGTGGGGCTGCTCAATACCCTGCTGGTCTCCGCCATGGGCATCGTGGCGGCGACCCTGATCGGCTTCGCCGTGGGCATCGCCCGACTGTCGCCCAATTGGCTGCTGGCCCGGCTGGCCACCGCCTATGTGGAGATCTTCCGCAACATCCCGCTGCTGGTGCAGATCCTGTTCTGGTACTTCGCCGTGCTGCAGGCCCTGCCCAGCCCACAGAACAGTCATTCGCTGTTCGAGGTGATCTTCCTCAACGTGCGCGGCCTGGTGCTGCCCGACCCCCAGCCGCTGGCCGGATTCGCCGCCACCCCCTGGGCACTGCTGGTCGCGGTGATCGCCACCTGGTGGCTGGCGCGTCACGCCAAGCAACGCCAGGCGAAGACCGGCCGGCCGCTACCGGTGTTCAAGCTGGGCGCCCTGCTGTTGATCGGCCTGCCGTCGGTGGTCTTCGTCGTCACCGGCATGCCGCTGGAGTGGTCCCTCCCGGCGTTCAAGGGCTTCAACTTCCAGGGTGGCGTGACGGTGCTCCCCGAGCTGATCGCCCTGTGGCTGGCGCTCTCCATCTACACCGCCTCCTTCATCGCCGAGATCGTGCGCTCGGGCATCCAGTCGGTGCCCCAGGGGCAGGTGGAAGCGGCCCAGGCGCTGAGCCTGCCCGGTGGGATCATCCTGCGCAAGGTGGTGATTCCCCAGGCGATGCGGGTGATCGTGCCGCAGCTGACCAGCCAGCACCTCAACCTGATCAAGAACTCCTCGCTGGCCACGGCGATCGGCTATCCGGACCTGGTGGCGGTGTTCTCCGGCACGGCGCTGAACGTGACGGGTCAGGCCATCGAGATCGTCGCCATGACCATGGCCGTCTACCTGCTGATCAACCTGATAGTGTCCGCGCTGATGAACCTCTACAACGCGCGCACGCTGCTCAAGGAGCGCTGAGATGGTGGATACCACGACCGTGACCGAGATGGTCGCCGAGCGCCGGCCGCCCGACCTGCGCCGTGGCCTGCTCGGCTGGCTGCAAGCCAACCTCTTCAATACCCTGCTCAACGGAGCGGTGACCCTGGTGACCGTGGCGCTGCTGGCCATGGTGCTCTGGCCCGTCTTGCAGTGGGCGGTGTTCCAGGCCGACTGGCTCGGCAACTCCCGCGAGGCGTGCAGTGGCGAGGGAGCCTGCTGGGTATTCATCAGCGCGCGCTTCGAGTCGATTGTCTACGGCTTCTACCCGGGTGCCGAGCGCTGGCGGGTGGACCTGGTCTTCGCCGCGCTGGCGATCCTGATCGCCTGGCTGGCCATCCCGCGCCTGCCCGCCAAGCGCTGGGTGGGTCTGTTCGCCATGGTCGCCTTTCCCGTCATCGCCTTCTTCCTGCTGGTAGGGGGTGTGTTTGGCCTGGAACAAGTGCCAACCGGCAACTGGGGCGGGGTGATGCTGACCCTGACCATCGCCACGGTGGGCATCGTCGGTTCGCTGCCCATCGGTATCGTGCTGGCGCTGGGGCGGCGTTCGCAGATGCCGCTGGTGCGCGGCTTCTGTGTGGTGTTCATCGAGTTCTGGCGCGGCGTGCCGCTGATCACCGTGCTGTTCATGGCCTCGGTGATGCTGCCGCTGTTCGTGCCTTCTCAGGTCGAGTTCGACAAGCTGCTGCGTGCCCTGGTGGGCATCATGTTCTTCTGGAGCGCCTACATGGCGGAAGTCGTGCGCGGCGGGTTGCAGGCCATCCCCAGCGGGCAGGAAGAGGCGGCCAAGGCGATGGGCATGGGCTATTGGCAACGCATGGGGCTGATCGTGCTGCCCCAGGCGCTCAAGCTGGTCATCCCCGGCATCGTCAATACCTTCATTGCGCTGTTCAAGGACACCTCGCTGGTGCTGATCATCGGGCTCTTCGACCTGCTGGCGATCATTCGCTCGGGGCTGACCGACAGCGACTGGCTGGGGTTTGCTACCGAGGGCTATGTCTTCGCCGCGCTGGTGTTCTGGGTGTTCTGCTTCAGCATGTCGCGCTACAGCCAGCACATCGAGCGGCGCCTGCACACCGGTCACCGCAACTGACAACCACGAACGGGATCTTCTCATGAACCAGGCAACCGCCGCCCGGGCCGACTCGCCCATGATCGAGATCGCCGGGCTCAACAAGTGGTACGGCGACTTCCACGTGCTGCGCGACATCGACCTGACCGTCGCGCGCGGCGAACGCATCGTTATCTGTGGCCCCTCGGGTTCGGGCAAGTCGACACTGATCCGTTGCATCAACCACCTCGAGGAGCACCAGGAGGGACGCATCGTGGTCAATGGCATGACCATGACCCGCGACGTCAAGCGCATCGAGCAGATCCGCCGCAACGTCGGCATGGTGTTCCAGCACTTCAACCTCTTTCCCCATCTGAGCGTGCTGGACAACTGCTGCATCTCCCAGACCTGGGTGCAGAAGAAGCCGCGCGCCGAGGCCGAGCGCACGGCCAGGGAGATCCTCGAACGGGTACAGATCGCCGACCAGGCCCTGAAGTACCCGGGGCAGCTCTCCGGCGGCCAGCAGCAGCGGGTGGCCATCGCCCGGGCGCTGTGCATGCAGCCGGAGGTGATGCTGTTCGATGAGCCGACCTCGGCGCTGGACCCCGAGATGATCAAGGAGGTACTCGATGTCATGGTCGAGCTGGCCCGCGACGGCATGACCATGCTCTGCGTGACCCACGAGATGGGCTTCGCCAAGACCGTGGCCGACCGAGTCATCTTCATGGACCAGGGGCAGATCATCGAGCAGGCCCCGCCCGAGACATTCTTCAATCATCCCGAATCCGAGCGCACGCAGCTGTTCCTGAGCCAGATCCTCGGCCACTGAGCCCCTTGCAGGCGATGGCCGATTCGGCTATCGCCTGCCTTCCTTCCCCGGACATTGACCGATGTCAAAGTTCCATCCCCTGTTCTGCTGCTAGGCTTAACATGTATCCATGATACATCTTAAAGGGGCGCAGGGCCGCTTGCCGTGAGGGTGGTGGCCCTGCCATACGAGCAAGGGGGTATGGTCCATGGCCGATGGTCTCACCAAGTCGGCGGCCCGCAACATCTTCTACGGCGGGTCGCTGTTCTTCTTTCTGCTGTTTGCCGCACTGACGGCGCACAGTCACTGGTACATGGTCCACACATCCACCGACAGCGCAGGGCTCACCGAGTCCGTCAAGCACGGCAAGGAAGTGTGGGAAAAGAACATGTGCATCAACTGCCACACCATCATGGGCGAGGGCGCCTACTTCGCGCCGGAGCTGGGCAATGTCTGGGAACGCTACGGCGGGCACAAGAACCCGGAGGCGGCCCGCGCGGGGCTTGCCGCGTGGATCCGCGCCCAGCCGCTGGGCGCCCAAGGGCGCCGCCAGATGCCGGCCTTCGACCTCAGCGAGGAGGAGATGCAATCGCTGATCGACTTCCTGGAGTGGACCGACGGCATCGACGCCCAGGGCTGGCCGCCGAATTCCGCCGGCTGAGCCGGCTCGCTGGACCGCCGGACCGCGGATCAATCAAGGAGAACGACACCGATGAAATACGAAACCCAGAAGGTGGCCCTGCCCTTCTTCATGGTGGCCATGGCGCTGTTCGCGTTGCAGATCGTCTTCGGGCTGCTGGCTGCCTCCGTCTATGTCTGGCCAAATTTCATGGCCGAGATCATGCCCTTCAACATCATGCGGGTCAGCCACACCAACCTGCTGATCGTCTGGCTGCTGATTGGCTTCATGGGCTGCACCTACTACCTGATGCCGGAAGAGGCCGAGCAGGAGATCCACAGCCCCACCATCGCTTATATCCAGTTGGCGCTGTTTGCCTTCGCCGGCGCCGCGGCGCTGGTCGGCTATCAGTTCGGGATCCACGAGGGACGCGAGTTCCTGGAGCAGCCGTTCTGGGTCAAGCTGCTGATCACCATCTCCTTCCTGATGTTCTTGTTCAACACCAGCATGACCCTGCTCAAGGGCCGCAAGACTGCCATCAACATGGTGCTGATGCTGGGCCTGTGGCTGGCCGCGGTGTTCTGGCTGTTCGCCTTCTACAACCCCTCCAATCTGGCGGTGGACAAGCTCTACTGGTGGTGGGTGGTTCACCTCTGGGTCGAGGGCGTGTGGGAGTTGATCATGGCCTCGCTGCTCGGCTACCTGTTGATCAAGATGACCGGCGTCGACCGCGAGGTGATCGAGAAGTGGCTCTACATCATCGTCGGCCTGTCGCTGTTCTCAGGCCTGCTGGGCACCGGCCACCATTACTACTGGATCGGCGCACCGGGCTACTGGCAGCCCATCGGTAGCATCTTCTCCGCCCTGGAGGTAGTCCCCTTCTTCGTCATGGTGGTGTTCGCCTTCACCATGTTCTGGAAGGGCAGCCGCAACCATCCCAACAAGGCCGCCATGCTGTGGAGCCTGGGATGTCCGGCCATGGCCTTCTTCGGCGCCGGCGTGTGGGGCTTCATGCATACCCTGAGCTGGATCAACTACTACAGCCATGGCACCCAGGTCACGGCCGCCCACGGCCACCTGGCCTTCTATGGGGCCTACGTGATGCTGATCCTCGGCGTGATCACCTTCGCCATGCCGCAGCTGCGCCGCGTTCAGCCCTACAACCAGGTGCTGAACATGTGGGGCTTCTGGATCATGACTAGCGCCATGGCCTTCATGACCTTCACGCTGACCTTCGCCGGTGTCGTCCAGACCCATCTGCAGCGCGTGCTGGGCATGAACTACATGGAGGTGCAGGACCAGCTCGGACTCTTCTACATGATGCGCCTGGGCGCCGGTGTCGCGGTGGCCGTGGGGGCGATCATGCTGCTCTACGCCTTCTTCGGTCCGGCCCGCGAGCAGGTGCCGGCTGGTGGCACCCAGCTGACCGCAGGCCCTGAGCGCGCCTGATCACCCGAGGGCCCCGCTCGGGGCCCTCTTTCGTTCGGTTCTTCGTAAATTACCCTGACAGGAGTGATCTTCATGCCCCTTTCTTCCGTGGCCGCCAACGCCAGCGAGCAAGAGATTCCCTATTACCAGAGCGTGGGCAACGAGTGCGCGATGTTCGAGCAGGCGTTCCAGCAGCGCCTGCCGCTGCTACTCAAGGGACCGACCGGCTGCGGCAAGACCCGCTTCGTCAGTCATATGGCGGCGAAGCTCGGCAAGCCGCTGTTCACCGTCTCCTGTCACGATGACCTGACCGCCGCCGACCTCACCGGGCGCTACCTGCTGCAGGGCGGCGAGACGCGCTGGGTCGACGGCCCGCTGACCCGTGCGGTGCGCGAGGGCGGCATCTGTTACCTCGACGAGGTGGTGGAGGCGCGCAAGGACGTCACCGTGGTGCTGCACCCGCTCACCGACGACCGGCGAATGCTGCCGCTGGAGCGCACCGGCGAGCTGCTCGAGGCCCCCGACGACTTCATGCTGGTGGTCTCCTATAACCCCGGCTACCAGCACATCCTCAAGTCCCTGAAACCCAGCACCCGCCAGCGCTTCGTGGCGATGTCCTTCGACTTCCCGCCGCCGGCGGTGGAGCGTGACATCGTCGCCCGCGAGAGCGGCCTCGCGCCGGAGCGCTGCGCGGCGCTGGTCAACCTGGCGGCCAGCCTGCGCGCCATGAAGGGCCAGGATCTGGAGGAGGGCGTCTCCACCCGCCTGCTGGTCTACTGCGCGACCCTGATCGGCACCGGCATGCCGATCCTCGATGCCGCCCGCGCCACCCTGGTGGAGCCGCTCTCCGACGATGCCGACGTCCAGGAGGGGCTGATGGAAGCCATTCACGCCACCTTCGGTTAATCAGGTATCACATGGAACAGAGGGAGAAAGGGGGCATCGGGGACAAGCCGAAGAGGAGGTCCTACGCCATGGATGGCGTCGGTAGCGTACAGGGAGGTATTCACAGCGCCTCCTCGCAGGCTTGTACCCGAATTAGCCCCTTTCGATACCCGGGAGCTTGAATATGCTGGACTTTCTTGAGGTCGAGGAGACCGTCGGCCGCTTCTGGCACCGCTGGGCCTCCGGCGCGGCGAGCTACCCCGACCACCCCGAGGCGGCGGTGACCCTCGAGAGCCTGCGCCCCATGCTCGGCGTCTTCTTTCGTGCCGGCGGCGGCGAGGCCGGCCTCGAGGTGGCCGCCATCGCCCGGCGTGGTTCCGCCCACCGGCTGAGCCTGCGCCAGCGCCTGGGCCTCGACGAGGAGGACCTCGACCAGGCTCGCCGCGACGAGGAGCACCTGCTGCTGCCGCCGCGCCTGGCGCTCTTCCCCGAGGCCGCCCTCAACCGCGACCTCTACCTGTGGCTCACCGCCTTCCTGGCCGAGGCCCGGCCGGTGACGCTTCCCGCGGACCCGCTGCAGGCCGATCTGGCGCGCCTGCGCGAGGCACGCCGCACCGCACGGGCCGCCCTGGCCCGCTTCCCGGGACTGACGGATCGCTATGTACGCCTGTGCGGCGAGTTGCTCGCCATTCGCCCGCAGCGCAAGCGCCTGCCGCCCAGGGAGGCGGCCCTGGAGGCGGTACTCTGCGCCGAGCTGGGTGCCCCCGATCCAGAAGACGCCTGGGCAGCGGCCATGCAGCGCGCCATCCGCGAGTCGGACTTCCCGCTGGAGGAGTTCTATGCCCCGCGCGGCTACCGCCCGCCATTGCCGGTGCCGCTGTGGGGCCAGGCCGTGACCCTGGGCACCCGCGACGGCGCCCGCGAAGCCACCGTCGACGACGATGACGACATGGCGGCTGCCGGTGACTCCCCCGAGGATGACCAGGGCAAGCGCAAGGCCGACCGCCGCGAGCAGGACCAGGCCGACCGCGACGACCCGCTGATGCTCAACAACCTGGAGAAGATGCTCTCCTGGGCCGAGATGGTGAACCTCAACCGCCTCGTGGACGACGATGAAGAGGAAGAGGCCAAGAAGGCCGCCGACCAGATCGACGAGATCGTGCTGACGCCCAACCGCAAGAAGGCAGCCACCCGACTAAAGCTCGACCTCGACCTGGCCCCGGATGAGGTCGCTGGTGGTCGGCTGACGGGGCGCCATACCTATCCCGAGTGGAATCACCGCAAGCAGGCCTACCTGCCCGATCACTGCGTGGTGCTCAGCGACGTGCAGAGCGAGGAGGGAGAAAACTGGACCCCCGACGAGGCGACACGTCGGCGCATCCGCCGGGTGCGCCGCGAGTTCGAGGCCCTGCGACCGCGGCGCGAGCTCCTGCGTGGCCAGCTGGACGGCAGTGAGCTGGACATGGACGCGGTGATCCGCGCTCGCTGCGACCTGGCCGCCACGGGCGAATCCAGCGACCGGCTCTACGTGGACACCCGCACCCAGGCCCGCGACCTGGTGGTATCGATCCTGGTGGACGTCTCGCTCTCCACCGAGGCCTGGCTGCAGGATCGCCGAGTGCTGGACGTGGCCAAGGAGGCGCTGCTAGTGCTGGGCCATGGCCTGGCCGGCTGCGGCGATGATTATTCGATCCACAGCTTCACCTCCCAGCGCCGCCACAAGGTGTGGGTCAAGACCCTCAAGGCCTTCGACGAACCCATGGGCGAGCGGGTTGCGCGGCGTATCGCCGCGCTCAAGCCGGGCAGCTATACCCGCATGGGGCCGGCGATCCGCCACCTGACCGGGCAGCTGGCCGAGCGACCCAATCGCCATCGTCTGCTGCTGCTGCTGACCGACGGCAAGCCCAACGACAACGACTACTACGAGGGGCGCTACGGCATCGAGGACACCCGCAAGGCGGTGCTCGAGGCGCGCCGCCAAGAGATACGGGTGTTCGGGGTGACCATCGACCGCGAGGCAGGGCGCTATATCCCGCATCTCTTCGGCCGCGGCGGCTACGCCATCGTGCAGCGTCCCGAGCACCTCTCCCTGGCACTGCCGGGCATCTATCGCCAGATCATCGCCAGCTGAACCAGCGACCGTCGAGACCCCGATCCATGAGGAGTTCCGCCATGACCACACAAACCCGACTCATCCTCGCCGTGGCGGCCTGGTGCCTGGCCGCCGTGGCGCTGGTGCTGCCGCTGGTGTGGTTGATCAACAACCGCGACTGGGGCGTGGCGCTGATGCTCGCCGTGCCCTTCGTCGTCTACGCTCTCATGCGCCTGGGGCGTGCCCTGGAAAGCTGGGCTCGGGCGAGCGAGCCGCCAGGTTCAAATCGCAAGGCTTGACGCTGTGGCACGGGCAGAAATCTCCAGCTTGGTACGATGATAACTTTGGTATTCCCGAGTCTAATCTCCGATCGATTTGAGCAGCGCGTCCCGGGCAGCCAGGTAGAACTGGATGTCGACCTTGGTGGCCATCTCGTCGGAGAGATCGAACAGCAGCTTGCGGCAGGTCACAGGCATCAGGATCGCGGTGGCGCCTTTCTCCACGGCAATTTCCACCAGGGTGACCGGGTTGTGGATGGGTTCGATGGAGCCGCCCAGGTTGATCTCGCCGACCACGATCAGCCCCCCGCGCAGGCTGCGCTTGAGCAATGCCGAACTCATGGCGATCAGCGCCGCGACTCCCAACTTGGTGCCGGCCTTGGCGGCATCGAAGGCGCGCAGTTGCACGGTGAACTCATGCTGTCGGGGTTCCTTGTCGCCGACCAGCTGGCCGGCGCGGGTGTAAAGGTTCTGTTCGGCGTAGCCGATGCTTTCCTTGAAGGCGGAGGGCACCGGCTTGTTGAGGATCTTCACGCCGGTGCCCGGGCCCTCGTTGACCTCGATGCGGTACAGGCCCGGATGCTCCTCCTGGCCGTTGCTGGCCTGGCCACCGGGGCTGATGCTCCATACCTGGCCGGGCTCCAGTGGATCGCTGCCGATGCTGTTGTCGCTCTGCAGCTCTGGGGTGGCGACAAACGTCTCCACGCCATCCTCGCCCATGGTGTAGCTGAAGTGGGTGTTGCGGAACTCGGCGGCACCGATGCGCTTCTGCTGCTCCTTGACCCGTCGGCGCGCCTCCATGGCGATATGGATGGCCCACTCCAGGTCATCGTCGCTGGGTGATAGGTCATCGCCGGGATAGAGCAGCTTGAGCAGGCCGCTGGCGGTCTTGTTGACGGTGTTGGTGTCGCGGCCGGAGAGGGCGCCGCCGAAGAAGACCCGCCCTTGCCACTGCGAGACGCGGCTCTGGCTGCGCAGCTGGCTCCAGCACTCCGAGAGGAAGTCGCTGACCAGGCCGAAGTGGTCGGTGAGCAGCTCCTTGCTGACCTTGGGCACATCCCAGCCGGGCAGGAAGGCGTGGATGCGATCCATGAAGGCGGTATCGTGGCGCATCTCCTCCGGCAGTGGGCCGAACAGGTGGCCGATGCGCTGCTGGTGTTCCACATCCACGTCGAAGTTGCCCACCAGCACGATGGAGCCATCGGCGCGGATGCTCTCCTTACCGCGGGAGAACTCGCCGCTCTCCATGTAGCCCTTCATGATGTTGACGCCGTCCTTGTTGTCGAACGAGATGCCGGAAACCTCGTCGAAGCAGACCACGTCGTACTGGCACACCAGGCCGCGCTGGCCGTTGGCGTTGTTGACGAACATCTTGGCCACGGTGGCCTTGCCGCCGGAGATCAGGTGGGCATAGGGCGAGACCTGCTGGAACAGGTGACTCTTGCCGGTGCCGCGTGGCCCCAGCTCGACGACGTTAAAGTTGCGCTCCACGAAGGGCACCATGCGCAGCAGCAGGGCGTCCTTCTGGCGCTCGCTGAGGCCTGCTGGCTCGATGCCGGTGGAGCGCAGCAGGAAGGCCTTCCACTCTTCGGTGGTGAAATGACGGCGGGCAGCGGCCAGCTCGTCGAGCACGTCGCGCTTGGAGAGCTGAATCTCGCGCAGGGCGCGGATGCCGAAGGGGCGCCCGCCCTGTTCCTGGGCGATGCTGGCGTCATATTCCAGGGTCAGCTCGGCGTAGAAGCCGCCGGTCAGCATGCGCTCGTGCTCGCTGACCAGGTCATCCGGGATCCGCACGTCGGTCAGGCGCAGGCTGGGCAGGCTGGCCATGTAGGTGTCGTTCTTGGTGTCCAGGCGGGCCTGGATCAGATCGATGATCTTGATTTCGCCCTTCTCGCGGGCGCGGGCCTTGAACAGCTCCTCCTCGCCGGCCTTGATGGTGCGCGACTTGAGCTGCCGCTGCACCACCTCCAGGCCCTCCTCGATCTCGTCCGGATCGGTGCTGGCACAGTAGCGGCCGAGCAGGAACTCCACCACGTAGGTGGGAACCGGAAACTGCCGAGCGAAGGTGCGCACCAGGTCCTTGCGCACCAGGTACCCATCCAGCAGCTCAGCCGCCTTGCGATCCAGTTCATCGAGTTCCATGACGTCTCCGTATGTCTGTTCTCAAGGGCGTCTGTTATCAAAGGCTATTCACTGCCGCCGATGGTGGTGGAGCGCTGGGCGATCACCTGGCCACCGTCGTCCAGCACCACGGCGTAGGCGGTCTCTCCTTCGAGGTCGTCGTCCTCGACCACCACCGAGGCCTTGCCACCGGCCTTGAATGGCTTGGGCGAGAGCACCAGGCTGCTGGTCGGGTCACCGGCATGACGGCGAACATCCAGCGTCAGCCCGTCGCTGTCGCCTTCCACTACAAGGGTACAGCGCAGCCCTTTCCACACCAGGTCATCGATCAGCACCGAGGGCTTGGCGCCGGCGCTGCCGGTCACCACCAGTTCCGGTGTGACGCACTCTTGCAGGCTGAGGCCACCATGGGTGTAGGTCTCGCCCGCCTTGAAGCAGTGAATGCTCTCCGCCAGGGCGAAGTGTACCTGTTCGTTCCAGTACCAGGGGAAGCGCGCTGCGTCTGTATGGGCTCCCGGCTTGAGCGCGGCACAGCGCCCCCACTTGGTTTCCGCCAGGCTCGCCGGCAGCTCGGTCTTGGGCAGCTCGCCCGGCAGCAACAGCCAGCCGTGATCGGTGACTATGCGAATCTGTGACCAACCCTGGGCCAGCAGCGCCTGGATGCGCTCTGCCACCTCCGCCAGCATGTCATCCACGTGCTGGGCCAGCTTCCAGCCGCGCTCATGGCCGGCATGATCGATATCGCCGAACTCGCACCAGGCCGGTCGGGAAGTGTCCAGGGTCTCCTTGTGCAGCTGTTCCACCTGGCGGCGTTCCAGCACCTGCCAGCCGTTGTCGCGCAGCAGCTTCTGGAAGATGTGGCGGGTGATGGGGGTGAACTGATAGCCGTCCGGCTCCTCCTGGATGGCGTTGCTACCCAGGATCGGTGCGACCGCGTACTTACCGGTGCCGGTCACGCTGGGCAGTGCCGACCAGGTGCTGTGTTCGGCGACCTCCAGCCCTTGGTCGACAAGGCGCTGGGATAGCCGTTTGCCGCAATCCATGCGCAGGCCATCCACGAAGAGCACACACTCGCCTGGCTGGGCATGGGGCGATGCTTCACCGCGCTTCAGGCCATCAACACCCGGTTGCCATACTTTCTGAAGGTGGCGGGCGGCCTCGTCGGCCCAGCGTAGGTACATCGCGCGTATTGCCGTGAAGATCGCCTCTTGTTCACGCTGGCCAGTCACTTGATCCAATGCCCTGAGCAGGGCGTCGTCTGCCTTCCAGCCCTCGTCCAGGTAGGCCTGGCGCATATCTTCCGCCTGGCCACCCGCCAGGCTGCGCGCCGTCACCCTTGCCAGCTCGGCCAGCGGTGCCAAGGCCATGGCCAGGGGGCTTTCGCCCAGCTCCGCCCATACCCAATCGCGGCGCACACCGTGTTCCTGCTCCAGGGCTCCCAGCCGTTCTCTCGCCTCATGGGCTGGAAGCTGACCCAGCGCGCACAGCGCATGATAGAGCCGCTCCTCCTCCTGGCGGTTGAGCTGTGGCCAGACGGCCATGTCGTCAGGCTCGGGGAAGAGCCCAAGATCCGGTGGCGTAAGCTGCGCAAGCTGCTCGATCAGCTGTGGGTAGCGGCGGGGGGCCTCGGTGAAACGCGCCCAGACCGTTTTCCAGTTGCCCTGGCGCTGGGTAAAGCGTTCCAGCGCATCCAGTACGCTCTGCTTCTCCGGGTGTACGCCGTAGCGGGAGAGGCACACCTGGCAGAAGGCCTGCCATTCGTGGTCAGGCCAGCTGGAGCGCATGGCGTCGGGCTGGTTGAGCCAGTCCAGCAGGTCGCGCACCGGGTCGCCGCCGGTGAGCAGGGTATTGAAGGCCTCGGCATCCAGGTGGCGGCCTTGCAAGTCTGCGATTGACTCCCTCAGCAACCGGGGCAGGGCAGCCAGCAGCGCCTGGCGGGTTGCAGCGTCCCCGGCGATCTCAAGGCCGAGCCCACCCTGCTGTGATGAGAGGAGCGCTCGCGGCGTCCAGTCCTTGGCGTTGACCTGAGACCAGAGCGCCCCGCGGTACTGGAGCTCCGCCAGCGGCTTCAAGGCTTCCGGACACTCGCTGACGGCGCGCAGATCCTGCCGCCCTACACCAGGGAGATAGAGGATCGGCGGTGTCTCCTCGTCCAGCTCGATGTCGTCTATCGTTCCTGCAATGGCACAGCGCAGCCAGATCGCCGGGCCGCGGCGCTGCTCGGGGGCATAGTCGCCCAGCACCAGCAGTTCAGGCAGCTCGGCCTGGATCTGGGCGATCACCGGCTCCCAGAGCCGCTCGCGGTCCGGCCACAGGATACAGGCCGGAGGGGCCTGCACATCGGGGTTGTAGGCGGCGGCGCTACGGATGGCGGCTTGGAGTTGGATCAGCACGTCCACCGTGTTACAGCGCTTCATTGTTAAGCCGCTCGATCAAGTCCCCTCGGCGGAAGGTGGCAGAAAGTTGCTGAAGGGAAATCTCCTGGGCGCCATAGAGGGATTTGAGCGCTTCTTCAACGTCGTTAACCGATTGGTTGAAGAAGTTCTCCCCTTCTGCTTCGATGACCGCCAAGCATTGGGTAAAGTTTCGGTGGCTAAGGCCAGCCAGTTCAACATTCATTGTCTGTAATAGTCGCTTACCCATCTGCATGGCGATGAAGCACGAGCCGTAGCGAACGAGCAAGGGGTCTTGTTCAGCGGGCCGTTTTCGGTGGTTTTCTGCAATACGATACAAGAGCACGGCAGTGACAGTTTGAGCCCCATTGAGATCTTCACTGAAAATGGTTTCATACAGTTTGCCGAAGTGCTCTCGTGTCAGGAACTTTGCCTGGTGGGGAGCGTGTCGCCATACAGCCAAAATTGCTTCGGCGGCGGCTCCGGCGGTGATGTCTGTCGGTTTGACGGCGCGGTCCATACGCTTGCGGCGATAGGTGTATCCCAAGGCGTCAATGCTGGTTTCAAGCCGACGCTGTTTTTCATCGTTGGCTCTCAGATCTTTTAGATCGACGGGATTCTGGCTGTTGGTGGCATGAGTGATTTGTAGTACCAGGTCTTCGTTGTCCTTGGGGAGCTTGTAGACACGCACCAGTACGGAGGCATCCTTGGGCAGTGGAGCCCCCACTTTCTCCATTTCATCAATGGTTTTCAGAATAGTCATACACGTCTGACCGCCATTGACGATCTGGAGGTTCTCTACCTTGAGCTGGTAGTCGCTATCTTGAAGCGCGTTATAGGAGAAATCATTGCAGACCAGCGTCAAGCCATTGTTGAAAAAATAGAAATCTGCTGGGCTCTGCGATTTCAGTGTGCGGCGTATGCCCTCGTTGACCCGGTTGCCATGCAGCCCCAGATAGCGCCGAATATTGCGTTCTAACAGACGCTCACCATGCTGTCGCATCATGGAGGCGACCTCTGTAACAGGCAACCTGCCGACACAGACTCGGCTGTAGTTCATGTCCTCTACAATTGCTTTTCCCGTAAGACGCAGAGTTTCATCAACGGGTTTTATACGCTGGAGAATGTTGATAAGCACGTCGTGATTGACATGCTCCCAGACGACCTGGTCGCCAAAGTTCGCTCGATCGATTGACTCCTGGGCTGCCTTGTTCCATTTCAACCCATTGTTACAGGCAATGGCTCGCACATTGGGGATATAGCCGTCGCGAATCAGCGACCTGGCCTCTTCTACCTTGGTTTTTAGACGATCATTGATGTTGTTGAGGGGCGCCAAGGGGTTGAATAGGTGCCGGATGGCATTGATAAGCGACGAGATCCCTTCCTCGGGGAAGTTACTGTTTCCCTCCAGGTTAGTCTTGTACTTTCCTTGAATCAGGGTGACAAAGAACTCACCATCGATTTCCTCGGCGATGTGCATGGCATCGACCCCGAAATCACCACCACCTTCGGTCAGGCAGTCGAATGTCTCTTCGGGGTCCAGGTCCAGCATCGTCCTGGTGCACAGGTAAACAAATGCCAAGGACCGGAGACGGCCGTCATCACGGATATTCAGCTCGTCAGCAGCACGTTCACGAATCTCTTCCTGCACGCCCGTCAGTTGCTGATCGATAATCGAGGCATTAATGTTCATGGCGTACTCCTTGAGTGTTCATGCGCTGCTTTCTTCGCCGCCAGTGTGAGGTGGTAGTCGTTGATCCGGTCGCCCTTGGCGCCGCCAAGCTGGGGGCCTAGGTGGTACCAGGGGGCGGATTCGACGTCCTTGCCGCGGTCTTTCTTCCAGTGGATGTTGGGCTTGTGGACGAGCACGCCGGCGCCTTTCTTCTTGACGTCGGGGACGGACAGGAAGGGCCGGATGTTGAGGCGCACGCCGTCGTTGAGGTCCGGGTGCCAGCCGATGGGCTGTTCCTCCAATGGCTTCCAGCGCACGAAGATATCGTAGCCGTGATCCTGATCTGGATGACCTTCGCCTTCGAGGATCAGCTCCAGTCTCTTCTGCAGGGCCTCGGCGGCGGCGAGGCGGGCTTCGGCGCCGTCGATGCCGTCATTGATCTGCTTCTTCTGCTGGGTGATCCAGTCGCCCAGGTAGGTGTAGGTGAGAGTTTCCAGGGCCTTGTAGTCGAGCTTGTGATAGTTCACCAGCGCCGAGAACCCGTCCTTGAGTCCATCCCAGATATGCCAGATGAAGGGGCGGTTCTGGAACAGCTTGCAGTGCTGGGCGAAGAACTTGTCGCGCAGCCAGCTCTCCAGGTCCTTGCCGGCGTGGTCGACGCTCTCCAGCAGCTTGCCGCGGGTGGTGGCAGACCACTGATCGCCATAGGCATCGGCCAGCAGCGCTTCCAGGCGATCCACGGCGCGGCGCTCGCCGCGCACCGCGGGCAGGCAGACGATGCCATCGCGGTCGGCATGGCCGAGCAGCGCCTCGCAGCGGTTGACCCACTCACGCTGCTCCTCGGCCAGCTCCATCTCCGGGTCCAGCTCAGCCGGCCAGCGGTAGCCCAGCAGCCGGGCCACGGCGACCTGCAGCACGGTATCGTCGGTGCGCAGTGGGCCGTGGGCGGTCCATTTGGCCTCCTCGTCCCAGATTACCGAGCCGCAGGGGTGGCCGTGGAAGATCCACTGAGTGGGGTCGTTGGTGTAGGGCTGCGGCAAGCCGTGGGGGTATTTTTCTGCGGCGATCTTAATCCAATGATCGATGTTAACTGGTACCTTAACTAAAGTTTGATTTGTAACTGCAACCTTGCTGTCGAGGAGTTTTATCTCACTTTTAAATTCATCAGATTGTGTATAGCAGTAAATGCTGGCAGTTAAATTTTGATTTGTCGGGGAGATAACGGCTGTGCTCTTATCAAACAAGCCGCCATGGTAGATTCCGCATCGCATATCTCCAACAGGAGATATTAATACCCCGCTCTTATTATGAGCTGCCCCCCCAGCAAGGATGGCCTTTCCTACCTTTGCACGCTCATGGAGTTCACCAGCACCTTGCTGCCAATAAATTACGCTTTCCATCCCGCACCAGTCGTCGCTACTATTAATGGAGGCCTGCAATAACTCCCATTTTTTTTGTTTTTTACCGAACTCCCAAAAATTTCTAATAAACATGGGGGAGTCTTTTGTGCCTAAGCCATGTATGCCGTCAGCATAGTTATTTAATATGCTGAGCTGAATGTCGTTGTCGCTTACAATAACTCTAGAGTCAGGGTTGGATACCTGCCGGGAATTACTTAATTGCGTGGGTTCGATTTTTGAGATTAGGTTGTCTTTTTTTTTGGCGTCATCCTCGTTGCTGAGATCAAATGCACTTATTTTGTGATTTGGCTTCGGTTCTGTAGTATCAATAGTTACTAATGCTACCGAAACATTTTCTCCTGATATTGTTTCAAAAGCCCGCGTGCCCAATCTGGCAAATGTTCTTAGCGTATTTTTGGTGAGGAGGTTCTTTCGAAAATCTGTATACCCTGTAAGTTGAAATAGGTTTTGAGGAACGATGGCGCAGAATGTCCCGCTTTCGATAAGTCTTAGGGCACGCTCGGTGATAACTGCAGCCAAGTCTTTTCGTGCATCATAGTAATGCTGCTCGATAAATGACATCAGTTCCTCTGACTGCTTGCCTCTTGTAAGGTAAGGCACATTCGTGATTATCCATTGATATGTGCCTGCAAGTATCGTGGCAGCACGAGATAAGCCATGTGCGATGACAGTTAGCTCATTCTTTTCGTTGTCATTGTTGCCTGATAAAGCCTTGGTTGTTAGTGGTCCAACTTCATCCCAGTCAATCTCAAACAGTGTGCCCTTTCTCAGGCTGATTTCTGGGCTAATTAGGCTGCCTAGCAAAGGGGCGTTCTTGAACTGGTTATAGAGATCCTCCAGAGTGCTCCTGAGAGCCGTGTTGTTGTCAGCGAGGGTAAGCCATTCATCCTTTCTAGCATTGATCGGCAGGCCGGAGCAGGCCAGGTGCAATTCAGGCAGCTTGCGATAGCCACCGGTATCGGGGTAGCGCCAGGCGGTGAGAGCCAGAGCAAAGGCGGCGAGCTCCACGCAGCGCTGGTCGATCTCCAAGCCGTGCAGGTTGTCGCGCAGTACCGCATCCACGGCGTCGCGGGCGCTGAGGCCCTCCAGCTCCATGCGCATGGGCACCAGCATCAGCAGGGCGGCGACCAGGAAATGGCCGCTGCCGCAGCAGGGGTCCAGGGTCTTGAGCTCGGCGAGGCTTTCTGGCCAGGCGTCGAAGGTGCCGGCGGCGGGGGTCCAGTTTCCGGTCTCCTCCTCCTTGACGAAGCGCAGGTACGCCAGCGGCATGCCGGGCAGGCTGGCCTTGTCGCGCAGCTCCTGCTCGCTTTCGGCGCTGACCAGGTCGGTTTCCGACAGGCGGCGGGCGGCCCACCAGGCGCCCAGGCTGTTATCCAGCAGAAAGCTGACCATATAGGGCTCGGTGAAGAGCTGGGTGACAGCGGGCAGCTCGTCGGCGCCGATCTTCACCTCGGAGCGGTTGATGCGCTCCTTGTTGTCGGTCTGCCAGAACTGGTAGACCCAGCCCAGGCTGTCGCTGGCGCGGAAGACCTCCACCGGCAGACCGGCCAAGAGCTCCTCCAGCTCGCGCTGGTACTCGGCGGCCAGGGTGAGCTCGAATACCGGGCTGTCGACGCGGAACACCTGGGGCAGCATGGTGCTGGCCAGCCGCGCGGCCAGAGCCCAGCCGCTGGTTCGCTCGCCAGTTTCTGCCTCCTCCTCGGCCAGCTCCTCGCACTCCTCCAGGGTGACGGCCACGCCGTCGTACATCAGCAACTCGTTCTCGGCCAGGAAGCGGGCGAACAGCATGCGGTGCCAGTGCTCGTAGGCGATCTCGCCGATCAGCCGGGTGACCGCCTGGGCGCCCTCCTTGAGCGGGTCGCCGAGGCTGCGGGCGTGGGCGCGCAGCCGGCGGCGCAGGGCGCGCTGGTCGTCGCTCAGGTAGCTGGGCGGGGCCTCCTCGCCAACGCCGAGCTGCTCCAGGTCAGCCTCGGCAGCCTGTTCGGCCACCGGGCGGGCCTTACGCACGGTGCGGTCGAGCCGGTTGCGAAGTGTCTTGTCGAGTGGCTGCATGGTGATGCGTCTTCTCTGTCCCTTGGCGGCGAGTGTGTGCCGTGCTGTGTTGTGTTGTTTTGCCTGGAATTGCACGCTGGTGCAATTCGCGTGCAATTTTTTGAATTATTGGCCCAGTAATGGCGCATGGGCCATTACTTGAGCCATTAAGATGTTGGAGGTTTCCAGTGGTAACGAGACCCTGCACCGCGCCCCTTTTGCTCGACCTGTCGGGTTTCGTTTGCCAGCTCCTGCATGAGTTGCCCGACCTGGTTGCGGGTATAGCGCGTCATGTGGCGGATCTCAGCGTTTCTTAGCCCTTCTTCTCCTCGCTGGGCTCTATCCTTGAGTACGCTAAAGACTCGCGTCTTGGCGGCTTCCCAGTCGATGCGCCGGCGCTTGTCGGCGTTGCCATCTGACGTCAGGCGTGCATACAGGGCAGGCTGAAGGCTCCAGTAGGCCCCACGGCCGCTACCGCCGTGCTCCACGTAGTCGTGTTGCTCCATCTCTGCGAGCAGCTCGCGTGTCTCCGACTCGCTACGCTGGCAGAGGCTCGCCGCCGTGGCGGTGTCCACCTCCGGGTGCTGGAGGAAATGCTGCAATAGCAGCAGCTGATCGACCCCGAGGCTGTGGCCCCGCTCGCTCTCTTCGGCCACGAACTGCCGAAACGCGGCATTGAGCTCGCGCTTGTGGAAGATCACCGCGACCGAGTCGCCGATCTCACGAATCACCGGTGGTGCCTTGCCCTCCATCAGCATGGCCGAGAACATGCGGCTGACCCCTAGGTTGGTGCGATTGACCAGGCGCAGCTTGACCAGCGCGTCTACCAGCAGCGGATTACGCGCGGCTGGCTGGTGGTGAAGGATATTGCGTTCGCTGATGCCGGCGATGAAGCCGCCGTTGTTGCTGATCTCCAGCCGATTCGGGTAGAGCTTGGCCATCACGGGACCGGCAATGCGCAGGTCAGCATGGCAAAAGGCGTTCATCAGCGCCTCGCGCACCGCCTCCTCGGGCCAAGTGTGGTACTCGAAGTGAAACATCCCCTGCTTGACGGTGGTGATGGGGTTGAAGGGAACCAGCAGTTCTTCGATGCGTTGAACGGATAGAGGCAGGGCGGATACGCGGTCGTCGCGCACGCCATATTCGGTATCCGACTGCATTTGCAGGAAGGTCCACTGGTGGCCGGGCACATGCTCACGCAGCGCTGCTTCGGTGCCGGCCAAGAGGATTGCCGCGCGGGTCAGCTTACCCTTGCGGATCAGGCCCAGGGTGTCGAGTAGCTCTCTGTCGGAGCGTCGAAGGAGCTCATCGGGTGCTCTTTCCCGCTGAGCCAAATTGCGCAGGGCTTCCATCGCCACGGGAGAAAGCATGGCATCGTCGACGGGGCAGACCGCTTCGGCGGTATAGTCGGTCTCACCGGTCTCGACGCCGATCTTGCGACGCAGGGTGCCGGTGAGCGGCTGGCAATCTTTGCCGATGCGCACGGTGCCACCGCCTTTGGTGTCGGTGTGGGGCGGCATGCCCGGATGCACCTGCATGATCAGCACCCGGCCGGTGCCCTCCGGCACGTGGAGCTCCTCGAATACCGGGGTGATGTGCGGGTCGGTCTGGTCGTAGACCGCCTTCTTCAGCAGGTTGATGTCAATTTCCAGCGGTACGCCCACCACGGCGTTCTCGCGGCCGTAGACGCGATCCGCCACCCCGAACACCACGGTACCGCCATCGCCATTGGCCATGCATATGGCCATGTGGACGACCTTTTGCATCGTCTTGTCACGGCTCTTGGTATCCCACTGCTTGAAGTCCAGGTCCTGGTCTTCCAGTTCGTCGGCGGTGCTGTATTCCAGCTCATCCAGCAGCGCCTCGACTTCACGGCGTGATCTCATGGCGATTTCCTACTGGGTGATTACGGGCCCCTGCTGCAGCGCCTCGCGCAGCTCGCGGCGCACGTCCTCCAGCCAGGCGTCGATATCGGCCTCGGTCTTGAGGGTACGATGCGGCAGGCTAACAAACTGGATGCCAGGCTCCATGGCCTCGGCGGCGGCTACCAAGACGTCGTCGAAGCGGCTGGAAAGCGCGGCGATGCGGTCGGCCAGGGCGTCTGGGCGTACATGGTTCAGGGTCTCCAGCACCTCGTCTGTCGCGCCGAGCGAAATCACCGGCGCATCGGCGGCGGTCAATCGCTTGGCCCCGAGCAGGTCGTGGCGCTCTTCCGGCGAGAGCTGCTGCCAGTTGTCGTCGGTCTCCAGGCGCTGCATTCCGGCCTGGTGTTCTTGTGCATAGCGCTCCTGAAGCGTATTGAAGGTGTCGCGGAACTGCTGGGTGAGATTGGCCAGCAGGGGCTGGACGGGGTCGGGGTCATCCAGCAGCGAGCGGTGCTCGCGAATCTGGCTGACCTGGGCCAGCAGCGGCTCGGCGTCGGGCAGGCTTTTGGCGTGGTCGGCCAGTTGCTTGAGGGTTCCCCAGGCGGGGCGGCGCTGGGCGATCTTGTCGGTGATGGCCTGCCACTCGTCAATGGCGGTCAGCAACTCTGCCTGATTGGTGACGATGGCCTTGAGCTGGTCGTTGCCGCTGCTGGTGCGCACGGCTTCCAGGGCATCCAGGTGGGGAGCCTCCGGGGCTGGCGGTTCGCCACCCGCCTGTTCCGCCAGGGTTCGGAGCTTGTCGGCGAATTCGGGGGCCTTGGCGGACTCCTCGCCGGACTTGGCCTGAACGCCCAGCTTCTGCATCACCTTGCGGATATTGATGCGCTCCCCCGCGGAGATGGTGGTGGCCTCGACGCGGAACTCGGTCTTGCCGATGGCGCGGCGGTCGAGCTCCTGGGGGGCGGTGCCGTCGGTGGTGCGGATCTGGCCGGCGACCAGCAGTACCTGCAGGGCGCCATCGATGGCGTCCTGGGGCCAGCCGTAATCGCCATGCTCGAAGTGGTCGCGGATCTCGCTGCCCTTCTTGCCGTTGCCCAGGTAGCTCTGGATCGCCTTGCAGACAGCGTGGCTCTGCGGATCACCGTCGTAGCCAACGGCCTTGATGGCATCGGGAGCACCCTGCTTGGCCTTGGCGTAGACCTTGTCCCAGCCGGCATGATCGGCCAGGTGGAACTTGGGGTGCAGGCGAGCCAGGGCATTCTCGGCGCCTTCCTGAATGGCCTCGCGCAGGGTGGCACCGACGATCTCGTTACCGCCGCCCTGGAACACCTGGGCGCCGTTGAAGGCCTCGTCGAGAAGCTCGCGAATGCGCCGCTGGGCGGCGTCGCGGGTGGTCTGCATGGCGGCTCGCGCCTCCTCCCCTTCGGGAGTGCCGGGGGTGCCGCGGGTCTCCAGGGTAGCGCTGGCGGCCTTGAACTCGATCAGCTGGTTGCGTAGCTCATCGGCGGAGCGCTTGGGAATGAACACGAACAGGGTGGGGGACTCCGACCCCGCCTGGCGCGCATCGGCGCGCACCTGGCTGATGTCGTCCGACCAGCCATTACGCACCCAGACATAGAGCCTCTCGGCGGCATCGCGGGGCAGCGTCATGTCGAAGACCGGCGAGAGCGGGCGCGGGACCTTGGACTCGCCGTGATTCACCGTGAGGTTGCCGACCTGCTTGGCGAAGTGCTGGCGGATCAGATCGTCGCGCTCGGTCTCGATCTGGTGCGTGGCGTTGCCCAGAATACTCTTGTGGGAGAGGAAGGCGTCGTTCCAGGCTGCGCTCTCCTCGGTCTGGATGCGGTACTCGTCACCCACCTTGATGATGAACTCGCACGCGTCGAGAAGGCCTGGCAGGCGGCTGCGCAGCGAGCTGCTGCCGGCCTTGAGGTCATCGACCAGCAGGTCGGCGATATTGGCCAGGGTGGGGTGCAGGCCCAGCTCGGTGTTGGTGCTGGCTACCTTGTTGATCAGGAATACCACGGCGCAGGCGCGGGCCATCAGCCGCTCATCGTCGCTGCCGCTGCGCCACTGCTGGGTAGCGTCGTGGAGCTTGCGCGGCAGCATGCGGAACTGCAGCAGCTTGTCGGTGGCGTCGAAGTAGAGGTAGTCGCCGGGGATGATGTTGCCCAGCGGCGCGTCCAGATTGGTCTGAATCGCCTTGTGGATCATGCTGAGCTGGTTGCGCAGCTGGCTGTCGGTACCGGTCTGGTCAAGCACGCGCAGGGCGGCATCCCAGAAGCGGCGGCGCACCGGCAGGATGGGGTAGTCCTGGGCGAAGTGGCGGGTGTCCTCCTGGCGGTGGGCGATGGAGGTCTCGGCCAGGTGGCGGGAGATCTCGCCGAGGTTGCTTTCCATCACCTCGGTGACGGGCGCCTTGGCCTCTGGCTTCTTGGCCAGCACCACCTGGCGGATGACGGCATCGACGTCGGCATCGGAGAGCTCGATGCGGGTGGTGAAGCGGCCCTGCAGGCGCGCCAGATTGCTGGTGCCCGTAATGGCGGTCTGGCCGGTACCGATGAACATCAGCCGGCTGCCGATCTCCTTGCAGCAGGCTTCCACGGCTTCCTGGACGTCGATGGAGCGCTGGCCATCGGTGCCGATGTACTGCTGCACCTCGTCCAGCACCACCAGGGTCAGCGGCATCTTGCCGTCATGGCTCAGCGCCTGGCGGATGGCCTTGAGCATCTCGTCGCTGCTGATGTCGTTGACGTGGGGGTAGAGGTGGCTAAGGGTCTCGGCGCAGGATTCGACACTGCTGAAGATCTTCGGCTTGGCCTGGACCAGGGCCTCGTGCAGCGACTCGGCGACATAGAAGTTGTCGAGCTCCTCCTGCCAGTCGTCGCCGCGGCTTATGAGGTCGTCACGTACCTGGTCGAGGATGCCCTCGTCGCGCAGCCACATCACGAAGCGGGCTACTGGATAGTGTTGGGGCAGACCGGCGGCGCGGAAGATCACCGAGAGCAGCGCCAGGCGCACGCTCTTGTCGCGGGAGCTCGCCCCCAGGGTGCCGGAGGCGGCGAACAGGCCGCCGTGGCGTTTGCCCTGAGTGGAGAGCTCCTTGAACAGGTCCTGGATCTCCTGGGGCAGGTGGGCGAGGCCGCGTGCGGTGGCGCCGTCGTCGAGACTGACGTCTTCCCACAGGTTGCGCAGCATCTTGGCCATGTGTGACTTGCCCGAGCCGAAGAAGCCGCTGATCCATACGCCGGGCTGCTGGGAGGCACCGCTGCCGAGGTTGCGCAGGTAGGTGTCCAGGATGTCCTGCATGCCCCTGGCGTACTGGCCGTCGCAGACGAAGGTCTCCAGCTCGTAGCGCAGCACCTTCTGGCCTCGGCTGCTGGTGTCGTCGTTGACGTAGGCAACACCTTGGTTTTCCAGGCGTTGCTCGGCTGGGTCCTTGGCGTAGATATCGCGGTTGCGCATGCGTCCTTTCCCGTGCGGCTTCGATCTTTATCGTGAAATGAGTGATAGCGCCGGCTTAGCGAGCCCCGTCGGCGGTGATGGGCGTGGCCAGGTAGTTCCAGCCGTCGTAGCCGTCCAGCAGCCGATAGTTGTTATTCTCGAAGCTGCCCGGGAACAGCACCGCTAACCTACCCGGCACATGGGGCGCGAGGCGGTCTACGACCTCCTTGACCTTCAGCAGGCCGAACAGGCTGCCGACGCCGTAGAGCGTTACCACATGGTTGCTGCTTGCTTCTTTTGCGTTCAGCTCTGCCTTGAAGCGTGCTTCCAGCCAGTCCAGGTAGCGATGTATCACAGTAGCCAGCTTGGCCGGCGACCTGAAGTACCCCTTCGCATATTTCTGCTCGGCCATCCACAGGGCGAAGGTGTCGGTCAGGTCGAAGGCCATCCACTCGTGGCCGTTCTGACGGGTGATCAGCTCGAACTCGCCCAGGTTGGCACGCAGGCGCAGTTCTTCCGTTTCCGGGTAGATGCAAAAGACCACCCGTTGGGCGGCCGCGGCATCGTCGCGCCATGGGAGGGCGATGAAGCGGCCGTAGGAGTCGATCAGGCGCTTAACCTTGCTCATGGAAGATCTCCTGCTGGGCGGCAGTCGCGGGTTCAGAGGGGTTCAAGGCCTGGGTGACCACCTGGGCCAGGGCCGGGAAGTCGATATCGATCACGTTGTCGACCCGGCGCAGAACCATCCAGCCCTTGGCTGAGGCCTGTGCCGCCAGTTCCAACAGACGTTCCTGGTTGGCGTCCAGCAGCTTGCACCAGGGGCTCTGCAGCAGCAGCTCACCTCGACCGCCCTGCAGCCAGGCAAGGTAGAGGGCGTAGGCGACGGCGCCTGTCGCAGGTTCCAGATGAACACGCACCTTCTTGACGGGGCCAAGTAAGTAGCCCACCTGGACCAGGCTGCTGTTGACACGCTGAGCGATGGACTCCCGAGTGACATCACTGAAGCGCCCCGGCCAACGCTGCTCGATGGCCGACTCGACCGATTCACGGGTGATCGAGGTACCGAGCGGCTTGGCGAGAATGGCCGGGGCCAGGTCTCTGAGCAGAGAGTCTCGGGCAGCCGCTGCCAGCAGGGCGAGCTGGGGGCGTGCATCTTCATCCCGTGACCAGAAATAGCGCAGGCCGGCGTGGATCGGGTTGGCGGGGTCGAGGCCATAGAGATCGGCCAGGTGGCTGGCCGTCAGCTGGCGACTGCGACCGGAGCGCTTGGCCAGACAGTTGGCATCGCGGATGGCGGCCAGGTATGCATCCTTGCCAGCTGCTTCGGGGACATGGTCGAACAGGGTGCTTAGCTCGCTGAGCATGATGGTGCGAGCGGTATGGGTGCTGCCCTGCTGGGTCATGAACCCCAGCCGCTTGAGGGTGGCCTGATCACGCATCGGTCTTGCTGCCCTCGCTGGCACCGCCGTTACGGACCCAGTCATCCACTTCGCCGCGCTTGAACTTCCACAGCCGCCCGATGCGGTGGGCGGGCATTGCCCGCTCGGAGATCCAGCGATAGACGGTGTCGCGCTTCACGCCAAGGTACTCGCCGATCTCATCGACGGAGAGCCAACGGTCTTCCATGGTGGGGTGGTCCCGGCTATAAGATTAAACCCATTTTAAGCGAGTCTAGCCGAGCTTGGTCGATTATCGAACCGTTGGAGTCGATCTTGCTCTTGGAAGGTGGGCGGTAGATCCCAGGCAAAGCGTGTGATCGGCTAGCCGTCGGCAATCAGCGCCAGCGTCAGGATCACCAGGCCCCAGGGAACTGGGCCCACTCATCAGCGGATTGAGGTATCGCTGTGAGGCGCCCGCGGGACTACGCCGAGCCATCGCTGGCATAGAGTCGCTTCCCGGCCACGAAGGTCTGTCGTGGCTGGAGCTCGCCATCGAGCAGGGTCACATCGGCGTCGAAACCGACGGCCAGGCGGCCCTTGCGCTCTTGCAGTCCCAGCACCCGGGCCACATGGCCCGAGATCAGGCCCAGGGCCTGGTCGAGTGGCAGCACCTGCTCGCGGACCAGGCGCTGCCAGTCGCCGATCAGGGCGGTGTTGCGGGCCACCCGCATGCCCAGGTAGGCGCCCTTGGCATCGAACTCGGGCAGGCTGCCGTTGCAGTCGGAGCTCATGGTGATGAACTCGACCGGCACGCCTCGCTCGAGCAGGTACGACACCGCCTCGAAGGCGGAGATATCCTCCTCGCCGACCTCGTCGAAGGCGGTGACGTCCACGCAGGCCTCGAATCCCAGTGCATAGTCGGCGGCCTCCTCGAGCAGGGCGCGATGGCGATTGACGTGGGTGGGGATCACCTGGTCGGCGGGGATCTCGGTCTCGGCGAGCAGCCGGCGCAACGGCTCCAGGCCGCGCCTGCCGTCACCGACATGGAAGTGGCAGATGCCGCGCTTGCCGGCCAGCATGGCACCGACGCGTACCTCGCTGACCAGTCGCTCGATCTCGTCCTGGCGCGGCTGGCTCGAACGGTGGTCCGAGATCGCCAGCTCGCCCAGGCCGATGACCTCGGGGATCCAGGCCAGGTCGCGCTGCAGGTCGCCGGTCAGGGTCGGGGGTGGCACGCGATACGACCCCGTGTACATGTAGGCCGCGATACCTTCGGCCCTGAGCCCGCGGACCTTGGCGAGCAGGTCCGCCGGGGAACGGCTGATGCCGTCGGTGCCCAGCACCCCTACCACGGTGGCGATGCCCATGGCGGCGATCTCCTCGGCGGTGATCTCGGGGCAGCGATTGCCGCAGCCGCCCTCGCCGCCACCCCCCGTCACGTGGACGTGCTGGTCGATGAAGGCGGGCACGGCGATCAGCTCGCGCGCCTCGACTACCTCGACCGGCCAGCCTACCGGAACCTCGAGGTCGCGCCCCAGGGCGGCGATTCGTCCATCGGCGATCAGCAGCTCGGTCGCCTCGAGAGGTTCCGGGGCGAAGATGCGCCCGACACGCAGCAGGGTCAGCAGGGGGGCATGTGGATCATCGAGGGACATCATGGCGCCTTATCAATGGGATCAATGGGGGCAGCATCAGTGGAGGCAGTCGGCGCTGGCGGCGAGAAGCGCCGGCCCCGGAAGCGCTCGATGGCGCCGGCGATGTCATCGATCAAGAGCACCAGCAGGTCACCCTGGCTCGCCTCGTCGAAGGCCCTGTCGACGGCCTGGGCCTCCTCCATGATGATCTCCACCCGGCAGGCGCCCGCCACGGATTCGGCACCGTCGCGCAGCAGGCCGGCGGCCTCGCCGGGGGGGCGCCCGCGGGAATCGGTCTCGTAGATGTAGACGATGTCGTGCATGCGGGCGAGCAGTGTGCCCAGGCTGACGAGGTCCTCGTCGCGGCGGTTGCCCGGGGCGCTGGCCACGCCGATGCGCCGCCCGGCCGGGATCGCGCTCACCAGTTCGCTCAATGCCTCCAGCGCCGGCACGTTGTGGCCGTAGTCGATCAGCACCTTCATGCCCTCGGCCTCGATAAGGTTGGTGCGGCCGGGGTTCTGCCCCGGGCTGGGATGGAAGGTCTGCAGGCCCATCTGGATGTCGGCGATGGAGAGCCCCAGGGCATAGGCCGCGGCGCTGGCGGCCAGGGCATTGGCGACGTTGAAGCGGGCGTGGCCCTCGAAGGTGATCGGCACGTCCACCACCGGGATCACCTCGGCCTCGACATGCCCCTGGCGCATCACGATGCGCTCGTTGTGGACGGTGAAGGCCATCCCGTGTTCGCGGACATGCTGGCGGACCGGCCGCGAGTCGGGGTCCATGGTGAAGAAGATGGTCTCGCCCCGCGCCCACTCCTGGCCGGCCAGGACCCGCGGGTCGTCGGCATTGAGCACGGCGGTGCCGCTCTTGCTCACGGCGTCGATCACCACCGTCTTGCAGCGGGCCAGCTCGTCGAGGGTGTGGATCTCGTGCTCGCCAAGGTGGTCGCTTGCGATGTTGAGCAGCACCCCCACGTCGCATTCGTCGAAGCCCAGCCCGCGGCGCATGATGCCGCCCCGGGCGACCTCGAGGACGGCGGTCTCGACGGTGGGCTCGCGCAGCACGATGGCCGCCGCCTGGGGGCCGCTGTAGTCGCCGCGCATGATGACGTGGTTGTCGATCTCGATGGCGCCGGTACAGGCCATGCCCACGTTGCGTCCCGCATGGCGCAGCAGGTGGGAGATCAGGCGCACCGTGGTGGTCTTGCCATTGGTGCCGGTGACCGCGACGATGGGAATGCGCGCATTGCTCTCGGGGTCGGGGAAGAGCATGTCGACCACATGGTGGCCGACATCGCGACCGCTGCCGTGGGTGGGCGAGATATGCATGCGAAAGCCGGGGCCGGCATTGACCTCCACCACGCCGGCGGATTGCTCCTCCAGCGGCCGGCTCAGGGTCTCGGCGAGCAGGTCGATGCCGATGATATCAAGGCCCACCAGGCGCGCGATGCGCTCCGCCGCGTACTTCACCTCGGGGTGGACGTCGTCGGTCACGTCGGTGGCCGTGCCCCCCGTGCTCAGGTTGGCGGTGGGCTTGAGGTAGACCATCTCGCCGGCGGGAATCACGCTCTGCAGGGTCAGGTTCTGCTGGTCGATCATCCGCTCGGACTGCTCGTCGAGCACGATCTGGGTGAGCAGGTTCTCGTGGCCGACACCGCGGCGCGGGTCGCGGTTCTCCCTTTCCACGAGGGCCTGCAGGGTGGTGGCCCCGTCGCCGATCACATGGGCCGGACGGCGCCGGGCGGCGGCCACCAGCTTGCCGTCGATGACCAGCAGGCGATGGTCCTCGCCGCGGACATACTGCTCGACGATCACCGAGGGGTTGCGGTGGGAGGCGATCTCGAAGGCCTCGCGCAGGGCGTGGTCATCCTCGATGTTGGTGCTCACGCCGCGGCCGTGGTTGCCGATCAGGGGCTTGGTCGCCACCGGATAACCGATGTAGCGCGCCGCCTCCAGCGCCTCCTCGAAGGAGCCGCACACCTGGCCCTGGGGCACCGGGATGCCGGCGTCGCCGAGGATCTGCTTGGTCCAGTCCTTGTCGTCGGCGATGCTGTAGCCGATCAGGTCGGTCTGGCAGGTTACCGTGGCCTGGATGCGCTTCTGGCGGTGGCCGTGACCCAGCTGGATGTAGCTGCTCTCCTCGCTGAGCCGGGTGTAGGGGATGTCGCGGCGTACGGCAGCGTCGACGATGGAGGCGGTGGAGGGGCCCAGCATGTGGTCGTCGCGCACCTGCCTGAGGCGCTCGAGGATCGGCTCCATGTCGATCGGCTCGTCGTTGAACAGCCGTGCGACGAGGTCCACTGCCTCGACCCCTGCCGCCAGTCCGCAGGCCTCGTCGCGGTAACGGTAGACGACGTTGTAGATACCGGTCTCGTAGGAGTCGATGGTCTTGCCGTAACCGACCGAGAAGCCGATCAGGTTCTGCAGTTCGATGACCACGTGCTCGACCACGTGGCCGGCCCAGGTGCCGCGCTCCAGGCGCTCCAGGAAGCCGCCGGGCCGGCCCACCGAGCAGCGATGCTCTTGAAGGCTGGGGATCAGGGTGGTGAGGCGCCCGACGATGCCGGGAACGGTGTCGCTGGGTCGCTCCTCCAGCTCTTCGATGTCCAGGCGCATGAAGATGGCGCGGTAGCGGCTGTAGTAGTTGGGACCACGCAAGGCGCGGTGTTCGAGGATCTTCATGCGGATTCTCCCCGGGTGGCGGCGGCGAGGGTGTCGGGGGCAAGATAACGACGCTCCTCGATGTCGAAGCCATGGCCGCTGACCAGCGCATGCAGGATCAGGTGCTCGATGGCCACCGCTTCGCCCATCGATAGCTCGGCGATGTTCGAGCTCGCCAGGTCGCGGCTGTCGACCAGGATGACATGCCCGGTGCCGATGGCTTCTAGCACCCTGTTCGGGTGAATGATCACCGCGGCATCCTCGCCCAGCCCCACGCCCAGGTACTCGGGGTTGCTCGCCCCGACCTCCATCAGTCGCGTGAAGCGTCCGCGCTCGAGGAAGTGACTGTCGATGACCAGGCCATCGACGAAGCCCAGGCCAAAGGTCATGTTGACGGCCCCCTTGCGCAGGGCATCGGCGGCGGCGCCGTTGTAGATCATGGTACCCGGCATGGCCGCGGCACCGGCACTGGTTCCGGCCACGACGGCGCCCTCCTGCAGGCGTTGGCGAATGGTGTTCAGCACCGGGGAGCCACCCAGCACATTGGTCAGGCGCAGCTGGTCACCGCCGGTGAAGAAGATGACGCCGCTCTGCTCGATGCGGCGAAGGGTATCGGCTTCAGCCGCCTGGCGGCGATCGCGGATGCTCAGTGAATGCACGCGGCTGGCGCCCAGACGCGAGAAGGCCCCTTCGTAATCGGCCAGCACTTCGTCGGGAATGCCGCTCGCGGTGGCGATAACGGCGACTTCGTCACGGCCTTCAGGGGCCAGGGCGAAGACCCGTCTCAGTATCTCGAGATCGGAGGTCCTGTCCTCGGCGCCGCCGATGGCTACGATGTGGCCGGGTGCCATGGAGTGTGGGGAATCCATAACCTATTCGTCTCCCAGTGACGCCTTGCAGTGACGCCTTGGCGCCGATGCAGAATCACTTCTGCGTGAAATATCCGCCGAATGGCAGGCTGCGTGCCGCTTTGGCTTTCACTTATAACAGGCATCTCGGCACGGGGCACGTGCTTGCTGTCGCGCTTGCAACGATCGACAGTATCGCCGCCCTATGCCGTTCGCCCTACAGGGCAAAGAAGGCGCTCAAGACCCGACTTTCGCTCAAGATCAGCACCCCCCATCAGCGGGTTGCCGGGGAGTGCCGAGAGCGGCCCCCAGCCGGGGTTGGGCAGATCGCGCTCGCTCATCCGTCTGCCAGCGTCACCCGGGCACCGCCGAAGGTCAGGCTGCGCGGGTTAGCCACCGGCTGGTTGGATGTCAGGCGAGTGATGCCCACCCCGCAGCGTGCCACCATCCAGATCAAACAGGCGGTGAAGTAGACGTAGCCCAGCGCCCAGGGAGCCATGGGGGGAACTCCCAGCAGCCCCAACAGTTGCCAGCTGGCGACGAAGAGCCCACCGCCCAGCACGCCCAGCCAGAAGGTGCGGATCTGGAACTGCAGGTGGCTCTGTACCCAGGGCTCGGCATGGCAGCGCTTGAGGTGGGCGATCAGCACGCCGATGGGGGCGGTGACCACGGTGAGCACGCTGCCCAGGAAGAGCATGTAGACGATGATCGCCGCACCGCGGCCACGGGCGGCCTTGTCGGCGTTGACGGACCCTTGGTGGGCCAGGGTGTGGGACATGGAACACCTCGTATACGGCTAATTAATGTATTTAAGATACCACTATAGCGGCAGATGCAGCGAATTTTCCTGGCCTGGATCAAGACCCCCGGTCGAAAACGCGACGGCCACCCGCAGGTGGCCGTCGCGTTCAACATGACGCGGGCTCACTCCTGGGTCTGGTGTGTCCGCTTGTGTTTGGCATACGCTTCGGCCGGTTCCTGGATCTCCGGCAGGTAGCGATAGCGCTCCTCGCCGAGTTCGGGAACCCGGCGGCGCTCCATGCGGCGGATGGCTCCGTGCATCCAGGTCAGTGAGATTGCCACCAGTACGAACAGCACCATGTAGGAGCTGGTCCAGATGCCGGTGAGATCGAGCACCACGCCGAACAGGATCGGCAGGAAGAAGCCCCCCAGGCCGCCGATCATGCCGACCAGGCCGCCCACCGAGCCGACGTTCTCCGGATAGTAGACCGGGATATGCTTGTAGACGGCGGCCTTGCCCAGCGACATGAAGAAGCCCAGCAGCACGGTGAGCATCACCACGCCCCACAACGGCATGGCCAGGGTGAAGGCGATCTCGCCCTCCTTGCCCTGGACGACGTAGCGGGTCTCGGGATAGGCGAGGAAGAACAGGCACACCAGCGAGGCGATGAAGGTCAGGTACATGATCGCCCGGGCACCATAGCGGTCGGACATCCACCCGCCGAGGGCGCGGAAGACGCTGGCCGGCAGGGTATAGAGGGCCGCCAGCGAGCCGGCCACGGCGATGCTGACGTCATAGGCACCGACATAGTAGCGTGGCAGGTAGGAAGCCAGGGCGACGAAGGCGCCGAACACGAAGAAGTAGTAGAGGGCGAAGCGCCATACCTGCAGGTGCCTGAGTGGCTCCAGCTGTTCCCGGGTGGAGGACCCCTTGCCGCCCTGGCCGCGCCGGGCGCGGGTCAGCGGGTCCTCCTTGGAGAACACCCAGAAGCCCACGGCAACCACCGTCAGCACGATGGCGTAGACCACCGCGGTCTGCTCCCATCCCAGCGCCAGCAGCAGGAAAGGCGCGCCGAAGTTGGTCACCGCTGCCCCCGCGTTGCCGGCGCCGAAGATGCCCAGTGCGGTGCCCTGCTTCTCCTTCTCGAACCAGTAGGAGGTGTAGGCGATGCCGACGATGAAGGAGCCCCCGGCCAGGCCCACGCCGAGCGCCGCGACCAGGAACATGGCGTAGGTTTCGACATAGGAGAGCATGAAGACGCAGGCCGCGGTGATCAGCATCAGCAGGCTGAAGACGCGTCGGCCGCCGAACTGCTCGGTCCAGATGCCCAGGAAGATGCGGCTGATCGAGCCAGTCAGTATCGGCGTGGCGATCAGGATGCCGAACTGGGTCTCGTTGAGCCCCAGGTCGCGCTGGATCTGCACGCCGATGATGGAAAAGATCGTCCACACCGCGAAGCAGGTGGTAAAGGCCAGGGTGCTGAGCCCCAGTGCCCGGTACTGCTGGGGACGGGTGACCCCCTCGAGATGTTTCATGGTATTCCCCTCAGACGAAGCATGAATGGTGCTGTTCAGTGTGGTGGAGACCCGGCGGAAGACCTTGACTTGCATCAGGCACCTGCCGCCGATACCACCGCTGTGCTAAGCCTTACCCCCTTCTGGCAAGCTGTGGGGAGTGGCTAGCCACCACCGGGCCCCGAGGCCCGGTGGTGTGGTTCCTCAGGGGTTCTTCACGTAGGCGTTCTTGCGCAGGTAGAACCACCAGTTGACGACCAGGCAGAGCGCGTAGAAGACGGCAAAGCCGTACATGGCCAGCTCCGGGGTGCCGGCCTTGATCTGCTCGCCCATCACTCGCGGGGCGATGAAGGCACCGTAGGCGGCCACGGCGGAGGTCCAGCCCAGCACCGGGCCTTTCTGCTGCAGGTCGAAGATGAAGCCGATGCTGCGGAAGGTGGAGCCGTTGCCGATGCCGCTGGCGGCGAACAGCACGATGAACAGCGTAAGGAACATCCAGAAGTACTGGTTGGGATCGGTGGCGTTGTAGGCCAGCATCATCACGTAGCCCACGGCGGCGGAGGCCAGCACCATTACCACGGAGATCGCCTGGGTGACGATGGCGCCGCCGACCTTGTCGGAGATCCAGCCGCCCACCGGGCGGATCAGCGCACCGACGAAGGGCCCCATCCAGGCCCAGGTGAGGGCGCTGGGGGCATTCGGGTTGGCGACGCGGGAAATACTGCCGTCGGCGGCGACTTCCATCATGTTGCCGAAGATCACGCTGATCGAGAGCGGCAGCGCCGCGGAGAAGCCGATGAAGGAGCCGAAGGTGGCGATGTAAAGCACCGTCATCGCCCAGGTGTGCTTGTTGGAGAAGATGGCGAACTGCTTGTGGATGTTGGGCTTGATGTCACCGGGGATCAGGCGCAGCAGGAACAGGGTCAGCACGATGGTCAGCGGCAGGGCGAGCCACATGTTGAGCCAGCCCAGCGCCACCACACCGAGGATCGAGGTCAGCAGCCCCACCCCGTACAGGCCCAGGATCTTGCCGAAGGCCTGCAGGGGAGAGCCGGGGTTGGGGGTGATGGCGCGGATGTTGTTCATGCCGAACCAGCCGGCGAAGGCCAGCGGGATCAGGAACACCAGCCAGATGAAGCCGGCATTCTGGATCCAGGTGTCGGTACCCGCCTCGATGCGCCCGATCAGGGTGCCGCTGGCCTTCTGCAGCTCCATCGGCTCGCCGCCCAGCGGGCCGAAGATGCCCACGGTCATCACCAGCGGAATCAGGATCTGCATGGTGGTAACACCGAAGTTGCCAAGGCCCGCGTTCATGCCCAGGGCGTAGCCCTGCTGCTTCTTGGGGAAGAAGCTGGAGATGTTGCTCATCGAGTTGGCGAAGTTGCCGCCGCCGATGCCCGAGAGCAGCGCCAGGGCCTGGAACACCCAGAAGGGCGTGCCCGGGTTCATCAGCGCGATGCCGGTGCCCAGCGCCGGGATCATCAGCAGGGCGGTGGTCAGGAAGATGGTGTTGCGACCGCCGGCGATGCTGATCATGAACGAGGCCGGGATGCGCAAGGTGGCGCCGGCGAGGCCGGCAATGGCGGTCAGGGTGAACAGCTGGTCCACGGTGAACGGGAAGCCGAGGTTGCGCATCTGGGTGGTGATCATTCCCCACATCAGCCACACGGCGAAGCCTATCAGCAGGCTGGGTATGGAGATCCAGAGGTTGCGGTTGGCCACCTTCTTGCCTTCCTTCTCCCAGAACTCCTCGTTCTCGACATCCCAGTGTTCGATGTCGGCATTCTTTCTGGTCATGGCATTTCCCCTTAGAGCGCTTGCGTAGGGCCCCGGCCCGCGGTCAGGGTTGACCGATATCAAGGGGGGGCTTTGCCGCGAAAGATACGCCTCGCCGGGAGACGGGGAAACCGGGGGAAAATGCCGACAAGCCGGCTGGATACCTCCAGGGTGGTAGGCGAGTCGCTTTGACAGCATGTTGATATGTAAGGGTTTATTCGTTATGGGTAAGAGAGGGGAGGCGAGCGTGGACACCTCGCGAGTCTTTGGAGGTATCCACACAGGATCTACTTGTCCACCCCCTCCTGGACGGCCCATACCGCGGCTTCCACCCGCGAACGCAGGTTGAGCTTCTTGAGCAGGTGCTTGACATGCACCTTCACCGTGCCCTCGGTGATGTCGAGCTTGCGGGCGATCAGCTTGTTGGAGAGGCCGGCGGCCAGCTCGCGCAGGATCTCGCGCTCGCGCTGGGTCAGGCTGTGGATGTCCGGCGCCGCCGGCTGGTTGCGCTGGCTGCGTAGCGCCTCGGCCAGCAGGGCGGTGAGGCTTTCGCTGATCACCATGCGCCCCAGGGCCGCTTGGCGCAGCTGGCGCACCATCTCGTCGGGATCCATGTCCTTGAGCAGGTAGCCATCGGCGCCGCTGCGCAAGGCAGCGACCAGGTCCTCCTCGTGGTCCGAGACGGTGAACATCACGATGCGACCGGCGTAGCCCTGCTCGCGCAGCGCCTTCAGGGTGGCGATGCCGTCCATGCCGGGCATGTTGAGGTCGAGCAGGACCATGTCGGGGTCGAGTTCGCCGGCGAGCCGCAGGCCGAGCTCCGGTTCGCCCGCCTCGCCGGCCAGCTCCAGGTCGTCCTCGAGTTCGAGCAGCTGTGCCACACCGCGGCGCAGCAGCGGATGGTCGTCGATCAGCAGGATCGTGGCAGGGCTGTCGTGATCGATGCGGGTCATCCTGGCTAGTCCCTGTGTCCGTGTTGAAGGGCAGTGGTCTCAGCCTCGCTGGCCGGCTGCTGGGCGATCAGTCGTGCGGTCCGCGGCGAGAAGGCGAGCTCGACCAGGGTGCCGCCGGCCTGGCGGTTGCGCACCGCGAACTCGCCGCCCAGGGTCTCGGCCCGGTCACGCATGATCACCAGCCCATAGTGCATGGGTGGCGAGCCGTCCGCCGGCAGGCCGATGCCGTCATCCTCGACCATGACATGCAGCCGGGCCTGCTGGAAACGCACCGTGACCGCCGCCCAATGGGCATAGGCATGCTTGTGGATGTTGGCCAGTGCCTCGCGAACCACCTGCAGCACATGAATCTCCTCGTTGGGATTGAGCAGGTGCGGCGGCACGTCGAAGAACAGCTCCACCCTGAAGCCCAACCGTTTGGCAAACTCCTCAGTGGTCTGGCGCATGGCGCTGGCCAGGCCAGGCTCCTCGAGCTTGAGGCGGAAGGTGGTGAGCAGCTCGCGCAGCTGGCGATAGGCGCTGTCGAGCCCGGTGCGCAGCTCGCCGAAGACTGCGGTCTGGGCCTCGCGGGGCATCTCCCTGGCCTGCATGCGCTCGAGCCTGGCGACCTGCATCTTGAGGTAGGAGAGCGACTGGGCCAGGGAGTCGTGGAGCTCGCGGGCGATGATGGTGCGCTCGTTCATCAGCGTCATCTGCTGCTGCTCTTCGATGCGCCGCTGCAGATACACCGCCGTGGCCAGCTGGTCGGTCAGGGCGTTGAGCAGCCGGCGGGTACTGTCGGTGAGTTCTCGGTCCTTGGGATACCAGACCTCCAGAGTGCCGAGCAGGGTCTCGCCGACGCTTACCGGCAGCAGCAGGCATCCCGCCTGGCCGCTCTCAGAGAGCGCTAGGGGTTCGGGGTCGAGCAGGCAGGCGTGGCACTCGTGGTCGCGACAGTAGGTGGGGCGGCTGCGTGAATGAGTGACGAGTATCGGCATCTCGCGGTCGTCGACGGGGTCATGCAGCGAGAGCCGGATCGGGCCGATGCCGAGCAACGCCTCGATGCGGCGAAGCATCGGGGCGGCGCTGGCGCACAGGTCGTTGCCGCCGCCATACAGGGCCCGGCTGCCATCATGAAGCACCTGCATGACCCGGTTGCCGCGCTCGAGCTCGGCCTGCTTGTGCGAGACCCGTGCCTCCAGGGCGGCGTAGCTGGCGGCCAGCTCGCCGGCCATGGTGTCCAGGGTCCGGCCCAGCAGGGCCAGTTCGTCGCTGCCATTGAGCCGGGTGCGATAGCCGAAGTTACGGCGCCCGGCCTCCCGGGCGAGCACCACCAGCTGGTGCAGCGGTGCTACCAGGTTGTGGCGGATGTCGTAGAGGGCGATCGCTACCACCACCGCGGTGAGCACCAGGAAGAGGATCTGCAGTACGCCGAGCAGCTGAATCTTGGCCTCGCTGTTCTGCTCCAGCTGGGTGACCAGCTGGTCGATGTCGCCCACCAGGTCGTCCAGGGTCTGGCGCAGGGCGTCGACCTCCCGCCCGCCACCGGCAATGGCGCGGGTCACCTGGGGTGCCAGTACCTCGTCCCAGCGCGCCTGCAGCAGCTGGTACTGGGCCCGTAGCGGATGCTCCTCGGCCGCGGGCAGCGCCGCGGTCAGCCGGGGGCTGGCCAGCCGCTCGTGGAAGCGCTCGCTCAGTGCCTCGACCCGTTCGCGCTGCGCCGCCTCGGGCTGGCGTTCATAGCGTTGCAGGGCGGCAACGATCTGGTAGATGGTCATGCGCAGCGAGCCGGCCACGTTGATGGCGGCGGCATCGCCGCGGCTGCTGTTGGCTATCACCATGGTCACCACGATGCTGATCATGGCCAAGGCACTGATCGCCAGCAGCGAGGCGACGATGCGGGCCACCAGGGAGCGTTGCAGCAGTTTCATTGGCGCGAGACCTCCCGCCAGCTGGTGATCAGGTTGCCACTATACCCTAGTGGGTAGGCGGCGCTCCCTCAAAGGTGTACCTCTCTTGCCCTTTCGGCGCCTATCTTCGCTGCCTATCCCCTTGGAGGTAGGGGGCATGTATATGGAGGTAACCGGGCAGTATTCCACCGTTCATTCCGCCAGAATTCCGTTCATGGAAGCTGCCTGAGCCCGGCGAGGGCGTGGCAGTCCGAGTGGCCGACGCTGGCCACGCATCTTTTCAGGAGCCTGGAGAGCGACCATGAGTCACTTCATCGATCGGCTGAACTTCTTCCGCAAGACCCGCGAACCCTTCGCCAACGAGCATGGCGAGGTCCGCCAGGAGTCCCGCGAGTGGGAAGACGGCTACCGGCAGCGCTGGCAGCACGACAAGATCGTGCGCTCCACCCATGGCGTTAACTGCACTGGGTCATGCAGCTGGAAGATCTACGTCAAGAACGGTCTGGTCACCTGGGAGACCCAGCAGACTGACTACCCGCGTACCCGACCCGACCTGCCCAACCACGAGCCGCGGGGCTGCCCGCGCGGCGCCAGCTACTCCTGGTACATGTACAGCGCCAACCGCCTTAAGTACCCGCTGATCAGAAAGCCCTTGCTCAAGCTGTGGCGCGAGGCACTCGCGGCGCAGGGAGATCCGGTCGATGCCTGGGCGTCCATCGTCGAGGATACGGCCAAGACCAAGCAGTACAAGCGGGCACGTGGCCTGGGCGGTTTCGTGCGCGCCGACTGGGACGAGCTCAACGAGCTGATCGCCGCCTCCAACGTCTATACCGCCAAGCAGTACGGCCCGGATCGCATCATCGGCTTCTCGCCGATTCCCGCCATGTCGATGATCAGCTACGCCGCCGGCACCCGCTACCTGTCGCTGATCGGCGGTGTCTGCATGAGCTTCTATGACTGGTACTGCGATCTGCCGCCGGCCAGCCCCCAGACCTGGGGCGAGCAGACCGACGTGCCGGAATCCGCCGACTGGTACAACTCGGGCTACATCATCGCCTGGGGCTCTAACGTGCCGCAGACGCGTACCCCGGATGCCCACTTCTTCACCGAGGTGCGCTACAAGGGCACCAAGACGGTGTCCGTCACTCCGGACTACGCCGAGGTCTCCAAGCTTACCGACGAGTGGCTCTCCGCCAAGCAGGGCACCGATGCCGCCCTGGCCATGGCCATGGGGCATGTGATCCTCAAGGAGTTCCACCTCGACAAGCCCAGCGCCTACTTCACCGACTACGTGCGGCGCTACACCGACATGCCGTTTTTGGTCGAGCTCGAGGCGCGCGAGGACGGTAGCTACGCGCCGGGCCGCCAGATGCGCGCCAGCGATTTCGAGGCGAGCCTGGGCCAGGGCAACAACCCGGAGTGGAAGATCGTCGCCTGGGACGAGACCCGCGACCAGCTGGTGGTGCCGCGCGGCTCCATCGGCTTCCGCTGGGGCGAGACCGGCGATGAGGTCGGCAAGTGGAACCTCGAGTCGCTGGACGCCGAAGGCAGCGAGATCACGCCGCTGCTGACCCTGGCCGAGCGGCATGACGAGGTGGCCAAGGTCGCCTTCCCCTACTTCGGTGGCATCGCCCACGAGCACTTCGATCACGTCAAGAGCGGTGGCGCCAGCGATGAGCTGCTGTTCCACAGCCTGCCCGCCAAGCGACTTAAGAAGGCCGACGGTAGCGACGTGCTGGCGGTGACCGTGTTCGACCTGATGTGCGCCAACTACGGCATCGACCGCGGGTTTGGACAAGAGGGCGAGGACGACGGAGCCACCTCCTTCGACCAGGTCAAGCCCTACACCCCGGCCTGGCAGGAGAAGATCACCGGTGTACCGGCCGAACAGGCCACCCGCATCGCTCGCGAGTTCGCCGACAACGCCCACAAGACCCAGGGGCGCAGCATGATCATCGTCGGTGCCGGCATGAACCACTGGTACCACATGGACATGAACTACCGCGGCCTGATCAACATGCTGGTCATGTGTGGCTGCATCGGCCAGAGCGGTGGTGGCTGGGCGCACTACGTGGGCCAGGAGAAGCTGCGCCCGCAGACCGGCTGGACCCCGCTGGCATTCAGCCTCGACTGGCACCGCCCGCCGCGCCATATGAACTCCACCTCCTTCTTCTACAACCACTCCTCGCAATGGCGCTACGAGAAGCTCGAGATCAAGGAGATCCTCTCGCCGCTGGTCAAGGCCGAAGACTATTCGGGCAGCCTGATCGACTTCAACGTGCGCGCCGAGCGCATGGGCTGGCTGCCCTCCGCGCCGCAGCTTTCCACCAACCCGTTGCGCCTGGCCAAGGCCGCCGAGGCCGCCGGCCTGTCCACCAAGGACTACGCCGTTGAGCAGCTCAAGGAGGGCAAGCTGGCCTTCGCCGCGGAGGACCCGGACAACCCCCAGAACTTCCCGCGCAACATGTTCATCTGGCGCTCCAACCTGCTGGGCAGCTCCGGCAAGGGCCATGACTACCTGCTCAAGTACCTGCTGGGCGCCAACCACGGGGTGCAGGGCAAGGACCTGGGTAAGATGGACGGCATCAAGCCCGAGGAGGTCAAGTGGCACGACGAGGCCCCCGAGGGCAAGCTTGATCTGCTGGTGACCCTGGACTTCCGCATGTCCACCACCTGCCTCTACTCGGACGTCGTGCTGCCCACGGCGACCTGGTACGAGAAGGACGACCTCAACACTTCCGACATGCACCCCTTCATCCACCCGCTGACTGCGGCCACCGACCCAGCCTGGGAGTCGCGCAGCGACTGGGAGATCTACAAGGGTATCGCCAAGGCCTTTTCCAAGGCCTGCGTGGGACATCTGGGCGAGGAGACCGACCTGGTCACCCTGCCGCACCAGCACGACTCCCCGGCCGAGCTGGCTCAGGTCGAGGTCAGGGACTGGAAGAAGGGCGAGTGCGAGCCGATTCCCGGCAAGACCATGCCGGCGCTGATCGAGGTCAAGCGGAACTATCCCGAGACCTATGAGCGCTTCACCTCCATCGGCCCGCTGCTCGAGAGCATCGGCAATGGCGGCAAGGGCATCAGCTGGAACACCGAGAAGGAGGTGGAGCTGCTCGGCAGGCTCAATCACCGCAAGCTGGACGGGCCGCACAAGGGGCGTCCGCAGATCGAGTCGGCCATCGATGCCGCCGAGATGATCCTGACCCTGGCGCCGGAGACCAACGGCCAGGTGGCGGTGAAAGCCTGGCAGGCGCTTTCCAAGATCACCGGGCGCGACCACGCCCACCTGGCGCATCCCAAGGAGGAGGAGAAGATCCGCTTTCGCGACATCGTCGCCCAGCCGCGCAAGATCATCTCCAGCCCCACCTGGTCAGGCCTCGAGGACGAGCATGTCTCCTACAACGCCGGCTACACCAACGTCCACGAGTTGATCCCGTGGCGCACCGTCAGCGGTCGCCAGCAGTTCTACCAGGACCACCCCTGGATGCGCGCCTTCGGCGAGAGCCTGCTGGTCTATCGGCCACCCATCGACACCAAGGCGGTGGCCAGCGTCCATGCACCCAAGAGCAACGGTAACCCGGAGATCGCCCTGAACTGGATCACCCCGCACCAGAAGTGGGGCATCCACTCCACCTACAGCGACAACCTGCTGATGCAGACCCTGTCGCGGGGCGGTCCCATCGTCTGGCTCTCCGAGGACGATGCCAAATCCATCGGTGTCGAGGACAACGACTGGATGGAGCTCTACAACGCCAACGGCGCGGTCACCGCCCGGGCAGTAGTCAGCCAGCGGGTCAAGAGCGGCATGGCGATGATGTATCACGCCCAGGAGCGACTCCTGAATATCCCCGGTTCGGAAATCTCCGGCACGCGGGGCGGTATCCACAACTCGGTGACCCGCGTGTGTCCCAAGCCGACCCACATGATCGGCGGCTATGCCCAGCTCGCCTACAGCTTCAACTACTACGGCACCGTCGGCTCCAACCGCGATGAATTCGTCATCGTGCGCAAGATGCGCCGGATCGACTGGCTGGACGGCGAAGGCAATGACTACGAGCAGGAGGCCGTGAAATGAAGATTCGTTCCCAGGTAGGCATGGTTCTCAACCTCGACAAGTGCATCGGCTGTCACACCTGTTCAGTGACCTGCAAAAATGTCTGGACCAGCCGCGAGGGCGTCGAGTACGCCTGGTTCAACAACGTCGAGACCAAGCCCGGCATCGGTTATCCCAAGGAGTGGGAGAATCAGAAGAAGTGGCGGGGTGGCTGGCTGCGTCGCAAGGATGGCCGCATCGAGCCGCGCATCGGCGGCAAGTGGCGGGTGCTGGCGAACATCTTCGCCAATCCCGACCTGCCGGAGATCGACGACTACTATGAGCCGTTCACCTTCGACTACCAGCACCTGCATACCGCCAAGCAGGGTGAGCACCAGCCGACCGCGCGGCCGCGCTCGCTGATCTCCGGGGCGCGCATGAACAAGATCGAATGGGGCCCGAACTGGGAGGAGATTCTCGGCACCGAGTTCGCCAAGCGCCGCAAGGACGCGAACTTCGAGAAGATCCAGGCCGACATCTACGGGCAGTTCGAGAACACCTTCATGATGTATCTGCCGCGGCTGTGCGAGCACTGCCTCAACCCGACCTGCGTGGCGTCGTGTCCGAGTGGTGCGATCTACAAGCGCGAGGAGGACGGCATCGTGCTGATCGATCAGGACAAGTGCCGCGGCTGGCGGATGTGCATCTCTGGCTGCCCTTACAAGAAGATCTACTACAACTGGAAGACCGGGAAGTCCGAGAAGTGCATCTTCTGCTATCCACGCATCGAGGCCGGCCAGCCGACCGTCTGCTCCGAGACCTGCGTGGGCCGGATCCGCTATCTCGGCGTGCTGCTCTACGATGCCGACCGCATCGAGGAAGTGGCCAGCTCCCCGGACGAGCGTGACCTCTACCATCGCCAGCGCGAGATATTCCTCGATCCCCACGACCCGGAGGTGATCGCCCAGGCGAAGAAGGACGGCATCACCGACAACGTGATCGCCGCCGCCCAGGCCTCGCCGGTCTACAAGCTGGCCATGGACTGGGGCCTGGCGCTGCCGCTGCACCCCGAGTATCGCACCCTGCCGATGGTCTGGTACGTGCCGCCGCTGTCGCCGATCCAGTCCGCCGCCGAGGCCGGCAACGTCGAGTTCGATGGCGTGATGCCGAAGATCGAGTCGCTGCGCATCCCGGTCAAGTACCTGGCCAACCTGCTCACCGCCGGCGAGGAGGAGCCCGTGGTGCTGGCGCTCAAGCGGCTGATGGCCATGCGCCTCTACATGCGCGGCAAGCATGTCGAGGGCAAGGCCGAGACTGACGTGCTGGAGAGCGTGGGGCTCAGCGAGGACCAGGTGGAATCCATGTACCGCTACCTGGCCATCGCCAACTACGAGGACCGCTTCGTGATCCCCACCAGCCACCGTGAGATAGCCATTGATGCCTTCCCGGAGCGCGGCGGCTGCGGCTTCAGCTTCGGCGACGGCTGCCATGGCGACAGCGGCCAGAGCCTCTTCGGCGGTCGCAAGACCACCACCACCCTGGTCCAGCCGGTCGAGACCTTTGATCCGCAGAGCGACGAGAAAGCCGAGGAGGTGCGTCATGGCTGAGGCAGCGCTGCAACACCCCGCCGCGGAGCCGGACATGCTGAGCCTGCGCGTGCTGGCCCGGCTGCTCGACTACCCCTCCGCAGAACTCCAGGCCGCCGCACCGGAGATGATCGAGCTCCTCGACGCCGAGCGCCGCTGGGAGGCGGCGCTGCGCACCCGCCTGATGGACTGGTGTCAGCGCCTGCTGGAGGCCGACCTGATGGAGCTGCAGGCTGAGTACGTGGCACTGTTCGACAAGGGGCGCAGCACCTCGCTGCTGCTTTTCGAGCACGTCCACGGCGAGTCCCGCGATCGCGGCCAGGCCATGGTCGACCTGATGGCTGAGTACAGCGCCGCGGGCTTCGAGCTCGATGCCCGTGAGCTGCCCGACTACTTGCCGCTGTTCCTGGAGTACCTCTCGACCCGCCCGGACGCCGACATCGGCCGCTGGCTGGGCGAGATTCGCCATATCCTGGCACTGCTCGCCGCCCGACTGGAGGAGCGCGATGCCGACCATGCCCTGGTGCCGCTGGCGCTGCTGGCGCTGATCGGCGCCGAGGGGGACGTCGACGCCCACCGCGAGACGGTGAAGGAGGAGGCACCCGACGACACCCCCGAGGCACTGGACGAGGTGTGGGAGGAAGAAGCGGTGCGCTTCAGCGCCGCCTCCGACGAGGACTGCGCCCTGCAGTCCGCCGAGGGCCAGCGACTCGCCGAGCGCAAGAACGTGACGCACAGCGAGGCGGTGCGGGTCCTCGATCCCGCCTCCGTCGCCGCCAGGCATCAAGGAGACCAGTCATGAGCTACTTTACTACCCTGCTGTTCGGGCTCTACCCCTACCTTGCCGGCACCGTCTTCCTGGTTGGCAGCCTGCTGCGCTTCGATCATGGCCAGTACACCTGGAAGAGCGGATCGAGCCAGATGCTGACTTCCCGGAACATGCGCATGGCCAGCAACCTCTTCCATGTCGGCATCCTGGTGATCTTCTTCGGCCATCTGGTGGGCCTGCTGACCCCGCACTGGGTCTACGCGCCCTTCATGAGCGCCGGGACCAAGCAGCTAGTCGCCATCCTGGTCGGCGGCATCGCCGGCGTGATGTGCCTGGTGGGAGGCGCCATGCTGGCCCATCGCCGCCTGACCAACCCGCGGGTGAGGGCCTCGTCCAGCACCATGGATACCGTCATCATTGTGCTGTTGGTCGTGCAGGTCTCGCTGGGTCTTTTGACCATCATCCCCGCCCTGGGCCACCTGGACGGCGGCGTGATGCTTCAGCTCGCCGGCTGGGCACAGTCCATCGTGTTTTTCCAGGGCGGTGCCGCGGGCTACCTCGACGAGGTCGGCCTGATCTACAAGCTGCACATTCTGGTGGGCCTGACCATCATCCTGCTGTTCCCCTTCACCCGTCTGGTGCATGTGTGGAGCGTGCCCTTCGGCTACGTGACTCGCCGCTATCAGCTCGTGCGGCGTAGAGGGTAAGGAGTTTCCTTCATGCAGAAGATCGATATCGAGATGATCCCGGGGAGCGCCGTGACTCCCCCGCCGATCCGGGTCGGCGCGGCCACCATCGCGGAGGCCGCCATCGCCGAGGAGATGCAGTACCACCCGGCGGACAGCGCCGGTACCGCCCAGCTCAAGGCGGCCCGCGCCCTGGTGGTGCGTGAGCTGCTGCGCCAGCGGGCGGCGGCGCTGGGCATGGACGAGGCTGCGAGCGAGGCGATCGACGAGGCCGATGCTGCTATCGCCGCGCTGCTGGAGCGGGAGCTGGAGGTCCCCGAGCCCGCCGAGGCGGATTGCCGCCGCTTCCACGCCGCCCATCCCGAGCGCTTCAGCGAACCCACCCGCCTGCGGGTGCGTCATGTGCTGCTCGCCGCGGCCCCGGACGACGCCCCGGCCCGTGATGCCGGCTATCGCCTGGGCGAGACACTGATCCGCGAGCTGCAGGCAGTACCCGAGCGCTTTACCGAGTTCGCCCAGCGCCACTCCGCCTGCCCCTCGAAGGAGCAGGGCGGCGAGCTGGGCTGGCTGGTGCCCGGCCAGACCGTGGCCGAGCTGGATCGCGCCCTGCAGCACCTGCCCGAGGGGCTGCATGACCGGCCGCTGGCCTCGCGCTACGGCTGGCACGTGGTGGCCATCGATGCGCGTGTCGAGGGACGCGAGCTGCCCTATGAGCAGGTGGCCGAGCACGTCCGCCACAGCCTGCGCGAGCAGGCCACACGCCGGGCCCTGCGCCATTACCTGCTGGCGCTGGAGGCCGAGATCGGCGTCGAGGGCATCGCGCTCGACGACGAGGGTGGCAGCGCCCTGATGCAGTAGCCGCATGAAGGGGGCCGGCCCCCCGAGGTTTCCGACTCTCCTTTCCATGACGCCGCTCGCGCCGCGATCTTGGGGCGTTGCTGATACCTCAGCTGACCTGGGTCAATCTCTTGGTCAGGTAGGCGAACAAGTCGATCTGGTAGTCTGTACCGGTGGGGCCAGGGGGAAGAAGGACCATGTCCGGCGATTAGTGACGTGCCTAGTGACGCGCCTGGGTGCATCTGCTCCACGGCGTGGCGGTCAATCCCGGCAAGCCGTTTACCCTTGGCGGGCTCGGCCCATCGCTGCACGATGGCCCCCCGCTGTTTGACCTGCCCGGCAATCCCGGGGCCTCGAGGGTGGGTGTGTCGTGGCTGGGCTGGCGCTGCCTATGGCGCATGCCCGCCAGGGATCACACATGCTCAGCGCCGCCAGCCAGGCCCATGGCTACCTGGTCATCGATGCTGATACCGCTGTGGAGGAAGGCCATGTCTACGGATACTGCCCCGGTGCCCCGTTCCTCGACCGAGCTGCTGTTGCGGCCCCGCCAGCTGCGTGAGCTGGTGCGCGGTGTGTCCTGGTTGCGTGATCTCGACGATGAGCAGCTTGAGGCTCTGCTGGAAGACAGCAAGGTATGCACCCTCAAGACCCGCGAGTGGCTATTTTGCCAGGATGCCCCGGCCGAGTGGCTGTATATCGTGGTCAGCGGGGCGGTGCGCCTGGTGCGCAGCGCCGGCGATGGTCGCCTGGCGACCATCCGCTGCGTGGAGCGCGGCGGCACCCTGGGCGAGCTGAGCATGGTGTCCAGCGCCGGGGTCTACCTCTATTCCGCCGAGGCCCTGCGCCGTACCCATGTACTGACCATCCCTGCGACACGCTGCCGCGCGATCATAGATCATCAGCCGGCCTGCCGGGCGGAGTTCATGAGCCAACTGGTGCTGGAGCTCACCGAGCGCCTCGAGGACATGGCTCTGCTGACCCAGGCCAACGCCATGGCACGCCTGGCCAGCTACCTCATGCGCCAGCTCCCGACGGGGTTCATCAGGGGCCCGCGGGTGGTGCGGCTGACGATTCCCAAGCGCTGGCTGGCCGCTCAGCTGGCCATGACCCCGGAAACCCTCTCGCGGCTGCTGGCCAGGCTGCGCGAGGAGGGGATCATCAACATCGACCGTCAGCGAGTAGTGATCCTCGACGAGCAGAAGCTGCGCCACCACATGCTGAGCGACGACTGACTCGCCTTTCGTGACTCGCCTTTCGGCACTCCGGTGATGACGGATTAGCCCCGAGCAATACCGCTATCTGCAATAGCCCCTAGCCCCACCAAGATCGGATATAGTGGGGTTCTCTCGTGACCACGGAACGTCGATGCTACTGGAGAGTCTTTCGCCGCTCTCGGCGGGGATCAATCTTCTACTGATACTGCTGTCGGTGTTCACCTCGGCCTTCACCGCCGCGGTGGGTGTTGGCGGCGGGGTGCTGATGATCATGGCGCTGGCTCAGGTGATGCCGGCGGCGGCGCTGATACCGGTGCATGGCATGGTGCAGCTCGGCTCCAACGTCGGTCGCACGGCGCTGACCTGGCGACATATCGATCGCACCACGCTGGTCGCCTTCCTGCCCGGCGTGGTGCTAGGGGCGCTGGCCGCCGCCTGGCTGTTGGTGCGCCTGCCGGCCGGGGTGCTGGAGCTGAGTATCGCGGCTTTCGTGCTCTTCACCTGCTGGGGCCCCGGGCTGCCGAAACGGGCCTTGGGGCGTGGTGGCGTGCTGGTTGCCGGGGCCGTCACCACCCTGCTCTCCAGCCTGGTCGGCGCCAGTGGTCCCATGGTGGCGGCTTTCATCAAGCAGGGTCAGGTAGGCCGCCTGGCTAAGGTTGCTACCTTTTCCGCCTGCATGCTGCTGCAGCACCTGACCAAGGCCTTCGTGTTCGGTGTGGCCGGCTTCGTCTTCCGCGACTGGCTGCCATTGATGCTGGTGATGGTGGCGGCGGGGTTTCTCGGTACCTGGCTGGGGCTGCATCTGCTGCACCGCCTCTCCGAGCACCGCTTCGACAGCCTCTTCAGGTGGGCGCTGACGCTGCTGGCGCTGCGCCTGGTGTGGATCGGCGGACAGCGTCTCCTCGGGCATTGACGAAAGGCCGTGCCGGATCGACGAAAAAACGACACAAAGTCCCCTCGCCCCTGTACAGGGCACCACAGTGGGCCATAATGCCAGGGCATCGGTAACAAACCTCGAGGGAACGCAACCATGGTGCCTACCATAACAACCAGCCGGCGCCGGATAGGCAGCCTTCTCGTATGGCTGACCGGCCTGTTGCTGGTCAGCATGTCCGTCCAGGCCAATAATCCTCGCTATGCGGGCATCGTCATCGACGCCGACAGCCAGGAGATCCTCTACGCCGAGAACGCCGACAAGCTGCGCTATCCAGCCTCGCTCACCAAGATGATGACCCTTTACCTGCTGTTCGAGGCTCTGGAAGAGGGCAGACTTGGCCTGAGCCAGCCGCTGCCGGTCTCGGCTCATGCGGCTGCCAAGCCCGCGTCCAAGCTCTATGTGAAGGCCGGTTCCACCATTCCCGTGGAGAAGGCCATCGAAGCGCTGGTGGTCAAGTCGGCGAACGATGTGGCGGTGGTGGTGGCCGAGGCGCTGGGCCGCAACGAAGTCCAGTTCGCGGGCATGATGACCGACAAGGCGCGCGAGCTGGGCATGCAGGACACCGTGTTCCGCAATCCCAACGGCCTGCCCGATGCCGGCCAAGTCACCACGGCACGCGACATGGCGGTGCTCGGCTACCACCTGATGCGCGACTTTCCCCAGTACTATCCCTACTTCTCGCGCTCGAGCTTCGCCTGGCACGGCAAGACCATTTCCGGCCACAACCGCCTGCTCAAGAGCTACCCAGGCGCCGATGGCCTCAAGACCGGCTTCATTCGTGACTCGGGTTTCAACGTCACTACCTCGGCGGTGCGTGACGGCCGGCGCCTGATCACCGTGGTGATGGGCGGCTTCAGCGCCGCGTCGCGAGACGCCCACACCGCCGACCTGCTGGATCGCGGTTTCGTGCGGGGCGCGCTGGCCGACGGCCACGACTGGCTGGCCAGTACCGACATCTCCGGGGGACGGCTGATGCCCGGCGAGCCCCAGGCCCCGGGCCAGCCGGTTGGCGACTGGCTTCGTCTGGCCAGCCTGGGCACGTCGGCACAGGGGGTGTCGTCCTCCAGCCCGTCTTCGGTTGCGCCGTCGCGGGCCTCGCTTAGCGTTACCCGCCAGCCAGCACCCTCACGGGTGACGCGTATCGAGGTTCCGGCGGGTGGCGGCGGGGCGAGCCTCGAGCTCGAGCGGGGCCAGGGCTCGGCCGACGATCCCATCCGGGAACTGATCGCCCGTCATCCCTCGTCGCCGGCAAGCGCCCCGATAAATACTAGCCGGCGCGGCAGTTGGGGCGTTCAGGTCGGCGCCTTCAGCGATGCTGGGCATGCCCACAGCCTAGCGTCGCGTGCCGCCAGTCAGCTGGCCAGCGAACTGGCTGACGCCCGCGTCGCCGTGGCCGATGCCGACAAGTCCGGCGTCTACCGCGCCCGCCTGGTGGACATGAACGAGGGCCAGGCCCACACCGCCTGTCGTCGCCTGGTGGCCCAGGGCATGGAGTGCATGGTGGTCCAGGCCAGCCTCTGAGGGCTTGCCCTGCGCCACGTCAGCAGTCCCTGCCATAGTTGTTGGCTGCATAGTTGACTCTCGCCACCCCGCCGGCCCCTGGCCGGCGGGGTGGCTTTTTGGGGCCTCGGCCAGAGGAGGGCAGGCGGCATGTCAGCGTCTTGCCAGGGCAGTGGCTTCATGTGTCTGGGCGTGCTCTGCCTGGCCATCGGTGATGCCATCGCCTTTCGCCAACCTGGCCGGTGAAGTTTTTCCACGGCGTTAAGGGTTTTGTAAGTTTGGCTGACCATGATGAGCCTGTTCCTGCCGGTAGCTGCCGTCGGGAACCGCCACCCGGCCTTCGGCCAGTGGCCGTCTATCACTGACTTTCTGGAGGTTTTCCAATGAAGCGCACTGTACTCAAGGGCATTGTGGCATCCAGCCTGCTGGCGGCAAGCGTTGCTGCTGTAGCCGAGCCGACCTGCACCGACGCTCCTCAGAGCGAGTGGATGAGCGAGAAGGAGATGAAGCAGCAGATCGCTGATGCGGGCTACAAGGTCAAGGAGTTCAAGACCACCGATGGCGGCTGCTACGAGGTCTACGGCTGGGATGACCAGGAGCGTCGGGTCGAGATCTATTTCAACCCCGTTAACGGCGAGATCGTCAAGAAGGAAGTCGACTGAGCGGAGGCCTGGTCATGACCGGCAATGCGAGCAGCCAACGGGTCCGCGTCTGGGACCCCTTGGTCAGAATCATCCACTGGTCACTGGTGGCTGGCTTCCTGGCCAACTACTTTCTCACCGAGGCCGGCGAGACCTGGCATCAGTGGATCGGCTACAGCGTGGTGGCGCTGATCGGCGTGCGTATCCTGTGGGGATTCGTTGGCCCTTGGTCGGCGCGTTGGACGAGCTTCTGGCCGACGCCCCGCCGCCTGCGGGCCGCGCTGCGCCAACCAGCAGGAGGGAGTGTCGACACGGCCTCGTCGTCGCACGGTATCACCCACACCCCGCTGGGGGCGGTGATGATGCTGACGCTGCTGGCCCTGTTGCTGGGGTTGGGCACTACCGGCTACATGATGGAGGAGACCGATCGCTTCTGGGGTGTCGAGTGGGTTGAGGAGGTGCATGAGTGGATGGCCACGGCGATCCTCTGGCTAATACCGCTGCACGTGCTGGGCGCACTCGTCGAGAGCCGCAAGCGAGGCGACAATCTGATCGCCGCCATGCTGCATGGCTACCGTCGACCTCCCGGCGAGCCGCGCTCGGATAGCTAGGCACGGCCGGTCATGGCCACGCCGTCATCGCGAATCATCGCGGTGGCGGCGTTTCGCGTTCAGCGGCCTGGCGGGCCAGCGAAGGCGCGTGCCGCGCGTTCCGGGTCGGGAGTGCCGCAGATCGCCGAGATCACTGCCAGGCCGTGGGCGCCGGCCCGCTGCGTCGCGGCCACGTGCTCGGCCTTGAGCCCACCGATGGCCACGCAGGGCAGCGGGCTTTCGGCCACCAGCGCGGCCAGGCCATCGAAGCCTAGCGGTTCGGCATGGTCGTGCTTGCTGGGGGTGGCGAACACCGGGCCCAGGCCCAGGTAGTCCAGCGCGGTTGGGTCGAGGCACGCCATCTGCGCATGCGTCTGGACAGAGAGCCCGAGAATCGCCTCCGGGCCGAGCGCCGCGCGGGCCTCGGCCACGTCGCCGTCGTCCTGGCCGAGGTGCAGGCCGTCGGCGCTGGCGGCCAGTGCCACCTCCAGGCGGTCGTTGATGAGCAGTGGCACGCCGGTGTCGGAGAGCGCGGCCTTGAGGCGACGCGCCTGGTCGATCAGTTCGGTATCAGAGGCCTGCTTGTCGCGCAGCTGCACCACCGTTACGCCGCCGCGCACGGCTGCTACCACGGTTTCTACCAGCCCTCGATCCTCACACAGGGCCGGGTCGGTGATCAGGTAGAGCGAAAGATCAAGGCGCATGGTTGATCTCCAACCGGGCTCGTGTGGTCAGCGCCTCGTCATCCAGGTGATAGAGGGCATCGAGGAAGGCTACGGCGAAGCTGCCCGGGCCGTGCGCCGCCTCGCCGGCCAGTTCGCCGGCCACGGCGTAGCAGGCCAACGCCGCCACCGTCGCTGCGAAGGTATCCTCGCCGCCGGCCAGGAAGGCCGCCACCACGCCGGTCAGCGCGCAGCCCAGGGTGGTAATCCGGGGCATGAGCGGGTGGCCGCCCCGCAGGTGAGCGATCCGCCGGCCGTCGGTGACCAGATCCACCTCGCCGGTCACCGCGACCACGCCATCCGTCTGGCAGGTCAGCCGGATGGCTGCATCGTGGGCCGCCTCGGCTGGGTCGGTGCTGTCCACGCCGCGCCCGCCGCCGGCCTGTCCTGCCAGAGCGATGATCTCTGAGGCGTTGCCGCGGATCACGTCCGGGGACAGCGCCAGAAGTCGCGCGCCGGTCTCGCGACGATAGCGCGTGGCGCCCACCGCCACCGGATCCAGCACCCAGGGTCGCCCCGTCTCCCCGGCGGCCAGGGCGGAGGCCTCCATGGCCTCGACCCAGTGGGGCGAGAGGGTGCCGATATTGATCGTCAGGGCGCCGGCCAGCGCGGTGAACTCGGCGGCCTCCTCGCGGGCATGGGCCATGGCTGGCGAGGCGCCGATAGCCAGCAGCACGTTTGCCATGCTGTTCATGGCGACATGGTTGGTGATGTTGTGGACCAGCGGGCGGGTCTCGCGCACCCGGGCCAGGTGCGCAGCGGGATCGATGGCAAGCATGAATGGGGCCTCCCTGGCGTGGGAGGTGCGGCGCGGCGGCAGGGCCGGGGCCGCACGACTCCCTACGCCGGCATTATCCGGGTCAGGTTCCGAGGGTGCGTCTCAGCCGTGGCAATGTCGCCACGGCGCCCCTGTCGTCAGCCCCCACTATCCCTGCCCGCTCCCTGGCTGTAAAGGCCGGGCTCAGGCCAGCAGGTGGAAGCCGCAAGGAAAGCGGGTTCATCGCAGACTGGCGTGATCGTTGACCGCATGATACCGGCTGGCCATCCGACCCTGTAGGCTCGGTAAGCGCCAGCGCACCGGGCATGGCGAGGGTACCATCGTCACGCCGGATGCGCCTCCGCGGTGAGCCGGCCCTCGTGGTGTCGTCCTCCCCGACTAGCGGTGGCAGAGAAAAGAGCCCGAAGAAATCGGCGGTGTGGCCGTCGCCGTGAGCCAGTGGAGCCAGCGGGTGACGGTGCTGTAATCGGTCGGTGTATCGCGCAGTTGCATGGGGAGGCCTCCTTGGTCGTGTCGGTTCACTCGCAATGGTGCGAGGCGATAGTGGGCGGAATATGAAGATACCCGGGAGTCGGCGCGATCGCGCTTGCGTCGCGCACTCCACGCGGGATACTTGGCCCCCGTGAGTTCGCCTGCCATGACAATGGGCAAGGCACAGGTGACTGGAAGGGGTTCATGAGGCGACCGGGCATCACTGCGAAGCTGTTTCTCGCCATTCTGGGCGTCACGCTGTGCGTGGTCGTGCTCATGACCTTCGCCGTACAGGTGACCTTTCGCAGCGATTTCCTCGACTACGTGCGCGAGCGCGAGGGCGAGCGCATTGCCGTGCTGGCCTCGGTGCTCGCCGACTACTATCGCGAGGCCGGGGACTGGGAGGATCTATCCGAGCCCCGGCGCTGGCGGCACCTGGTCCGGGAGGCGCTGTGGCGCCAGCGCAAGGCGGAGGCCGATCACCGCGAGCGCGAGGAGGGCGCACACCGGGAAGGGGATGGCGGAGACGACGACGACGATGATGATGACGACCACGACGGCTCCCGGCACCTGTTTGCCGGCCCTGGCGGGGATGTGCCGGCCATGCAGGGCCCGGTGCGTTTCGGCCCCGCCCTGCTGGACGCCGACCGGCGGCACGTTGCCGGGCCGAAGGTGGTCTCGGGCCAGACGGAGTCGCGTCCGGTCGTGGTGGACGGCGCAACCGTGGGTTGGCTGGTCTACCGCCCGCCGGGGCGGATCACCGATGAGCTGGCCCTGCGTTTCCAGGAGAAACAGTTCCACGCCGCCTGGATGACCGCGCTGGTCGTCGTGGTGCTCGCCACGGTGGTCAGCCTCTTGCTCGCCCGGGGGTTCCTCGCGCCGGTACGCCGCCTCGCCGGTGGCACCCGGGCACTCACCGCCGGGCGATTCGACACCCGGGTGGACGAGTCACGCCGTGACGAGCTCGGCCAGCTGGCGAACGACTTCAACCGCCTCGCCGAGACCCTGGAACGCAACGAGCGCCTGCGCCGCGCATTCATGGCGGACATCTCCCACGAGCTGCGCACGCCGCTGTCGGTGCTGCGCGCCGAGCTGGAGGCCATGGAGGACGGGGTGCGTCCGCTCACCCGGGAGTCGCTGACCGGCCTGCAGGGCAGCGTCGCGACCCTGAGCAAGCTCGTCGACGACCTCTACGAGCTCTCCCTCGCCGATGCCGGTGCCCTCAACTACCGCATGGAGGCACTGGATCTCGCCGCGCTGGCGCGGGCGAGCGCCGAGCAGTGGCGCCCGCGGATGGCGGATGCCGGCCTGACCCTGACCGTGCAGGTCCCCGAGGCACCGGTGACGGTCACCGCCGATCGCGGCCGCGTCAACCAGCTCCTGGGCAACCTGCTGCACAACAGCCTGTGTTATACCGACCGCGATGGTGAGGTGCGGCTGTCGCTCACCACCCGGGACGGCGAGGCCGTGCTGCGGCTGGAGGACTCCGCACCGGGTGTGCCCGCCGAGGCCCTAGAGCGGTTGTTCGAACGGCTCTACCGGGTGGAGGGCTCGCGCAGCCGCTCCAGCGGCGGCGCCGGCCTCGGCCTTGCGATATGCCGCAACATCGTCGAGGCCCATGGTGGCCGGATCGAGGCGTACCCTTCGCCCGCCGGCGGCGTCGGCATACGCCTGACGCTGCCGCTGGCGGACCGGGTCAACGGGGCAGGACAAACGGGGAGGGTATCCGGGGCATGAGCGCACACATCCTCATCGTGGAAGACGAGCCCCGGCTGGCGGGGCTGCTGGCCGACTACCTGCGCGCGGCGGGCTACGAGCCTCACGTGCTCGACGACGGCCGCGACGTCGTGCCCTGGATTCACGAACATGGGCCCGACCTGGTGCTCCTCGACCTCATGCTCCCCGGCGAGGATGGCATGAGCGTGTGCCGCGAGATCCGCGGCTTCAGCGAGGTACCCGTGGTCATGGTCACCGCCCGGGTGGAGGAGATCGACCGCCTCCTCGGCCTGGAGCTCGGTGCCGACGACTACATCTGCAAGCCGTTCAGCCCCCGGGAGGTGGTGGCGCGGGTGAAGGCCATCCTGCGACGGACCCGCACCGACCCCGGCGCTGACGCGGGCCGCGGGCTTGTCGTGGACGAGGCCGGCTACCGCGCCAGCCTCGACGGCGAGCCCCTGTCGCTGACGCCGGTGGAGTTCCGGCTGCTCGCCACCCTGGCGGCGCACCCCGGCCGGGTGTTCTCGCGGGACCAGCTCCTCGATCACCTCTACGACGACCACCGCGTGGTCACCGACCGGACGGTGGACACCCACGTCAAGAACCTCCGGCGCAAAATGGCGGCCATCTGCGGCGACCAGGAGCTGATCCGCTCGGTCTACGGCGTCGGTTACCGTCTCGAGGCCCTGGACTGAGGTCCTCCGCCGCGACGTTCATACTCTCTCCCCGATTCGCCCATATTCCCTCCACCGCCCGTGATCACAATCGGCTGCGAGGTCGCGGTCCGCCGCGGCCGCAATCCTCGCAGCAATTACGGGAGAAGACCCATGTGGCTCGACCGGGACGGCGACGGTGCAGTCAGCCAGGCGGAGTTCACCGGGCCGTCGGGAGGCCCCGGCGTGGGCATGGAGCGCGATACGGATAACCGCAGACGCTACGACGACGACGACGGCGCAGCGGCGGGCCCCGCCCGTGCCGGCACCACCGCGCCCCCGGACAACGGCCTGTTCACGCCGGGCTCGACCCCGAAGGTGAACACCCAGTAAGGCCGAGGCAATGACTGTGGTCGCGAACCGCAAGGAGAAGACACGATGAAATCGATCCTCGCCCCCCTCACGCTGGCCGCTGCGCTGAGCCTCCCGGTAATCGCCTCGGCGGCACCAGTGACGTTCACCACGCAGCTGAATCGTTACGGCGGCAATGGCGCCTATCTGGCCTATTACGTCACCGACGCCAGCGGCGCTTATGTCGGCAGTCTCTGGATGGCCGGTGAGAAGTCCAAATACTACAAGGACCTGACAGGTTGGTATCGCGCCACGGGCGGTGACACGGCACAGGTCGATGGCATCACCGGTGCCAGTGTCGGTGAGGGGCAGACCCTGGAATTCACGCTGGATCTCAACGATGCACTTTTCGAGCAAGGGTACACGTTGCATGTCGATGCGGCGGTTGAAGATAGGCGCCAGTCCCCGCGCGAGATCAACATCCCCCTGAACCGCGCCAATGCCGGTGAGCTGGTACGCGGTCGCCGCTACATCGCCAGCTTCAAGTACGAGATGTGAGGGTCCGGCCCGTGATTCGTGTGCTGCATCGGTGGCCGGGGCTGATGGCCCTGGCCCTGCTCATCGTGTTGTCCGTCAGCGGTGCCGCCCTGGGCCTCGAGCTGGAGCTGGCGCACCAGCCCGAAGGACACGCGACTCGCGATCTCACGCTCGTCTCGCGACGCGACTACGGCGCCGAGGTGCAGGCGCCCACGGCCATCCTGCGTTTTGCCCTCCCACGGGAATCGCTCTGGCAGCGCCTGACCGGGCACGGCTTCGGCCGGTTCAGCGCAGGCGATCTCCTGGGGATCGTGCCGGAAGGCTCGGAGGTGCCGCGTCTGTATTCGCTGGCTTCGGGGCGCCGCGACGCTTTCATCGAGATCGTGGTCCGAAAGCACCCCGGCGGCCTGTGTTCCGGTCAGCTCGTGGGGCTCGAGCCGGGTCAGACGGTGCGTGCGTTCCTGCGCCGTCACCCCGACTTCAAACCGGGGTCGGGCCATGCGCCGCTGATCCTGATCGGCGCGGGCACGGGCGTGGGGCCGCTCGCGGGGTTCATCCGCGACAACACGGGGTGCCGCGAGGCGATCCGCAAGGGGGCGCATGTGGTGGTCTGTGGCGGACAGGGTATGGCGAGGGGGGTTTCCGAGGCCCTGGAGGAGATCCTCGCGCCAACGGGCCTGACCCCGGCCGTGCTGAAAGAGGAGGGGCGCTATGTCGAAGACATCTACTGAACCCGTGCGCCACGCGCTCAACGGCCCGACCATGGGCACGCGCTGGCAGGCGAGCTTTCGGGCGGCGCCGGGGTTCGATACGTCCCGCTTGCGGGTCGCACTGCAGGCGGCCGTGGACGAGGTGGACGCGCAGATGTCCACCTGGAGACCCGACAGTGACCTCATGCGCCTCAACGAGGCGCCGGTGAATGAGCGCATTGCGCTACCCGTGCGCCTGCGGGAGGTGCTGGCACTCGGCCTCGAGATCGGGCGCGCTTCGGGCGGGGCCTTCGATATCGGCATGGGCGACGCCGTCGCCGCCTGGGGGTTCGGGCCGACCGAGGCACGCGGTGAGCGGATCCGCACCGCGCTCGCCGCCCCCCGGCGCCCGGCCCACGAGGTGCTCGCCTTAGAGGATGGCGGGGTGATCAAGCGCGCCCCGATCACCCTCGACCTCAATGGCATCGCCAAGGGCTATGGTGTCGACCGGCTCGCCGAGGTGCTCGCCGGCCTTGGCATCCGCGACGCACTGGTCGGTATCGACGGGGAAATGCGTGCCATGGGTCTGCGCGGCGATGGCGAGGGCTGGCGCATCGCCGTCGAGGCGCCGGACCCGGCAGCCCGTGCACCGCACTCCATCCTGACGCTCCAGGATGCGGCCGTTGCCACCTCCGGCGATTATCGGCACTGGGTCGAAGTCCAGGGGCGACGGCTGTCCCATACCATGGACCCGGGGCGTGGTGCCCCGCTCGCCGCCCCTCCCGCCTCCGTGACCGTTGTCGCCCCGCGCTGTGCCGAGGCGGACGCGTGGGCGACGGCGCTCATGGTCCTGGGGGCCGAGCGCGGCCGCGTTCTCGCCGAGGCGATGGGGCTGAACGCCCTGTTCCTGATCCGTGACCGCGGCCCCGGCGGGGTTACGACGCTCGGGGTCGGCGATCTGTTCTCCTCCGCCGGCCTGGGCACGGAACGGCCGCACCGCCGTAATGAATCGACAGGCGGGGCAGCCGACCGCCCCGGCCTCTCGCGATAGGATGGGAGGCGGGAGGCACCGGGACCAACGTCGCCGTAAGGCCGTGGCGATGTTCACACTTTCTCCGCAATTTACGCATATTCCCGCCATTAGCCATGGCCACAATTGTTCATGAGGCGGCGGTCCGTTGCGGCCGCAATCTCTGGGGGAATCAAGCAGCCATTATGGGAGAAGACTTATGTACAAAGGCAAGCTTTTGATCGGTGCCACCGTTCTCACGGTCATTGTGGCCAGCGTCGCCAACGCCAGCCCGGACCGGTATGAGGGCCACGGTATGCCCACGATGTCGGGGATGACCCCCGACGACCTGCCCATGAGCGTCCAGGAGCTCAAGGCGCGCCAGGCAGACCGCTTCTCTGAGGCGGACGCCAACGGCGACGGCCAGCTCGATGTCCGGGAGATGCAGGCGCTGCTGATACGCATGCGGGCCGAGCGCCGCATCCAGAGGCTCGACAGCAACGGCGACGGTAGCGTCAGCCAGGACGAGTTCGCCTATCCGGTGGAGCGTCGCCTGATGCGCATGGACCGTAACGGCGACGGCCGCATCGAGCGCAACGAAATTGGTCGCGGCTGGTACGATGATGATCGCTGGGGTACCTACGCCGAGCATGGGGAACGCCGTGGGCATGGAGAGCGCCGGGACGGCGACGACAGGTGAGAGGCGCCGGGGTACCGCGCGCGGTGCCCTCATACTTATGAGCGGACAGGGCGTCGGCCCGTTCCGATAAAGGAGGGTGTATGAGTACGGAAGAAGAGAAAGGTGACGCCCGCGCCGGAAAGATGGTGCAGGTGTGGGATCCGGTGGTGCGGCTTTTTCACTGGTCGTTAGTGGTGGCCTTCACGGTCGCGTATTTCTCCGCCGAAGAGGAGGGCATGGTTCACCTCTACTCCGGGTACATCGTGCTGGCGCTGATCGTCGTGCGCGTGATCTGGGGCGTGGTGGGCTCAAGGCACGCGCGCTTCGCGGACTTCGTGCGGCCGCCGGGGGAGGTTTTCGCCTACCTGCGCGGGCTGGTGTCCGGGAAGCCGCGTCACTACCTCGGCCACAATCCGGCCGGTGGCTGGATGATCCTCGCCCTGCTCATGGGCCTGTTCGTGGTGACGTTGAGCGGCGTGATGCTCGACACGGACGAGGGCGGCGTGTTTAGCGCGGCGGCCGGTGGCGGCGGTGGGGCGGTCATCACCACGGCCCTCGCGGAGGAAGGCGAGTACGGTGAATACGGTGAGGCCGGCGAGCGCGGCGAAGGCGGCGAAGAGTTCTGGGAGGAGGTCCACGAGGCATCGACCAACGTGACGCTCTTTCTCGTGTTCCTGCATATCGCGGGCGTGATCGTCTCGAGCCTGCTCCATCGCGAGAACCTGGTGCGCGCGATGGTGACCGGTCGCAAACCCAAGGCCTGACCGCGGGCCCCGGGTCGGCCGCCTGTCTTGCGGGTAGTGGGCGGCCGGGCTATCGCGAGGTGATCCAGATCAGTGCGTTCACGTCCCTGCCTCCGTCATTGCCCTCAGGCGGGCCATCACCGCGGCCCGGCGCCGGCATTATCTGGTCAGGTTACGAGGGTGCGTCTCAGCCGTGGCGATGTCGCCACGGCGCCCCTGTCGTCAGCCCCCACTATCCCTGCACGCTCCCTGGCTGTAAAGGCCCGGGCCAGGGCGTCAAGACATGTCGGCGCTAGTCGTGTGCCCGCGCCAGCGCGCCTTGTCTCCGTCGAGCCAGCGCAGCGCGACCCTTCGTGCCTGTACCAGCTCGCGGCACCAGGTCAGCCGTCCGGCCGTGCGGCGGATCCCTGCGCGGCGTAGCTTGACGAGGATGCGAGTCGGCAGGCCGACCAGCACCAGGGCGACCCCCTGGCGGTGCATCTCGTCGATCATGGCCTTGAGGGCCACGATGGCGGTGCCATCCATGCTCGGTACGTCATGCATGTCGAGGATGACGATTCGCACGTTTGGGTCGACCAGGTGCAGCGAGGTGAGCGCTTTCTCGGCGGCGCCGAAGAACAGCGGCCCATTGACGTCGTAGAGGGTGACCTCGGCGGGCAGCGCGTCGATGCTGGCATGGGTCTGCGTGTCGATACGCTCGGTCTGGGTCAGCAATGACATGCGCCGGATGAACAGGGCGGCGGCGAGCCCCATGCCCACGGCCACCGCCAGCACCATGTCAAAGACCACGGTCAGGGTGAAACAGGTCACCAGGATGGCCACGTCCCCTGCCGGGGCCGAGCGCAGGGTGTGCAGGAAGTGGCGGGCCTCGCTCATGTTCCAGGCGACGATGAACAGCAGCGCCGCCAGGGCCGCCATCGGCACCAGCCCCAGCAGGCCCGCCAGCGCGACCACCGCCAGCAGCACCACCAACGCATGCACCACCGCGGCGATCGGTGACCGGGCGCCACTGCGGATGTTGGTAGCAGTGCGGGCGATGGCGGCCGTGGCGGTGATGCCGCCGAACAGCGGCGCGACGATGTTGCCCAGCCCCTGGCCGATCAGTTCGGCGTTGGGGTCATGTCGGGTCCGGGTCAGGCCGTCGGAGACTACCGCGCACAGCAGTGACTCGATCGCCCCCAGTATGGCGATGGCGAAGGCGGGACCCAGCAGGGCGCGAATCAGTTCGAAGTTAAGTGTCAGGGGTTCGCCATCCGCGCCGGGCAGCCGCCAGGGGGCCACGAAACTCGGCGCGATCGGAGGGATGCCGCTGCCCGTCTCGCCATGGGTCTCCCAGGTGAAGCGCGAGGCGATGGTTTCCACCAGGTTCCCCGTGCTCGGGTCGCCGATGCCATGATTGATCGTATAGGCGGCCAGCGCACCCACTACCAGTCCGATCAGGGGCGCCGGAATCGGCACATGCAGGCGTGGCCAGAGCAGCATGACGCCCAGGGAGAAGGCCCCCACCCCCAGCTCCAGCGGTTCCAGGCTTGACAGCGAGGCGGCGATCTGTCCCAGGTTCTCGATGAAGTGCTCGCCCAGCTCGCCGACCTCAAGGCCCAGGAAGTCGGGCACCTGGAGTACCGCGATCACTACCGCGATCCCCGCCGTGAAGCCCAGCACCACCGGATAGGGCACGTACTGGATGAGGCGCCCCATGCCGGCGATACCCAGCGCTACCAGAATCATGCCGGCCATCATCGAGGCGATCAGCAGGCCGCCTATGCCGTACTGCTGGACAATGGGGAAGAGGATGACCACGAAGGCCGCCGTCGGCCCCGAGACATTGAAGCGTGAGCCACCGGTCAACGCGATGATGGCGCCGGCGACGATCGCCGTGTAGAGCCCATGCTGGGGAGGTACGCCGGTGGCGATAGCCAGGGCCATGGAGAGTGGCACCGCCACGGTGCCGATGGTCAGCCCGGCCAGTACATCATGGCGCAGGTCATTCAGGCCGTAGCCGTCTTGCCAGGCCGCACGCAGGCCGGTGGCGATGCCGGGAAGTCTCGAGAGCGGGCGGTGACGTGCCATGTTTGGGCTCCTTGCGGGAGGCAGCCATTCCCTGGATGGACCGAGGAGCGCATCCGCGGGAAAAGTTGAACCGGTTATCTATGCTAATGACATTAACATGTGATTAGCATGGTTGACAACAAGACGCCCTAGCATTGCCCCAGCGGGCGGCCGCTATTAACATATGATGATAATGTTTTTCGGAGAGTCACGATGGAAAAGAAGACGGCACGCCTGACCCTGCTCATCGACCCGCACAAGAAGCGCGCCTTCGAGCAGCTGTGTGCCGCCCAGGATCTGACCCCGTCCCAGGTGGTGAGACAGCTGATCCGCGATTATCTGCGCGATCACGGCGTGGAGTACCCGACACGCACCGATCTGGCTCGAGACGCGCCGGGAGAGCAGTGAGTGCCCGGGCAAAGAGCGCCAGGGCAAGACTCCCCGCATGGGGCGTGTACTCTTAGCCGGCAGGGGCGTCGGCGGGGCGACACGCCTGGCTGATGTCCAGGCGCGGGTCACGGATGCTGCTCTCGACGCCCAGCACGCCTAGCAGGCTGTGAAAGAGGTTGTCATGGCTCACCGGCTGTCTGGCGCGCTCTGCCAGGCAGTCCCGCTCGAGTCCGGCCACGGTATCGAATGCCGGCGATGACCACCAGATCATGGGTACGCGGGTCTGCTCTTCGGGAGCGATGGCGTAGGGCAGGCCATGCAGGTAGAGACCGTTCTCGCCCAGCGACTCGCCATGGTCGGAGACGTACAGCAGCGCCGCGGGCCGTGACTGCGCTTCCAGCACGCCGATGAGCTCATCTAGCACGCTGTCGGTGTAGAGGATCGCATTGTCGTAGCTGTTGACGATTTCTTGCCGCGAGCACTGGGCCAGATCGGCGTCGTCGCAGGTGGGCGTGAAGGCGCGGAAGGCCTCGGGATAGCGCTCGAAGTAGCTGGGACCATGGTTGCCGAGCGTGTGCAGCACGATCACCGTATCGCCACTCGCCGAGGTCAGCTGCTGCCTGAGCGCCTCGACCAGCACGCCGTCGCGGCAGTCATGCCTGTCGCACAGCGCCGGATAGGCTTGCGAGTCCGGCGAGAAGTGCTCCACCCCGTCGCAGACGCCCTTGCAGCCCGACTGGTTGTCGATCCAGACCACCCGGTAGCCCGCGTGCTTGAGCACGTCGAGCAGCGATTCGTGGCTCTTGATATAGCGTTCGTCATAGTTGCTCTTGCCGATGGGCGCGAACATGCAGGGCAGCGAGACCGCAGTATTGGTGCCGCAGGTAGACACCTCGCTGAAGTTGATGAGGTCGCGACGCGCCAGGCGGGGCGTGGTCTGGCGGGCATAACCGGACAGCCCCCAGTCGGCGGCGCGCACGGTCTCACCGACTACCAGGACCAGCAGGCGCGGCGTGCCATCGGCCTGGCGATGGGCATCCTCGCCGATCGGCAGGCGCTGTTCCGGCAGCGGGTCCTCGGCCGCCATGACCTGGCCGGTGGAGACGATGGCGTTGCCCGGCGTGATCAGGTAGCGCAACTCGTGGTGATTGCGCATCAGCGACGACAGGCTCTGGAAGGAGAGCAGCAGCGATACCGTCAGTACGCCGACGCCGCCGGTCAGCCACAGCAGCGACATGCTAAGCCCCCGCGGCCAGCTGCGCCGTCGCAGCGGCCAGCGCCAGATCACCAGCATCGGCAGCCCGGCGTAGCGCAGCAGGTAGAGCGCCAGGCCGGGGGTCAGCAGTTCGCCGGCCTCGCCGGTATCGGTCTGCAACACATTGTCGATCATCGAGGTATCGACGTAAGCCCCGTAGTGGCTGGTGAAATAGCTGACCGATGCCGCGAGCAGCAGCAGCAGCGATAACAGCGGCTTGACGCTGACCCGGTTGACGAAGGGCAGAAAAACTACCAGTTGCAAGGCGGTCAGGACCACGCCGTAGCCGGCGATCTGCCCCCAGCCGGCAAGCCCGACGGGCGACTCGATATCGACCACCGCCGACCAGAAACGCTGGTTATAAAACAGCGTGAAGGCCACACAGGTCAGCAGGGTAAGCGCCTGAGGCGACAGGGCAGGAAGCCTCAAGCGCCGGTTGACGCGGTCAAGGCGTGAGAGCAAGGTCGATTCAGGCATGGTGGGGCGTCTCGTCGGTTGAGGCTTGAGTGTCAAGGCATCGCTTCCGTTCACGCCATTCCGGCAGCAGCCAGCTTGCCAGGACAATGCTGATCGTCCAGCAGAGCATCAGGGTCCACAGATCATGGGAGAGGAAGTGGGCGCCGCGCAGCTGCTGGGCAATACCGAAGACCAGCCCCAGCCCCAGGCCGATGGCCAGCCCCAGCCAGCGCCAGCGCGGCCAGGTGGCGGCGAGGAAGAAGTAGAGCGCCAGCCAGGCATAGCCGGCACTGGCGTGGCCGGCGGGAAAGCAGGCAGTGTCCGGCATCCCGCTTGGCCGCCATGCCAGCAGGCCGACGAAGGGCCAGTCGCCGCCATAGCGGGCCAGGTCCCAGGGGCACTCCATGCTTACCAGCTGCTTGAGAATCGAGATACAGAGTGTCGAGGCCGCCACGGCCACGAACAGGAACAGCAGCGCTCGCCGCCAGCGGCGCAGCGGGGTCGGCAGCAGGCTGGCGAGCAGGGTCAGGATAACCACGCCCCCCATCCACTGGCTGAGCGTCCGGCCACCTTGGTGCAGCCAGTCCTGCAGCAACACATGATCCTGCAGCGCCCACTCGCCGCCCTGCCAGCGGTAGAGGGCATCGGCGAGCGTGAAGTCTAGCCCCAGCCCGTATATCACCAGCATCAGGGCGATGAAACTGCACCAGGCCAGGGCCAGGCAGCGAGGTAGGGCGAAGCGGCGCACGGTGCGCGTTGGAGCCGCGGGGCGCAGGGAGGAAACGTCGGACATGGCATCGCCGTATCGAGAAGCTCAGATGCCATACTGACCCAGCCAGCTTAACGCTGGCTTATGGCGGGGAGATAATCACTTCCCTTGGTGCGTGCGCGGCAGCACGACCTCCACCCTGAGCCCGCCCTTCGGGGCCTCGTCGAGTCGCAGGCGGCCGGCGTGGCGCTGCAGCAGCCGGTCGACGATGGAGAGTCCCAAGCCCGCGCCGGCGCCCGGCCCGGCGCGATGAAAGCGCTCGAGGACCTCGAGGCGTAAGTCAGGCGGAATGCCGGGCCCCTGGTCGTCGATCGTCAGGGTCAGGGCGTGCTCGCCGGCCGTCAGCCTCACGCTGACGGCGCCGCCCTGGGGAGAATGCTGCAGGGCATTGCCGGCCAGGTTCTGAATCAGGGTGTCGATGGCGCCGGGTTCGACCGCGAGCCTCCAGTCGGCGGCCTCGTCGGCCTCCAGCTGCAGCTCGATGCCGCGTTCGGCGGCCAGCGGCGAGAGCTTGGCCAGCGCCTCGCGCACATCGGCCAGCAGGTCGGCGGGCCGAGCGACCAGCGGCGACTCCTCTTCCGGGTCGAGGCGGGCCAGGGTGAGCAGCTGGGTCACCAGGCGCGTACTGCGGGCCACGCCGTCGCGCAGCTTGTCCAGCGCCTCGCGGCGATCCGCCGGGTCTTCGGTGGCCAAGGCGTTCTGGGCGTGCAAGTCGAGCACCGCCAGCGGCGTGCGCAGCTCGTGGGCGGCGTCGGCGATGAAGCGCTTCTCCCGCACACGCAGGGCACGGATGCGCTCGAGCAGGCGGTTCAGGGCGCCGGCGATGGTCTCCAGCTCGCGGGGCAGGGAGTGGAGGATCAAGGGTTGCAGGGTGTGGGGGTCGCGGCGGCGGATCTGCTGGGCCATCCGCGACAGCGGCTGCAGCCCCCAGCCGATCGCCCACCATAGCAGCAGCCCCAGCAGGGGCAGGCCGATCAGGTCCGGCAATAGAGTGCGCAGGGCCACGGCACGAGTCAGCTCGCCGCGCACGTCCTCGCGCTCACCCACCATCACACGCCGCTCCCCGCCGCGGGTACTCAATGCATAGACCCGCCAGCCATGGCCCTCCAGGCGGGTATCCTGGTACCCCTCGTCGAGTGTCGTGAGGGGCGCCTGAGGCGCGCTGGCTGAGCGCAGTAGCAGCCGGTCGTTTTCCCACAGCTGGAAGGTGAGCTTGCTCTCGTAGGCGTGGCCGGCGATTCGCTGATCGGCTAGTTCGGCACGCTGCAGAGCGCTGTTCAGGCTGGCCAGCAGCGCCTCGCGCTGTTCGGCGTCCAGCGGGGCGTGCATCAGACCCTCGAGCAGACGAGCATTCTGGGCCAGGTTGGCGTCATAGAGCTCCTCGATCTCGTGGGCGGCATAGCGGTAGCTGAACACGCCGATGGCTAGCGTGCTCAGGCCGAAGACCAGCAACACCAGGCTCAGGGTGCGTTGACGGATTGACATCAGCCCGTGCTGTCCGGCGCGGGATGGTCGAGTCCATAACCCATGCCGCGCAGCGGGCGGGTCAACTCAGCGAAGCGCTTGCGGCGCGGGTAATGCATAGACACCTCGATGCGTTGCTTTTTATGACATCTTCTTGCCCGGCCATCACGAAGCTTCAACGCGCAGAGCTTGCGCGATAAACGTCTCCAGGGTGGCAGCAGCAGAAACCCACCGGTGGCGATAAGCCGGCCGCGTCTCGTCGAGATTGGGGATGGTGCGTAGATAGCGCCCGCTGGCCGAGGGCCGGCGGGCGCTGTAGGCAGGAGGATACTTTAGTGGGCGCTGACGCTCTCCGCGTCCCCGCTAACCTCGACCACGGTCTCGCCGGGGTTGGAGGGCAACCGGGGCATGGTGATCTCCGGGAACTCCCCGGTCAGGCCGTTCAGGAATGCCACGATATCAGTCACCTGTTGCTTGGAGAGATCCTTGTTGAGCTGGACCTTGCCCATGACGCGCACCGCCTCGGGCAGTGTCTCGACTTGGCCATTGTGGAAGTACGGCGCGGTCAGGGTGACGTTACGCAGGGTCGGCACCTTGTACATGTGCAAGTCGGATTCCTTGCCGGTGCCCCGGGCCCGCCCCTTGTCCGCCATGAGGTTGTACTTCTTGACGTACTCGTTGTCGGTAAAGGTCGGGAATTTTTGGTAAAAGCCCTGGCCCTCCGGCATGTTCATCTGCGGGCCATTGAATGCGGGACCACTGTGGCAACTGGTGCAGCCGACCTCGTTGAAGGTTTTCATGCCCCGTACCTGCTGATCGCTCAGGGCGCTCTTGTCACCCTTGACGTATTGGTCATAGGGGCTGTTGGGGGTGATCAGCGTGCGCTCGAAGGCGGCCACCGCCTTGACGAAGTTGTCCACCGTGGTCGGGTTGCTATCCCCGGGGAAGGCCTTCGCGAACAGCTCTCGGTAACCGTCGATGGATATGACGCGCTCAACGGCCATATCCATCGACCCCATGCCCATCTCCACCCCGGCGGTGATCGGTCCTTTGGCCTGCTCCTCGAGGTTCTTGGCTCGCCCGTCCCAGAACTGGGTGGACATGAAAGCAGCATTCCACACCGGTGGTGCGTTGCGTGGGCCGGTGCGGCCGAACACGCCCATGGAGGTGGGCCTGCCGTCGTCGCTGCCTTCCATGAGGTTGTGGCAGGTGTTGCAGGAGACGGTGCCACTTGCCGAGTAGCGCGGGTCGAAGTACAGCTTCTTGCCCAGCTCCACCTTGGCCTCGGTGGTGGGGTTGTGCTTGGGCGATGGCGGTTTCTCGGGCAATGCCTGCCAATCATAAGCGGCGGCATTACCTGCCACCAAGAGAGCCGCAGCAGCCGCAAGCAGCCGCCCGCGGGTTGGTTGGATAGCTTTCATGATACGCTTCCTCCTTGTCGTTTCGAAAAGCGGTTAAGGCATACAATGATCTGACAATAAACGGTTTTTTATGGAGCCACTGAGCAGTTCAGCGGTTGTTGCGCGTGTGCTGCTCGAGAGCCATTTATGGCTCCAGCAGCTCGCTTCAGACCACCGTCGGGTGGCCTTTACTGCCCGGCAGTTTGGCCAGATTCAAGACGCACTGATCCCTTCAAGATGTTTCTGGCATCGCTGTGCCAGTGCCAGGTTGGCCAGAGCGAACAGGTTGAACAGTTGCAAGGCTTCAAGGCTCTGGTCGAAAGCACCATGGCAGTCATGAGCTATCTCTGCGATTGGGTCAGGAGCCACCTGCAGAACATTGCCGGTCGTCTAGCTACGTAAGCATGTGATTCTTACAAGAACCTTAAGACGTTCCTGTTGCCTATGTCCGGTGGCTGAATACGCCGATGGCCAGCATGCTCAGCCTGAAGACCAGCAGCACCACGCCGAGGGTGCGGCGACGGATCGACATCAGCCCGTCCTGTCCGGCGCGGGGCTGTCGAGCACATAGCCGATGCCGCGCAGGGTACGGATCAGCTCGGGAAAGAATTTGCGGCGCAGGTGATGCACATGCACCTCGATGGCATTGCTTTCCACCTCCTCGTCCCAGCCGTAGACCAGCTGGGTGAGGGTGTCGCGGGTGAACACTCGGCCGGGGTGGGCGAGGAACTCCTGCAGCAGGCTGAACTCGCGCCGCGAGAGTGGCACCGGCTCGCCCTGGTAACTGACGCTGTGGGTCGCCGGGTCTAGGCGGATGCCACGTACCTCCAGCACGCTGCTGACCTGTCCCTGGCTGCGGCGCAACAAGGCGCGCAGGCGGGCCTTGAGCTCGGCGACCTGGAAAGGCTTGATCAGGTAGTCGTCGGCGCCGGCGTCTAGGCCGGCGATGCGGTCGTCGATGCCGTCGCGAGCGGTCAGCACCAGCACCGGGACGCGGTTGCCCCGGCGGCGTGTCGCCTCCAGCACCTGCATGCCGTCGAGCCTCGGCAGGCCGAGGTCGAGAATCACCGCATCGAAGGGCTCGCTGCCCTCGAGGGCAGCCAGGGCCTCACGGCCATCGGTCAACAGGTCCACGGTGTAGTGTTCGGGCTTGAGGGCCAGGCGGATGCCCGCCGCCAGGCTAGGGTCGTCCTCTACCAGCAGGATGCGCATGGGGTGGGTCACTCTTCCGACTTCCAAAGGGGGCCGATAGTGGCCCTGTTCATGCCGATGGTCGCCTCGCCCGCAGAGCTTGTCGAGCCCACGTGGCAAGCGCTTGCAGCCGTGGCCGCTCATGGCAGATAGCGTGTCTCGCTGGCCTCGAGGGTAGTCTCGCTTGCCGGTTCAGGCGCGGATATAGGCCCAGCCCTCGGCCTGCCGCTCGGCCAGGGTGACCACCGCCGCCTCGACTTCCGCGAGGCCTGAGCTGTTGTCGAGCCCCTGAGCGGCCAGGGAGTTGCGGCACAGCCGCAGCAGGGGGTCGGTCTCGTCGGGGATCGCCAGGGCCGCGGCCACCGCCTCCGCGTTGGCCAGGATCAGCATCTCGGCATCGGGATGGGCCTTGCCCAGGTGGCGGGCGTTACGCCGTGCCCGAGCGAGGGCCTCGGCGGTGGGGGCATGCAGCAGGACGCGCAGCGTCGTCATGGGGCCTCCTGGTTTTCGGGGGGTGAGGGCGGCGGATGTCGGGAGTGAGGGGGCGGGACGTCAGTGGGCGCCCCCGATATGGCGCTCGACGGCTTGCAGGCAGTCGGCGAAGCCCGGGTGATCGCGGCGGTGGTCCAGCGGCAACGGGATATCGAGGGTTTCTACCACGCCTGCCGGCTGGGCCGCTGTCTGGCCACCCAGCACCATCACCCGGTCGGCGAGCAGCACGGCCTCCTCGATGTCGTGGGTGACGAAGACGATGGCGGCCTCGGTACGGCGGCGCAGGTCGACCAGCTCCTGCTGGAGGCGGCGCCGGGTGATGGCGTCCAGCGCCGAGAAGGGTTCGTCCATGAACAGGACTCGCGGGCGCACGGCCAAGGCCCGGGCGATGCCCACCCGCTGCTGCTGGCCGCCCGACAGGGTATGCGGCCAGCGCTCGGCGAGCTCCTCCAGCCCCACCAGCGCCAGGGGCTCCAGCGCCCGCCGACGTCGTTCGGCCCGGGAGAGGGCCAGCCCCTCCAGGCCTAGTTCCACGTTGGCGCGCACGCGACGCCAGGGGAAGAGCCGCGGTGACTGGAAGACCATCGACCAGGCCCGGGTGTCGCGGGCTCGGCCCTCGGGAATCTCGACCGTGCCCCCCTGGGGGGCGAGCAGGCCGGCCAGGGCGCGTAGCAGGGTCGACTTGCCGACTCCCGAGGCGCCCACCACGGCGACGAACTCCCGGAGGTGCAGGTCCAGGTCGACGCCGGTGAGCACCGCGGTGGCGTCGAAGCCCAGCCGGAGGCCTCGCGCGCGAAGCACCGGGGGCAGGGTCGTCTGGGAGGCGGTCATGGCTGCCACCTGAGCAGCCGGCGCTGCAGCGTCATGAACAGAAAGTCGAAGGCCGCATAGAGCCCGGCGATGGTCAGCATGTAGACCACCACGATGTCGGTGGCGAGCAGGCTGGAGGCCTCCATCATGCGCTGGCCGATGCCCGGAATGCCGAATAGCTCGGCGGCCACCACCGTCATCCAGCCCTGGCCCAGGCCGGCACGCAGCCCGCCCAGGATACCCGGGGCCGCCGCCGGCAGGCTGACCTTGGTCAGCCGCGCCAAAAAGCCGCCCTGGCCGAAGGCCCGGGCGACCTCGACATAGCCTGGGTCCACCGCGCGCACCGCGCTGACGCTGGCGAAGTAGTTGATCCAGAACACGCCGATGCTGATGATGAAGGCCGCCGCCGAGGGGTTGATGCCGAACCAGATGATGGCGAAGGGGATCCAGGCCAGCGGCGGAATGGGGCGCAGCAGCCGGGCCAGCCAGGCGTGAAGGGCGTCGAACACGGGCAGCATCGCCGCCGAGACGCCCACGGTGATGCCCAGCAGCGAGCCCAGCAGCAGGCCCACGCTGTAGTGGGCGAGGCTTGCCGTCACCACCTCGAGCCAGATGCCATCGGCGATCTCGGCGGCCAGGACGCCGGGAATCGCCGAGGGCAGTGGCACCAGGCTGCCGGGCAACAGGCCGCTGCGCAGGGCCAGTTCCCAGAGCAGCAGGAAGGCGGCCAGGCCCAGGGCGCCGAGCAGGCTGCGGCGATAGCGCGACAGGACCGGTGTCATGGTCCCGCGAGCTCCTTGGCCAGCGCATCGTAGAGGTCGGTGTCGAACAGCGCATCCAGGTCGACGCGTTTGCTGAGCGTGCCCTGGGCGATCTGGAAGTCATGCATGGTGCGGGTGGCCTCGCGGATGGCATGGGGGTCGGCGAGGTAGTTCGAGGAGGGCGAGCGCAGGGCGGCCTCCACAGTATCGAGCCCGATCAGTCGCTTGCCGACGAACTCGCGAACATGGGGTGCAGCGCGCTCGGGCTCCTCGCGCAGTACCTCGGTGGCGCGCAGATGCAGGGCCATCAGCTTACGCATGGCCTCGGGGTGCGCCTCCAGCACTTTCTCACGGGCCGCCAGTACGGCGCCGGGCTGGCCGGGCAGCATCTCATCGGCACGGGCCACGACCCGGGCGCTGTCGTCGCGCTCCTGCACGGTGGTGAGGATCGGCTCGAGGATCGAGGCGCCATCCACCGCCCCGGCCAGCAGCGCCTGCTGGACCCGGTCGGCACCCATGGCGACGATCTCCACGGCCTCCTCGCCCACGCCCAGCCGTTCGATCAGCCAGTAGCGCAGTACGGTGTCGGGCACCGAGCCGCGGGGGAAGGTGGCGATCTTCGGCTTGCGGCCCTGCGCCTCGGTGAAGCGGGCGATGGCCTCGGCGGGATCTTCGACGCGGGCGAAAGTGTCCGCCAGCTCGCCGCGGGCGACCAGGCCGATCTGCTCGCGGATGCTGGCCGCCAGCACCTTGATCGGCACGCCATTGGCGCGGGCGACCATGGCCGGGCCGATGCCGAAGTACATGACGTCGAGCTCGCCGGAGGCCAGGGCTTGCACCATGGCCGGGCCGCTGGAGAAGCGGGTCAGCTCGAGCTCGAGGCCGGCCTCGGTGGGCCAGCCTTCGCCTTCCATGACGAACAACTGGGCGACTGGCAGGATCGGCATGTAGCCCACCTCGAGGCGGGTGTTGGTGTCGGTGGCCTGGGCCGGGCCGGCGGTGATCAGCAGGGCCAGCAGGGGGGCGAGTAGACGGGGGACGCGGGACATGGGCTCTCTCCGGGCGTGAATCACGACCGTTCATCCTAGTGCCTGGGCCTCTTATGCCTGAAATATTTATATAAAATAATTTTTTATACATATATGTTATTTGATGCGGCCCTGCCGCTTTCCGCCATGGTGTCACGCCATGTGAAGTGGCAGGGACGTAGACGGTTACTGGATCGAAACCGTGCAGATTGACTGGCTCGGCCAGAGGGTGGCTGAACAATCGTCACCTTGTCCGCGGGGCGATTTTTGCCTTGAACGGCGCCGGCGGATAAGGTTTCGGCTATGTCCATTCATGGCATGACATGCCAAGGAGACCCGATGAAAGCGTTCGATCGCCCCCTGACCCTTGCCCTGGCCGGTGCCCTGCTGGTCGCCCCGTTCGCCTGGAGCTCCACTACTCTTGCTGAAGAGCCTGCCCTGGTGCGCTTCTCAGTGCCCCCCTGGCCCGGGGTGACCGTCAAGAGCGCCCTGGCAGCCCAGCTGCTGGAGGTTCTTGGCTACCAGACCCGCCAGCAGGAGCTGGGCTCTACCATCACCTATGAGGCCCTCACTCAGCATGAGCTGGATGCCTTCCTCGCCGCCTGGTTGCCCTCCCAGCAGAGTATGTACGACACCACCATGGAGAAGGGCCTGATCGTTGATCTCGGCAACAATGTCGAGGGCGCACGACTGGGTTTCGCGGTGCCCAGCTATGTCTACGACGCCGGTGTGACCTCTGCCGAGGATCTGGCCGACGAGGCGATCGCCGACAAGTTTGATCGTACCGTCTACTCCATCGAGGTCGGCTCGGGCATGAGCGACACCCTCAACGAGGCGGTCGAGAACGATACCTATGGCCTGGGTGACTGGAAGCTCTCCGAAACCTCCACGCCGGGCATGCTCAGCGCGGTGGACGCGGCCATCGACCGCGGAGAGTGGATCGTCTTCGCCGGCTGGACGCCTCACTGGATGAACATCGAGTACGACATCGAGTACCTGACCGATACCCAGAACATGTGGGGCCCCGAGGGGGGGCGCAGCGACGTGCGCACCCTGGTGACCAGCGACTTCGCCGAGGCTGCCCCCAATGCCACCCGGCTGCTCGACCAGCTCAGCTTCACCGCCGATGACCAGAGCGCGATGATTCGTGGCTTCAGCTACGAGGAGCGCGAGCCCGAGGCGGTGGCGCTGGCGTGGCTACGCGCCAACCCGGCCAAGGTGCAGGCCTTCCTGGAAGGCGTGACCACCCGCGACGGCGAGCCGGGCTGGTCGGCTGTGCAGCAGGCGCTGGAAATCCCCGACGCCTGAGCCGGCCGTGATCTTCTCACTGCGGCAGGTGAGCGCCCAATGTTCGGCGGTTCAGTAGCCGGTCATCTCCAGATAGCCCCGCCCTCTTGGCGCGCCGCTGGCGTGGTCGAAGACATTCACCTCGCCCTCCCAGTAGGCCACCGAGGTATCCATCCAGCGCTCGGTGTGAGGCGCCACGATCTCCAGGTCGATGCCCTGTGACGGCACCTCGAGATGCCAGCGGATGGGCAGCTCACGTCCGGCAACGCTGGCGGTGGCCAGGGGCTCGAGGACGAGGCGGTCGTCATCCAGGGGCGTGGTTTCGCCCTCGGGGATGATCCAGCTGCCGGAGAGGTAGTTGCCCCCTTTCTGGCTCCCGCCGCGCAGGCGGAAGGCCATCAGCTTGTGGCCATCGGCCAGGTGCAGCGAGAACCAGTCCCAGCCCGCCTGGGCGGGGCCGAGCAGCTGGCTGCTCCACTCGCGGTCGAGCCAGGCGCGGCCGGTCACCCGGCGCGGCTCGCCGTCCAGGGTGACCTCGCCGCTGACCCGATAGAAGGGCTGGCTGACATAGATCGAGCCCTGGCCGTCGGCGGACTTCTGGCTGAAGCCTTTTTCGCCGTGCAAGACCAGCGGGCCGTCGGCCTCCAGTGCCAGTCGGTAGCCGAAGGAGGCCCCGTCGCGCTCGGCCGTGGCGACCACCTCGAGCCGCGACAGGGCATTCCGGTCCGGGTCGCTGACGCGGCTGGTCATGCGCCAGTCATCGAGCCAGGCACGGAAGGGGGCCGCGGTGACGCCCGCCTGGTCGCGTTCGGGATCACTTTCCCGCGAACCGCTGCGGGCGAAGCGCTCGGCTACCCGGTGGGTAGCGCCCTGCGAGACCGCCATGTGGGCCATCCACAGCTGGTCCACGGCCCAGGGGCTAGGCGTCTCGGGGCGCGCGGCGGGCGGCAGCTGGGCCTGGCGGAACAGGGTCCACTGCACGCCCAGCGGCTCGCCGCTCTCGTCTTCCAGGTTGGCGGTCAGGTACCACCACTCCAGGCGGTAGTGGGGGTGGGGGCCGTGGTCCTCGGGAAAGCGCAATGGGGTGTCGGGTGTGGCCTGCCGGAAGCCGCCGGCCTTGGCGCCCAGACCGGCGAAGCCAGCGCCCGGGTCGCGAGGCGTGTGGTCCTCGCAGCCGGCCAGCAGGGCCATCAGTAGTACCAGCAGCCACGACAGGGCTCGTCTCATGTTGCCTCCTCCTCAGCCAGCAGGGTGCGGGGTGGCGTGCGCCATAGCGTCAGCGCCGGCAGGCCGGCCGCCAGCAGCGCGACCCCGATCGCCGTGGCCAGGGTCAGCCCGATCTCGGCGGGGAAGACATGCAGCGGCAGGCGCCAGCCGAAGGCGGCCACGTTGATCACCGCCACGAGACAAACGGTGATGGCGATGCCCAGCGGCACGGCGGCCAGCCCCGTGAGCAGCGAGACGCCACCCAGCTGAGCCAGCTGGATGCCCGCCAGACGAGCGCGGGTCACCCCCAGTGCCCACAGCGGGGCGAGCCGGCGACGGCGCTCCCGGGCCTGGGCCAGCAGGCTGGCGAGCAGGGCCAGGGCCGCCACGGCCAGGGTCAGGGCGTTGAGGGCCCGGGTGATGGCGAAGGTGCGCTCGAAGATCTCGGTGGAGAGCGCCTTGACCTCGCGCTGGTCGCGCAATGCGTCGCGGCCCAGCGCGAAGCGCTCGTCGAGCGCACGGGAGAGCGCCTCGGCCCGGCGACTCCCCGGCGTGCCGGTGTCGGCGAGCACGATGCCCAGCGACCCCGGCGCGGCGGCGAAGCGCTCCCGCAGCGCGGCGGTGGCCAGCAGCACCTCGCCGCGGGGGTTGCCGTAGTCGGGGTAGATGGCGGCCACCGTCACCCGCTCCTGGCCGCCCGGCGAGCGCAGCACCAGCCGCTCCCCGGGGGCGATGCCTTGGCCGAGGGCCAGCTGCTCGTTGATGAAGGCCTCGCCCGCCTCGAGGGCGGTCCAGGCCGCTTCCCGCCCGGCCCGGGTCTCGAGCAGTGGCCAGGTGGGGGTGAGCCGCTCGCCCGGGGTGATGCCGAACAGCGACACCGGCACCTGGAGGGTCCGCCGGCCGGCGGCGTCCTGCACTTCGAGCAGGGTGGACTCGCCGTCGGCGGTGGGCAGCAGCTCGGCGATCTCGTCGCGCGCGGCTAGCCACTCCTGAACGCTATCAAACTGCCCGACCGGCGGGCGCAGGTAGAGGTCGGCGGTCAGCCGCTGGTCGAGCCAGTCGAGGAAGGTGAGGCGAAAGCCGCCGACCATGCTGCCCACCCCCAGGTTGGCGGAGAGCGCGATCAGCAGCGCCATCATGGCAAGCGAGAGGCGCGGCAGCTGGAGCTGCAGGTCGGCCAGCGCCCACTGGGTCAAGGGGTGTGGCCGGGCGAGCCGGCCCAGGCCGGAAAGCCCCGCCGCCAGCAGCGGCGACAGCCAGAGGGCGCAGGCCAGCATCATCGTCGCGATCATGACGAAGCCGGCGACCAGCCCCTCGCCGGCAGGCTGTGCGGCCAGCCAGGTCCACACCGCCAGGGCCAGCAGGGCCGCGAGGCTGCCGGCGATGGCCTGGCCACGCAGCTGGCGCTGGAAGCCCGCACGCCACGCTTGGGCCTGGCCGAGCCCCAGCACGCCGAGCCGCGCGGCTCGCCACAGGATACCGCTGCCGGCGACGAAGAGCCCGCCCAGGGTCACCCCGAGCCCGCCCAGCCAGTAGTGCCAGGGTAGACGCAGCTGTACGCCCACCGCGGCGCCGTAGAGGCTCTGCAGGGTGGCCGCCACGTCCGGCAGCAGGGCACTGGCCAGCCAGGCGCCGCTGGCGATACCGGCCAGGGCGCCGATAAGGCCCAGCAGGGCCAGCTCGAGGGCCAGCAGGGCGACCAGGGTGCGCCCCGGCACGCCCAGCGCGCGCAGGGTGCGCAGCAGCCCCAGGCGCTGCTCCAGCGCCAGCCCCAGCGCCGCCTGGACGATGAACAGCCCGACGATCAGCGCCAGCAGCGCCATGGCGGTGAGGTTGAGGTGGAAGCTCGCGGTAAGTTCGCCGGGGTCGACCCGGGTGTCGGCGCGGGTCAGGCGGTAGCCCGCGGGGGCCGACTCCAGTTCGCCGGCCGCGGTCACCAGCCGGCTGAGCGTGGTGCCACGCTCCAGTAGCCGGGCCGCGACGGCGATGTCCACCACCAGGGTATCCGGCGGCAGCGCCGGGGAAAGGACCAGCGGCGGCAGCCGTTGGCCATCGGCCAGCGCGGGCTCGGCGCCCGGGGCCGCCTGTCGCTCGAGCCCCAGTCGCGGGGTGGTATCCGGGGCCAGCCGGGTCTGCCAGGGCGGGGTGAAGAAGGCCGTAAGTTCGCCCGGGTGTGACGCGGATGGGCTGCCCGCCGTGGCGAAGGCGCTGTCGCCGGGCAGGGTCAGCGGGTCGATGCCGATCACCGTCAGCCGCTCGCCCAGCGCGGTGACCAGCGTGCCCTCCAGCAGCGGTGAGACGGCCAGGCCCTGGCGGCGCAGGCTGACGAAGTCCGCCCGGGCGAGGGGCTTGCCGTCGCGGCGCTCCAGGCGGTCCAGGCCAGTGGTGAACAGCGCCTCGGCGCGGGCGTAGCTGTCGCGGGCCGAGGCGTTGATCGCCTGCACGCCGCTCCACAGCGCGCCGGCCACCCACAGGCCCAGCAGCAGCAAGGCGAGCTGGCCGGGATGACGGCGATAGTGGGAGAGCAGGGTCAGCAGGGCAGTGAGCATGGAGGTACGTGGCTGGCGAGCGAGCGGAGCGCTAGGGCCCCTGGTGCCGGTATCGTCTCATACAAGCGAGAAGGCAGGGAGTGCAGGCGTCCGCCGAGGTGCCAAGCAGCGGCTACTTATGACCGGCTTTATTGGCTGGCTCGTCGTCGAGATGCAGCCAGCGGGCCAGCCGGGAGTGGCGCTGTCGGCTCAGGTACCAGGGCAGCAGGGTCATCACGGTGAGGATAACGATGGCGGCTGTGATCGATAGCAGCGGGTTCAGCTCGAAGGCGCGCCCGAGGCTGGCGAACACCAGGGTCATGGGCAGCATGCCGATTACCGTACCCAGCGCGAAGCGCCCCACGCTGATGGCAGTGACGCCGGCGGCATAGCTGACCAGTGCAAACGAGAAGATGGGCACCAGGCGCGTGACCAGCACGGTCAGGAACAGCAGGCGCTGCGACCCCTGGCTACCGAACAACGGATTGCTCGGCAGCCTGGCGCGCAGGGCATCCCGCCCCAGCAGGCGGGCCAGGGTGAAGGCGATCATGGCCCCGGCCATGGCGCCGATGATCGACAGCAAGGCGCCGGGGAGCAGGCCGAAGGCCAGCCCAGCGGCCGCGGTCACCGGCAGGGTGGGAATCGGGCCCACCACCACCGCCAGCAGCATCAACAGCAGCAGCAGCAGGGGCCCCAGGTTGCCCTGGCTGTTGAACCAGGCGGCGATGCCGGCGGGGGAGAAGCTCATGGGCAGGCCCAGCGCCTGGAGCAGCCACCAGATGCCGGCCATGATCGCCGTCACGATGACGAGGAGCCCGGCCCTGAAGGCCCAGACGGCGTGGGTGGTCACGGTGTTGGTGTCCTGGTCGCGCGGAATTGGCCGAGATGGCCATGGGTGAGGTGCAGGCAGCGGTCCAGAGGGGCGGCGACCCGTGGGCTGTGGGTAACCATCAGCAGGGCGCAACCGGTGTCGCGTACCAGGGCCAGCAGCAGCTCGAGCACCTCGTCGGCGCTGCCCTCGTCGAGGTTGCCGGTGGGCTCGTCGGCGAGCAGCAGGGCCGGGCGCGGCGCCAGGGCGCGGCCGATGGCCAGGCGCTGCTGCTGGCCGCCGGAGAGCTGTTCGGGGTAGCGCTTCGTCAACCCGGTCAGGCCCAGCCGCTCGAGGAGCTCGGCTGTCCAGGCGCTATCCTCGCGGCCGGCCAGGCGCGCCTGCAGACGCAGGTTATCGCGCACGCTCAGGCTCGGCACCAGGTGAAACTGCTGGAACACCAGGCCCAGGGTCTCGCGTCGCAGCCGTGCCCGGCCGGCCTCGCCGAGCGACGAGATGGCGAGGCCGGCCACCCTGACCTGGCCGCGGTCGGGCAGGTCGAGGCCCGCGGCCAGGTGCAGCAGGGTCGATTTGCCGCTGCCCGACTCGCCCATCAGCGCCAGGCTCTCACCGGCGGCCAGGGTCAGGTCGACCCCGGCCAGCACCTCCAGTGGCCCCTGGGGGGTGGCATAGGCCTTGGTGACCTGGCGGAACTCGAGCATGACGGACTCCCTGGCGCTGGCGTTTGCTGACAAGGCTCAGGAAGGGATGGTGGCACAGAACGCGCGTTAGCCACAGGCCACGGAGGGAGGGGTGTCGCCGATGTCGCGGTCGGGTATAACGGGGGATGCATCAGCCACAGGATTCGAGGAGGCACAGTGCATGACGGTGACGGTATCGCAGCATTTCGTCAGCGAGTTGTTTCAGGGCGTGCCGGAGATGGAGGCCAAGCGCGTCAGTTTGCTGCGCCGTGCCGGTATCTCGCCGCGGTTGCTGGAGTCGCCCCATGGGCGGGTCACTGTTGAGCAATTTGTCACCCTCTACCGATTACTGGTCAACGCCTGCGACGATGAGACACCGGGCTTCTTCGCCCGGCCACTGCGCGGTGGCACCCTCAAGCTGCTCTGCCTGAGCCTGCTGGAGGCCCCCACTCTGAGGGTCGCTCTGCATCGCTATCGTCTATTCTTCCGTATCCTGCTCGATGACTTCGGCTACGAGGTCAGCTATGGTGACGGCCTGGTGCGCGTTGGCTTGGTGGAGCATCGGCCTCCAACGGGCAGCCGCATCCTGGTACATGAGCTGATGCTCAAGCTGCTTCACGGCATTGCCTCCTGGATGATCACCCGCAAGATTCCGCCGATCATCCTGGAATGCGCCTACCCGCAGCCCGAGCACAGTGCCGACTACCGCTACTTCTATCCCGGGCGACTGCTCTTCGATCGCCCCCAGACCGCCATTTACTTCGACGTGACGGTGCTCGACGAACCGATTCGTCAGACCAAGCGACAACTGGGCGCCTTCCTCCAGCGTGCCCCGGCGGACTGGTTCTACGTCTCCTTCGAGGAGCGCCTGCTCTCCCACCGGGTGCGCGAGTACCTGATCCGCCATGGCGCCTATGCCGCCGGAGTGGCGGAGGTGGCCGAGGTGCTGCACATGTCGGTGCGTACCCTGTCGCGGCGACTGGCCGCGGAGGGCACTCGCTTCCAGGCGGTGAAGGATGAGTGCCGTCGAGATGTCGCCGTCCAGGCTCTGACCCGCAGCGACCAACCTCTGGCCGGTATCGCCGAACGGCTCGGCTTCGAGGATCAGGCTTGCTTCAGCCGAGCCTTCCGTGTCTGGACCGGGGATACGCCCGCCGCCTACCGGCGGCGGGCCTGAGTTATATCTCCTGGCGGATTCGTTTTTTGTCGAGTTTGCCCACGCTGGTCTTGGGAATCTCGTCGACGAAGCGGATGTAGGCGGGCAGCGCCCAGCGATTGATGCGCCCCTCGTTAACGAACTGCATGAGGAAGGCCTGCACCTCTTCGCTTGCCGGTGGATGGTTGAGATCCTTGGGTACTATCAGGGCGGCAGGGCGCTCGCCCCACTGCTCGTCGGTCACGCCGATTACCGCTACCTCGGCCACATCAGGGCACTGGGCGATCAGGCTCTCCAGCTCTAGTGATGAGACCCATTCGCCGCCAGTCTTAATCACATCCTTAATGCGGTCGCGGATATACAGGAAGCCGCGCTCATCGAGGCTGGCTACGTCGCCGGTATGCAGCCAGCCGTCGCGCCATAGCGCCTCGCTGCGGGTGGTCTCCTTGTAGTAGGCCTGGGTCAGCCAGGGGGCGCGGACGCGCACTTCACCGATGCTCTCACCATCGTTGGGCAGCGGCGTGCCGTCCTCGTCCACCACCTGTAGCTTCACCAGCGGCATGGCCAAGCCGGCCTTGCAGCGCCATGGCAGCTGAGTCTCGAAATCGGCCTCGGCGATATCCCGTGGCAGGACGTCGGCGGTGAGTAGCGGGCAGGTTTCCGACATGCCGTAGGCGCTGCGGGTATCGATACCCAGCTCATGGGCGCGGCGCGCCAGCGCCTGGGTCAGCGAGCTACCACCGATCAGCAGCTTCCAGCCGGAGAGGTCGACCCGGCCCGAGGCGATGGGTTCGGCGTTCAGCACCATGCCCAGCAGAGTGGGTACGCAGTGGGAGAAGTCCACCCGCTCCTCGACCAGCAGCGTGATCAGCATCTCGGGCTCGTAGCGTCCCGGGTAGACCTGGGTAGCGCCGAGCAGGGTGGCGGTATAGGGCGCGCCCCACGCATGCACGTGGAACATCGGCGTGATCGGCATGTAGACCTTGTCGCGATTGAGCAGCTCGACCCCCGCTGCCTGGAAGATGCTGGCCTCGGTCAGGGTGTGCAGCACCAGCTGGCGATGGCTGAAGTAGACGCCCTTTGGGTTGCCGGTGGTTCCAGTGGTATAGAAAAGCGTGGCCACCGCGTTCTCGTCGAAGGTGGGGAAGTCATAGTGGACAGGTTGTTCGGCCAGCCGCGCCTCATACTCGCCCACCAGTAGCAGGGGGGTGTCGATCTCACCGGCCTCATCCTGGCACAACAGGTAGCCGCTAATGCGCGGTAGCCGATCGTGGAGTCCCTCCAGCAGTGGCACGAAGTCCTGATGCACCAGCACGAAGTCATCTTCGGCGTGCTCCATGGTGTAATGGATCTGCTCTGGGGAGAGGCGCACGTTCACGGTGTGCAGCACCGCGCCGAGCATGGGGATGGCGAAGAAGGCCTCCAGATAGCGGTGACTGTCCCAGTCGAGCACCGCCACCACGTCACCAGCCTTGACGCCTTGGGTGTTGAGCAGGTGAGCAAGCTGATGCACCCGCTCACGGAAGCGGCGGTAGTCGTGGCGGCTCAGGTCGCGGTAGATGATCTCGTTGTTGTCGGCCATGCGCACGCCGCTCTCCAGCAGATCACCGATCAGCAGCGGCGAGTGGGTCGCGGAGGGCGTGGGTGGCAGGATCTTGGGGGTAACGGTTGTCATTGTGATGTCTCCTGGGGGCTCCAGATCAGCAGCGCTCGATAAGCAGGGCGATGCCCTGGCCACCGCCGATGCACAGGGTGATCAGGCCGTAGCGGCCACGGGTGCGCTCTAGTTCCGCCAGGGCCTTGATCACCAGAATGGCGCCGGTGGCGCCCACCGGGTGTCCCAGGGCCACGGCACCGCCGTTGGGGTTGAGACGCTCGGCGGGGAACTCCAGCGCATCGGCCACGGCCATGGCTTGGGCGGCGAAGGCTTCGTTGGACTCGATGACATCGATATCGCTGATGGACAAGCCGGCCTGGGCTAGGCAGCGGCGCACCGCGGGAATCGGCCCCAGTCCCATCAAGTGCGGCTCGACCCCGGCGGTGGTGCCGGTGAGCAGCTTTGCCCGGGGCGTCAGGGCACGTTGCTTGGCCTCGTCGGCACTGGCCAACACCAGGCTGGCCGCCGCGTCGTTGAGGCCCGAGGCGTTGCCAGCGGTGACCAGCCCATCCTTCTGAAAGGCGGGCTTGAGCCGGGCGAGGTCCTCCAGAGTGACCGAGTCGCGTACATGCTCGTCACGATCGAAGACACGCTCCTGCTTGCCGACTCGGACGCTGACCGGAACGATTTGCTCCGTGAAGCGCCCCTCGGCGATCGCCCGAGCCGCCTTGTGGTGGCTCTCCATGGCGAAGCGATCCACCGCCTCGCGGCTGAAGCCGTAGCGGCTGGCGATGTTCTCGGCGGTGCAGCCCATATGACCGCTGCCGAAAGGATCGCTAAGGACGCCCAGGGTCAGGTCGGTGACCGCCGCATGGCCCATGCGCAGGCCGCTGCGGGCCTGGGGCGGTAGCAGATAAGCGCCGCGGCTCATGGACTCGGCACCGCCGGCCAGGGCCAGGCGGCTGTCGCCCAGGGCGATCTGCTGGGCGGCAGACAGCACGGCCTGCACTCCCGACCCGCATAGGCGGTTGACGTTGAAGGCGCCGGCCTCATCGGGGGCCCCTGTGTCCCGGGCGATATGTCGGGCCAGGTAGGCGTCCTGGGGGCCGGTGGTGATGATATGGCCGTAGACGGCGTGATCGATGGCCTCAGCCTCGACGCCGGCACGCTTGAGCGCCTCGCGGGCGGTGACAGTGCCGAGCTCATGGGGGGCGAGGCCCGAGAGGCTGCCGCCCAAGTCGCCGATGGCGGTGCGGGCTCCACTCAGGATTACGACGGAATCAAGTTGCATGAGATTCTCCAGTTTCAGGCCTTGCCCAGCAGCGAGCGGGCAATGACTTCCTTCATGATCTCCGAGGTGCCGGCGTAGATGGTCTGCACCCGGGCATCCAGATAGAAGCGCGAGATGGGGTATTCACGGGTATAGCCGTAGCCGCCGAACAGCTGCAGGCAGACGTCGGCGGTGGCGCACTGCATCTCGGTGAGACGCAGCTTGAGGATGGCGGCCTCGGTCGGCCCCATGGCGCCCTGGCGGTACTGCGCCATGCACTTCTCCAGGTAGGCGCGGCCCAGTTCGATATCCGACTGCACCCCGGCCAGGGTAAAGCGGGTGTTCTGGAAGTCGCCAACCCGCTGGCCGAAGGCGCGGCGCTCCTTGACGTACGCCAGGGTGAGCTCCAGGGCACCCTGCATGGCGCCCAGGGCCTGGGCACCGACACCGAGGCGCTCCCGGGGTAGTTCCTGCATCAGGTAGGCGAAACCCTTGCCCTCCTCGCCGAGCAGGGCATCTGCAGGCAGCTCGACGCCGTCGAAGAACAGCTCGGCGGTATCGCTGGCGTGCTGGCCGATCTTCTTGATCGGCTGGCCGCGGGAGAAGCCGGGCAGGGCGGTGTCGACCAGGAAGAGCGAGACCCCCCTGGCGCCGGCCTCGGGGTCGGTCTTGGCGCAGACGATCACCATGTCGGCCACCTGGCCGTTGGTGATGAAGATCTTGCTGCCATCCAGTCGCCAGCCATCGGCGGTGTGCCGGGCGCGGGTCTTCATGCCGGCCAGGTCGCTGCCGGCGCCGGGCTCGGTCATGGCGATGGCGCCGACGACCTCGCCGCTGGCCATGGCCGGCAGCCAGCGCTGCTGTTGCGCCGGGGTGGCGATATGCAGCAGGTAGGGCATGACGATATTGGCGTGGATATTGTAGGCGCTGGCCAGACCGCCGAATCCGCGCCGCGAGATCTCCTCGACGACCAGCTGGGTGATGGAGAAGTCGGCGCCGGTACCGCCCAGCGGCTCCGGCATGTCGATGCCCAGCAGCCCCGCCTCGCCCATGAGTTTCCAGAGGTCACGAGGCACCTCGCCGGCCTCCTCCCAGGCCGCGTAGTGGGGCGCAACTTCCTGGTCGAGGAAGCGGCAGATCATGTCGTGAAACAGCGGGGTCAGCTCGTCCTGTGGTGTACTCGAAGTCACGCTTGCAGCTCCTTGCGCAGGTGTCGCTTGAGAATCTTGCCGGAGGTGCTCTTGGGCAGGGCATCGCTGAAGTGGACCTGCTTGGGCACCTTGTAGTGGGCCATGTGCTCGCGAGCATGCTCGATCAGTGCGGTCTCGCTGACCTCTTCGCCCTCCTTGAGCACTACCACGGCAATGATCGCCTCGATCCACTTCTCGTCGGGCATGCCGATCACGGCCACCTCGGAAACGGCGGGGTGCTGGAACAGCACCTCCTCCACCTCGCGGCTGGCCACCACCACGCCGCCGGTGTTGATGACATCCTTGATGCGGTCGACGATAAAGAGATAGCCCGCCTCGTCGAGGTAGCCCACATCGCCGGAGTGGAACCAGCCGCCCAGGAAGGCCTCCTCGGTCATCTCCGGCTTGTCCCAGTAGCCGGTGAGCAGCTGCGGCGAGCGGTGGACGACCTCGCCGTGCTCCCCCGGCGGGACATCGTTCATCTCGGCGTCGACGATGCGCGTCTCTACGGTGAGGATGGGGCGGCCCGCCGATGCCGGACGGGCATCGTGCTCCTCGGGTCGTAGCACCGTGGCCAGCGGGGCGATCTCGCTCTGGCCGTAGCAGTTGTAGAGCCCCACGCCGGGGATGCGCCGGCGTAGCTCCTCGAGTACCGGCACCGGCATGATGGAGGCTCCGTAGTAGGCCTTCTTCAGCTGGTTCAGTTCGTGGCGATCGAACTCGGGGTGGTGTAGCAGGCCGATCCACACCGTCGGCGGGGCAAAGAAGGAGACGATGCCGTGGCGCTCGATCTGGGCCAGGCAGTCGTCGGGTGCCGGCGCCTCCCGCAGGTGAACTGTTGCACCCAGCAGCAGGGCCGGCATCAGGAAGACGTGTATCTGCGCTGAGTGGTAGAGGGGCAGAGCGGCCAGCATCGGCTCGTCGGCCTTGATGTCGAGTTCCACCATGCAGGCCATGTACTCGGCGAGCAGTGCCTGGTGGGTCATCATCGCCGCCTTGGGGGCGGTGGTGGTGCCCGAGGTATAGAGCAGCTGGGCCAGGCTCTGGCCGTCGAGCTCCACCGACGGCTCTTTGTCGTCGCCCTCGGAGCGGGCCGCCTTCAGCACGTCGAAGCCGTCGCTCTTCGGGGCATGCAGGGTGCCCGAGAGCGTCAGGTCGACCGCGCTGCTGGCCGCCGCCACCTTGTCGGCCAGGCTGAGGTCGCTGAGCAAGCCGCTGGCGCCCGACTGCTCGAGGATATAGCTGAGCTCCTCGCTGCTCAGGGCGAAGTTGATCGGCACATGGATCAGGCCGGCCCGGGTGGCGGCCAGCCAGGTGATCACGTAGGCGTCGGAGTTCTTGCCGTAGACCGCCAGGCGATCCCCGGGGCTCAGGCCCTGGGCAAGCAGTCGGTTGGCAACCCGGTTTGCCGCGCGGTCGAGCTCGGCGTAGGTCCATCGGTGATCATCGAAGACCAGGGCCAGACGGCTGCCGTTCTTGCGGGCGCTGCGCGCCAGGGCCGCGCCGATAGTGTGCTGCTGGATGCGGCTCTGCATGGTCATCTCATCTCCACGAGTTGTGCTGTTGTGATGGGAAGGTCGAGGGGCTCAGGCGTCGCTCGCCTGGACCAGTCGACAATGGCCATCCGGATGGCGTCCTCGCCCAGAGGGCCGATGGGGTCGCGGTGGGCGCCGGTCATATCGGCGAGGTTGCCGATGCGTATCTCGTTATCGGTGATCTCGGCGGTGACTGCCTGAGAGGCGAGCAGCATGTAGGCAGCGAGAGAGTGCCCAGAGCAAACTGACGGGTATGGAGCATGTAGGTGCCTTTGCGTTGTTGTTGTCCGTTGGGTAACGCCACGGGCGGTGTTCGGAGTCATGGTAGGAGCAAAGGCGAGCTCAGGGTTGACCTATCGGGTCAGAGTCTTTGCATTTCGTGCCATATTTAGCGGTGATTTCGCCATGCTGCGAGTCAATGGCGCGACTTGCCGACATATGCGGCCAAGGTATTAGGGGGCTTCCCTCAACGTAAAGCGGTGGCCGAAGGCGCCTCTTATGGTGGCGTCTATGACACCTTGTTTCTCGAAAAAGACCAGAACCTTGAGGAAGCTGTCGGAGGACTCTCCCGCGAGCAGGGCACTGTGGCGCATGGCGGATGCCAGTGAGTCTTGCAACTTGGCGAACCGCTCATTGATGGCAGCGAGTGTCTCGAAGAGGTCGACATCCTTCTTGTGTTCTGCCAGCCATTCGGGAGCGATGGGCCAATCGATCTTGGCTTCGGACTGGTGGAGAAACCAGGCACAGCGCTGGATGGCTTCCATGAGTTGAGCCAGATGGCGCTGTTGCGCTTCGAGAATATCGTGGGTCATGCAGCATCCTCTACGTGGACTGGCCGAGAATGCTTTATGGCGATGGCCTGGAAAGGCGTCGGCTCATCGCCATGTGTATAAGTCACGATATCCACAGGCAGCTCCAGGCGCGCCTCGAGTGCCTGCTTCAACTCGGCGCGGGTGAGGAGCGAGATGGGGCTGGAGGACACCAGCAGCAGATCGAGGTCCCCGCCGCGTCGGGCATCGTCGAGACGCGAGCCGAAGACTCGTACGTCGATATCCTCTCCGGCGAATTGACGAATGCAGGAGAGGATGGTTTCTCGCTGGGAGCAAGTGAGTCGCATGCTGTATGGCTCCTTGCAGTACCGGGTGTTCTATGCCTGCAATAGCCAGAGTCTAGCATCTGTTTCAGTGCAGGCATCGGCCTGGCACAGGAGAGCCGCAGGATGCTCTGAGCGCTGATGTTCAGCTGTCACTGGGAGCGTCTTCCACGCTCCTTACCCTCGCGTAGGCGAGATAAGCCGTAGGCACACCCGGCGGGGCCTACGGAGAACGTTCCTGGAAGAAGCTTTCAGTGATCGTGGTCACCATGGTTATCGCGGCCCGGCTGGGCCAGGGCGTTATGTAGGGTGCGGGCGTTGTGGCGCATCATGCCCAGGTAGGTGCTGGCCTCGCCCTCCGCCGCCAGGGCATCGGCGTAGAGGGTGCCGGCGACAGGCAGGCCGGTCTCCTCGGCGAGCTGGTTGATGATTGCGGGGCTGGTCATGTTCTCGTGGAATAGCGCCTGGACGTTCTGCTCGCGGATCACATCGATCAACTGGGCCATGTTAGCCGCGCTGGGCTCCGCCTCGGTGGAGAGCCCCTGGGGCGAGAGGAAGCGCAGGCCATAGGCCCGGGCGAAGTGGCCGAAAGAGTCGTGGCCGGTGATCACGCTGGTGGAGGCGGGAATCTCGCCAAGCAGTTCGCGGATCTCGGCATCAATGGCGTCGATCTCGTTAATGTAGCGCTCGGCGCCGGCCCGGTAGGCATCGCCTTGGTCCGGGTCGGCCGCGATCAGGCCGTCGCGGATATTGGCCACGTAGACGCGGCCCAGACCCAAGTCCTGCCAGGCGTGGGGGTCGATGGGGCCGTGGTCATGGCCGTCGTGGGCATCGTTGCCCTCATCGTCAGGCGCCTCATGGCCGTGATCCTCGGCGTCGTCGTGGCCATCATGGCCGTCTTCCTCCGCGACGGCGATCCTCCCCGCGATGCCGTCGCTGGCCACCACCAGGTGGCCGGCAAAGTCGCTGGCGTCGATCAGGCGCTCCATCCAGCCCTCGAATTGCAGTCCGTTGAAGACCACCAGGTCGGCCTCGGCCAGGGCGCGGGCGTCGGTGGGGTGCGGCGAGTAGACGTGGGCATCGCTGTCCGGCCCCACCAGGGCGGTCACCTCGACATGCACGCCGCCGACATTCTCGATCATGTCGGCGAGGATGCTGAAGCTGGTGACCACCTGGACACGCTCGGCGGCCAGGGCGGCGGGCAGGGCGAGCAGGGTGGAGATCCCGGCGAGCAGGGCAAAGGGGCGGGAAAGGCGCATGTAGAGCTTCCTCGGTGGTTTGTCAGGGGTGCGGTATCAGTCGTGCTCGGGGGCGCCCAGCGGTGCGGCATGGCGACGCCAGCGGGCGGTCAGGCTATGGTGGCGGCCGAACAGCGCGGAGAGCACATAGCCGCTGCCGGCCAGCAGGATGATGGCCGGCCCCGAGGGCAGGCTGAGGTGGTAGGAGAGCAACAGGCCGCCGGTGCTGGCCACCAGGGCGATGCCGATGGCGATGGCGATCAGCCCCTCCAGGCGTTGGCTCCAGAAGCGCGCCGTGGTGGCCGGCAGCATCATCAGGCCCACCGCCATCAGGGTGCCCAGGGTCTGGAAGCCGGCGGTGAGGTTGAGCACCACCAGCCCCAGGAAGATGCCGTGCACCACGCCGCCGCGCACCCCCTGGCCGCGCAGGAACAGCGGGTCGAGGCACTCCACCACCAGGGCGCGAAAGATCACCGCCAGGATCACCACGATCAGGCTGCTGATGCCGGCGATCAGCACCAGGGCGGTGGTGTTCACGGCCAAAATCGAGCCGAACAGCACGTGTGTGAGGTCCACGCTGCTGCCGCCCAGCGACACCAGCATCACCCCCGCGGCCAGCGAGATCAAAAAGAAGCTGGCCATGGCCGAGTCCTCGCGGTGGCCGGTCATCTGCGACACGCTGCCGGCGAGCACCGCTACCAGCAGCCCCGAGAGGATGCCGCCCAGGCTCATGATCGGCAGCGAGAAGCCGGCGGCCAGGAAGCCCAGCGCCACCCCGGGCAGGATGGCGTGGGCCATGGCGTCGCCGATCAGGCTCATGCCGCGCAGCATCAGGAAGACCCCCAGCGGCGGGGCGGCCAGCGACAGCGCCAGGCCGGCCACCAGGGCGCGCTGCATGAAGCCATAGTCGAAGGGGGCCAGCAGCCAGGCCTCAAGCAGTGCCAGCATGGGAGGCATCCGGAAAGGTCAGGGGCAGGCGCGGTGCCCGGGGCACCAGGCCGCTGTGGTGGTCGAGCAGGGCGTCGGGGCTGACCCAGCGGCCATGGCCGCCGGAAAGCAGTAGCACATCGTCGGCCAGGCGGGCGAGCTGCTCCATGTCATGGATCACCACGATGATGGTGGCGCCTTGCCGGGCCATGTCGCGCAGCACCTCCATCAGCACGTCCACCGTCTCGATGTCGACGTTGGCGAAGGGCTCGTCGAGCAGCAGCAGTTCGGCCTCCTGCATCAGGGTGCGACCCAGCAGGGCGCGCTGGCGCTGGCCGCCGGAGAGCTCCCCGAGCGGCCGGTGGGCCAGGTGCGAGATGCCCAGTCGCGCCATGATCTCGCGGCCACGGCGGTAGTGGGCCGCGCAGTAGCCCTTCAGCGCCCCGTGGCTCGGCCAGGTGCCGGTCATGATCAGCTCTTCCACGCTCATCGGGAAGGTGAGATCCAGAGCCAGTTGCTGGGGCAGCCAGGCACAGCGCTCACGGGGTACCCGGCACTCCACGCTGCCGGCCACCGGGGCCAGCATGCCCATGATGGCGGCGATCAGGGTGCTCTTGCCGGCGCCGTTGGCGCCGATCAGGGCGGTGATGGCGCCATCCATGAAGCGGCCGTCCAGGTGCTCGAGGACCGTCTGGCCGCCGCGCGCCAGCTGCAGGTCGTGCAGTTGCAGGCGCGACATCAGGACCACCATCCCGCGGCCCAGGAGACCGTCAGCCATAGGGCGGCGAGCGGTGCCGCGACCAGCAGCAGGCGGCGGGTCGCGGAGAGCGACATCAGGGAGAAGTGGCAGGGCCCTTCCGGGTGATGCCGGTGTCGATGGTGTGCCATGAGGGAGCCTCCGGAAAACTGGCGGAGGTTATAACATAACAATACGGGCGCTGGCCACCGCGAGACGCGACGCCGGAGCAGCTCGTGGCGTGTGGTAACCTCCCCTGACGCCCGACTGGCAAGGAGGCCGCGCATGTTCACGACTCGCTCCCTGATGATCCTCCTCGGCTGGTTTGCGCTGGTCGTGCTGACCGCGCTGAGCGGCATTGCCACCCCGCCCGGCGAGTGGTACGCGGGACTGGCCAAGCCGCCGCTCACCCCGCCCGACCTCGCCTTTCCCATCGCCTGGAGCACGCTCTACCTGCTGATGGCGCTGGCCGCCTGGCGGGTCACCCTGGCGGCGCCGCCGGCGATGCGCTGGCACACCCTCTGGCCCTTTGTCGCCCAGCTCGCCGCCAACGCTCTCTGGTCGATCCTGTTCTTCGGCCTGCACGGGATGGGCCTGGCGCTGCTCGACCTGCTGCTGCTGTGGGGGCTGATCGTGCTCACCATCCGCCGCTTCGCCGCGGTCTCGCGCCTCGCCGCCTGGCTGCTGGTGCCCTACCTGGCCTGGGTCAGCTTCGCCGCCTACCTCAACGCCGCCACCTGGTGGCTCAATGGCTGAGGCCAGAGGCTTCAGGCAAGGGTAGCGGTATCGACGTGGCGATAGCCCATCTCGAAGGCCATCTCCAAAGCGTGCAGCGCCTCGCGCTCGAGAAGCGGGCTGCCGTAGCCGTGGGAGAGGTTCATGCAGCCCAGGCCGAAGACGGGTGAGTCGAGGGCATTCAGGCGAGTAAAGAGGGTCGTCATGGGTGCCTTTTGATTCCTCGATCACATGAGGTGATATCACCAAAGAATAGCAGCCACCCGTCGGACGCGGCCGTGTCACCAGGCTGCTTTTCAGGTTTTCTTCTGGTGTGCTACTAAATACATATCAAGTAACACATGGAGGGAATCCCATGAGCGAGTCAACTTTCACTTTCCGTGTCGACGACTCGCTGAAGGCGGAGTTTTCCCAGGCGGCCAAGTGCAAGGACCGGACAGGGGCGCAGCTGTTGCGGGACTTCATGCGAGAATTCGTGCGTCAGCAGCAGGAGGCCGAAGCCCATGACGCCTGGTTCCGCCGTGAGGTTCAGGCAGGCATCGACGCAGCCAACGCCGGTGATGTGGTCTCGGCGGAAGAAGTAGAAGTCGAAGCCGCTGCCTGGCGTGCTGAGCTCCAGCGCAGGCTGAATGGCGCTATGTCGTGAAGCTAGTCTGGACACGCCTGGCAAGCCTGGACCGGGAGGAAATCCGCGAGTACATCGCTCAGGACAACCTTGCCGCAGCGCTGGCTCTCGATGAGTTGATGTCGGAAAAGGCGGGTTGGTTGGCGGACCATCCCGAACTCGGTCGCTCGGGGCGTGTCACCGGTATGCGCGAGATGGTGGCGCATCGCCATTACATGCTGATCTATGATGTGATTGGGCATTCATTGCGGATTCTGCGTGTCCTGCATGCCGCACGGCAGTGGCCTCCCTTCTGATATCTTCAGGCACTTTGACGTCGACACCCTGTGCCCTCCTTCCTTCGGCGAGGTAGTGCGGGTTATCCCGATGTCATTAGCGACGCAGCGTCTCCGGGCGCCCGTCGATCACCTTGCGGCCAAGCGCCGGGTTTCATGGCCATGCCGCGCTTGTTCGCTGTTCGGTTCGTTACCGCGGTGGCGCTTTTCGCCGTTCTGAATACTGCACTGGAAGAGACCGGGTGGGATCCCACAAGCCGCTGGGTGTGCTGCTGATCCTGGGTCTGGTGTGAATCCTGCTCGTTCCCTTTTGGTCGCATGCCGCCGGGCATGTCTGGGAGCATGCGCTATGGTAGATCGATACCCTGTCGCGGTGAGCAAGTAACAGGGAAAACCCAACAGGGACCGACGGAGCGCCAGGCATGGTCAACCCCTCTCTTCTCTCTCCACGCTACCGGGTGCTGCTGGCGGGGGTGTTCAGCCAGCTGCTGTGCGTGGGCGTGGCGCGCTTCGCCTACACGCCGCTGTTGCCGGTGATGCAGCAGCAGACCTGGCTGAGCGACGCCCAGGGCGGCTGGCTGGCTGCCCTCAACTATGCCGGCTACATGCTGGGCGCGCTGGTGGCGGCCTCGATCCACAGCATCCGGCTCAAGGACACGCTCTACCGCCTCACCCTGCTGCTGGCGGTGCTCTCCACCGCCGGCATGGCGCTGGCCGACAGCTTCTGGCTGTGGGCGGGCATGCGCTTGGTGGCCGGCTTCTCCAGTAGCGGCGCGATGCTGCTGGCCTCGGGGCTGATCCTGCACTGGCTGATCAGCCATCGGCAGCGGGGCGAACTCGGCATTCACTTCGCCGGGGTGGGGCTGGGCATCCTGCTGGCCGCCCTGGCGGTGGAAGCGATGCGTCGCCTGGCATTCGACTGGCAGGCCCAGTGGTGGGGCTTTGCGCTGCTGGGCGTGGCGCTGCTGGTTCCTGCCTGGTGCTGGATGCCGCGCCCCGCAACGCCGACAGAGGATGGCGGAGGTAGCGGGCAACGCCAGGCCCCGCCGCCTAGCCGCACCTTCATGCGGTTGATGCTGGCCGCCTATTTCTGTGCCGGCTACGGCTACGTGATCAGTGCCACTTTCATCGTCGCCATCGTCGAGCGCGAGCCGCTGCTTGCCGGGGCTGGCAACTGGGCCTTCGCCTTGGTGGGCCTGTCCGCCGCGCCTGCGGTGATGCTGTGGGACCTGGTGGCCCGCCGGTTCGGCTACCTGGGCGCGCTGATCAGTGCCATGGTCCTGCAGGTGGTGGGCATCGTGCTGCCGGCGCTGACCGATAGCCTGGCTGGTGTGTTGCTCAGTGCGGTGCTCTACGGCGGCACCTTCCTGGGTTGCGTGAGCCTGGTGCTGACCATGGCCGGACGGCTCTACCCACAAAGCCCGGCACGGCTGATGGGGCGCATGACACTCGCCTACGGTGCCGCGCAGATCGTCGCCCCGGCGCTCACTGGCATGCTCGCTGAAGCCACCGGCCACTACGACACCGGGCTGTGGCTGGCCGGCGGCTTCGTGGCCCTGGGCGCGGTGCTGCTGGTATGGCTGCGCCGGGTAGACCAGACGGCCCAGCGGTTGGACGCTGAGGCGAAGGTGGGACAACGGTGATCCCGGCAATGGGTGTATCTTCCGAAATGGCTAGCAAAGGACGCTTCGCGGTGCTTAGGTTAGTAGGAGGGCTATAAATCTTGCTATTTGAATGCAGGCAGTGAGCATGTACTACGCACATTCTACATCCGCGAAGGACAAGTCCGACTGGCAAACGCTCGAATCTCACTTGAAGACGGTTAGCGATCTGGCCGCCAAACGGGCGGATCGTTTCGGTGCCGCGGTATGGGGAGAGGCTGCGGGTCTTCTCCATGATATTGGCAAGTACAGCATTCCCTTTCAGCGGCGCCTGGAGGGATCGCCGGAGCGAGTCGATCACTCCACGGCTGGTGCACACATTGCTATCCAGAAATACCCCCAGGTTGGTCATCTTCTGGCCTATCTCATTGCCGGACACCATGCCGGGCTGGCCAATGGCCGCGACGCAGGCGAGCGCACCCCGCTGAAGGATCGTCTCGAGGCGGAGCTGCCCGCGCTCGACCCCCGCTGGCAGCAGGAGCTCTCTCTGCCTGCCCAGTTGATGCCGCCGGCACGCTTCACGCCACGCCGCGATCGCGGCTTCTTTCAATACGCCTTCCTCACCCGCATGCTGTTTTCCTGTCTGGTCGACGCCGACTTCATCGATACCGAGCATTTCTACGCCCTGCATGAAAAAGGCTTGCCCCGTGCGCGCGGCGGTGGCCCCGGGCTCGGTGTGCTGCGCGATGCGTTGAACGCTCATCTGGCAGCCTTCAAGGCCGATAGCGACGTCAACCGCCTGCGCGGCGAGATACTGACCCATGTGCGCTCCCAGGCCGAGAAACCGCCAGGCCGTTTTACTCTGACAGTGCCCACCGGCGGCGGCAAGACGCTGGCCTCGCTGGCCTTCGCCCTCGATCATGCCATCGCCCACGGCATGGACCGGGTGATCTACGTCATCCCGTTCACCAGCATCGTCGAGCAGAACGCGGCCGTGTTTCGTCACGCGCTGGGCGAGCATGGCGAAGCCGCCGTGCTGGAACATCACAGCGCCTTCGACAGCGATGCGCCGCGCAACCGACAGGACCGTGATAGCCGCGACAAGCTCAGGCGCGACAGCGAGAACTGGGACGCGCCGATCATCGTCACCACCGCCGTGCAGTTCTTCGAGAGCCTGTTCGCCGCCAAGACTTCACGTTGCCGCAAGTTGCATAACATCGCGGGCAGCGTGGTGATTCTCGACGAGGCGCAGACCCTGCCGCTTTCGCTGCTGCGCCCCAGCGTGGCGGCGCTGGACGAACTCGCGCTCAACTACCGCGCCAGCGTGGTGCTGTGTACCGCCACCCAGCCGGCGCTGGCCGAGACCGATGATCCCGAGCGCAGCTTTATTGGCGGTCTGCGCGATCTCCGTGAGTTGGCCCCCGATCCCCGGAATCTTTATCGTCAGTTGGAGCGCGTCACCGTGCGCCATGTCGGCACCCTCGACGACGAGGCACTGCGCAACGAGCTGCTCGCCACCGAGCAGGCGCTGTGCATCGTCAACAACCGTCGCCACGCGCGGGCGCTGTTCGAAGCGATTGCCGATCGGCCCGGTGCCTACCATCTCACCACGTCGATGTGCGCCGTGCATCGCCGCCAGGTGCTGGCCGAGATTCGCCGGCAATTGAAGGATGGCCGGCCCTGCCGCGTCGTCTCCACGTCGCTGATCGAAGCCGGCGTCGACGTCGACTTTCCGCGCGTGCTGCGCGCCGAGGCCGGGCTCGATTCCATCGCTCAGGCCGCCGGGCGCTGCAACCGCGAAGGCAAGCGTAACCTCGCCGACAGCGAAGTGCTCATCTTCGCCACGGCCAGCGAGGAGTGGGCACCGCCGCCGGAACTCAAGCAGTTCGCCCAGGTCAGCCGCGAAGTGCTCAGAAACCATGGCAATGATCCGCTCTCTTTGGACGCCATCGACGCCTACTTCCGCCTGCTCTACTGGCAGCAGGGGCCGCAGCAGCTCGATCGGCACGCTCTCTTGCGGCTGATCGAAAACGGCCGCCTCGAAGGGCTGCCGTTCGAAACGCTGGAGCAGAAATTCCGCCTGATCGAGAACACGCAGCGCGCCGTCATCATCCCCTTCGACAAGACAGCTCGGGATGCGCTCCGGGAGCTGTCCTATGCCGAAGGCGTGGGCGGCATCGCCCGTAAGCTCCAGCCTTATACCGTACAGGTGCCGCGCCAGGGCTTTGCCGCGCTGGAAGGTGCTGGGGCGATCGCTGCGGTCGAACCGGGCAAGTTCGGCGAGCAGTTCATGGAATTGATCAACATGGATCTCTATAACGAGCGGCTGGGACTGAATTGGAGCGAGCCGAGGTTTCGCGCCAGTGAGTCAAATATCTGGTGAAAACGGCCGATGGTTTAAGAGAACACGACAACGAGGAGCGGCGCATGAGCTTTGGCGTTCGGCTGCATATCTGGGGGGAGCGGGCCTGCTTTACCCGACCCGAGATGAAGGTAGAGAGAGTCTCCTATGACGTGATCACGCCCTCGGCGGCGCGCGGTATCCTGGAAGCCATCCACTGGAAACCGGCGATTCGCTGGTGCGTCGACCGCATCCATGTGCTCAAGCCGATTCGCTTCGAGTCGATCCGCCGCAACGAGGTGGCCGGCAAGCTGCCGGCAGGCACGGTGTCCAAGGCGATGAAGGCAGGACGCGTCGATGACGTCCACTATTTCGTCGATCAGAACCGCCAGCAGCGCGCCGCGACCATTCTGCGCGATGTCGGCTACGTGATCGAGGCGCACTTCGAGTTCACGCCGCGTGCCGACGACAGCGATACGCCCGGCAAGCATCTCGACATTTTCAACCGTCGCGCCCGTCAGGGGCAGTGCTTCCACATGCCGTGCCTGGGTACGCGGGAGTTTCCCGCCGCGTTCGAATTGATCGAGGCCGAGTCAGATATGCCGACCATCGACGAGCAGCTTCACGGCGAACGCGATCTCGGCTTCATGCTCCATGACATCGACTTCGCCAACGGCAAGACGCCGCGCTTCTTTCGCGCCAGGATGCAGGACGGCGTGATCGAGGTGCCGCCCTTTACGGAGGCGCTGGCATGATTCTCTCCGCGCTCAACGACTACTATCGGCGTCTTGCGGCTCAGGACAAGGTGCCGGCATCCGGTTTCAGCAGTGAGAAGATCAGCTACGCGCTGGTATTCTCAGGCGATGGGACGCCGCTGCAAATTGATGACCTGCGCGATACCTCGGGCAAGAAGCCGCGCCCACGCACCCTACAGGTGCCCTATGACAAAAGGAAAACCTCAGGGTTACATGCCTATCCGCTTTGGGATAAAACCTCCTATGTTTTCGGTGTTACTGCTGGTGAAGGAAAAAAGCTGGCACAAGAACACGCATTTTTTAAACAGCGGCAGTGTGAGTTATTCGGTGAAAGTAATGCGCCAGAGTTGCGCGCTTTTCTGAAACTTCTCGATAAATGGCACCCAGGCATGTTGCCTAAATTGGCTGGATACAGCGAAGAAGTCTTAGACGCAAATTTTGTTTTTAGGCTTGAAGGTGAACATCAATATCTACATGAAAGTAAAGCTGCCGTAAAAATATGGACGTCTGCTTTAGACGATAATGATGGGAATGTGGGTCAATGTTTGATTACGGGTGAGAATGCTTACCTTGGTACCGACCATCCACCTATAAAGGGTGTAAATGGTGCGCAAAGTTCGGGTGCGTCACTTATATCATTCAATGCTGACGCATATAGTTCTTATGGGTTCAAGGAACAGAAAAATGCGTCCATATCAAAAGCAGGAATATTCAACTATTCAACTGCTCTCAATTATCTTCTGCGCCGAGATAATGACAATCACCAGCGTCTGCAAATCGGCGACGCCACCGTGGTGTTCTGGGCCGAGGCCAGCGATGCGGCGCATGCCGAGGCCGCCGAAGGCTTCTTCGCCATGCTCAACGAGCCGCCGAGCGATGAGCAGGAGGCGGCGAAACTGGGCAGCCTGCTGGGTCAGGTCGCCCAAGGGCGTCCCCTGGCGGAGCTCGATCCCCGGCTGGAAAGCGGTACCCGCTTCTTCGTGCTCGGGCTGGCGCCCAATGCGGCGCGCCTTTCAGTGCGCTTCTGGTGCGCCGATACCCTGGACCGACTGGCCCGCCACTATGTGCAGCATCATCGGGATTTGCAGCTTGAGCCGACGCCTTGGAAAGGCATCGCGCCGGGAAGCTGGTGGCTGGCGTTGCAGACTGCACCGATGCACGGCGGCCAGAAGCCCAAGGCGGACGATGTGTCACCGCAGCTCGCCGGTGAACTGATGCGCTCGATTCTCACCGGCAGTCGTTATCCGCAGTCGCTGCTGTCCAATCTCGTCATGCGGTTTCGCAGCGACGGTCACATCACCGGGGCGCGCATCGCGCTCTGCAAGGCCGTACTCGCGCGGGCGGCGCGACTCGCGGCGCATTCGAATTCCCATCCTCAGGAGGTGCCCGTGAGTCTCGATCGACACTCCACCCATCCCGGCTATCTGCTCGGAAGGCTGTTTGCCGAACTGGAGAATGCCCAGCGCGGCGCGCTCGGCGACCAGATCAACGCCACCATTCGCGACCGTTATTACGGCGCGGCGTCGGCGACGCCGGCCAGCGTCTTCCCGATGCTGTTGCGCAATGCCCAGAACCATCTGTCGAACATGCGCAAGAAGGACAAGGGTGGGTTGGCGCACACCATCGAAAAAGAGATCGGCGCCATCATCGACGGCCTCGGCGATACCTTTCCAAAACATCTGAAGATCGAGGACCAGGGGCGCTTCGCCATCGGCTATTACCATCAGTCGCAGGTGCGCTATGCCAAACGCGACAGCACACCGACAGAAGAAGCATCCGCGCAGGGAGAAAACGCATGACCGCCATCGCCAACCGTTATGAATTCGTGCTGCTGTTCGACGTCACCAACGGCAATCCCAACGGTGATCCCGATGCCGGCAACCTGCCGCGCCTCGACCCGGAAACCAACCAGGGCCTGGTCACCGATGTGTGCCTAAAGCGCAAGATTCGCAACTATGTCGCGCTGGAAAAGGAAGAGGACGCCGGTTACGCCATCTACATGCAGGAAAAATCGGTCCTCAATAACCAGCACAAGAAGGCGTACGACGCGCTCGAGATCAAGCCTGAACCGAAGAAGCTGCCGAAGGATGAAGCCAAGGCGCGCGAGCTGACCACCTGGATGTGCCAGAATTTCTTCGATGTGCGCACCTTCGGCGCGGTGATGACCACCGAGGTCAACTCCGGCCAGGTCCGCGGCCCGGTGCAGATGGCCTTTGCCAGCTCGATCGACCCGGTGGTGCCCATGGAAGTCTCGATCACCCGCATGGCGGTCACCAACGAGCGCGACCTCGAAAAGGAGCGCACCATGGGCCGCAAGCACATCATTCCCTATGGCCTCTACCGCGCGCATGGCTATGTCTCCGCCAAGCTGGCCGAGCGTACCGGCTTTGCCGAGGACGATCTCGAGCTGCTGTGGCGCGCCCTGATCAACATGTTCGAGCATGACCGCTCTGCGGCGCGCGGCGAGATGTCGGCGCGCAAGCTGATCGTCTTCAAGCACGACCACCCGATGGGCAATGCGCCGGCGCATGTGCTGTTCGACAGCGTGAAGGTCGCGCGGGTCGAAGGCGAAGCTGATACCCCCGCGCGGCACTACAGCGATTACCGGGTCACGGTCGACGCCGAAGGGCTGCCGGCCGGCGTCAGCGTCGACGAGCGCCTGTAGGTCAGCGGAATGGAGGACGCAGTCCGCCTGATTCCGCTCTCGGCGCTGCAGCACTACCTGTTCTGTCCGCGCCAGTGCGCGCTGATTCATCTCGAACAGCAGTGGGCCGAGAACCGCTACACCGCGGAAGGGCGCATCCTGCATGAGCGCGCCGACCGTCTCGGCCACGAGCGTCGGCGCGGCGTGCATACCGCCATGGCACTGCCGCTGGCCAGTGAGCGGCTGGGGCTGACCGGCGTTGCCGACGTGGTCGAGTTCGACGAGCGGGAACAGCGGGCCATCGTCCGGCCTATCGAGTACAAGCGCGGGCGCCCCAAGGCGCACCGCGCCGATGAAGTGCAGCTCTGCGCCCAGGCGCTCTGCCTGGAAGAGATGCTGAACGTGGAGGTCGGTCACGGTGCGCTTTTTTACGGCAAGACGCGGCGGCGCAAGGACGTGCCTTTCGACGACGAACTGCGGGCGCTGACGTTGGGGGTGATCGCCAGCACCCGTGCGCTGTTCGATGGCAATCGCACGCCGCCCGCCGTATACGAGGCCAAGCGCTGCGATCGTTGCTCGCTGATCGACGCCTGCCAGCCGCAGGTGATGGGCAAGCAGCGCTCGGCGAGCCGCTGGCTGGCGCGTCAGTTGCAATCATTAGACGAGTAAACTCATGCGCCGTCAGCTCAATACGCTTTATATCACCACCGAAGGCGCCTGGCTCAGGAAGGACGGCGCCAACATCGTCATGGACGTGGAGGGCAAGGAGCGTGCCCGCCTGCCGATCCACATGCTCGAATCGCTGGTCTGTTTCGGGCGCGTGCTGGTCTCGCCGCCGCTGATGGGGTTCTGCGCCGAACAGGGCGTCACCATCACTCATCTCTCGCCCAACGGCAAATTCCTGGCCCGTATCGAGGGGCCGGTGTCGGGCAATGTCCTGCTGCGTCGTGCCCAGTATCGGTGCAGCGATGACGAGGTGGGGTGCGCCGCCATCGTGCGTGGCGTGCTGATTGGCAAGGTACACAATCAGCGCGCCGTACTGTCGCGCGGCCTGCGTGATTACGGCGCCAAGCTGCCGCAAGAGGAAAGGGCGCGGCTCGAAGGGGAGCGCTCGCGCATGAGCCGGATTGCGCGTGACCTGCTGATCGAACCGCTGACAGACGGATTGAGGGGATTGGAGGGGGAAGCGGCACAGCGCTATTTCAGCGTGTTCGATCGGCTGATTCGTCACGAGAGCGACGCGTTTCGCTTCACGGGGCGCAATCGCCGCCCGCCGCGCGATCGCATCAATGCGCTGCTGTCGTTTCTCTATACGCTTTTGACCCATGACTGTCGCTCGGCGCTGGAAAGCGTCGGCCTCGATCCGGCGGTCGGCTTTCTACATCGCGACCGGCCGGGACGGCCCAGCCTGGCCCTCGATCTCGCCGAGGAGCTACGACCGCTGCTGGGTGACCGATTGGCGCTGTCGCTGATCAACCGACGTCAGCTGCGGGAAAAGGACTTTATCGTTGCCGAAAGCGGCAGCGTGGCATTGACGGAAGAGGCGCGCAAGACGGTGCTGACCGCCTATCAGGAGCGCAAGCGTGAAGAACTCCATCACGCCTTCATCGATGAGAAGGCGCCGATCGGCATGCTGCCTTTGCTTCAGGCACAGTTATTGGCGCGCCATTTGCGCGGCGATCTGGACGCCTATCCGTCGTTCTTGTGGAAGTAAATACAACAGGAGCCTTGTGCCATGATGGTACTGGTCAGCTACGATGTCAGCACCACTTCCGAAGGCGGCCCCGGTCGGCTGCGGCGTGTGGCCAAGGCGTGCCGTGATTTCGGGCAGCGCGTGCAATACTCGGTATTCGAGATCGAAGTCGATCCCGATCAGTGGACACGTCTGCGTCAGCAGCTGTGTGATCTGATCGACGAAGAGGTCGACAGTCTGCGCTTCTATTTCTTGGGGCGGCACTGGCAGAAGCGCATCGAACATGTGGGCGCCAAACCGGCGCTGGATATGAATGGTCCCCTCGTTTTTTGAAAGCTTTCGGGCATCCTGGTTAAGGGGGACGAGGCTATTGACCATGAGTAACAACGACATCATGACCGGTGAAGAACTGGGTCAGAAGCTGCTTGAATCCGTGCGTCAAATGAAGCGTGGCGAAGCCGCATGGGTAACGTGAATCGAAGTTACCGAAGCGCGGGCGGCACGCCACCGTATGGGACTGTCGCAAGCCGAGTTTGCCGAGTTGCTGGGCGTTAGCCTGCGCACTTTGCAAGAGTGGGAGCAAGGCCGCCGCACACCTACAGGGCCAGCGCTTCGGCTGCTGCGGGTGGCCGAGAGGCACCCCGAGGTACTGCGCGGCCTGGCATAACTTTCCCAAACCGACTCACTAGGGCCTGTTGACGTTTCCGCGCGAACCGCGTTGCTGCGCCAAATGGCGCCAGGCCGGGCGGCGTTCCGCAAGGCGCGGGATGCAGGGAAGGGTGGTTCCCTTGTCAAATCCCGCAACGCCGCATGGCGCCATTTGCCGCGCAACCCAAAGGGCCGGGCCCGTTTTTGCACGGTGCGGCGTTATTCGTCGTTCATTTGAAATAACCAAACTACTCTCCTCATGCCTTGCCCCGCACAAAAACGGGCTCCGGCGCGGCCGTGCAGGAAACGTCAACAGGCCCTAATCATCGTATCCGGCCAACCACTTAATCCGGATTACCTAGATTTTTCCTCTGCGAACCACAAGTGTTCCGCTCTTTCCCCCCAGGTTCGCAACTCTTTAACAATCTATTTTAAAAGCCACTTTTTCATAAGATGGCGATGGCATTGTCGTAATGATCGATTCCAGGAAGGGGTTCGCTTTGCTCGCGTTATTTGCTTAACTGAATCAAAGCGTTATAAAGGAACAGTCGCGGCCCGCACGGGCCGCGCGGATAGAAACATATATCAGAACGCGAGTTGATGGAAGGCACTACGTCGCGGCCCGCACGGGCCGCGCGGATAGAAACAAGGAGGCGCCGCCCGTGAGGGCCGCGTGACCGAGTCGCGGCCCGCACGGGCCGCGCGGATAGAAACCCGCAGTTGTGGTGATAGACGCCTGCTGCCCGGTAGTCGCGGCCCGCACGGGCCGCGCGGATAGAAACACCTTCGCCTTGATGTTGTCCATCAGGCCGGTGCCGGTCGCGGCCCGCACGGGCCGCGCGGATAGAAACGCCGCTGAGGATGATCACGGCAAGGCAGACTTTTACGTCGCGGCCCGCACGGGCCGCGCGGATAGAAACGCCGAGCACCGCCGGGCGATGCGCTCCCCGCTGACCGTCGCGGCCCGCACGGGCCGCGCGGATAGAAACCGCTTCGACCCGGCATGTGACTGGCGCCGCCCGGTCGCGGCCCGCACGGGCCGCGCGGATAGAAACCTAAAACCCAGTTCAAAGAGACCGTCAACCACATCGTCGCGGCCCGCACGGGCCGCGCGGATAGAAACGCCTTTGGTCTAAGCCGCCATCGGCACCAGGGCAGGTCGCGGCCCGCACGGGCCGCGCGGATAGAAACACCTCAACGCCAACGATGGAGGCGCCTGATGCCAGTCGCGGCCCGCACGGGCCGCGCGGATAGAAACGCGTCACGGGCTGCCGTGATGCCGAGACTCAGGTCAAGTCGCGGCCCGCACGGGCCGCGCGGATAGAAACGGTACAAGTCAGGCGCGTGGCGGATTGGTGAGTACCGTCGCGGCCCGCACGGGCCGCGCGGATAGAAACTCGGCTTCGGTCTCGTACTCTTGCAGCCGGCGCTTGTCGCGGCCCGCACGGGCCGCGCGGATAGAAACAGCTCCTGCCACTCGTCGGTAGAGGTGTCGCCGATGGTCGCGGCCCGCACGGGCCGCGCGGATAGAAACGAGCGCGAGGCAGGCTTCGCGGTGCAGGCCATCCAGGTCGCGGCCCGCACGGGCCGCGCGGATAGAAACCAGGCGCTCGAGCGGTCGCGGATGGCGTTGACCTGTCGCGGCCCGCACGGGCCGCGCGGATAGAAACTGGCCGAGAACTTGAGCGACTTCTGGATCTCGCGGGTCGCGGCCCGCACGGGCCGCGCGGATAGAAACGTGAGCTACTGGCCCGGCATGCCGCTGTTCGTCAAGTCGCGGCCCGCACGGGCCGCGCGGATAGAAACACCACCGAGCTGGACGGCCGGCTGAACCTGCACGTCGCGGCCCGCACGGGCCGCGCGGATAGAAACGGGTCGTGCTCCATGATCGACATCCAGCAGCCCGGGTCGCGGCCCGCACGGGCCGCGCGGATAGAAACTCGGAGACCTGGCCGAACTGGGGTATGACGCGGAATGTCGCGGCCCGCACGGGCCGCGCGGATAGAAACCGACGCCAAGGGCTCAGGAGCCGGGATCGACATCGGTCGCGGCCCGCACGGGCCGCGCGGATAGAAACCTGCCACGCTGCGCAGGTGCTCGATGGCGTACTGGTCGCGGCCCGCACGGGCCGCGCGGATAGAAACGGGCGCACCGCTGCTGGTCTCAACGCCACCGGCGGTCGCGGCCCGCACGGGCCGCGCGGATAGAAACGCCTTCGTCTACGAGGTGGCCTCTTGGGCGAAACCGTCGCGGCCCGCACGGGCCGCGCGGATAGAAACGCTACGTCCTCGAATGTTTACGCCGGCCTCCAGGAGGTCGCGGCCCGCACGGGCCGCGCGGATAGAAACGGCTACTCCAGCGACGGACTGGTCAGCGACGAGGGTGTCGCGGCCCGCACGGGCCGCGCGGATAGAAACATCGCCTGGCTCATGCGCTGGGCGACCTGGTGCGGTCGCGGCCCGCACGGGCCGCGCGGATAGAAACGGTGACGGCACCGGCTCAAGCAGCGCGGCCTCGGGTCGCGGCCCGCACGGGCCGCGCGGATAGAAACAAGGGCAAGGGGCCCCGCAAGCTGGCGCTGGCCATGTCGCGGCCCGCACGGGCCGCGCGGATAGAAACAGCGTCACCGGCAACGTACCCATGCCAGGCTCGGGTCGCGGCCCGCACGGGCCGCGCGGATAGAAACACCAGCTCCTCGGCGATGGCCTTGGCGCTGTCGCGCGTCGCGGCCCGCACGGGCCGCGCGGATAGAAACCTGATGAACCTGGAGTGGTCCGACGTTGCCGAGAGTCGCGGCCCGCACGGGCCGCGCGGATAGAAACCAGTCCGGAATTGCGCAAGGAGGCCATCGAGCAAGGGTCGCGGCCCGCACGGGCCGCGCGGATAGAAACAGGTCTTGCGAATCATCTTCCATCACCGGTCTCCTGGTCGCGGCCCGCACGGGCCGCGCGGATAGAAACCGCGAGGTGTGGCGCGTGCTGCGCGACGACGGGACGGTCGCGGCCCGCACGGGCCGCGCGGATAGAAACGCCAGCATCGATCATGACGCCGCCATGGCCAGGTCGCGGCCCGCACGGGCCGCGCGGATAGAAACGACCAGGCGGCAAGGGATCTCGCCGATGAGCTGATCGTCGCGGCCCGCACGGGCCGCGCGGATAGAAACTCAAGCCCAGCCAGACGCTTACCGCCAGCATATAGTCGCGGCCCGCACGGGCCGCGCGGATAGAAACCCACGGTGGACGGCATGACCGACAAGACGCCAGAGGTCGCGGCCCGCACGGGCCGCGCGGATAGAAACACCACGGCGGAAGGCGGCAACGTAAAGCCCGAGGGTCGCGGCCCGCACGGGCCGCGCGGATAGAAACTCCTTGACGTAGTCGGTGAACTGGTTGAAGCCCCGGGTCGCGGCCCGCACGGGCCGCGCGGATAGAAACGAGGCGTCGGTTCCAGAAGTTGTCGTTGCCCCAGAGTCGCGGCCCGCACGGGCCGCGCGGATAGAAACGCCCTCTCTTGAGCCCGTCGTTGCTGACGCCGTTCACGTCGCGGCCCGCACGGGCCGCGCGGATAGAAACACTGCGATCCCCTGCAAGCCCGAGAGCCTGAAAACCCGTCGCGGCCCGCACGGGCCGCGCGGATAGAAACGCCCGGGTGGTGGTGGCGGTGAGCACGTCGGCGACGGTCGCGGCCCGCACGGGCCGCGCGGATAGAAACGTCATCACCAGCGCCGTGGGTGGTGACGACTCCATCGTCGCGGCCCGCACGGGCCGCGCGGATAGAAACCGCCTGTGGCACTACGACATGTGGCTGGCCATCCAGTCGCGGCCCGCACGGGCCGCGCGGATAGAAACCAGCTGGACCGCCATCGAGATTAACGCCGAGCGAGTGTCGCGGCCCGCACGGGCCGCGCGGATAGAAACCGACCTGGGGAACCTCGACATCCATCTCGACGGTGGTCGCGGCCCGCACGGGCCGCGCGGATAGAAACTCCTGCTCCTTTGCATTAAAAATGCCAGCACTAGGGTCGCGCCCCGCCCGGGGCGCGCGGATAGAAACATCGAGGAGCAAGCACATGGACCAGATTGAAAGCATGTCGCGCCCCGCCCGGGGCGCGCGGATAGAAACACCTTCGGCCACCGCATCACCAAACAACAGGAGGGTCGCGCCCCGCACGGGCCGCGCGGATAGAAACTGGAATGACCTGGATGGCTCCGTCGAGGTCAACTACGTCGCGGCCCGCACGGGCCGCGCGGATAGAAACACCCAGAGGCTCGTATGCTCGTTGATCTGCTCGAGTCGCGGCCCGCACGGGCCGCGCGGATAGAAACATTTATATGACAATTGCATTAGCTTTAATTGATAAAGTCGCGGCCCGCACGGGCCGCGCGGATAGAAACTACTGTCGAGCAGCGCATCCGCTGGAACTACAACCTGTCGCGGCCCGCACGGGCCGCGCGGAT
>NZ_SNWH01000002.1:185841-273067 GCF_004361885.1 Halomonas ventosae
CGGCCCGCACGGGCCGCGCGGATAGAAACAATGGCCCCGCCATAGGTCTGGGCGATGGTCTCGTCGCGGCCCGCACGGGCCGCGCGGATAGAAACGCTGAACATGACCATTGGCGAACTGCGCGATTTTGCGGGTCGCGGCCCGCACGGGCCGCGCGGATAGAAACAGATAGTGCCGCTGCGGCTGCGTGTCGCTCATAGCCTGTCGCGGCCCGCACGGGCCGCGCGGATAGAAACGTCGAGCGCTACAAGGATCACGACAACAAGCATGTGTCGCGGCCCGCACGGGCCGCGCGGATAGAAACATGCGTCCAGCGATGTCGTCCTCGGTTCCCTCAAGCGTCGCGGCCCGCACGGGCCGCGCGGATAGAAACATGACCGCCGCCGACGCCTACGGGGCGGACAGCGGTCGCGGCCCGCACGGGCCGCGCGGATAGAAACAGCGACCAGCACCGCTTGGACGGCACCATCACCCCGTCGCGGCCCGCACGGGCCGCGCGGATAGAAACGATAGTCGGGCCGTCGCGGTCGACACGGTCGCGCGTCGCGGCCCGCACGGGCCGCGCGGATAGAAACCTGGTTGATGTCCGGCTCAAGCAGGTGAATCACGCGTCGCGGCCCGCACGGGCCGCGCGGATAGAAACTAGCGCGCCCGATGCCGCGCGACAGCTGCTGAGGGTCGCGGCCCGCACGGGCCGCGCGGATAGAAACCGCGACGGCGCTGCGGCGAAGATCGACTTCACCCGTCGCGGCCCGCACGGGCCGCGCGGATAGAAACGGGCCTAATATCCTGACCGCTGGCAAGGCGCTGCGTCGCGGCCCGCACGGGCCGCGCGGATAGAAACTAAATCGCAGGATCGTAAGTGCTCATCGTACGGGTCGCGGCCCGCACGGGCCGCGCGGATAGAAACGGCATCGCCGTAGAATTCGCGCCACCGCTCTTCCAGGTCGCGGCCCGCACGGGCCGCGCGGATAGAAACACCGCAAGGATCGCGTCTATCTAACGACTAGCTATAGTCGCGGCCCGCACGGGCCGCGCGGATAGAAACCTCGTCGGCGGGGTCGAAAAGAGCCACATCATGGTGGTCGCGGCCCGCACGGGCCGCGCGGATAGAAACACTAGCTTGGACAAAAACCTTGATGGCTTGCTAAGTCGCGGCCCGCACGGGCCGCGCGGATAGAAACTTACCCATCCCATCCCCCTACGTATAGTTATCGCGTCGCGGCCCGCACGGGCCGCGCGGATAGAAACCTCAAGCCCGTTGAATACCTGAATAACGCCGGTAGGTCGCGGCCCGCACGGGCCGCGCGGATAGAAACCTGCTCGCGGTCGGACTCGATGAGCACCACCGGCGTCGCGGCCCGCACGGGCCGCGCGGATAGAAACCACATACCAAACGTCATCCTGTCCCTCAGTTCCTGTCGCGCCCCGCCCGGGGCGCGCGGATAGAAACGTCTTTATCAAACAAATCGGGATACTCTGACAGTGTCGCGCCCCGCCCGGGGCGCGCGGATAGAAACACGTCTCCACCTCCAGGTCGCCATCGGACTCCTTCTCGTCGCGCCCCGCCCGGGGCGCGCGGATAGAAACTATAATATGCCCAGCAAGAAAGGTTACGTATTGGGGGTCGCGCCCCGCCCGGGGCGCGCGGATAGAAACATACTCATCAACAAGTTCGGCGATGCGATCATCAGTCGCGCCCCGCCCGGGGCGCGCGGATAGAAACCCTGTAAACCTATCGCGATCACCTTGCCAGCGTGTGTCGCGCCCCGCCCGGGGCGCGCGGATAGAAACTCGACGCTGCGCCCGGCAATGTAGCCGCCGACGCCCGTCGCGCCCCGCCCGGGGCGCGCGGATAGAAACCACCAGGCTGCCTCGAACTTGCGGAAGTGCTCTTGTCGCGCCCCGCCCGGGGCGCGCGGATAGAAACTACCGCTGGAGGGCCCGGCGGCGAGCCACCGCATAACGTCGCGCCCCCGGCCTGCCTTGCAATGCTGGGCGCCGGCGATGACGTCGTGGTGTTCGCCTGGTCGATCATCGGCGCTTCACCGCCGGTCGGCGACGGTCTGCATGTGTTGACCCGGACGCCGACATCAATGGGGTTGTCGAAGGTCTTCAAGCGGTGCGTGCGTCCTGTGCCTGCCGGCGCGCAGCGGCATAGACGCAGCAGCCGGCAATTACCGCGAACACCACGCACACCCCCATCACTGCGCCCCAACCCAGCCACTCGTATAGCGATACCATCGCGCTCGAGCCCAGCGTGCCGCCGGCGAACACCGCGGCCACGAACAGCGCGCTGACCGTTCCCGACTGCGAGCGCGCGAAGTACTCATTGAGCAGCACAATCTGGGTTGCCTGCTGAAAGACCATGCCACCGCACAGCACTACCACACCGGCCACGAGCGCGACCAGCGATCCCTGGATGATGCCCAGCAGCCCGATGACGAACAGCACGGCTGCCGCCAGCGTTGCGTTCGGCAGCCCCCGGGCGCCGCGGATGATGGCGGGGGCGCCCAGCGAGGTGGCGATGCCGACCGCGTAACCGCCGTAGACCACGGCCAGGATCAGTGCGCCGCCGTGCTGGTAGCCGACTTCGAATGGCAGGCAGGTGAGCACCACAGTCAGTACACTGAATGCCAGCGCCAATCCCACATAGGATAGCGTCACCTGTGTACGCCAGCTTCGTTTCGTGTCCGCTGGTGGAAGGGCGCCGGGCCGCGAATCCTGGGCGCGCCGTTGGCCAGCCAGCTCGGGCGGGTTGCGCAGCAGGGCCGCCGAGACGAGCAGCATAGCGGTGATTGCCAGACTGCCGAGTTGCCAGTGGTCGAGCATGACCGAGCCGAGCGCAGCGAGGCGTCCGATTACGCCACCGACGATGGTGCCGGCTGTGTACAGCGCGAGATCGCGCGCCCGGTTGTCCGAATTGTGGATATTGGACGAGCCGGTGATGATCGCTGGAATGAGCAGTGGCAGCAACAGCGACTGCAGCAGGCGCAGCACGAAGTAGGGCACGGGAGCGCTGGCGAAGGCCTGGGCTGCGAACAGTGCCGCCAGCGCCAGTTCGGTGATGAGCACGATGCGCATCGCCCGCTGCACGGTGATCAGTCGGCTGAACAGCACGGGGCCTGAGGTGAGCACGATGAACGCCACGGTCATCGGCATGGCGCCCCAGAAGGCGGACATGTCGAAGCTCGTCTGGATGCGCGCGGCCAATGGCTGCGGGAAATAGATGGCCGCGGCGGCCGCCGCGCCGGCGACGGCGAGTCGGATTCCGTCTCGATAGCTGGTCATGTGCGCCCCAGGTTGTCCGCTTTCCTCTACAGAGCCAGAGTGTGGCCCCTACATCAAGTTGGCGTGTGCCAGAACGCTAGTTCAGCAAGCCGGTAAGCCGCCCGCGGATCAGCGCCTCGGCGTCGCGCATGATGCGATCGATGAGTTCCTGCACGCTGGGAATGTCATGCACCAGCCCCGCCACCATGCCGCAGGACCAGGCACCGGCAGTCATGTCGCCGTCGACCATCACCCGGGGATACACGCCCACGACTTCCGGGGCGATGTCCTCGAACGTGATGCCGGGCCCGATGTCGCGCTCTTTTTGCAGCAGCCGTTCCACCGCGGTGTTGGTGAGTACCCGCTCGGTATTGCGCAACGGGCGCATTACCAGCCGCGTGTCGGTCTCGTTGGCGTTCAAGATTGCCTGCTTGACGTTGTCGTGCACCGGCGCTTCCCTGGTCGCGATGAAGCGCGTGCCCATGTTCATGCCCTCGGCGCCCATGGCCAACGATGCCACCAGCGAGCGCGCATCGGACATGCCGCCGGAGGCGACGAAGGGGATCTCGAGCTCCTCCGCCGCGCGCGGCAGCAGGATCATGTTGGGGATGTCGTCCTCGCCGGGATGCCCGCCGCACTCGAAGCCGTCGATCGATAGTGCGTCCACGCCGATGCTCTGGCCCTTGAGGGCATGGCGCACGGTCGTGCATTTGTGGATCACCTTGATACCGTTTTCCTGGAGCTTCGGCAGCCACTTCGCGGGGTTGTTGCCCGCAGTCTCCACGATCTTGATGCCGCCCTCGATAATGGCGTCCACGAATCCCGGGTAGTCGGGCGGCTTGACTGCCGGCAGGAAGGTGAGGTTCACGCCGAACGGCTTGTCGGTCATCTCGCGGCAGCGCGCGATTTCCTTCGCCAGGTTGTCAGGTGTCTTCTGGGTGAGGCCGGTGATAATGCCCAGCCCGCCGGCGTTGGAGACGGCCGCGGCGAGCTCTGCGTAGCCGACATAGTGCATGCCGCCCTGGATGATGGGATGTTCGATACCGAACAGTTCGGTGATACGTGTTTTCATGGTTATCTTTTTTCCGAGAGGTCGCTGAGACGAAAGCTGCCCGAGGCGGTGGCCACGACGGTGTCGTTACTGCAGTCGATCAACTCGGCTTCGGCAAAGAAGATGCGTCGCCCGCCACCGGTGCGCTGTCCCCTGGCTAGCAACTTGCCCTGGCTGGCCTTGGCCATGTAGTGGATCGTCAGGGAGATCGTGGCTGCTCTGGCCTGTGAATCATCGGTTGCAAGGTAGAAGCCGCTGTAGCCACATGCCACGTCGAGCAAGGTCGCCATCACGCCACCGTGGAGAGAGCCCTGGGTATTGAGGTGTTGGGGTTGAACGTCGAGTGTCCACGCGCATCGACCCTGCTCCCATTCGGTCAGGCGTGCCCCGATCAGCTCGATGAACGGATTGTCGAGAGTGGCGGCCTCCTGTGCCTTGCGTCGTTCGGTCATGATTCGTATGCCTTGTGCCTGGCAATAATGGCCCGGGCGCGCGCGATAACCGGTGCATCGACCATCTGGCCATCGACACTGAACGCCCCTTCATGCTGGCTTGCCATTTCAATGACGTTTCTAGCCCAGGCCAGCTCGGCTTCGGTGGGAGAAAAAGCCTGGTTGATCGGCGACAACTGTTTGGGATGGATGCACAGCATCGCGGAGAAGCCCATTTCTTTGGCACGCATGGCTGCCTGCGCCACGGCCTGCGTGTCGTCGATGGCCGGATGCGGACTCTCGATCGGCGGCAACAGGCCTGCCGCGCGCGAGTAAACCAGCAACTGGTAGCGGCTCTGGTCGAGAATCTGCCCGGCGCCTGCAGTGCCGGGTGTCAACCCCAGCTCGGTGCTCATGTCCAGCGCCCCGAAGCTCAGCCGCTCGACCCCCGCCACATGCACCAGGCGGGGCAGTGCCAACAGGCCCCGCGCGGTTTCGATCAACGGCCACAGGGGCTTGTTGCATGTCGCCGCGCGCTCCAGGGCCGGGGCGGTTTCGGCCTTGGGAATCATCAGGCGCGAGATGGCGGCATGGCGTGCGCACAGTGCCAGGTCGGGGGCGTAATGGTCGCTACCGGGGGCGTTCACCCTGACCATGAGCCTGACTTGAGGGTTGTCGCTCAGGAAGGCATCGAGCGCCTCCCGGGCGGCTGGCTTGTCGCCTTCGGCGACGGCATCCTCCAGATCGACGATGACGGCATCCGCCTCACTGGCCAGGGCCTTGGCGATACGCTCCGGGCGGGTGGCCGGAACGAACAGAATGGAGCGCAGGGCTGCCGGACTCATACGGGCTCCATCAGATGACGTTGTGTTCTTTCAGGTGGAGGATGGCTTCGCGATCGTACCCTAGTTCGGCAAGGATGCGCTCGCTGTGCTCACCCAGGGCAGGCACCGGCTGCATCTGCGGGGCGAAGGCCGGGTTGCGCCCCGGCGGCAGCAGCGCCGGAATCTCGCCGACGGGGCTGGCGACGCTCGTCCAGCGCTGGCGGGCCTTGAGCTGCGGGTGCGCCCAGACGCCGTGCATGTCGTTGACATGGGCATTGGCGATCTGCGCCTGATCGAGGCGGGCCAGCACGTCTTCCGCCGTCATGTCGGCAAACGCCTGCACGATGAGCGGGCGCAACGCGTCGCGGTGGGCGGAGCGCTGGGCGTTGGTACAGAAGCGCTCGTCCCCGGCCAGTTCGGGCTGCTGGAGGACCTTCTCGCAGAATACCTGCCACTCGCGCTCGTTCTGCAGGCCCAGCATGACGGTCTGACCATCCCCGGTGGGAAAGGGCCCATAGGGGTAGATGGTGGCGTGCGAGGCGCCCGCCCGTGGCGGCGGCTCGGCGCCGTCGAAGGCGTAGTACATGGGGTAGCCCATCCACTCGACCAGGCTTTCCAGCATCGACACGTCGATATGACTGCCGGTGCCGGTGCGCTCGCGCAGCAACAGGGCCGAGAGAATGTTGCTGTAGCCATACATGCCGGCGGCAATATCGGCGATCGAACAGCCCGCCTTGGCCATGCCCTCCGGCCCCGGGGTGCCGGTCGTCGACAGGAAACCGCCCTCGCTCTGGATCAGCAGGTCGTAGGCCTTCTTGGTGTGGTAGGGGCCATCCTCGCCGTAGCCCGAGATGTCGCAGACGATCAGCCGCGGGAAGTGCGCATGCAATGCCTCGAAGGACAATCCCAGCCGGGCCGCGGCGCCTGGCGCCAGGTTCTGCACCAGCACGTCGGCCTGGGCCAGCAGGCGGTCGAGAATCTCCCGGGCTTCGTTATGTTTGACGTCGAGCGTCAGGCTCTGCTTGGAGCGGTTGGTCCACACGAAGTGGGAGGACAGGCCGCGCACCCGTTCATCGTAGCCGCGGGCGAAGTCGCCGACGCCGGGACGCTCGACCTTGATGACCCGCGCGCCCATGTCGGCCAGTTGCCGGGTGCAGAAGGGCGCGGCGATGGCATGCTCTAGACTCACGACAGTAATGCCGTCCAGAGGGCGCTGGGTGACAGGTTCGCTCATGCATGGACTCCACTATTATTCTCGCGCATCTGGGGCTGGAGCAGCGGCGCGATACGGGGCTGCTCCCGCAACTGCCAGGCCCAGTCGATCAACCGCTGGGCTTCGGCGGGCGACGCCGCGCCGGAAAAGGCCGCCAGGCGGCGGAACTTCTCTTCGAGCTCGTCGCGCGACAACGTATTGCCGGGATCGCCCTTGGGATCGTCGATTGCCTGGCTCAACGTCCGGCCGTCGCGGGTCGTCACCGTGACGCGCCCCAGCCACTTCTTCGGGTAGGCCGCGTCGACCTGCGGGTCGAGCTGCATGCTCACCCGCTCCCTGAAGGCGATGACCTGGGGTTCCGCCAGGGCGTGACGCTGGAATTCCTCCAGCCCTGCCCGGCCATACACGGCGATCAGCCCCAGTACCGTGCCCATCGAGAACTTGGCCTGGTGGATCGAGGTGGGCCGGGTCACCGGCCCCAGCACATCGATGGCCGCCTGATGCACGCGGGCGGTCACATGCGCGATGTCGTCGTGGCTCAGGCCATGGCTCTGCATCAGCGCCAGCAGGGCATCCGCGGCCGGGTGCGTGTGCCGACACGAGGCATGGAACTTGAACGAGGTCTCCTCCAGCGCCCAGCGCTCGCCGAGGCGATCGGTCAGGTAGCGGGCGTCGGCATCCTGCGACAGGCCCGCGGCCATGCCCTGCTTGCCGTCCAGGATGCGCTGCGCGCCGGTCAGACCCTCGGCGGTCAGGTAGGCGGCCAACAGCCCGTCGGCGGCCGCCTTGGCGGCGTGCAGCTGCTTGGAGTGGGCGCCGTCGCGCAAAAACTCCCACAGCCCAGCAGCCTGGGTGCCGGCGCTGCCCAGCACGTGGACGAAGCGATCCTCGTCGAAGCCGAGCAGCTTGCCGACCGCCACGGCGGCGGCCAGCGTGCCCACGGTGCCCGTGGTATGGAAGATGGCGTAGTGCGAGCGGCCGAGGAATTCGCCGATGCGCACCCCGGCTTCGTAGCCGGCCACGGCGGCCACGATCAGCTCGCGGCCCGAGGCGCCGAGTTCCTGCGCGGCCGCCAGCGCGGCGGGAAAGACCACCGTGCCGGGATGCAGCACCGAGCTGTTGTGCAGGTCGTCCTGCTCGACGATGTGCGAGGCGGCGGCATTGACCAGCGCGGCGAAATGCGGCGAGGTCAGCCGCCGGTCGGTCAGCGATTCACTGGCGCCGCTCGCCGGACCCATGCGCTGGGCATAGCGCTCGAACAGCGGAATCGGCGGCTGGCCCTTGCCGGCCAGCGCCGAGCCCAGCCAGTCCAGGCACAGCTCCTCGCTGCGCGAAACGACTCGCTCGGGCAGCGTCGGGTAATCAAGAGCGGCCAGGAAGGCGGCCAGGGTCCGGGTGGGGTGGCTCATCGGGTATCTCCTGCATGTCGTGCAAAACCTAGAAGGACCGCGGCAGCTCGAGCAGATGCTCGGCGACGTAGGACAGGATCAGGTTGGTCGAGATCGGTGCGACCTGGTAGAGCCGGGTCTCGCGGAACTTGCGCTCGACGTCGTACTCGCTGGCGAAGCCGAAGCCGCCGTGGGTCTGCAGGCAGACGTTGGCCGCCTTCCACGACGCCTCGGCGGCCAGGTACTTGGCCATGTTGGCGCTGGCCCCGGCAGGCAGGCCGTTGTCGTACTCGTGGCAGGCCCGCCAGCGCATCAGGTCGGCGGCCTCGACCTCGATGTGCGCCTGGGCGATGGGGAACTGCACGCCCTGGTTCTGGCCGATCGGCCGGCCGAAGACCTCGCGGCTGCGGGCATAGTCGCTGGCCTTCTCGATGAACCAGCGTCCGTCGCCGATGCACTCGGCGGCGATCAGCGTACGCTCGGCGTTCAGCCCGTCCAGAATGTAGCGAAAGCCCTTGCCCTCTTCACCGATCAGGCTGTCCGCCGGAATCTCCAGGTTGTCGAAGAACAGTTCGTTGGTCTCGTGGTTGACCATGTTGGCGATCGGCCGCACGGTCAGGCCGTGGCCGATTGCCGCATGCAGGTCGACCAGGAAGATCGACATGCCCTCCGACTTGCGCCGCACCTGATCGAGCGGCGTGGTGCGCGCCAGCAGGATCATCAGATCGGAGTGCTGGATGCGCGAGATCCACACCTTCTGACCATTGATGACGTACTTGTCGCCCTGCCTGACCGCGGTGGTCTTGATCTTGGTGGTGTCGGTGCCGGTGGTGGGCTCGGTGACCCCCATCGACTGCAGGCGCAGCTCGCCGGCGGCGATCTTCGGCAGGAAATACTGCTTCTGCGCCTGGCTGCCGTGACGCAACAAGGTGAACATGTTGTACATCTGGCCATGCACGGTGCCGGAGTTGCCCCCGCAGCGATTGACCTCCTCCAGAATGACCGAGGCCTCGGTCAGCCCCAGTCCCGAGCCGCCGTACTCCTCGGGAATCATCGCCGCCAGCCAGCCCGCCTCGGTCAGTGCGTCGACGAACGCTTCCGGAAAGGCCTTGCGCTCATCGACGCCGCGCCAATAGGCCGCATCATAATGGCTGCACAGGCCGCGTACACCGTCGCGGATGGCCTCCAGCGCCGCGGTGTCATGGTTGAACATCAGCCGTTCTCCTCGTAGTGAATCTGCGCCTCGTGCGCCGGTCCGTGGTCATTGAACGCCCACAGCGCGGCCCGGCCGGGTGCCTCGAGGCGACCGGCGACCTGAAAGTCGCTGTCGGCGAACAGCGGACGCAAGCCCCGGTAGCTCAGGCGCGTCGGCACGGCGCCGGGGTGGGCCTTGCAGAAAGCCTGGACCATCAGCGTGGCGATCATCGGGCCATGCACGACCAGGCCAGGGTAACCCTCGACCTCGGTGGCATACGGCCAGTCGTAGTGGATGCGATGGCCGTTGAAGGTCACCGCCGAATAGCGGAACAGCAGGATGGGCGTTGGCCGGATAGACTGACTCCATTCCGGCTCGGGCAGCGGGGTGTCCAGCGACAAACGCGGCGGCGAGGGTTCACGGTAGACGATGTCCTGCTCCTCCTGGATACAGGTCTCGCCCTGCTGGATATAGTCATGGCGCACCGTGACGAACAGCAGCTTGCCGGTCCGCCCTTGTTTCTCCTTGATATCGGCAATCGTCGAGCGGCGTTGCGCGGCGAGACCCACACGCAGCGGCTGGATGAACTCCAGCCGACTACCCGCCCACATCCGGTTGCGCCCCTCGACGGGGGGCAGAAAGTCCCCCAACGCTGGATGACCATCGCGCCCCAGCTGATCGGCCGTGACGGGCTCCTGGAAGAAGGCCCAGTGCCACAGCGGCGGCAAGGGTTGCCCCTCACGGGGGCAAGATAAGCCAAATGTCACGGCGATGCGCTTGACCAGGGCCTCGCTCAGCGTGTCATCGCTGCGCTCCTGATTGCCGATCCAGTCGCTTGCGGCCGCGTCTGCCATGTCCTGTCCTCCTGTTGTCATCCTCTCAGGATGCGCAGGATGGGACCTTTAGAGAATTTGCTTTTGCATAAGGCCGTGTTCTGCTGAGCTTAACGCCTGAGGGGCGCACCTTTCCTGCCAGCCTGCGAGCCACTCGCCATGCACTTCGATCTTCAGGACCTGCGGCTGTTCATCCATGTCGCCGAGGCATGCAGCCTGACGGGGGGCGCCCAGCGCGCCCACCTCTCCACGGCGGCAGCGAGTACCCGCATAAAGGCTCTCGAGGGCCAGCTCGGCAGCCGACTGTTCTATCGCAGCAGTCAGGGTGTGGAACTCACCCCGGCAGGTAATCACCTGCTGCGCCATGCGCGCGCCATCCTGCGTCAGGTCGAGCACGTGAAGAGTGATTTTTCCGGCTACGCCGACGGTGCGGCGGGGCATTTGCGCATCTTTGCCAACACCACGGCGGTCACCGAATTCATGCCCGAGGTGCTGGCGCGCTTCCTGGCCACCCGGCCCGGCATCACCGTCGACCTGCAGGAGCGCCTGACCCGCGACATCGTGCGTGGCGTACTCGATGGCACCGCGGACCTGGGTATCGTGGCGGGGATGATCGAGGCGCAGGGTCTGCAGTTGTTGCCGTTCAGCCTGGACCGCCTGGTGCTGGCGGTGCCTCATGGCCATGCGCTGGCGGACAGGCCCCGGGTCAGCTTTCAGGAAACGCTGGCCTATCCGCATGTTGGCCTGCATGACGGCAGCACCCTGCTGCAGTTCCTGCAGGATCAAGTCAAGGATATGGGCCGCAGCCTGCCCCTACGTATCCAGGTACTCGGCTTCGAACCGGCCTGCCGGATGATCGAGGCGGGCGTGGGCATCGGCATTCTCCCTGAGTCGTGCGCGCTTCGCTATCAGCGCACCCTGGCCATCCGCCTGGTCGAGTTGGATGATGCCTGGGCACAGCGCGAGCGCAGTATCGTCGTGCGCGAACTCGAGGCACTGCCCAGCTGTGGCCGGGCGCTGGTGGAGGCGATCTTCGGCCATGACGGCTTCTCCCCTCCTCCCGCCACGACTCAGCAACCGAACTCCATCCAGTAGCGTTCAACTGGCGCGGATCCCGGTTCGCCCAAATGTGACTACGCTTTCCCGTGCAGCTGTGTCAGCATCGAGGAATCTGGTCCAGCGCGACTGGATGCAACACAACGACAAGGAGTTTCACCATGCCAACACTCAAGATCGGCTCGCTCACCGCACTTGCCGCCGGGATCATGCTGGCCGGCTCGGCCTTCGCCGCCGACCCGATCACCATCAAGTTCTCCCACGTGGTCGCCGAAAATACCCCCAAGGGGCAGATGGCCGAGAAGTTCAAGGCGCTGGTCGAGCAGAGCTCGGTCGGCGACCGGGTCGACGTCGAGGTCTATCCCAACTCCCAGCTCTATGGCGACGACCAGGTGCTCGAGGCCATGCTGCTCGGCGACGTCCAGCTCGCCGCACCGTCACTGTCCAAATTCCAGAAGTATACCGACCAGCTCCAGGTCTTCGACCTGCCGTTCCTGTTCGAGGACATGGATGCCGTCGAGCGCTTTCAGAACAGCCCCACTGGCAAGCAGCTATTGACCTCCATGCAGGACAAGGGCCTGATGGGGCTGGGCTATCAGCATAACGGTCTCAAGCAGTTGTCGGCCTCCGAGCCGCTGCGCGTCCCCGAGGATGCCGCCGGCAAGAAGTTCCGCATCCAGACCTCTGACGTGCTGCAGGCACAGTTCGAGGCGATCGACGCCGTGCCGCTGAAGAAGCCGTTCTCCGAAGTCTTCATCCTGCTGCAGACCGGAGCCATCGACGGCCAGGAGAACACCTACTCCAACATCTACTCGCAGAAGTTCTACGAGGTACAGCCCTACATCACCGAGTCCAATCATGGCCTGATTGACTACATGGTGGTCACGTCGGATCGCTTCTGGAACGGCCTGCCCGACGACGTGCGACCGGCCCTGGAGAAAGCCATGCAGGAGGCGTTGGCCTACGGTAACTCGATCGCCTCCCAGGAGAACCAGGAGGCCAAGCAGGCGATCGTCGATTCCGGCAAGTCCGAGATCATCGAGCTGACTCCCGAGCAGCGCCAGCAGTGGGTCGACGCCATGAAGCCGGTGTGGAACGAGTTCTCCGACGAGATCGGCCAGGACGTGATCGACGCCGCCCAGGCGGCCAACAACGAGGGCTGAGCGCTCCGAGGTATCCAGTGACGGCGTCCCAGGGGGCGCCGTCTTTGTATCCATGAGGAAATGCCATGATTGTACGTTGGCTCAACAAGCTGGAAGAAACGATCTTCTCCGCGCTGCTGGTGGCCATGGTGCTGTTGGTGGGGGTCGAGGTGTTCTATCGCTTCGTGCTGACCGAGGGCATCAACTGGGCGCAGGAAGCATCTCTCTATCTGTCGGGCTGGTTCGTGCTGTTCGGGGCTTCGTGGGGCGTCAAGCATGGCGCGCATATCGGCGTTGACGTGCTGGTCAAGAAGCTGCCGCGTGGCGGGCGGCGTATCGTCACGCTGTTGGCGTTGGCGGTATGTCTGACCTATTGCGTACTGATTCTGGTGGGCAGTTACCAGTATCTGCAACTGACCCACATGATCGGCATCGAGCTGCAAGATATTCCGATCCCCAAGTGGCAGGCCACGTTGATTCTGCCGATCGGCATGGCGCTGTTGATCCTGCGCTTCGTTGAGCTCGGCTGGCGGATAATCAAGAACGAGACCGATAACTTCGGCTTCTCCGATGAAGGGGAAGAGAGCCTGCGACTTGCCGAACAGCGTAATCCCGAGGACTACGATCAGGAGGTCCGTCCGTGACCATCGCCATCCTGTTCATGCTGCTGTTCGGCGCCATCTTCCTGGGCATGCCGATCGCCTTTGCGTTGGGCTTTTCCAGCGTGACCACGATCCTGCTGTTTTCCAACGATTCGCTGGGCTCGATCGCCATCAAGCTGTTCGAGGCGGTCTCTCATCATTACACCCTGCTGGCGATCCCGTTCTTCATCCTGTCGAGCGCCTTCCTGTCCACCGGCGGGGTGGCGCGACGCTTGATCAATTTCGCCACCGACGCGGTGGGTCACGTCAAGGGTGGCCTGGCGATGGCCTCGGTGCTGGCCTGCATGCTGTTCGCTGCCGTCTCCGGCTCCTCGCCGGCCACGGTGGCAGCGATTGGCTCGATCGTCATCGCCGGCATGGTGCGCCAGGGCTACCCGGAGTCCTATGCCGCCGGCGCGATCGCCAATGCCGGCACGCTGGGCATCCTGATTCCGCCATCGATCGTGATGCTGGTCTATTCGGCGGCCACCGAGGTCTCGGCGGCCAAGATGTTCATGGCTGGCCTGGTCCCGGGACTGATGATGGGCGGCATCCTGATGATTGCCATCTACATCTCGGCGTGGCGCATGAAGTTGCCGGCCCAGCCGTTCCCGGGGTTCAGAGCGCTGCTGCGTTCGGGCGGCAAGGCGCTGGCCGGATTGCTGCTGATCATTCTCGTTCTGGGCACGATCTACGGCGGTGTGGCCAGCCCTACCGAGGCGGCGGCGATTGCGGCGATCTATGCCTGGTTGGTGGCGGTGATCGGGTATCGCGATATCGGGCCACTCAAGGACGACCCCTGGAAGCGTTCCGGCGAGGGGCTAGGCGCCGCACTCGTGCGCAGCCTGTGGCAGATTCCGCTGGCTATCACCGGCTCGTTCGTCAATCGTGAGGTACGCGGCGTGGTGCTCGACGGTGCCAAGGTGGCGATGATGCTGCTGTTCATCATCGCCAACGCCATGCTCTTCGCGCATGTGCTGACCACCGAGCGGATTCCCCACCACATCGCCGAGGTGATCGTCTCCTGGGGCTTGCCGGCCTGGGGATTCCTGATTATCGTCAACCTGCTGCTGCTGGCGGCGGGCAACTTCATGGAACCGTCGGCCATCCTGCTGATCATGGCGCCGATCCTGTTCCCCATCGCCACCCAGTTGGGGATTGATCCCATTCATCTGGGCATCATCATGGTGGTCAACATGGAGATCGGCATGCTTACGCCACCGGTGGGGCTCAACCTGTTCGTCACCGCAGGCATCACCGGGCACTCGATTGGCTGGGTCATCAAGGCCTGCCTGCCGTGGCTGTGCCTGCTGCTTGGCTTCTTGATGCTGATCACCTACGTGCCGGTGATCTCGCTGTGGCTGCCTAATCTGCTGTCATGACGATCTACTGGATTCACGAGATGTCTCTGTCAGACAGCGACGGGATGGTCAGATTCTATCCTGCCGCTGGAAATCAGGCAGCTATGGCGATATTCCCCAGTCTCAGGATGACTGCTGTGCCCTCTGATACCCTGTTCTTATAAACCGACCAGGGGGCGAAAGGAGACACTCATGCCTCGTTACTCCGAGGCGCGGGCGTCAGGGGTGGGTGAAGGGGCGCTCAGTCGTCTATGCCGAGCATCACGTCCGAGGCCTTGATGACCACCTGAACGTCACTGCCCACGGCGATACCGAGGTCCTCGATGGCATCGCTGGTGATCATCGACTTGATAGTGTTGCCGCCGCCGATATCGACGCGGACCTGGCTGTTCACCGGGCCTTCCTTCACTTCCAGCACGGTGCCCTTGATCACGTTACGTGCGCTGATCTTCATCTCTGTTCTCCTGAACTGTTGGCGGGAGTGGGGCTTCAGCCCCTGTCATGCGGCACGCCACGGGCGCGCCTGCGCACAAGATGCCGGCGTAATTGTTCGCTGGCAAGGCCTGTTGCCAGCCCGATCAATGCACTGCCGAAAAAGGTGGCCACCGCGGTGACTGCAATCACCGGTCGGCAGTCGGGCCGGGCGTCGAAGAGGCGCTTGCCCATTATCAGCTCCAGGCCGGCGAAGGCCAGCAGGGCGCCCACCAGCGGGACGGGAATGGCCGCCAGCCAGGCGATCACTGCCTCGCCCTGCAGCGCGGCCAGGGCGCAGGCCACGGCGATGGTTACCGGCGCGATCCAGCTGCGGGCGCCGAAGCGGTAGTGAGCGGCCATGCCGCCAGCCCCATGGCACATCGGCATGGCGCCCAGCGGTGCCAGCAGCAGGTTGAGCAGGCCGCTGGAGGCGGCCAGACGGCGTTCGCTGACGCGTGACGTGGACGCCGGAAACAGCGAGTGGGCCACGGCGGCAGCGACCACCACGGCGTTGACCAGGGTCAGTGGCAGTTGGGCCAGCACGCCGCTGGCCACCGCGCTCAGCGAGACGCCTTCATCGAGCGTTGACGCGCTCGCGGCCAGGGGTTGGGCATCACCCGGCGCCAGCCAGACGGCGGCGAGAATCAGCATCAGGGCCCAGGGGCCGCGGGGCCATACCCAGGAGAGCGAGAGCAGCGCCATGGCCGGCATGGCCAGCCACCAGTTCGAGGCCATCATCTCCAGGGCCAGCGAGGCGAGCATCAGCCCCAGGCCGGCCTGCAGCCCGGTGACTACCGACTGGGGCAGGGCGCGCGCGGCGCGGCCTAGCAGTGGGGTGGCGGCCAGGGCCAGCAGTACCAGGCCGATGGTGGCGCCGGCCAGGGCCGTCTCGCTGGCGGTAAGCCCGCCGGTGATGACCACCGCGCCCAGCGCCTTCATCGGCTGCACGGCGATGGGGACGCGGTAGAGCAGTGCCACCAGCAGGTAGCCGGCCGCAAAGCCCAGGAATAGCGGTCCGGGCGCCAGCCCGCCCAGCCCGATGGCGGCGATCACATAGGGCAGCAGGGTGCCGAGATCACCGAAGGCGCCGGAGATATCGCCGCTCAGCGCCAACAGGGTGCGCCGGAGAGGTCGCCATGCAGGAGAAATGTTCATATGTTCCACTGTAGCGCCTGGCTTTCTGTAGGGCATCCCTGCTGATAAGGCTGCGTGCCTGTCCGGTAGTCTATGAGCTGTCGCCGTCGTTTCACCATGCAGATGTCCCGTTCGCTGAGGGCCTTCTTGTCCCTGGCAGCATCCTGCGCGTTGATGGTGAGGCGGTTGAGCAGGCTAAGCCTCCTGTGATCTCGCTGGCATCACCACCCACTCGGGTTCCTCGAATTCACCGATCACACGGATCTCGCAGAAGGGGGCGGCGCTCTGGATGATCGCCTTCACCCTGGGCGACGGCTTGGCCTCCATGGCGTCGCGGCGGGCCTTGCTCTCCCAGTGGGCGATGGCGATCAGGGTGCGGGGGTCACCAATCTTGCGGTGCAACTCGGTACCCCGCGCCCCCGGCGCCTGCTGGATCAGCTCGCTGGCGCGTACCCAGGCGTCGGCGTAGTCCTCGGCGGTGTAGCCGTCGCGGATATGCACCTCGAAGATGTATTTCATAAGTTTCTCCCCTTCGGTCGGTTTGCCGGTCAGTGTACCTCTCTGCCGTGTCTACCGTGCTGTCTTCCTCGGGGTGCTCAACGCTCACCAGCGCCGCCGGCTCGCTGGAGCGGCGGCGCCGGTTGTTGCGGGGCCGATGCGTCTTCAGGCCCGCTGGGGTTCCAGCACCTGGGTGTGCAGGGCGCTGCCGGCGGAGTCCATCAGCGTGACGGTGAGGATCTCGCTCTCCCCGTCGAGGTCCACCTGGCCGAAGAACTGGTAGCCTTCGGAGGGGGGCAGGTTGGCTTGCCCCTCCGGCGGGGCCTTCTGGAACACCACCTCGGGGCCGAAGGTGCCATCCAGCTCGCCGGGGCCGAAGGTGCCGGCGTGGAGCGGGCCGCTGACGAACTCCCAGAAGGGCGCGAACTCCTTGAAGCTGGCGCGCTCGGGTGAGTAGTGGTGAGCGGCGGTGTAATGCACATCGGCAGTGAGCCACACCACGTTGTGGATGGCCTCGTCGCGGATGGCGCGCAACAGGTCGGCGATCTCCAGCTCGCGTCCCAGCGGTTCACCATGGTGATCGTTGGCAATGGCCTCGAAGTTTTCCCCATCGCGCACGACCAGCCCGATCGGCATATCGGCAGCGATGATCTTCCAGGTGGCCGTGGAGCGGCGCAGGCTGTTAAGGAGCCAGCGCAGCTGGTCCTGCCCCAGGAAGGTGGTGGCCTCGCCGCCTGCCTGGCGATTGCGGCTATTGGCGGCGCGGTAGCTGCGCATGTCGAGCATGAACACCTCGAGGCCGGGGCCGTAGGCGAACTGACGGTAGATTCTGCCGGGCGCCTCGGGCATCTGGCGAAGTGGCATGTACTCGAGGAAGGCGCGGCGCGCGCGCGCCGCTAGCAGGCTGACGTTCTTCTCGGTGTAGCGGCTGTCATCGAGCAGCTCACCTGGGTACCAGTTGTTCAGGGTTTCGTGGTCGTCCCACTGGGCGAGCATGGGTACCTCGGCGTTGAACTGCCGTACGTTGGCGTCCATTAGGTTGTAGGCGAACTGGCCGCGGAACTCCTGCAGAGTTTCCGCCACCTTGCGCTTCTCGGGCGTGACCAGGTTGCGCCAGGTCTCGCCGTTGGTCAGCGCTACGCTCTCCTCCAGGGGGCCGTCGGCGTAGACGGTATCGCCGGAGTGGATGAAGAAGTCGGGCCGCTGGCCGCGCATGGTGGCGTAGGTGGTCATGCCGCCGCGGGACTCGTCGATGCCCCAGCCTTGTCCGGCGGTGTCGCCCGACCAGACGAAGCGCACGTTGCGACGCGTGGTCGGCGGCAGGCGCAGCTGCCCGGTCACCGGTTCGCTGATCGCACGGTGGTCATCCAGGGCGGCGAAACGTACACGGTAGTGGGCGGTATCCATGCCGGCCAGGCCGGTCACATCAAGCTTGGCGGTCAGGTCGGTGGCGGGCAGCACCTCGGGGCCGGCGATCTGCCGTGCGCCATGGAAGCCGGGATTGTCGGCGATCTCCACCAGCATGCGCGAGGGGCGATCAGCGCGGGCCCAGAGCATAGCGCGGTCATGGAGCATGTCACCGCTCATCACGCCAGAGGGCAGCGCCGGGCGCCGGCCTTGAGCCAGCACGATGGAGGGGGCGGTCAGGCAGGCGCCGAGGATGGCGCCTCCCTTCAGACCGAGTTTGAGGGTGTCGCGACGCGAGATCGTCATTGGAGGCTCCTGCTCAGTAGGGGGTGGTGAGCGTCATGGCAGCCGTATGATCGCGCATGTCCATGACACCGGCTTGTCGGCGTCATGACATTCCCACTTTTTGGAGTAAGGCATTGATAAGCCATTAATGATGCGCGTCGCAGCCAGGATGGCGGTCTTTTGCGCGGAGCCAGGTTGCCCTGTATCCAGCTCGCAGGGCTGCTATGTGACCGATCGCCTCGAGGGGCTCGAGTAAGTCGGGATTGCGGATGACGGGGAACGGCTCCCCCCGAGCAGCAGAGCGATTCGGAAGGTTGACCCGCCTCGGTTTTTGCGTCAGAAAAGGCGGTTTATCGGCCCGGCGGTGTGGTGATTGCCGGGCCGCCTCGCCTGTTCCGCACGGAGGCTTGACCGATGCCGCTTTCCCCTTTCGACCAGACCCTGGCCGCCCTGGATGCGCTGCACGCCGAAGACCCGCGTCGCATCGAGGTAAATGGCGAGAGCGTGCCCCAGGAGCTGTGGCATGCCGGGCGCATGAGCGCCTGGCTGGAGCGGTTGCATGAGCAGCCCGACGAGCTGATCAAGCTCGCGGTGCGTGGCCAGCACCTGCAGCGCTGGCAGGTGCCGCGCACGGATTACCCCGAGGGGCGGGTGGGCTATCTCACCTGGCGGCGCGACCAGGGGCAGCGCGCCGGCGAGACCACCGCCCGGCTGATGCAGGCGGCGGGCTACACCGCCGAGCAGGCCGAGCGGGTGGCGCGGATGATCCGCAAGCAGAACCTGGGGCGCGACCCGGGCGCCCAGGCGGTGGAGGACTGCGCCTGCCTGGTGTTCCTGGAGAACTACTTCGGCGACTTCTCGAAGCAGATCGACCACGACCACCTGATCCGCATCGTGCAGATGACCTGGAAGAAGATGTCGCCGCGCGCCCATGAGCTGGCGCTGGAGCTGCCGATGACAGCCGAGGCCCGCGGATTGGTCGAGGAGGCGCTGGCGGGGTGAATGCTCGGCTCGGGCGTTACTGGCCTGCAGAGCCGAAGGGTCATTCGGTGCCGAATTGCACGGTCAGGCTCTCGTCGCTCTCGCAGGGTTTGCCATGGCGCAGCGTCAGGCGCCGCCGGGTGAGATTCATCACCACCGAGAACAGCGTCTCCATGCGCTCCTCCGCGGGTTGGTCGGGGTTGAAATGGCGGCAGATGGAGAGCGGGGCGTGGTCATGGTCGCTCAGGATGGCGAACAGCTCGCCCTCGCCGATTTCGCCCGTGGCGGGCAGTCGTTCGCGCAGCAGGCTATCGAGCCGCGCCAGGCGCGAGCGGGAATCGGGCCGCGGGAAGTCCTCGACCTGGCGGGTCGCGGTAGGCGTATGGAAATGGTTGGTGTGGGTGACCAGGCCGCTCTGCGGGGTCAGTCGGCCCGGCTCACCGGGGTGAACCTCCAGGCCGGCCGCGGTGCCGTCGGCACTGCCGATCAGGAAGTGGGCGGGCGAGCAGACGCGATCCCGGCTGGCCACGGCCACGGCGGCGTCCATGTCGGTGCTCTCGAGGATCTTGCGCAGGGCGATGTGGATGGGTAGCCCCTCACCGCAGGTCCGCGAGCGGATAGCGTTGAGGCAGACGCCGATGCCGTGCTCGTTCATGCCGATCTTGGCCACCATGCCGGCCTCGCCGATGCTGATCAGGGTGGGGGCATCGAGGCCGCTGATCTCGAGGGCCACCACGTTGTGCAGCTGGTCGATGCGCCAGTCCCAATTCTGGGCCAGCCATTGGGTGCCGTCGCGGTTCAGGGCGAAGGCGGAGCAGCCGCCGCTGGCGTGGGTCAGCGAGATCTCGCTGCGGCAGTTGAGGGTGAGGATGTCCTCGAAGTCGAGCCCGGCACCGCGGGCGATGCCCTCCATCTCCTCGAGGATGGCCGGGAAGCCGTGCGCAATCATCGGCAGGAAGCGGCCCGCTTCCCGGCGTGCCCGGGCCCAGTCCAGGCCCGCGAAGTCCTGGAACAGCCGGTCGTAGACCTCGAGGCTGTGGGTGATCAGCCCGGCATGGGCGCGGCCGTGGGCCTCGCCGATCTCGCTGCGATTACCGGAGAGGGTCGTGATATGCATGCTCACAGCACCTCGTAGATGACGTCCTGGCCGGCGGGCTCGAAGGCAAAGGCGCTGCTGGCGGCCAGCCCCAGGGTGGCGGCAAGGACCAGGCCGGTGTGGAGCGGATGGATCATGGTGGGTCTCCAGCGTGGATGGACGCCAGTCAGTATAGGCATCATCGCGGGGAATGTTGGCGGATCGGGCTTGTGTTCTGCCAGCATGCGTTCCAGATTGTGGGGTGTGTTACCCGTGCAACCCGAGCGAGACAAACAATCATGAAAAAACACGTACTGGCGATGGCAGTCGCCGCGTCCACGGTGGCCCTTTCCGGCATGGCCCAGGCCGAAGTGAAGATCGGCTTCTTGGGGGGCTTCACCGGTCCGATCGAGACGTTGACCCCGCCGGTGTATGACGCCGCCCAGCTGGCCGTGCAGCACGTCAACGAACAGGGTGGACTCCTCGATGGCCAGATGATCGAGATGCCCACCGGCGACACCACCTGCTCAGACGCCTCGGCAGCCTCCAACGCCGCCGACCGCCTGGTCAACAGCGAACATGTCACGGCGATCATCGGGGCACTGTGTACCGGTGCGACCATCGCGGCCGCCAACAATGCGGCCATTCCCGGCGGCGTGGTGATGGTCTCGCCGGCCTCCACGGCGCCGGCGGTGAGCGATCTCGCGGACAACGATCTGGTGTTCCGCACGGTGCCCTCCGATGCCTTCCAGGGCGAGGCGCTAGCCAGGATGCTGCTGGCCAAGGGCATCGATGAGGTGGTGGTCACCTACGTCAACAACGACTATGGCCGCGGCCTGGCCGACGCCTTCGTGGCCACCTACGAGGCCGAGGGCGGCACCGTGGCCGAGAACCTGGCCCACGAGGACAACCGCGCCGATTACCGCTCCGAGCTGGGTACCCTCTCGGCGACCGGCGTGCCCGACCTGGTGGTGTTGGCCTACGGCGACACCTCCGGCCAGACGGTGGTCCGTCAGGCGTATGAGAGCGGCATGTTCACTCAGTACATCGGCGCCGATGGCATGGTGATCTCCGGGCTGCTCGACAACGTGGGCGAGGAGGTGCTCAACGACAGCTTCATCGCCACCCGACCGGGCAACCCGGACACGCCGGGAACCGAGCGTTTTGTTGAGCTGGCCGAGGCGGCAGGCATTTCCCACGAGGCGGTGTTTGCCGGACAGGGTTATGATGCCGCCTTCCTGTTGGCGCTGGCCATCGAGCAGAACGGCAGCGCCGAGCGCGAGGGTGTTGCCCCGGCGCTACGCAGCGTCTCCTCCGCCCCGGGCGAAGTGATCCTGCCCGGCGAATGGGAGAAGGCCAAGGAGCTGATCGCCGCCGGTACCGAGATCAACTACGAGGGGGCCTCCGGCAGCCACGAGTTCGACGAGAAAGGCGACGTGCCGGGGGTCGTCGAGGAGATGGCGGTCGAGGACGGTAAGTTTGTCAGCAAGGGCTTCCTGGACAAGTAAACACGAACCAGGCCCGTCAGCACAGAGGCCCCGGCGGAAAACCGCCGGGGCCTCTGTGTTTGCCGCATCGTATATGGCTTACGGTTTACGGCTTACGGCTCGTGTCACCCATGGTGCTTGACCTTCTCCGGCAGCAGCCCCTTGGGCGCATAGCGCAGCACCAGGGTGATCAGCAGGCCGATCACGAACACCCGCGCCTGAAGCGCACGGCTGTCCATGTTGGTGGGTGTCTCCCAGCCAAGGCCCTGGCCAAGCGACATCGCCATATCCATCAGGAACAGTGCCAGAGGCGCCGACATGATCCAGATGATGTAGACCGCCACCGCACCGAAGAGGGTGCCCAGGTTGTTGCCGGGTCCGCCCAGGATGACCATCACCAGCACCAGGAAGGTATGGTTGAGCGGCAGGTAGCCCTGGGGGTCGAACATGCTGTTGAAACTCGCCAGGGCCGCCCCACCGAGACCCATCAGGACGCAACCCAGCACGAAGATCTCCAGGCGCCGCTTGTTGATGTCCTTGCCCATGGCGGCGGCGGAGATCTCGTTGTCGCGGATGGCGCGGATCATGCGTCCCCAGGGGGCATGGTAGGCGCGGCTAAGCAGGAAGAAGATCACCGCGATCATCGCCGCCGTGACCGAGAGGTAAAGCGCCCGGGCCAGGGTGAAGCCGATTTCGGCCGGGCCGGGCACTGGCCAGGGCAACGGTGAGACGGTGGCGGTGCCGCGGGTCAGCCAGTCGGCGTTCTTGAGGAAGGCCTTGATGATCTCGGCGATCCCCAGGGTGGCGATGGCCAGGTAGTCGCTGCGCAGCCCGAGGCATACCTTGCCGATGAAGTAGCCGACCCCGCCGGCGAGCGCCCCGCCGACGATCCAGCCGACCCCGACCGGCAGGCCGAGGCCACCGATGAAGCCGGCGCGGGCCTCGATCTGGTCGGTCACGCCGCGGAAGGCATTGACCACCATTAGGTAGAGCACCACCCCGAGAATGATAGCGATCAGGGTGCGCAGCAGCTTCGGCACGCCGATGCGATCAAGCCGGGTGGCGCCAAACACCACCAGGATGGCAACGATGGCATAGAGCAGCACCTGGCCGAGTTCGCCGGGGAGCTCGCTTCCCCAGAAAGCCTCGTTGATCGGCATGCTAAAGAACATGGCGCAGAAGCCGCCCAGGGCCACGAAGCCCATCACCCCGGCGTTGAACTGGCCGGCATAACCCCACTGGATGGTCAGGCCCAGGGCCAGGATGGCATAGCAGGAGGCCTCCACCAGCATGCGTGTGCTGTAGGCCGCGCCCATGACGAGGTAGACGCCCAGCACGGCCGTCAGCACGGCAGCGAAGAGAACGACCTCGCGCAGCGGGAAGCGGCGCGGTGCGGCGACGGTATCGGCGCGTTTGGTGTCCATCAGATCACCTTGCCCTTGAAGATGCCGGTGGGACGCCATACCAGGATGGCGACCAGAATGAAGAAGGGCACCACGATCTTGTATTCGGTGCCGACGAAGGCCAGGTTGCCGGACTGGGTCAGCCATTCCGGCAGGCTGTCACGAAAGGGGCGCAGCAGCACGCTCCAGTTGAAGACGGCGAGGGTCTCGGCGAAGCCGACTACGAAGCCGCCGGCGACTGCGCCGTAGGGGTGACCCACGCCGCCGACGATGGTGGCGGCGAAGATCGGCAGCAGCAGGAAGAAGCTGAGGTCGGGCTTGAAGGTCACGTCCAGCGATAGCAGGGTGCCGGCGATGGCGGCAAGCCCCCCGGCGATCACCCAGGTCACGGCGACGATGGTGTTGGTGTTGATGCCCGAAGCCTGGGCCAGGTCGGGGTTGTCGGACATGGCGCGCATCGCCTTGCCCAGCCGCGAACGGCTGAGGAAGAGGTGCAGGCCGATGACCGCGACCAGGGTGATTACGAAGAGGTAGAGCTGCGGTTCGGTGACCACCACCGGCGCCCGTACTCCCTCGAAGGGCAGAGCAAGGCGGAAGATCTCCTTGCGGTCGTCGACGTAGAGGCTCTGACCGCTGGTGCCGGCGAACAGTCGGATCAGGCCCTGGAGCATCAGGGTCACCCCCAGCGAGCCGATCACCAGCACGATCGGCTTGACCCCATGGGCGCGCAGTGGCTTGTAGAAGGCCTTGTCGATGCCTACCGCCAGCAAAGCGGTGAGCGCCATGGCCAGCGGCAGCAGAACCAGCGCGGAAGGCACACCGAAGGCGTCCCCGGCACCAGGGAAGGCGGTGGTCAGCAGCAGCACCATGAAGGCGCCGAAGGTCATCATGTCACCATGCGCGAAGTGGGCGAAGCGCATGATGCTGAAGATCAGTGTCACGCCTACCGCGCCGATGGCGTAGATCGAGCCGGTCACGCTGCCGGCGATCACCACATTGTTGATGAAGAAGACGAGTTCGTTCACGGGAGGGTTCTCCAGTACAGGCTACGGGGGCTAGCCACCGAGGAAGCTCTTGGCGACTTCCGGGTCGGCGAGCAGCGCGGCACCGGTATCGGTGAAACGGTTCTGGCCGGCGGCCAGCACAAAGCCCCGGTCGGCGATGGCCAGAGCCTGCTTGGCGTTCTGCTCGACCATTAGGATGCCCACCCCGGCCGAATTGACCAGCTTCACCTGCTCGAAGATCTCGTTCATGTAAAGCGGCGAGAGGCCGGCAGTGGGCTCGTCGAGCAGCAACAGGCTGGGCTCGGCCATCAATGCCCGGCCCATGGCCACCATCTGGCGCTGGCCGCCGGAGAGTTCTCCGGCGGGCTGGTGGCGCTTGTCATGCAGCGGCGGAAAGAAGTCGTAGACCTGCTTGAGCATGCGCTTGACGTTGTCGGGCTTGAGGAAAGCCCCCATCTCCAGGTTCTCCTTCACCGTGAGACTCGGGAAGACGTTCTTCTCCTGGGGGACGAAGCCCATGCCCTTCTGCACCAGCCTGTTGGGCGGCAGGTTATGGATCGGCTCGCCACGCAGCAATATCTCGCCCTGGTTGACGTGGAGCAGGCCGAAGATGGCCTTGAGCATGGTGGACTTGCCGGCGCCGTTGGGGCCGACGATCACGCCGATCTCGTCGGCCTCGATGGCCATGTTCACCCCGTTGAGGATGTTCATGCCGCCGTAGCCGCCATGCACGTCGCGCGCGTCGAGTAATGGCATTGTCAGGCGTTCTCTGCGTTTGTTCGTGTTGTGGGGATGCGCTAGCCGGATGGCTGCCGGCGCGCGGAGGGCAGTGTTGTGGTCAGGACGCGGCACCGAAGTAGGCCTCGATGACCCGGGGGTCGTTCTGGATCTCCTCGATGCTACCCTCGACCATCACGCTGCCCTGGGCCAGCACGATCACCGGGTCGCAAAGGCGGGCGATCATGTCCATGTCGTGCTCGATGACCAGGAAGGTGTAGCCCATCTCGCGGTTGAGCCGCTCGATGTTGCTCACCAGGTCGCCGAGCAGGGTGCGGTTGACCCCGGCGGCGATCTCGTCGAGCAGCACCACACGGGCGTCGGTCATCATGGTGCGGCCGAGCTCCAGCAGCTTCTTCTGTCCGCCGGAAAGATTGCCGGCCAGTTCGTTGCGTACAGGGTGCAGGCCGATGAAGTCGATGACCTCCAGCGCCCGGCGGCGCACCTCGCTCTCCTCCAGCATTACCCGCGAGGGCTTGAACCAGGCGTTGAATAGGCTCTCACCGGCCTGGGCCGGCGGTACCATCATCAGATTCTCCAGCGCCGTCATCTGCGAGAACTCGTGAGCGATCTGGAAGGTGCGCAGCAATCCCTTGTGGAACAGTTGGTTGGCGGGTTGGTTGGTGATCTCCTCGCCATCGAGCAGGATGTGGCCGCTGTCCAGCGGTAGGGCCCCGGCGATGATGTTGAACAGCGTCGATTTACCGGCGCCGTTGGGGCCGATCAGGCCGGTGATCGAGCCCTGCTCCACCTGGATCGAACAGTCATTGATGACCTTGAGGCCGCCGAAGGCCTTGTGGACGTGCTGGACGTCGATGATGGCTGCCATGTCAGGTTCCGTCGGTTGTTGTTCTGCAACGTGTGGAGGCCGAGGCTGACGCCGGTCAACAGGAAGAGGCCCTTGGGGTCCAGACGTTGTGCGCGCTCATGGAGATCCAAAGTTGTCTTGATGGCCTTGTGAGCCTGGCTCGTGCAACTCTGCGGCACAAGCCACCTTCCTGGCTAGTGGTGCTGCGTTTAGGGGGCGTTGGCGGTAGCGGTAGCCACCCCCGCATGGATCATTCCTGCTGCTCGTCGGTTTCCTCGGGATGGCGAGGTTCCAGGGCGCGATAGGCATCGGGCAGGCGCACGATGTCGCCGAGCGAGAGGTCGCCGACACTCTGCTTGCGCCGGCCGTTGTCGTTGGCGATCAGTGCCACCACTTCGCCGATGCTGGTGTCCTCGACGCGTGCCTCGACCTTCACCCTCACGGTGAAGCCTCGGTAGCGGGCCGAGAGGATGCTGCTGGGATGGGGTATCGGGCAGTCCTCGGGATGGTCGGCATAAAAGCGCAGGACGCTCTCGGTGCCGGGGTCGTCCCATTCTACGTGCTTGTGCATCTTGATGCTCCTTGGGTAGAGGCGTTTCAGGCTCAGCATAGTCGCCCTGACCCCGGAAGACTGCATGCCGCCGTCATCAGCGCGAGAGCCCGCCAAGGCGGGCTCTGCAGACGGCCAGCCAGCCAGCGTTACTTCTTGCTGGCCCGCTTGCGTTCGTTCTCGGTGAGGTGCTTCTTGCGCAGCCGGATGTGGTGCGGGGTGACCTCGACCAGTTCATCGTCATCAAGGAACTCGATGGCCTGCTCGAGGCTGAACCGCACCGGCGGGGTCAGCACGATGTTCTCGTCGTTGCCCGAGGCGCGCATGTTGTCGAGCTTCTTGCCCTTGGTGGGGTTGACCACCATGTCGTTGGCGCGGTTGTTGATGCCGACCAGCATGCCCTCGTAGACCTCGGTGCCGTGGTCGATGATCAGCTTGCCGCGCTCCTGCAGGGCATACAGGGCATAGGCGAGCGCCTTGCCGGAGACCATCGAGACCAGCACGCCGTTGCGCCGCTCGATGGAGGCCTCGGGCTTGAGCGGCCCGTAGTGATCGAAGCGGCTGGTCAGGATGCCGGTACCCGAGGTCAGGGTCAGGAACTGGCCACGAAAGCCGATCAGCCCGCGGGCAGGAATCATGAAATCCAGGCGCACACGACCCTTGCCATCAGGGTTCATGTTGATCAGCTCGCCCTTGCGATAGCCAAGCTCCTCCATGATGGCGCCCTGGTGCTGCTCCTCGCAGTCGATGATCACTTCCTCGTAGGGCTCCTGCTTCACCCCGTCGATCTCGCGGATGATCACCTCGGGACGCCCCACGGCGAGCTCGAAGCCCTCGCGGCGCATGGTCTCGATCAGTACCGAGAGGTGCAGCTCACCGCGGCCGGAAACCTTGAACTTCTCCGGCGTCTCGCCCTGCTCGACGCGCAGGGCCACGTTGTGGATCAGCTCCTGTTCGAGGCGGTCCTTGATGTTGCGACTGGTGACGAACTTGCCGTCCTTGCCGGCGAAGGGCGAGTCGTTGACCTGGAAGCTCATCGAGACGGTGGGCTCGTCCACCGACAGCGGCGGCAGCGCCTCGACGGCGGCCGGATCGCACAGGGTATCGGAGATCGCCAGGTTGTCGATGCCGGTGATGCAGACGATGTCGCCGGCGGTCGCCTCGTCGGTCTGCACGCGCTCCAGGCCCATGTGCGTCATCACCTGGCCGATCTTGCCCTTGCGGGTGTGGCCTTCCTTGGTGATCACGGTGACCTGCTGGTTGGGCCTCACCGAGCCTCGGGTGATGCGGCCCAGGCCGATGACGCCGACATAGCTGTTGTAGTCCAGCGCCGAGATCTGCATCTGGAAGGGGCCGTCGAGCTCGACCTTGGGCGGCTCGACGATGTCGACGATGGACTGGAACATGGGGGTCATGTCCTCGGCCAGCTCATCGGGGTCCGGCCCGGCGACGCCATTGAGCGCCGAGCAGTAGATGATCGGGAAGTCGAGCTGATCGTCGCTGGCCCCGAGGTTGTCGAAGAGATCGAAGATCTGGTCGATGACCCAATCCGGGCGGGCACCGGGGCGGTCGATCTTGTTGACCACCACGATCGGCTTCAAGCCCTGATCGAAGGCCTTCTGGGTGACGAAGCGGGTCTGCGGCATGGGGCCGTCGACCGCGTCCACCAGCAGCAGCACCGAGTCGACCATCGACATGACCCGCTCGACCTCGCCGCCGAAGTCGGCGTGTCCGGGCGTGTCGACGATGTTGATGTGGTAGTACTCGCCGTCGGGGTCCTGCCAGCGGATCGCCGTGTTCTTGGCCAGGATGGTGATGCCGCGCTCCTTCTCCTGGTCATTGGAATCCATGACGCGCTCCTGCCCCTCGGCCTTGCGGTCGAGCGTGCCGGACTGGCTGAGCAGCTTGTCGACCAGGGTGGTCTTGCCGTGGTCGACGTGAGCGATGATGGCGATGTTCCTGAGAGCATCTATATTTGAAGGACTTGCGGTCGTGCTCATAGGGTGTGACTCACTGATATGTACGCACCTATGTACACGGTTTTGTTTCGTACCCTAGGCGCGGGGCAGGGATGTAGGGCGCGCATTGTACAGAATGGCGGCGCCCAGGAGTAGCGTAATCACCTTTGCCTCGGAACCATCGCCCTGCGTAGAGCGCTTGGGGGCTGTGGCGAGATTCGGACAGCATTTCCTGGAATGGGCAGCACAAACCGATGACTGACAAGCGATGATCAGCGGGCGCTTACGATTTTTGACGCTAGCTGAAGGGTAGGGCTATCGCAGTTGGATCTGACGAGGGGCGCCGGGACAGGTCGTAGAGGGGGCCTACGCCAGGGATGGCGTCGGTAGCCCCAGGGAGGGGGCCACTATAGTCTCCGAGTGCCTGTCTGGCTCTTCGTCGCTATCAATTTGCTCCTGAAGCCTGTTCAGCTCGCTTAGTATCAGCACCAGCATGTCGTCCACGCTGGTTAGTTTTCCTTCTGGCGTCAGCAACTCCAGATGCTCAGCCCATTGGCGTGGCCATGGATTGTTTGTGGCGCTCTCAAGAAGGCCACGTCTACGTGGAAGCACACTGTCAGGCGGGAAGAAGGGAGGGTCTAATTCGTTCGACATCGCGCTACTCCTCGCGCACTTCAGGTTGGGGAGGGCTGGCGGGCATGGTGGAGTTACCATGCTATGCTTTCGGGTGATCGGACCTAGCCAGCCAACAGGGGCGGCGCTTGCCGCGTCATCGGCTCAGTCGTCGTCGAGGGAGAGTTGCTGCACATGGATACCCATGGCGGTGGCCAGCTTCTTCAGCGTGCTGTGGCGGAGGTTGGCACCGGGGCGCTCCCACTGGGCGACTTGGGCCTGGGAGACCTCCAGCCGGCTGGCAAGCTCAGCCTGGGTCATGTCCAGGTACTCGCGCCAGCAACGAACCAGCGGAATCTCGTCGGACAGGTGGCGGCTGACGATCTCGTGAGGCAGTGTCAGGGCCTCGGCGTCGCCGGCTCGCTCCACCAGCTCGGTGAACTGTTCCAGGGGCACAACGGCAAAGCGGCGGCCCGCCTCCTCGCTGATACGGTAATCAATAGGTGCGCTCATCGCGTTTCTTCACCTCCTCGATGGACACCACGCGCAGCCAGGTTTCTACGTCGAATAACACGCGGTAGCGGCCCACACGGAGCCGGTAGTGGTGCTGGTGGCGCTTCAGTGGCTTGATGTCCTTGGTCGTGATGCAGCCCGGCCACTCCTCCAGCTCGCCCACGCTGGCAATGATCCGGCTGCGGTCGGGCTTGGGTATCTTGCTGGCCTGCTTGGTGGCCTTCAGCGTCCACTGCATTCACGGCGGTGGCGGACAGCTTGTTGGTCTGGCGGCTCATGGGGCACCTCGGGCTGGTGGTCGCCTCATGCCCCCGTTCGGCTGTGCCGGATGCCCCCAAGTAGGGGAAGGCTGTCTGCCAGGTGGGCGCCGGTTGGCGCGGGTTCTGGCGAAGTTGGGGGCATTAGGTAGCTGGTTTCGACGCTGTGCCCCCAGACATGCCCCCTTGGGAGGGGGCATGTCAAGGAATGCTATGAAACGTCCAGACACAAGAAAGGGGCCCGGAGGCCCCTATTCATGCGGCTTCTGAAGCGTTGTGGAACCTCCTGAAACCTTGGTTTGGTGGAGGCGGCGGGAATTGAACCCGCGTCCGCCGGCACTCACCCATTGGCTCTACATGCTTAGTTTCGTCTTTTGATTTAACGCGACTGGCTCCGACGAGCAGGATCCAGCCACGCGATTCCTCTCAGTTTTAACGACCGGCGAGAGGACACCACCGATCGCGATCCCATCAGTCGTCGCTCGTATCCCCTCCGTGATGAATGGGCACATCACTTCGGGGCCGGGCTAGAAGCTAGCGGCGTTTAAGCTGCCAGCGCGCCCTGAGCGTAGTTGTCGTCGTTTGCGACTATTCAATCGTGATGTTGGATTTACGAGATACATCACGCTCTCGGCATGCACCTCAGGGATTGTCACCGGCGTCGAAACCGTGTCGCCCCCGTAATACGCATCCTAACAGGATGTACTGGTTAGTGACACCTCAGGCCTTGGTTTGTTCCCGCATGATGCGGCCTTTCTGGCGCTGCCAGTCGCGGTCCTTCTCGGTGGCTCGCTTGTCGTGGAGCTTCTTGCCGGTCACCAGGGCCAGCTCGCACTTCACCCGGTTGTTCTTCCAATAGAGCTTGAGCGGTACGCAAGTATGGCCCTTCTCTTGGGTGCGGGAGAAGATCTTGGCGATCTCCTTGCGATGCAGCAGCAGCTTGCGGGTGCGCGTCGGATCCGCCACCTCGTGGGTACTGGCGGTGTTCAGCGGCATGATGTGGCTGCCCAGCAGCCAGGCTTCGCCGTTCTTGACCAGGATGTAGGTGTCGGTGAGCTGCGCCTTGCCAGCCCGCAGGCTCTTTACCTCCCAGCCGGCCAGCACCAGCCCGGCCTCGAAGGTCTCGTCGATGTGGTACTCGAAGCGAGCCTTCTTGTTCTGGGCGATGACATTGTTGCCAGGCCCCTTGCTCTTGCCTTTCTTATTGGCCATGAAACCTCGTGTCCTGTATCTGCCGGTGGCACTGCCCTTCGATGTGGGGGGAAGCGTGGTACCATTCAAGGACTGAAATAACCGCTCATGATACGCCCTGGGCACTGTGAAGTCAGCGGAGAGCTCAATGCCAACGGTCAATCGGTCCGCCACGGTGCGGCATACCCCCAAGGAGATGTTCGACCTGGTCAACGACTTCGAGCGGTATCCGGAGTTCCTGCCCGGGTGCCGCCGCGCCCGCCTGCTTGAGCACGACGACGCGCACCTGATCGGTGAGATGACCCTGGGACGGGCCGGCATCGAGCAGAGCTTCACCACGCGCAACGACCTGATTGAGCCCGAGCGCATCGAGATGTCGCTGGTCAGCGGCCCTTTCAAGCGACTGCGCGGTCGCTGGCTGTTTCTGCCCATAGGCGAGCACGCCTGCAAGGTGAGCCTTGAGCTGGAGTTCGAGTTTGCCAACCGTCTGATGGGCATGGCCTTCGGCAAGCTCTTCCAGCAGGTGGCCGGCCAGTTGGTGGATTCCTTCACGCGGCGGGCGGACCAGCTGTATGGCTGATAGCACAGCTACCATGCTCGAGGTCGAGGTGGCCTTTGCGCTACCTGAGCGGCAGCGCATCATGCCGCTGTCGGTACCCGCGGGTACCACGGCGCGTCAGGCGGTGGCCATGGCGAGGCTGGAGGTGGCGTTTCCCGAATACTCTCCGGTCATCTTCCGGGAGGCCGACCTGGGCATCTTCGGCAAGCGTCTGCGCGACCCGGATGCGGTGCGTCTGCGCGACGGGGATCGGGTCGAGGTCTATCGCCCGCTGCAGATCGATCCCAAGGCGGCGCGTATCGAGAGAGCGGCTGACGAAAGACGCTGACTGCGGGCCGGGACCGGCTACTCGCCGGGACGATCCGGGGTGACGTTGTCGATGGGGTCTTCCTGTATGTCCGATATGCCCTCGACACGGGATCCCACGCCCTTGTCTTTGGGTAGCTGGATGTTGCCGGCGATATTGCCCTCGTCCTCGATGCTGACCAGGCGTTCGCCCTGGAAAGTCAGCGTGACCCGGCGCTGCTTCACGCCGCCATAGGCCTTATCGAGGCGGTAGACGTAGTCCCACTCGTTGGCGTCGAAGGGTGCCTCGAGCAGCGGGCTGCCCATCAGGTCGATTACCTGGCTGCGACTCATACCCGGTCGTAGCTGCTCGACCATGGCCTCGGTCACCAGGTTACCCTGGGGCAGGTCGCGCTTGTACACGCCGATATAGCTGCAACCGCTGATCATCAGCAGGGCGACGGAAAGGGTGATGATTCTAGTCAGCTTTTGCATTTGCGCCTGTTCTTCACTATCGTGTGGTCGGTCGATCATAACCGACCCTACCCGATACTGCGAAGAGCGACCATGGCCGACCAGAACCATGAATTACGCAAGGCCGGTCTCAAGGTGACCCTGCCTCGCGTCAAGATCCTGCAGATTCTCGAGAATGCCTCCGAGCAACACCACTTGAGCGCCGAGGACGTCTACAAAACCCTGCTCGACACCGGGGAGGACGTAGGCCTGGCCACTGTCTATCGCGTGTTGACCCAGTTCGAGTCTGCTGGTCTAGTGATTCGCCACAACTTCGATGGCGGGCATGCGGTCTTCGAACTCTCCCATGAGGAGCACCACGACCATATGGTGTGCCTGGAGAGCGGCGAGATCATCGAATTCTTCGATGAGACCATCGAACGACGTCAGCAGCAGATCGCCGAGGAACACGGCTTCGATCTCATCGACCACGCGCTGGTGCTTTACGTGCGGCCACAGGGCTCGCGGACGAATCGCCAGGAAGGCCTGCAGAATCTGCAGAAGAAGTGATCCTGGCTCGCTGAGCACTGCCGCCACACACCACACGGCCCCGATCCTGAGATCGGGGCCGTGTGGTGTGTGAAGCGTTGCCTCTGGATGTGGGCTGTGCTCAGTGGTGGGCACGCTGGCTGGCGTCGAGCATCTCGCGGGCATGCGCCAGGGTGCGGTCGGAGAGGTTGACGCCCCCCAACATGCGGGCCAATTCGCCGACCCGCCCGGCCTCGTCGAGCAGCGCCATACGGGTCAGGGTGGAGGCCTCGCCGGCCTGCTTCTCGATGTGCAGGTGATGATGGGCCTGGGCGGCCACCTGTGGCAGGTGGGTCACGGTCATCACCTGGCCGTTGTGGCCCAGCCGGCGCAGCAGCTGGCCGACGATCTCGGCAGTGGCCCCGGAGACGCCCACGTCTACCTCGTCGAAGACCAGGCTGGCAATGGTCGAGTGCTGGGCCGCCACCACCTGGATCGCCAGGCTGATGCGCGAGAGCTCTCCACCGGAGGCGACCTTGGCCAGTGGCCGAGGCGGCTGCCCCGGGTTGGCGCTAATCAACATGCGGGCGCCCTCCAGCCCCTCGGCAGCCGGGATATCACGTGAAGCGAGCTCGATTTCAAAGGTCGCCTTGTCCATGGCCAGAAAGGCCAGCTGTTCCTGCACGGCCTCGCCGAATCGGCGGGCGGCCCGGTAGCGGGCTCGGGAGATCTCATTGGCCTGCTGCTGCCAGCGCTGTTTCAGTGTCTCGGCCTCGGCGGCCAGTGCTTCTAAATCGCCATCGCCGCCTTCCAGCCCCTTGAGCTCCTCGGCCAGCCTCTGGTGCAGGGCCAGAAGCTCCCCGGGCAGCACATGGTGCTTGCGGGCGATGCGATGCACCTCGCTCAGGCGCGCCTCGACCCAGGCCAGCCGTTCCGGGTCCAGCTCGACGCCGGCAGCGAAGTGGCCGAGCTCGCGGCTGGCCTCCTCGACCTGGATGCGGGCGTCGCCGAGCATGGCGAGGCTGTCGGCCAGGCTGCCACGCTCGCTGCCTGGCAGTGCCTCGAGGTGCTGGATCGCCTGGTTGAGCAGCGACAGGGCGCCGCCCTCGTCGCCGTCGCAGCATTCGGCGGCAAACTGGGCCTCGCGCAGCCGCTCCTCGGCGTGGGCCAGCTCTTCCTGTTCTTCCTCGAGTCCCTTGAGTTCATCCTTAGCCAGCGCCAGCGCCTCAAGCTCCTCGACCTGGTAGCGCAACAGTTGACGGCGGGCGCGGATCTCATCGCCGTCCTCAGCCAGGCGCTCCAGGCGGCGGCGGGTTGTCTGCCAGTCGCGGAAGGCCTGGCGCATCGCGGTCACCTGTTCGCGGTGGCCAGCAAAATCATCGAGAAGGCGCAGGTGGGTTTCCTCGTGCAGTAGCGCTTGGTGGGCGTGCTGGCTATGGATCTCGATCAGCTGCTCGCCCAAGGCACGCAGGTCGGCCACCGTGGCCGGCTGGCCGTTGATCCAAGCCTTGGAGCGCCCGGAGCGGGTAACCACCCGACGCAGCAGGCAGTCGTCCGCGGGCAACTCGCGAGCTTCGAGCCAGGCGCGGGCCGCAGGTAGCGCCTGGAGGTCGAAGCGGGCGCTCACGTCGGCGCGTTCGCGGCCGTGGCGCACGCTGGCGCTGTCGGCGCGCTCGCCCAGGCACAGCCCCAGGGCGCCCAGCAGGATGGACTTGCCTGCCCCGGTCTCGCCAGTGATGGCGGTCATGCCGCCGGAAAGCTCCAGCTCGAGGTGGTCGACGATGGCGAAGTCACGGATGGCAAGCTCTGTCAGCATGGTGTCTCCCGGGAGCTATCTGGGACGGTCGGTCTGGGGCTACTCAGGATATGGGTGCTGGTTATTCATACACGTATTGTGTGTTTATACAGTAGTCAAGGTTCGCCCACAATGCACGTTCAGCGTCGTCGCCCGATGACGCCTTGAGTTCGCCACGCGCATCCCCATATACCTCGCAGATACGTATTCAAGCCATCACTCATGCCTTGCCAGCGGCCTTGGCCGCTGATTGCCATTCAGGAGATTCATAATGGCCAAAGAGCCCCAGACGCCGCAGGAAGACGAACTCGCTCGCGAGCTCGCTCGTGAAGAGCAGGACGCCGAGCCGCAGGCCGAGCCGGTGATCGCGGAGGACGAGCGGGAGAAGGCCATCGAAGGCGCCGAACAGGCCGCCGTCGACGCCCAGGTCGCAGACAATCCCGAGGCCGAAGTGCTGGCGGCCCGGGTCGAGGAACTCGAGCAGAGCGTCGCTGAGGCCAAGGACCAGGCTCTGCGCGCCGCCGCCGAGGCGCAGAACGTGCGCCGTCGTGCTGAACACGAGGCCGAGAAGGCGCGCAAGTTCGCTCTCGAGAAATTCGTCAAGGAGTTGTTGCCAGTGGTCGACAGCCTTGAGAAAGCGCTGGACGCCATGCAGGACGGCGCCAGTGAGGCGCACCGTGAGGGCGTCTCCATGACCCTCAAGATGCAGCATGACGTTCTGGCCAAGTTCGGCGTGGAGGTGCTAGAACCCCACGGCGAACCCTTCGACCCACAGTATCACGAGGCCATGGCCATGGTGCCCAACCCTGAGATGGAGCCCAATACCGTCATGGAAGTGATGCAGAAGGGCTACCTGCTCAATGGACGCCTGGTGCGCCCGGCCATGGTGGTGGTCAGCCAGGCTGCCCACTAGGGCTGGCCACACAAAAGCGGCCCTCGGGTCTTGAAAAGGTCTCGAGGGCCCCCAGATAGACAGCAACCACGCGGTGAAAGCCGCAGACGATGAATTCAACTGCCATTTCGAGGATTTCCTATGGGACGCATCATCGGTATTGACCTGGGGACCACCAACTCCTGTGTCGCCGTGCTCGACGGTGATCAGGCCAAGGTGATCGAGAACGCCGAAGGCGCACGCACCACGCCCTCCATCATCGCCTACACCGAGGATGGCGAGATCCTGGTGGGCCAGGCGGCCAAGCGCCAGGCGGTAACCAACCCCCACAACACCCTGTACGCCATCAAACGCCTGATCGGCCGTCGCTTCAAGGACGACGTCGTCCAGAAGGACATCAAGATGGTGCCTTACACCATCACTGAGGCCGACAATGGCGACGCCTGGGTCGAGGTGAAGGGCAAGAAGCTCGCCCCGCCGCAGGTCAGCGCCGAAGTGCTCAAGAAGATGAAGAAGACCGCGGAAGACTACCTGGGTGAAGAAGTCACCGAGGCGGTCATCACCGTGCCGGCCTACTTCAATGATAGCCAGCGTCAGGCCACCAAGGATGCCGGTCGCATCGCTGGCCTCGAGGTCAAGCGCATCATCAACGAGCCGACCGCGGCGGCCCTGGCTTATGGCATGGACAAGGCGCGCGGCGACAAGACCATCGCGGTCTATGACCTGGGCGGCGGTACCTTCGATATCTCGATCATCGAGGTGGCCGATGTCGACGGCGAGACACAGTTCGAGGTGCTGGCCACCAACGGTGACACCTTCCTGGGTGGCGAGGACTTCGACCTCAAGCTGATCAACTACCTGGTCGATCAGTTCAAGGCTGACAGCGGTATCGACCTCTCCGGCGACAACCTCGCTATGCAGCGCCTCAAGGAGGCTGCCGAGAAGGCCAAGATCGAGCTTTCCAGCGCTCAGCAGACCGATGTCAACCTGCCCTACATCACGGCCGACAACACCGGTCCCAAGCACCTCAACGTCAAGGTGACCCGTGCCAAGCTCGAGTCGCTGGTCGAGGATCTGATCAAGCGCTCCATGGAGCCGTGCAAGACCGCACTCAAGGATGCCGGCATCTCGGCTTCCGAAGTGGATGACGTCATCCTGGTCGGCGGCCAGACGCGTATGCCCATGGTGCAGAAATCCGTGGCCGACTTCTTCGGCAAGGAAGCCCGCAAGGACGTCAACCCGGACGAAGCCGTGGCCGTGGGTGCTGCCATCCAGGGCGGCGTGCTGGGCGGCGACGTCAAGGACGTGCTGCTGCTCGACGTCACCCCGCTGACCCTGGGCATCGAGACCCTGGGCGGCGTGATGACCCCGCTGATCGAGAAGAACACCACCATCCCGACCAAGAAGACCCAGACCTTCTCGACCGCGGACGACAACCAGACGGCCGTGACGATCCACGTGCTGCAGGGTGAGCGCAAGCAGGCCAGTCAGAACAAGTCACTGGGCCGCTTCGACCTGGCCGATATCCCGCCGGCACCGCGCGGCGTGCCGCAGATCGAGGTTGCCTTCGACCTGGACGCCAACGGCATCCTCAACGTGTCCGCCAAGGACAAGGCCACCGGCAAGGAGCAGTCGATCGTCATCAAGGCCTCCAGCGGTCTCTCCGAGGAGGAGATCGAGCAGATGGTCCGGGATGCTGAGGCTCACGCCGACGAGGACAAGAAGTTCGAGGAGCTGGTTCAGCTGCGCAACCAGGCCGACGGCATGGTCCATGCCGCCCGGAAGACCCTCGAGGAGGCCGGCGACAAGGCCAGCGACGAGGAGAAGCAGGCCATCGAGAATGCCGCCACCGAGCTCGAAGAGGCGATCAAGGGCGACGACAAGGACGACATCCAGGCCAAGCTCGACAAGCTGACCGAGGCGTCCGGCAACCTGGCGCAGAAGATGTACGCCGAGCAGAGCGAGGCCGCCCAGGGCGGCGAGGCCGGCAGCGAGACTGGCGCCAAGCAGGAAGATGACGTGGTCGATGCCGAGTACGAAGAAGTCAACGACGACCAGAAAAAGCAGTAAACCACGACATCTGAACCACGGATGACGCCAGCGCGGGGGCCTGACTCCCGCGTTGGTGTTTCCGCAGAGTCGCTACGGAGGCGGACAGACTCATGTCCAAGCGTGACTACTACGAAGTACTGGGCGTCGAGCGCGGGGCCGATCAGAAGGACATCAAGAAGGCCTACCGACGCCTCGCCCAGAAGTTTCATCCGGATCGTAATCCGGGAGATGACAGCGCGGCGGAGAAGTTTCGCGAGGTCTCGGAGGCCTACGAGGTTCTGAGCGACAGCGAGAAGCGCGCCGCCTATGACCAGTTCGGCCATGCCGGCGTCGACGAGCAGGCCGGGGGCTTCGGCGGAGGTGGCTTCGGTGGGTCCGCAGGCGGAGCCGGCGGTTTCAGCGACATCTTCGGCGATGTGTTCGGTGACATCTTCGGCGGTGGTGGTGGACGTCGCCACCCCAATGCGCCGGCCCGTGGCTCCGACCTTCGCTACAATCTCGAGCTCGACCTCGAGGACGCCGTCGCCGGCACCAGCGTGGACATCCGCGTGCCACGCCATGTGGAGTGCGGACGCTGCGATGGCAGTGGTGCCGAGCCGGGCTCCAGCAAGGAGACCTGCCCGACCTGTAATGGCATGGGCCAGGTACGCATGCAGCAGGGCTTTTTCGCCGTGCAGCAGACCTGCCCGACCTGTCACGGCAGCGGTCAGCACATCAAGGTGCCGTGTCACAAGTGTCACGGCGAGGGCCGGGTACGCGAGACCCGCACCCTCTCGGTGAAGATCCCGGCTGGTGTGGATACCGGCGACCGCATTCGCCTCAACGGCGAGGGCGAGGCCGGCATCAACGGTGGCCCGCCCGGCGACCTCTATGTCCAGGTGGCGATCAAGCCGCACCATATCTTCGAGCGCGACGGCCGCCATCTGCAGTGTGAGGTGCCGATCAACTTCGTCGATGCCGCACTCGGCGGCGAGCTGGAAGTGCCAACCCTGGACGGCCGGGTCAAGCTGAAGATCCCGCCCGAGACCCAGACCGGCAAGGTCTTCCGTCTCAAGGGTAAAGGCATCAAGCCGGTACGGGGCGGACCGCCGGGCGACCTGCTGTGCAAGGTCGTGGTCGAGACCCCGGTCAAGCTCAATGAGGAGCAGAAGGAACTGCTGCGCAAGTTCCAGGACAGCCTGGGCGGCAGCCACGGCCATCACCACTCGCCGAAGAAGTCGAGCTTCTTCGATGGGGTGAAGAAGTTCTTCGAGGACATGAAGCCGTAGGTCGCTCAGGAATCGACGAGGCCCCGCGCTCCGAGAGGAGTCGGGGCCTCGTCGTATATGCTCGGTCGCTAGAGCCACCCGGCGCGGTGGAAGCGCCAGTAGAGCGTGCTGCAGGCGCTACCCATCACCAGCAATGCCATCGGGTAGCCTAGTCGCCAGTCGAGCTCGGGCATGTGAGTGAAGTTCATGCCCCAGATGCCGGCGAGGATGGTGGCCATCGCGAAGATGGCGGCCCAGGCCGCCAGCCGCTTATGCACCTCGCCCTCGTCAATCGCCACCATCGAGAGGTTGACCTGGATCGCGGTGATGGTCATCTCGCGGATGGTATCCACTGCCGACTCGATGCGATGCAGATGGTCATACACGTCGCGGAAGTATTCCCGGGTCTTGCGGCATAGCGCCGGCACTCGGCCACCGAACAGGTGCGCCACGGCCTCGCCCAGGGGCATGGCGGCATGCTTGAGTTTCATGGTCTGGCGCTTGAGCTGGTAGAGGCGCTCCAGGCTCCGGCGGGCCGTTCCCCTGATGAAGATCTGGTCCTCGATGCTCTCGAGCTCGGCCTGCAGGGCCTCGACCACCGGGAAGTAGCGGTCGACGATGGTGTCCATCAGCGCATAGATCACGAAGGCGGGGCCGTGTCTGAGCAGCTTCGGTTCATGCTCGCAGCGCTGACGAACCTCGCTGAAGCCTTGTCCCGGGTGCAGGCGCACCGACAACACATAGCCGGGGCCGGCGAATACCGCCACCTGGCCGGTCTCCAGTTGGTCGTCATGCATCGTGACCATGTGCATGATCACGAACAGCGCCTCGCCATACTCCTCGAGCTTGGCGCGCTGGCGCCCGTTCAGGGCATCCTCCACGGCCAACTCATGCAGGCCGAACACGTCCTGGAAGCGAGCCATCTCCTGCTCGCCGGGCTCATGCAGTGCCACCCATACGAAACGGTCAGGCTGTCCCAGGTAGTCGCTAATCTCGTCGGTCTGGATGTCGCGTAGACGCCGTCCCTTTTCGTAGGCCACGCAGTTGATGATCATGTTTTGCTTTCTCCGTCAGTGGTGGGGTCTGTGCAACAGCATAGTGTCTGGGACATAGTGCCAGGCGCATAGTGTTAGGCGGTGAGCCTTTGCTGCGCACCGGCGCAAGCCGGTATCTCGTCGAGCCACATCGCGTCGGGGGTAGCGTTCATCGGGGCATCGTCATAGTCTGGGCATTCACCCAATAGAGACGCGGAGGCTGCCATGCCGATTTCACGAGCCGAGATTCCCGCCGAGGATGCCAAGGGGCTGGTCGAGCGCCTCTGTCGGGAGTGGGCCGATGCGCGGCCGATCAACCGTGAGGAGACTCAGGCGCGGATTACCTTCGACGAGGGCCTGTGCCTGCTGCAGGCCGAGCCGGATCGGTTGATCGTGGCCGTCGAGACGCTGGATGACGAGACGCTGGACCGCTTGGAGGGTAAGGTGAATGCTGCGCTCGAGGGGCTGGCGGGCGTGACCCTGGAGATCGTCTGGGAAAATTGAGCCAGGGGCTCTCGCCCCTAAGCGCCCATCTGGGCATGCTGTTGTGGGCGGTGCTGGTGGGGCTCTCGTTTCCTGCAGTGAGAGTGATGAGCGAGCTGCCGCCATTCTCGCTCACCTCGCTGCGTTTCTTTATCGCCTGCGGCGGCCTTTGGTGGCTGGCGCGACGTTCAACGGAGCACTGTCCCTCCTGGCGGCAGCTCCCCCTCTATGGCCTGATGGGGCTCTGCCTGGCCGGCTTCTTCGCTGCCATGTTTTGGGCGGCGTACCACGCCACGGCGCTTTCCATGGCCACGCTCTTCGTCACGGTGCCGCTGCTCGCCTTCCTGCTGGGGCTGGGCTTCGGTGTCGAGCGGCTGGCTTGGCGCCTGCCGGCAATCCTGGCGCTGGGCGCCACAGGGGCGCTGGGCCTGGCGTTTGCGCAAGCCGTGGGTCAGGGCGGGCGCCTGCAGTTCGGCTTCGGCGAGGCGGTGTTCTTCCTGGGGTGTCTCTCCACGGCGCTCTACCCGGTGCTCAGCAAATGGGGGCTGGCAACCGGGCGCCTGCCGGCGTCCGCCGCGGTGCGTACCTTCTGGAGTCTGGGGCTGGGCGCCGTGCTGATCGGGCTGCTGGGGCTGGCCGTCGAGCCGGTGGGCCGCCTGGCGACCATGACCGGCCCTGACCTGTTGCTGCTGGTTTACCTGGGTCTCTTCTCCACGTCCCTCACCTTCTGGCTGCTGCAGCGTGCCACCGCTGTGCTGACGCCGGGAGCGGTTACTGCCTACAGCTACCTGGTACCCTTCGTCTCCATGCTGCTGCTGTTCGCCCGCCAGCCCGAACGGGTCGGCTGGATTTGGCTGCCGGGCAGCCTGCTGGTGATCATGGCGATCATGCTGCTGTTGCGCAACGGCCGCGCGCCTGCTTAAGGCCTGTTGTCGATTCCGCTCAACCCGACTGGCTGGGCCCGTTTTGTTGCACGGCGTTGCGTCTAGTGCGTTATTTCGACGGTGATGCGCAAGCGTGACCCAACCTCCAGCCAGTCTATGGCCTCAAGCGAGTCGAGCTCGACCATGGCGAGGAAATCGAGCACAGCGTATCGCCACGAGATGCCGCTTGAGGCTCTGATATACTCTCACCCATTCTTGAACCGCTACTGCTTCTACAGGAGTCCGCATGACCCGTATCGCCATCGTCGGGGTCGCCGGCCGCATGGGCCGCACTCTGGTCAACGCCGTGCAGCAGGATGCCGGGGCTACCCTGGCCGGCGGCATCGTCGAGCCCGGAAGTTCCCTGGTGGGCGCCGATATCGGCGAGCTGGCCGGTGTCGGCAAGCTGGGTATGGCCGCCGTGGACTCGCTCGAGGCTATCGCAGATGACGTCGATGTGCTGATCGACTTCACCAATCCCACCACCACGCTGGCCAACCTGGCGTTCTGCGCCGAGCACGGCAAGCGCATCGTCATCGGTACCACCGGCCTGAAAGACGATGAGCTTGCCGAACTCGACGGCTTTGGCGACCGGGTGCCGATGGTCTTCGCGCCGAACATGAGCGTGGGAGTGAACCTCACGCTGAAGCTGCTCGAGACGGCGGCGAAGGCGCTGGGCGACGAGGGCTACGACATCGAGGTGAGCGAGGCCCACCACCGCCACAAGGTGGATGCGCCCTCCGGGACGGCGCTGAAGATGGGCGAGGTGATCGCCGAGAGCCTGGGCCGCACCCTCAAGGAGCATGGCGTCTTCGCCCGCGAGGGCCAGTGCGGGCCGCGGACCGACAAGGAGATCGGCTTCGCTACCGTGCGTGCCGGCGATATCGTCGGTGAGCACACCGTGATGTTCGCCACCGAGGGCGAGCGCATCGAGATCACTCACAAGGCCTCGAGCCGCATGACCTTCGCCAAGGGCGCGGTGCGCGCCGCACGTTGGGTGGCCGACCAGGACAACGGCCGCTACTCGATGCAGGACGTGCTGGGCTTGTAAGGCTGTAGCGTTGCAGCAGGAGGATCGAGGGGCGCCGGGAGCAAGTCGAAGAGGAGGTCATTTGCCATGGATGGCAAATGTAGCGCCCAGGGAAGGGTTTACAGCGCCTCCTCGCAGACTTGCTCCCGGATCAGCCCCGGTGCTTAGGATGCGGCGGGGGTAGCTGTCGGGCACCATTTCCTGTAATATCCCCAGGATTTTGGCCGGGCGCGCGGGCAGACAGCCCTCTAGAGCGCTTGTTGCTTCGGCCCCCAGTGTGCTGATGTTCTAAGCGAATCAGTTCCGAGCGAATGACAACAAGCGGGATGAAACCGGTCTTACAGCGGGTTTCGTCCCGCTTTTTTGCGGGGCGGCCATCCGCGGGGCGGCCATCCGCGGGCTTGGCATCCGTTGACGAGCCCCGGGGCTTGGCCAGGGAGGGCGCGCCAGGCCAGGACGAGCCAGGTCTCTTACACTTTGGAGGACGTTGCATTGAACAGACCCGCGATACTGGCCCTGGAAGACGGCAGTGTATTCCATGGCACGGCCATCGGTGCCGATGGACAAACCAGCGGTGAGGTGGTGTTCAATACGGCCATGACCGGTTACCAGGAAATCCTGACCGACCCCTCCTACACCCGTCAGATCGTCACCCTCACCTATCCGCATATCGGCAATACCGGCGTCAACGCCGAGGACGTCGAGTCCGGTGCCATCGCCGCCGCCGGCCTGGTGATCCGTGACCTCCCCCTGCTGGCCAGCAGTTTTCGTAGCGAACAGACGCTCTCCGATTACCTCAAGGGCCAGAACGTGCTGGGCATCGCCGACATCGATACCCGCCGTCTGACTCGCCTCCTGCGTGACAAGGGCGCCCAGAATGGCGCGATCCTGGCCGGCTCTGATGCCGAAAGTGACGACGCCGTCGAGCGGGCCCTGGCCGTGGCCCGGGACTTCCCGGGGCTGAGGGGCATGGATCTGGCCAAGGTGGTCTCCTGCCAGACATCGTACGAGTGGAGCGAAGGCGAGTGGGCGCTGGGCAAGGGCTACGCCGATGCGGCCGACTCTGATGGAAAGGTGGAGCGCCCCTACCACGTCGTCGCCTACGACTACGGAGTGAAGCGCAACATTCTGCGCATGCTCGCCTCCCGCGGCTGCCGGCTCACCGTGGTGCCGGCCCAGACCCCGGCCGCCGAGGTGCTGGCCTTGGCCCCCGATGGCATCTTCCTGGCCAACGGCCCCGGCGACCCCGAGCCCTGCGACTACGCCATCAAGGCGATCCAAGAGCTCCTCGAGACCGGGATCCCGCTGTTCGGCATCTGCCTGGGCCACCAGCTGCTAGCGCTGGCCAGCGGGGCCAGGACGGTGAAGATGAACCACGGCCACCACGGCGCTAACCATCCGGTGCAGGAGCTCGACAGCGGCCGGGTGATGATCACCAGCCAGAACCACGGCTTCGCCGCCGACGAGGCGAGCCTACCGGCCAACCTGCGGGCCACCCACCGCTCGCTCTTCGATGGCACCCTGCAAGGCATCGAGCGTACCGACCGCCCAGCCTTCAGCTTCCAGGGCCACCCCGAGGCCAGCCCCGGGCCGCGCGACGTGTCGCCGCTGTTCGACCGCTTCGTCACCATGATGAAGGAACGCCGCTAGGCGCGAATCGTTCTCCATCAGACCGTCATTCATCGATTAGCCGCGGGAACCGTCATGCCCAAGCGTACCGATATCCACAGCATCCTGATCATAGGTGCTGGCCCCATCGTCATCGGCCAGGCCTGCGAATTCGACTACTCCGGCGCCCAAGCCTGCAAGGCACTGCGCGAGGAGGGCTACCGGGTCATCCTGGTCAACTCCAACCCGGCGACCATCATGACCGACCCGGTGATGGCCGACGCTACCTACATCGAGCCGATCACCTGGCAGGCGGTGGAGAAGATCATCGAGGCCGAGCGCCCGGATGCCGTGCTGCCCACCATGGGCGGCCAGACCGCGCTCAACTGCGCCCTGGACCTGGACAAGCACGGTGTGCTTGCGAAGTACGGCGTGGAGATGATCGGCGCCAACGCCGATGCCATCAACAAGGCCGAGGATCGCGACCTCTTCGACCAGGCCATGAAGCGCATCGGCCTGGAGTGCCCCAAGGCCGAGGTGGCGCACAGTATGGAGGAGGCGTGGCGTATCCAGGGCTCGCTGGGCTTCCCGGTGATCATCCGTCCCTCCTACACCATGGGCGGCTCCGGTGGCGGCGTGGCCTACAACAAAGAGGAGTTCGAGGAGATATGCACTCGCGGCTTCGAGCTCTCCAGCAACCACGAGCTGCTGATCGACGAGTCGCTGCTGGGCTGGAAGGAGTACGAGATGGAGGTCGTGCGTGACAAGCACGACAACTGCATCATCGTCTGTGCGATCGAGAACGTCGACCCCATGGGCATACACACCGGCGATTCCATCACCGTGGCCCCGGCTCAGACGCTGACCGACAAGGAATACCAGATCATGCGCGACGCCTCGCTGGCGGTGCTGCGCGAGATCGGCGTCGAGACCGGTGGCTCCAACGTGCAGTTCGGCGTCGACCCCGACACCGGGCGCATGGTGGTCATCGAGATGAACCCACGGGTGTCGCGCTCCTCGGCGCTGGCCTCCAAGGCCACTGGCTTCCCGATCGCCAAGATCGCCGCCAAGCTGGCGGTGGGCTATACCCTGGATGAGCTCTCCAACGATATCACCGGCGGGCGCACCCCGGCCTCCTTCGAGCCCGCCATCGATTATGTCGTCACTAAGATCCCGCGCTTTACCTTCGAGAAGTTCCCCCAGGCCAATGACCGCCTGACCACCCAGATGAAATCGGTGGGTGAGGTGATGGCTATCGGGCGTACCTTCCAGGAGTCGCTGCACAAGGCGTTGCGCGGCCTGGAGACCGGCAATGACGGACTCGACTCCAAGTTTTCCGAGTTCAAGCCCGGGGAGTTCCCCGACGAGGCCATGGCGCACATCAAGGGCGAACTGCAGGCCGCCGGCGCCGAGCGCATCTTCTTCGTGGCCGACGCCATGCGCGCCGGAATGAGCGTCGATGAGATCTTCGCGCTGACCCACATCGACCGCTGGTTCCTGGTACAGATCGAGGATCTGGTGATTGCCGAGCAGGCCCTGATGACGCGCTCGCTCTCCGAACTCGCCCCCCGCGACCTGTTCGCCCTCAAGCGCAAGGGCTTCAGCGATGCCCGCCTGGCGAGCCTGCTGGGGGTCGCCGAAAATGAGTTCCGCCATACCCGTCACGAGGCAGGCATCCGCCCGGTCTATAAGCGGGTCGACACCTGTGCCGCCGAGTTCGCCTCCGACACCGCCTACCTGTACTCCACCTACGAGCAGGAGTGCGAAGCTGCGGTTACCGACCGTCAGAAGATCATGGTGCTGGGCGGTGGGCCCAACCGCATCGGGCAGGGCATCGAGTTCGACTACTGCTGCGTCCACGCCGCCTTCGCCATGCATGACGATGGCTATGAGACCATCATGGTCAACTGCAATCCGGAGACCGTCTCCACCGACTACGACACCAGCGACCGCCTCTACTTCGAGCCGGTGACCCTGGAGGACGTACTGGAGATCGCCGACAAGGAGCAGCCGGTCGGGGTGATCGTGCAGTTCGGCGGCCAGACCCCGCTCAAGCTGGCCCGCGAGCTCGAGGCCGCCGGCGTGCCGATCATCGGCACCACCCCGGATGCCATCGACCGTGCCGAGGACCGCGAGCGCTTCCAGCAGATGATCGACAAGCTGGGCCTCAAGCAGCCGCCCAACGCCACCGCGCGCAGCTTCGAGGAGGCCTTCGCCAAAGCCGAGGCGATCGGCTACCCGCTGGTGGTGCGCCCCAGCTACGTGCTGGGCGGGCGCGCCATGGAGATCGTCTACGACGCCTCTGAGCTTGAGAACTACATGACCCACGCGGTCAAGGTCTCCAACGACTCGCCAGTGCTGCTCGACCACTTCCTCAACGCCGCGATCGAGATCGACATCGATGCGGTCAGCGACGGCCGTGAAGTAGTGATCGGCGGCATCATGCAGCACATCGAGCAGGCCGGCGTACACTCCGGCGACTCCGCCTGTGCATTGCCGCCCTACTCGCTGCCCGCCGAGGTGCAGGACGCGATGCGCGAGCAGGTCCGGCAGATGGCCGTGGAGCTCGGCGTCAAGGGCCTGATGAACGTGCAGCTGGCCTGGCAGGACGGCGAGATCTACGTCATCGAGGTCAACCCGCGCGCCTCGCGTACCGTGCCCTTCGTTTCCAAGTGCATCGGCACCTCGCTGGCCCAGGTCGCCGCGCGCTGCATGGCCGGCACCACCCTCGCCGACCAGGGCTTCCAGCGCGAGATCGTGCCACACTTCTTCAGCGTCAAGGAGGCGGTCTTCCCGTTCAACAAGTTCCCGGGGGTCGATCCGATCCTCTCGCCGGAGATGAAATCCACCGGCGAGGTGATGGGCAGTGGTGATACCTTTGCCGAAGCCTTCTACAAGGCCCAGCTCGGCGCCGGCGAGGCGATCCCGCCTCTCGAGGGTGAGCGCAAGGCGTTCCTCTCGGTGCGTGATCCGGACAAGACGGGAGTTATCGAGGTGGCGCGTTCTCTGCTAACCTTGGGCTTTACTCTATGCGCGACCCGCGGCACGGCGGTAGCCCTCGAGGCGGCCGACCTGGCGGTGGAGGTCGTCAACAAGGTCTATGAGGGCCGTCCGCATATCGTCGATCTGCTCAAGAACGACGAGGTCGCCTATATCGTCAACACCACCGAGGGCCGCCAGGCCATCAACGACTCCTCGGTGATCCGCCGCACCGCCCTCGCCCACAAGGTACCCTATGCCACCACCCTGGCAGGGGCCAGTGCCGTTTGCATGGCACTTGAGTACGGCAATGCCATTACCGTGCGGCGGCTACAGGAACTGCATGCAGGAGCGACACAATGAACAAGGTCCCGATGACCGTCGCCGGTGAGAAGCGACTTCGTAAGGAGCTCGAGGAGCTCAAGGGCGAGGCGCGGCCCAGGGTGATTGCCGCCATTGCCGAGGCTCGCGAGCACGGCGACCTGAAGGAGAACGCCGAGTACCATGCGGCCCGCGAGCAGCAGGGCTTCATTGAGGGGCGCATCCAGGAGATCGAGGGCAAGCTCTCCAATGCCCAGGTGATCGACGTCAAGAAGCTGCCCCAGACAGGCAAGGTGATCTTCGGCGTGACCGTGGGACTGATCAACCTGGAGACCGACGAGGAGGTGACCTACCGCATCGTTGGCGAAGACGAGGCAGACATCAAGGCTGGTCGCATCTCGGTGACCTCGCCCATCGCCCGCGCCCTGATCGGCAAGGAGGAGGGTGACGTGGTGGTGGTGCGCACCCCCGGCGGCGAGGTCGAGTACGAGATCTCCAGCGTGGAGCATCTGTAACCCCAGCGGTAAGCTTGAAGCCGTAAGCTGTAAGTCAGAACCCAAAAACCCCCCCCAAGGTAGCGCCCTGGGGGTGTTTTCTTATAGTTTAACGCTTATGGCTTACAGCTCGCGCGAAGCGCGGTGGCTCAGTGCCGCCCGTGGTGGTTCTCGAAACGCGTGATGCTGGAGAGCTTGGGGTTGGCCCGAGGGTTGTGCCGATAGAGCAGGGCCATCTTGCCGATCTTCTGGACTAGCTCGGCACGGCTGGCCGCGAGCAGCTCGTCGAGCATGGCGGCGCGGTCGTCGCGGTCGGGCAGGGCGAGCTTGACCTTGATGAGCTCATGTTCGCCTAGGGCGCGATCTAGCTCGGCCAGCACACCCTCGGAAGCCCCGTTCTCGGAAACGGTGACCACGGGGTCGAGGTGGTGACCAATGCTGCGGAATGCTTTCTTTTGTGCCTGTGACAAGCTCATGGTATCTTGTTTCTTCCCGGTTAGCGCGCAGCGCACATGGTACGGCGAAACGCCACGTGGCGAAAGCTCGCTGCCGTGTCCATGCCTGTTTCCTTCGACCGTTTTCGCAGCTCAGCATCTCGTCGCACCCCCGTCAGGTCTTCCCAGAATCCGCTCGAGTGCCTGTCATTCATGGTTATTCACAGGTGATGCCGTGGCACGTTCCAACGCTTCCCGCTCCAAGGGCGCTACCAGCAAGCCGCCGACCAGCAAGACCAGCAAGGGCTGGCTGAAGGAGCACTTCGACGACCGCTTCGTGCAGCAGCGCTGGCAGGACGGCTACCGTAGCCGAGCCAGCTACAAGTTGCTGGCGCTAAATGATAAGGACCGCTTGCTGCGGCGCGGGATGACGGTGATCGACCTGGGTGCCGCCCCCGGCGGCTGGAGTCAGGTGGCCGCTGAGAAGGTCGGCGCCGAGGGACTGGTGATCGCCTCCGACATCCTCGAGATGGATGCCCTGGCGGATGTCGACTTCATCCAAGGCGACTTCACCGAGGAGAGCGTGCTTGAGGAAATCCTCGCCGCGCTCGGCGAACGGCTGGTGGATCTTGTAATGTCGGATATGGCCCCCAACATGAGCGGGATGGCAGCCATCGACCAACCCCAGGCGATGTATTTGGTGGAGCTGGCGCTGGATCTGGCGCGCCGGACGCTCACCCCCGGGGGCACCTTCCTGGCTAAGGTGTTCCAGGGCGAAGGGTTCGATGCGTTTCTTACGGAGTTGCGGGGCAGTTTCACTCGTGTGGTGACACGCAAGCCGGAGGCTTCCCGAGCGCGCTCCCGCGAGGTCTACCTACTGGCGGAAGGGTTTCGTGGCTGAGGCACATCCTCGGCCGCACACGGAAGGCGGTCGCGATAGGCCGCGCCTAACAGGCTGATTGCCGGACAGGAGGCGGTGACTGTGTCACAGTATCTCGTGTCACACTACTGCCGCTTGCTTGCCGCTTTGGTCGCAGGCTGGCTGAACATGTGCCACTCATGTAGTGTCGAAGAACCAGGCATTTTCGGCCGACAGATTCTTGCAATGAGGGTAGTCCCTTGAATGATATGGCGAAGAACCTGATTCTGTGGTTGGTCATCGCGGCAGTGCTGCTGACGGTGTTCAACAATTTCAGCGTCGACAGTTCACCCCAGGCGATGAGCTATTCCCAGTTTGTCCAGCAGGTTCAGAACGAGCAAATCCGCAGCGTGACCATCGATGGCTACACCATCACCGGTGAGCGCAACGACGGCTCTGCGTTCCGGACCATCCGTCCGGCAGCGGAGGATCCCAAGCTGATAGATGACTTGCTGTCTCACAACGTCACTGTGGTGGGCAAGGCGCCCGAGCAGCAGAGCCTGTGGATGCGGCTGTTAATCGCCAGCTTCCCGATCCTGCTGATCCTTGCCATCTTCATGTTCTTCATGCGCCAGATGCAGGGTGGCGGCGCCGGTAAAGGTGGCCCGATGAGCTTCGGCAAGTCCAAGGCCAAGCTGCTCTCCCAGGACCAGATCAAGACCACCTTCGCCGATGTCGCCGGCTGCGACGAGGCCAAGGAGGAGGTTGAGGAGCTGGTCGACTTCCTGCGCGATCCTACCAAGTTCCAGCGACTGGGCGGCACCATTCCCCGCGGCGTGCTGATGGTCGGCCCGCCGGGTACCGGCAAGACGCTGCTCGCCAAGTCGATCGCCGGGGAGGCCAAGGTGCCGTTCTTCTCGATTTCCGGCTCCGACTTCGTCGAGATGTTCGTCGGTGTGGGTGCCTCCCGTGTACGTGACATGTTCGAGCAGGCGAAGAAGCAGGCGCCCTGCATCATCTTCATCGACGAGATCGATGCCGTGGGCCGCTCGCGCGGCGCCGGCATGGGCGGCGGTAACGACGAGCGCGAGCAGACCCTCAACCAGCTGCTGGTCGAGATGGATGGCTTCGAGCCCAACGAGGGCATCATCGTGATCGCCGCCACCAACCGGCCCGACGTGCTCGACCCGGCGCTGCTGCGCCCCGGCCGCTTCGACCGCCAGGTGGTGGTGCCGCTGCCGGATATCCGTGGCCGCGAGCATATCCTCAATGTACACCTGCGCAAGGTGCCGCTGGCCGATGACGTCAAGCCGTCGCTGATCGCCCGCGGAACTCCTGGCTTCTCGGGTGCTGACCTGGCCAACCTGGTCAACGAGGCCGCGCTGTTCGCCGCGCGGCGCAACAAGCGCCTGGTGAGCATGGAAGAGCTCGACATGGCCAAGGACAAGATCATGATGGGCGCCGAGCGCAAGTCCATGGTCATGACCGACAAGGAGAAGCTCAACACCGCCTACCACGAGTCGGGCCACGCCATCATCGGCCTGGTGATGCCGGAACATGACCCGGTCTACAAGGTGACCATCATCCCCCGCGGTCGAGCGCTGGGCGTGACCATGTTCCTGCCAGAAGAGGATCGCTACAGCCTCTCCCGCCAGCAGATTATCAGTCAGATCTGTTCGTTGTTCGGTGGCCGCATCGCCGAGGAGATGACGCTGGGGCCGAACGGTGTCACCACCGGTGCCTCCAATGACATCAAGCGGGCCACCGAGCTGGCGCACAATATGGTCGCCAAGTGGGGCCTCTCCGAGGAGATGGGGCCGATCATGTACGACGAGGACGAGTCCCACCAGTTTCTCGGCGGCCCCGGGCAGGGTGGCAAGCTCAAGTCCGGTGAGACCACTTCCAAGCTTGACAAGGAGGTGCGCAAGATCATCGATGGCTGCTACGAGCAGGCCAAGAAGATCCTCGAGGAGAACCGCGACAAGCTCGACGCCATGGCCGAGGCGCTGATGAAGTACGAGACCATCGACTCCCAACAGCTCAATGACATCATGGAGGGACGCGACCCGCGGCCCCCGGAGGGGTGGGACGACCCGAGCAGCGGGGCGCCCTCGGGCGGCGAGCCGCACGCCGAGTCCGCCCCCGACTCGAGCAGCGATACCGAGGATGACGACACACCCTCGCGTCGACCTTCCGACCCGCTGGGTGGTCCGGCCGGCAGCTGAGACCGATCGCCAGCAACCACAGGCGCCCTGCGGGGCGCCTGTGCAGTTCGACCGACAGTAAGATGATGGATATCCGTGCATCGAGGCACCTGCCATGTGGCCGGCACCGGCTCGACCTCTCCTTTCCCCGCATCATGGGGATCCTCAATGTCACCCCCGATTCCTTCTCCGATGGCGGGCGCCACGCGGTGCCCGATGACGCCCTGCGCCATGCCGAACAGATGCTGGCCGAGGGGGCCGCGATCATCGACGTGGGCGGCGAGTCCACGCGTCCCGGCGCCGAACCGGTCGCGGTCCAGCAGGAGCTGGACCGCGTGGTGCCGGTGGTGGAAGCCCTGGTGCGTGAGTTCGATGCGCTGGTCTCGGTGGATACCAGCACGCCCGAGGTGATACAGGCGACGGCCCTGGCCGGCGCCGGCATGATCAACGACGTGCGCAACCTGCGCCGTGAGGGGGCGCTGTCGGCGGCGGTCGCCAGTGGGCTGCCGGTGTGCCTGATGCACATGCTCGGCGAGCCCGGCGACATGCAGGACGCCCCGCACTATAACCGGCCGGTGGAGGAGGCGGTGGCCGACTTCCTGGCCCAGCGGGTGACGGCCTGCGAGGCGGCCGGGTTGCGGCGCGAGCGCATGCTGCTCGACCCGGGCTTCGGCTTCGCCAAGACGGTGGCGCATAACCTGCGGTTGCTCAAGCAACTGGACCGCCTGACGGTGCTCGGACTGCCGCTGCTGGTGGGCATGTCGCGCAAGAGCATGATCGGCAAGGTGCTGGGGCGCCCGGTGGAGGAGCGCCTGCCCGGTGGGCTGGCGCTCTCCGCCCTGGCGGTGGAGCGCGGCGCCCGTATCCTGCGCGTCCACGACGTGGGGCCCCACGTGGACGCGGTGAACATGACCTGGGCCGTTCTCGAGGAAGACAGTCCGCATGACTAGACGCTATTTCGGTACCGATGGCATCCGCGGCACCGTGGGGGAGCCCCCCATCACGGCCGACTTCATGCTCAAGCTGGGCTGGGCCACCGGCCGGGTGCTGACCCGCGATACCGGGCGCGCCCGGGTGATGATCGGCAAGGACACGCGGATATCAGGTTACATGTTCGAGTCGGCCCTGGAGGCGGGTCTCTCCGCTGCTGGGGTCGACGTCATGCTGCTCGGCCCCATGCCCACCCCGGCGATCGCCTACCTGACACGTACCTTCCGTGCCGATGTGGGCATCGTCATCTCGGCCTCCCACAATCCTTTTCAGGACAACGGCATCAAGTTCTTTTCCGCTGCCGGCACCAAGCTGGAAGATGCGGTCGAGACGCGTATCGAGGCGGCCCTCGATGAGGCGCTGACCACCGTGGCGCCGGATTGCCTGGGCAAGGCGACGCGGGTCGATGATGCCCCCGGCCGCTACATCGAGTTCTGCAAGTCGACCATCCCCAATCGGGTCAGCCTGCATGGGCTGAAAATGGTCATCGACTGCGCCCATGGCGCGACCTACCACATTGCCCCCAGCGTGTTCCGCGAGCTGGGTGCCAAGGTCAGCCTGATCGGCGCCTCTCCCGATGGCCTGAACATCAACCAGCAGGTGGGCTCGACTCATCCTGCCGCGCTGCGGGCGGCGGTGATCCAGCAGGGGGCCGATCTGGGCGTGGCCTTCGACGGCGATGGCGACCGGGTACTGCTGGTGGATGCCGACGGTCGCGAGATCGACGGCGACGACATCCTCTATTTGATCGCCCGGGACCGCCATACCCGGGGCGAGCTGGGTGGCGGCGTGGTGGGGACCCTGATGTCCAACTTTGGCCTGGCCGCTGCCATGGAGGAGCTCGATATCCCCTTTGAGCGCGCCCGGGTCGGTGACCGCTACGTCATGGAGCGGCTGGGAGCCAACGGCTGGCAACTGGGTGGCGAATCCTCGGGCCATATCGTCTGCGGCCATGTGCAGACCACCGGCGACGGCATCGTCTCGGCACTGCAGGTACTGGCGATCATGGTTCGCGAGCAGCAGTCGCTGGGTCGCCTGCTCAGCGGCCTGCAGAAAACCCCCCAGGCGCTGGTCAACGTGCGTCTGACCCCGGGCAGCGATGCCAAGGCGCTGCTGGAAAAGACTTCCCTCAGGCAGGCGGTGAGCCGTCTGGAGGCAGAGCTCGGCGACCAGGGGCGCGTGCTGCTGCGGGCCTCGGGCACCGAGCCGCTGATCCGCGTGATGGTCGAGGGACGTCCCCATCTGGACGTCGATGCCCTGGCGACTCGTTTGGCCGGAGATGTCGAGGCATTGCTCGGCTGATCCGAAAGGCGCGTCCTCGACGCGGTTGCCTTGAAGGGAACCCTCCTATACCATTTCGCACCACCTTGAAAGAGGAGCCCCCATGCGCATGGCGCTGATCGCCGGAAACTGGAAGATGAACGGCTCTCTGGCCCTGGTCGAGGAATTCGGCCGGGCCTTCGCCGATGTCTCCCTGCCCGTCAACGTCGAGGTGGCGCTGATGGTGCCCTTTCCCTTTCTGGAGGCTGCGGGGCGGACCTTCACCGCGAACTCGGTGACGGTCGGCGCCCAGACGCTCAGCGATCGTCCCTCGGGTGCCTTCACCGGTGAGGTCAGCGCGGCGATGCTGCGTGAGTGCGACACTCGGCTAGTGTTGGTCGGCCATTCGGAGCGACGTACCCTGTTCGGGGAAGACGGTGCTGCGGTGCTAGCGCGCGTCAAGGCGGCTCTAGCCGAGGGGCTCACGCCGTTGCTATGCGTTGGTGAGACCCTCGAGGAGCGTGAGGCCGAGCGGACCGAAGCGGTGGTGCTGGGCCAGCTCGAGGCGGTGTTCGACAATCTCGACGAGGCCCAGCGCGTCCGCCTGGTGGTCGCCTATGAGCCTGTCTGGGCGATCGGTACCGGCCACACGGCCACGCCCAACCAGGCCCAGTCGGTGCATGCTGCTATCCGCAGACGCCTGGCGCACTATGACCAGGCACTCGCCGATGGCATGCGCCTGCTGTACGGCGGCAGCATGAAGGCGGATAATGCCGCCGAGCTGCTCGCCCAGCCCGATATTGATGGCGGCCTGGTGGGCGGTGCTTCGCTCAAGGTCGACGATTTCCTAGCCATTTGTCAGTCAGCAGGTTGAATCCATGCAAGTTGCCATTCTCATGACCCATGTGGTGATCGCCATCGCCCTGGTCGTCCTGATCCTGCTGCAGCAGGGCAAGGGCGCTGAAGCTGGTGCCGCCTTCGGGGGCGGTGCGTCTCAGACTGTATTCGGCTCGCGAGGCAGCGGTAGCTTCCTGGCGAAGTTTACCGGACTGCTGGCTGCGGCCTTCTTTGCCACGTCATTAACGCTGGCTTACTTCGCCTCCCAGGCCGGCCAGTCACCGGAGGCTGGCATTCCCGATGCCGAGCTGATCGATCAGCAGAATGCCGTGCCGACCCTTGACGATACTGGCGGCAATATGGATAATGCTGCGCCAACGCTGGAGAAAAACGGCGGTTGATGCCGTTATCCAGTCTCCCCGATGCCGAAGTGGTGGAATTGGTAGACACGCTATCTTGAGGGGGTAGTGGCCTTATGGCCGTGCGGGTTCAAGTCCCGCCTTCGGCACCATATGCGAGGTAGTCGACATCAACGTCGGAACTTCAAAGCAGAATTGGCAGTATGCGGTGTTGCCGCTTGACAAAGCCGTCAAGCGGGCTTAGAATCACCGGCCTAGATTGATGCGGGGTGGAGCAGTCTGGTAGCTCGTCGGGCTCATAACCCGAAGGTCATCGGTTCAAATCCGGTCCCCGCTACCATCTTCCTGGCAGGCATGCAGGCTTGAGGGGCATGCCAGAGAGCCGAAGTGGTATACAGGTTTCTTGTGAAAGCCCCTTCCTGTGAAGGGGCTTTTTGTTAGCAGCTTGTCCGCCGGAGATGGCGGCGCTGCCCAGGGTAACACCAATCAGTCACCTGACTCTTCTTCTTCACTCCCGGCCAGGTGCCTGACGCAACGGCTGTAGGAGCTTTCTCTCGTGGCAATCAACAATGCTGCGCTGCATGCGCTGATCGAACCGGTGGTCTCCGCCATGGGGTTCGAGCTATGGGGCATCGACCATCTGTCCCAGGGTAAGCATTCCCGCCTGGTGATCTACATCGATCACGAGGAGGGGGTAAGCGTTGACGATTGCGCCGATGTCAGCCGTCAGGTCAGTGCGTTACTCGATGTCGAGGATCCGCTACCCGGCGAATATCGGCTGGAAGTCTCCTCGCCAGGCATGGACCGGCCGCTGTTCACCCTTGAGCAGTTCGAACGCTACGCTGGCCATGTGGTGGCCATGAAGCTGCGCCTGCCCTTCGACGGGCGGCGCAAGTTCCAGGGGCTGCTGGCCGGGGTCGAGAGCGATGAGGTGCTGCTGCAGATCGGCGGCGAGGAGTATTGCTTTCCCATCGAGGGTATCGATCAGGCGCGGGTCGTCCCGCAGTTTACGTGATGCGCTCGGTGCATAAGGACAGGTTCACTGGCGAGGCTAAGGCATGAGTAAAGAAATTCTGGCGGTCGTCGACGCGATCTCCAACGAGAAGGGGGTCCCCCGCGAGGTGATCTTCGAGGCCGTCGAGGCGGCCCTGGCCAGTGCATCGCGCAAGCGCTTTGAGGACGAGGAAGCCCGCGTGCGCGTGCATATCGACCGCGAGACCGGTGACTACGAGACATTCCGCCGCTGGGAAGTGGTCGATGATGATGACTTCGACGGGCCGGATGCCCAGATCAAGCTCTCCTATGCGCAGCGTCGTGATCCGCCCCTGGGAGTGGGTGACGTGGTCGAGGAGCGCATCGAGAATGCCTCCTTCGGCCGGATCGCCGCCCAGACGGCAAAGCAGGTCATCGTGCAGAAGGTGCGCGAGGCGGAGCGGGCCGAGGTGGTCCGCCAGTATGCCGAGCGCGAGGGTGAGCTGGTCGCCGGCATCGTCAAGAAAACGACACGCGACGGCCTGATCATCGATCTGGGCGACAATGCCGAGGCCTTCCTGCCGCGCAGCGAGATGATTCCCGGCGAGCGCTACCGCATGAATGAGCGAGTTCGCGCGCTGCTGGTCAAGGTCGACCCCGAGGCGCGTGGCGCCCAGCTGATCCTGTCGCGCACCTGTCCGGAGTTGATCATCGAGCTGTTCAGCATCGAGGTGCCGGAGATCGCCGAACAGCTCATCGAGATCAAAGGTGCGGCGCGCGACCCCGGCTCGCGGGCCAAGATTGCGGTTAAGACCAATGACCGGCGTATCGACCCGGTGGGGGCCTGTGTGGGGATGCGCGGCTCCCGCGTGCAGGCTGTCTCCTCGGAGCTACAGAACGAGCGCGTCGACATTGTGCTGTGGGACGACAACCCCGCCCAGCTGGTGATCAACGCCATGGCGCCGGCGGATGTCGCCTCGATCCTCGTTGATGAAGAGGCCCATGCGATGGACGTGGCCGTGGCCCAGGAAAACCTGGCCCAGGCTATCGGCCGCAGTGGCCAGAACGTGCGCCTGGCCTCTGAGCTCACCGGATGGCGACTCAATGTCATGACCGAGGAAGAGGCCGAGGACAAGCGCGACCAGGAGATCGATAGCCTGGTGGAGAGTTTCATCCAGCATCTGCACATTGACGAAGACGTGGCGCGCCTGCTGGTGGAAGAGGGCTTCACCTCCCTGGAGGAGATCGCCTACGTGCCGGTCGAGGAGATGCTGGAGATCGAAGAGTTCGACGAGGACCTCATCGAGGAGCTGCGCTCTCGAGCCAAGGACGAACTGCTAAACCTGGCCATTGCCTCCGAGGAGGCGCTCGATGGCGCCCAGCCGGCCGACGACCTGCTGGAGATGGACAGTATGGAGCGCCACCTGGCCTTTATCTTGGCCAGCCGGGGCATTGTCACCATGGAGGACCTGGCCGAGCAGTCCGTCGATGACCTGCTGGACATCGAGGGCATCGACGAGGAGCGCGCCGCGGCACTGATCATGACTGCCCGTGCGCCATGGTTCGAGAGCGAACAGTAAACGGGTCACGGGCTGAGGAGGGTCGTAATGTCAGAAATGACCGTTAAGGATTTTGCAGCGAAGGTGGGGCGCGACGTGCCTCGCCTGCTGGAGCAGATGAAAGAAGCCGGGCTTGGTCAGAAGTCTGAGAGCGATGCCGTGTCCGAGGAGGACAAGCGTCAGTTGCTCGACTATCTCACCAAGAGCCATGGCGGTAGCGGCGCTGGGGCGAAAAACCGCATCACCCTGACGCGCAAGACGCGCAGCCGCATCAAGACCGGCGAGCGAGGCAAGAGCATCGAGGTGCAGGTGCGCAAGAAACGCACCTACGTCAAGCGTGCCGAGGAAGAGACTCAGCCGGAGCCGATGAAAGACGCCGGACCGCGCCAGCTGGTCGGCGATATGGCGGATTCCCAGCAGGCCCAGGCCGCTAAGGATGCCCGTGAGGCTGAGGAAGCCAAGGCGCGTGCCGCCGAGGAGTCCGCCCGCGAGGCGGCAGCCAAGCTCGAGGCTGAGAAGGCCGCCGTCGAGCCGGAGATCCCAGTGCCTGAGCTCGACACTACTTCGGCCACGGAAGCCGAGGAGCCCCCGGCTCCACCCAAGGAGGGACGCCCCGAGCCGCGCCGCGCCGCGGTCAAGAAGGCGACCACCAAGGCCGGCGCCGGCAAGAAGGGCCGTGGCGAGCGTGACGAAGAGGATCGCGGTGATCGCGAGGAGCGGCGTCGTGGCGGCAAGAAGGCCAAGCGCGCCGAGCGTCGCGGTGGTCGCCGCGGTGGCGGTGCCCAGGGCGGTGGCAAGCATGGCTTCCAGAAGCCGACCCAGCCAATCGTCCGCGAGGTCTCCATCCCTGAGTCGATCAGCGTTGCCGACCTGGCCGACAAGATGTCGATCAAGGCCAACGAGGTCATCAAGGCCATGTTCACCATGGGGGCGGCGGTGACCATCAACCAGACCATCGACCAGGACACCGCGGCCATCGTGGTCGAGGAGATGGGCCACAAGCCCAAGCTGGTCAAGGACGATGCGCTGGAGACCGAGGTTCTCGAGGGTATCTCCTATGAAGGCGAGGAGATCACCCGCTCGCCGGTGGTCACGGTCATGGGTCACGTCGACCACGGCAAGACCTCACTGCTCGACTACATCCGCAAGGCCAAGGTGGCCACCGGCGAAGCTGGCGGCATCACCCAGCACATCGGCGCCTATCATGTCGAGGATGATCATGGCGGCGTGACCTTCCTGGATACCCCAGGCCACGCGGCGTTCACCGCCATGCGTGCCCGCGGCGCCAAGGCCACCGACGTGGTGGTGTTGGTGGTGGCCGCCGATGACGGTGTGATGCCACAGACCATCGAGGCGATCGAGCACGCCAGGGCCGCCGAGGTGCCGATGGTGGTGGCCGTCAACAAGATCGACAAGTCGGGTGCGGACCCGGACCGGGTCAGAAACGAGCTCTCACAGTATGGCGTGATCTCCGAGGAGTGGGGTGGCGACACTCAGTTCGTGCATGTCTCTGCGCACACCGGCGAGGGCATCGAGGAGCTACTGGAAGCCATCCAACTGGTCTCGGAAGTGCTCGAACTCAAGGCGGTCCCCGAGGCGCCCGGCAAGGGCGTGGTGGTCGAGTCGCGCCTGGACAAGGGACGCGGCCCGGTGGCCACGGTGCTGGTCCAGAACGGTACCCTGAAGAAGGGCGACATCGTGCTGGCTGGCCTGCACTACGGCCGTGTCCGCGCGCTGACCAACGAACTGGGCAAGCAGGTTGACCAGGCCGGCCCTTCCACCCCGGTGGAGATCCAGGGTCTGGACGGTACTCCCGAGGCCGGTGACGACTTCATGGTGCTGGCCGACGAGAAGAAGGCCCGCGAGGTCGCCAACTTCCGTCAAGGCAAGTACCGCGAGGTGCGCCTGGCGCGCCAGCAGAAGGCCAAGCTGGAGAACATGTTCAGCCAGATGGGCCAGGAAGTCGCCGCCAAACTCAATATCGTGCTCAAGGCTGATGTCCAGGGTTCCCTGGAGGCCATCAAGGGCGCTCTCGAAGAGCTCTCCACCGATGAGGTGGAAGTGGCCGTGGTCTCGTCCGGCGTGGGTGGCATCACCGGTACCGATGCCAACCTGGCGTTGGCCAGTGACGCCATCGTGATCGGCTTCAACGTGCGTGCCGATGCTGCGGCCCGCGAGATCATCGAACGTGAAGGCCTGGACCTGCGCTACTACAGCGTCATCTACCAGCTGATCGACGAGGTCAAGCAGGCGATGAGCGGCATGCTGGCACCCGAGTGGAAGGAGGAGATCGTTGGCGTGGCCGAAGTCCGTGACGTCTTCCGCGCACCCAAGATCGGTGCCGTGGCCGGCTGCATGGTGGTCGAGGGCAGCGTCTTCCGTAACAAGAAGATCCGTGTGCTGCGCGACAACGTGGTGATCTACGAGGGAGAGCTCGAGTCGCTGCGCCGCTTCAAGGACGACGTCCAGGAGGTGCGCAGCGGCATGGAGTGCGGTATCGGCGTGAAGAACTACAACGATGTCCAGGTCGGCGACAAGATCGAGGTCTTCGATCAGGTCAAGGTCGAGCGGACCCTCTAAGGAGCGAGGAGTCGACCATGCGCGAGTTTAAGCGTACCGACCGGGTGGCTGACCAGCTCCAGAAGGAGCTGGCGGAGCTCATCCAGCGTGAGGTCAAGGATCCGCGGCTGGGGATGGTCACGGTCAGCGGTGTCGAGGTCAGTCGCGACCTCGGCTATGCCGATGTTCACGTGACCCTGCTGGGCGAGCAGACTCCGGAGCGCATCAAGGAGAACCTGGCGGTGCTCAAGCGGGCCGCCGGTTTCCTGCGCAGCCAGATCGCCCGGCGCATCAAGCTGCGCCATGTGCCGGAACTGCGCTTCCACTACGACGAGAGCGTGGTGCGTGGCCAGCGGCTCTCGTCGCTGATCGACGAGGCCGTCGCCAGTGACCAGGCCCAGCATGATGAGGCGTCGAAGGACGACCGCAGCGCGGCAGACGGGTCGGTGGGCAATGGTTCGCCAGGCCATGGTTCGGCAGAACGGGACGAGCGCGACTGATGGCAAGGCGGCGTCGCGGGTTGCCGGTGAACGGCGTGCTGCTGCTGGACAAGCCCGCGGGCCTATCCAGCAATCATGCGCTGCAGCGGGCGCGGCACCTGTTCCAGGCCCGGAAGGCCGGCCACACAGGCACGCTCGATCCCATGGCCACCGGCCTGTTGCCGGTATGCTTTGGTGAGGCGACCAAGTTCTCCGCCCACCTGCTGCAGGCCGACAAGGTCTACCGTACCCGGGTGGAGCTCGGCGCGATCACTGACAGCGGCGATGCAGAAGGTCAGGTGGTAGAGCGTCACACGGTGCCGCGGCTGGTCGAGGCCGATATCGAGAGCCTGCTGGCGCGCTTCCACGGCGAGATCGAGCAAGTGCCGCCGATGTACTCGGCGCTCAAGCATCAGGGGCGCAAGCTCTACGAACTGGCCCGTGAGGGCAAGTCGATCGAGCGTGCGGCGAGGCGCGTGAAGGTGTATGATGCGCGGCTTCTTGCCCTTGCCGACAGCGCCTTCGAACTCGAGGTGCGCGTCAGCAAAGGCACCTATATCCGGACCCTGGCCGAGGACATGGGCCAGGCCCTGGGCTGTGGAGCGCACATCAGCGCGCTGCGCCGCCTGGGAACAGGCCCCTTCACGAGCGAGGGCATGCTAACCCTCGACGCACTGGAGGCCCTGCCCGGCCAGGCCGAACGTCAGGCAGTACTGTTGCCGATCGACGTGTTGGTCGACCATCTGCCGCGCCTCGAGGTTGATGCCGCGGCGGCCAGCCGGCTGACCCATGGTCTGGCGGCCCACGTCGAGACCGGCGAGCTGGCCGAGCAAGAGACGGCAAGACTCTACTGCGACGGTGCCTTGCTAGGCCTCGGCGTGGTGACAGCGACACAGGAGGTGGCGCCGAAACGGCTGCTGAGCAGCGCAGCCGAGTGAAGGGAGAGACGCCCGAGACTGCAAATATGCGTGGTCTCACACACTCATCATTCAGGCATATTGCTTACTGGAGAGACAGATGGCACTGACAGCCGAGCAGAAGTCCACAATCGTCAATGAGTACGGTCGTGGCGAGAACGACACCGGTTCCCCCGAAGTGCAGGTAGCCCTGCTGAGCGCCAATATCGACGGCCTGCAGGACCACTTCAAGACCAACAAGCAGGATCACCACTCCCGTCGTGGCCTGATCCGCATGGTCAACCAACGCCGCAAGCTGCTGGACTACCTGAAGCGCAAGGATCTCGAGCGCTATCAGTCACTGATTCAGCGTCTGGGCCTGCGCCGTTAAGCGACGCATCCCACGCGGTAACGAAACGGGCAGCCTTCGGGTTGCCCGTTTCGCGTCAAGGGGCGGAAATCGCGCTAACCGGTGGCCGCTGCGGGCGTCAATCCCTAAAATGGTCGCCGAGTCAAAAACGACCCCCCATACAGAAAAGTCGATATAAAGGAAGTCGCCGTGAACCCGGTCAAGAAAACGTTTCAGTACGGTCGCAGCACCGTCACCCTGGAAACCGGGCGCATTGCCCGCCAGGCCACCGGTGCCGTGATGGTCACCATGGACGACACCGTGGTGCTGTGTACGGTGGTGGCCAAGAAAGAGGCCAACCCTGCGCAGCCCTTCTTTCCGCTGGGGGTGTTCTATCAGGAGAAGACCTACGCGGTCGGCAAGATTCCCGGCGGCTTCTTCAAGCGCGAGGGGCGTCCCACCGAGAAGGAAACCCTGACCTCGCGGCTGATCGACCGCCCGATCCGCCCCCTGTTCCCCAAGGGCTTCATGAACGAGGTGCAGGTGGTCTGCTCGGTGCTTTCCACCGACCGCAACCATGACCCGGACATCGCTGCCATGCTGGGTACCTCGGCCGCCCTGGCGATCTCTGGCGTGCCCTTCAATGGTCCGATCGGGGCCGCGCGCGTGGGCTTCACCGAGGACAGCGGTTACTACCTCAACCCCACCGTCGAGGAATTGACCGACTCCGAGCTCAACATGGTGGTTGCCGGCACCGATAAGGCGGTGCTGATGGTCGAGTCCGAGGCCAAGGAACTGCTCGAGGACGAGATGCTCGGCGCCGTGCTCTATGCCCACCAGGAGATGCAGGTAGCCATTCAGGCCATCAACGAGCTGACCGCCGAGGCCGGCAAGCCGAAGTGGGCGTGGCAGGCCCCGGTCGAGAATGTCGCCCTCAAGGACGCCATGGCCGATGCCTACGAGCAGCAGGTCGGCGAGGCCTATCGCATCACTGACAAGATGGCCCGCCAGGACGCCTTGGCTGCCCTCAAGGAACAGGCGGTCGCGCGGTTCGCCGGCGAGCAAGCGGGCCAGTACGCTGCCGACGAGGTCAAGGGGGCCTTCGCCGGCCTGGAGAAGCGTGTGGTGCGTTCGCGCGTGGTCAAGGGCGAGCCGCGCATCGACGGCCGCGACCACAACACCGTGCGCCCACTCTCCATCGAGGTGGGCAGCCTGCCCAAGACCCATGGTTCGGCGATCTTCACCCGCGGCGAGACCCAGGCGATCGTGGTGGCGACGCTGGGTACCCTGCGCGATTCTCAACTGATCGAGTCGCTGGAGGGCGAGCGCAAGGACCGCTTCCTGCTGCACTACAACTTCCCCCCCTACAGCGTGGGCGAGGCCGGTTTCATGGGTGGCCCCAAGCGCCGCGAGATCGGCCACGGCCGTCTGGCACGCCGTGGCGTGCAGGCGATGCTGCCCGACGAGGCGGAGTTCCCCTACACCATCCGCGTGGTCTCCGAGATCACCGAATCCAACGGCTCGAGCTCCATGGCCTCGGTATGCGGTGCGTCGCTGGCGCTGATGGACGCCGGGGTACCGATGAAGGCACCGGTAGCCGGCATCGCCATGGGGCTGGTCAAGGATGGCGATCAATTTGCTGTACTCACCGATATCCTGGGTGATGAGGATCATCTCGGCGACATGGACTTCAAGGTGGCCGGCTCGGCCTCCGGCGTTACTGCGTTGCAGATGGATATCAAGATCGAGGGCATCAACGAGGAGATCATGGAGGTTGCCCTGCAGCAGGCCTATGACGCTCGCCAGCAGATCCTCGAGCAGATGAACGTGGTGATTGCCAAGAGCCGTACCGAGGTCTCCGAAAACGCCCCCTCCATGGCGACCATCAAGATCGATCCTGAGAAGATTCGCGACGTCATCGGCAAGGGCGGCGCCACCATCCGCAAGATCTGCGAGGAGACCGGCGCTTCCATCGACCTCGACGATGACGGCACCGTGCGCATCTATGCCGAGGACAAGTCGGCAGCCAAGGCGGCCATCGACACCGTGCTGGCGATCACCGCCGAGCCCGAGATCGGCAAGCTCTACCGCGGCAAGGTGGTGCGCATCGCCGATTTCGGTGCTTTCGTCAACATCATGCCGGGCACTGACGGTCTGGTGCATATCTCTCAGATCGTGCCGGAGCGGGTCAACGACGTGCGTGATTTCCTCAATGAGGGTGACGAGCCCATCGTCAAGGTGCTCGACATCGACAACCGCAACCGGGTGAAGCTCACCATCAAGGAGATCACCCCGGAAGAGAAGGCCGCGTTCGAGGCCGCTGAGGCCGCTGAACCCCAGCTTTAAGCCTTATGCGTTAAGCCGTAAGAAAAACTGCCGCCAGGGCATGGCCCTGGCGGCAGTTTTCGATTTGCAAAAGAGCATGCCCCGAGGGTGAATCCTGGGGCATGCTATCTGGCTTACAGCGTGGCTTAACGCTCGATGGCCAGCGCCACGCCCTGTCCACCGCCGATGCACAGGGTGGCCAGGCCCTTCTTGGCGTCGCGGGCGATCATCTCGTGGACCAGGGTCACCAGGATGCGGCAGCCGGAGGCGCCGATGGGGTGGCCGAGGGCGATGGCGCCGCCGTTGACGTTGATCTTGCTGACATCCCAGCCGAGTTCCTTGTTGACGGAGAGGGCCTGGGCGGCGAAGGCTTCGTTAGCCTCGACCAGGTCCAGGTCGTCCAGGCTCCAGCCGGCCTTCTCCAGGCAACGGCGAGTGGCCGGTGCCGGGCCGATGCCCATGATCGCCGGATCGACGGCGGCGTTGGAGTAGGCCTTGATGTGGGCCAGCGGCTCCAGGCCCAGCGCCTTGGCCTTCTCGGCGGAGCAGAGCATTACCACGGCGGCACCATCATTGATCGAGGAGGCGTTGCCGGCGGTGACGGTGCCGTCCTTCTTGAAGGCCGGTCGCATGCCGGCGAGCTTCTCGGCAGTGACATCACGCGGCCCCTCGTCGGTATCGAAGATGATGGGGTCACCCTTGCGCTGGGGGATCTCTACCGGGACGATCTGCCCCTTGAACTTGCCCTCCTTGATGGCAGCGGCAGCCTTCTGCTGAGAGCTGGCAGCGAACTCGTCCATCTGTTCGCGGGTGATGCCGTACTTCTCCGCCAGGTTCTCGGCGGTAATGCCCATGTGGTAGTCGTTGAAGGCATCCCACAGGCCGTCGTGGACCATGGAATCGATCGCCTTCCAGTCGCCCATGCGCTGGCCGGTGCGCGAGTGGGGCAGCACGTGGGGCGCCAGCGACATGTTCTCCTGGCCGCCGGCGAGGATTAGCTCGGCATCGCCGCAGCGGATCGCCTGGGTAGCCAGATGCAAGGTCTTGAGGCCTGACCCGCACACCTTGTTGATGGTCATGGCCGGTACCCCATCCGGCAGGCCGGCCGTGATGGACGCCTGGCGAGCGGGATTCTGACCAACCCCGGCGGTGAGCACTTGGCCGAGCAGTACCTCGTCGACCTGGTCCCCTGCGACGCCGGTGGACGACAGGATGTCCTTGATCACTTGGGCACCCAGGTCGCTGGCGGGAATGCCGGCCAGGGAGCCACCGAAGGTGCCGACGGCAGTGCGGCGAGCGGCAACAATCACCACGTCTTGCATGGGAGATACTCCTGAATAATGACTTGCGGGCTTGCGGTCTGTCTGTAAGACGCCTCAAACAGAACCGGTGTCTTTTAGCATAGGGGACGCTTGTGCATGGCGGCAATGCTTCCATTGGCCGCATGCACCAGAGAAGCTGGAGTCGAGGGACGCCGCCGGGCAGGCGGCGGCGATTAGGTAAGTTGTATCGATCAGATGAGTTGTACGGGGATGGCCTATGGGGGTAACGCCTGGATATTCTCGACGTTGTCGCGTCTTCAGCGCGGCAGGGTCAGGCTCAGGTTGTCAATCAGCCGGGTCGGGCCCAGGCGGGCCGCGGCGAGTAGCACGGCGTCACGGGTGGTTGCCGTGGCCGGCCCCAGGTCGATGTCGCGAAGCTCCAGGTAGTCTGGTGCGAAGCCGGCCTCCTCCAGTTGTGTGAGGCCATCGGCTAGGGTATCCGTGCTGTCGGCACCAGCTTCCAGGGCATCGCGCAGCAGGCACAGAGTATGGTAGAGCGCCGGGGCGATGGCTCGCTGGTCGGCATCCAGATAGCCGTTACGCGAGGAGAGCGCCAAGCCATCCGTGGCGCGCACGATGGGTACGCCGACGATCTCCACGGGGAGGTGCAGGTCGGCCACCAGACGGCGGATCACCGCCAGCTGCTGGTAGTCTTTCTCGCCGAAGCAGGCCACATCGGGCTGCACCAGGTTGAAGAGCATGGTGATGACGGTGGCGACGCCATCGAAGTGCCCGGGCCGGTCGCCACCGCAGAGCCCCTCGCTGACCTCGGGCACGCAGACCCGAGTCTGGGCTGCGAGGCCACGTGGGTAGAGGGTCGTCGTCTCGGGGGCGAACAGCAGGTCGCAGCCGGCCTCCTCGAGTTTCGCCTGATCCTCGGCGAGGGTGCGCGGGTAGGCGTCCAGGTCCTCGCCGGCCCCGAACTGCAGCGGATTGACGAAAATGGTCGCGACCACTACGTCGCTCTGGCGGCGCGCCTGTGCCACCAGGGCCAGGTGGCCGTCGTGCAGGTTGCCCATGGTCGGTACCAGGGCGATGCGCTGAGCGTGGCGACGGGCGTCGTCCAAGGTCGCGCGCAGGGCCGGTATCTCTCGCAGGGTACGCATCGCGGCGAACTCCTCCTCATCTCCTCATGCTACTTAAGTCATGCGACTCAGAAACAGTGTCCTTCGGCGGGGAAGCGGCGAGCCTTGACGTCGCTGTGGTAACGGCGGAAGGCGTCCGGGATATCGTCGGCCTCAACCATGAAGTTCTTCACGAAACGCGGGGTGCGGCCATGCGTTACCCCCAGCACGTCATGCATCACTAGAATCTGCCCGTCGGTATCGGGACCGGCGCCAATGCCGATCACCGGCACCTCCAGCGCCTCGCTCACCGCCCGGCCCAGGCTTGCCGGCACGCACTCCAGCAGGATCACCGAGGCGCCGGCCTCGACCAGCGTGCGAGCATCCTCGAGGATCCGGCTCGCTTGCTCGGCCTCACGCCCCTGCACCTTGTAGCCGCCCAGCTGATAGACCGACTGTGGGGTCAGCCCTAGGTGCGCGCAGACCGGCACACCGCGCCGGGTCAACTCGCGAATACCATGGGCCATCCAGGCCTCGCCCTCGACCTTGACCAGTTCGGCCCCGGCGCGCATCAGTGCGCCGGCATCCTGGAGCAGGCGTTCGCTGCTCGAATTGCTCATGAAGGGCAGGTCGACCATCAGCAGGCTGGCGCGCTTGCCGCGTGCCACGCAACGGGTGTGATAGCAGATATCGTCGAGGGTCACCGGCAGGGTGCTGGCGTGGCCCTGCAGCACCATGCCCAAGGAATCGCCCACCAGCAGCACCTCGATGCCCGCCTCCTCGGCCGCATGGGCGAAGGAGGCGTCGTAGGCGGTTAGACAGCTGAACGGCTCACCGGCGCGCTTGGCGGCTTGCAGCGTGCTCAGGGTGACGGTTTTCATGGTGTGCTCTCATTGTCTGGTCATGGGAGGCGTCCGGCTGGGCGGCCTCGATGTAACCCGAAATTGTTACCTGAATCATGCTCGAGTGTCGATAGGTAACAGGGCGAGGGCTTCCTGGCAGCGCGGTAACACCGACCCCGGCTCGCTAGCATCGAGGTCGGCGACCCATTGCGCCGCAAGGCGGCCTTCGATCAGCAGGTCCGGCGCCAACTCGGCCAGCGGGACGAGCACGAAGGCGCGCTGGAGCATCTCCGGGTGAGGCAGTGTCAGTCGCGCCAGCCTAATTCGCCGCTCATCGAAGAGTAGCAGGTCCAAGTCCAGGGTCCGGGGCCCCCAGTGGCGGCCGCGCACGCGTCCATGGCGCTGTTCTAGGGCCTGCAGCTGGTCGAGCAGGGCAAGCGGCGAGAGCCGTGTCGCCAGCTGTGCCACGGCATTGATGTAGTCGGGCTGGTCGGCTGGCCCCAGTGGCGCGCTGGCATAGCAGCGTGAGGCGGCGATGCGACGAGTCAGCGGTAGATGGTCGAGCTCTTCCAGGGCGCGCTCGACGTGCTCCTGGGGGGCGTCGAGGTTGCTGCCCAGACCAATCCAGGCGCGATGCCAGGACGGGCTCATGTCTCGCTCGCGGGGCCTTGGGGCTTGCGGCGTCGGCGGCGGCGGCGCTTGCGCGGCTGGCCGCTGCCCGCGGGGTCGGCGCCGACCTTGCCCAGCAGGCGACGCTGCTCGTGTTCGTCGGCCTGCTGGAAAGCGCTCCACCAATCGCCCAGACCGGGGGAAATCTCGCCGGCGCTCTCGCGCAGCAGCAGGAAGTCGTAGGCGGCCCGAAAGCGTGGATGCTCGCGGGTCTGGAAGACCCGCTTGCCGCGGCGCAATGGTAGCCGTTGCTGCAGGTCCCAGATGTCGCGCATCGGCAGGCTGAAGCGCTTGGGGATGGCGACATGTTGGAGCTGGCGCGAGATCACCTGATGGGACGCCGCCTGCAGCGCGGGGATGGGTGGCATGCCGTCAGCCTCGAGGATGGCCTGGCGCTGCTGGACGGGGGCCCAGAGCAGGGCGGCGAACAGGAAGGCCGGGGTTACTGGGCGGTCCTCGGCGATGCGCCGGTCAGTGCTCTCCAGCGCCAGCTCGACCAGGCGTTCGGCCCAGGGTAGTGCCTCCATGGCCTCGTCGGCCTCGGGGAAGAGCATCGCGAACAGCCCGTAGTCGCGCAGCAGGTGGAAAGTGGCCACCCCCTGGCCGGCCATGAACAGCTTGAGCACCTCGTCGAACAGCCGTGCCGGAGGAATCTGCAGCAGCAGCGGCGCGGCGTCGTGGATGGGTGCTTCGGTGGCCGGGTCGAGGTGGAAGTCGAGCTTGGCGGCGAAGCGCACCGCCCTGAGCATCCTCACCGGGTCTTCGCGATAGCGGGTCGCCGGGTCGCCGATCAGCCGCAGGGTGCGGGCTTCGATGTCATGCACACCGTCGGCGAAATCGTGGATCGAGAAGTCGGCAATGTTGTAGTAGAGGGCGTTGACGGTGAAGTCCCGGCGCAGGGCGTCTTCCTCGATGTTGCCCCATACATTGTCACGCAGCAGCAGGCCATCGTCCGACTGCTGGGAGATATGCGCGGCGTGGTCATCGCCCGGCGTGCCGCGAAAGGTGGTGACCTCGATCACCTCGCGGCCGAAGCGGACATGCACGATGCGAAAGCGCCGGCCGATGATGCGCGAGTTGCGAAACAGCTCCTTGAGCTGCTCCGGCGTGGCATCCGTAGCCACATCGAAGTCCTTGGGCATGTGGCCAAGCAGCGAATCGCGGATGCACCCGCCCACCAGAAAGGCCTGGAAGCCGGCATTGTGAAGCCGGTAGAGCACCTTGAGGGCGGCGTCGCTGAAGTGCTGACGCGAGACAGGGTGTTCCTGGCGGGGAATAATGCGCGGCCCTGGCGTGACGGCCGGCGCATCCTGAGGGCCGAACAGCGACTTGATGCGCTCGCCCGGACGTTGCAGAAAGCGGGTAAAACCTTTGAACATGCGGCGATATCGACTCGCGGGACGCGGAAAGCGTTGAGTGTAGCCGACCACTAACACCTTGCAAAGCGCGGCACGCTGCCCAGGGCGCCAGGAAGCAGAAAGGGGAGGCCTTAGGCCTCCCCGGTAAGCAGGATGCAGCATCCCTGCTGCTGATTCTTCTTCGTGATGGCGCATCGCCCTGAATACGCACCACAGTCACCAAGGAGGGTTCAGGCAAGCGGTGTTGTTGTGGTTGTGGTTGCTCCTGACGGCGACCGTCTCGTATTCAAAACAATAATCCAACCACGACGGCATGGAAGCATGCCTCCTCCCGGCTTGTTGATCTTGTTGCCGGGAGTGCACCTCGAAGGCCTGTTGTCATTGTGGGTCGGCCGTATCCGGGTGCGTCGCGTCCTGATGGCTCCGGTGCCTCGAGCAGCTTGTTGTTGTTGGAGCCCGAAGGCCTCGCGCCGTGCCGATGCTGTTCTTGTTGTCGGCAAGCGCCGAAGTCGTAGGGGCCCGGGTGTCTTGTTGTTGTTGGCGGGTCGAGCCCTGTCACGCCTGGCTGCCCTGTTGTTGTTGTTGGCAGTGGGTGACGTCCGGATTTGTTTTTCTTCCCCTAGGTGTAGCAGCCTGCGTGCCATTGATGAGTAATTCATTTAAAAACAAGTGGTTGTGAGGGAATAGAACAGTTCACGTCCTGGCGAGGGAGTGGAGTGTTACCCGATTGGCCCCGTCGCGGTGCACTGGCTGTGTGGGAAGGTAACAAAGGGTGCAGGCGGGGTGGCGGGAAGGCAGGCCCGCGGACGATGCCGCGGGTGCTTGCACCATGGTCGCATGGCCCGCCGCCTCAGCCCGTGCTGCGTCGCGGGCCCTTCTTGCGCGGGATGCCCAGGCGCTGGCGACGCTCCCACAGGCACTTGCGACTGATGCCGAGCTTCTGGGCGAGTTCGGTCTCGCTCATCTGGTCCTGATGCTCGAGCACAAAGTGCTGGAAGTAGTCCTCCAGGGAGAGGTCTTCGTCGTCGCTGGTCGGCTGAGCTCCTTGGGCGTCTGGGAGCGTCACGGCAGACGGGGGCCTGCTCGGCGGTTGGGGGGCAGCTGCAAGCCCCAGATCATCAGGATGGATAAGGTGGCCCTCGGCGAGGATTACGCTGCGCTCGAGGGCATTTTCCAGCTCGCGCACGTTGCCGGGCCAGGGGTAGTCGCGGATGGTGCGCTGGGCGGCCCGCGAGAGTCGCAGCCCGTTGCGATTATGGCGCTGGCAGGCCTTGTCGAGCAGCACGTCGGCGATCTCGAGGATGTCCTCCTCGCGCGCGCGCAGAGCCGGCAGGTCAATCTGCATCACGTTGAGACGATAGTAGAGGTCGAGGCGAAATTCGCCGGTCTTCGACAGGCTTTGTAGGTCGCGGTGGGTGGCGGCGATTAGGCGCACGTCGACGTGGCGGGTCTCCACGGAGCCGATCTTGCGGATCTCGCCCTCCTGCAGTACCCGCAGCAGGCGCGCCTGGGCATCAAGCGGCAGCTCGCCGATCTCGTCGAGAAACAGGGTGCCGCCATCGGCGGCCTCGACCAGGCCAGTACGCGCGGCACTGGCCCCCGTGAAGGCGCCCTTCTCGTGACCAAACAGTTCCGACTCGATCAGCGTCTCGGGGATGGCCGCACAGTTGACGCAGACCAGCGGCGCATGGACGCGGTGGCTTTGCTGGTGGAGAGCGCGGGCGACCAGCTCCTTGCCGGTGCCCGACTCCCCCTGGATCAACACGGTGACATCGGTCGGCGCCGCCTTGCGGATGCGCGTGTAGACTACTTGCATGGCCGGGCAGTTGCCGATCATCGGCTGGCGAGCCCCGCCGGGTTCGGCGATGTCGGGCGGTTCGCTCTGCCGTGAGGCCTGGCGGTGCAGCACCCGGGCCACGGTCTCGAGCAGCTCGTCGTGGTCGAAGGGCTTGGCCACATAGTCTACGGCGCCGAGCTTCAGTGCCTCCACCGCGGAGCGCATGCTGGCGTAGCTGGTCATGATCAGCACGGGCACCGGGGCGGCGCGAGTGATCAATTCGGTGCCGGGCTCGCCGGGCAGCCGCAGGTCGCTGATCACCAGGTCGAAGCCCTGGGGGTCGAGCGCCACGGCCTCGCTGACCGAGCCGGCCTCGCTGACCCGATGGTCATGGCGCTCCAGCAGCCGCTTCAAAGCGCTGCGGATGATGGCTTCGTCTTCAACGATCAGAATCCGGCTCATCGGTGCGTTCACCATGCTCTGGGTTGAGGGGCAGCCACAGATGGATGCGGGTGCCTTTGGCCTGCCCCGGGGGCGGGGAGTCGATATCGATCTGGCCGCCGTGCTCGGCGATGATGTTGTAGACCAGTGGCAGGCCGAGCCCCGTGCCTTCGCCGGGGGGCTTGGTGGTGGTGAAGGGCTCGAACAGGTGGTCGCGTACCCGCGCGTCGATGCCATGGCCCTGATCGGTGACGGTAACATGCAGCCACTCACCTTCGGCAGCGGCATCGATGATCACCTCACCGTCCGGCGTGCTGGCGTCGCGGGCATTGCCGAGCAGGTTGACCATCACCTGCAGCAGCCGCTGGGCATCGCCCTCTACCTCGAGGCCCGCCGGGCAACGGTTATGGTAGTGAACATCCTCGCTCGAGCGGGCCAGGTGGATCAAGTGCAGGGCCTCGTCGGTCAGCGTGGCCAGCGATACCGGAGCGAAGGACCGGCCTGCCACGTGGCGACCGCCATGGGCGAAGCCCACCAGCGACTCGACGATGCGCGAGATGCGATCGGTAAGTTGCTGGATCTGGCTGGCGGTCTCCCGCACCTCCGGGTCGTCGGTATCGTAGCGCAGGTTCTGGGCCAGTGAGGAGATGCCGGTGACGGGGTTGCCGATCTCGTGGGCTACGCCCGCCGCCAGCTGGCCGATGGAGGCCAGGCGCGCGGCATGCACCAGCTCGTCCTCCAGCCACTTCATCTCGCTGTGGTCCTCCACCAGCACCACGGTGCCGCCACGCATCTGCTCGTCGGCCTCGAGCTCGGCCTTGTGCAGGCTCAGGTAGCGCGTGGTGCCGGAAAGCGTCACCGGCTGCTTGTAGAGGTGGTCATGATGTTCCAGCAGCACGCGTCCCAGCAGGTCTCGCCAGGGCGGTGGCAGGCCATCACGGTGCGCACCGACCACGCGGCTGCCGTCGATGCCGGAGAGCTTGGCAAGGGCGTCGTTCCATATCAGCAGCTCGTCGTCGACGCCGAAGGCGCACAGGCCCACCGGGAGCCGGGTGAGGATGCGGCGATGGTAGCGACGCAGGCCGTCGAGTTCCCGGGCCAGGCCGGTCAGCCGGGTGCGGTAAGCCTCCAGGCGGCTCTCGATGAAGTGGATGTCGTCAGTGGGTTCCAGCCCGCCGCGACGATAGGGCAGGTGGCGGTCGACGATGTCTTGGGCTACTGAAGGGCCCATCACCCCCGAGAGGTTGGCTTGGATGCGGTCGCGCAGTCGGCGCAGGGCGTAGGGGCGATCATCCAGCGCCGACAGACCCAGGTCGGCCAGGGCACGCTCGACCTCGCGACCGGCGACCTCTTCGCCCAGGGCACGGGCCAGGTGGTGCTTGAACTCCTCGCCGTTGCCCACCACCAGCGGCAGGCGCTTGGGGCGGATCACCGCATCCACCGAGCAGGCCTCGGCGGCGGCCCGCTCGCCAGCGGACGTTGGCGTGAGCAGCGAGACCAGGATCAGGGTCAGGATGTTGGCCGTCAGCGAGACCAGGGTCACCACATACCAGACCGGCTCGCCGGCCAGTGCCTCGAGGCCCGGCGGCAGCAGCACCAGCGCCGGGACGTCACTGAGCAGGGGCACCCAGGTGCCGGCGAGCCATACCAGCACCCCCGCCGTCAGCCCGCTGACCATGCCCTTGCGGTTGGCACCCGGCCAGTAGAGCAGCGCCAGCATGCCCGGCAGGCACTGAGCCATGCCGATGAAGGCGGCCAGGCCCAGGGTGGTGAGGTCGTGGTTCACCCCCACCAGGCGGTAGAACAGCCAGCCGCCGAGGATCACCGCCACGATCAGGGCGCGGCGCAGCCAGCGCAGCCAGCGATACAGATCGGGCTGGTCCACCGGCGGGTGGGCGACCAGCACGACATGGTTGAGGATCATGCCCGACAGGGCCAGGGAAATGATGATCATGGTGCCACTGGTCGCGGCCAGACCGGCGATGAACACCAGCCCCTGCAGCCACAGCGACTCGGAGAGGCCGTAGGCCAGGTAGGCGCTGCCCAGCACGCCGGCATCGAGTCCCAGGCGCTGGGCGGCCCACAGGATCAGCGGAACCGGCAGTGCCATCAGCAGCAGGAACAGCGGCAGTGACCAGGCGGCCTGGAGCAGGGTGCGCCGTGACAAGGTTTCGGCGAAGGTGATATGGAACATGTGCGGCATCAGCAAGGCTGCAGCGAAGAACAGCAACAGCAGGGTACGCCATTGGGCGGGGTCGAGATGCTTGATGTGTGCCTGGGCTGCCTGTCCCGGGCCCTCCAGCCAGCTCTGGAGGTCCGCGGGTCCGTCGAACACCACGAACAGCGCGAAGGCGCCCAGGACCAGCATGGCGGTGAGCTTGACCAGCGATTCCACGGCGATCACCGCGAGCAGGGTGTCGTGGCGGGCGTGGAGTCGGGTGTGGCGGGCGCCGAAGAGGATGGCGAACAGTGCGATCAGCGCGCAGAACAGCAGGGCCAGCAGCGCCGGCGAGGCGGTGCCGGTCATCAGGTAGATGGTGTCGCCCAGGGTCTGTACCTGGAGGGCCAACAGCGGCAGCACGGCCAGCAGGCTGACCAAGGTGATCAGGGTGCCGACCCAGCGCGAGCGGAAGCGCAAGGCGAAGAGATCGGCCAGCGAGGTCAACTGGTAGGTGCGGGTCATGCGCTGGATCGGCACCAGCAGTACCGGGGCGAGCAGGAAGGTGCCTGCCACCCCCAGGTAGTAGGCCAGGTATCCATAGCCGGCCTCTTTGGCCAGCTCAAGGCTGCCGTAGATTGCCCAGCCACTGGCGTAGACCCCCAGCGCCAGGGTATAGACCGCCGGATGGCGCGCGAGGCGGATGGGGATCCAGTGTCGTTCCACCGCCAGGGCAGCGAGGAACAGCAGCAACAGGTAGCCGCTACCCAGCGCCAGCAGGCCGCCAAGGCTAGCGTTCATCGCGCTTTCTTTTCTGCTCCAGCCACAGTGTCAGGGCGATCAGTACCCCCCAGATGACGAAGGGGCGGTACCAGGCCACCTCGGGACTGGCCCAGCCGCTCATCAGCAGCGGCGAGAGCAGGTAGCCGCCGAAGACCAGCAACAGCATGATGCGATAGACGTACATGGCAGGCTCCTATCAGGGCGCGAGGTGGCCGGTCTGGCGGTGGGCCTCGGCGTGGAGCCGGGAGACCTCCCAGTGGCCGATGGCCCATGTCAGCTGCTCGGCCACCGGGGCCATGGCAAGCGCGAAAGGCGGCGCCTGATCGAGCGCGATCAGCGCCGCATGCAGCAGCGCACGCACGGCATCGCCCTGCTCTGGCAGGGGTGGTGCCAGGTTCTGCTTGGAGAGCTTCTGGCCATCCTCGCCGATGATCAGCGGCAGATGCAGGTAGCGAGGCTCGGGGGCACCCAGTGCGTGCTGCAGCTGGCGCTGCCAGGGGGTGTTGTCGAGCAGGTCGACGCCGCGCACCACGTCACTGATGCCCTGCTCGGCATCGTCGACCACCACGGCGAGCTGGTAGGCCCAGAGACCGTCCTTGCGTCGCAGCACCACGTCGCCAAGCGCGGCCGGGTCGAAGTGTTGCTCGCCGAACAGGCGGTCCTGCCAGATGACTGGACGCAGGCCGAGGTCGCTGCGCAGTCGCCAGGCGACCGGTTTGCCGGGCTCGCACACCCCGTCCCGGCACCAGCCAGGATAAATACGGTAGTCGCGCCACTGCCGACGCGAGCAGCTGCAGGGGTAGGCGAGCCCCAGGCCCTTGAGCCGCTCCAGGGCGGCGGCATAGGCGTCGTTTCGCTCATGCTGCCAGCTGACCGGGCCATCCCAGTGCAGGCCGAAGGCCTCGAGCTGGCGCAGGATGGTGTCGGCGGCTCCGGCGGGGCAGCGTGGCGGGTCGATGTCCTCGATACGCAGCCGCCACTCGCCGCCTGCTCGGCGGGCGTCCAGGAAGCTGGCCAGGGCCGCCACCAGCGAACCGAAATGCAACGGCCCCGAGGGGGTCGGCGCGAAGCGTCCACGGTAGTCGCTCATCGCTGCCTCCCGTGGGGCCGGGCCGCTATGCAAACGGGCACCCTGGGGTGCCCGTCGCGGAGTGGGAGTGTGGCGATCGACATGGCGCGTCAGCCGCCCAGCTGCTTTTCCTTGAGTTCGGCCAGGGTCTTGCAGTCTACGCACAGGGTGGCGGTGGGGCGGGCCTCGAGCCGGCGGATACCGATCTCCACGCCGCAGGCCTCGCAGAAGCCGTAGTCGTCCTCGTCGATCTTCTCGAGTGTCTCGTTGATCTTCTTGAGCAGCTTGCGCTCGCGATCGCGGGTGCGCAGCTCCAGGTTGAAGCCCTCTTCCTGGGTGGCGCGATCGGCGGGGTCGGCGTAGTTGTTCGCCTCCTCCTGTAGGTGGCGCACGGTGCGGTCGACTTCTTCCATGAGCTCCTGTTTCCAGCCCAGCAGGATCTGTCGGAAGTGCTCCAGCTGTTTGTCGTTCATGTACTCTTCACCCGGCGCCGGCTCGTACGGGGTGAACTTCTTGGGAGCATCCATCTTCTTTTCAGCTACTGGCATGGGACTGCCTCGCTACTTAAGTGACTACTGATCAATACCCGCCGTGATGCATGGTATCTCACGCCAAAGGGGTGCTTGTTTAGCGTAAATAGCGCAACCGTGCAACCTCTTCCGGTAGCGGAACTGCGCCGGCGCGCCAAAAGTCGTAAGATGCCGATTTTGCCCTTAGGCTGCGGCAAAGATGCCCGCCGTGCTGCGATGTATCAGAGGAGCCGTTGCATGTCTTGGAATCCGCGTGTCGAGCGCATCGCCCCCTTCCGCGTGATGAGCCTGCTGGAGACGGCCCAGGCCCGGGAAGCTGCCGGGCACGATATCATCCATCTGGAGGTCGGCGAGCCCGATTTCCCGACGCCCGAGCCGGTGCTCGAGGCTGGCCGTGCCGCGCTGTCGGCTGGGCATACCCGCTACACGCCGGCGGCGGGGCTGCCGGCGCTGCGCGAGGCGATCGCCGGCCACTACGCCGAGCACTTCGGTGCCGCCGTCGACCCCAGACGCATCCTGATTACGCCTGGCGCTTCCGGAGCGCTGCTGCTGGTCAGCCAGCTGCTGGTGGGCCCGGGTGACCGGGTGCTGATGGCCGATCCCAACTATCCGTGCAATCGCCACTTCATGGCCCTGGCCGGTGCCGAGGTAGATACCGTGGCGGTCGGCTCGGCCAGTAGCTGGCAGCTGGATGCGGGGCTCGTCGAGGCTCACTGGTGCGACGCCACCCGCCTGGCGATGCTCGCCACGCCCTCCAATCCCACCGGCCACATGCTCGATGCGGGGCAACTCGCGGCAGTCGCCGAGACGGTGGCGGCGCATGGTGGCCACCTGCTGGTGGACGAGATCTACCAGGGCCTATGCTTCGATCTCGCGCCGCTCTCGGTGGCCTCGATCAGCCCAGACGCCTTCGTGGCCAACAGCTTCTCCAAGTACTTCGGCATGACCGGCTGGCGCTTGGGCTGGCTGCTGGCGCCCGAGGCCGCGGTGGAGCCGCTGACCCGGCTGGCCCAGAACGTCTTCCTGGCGGCCTCCACACCGGCTCAGCATGCCGCCCTGGCTGCCTTCACGCCGGAGTGTCACGGCATCCTCGAGGCCCGGCGCAGCGAGCTTGGGCGCCGCCGCGATGCCCTGCTGGCGGGACTCTCACGGCTGGGGTTAGCCCCGTCACTGCCGCCTCAGGGGGCCTTCTACCTGTGGCTCGATATTTCGCGCTACAGCAACGACAGTGAGGCCTTCTGCCAGGCGTTGCTCGAGGAGGAGAATGTCGCCATCACCCCCGGCACCGACTTTGCCCTGCGCGGCGGTGAGCATCATGTGCGTATCGCCTTTACCACCGGCGAGGCCCGGCTGGCAGAGGCCGTAAGCCGTCTCGAGCGCTTCCTGGCGCGTCGCTGATGGAGTATCCGGCCCTGGTCCCGGGGATCCTGCAGCGTCGCTATAAGCGCTTCCTGGCTGACGTGCGCCTCGCAGACGGTCGTGAGGTGGTGGCCCACTGCCCCAACACCGGCTCGATGCGGGCGGTCGACGTGCCGGGCTGCCGTGTCTGGCTGGCGCTCAGCGACAATCCCGCCCGCAAGCTGGCCTGGACCTGGGAGCTGATTGAACTGCCCCAGCCCGATGGCACCACGGCGACGACCTCGGTGCATACCGGGCGGGCCAACCGTATCGTCGAGGAAGCGTTGCGCGCGGGACGTGTGGCGGAGCTGGCGGGCTATGAGCAGATCCGCCGCGAGGCCGCGGTGGAGGGCGCGAGGCTCGATTTCCGTCTCGACGACCCTGAACGCGGTACCACCTTCGTCGAGGTCAAGCAGGTGACGCTGAAGGAGAGCGACGGGCACGGCTACTTCCCCGACGCGGTGAGCGTGCGGGGTCGCAAGCACCTCGAGGCGCTGGCGGCATTGGCCGCCCGTGGACAGCGCGCCGTGCTGCTGTTCTGCGTGGCCCACGAGGGCATCGAGGATGTGGCCCCCGCGGCCCACCTAGACCCGGCCTATGCCGCGAGCCTGCATGAGGTGGCGGGCCGGGGCGTGGAAGTGCTGGCACGGCGCTGTGAGGTGATGCGCGAGGCCGGGGTGCCGCTGGCGATACGCCTGGGGCCAGCGCTGCCGGTGGACCTTGCGCGACGCTTCACCGGCGGTCAGCGGTCGATATAGAAGCGCTGGATGAAACTCACCTCGGCAGGCTCGGCATTGCGGTCATAGCGCACGCGCAGGTCGAAGCGCATCGGCTCGTCCTCGTGGATGCGAAACACTGCCACTTGGGAGGGTATGTCATCGATGCGCAGACTGCGAAACGACAGCGGCGTGGGATCATCCCCCTCGAGCCCGGCGATGCGCCCCTCGACCGAGGCGGTGACGGGGCGAGTCGAGCCATCTTCGAGCTCCTTCAATACGCTGACGTTGAGCAGGGCCATGACCTGGCTGCGTTGGATGCCGTGCTCGCGCGCCACCGCCTTCGGCAGGAAGCTGGTGTTCACGGCGCTGTAGTGGATCTGGTAGTCCCCTACCTGTTCGAACTGCTGGGCCTGGGCCGGCAGCGTCAGCAGCAGCGCCAGGCTCATGGCCAGGGCTGCCAGGTGGTCTCGAATCCTCATCGGTTCTCCCTCCGGTAGCTTGCGCGCGCCTCCCGGGTCATGCCCTGCGGCGGGCGACCCGGAAGATGGCGATCTCGCCGAACAGGTTGGGCCACAGTCGCGAGGTCCAGCGTCCCTCATGATCACCGATGCCCACCGCCCGATCGACAATGCTCAGACCCTTGTCGCGGCACAGGCGTTCAAAGTCGTTGAAGGTTGACAGGTGAATGTTGGGGGTATCGTACCAGGCATGGGGCAGAGAGCGGGACACCGGCATATAGCCCTTGAAACCCAGGTAGGCGCGATGGCGCCAGTAGGCGAAGTTGGGAAAGGTGATGATGCACTCCTCGGCGACGCGCAGCATTTCGTCGAGCATCAGGTCCGGGCGGCGCAGCGCTTGCAGCGCCTGGGTCATGACCACTAGATCGCAGGCATCGTCCTCGAAGTTGGCCAGCCCTTCGTCGAGGTTCTGCTCGATGACGTTGACGCCCTTGGCCAGGCAGGCGGTAATACCGTCGGGATCGATCTCCAGGCCATAGCCGGTGACCTGCTTGTCGCGGGCCAGCGCTGCCAACAGCGTGCCCTCGCCGCAGCCCAGGTCGAGCATCCTCGCGCCCCGCGGGACCCAATCGTGAATCAGCTTGAGGTCGGCGCGCATCATGGGCGGTCCTCCAGGCCCTGGTCGTGGGCGACGCGGTTCATGAAGGCGGCGAAGACCGCCTGGTAGCGCGGCTCAGGCATCAGGAAGGCGTCGTGGCCATGCGGCGAGTCGATGTTGGCGTAGCTGACCGCTTTGTTGGCGCGGATCAGGGCGTTGACCAGCTCCTTGGAGCGCGAGGGCGGGAAGCGCCAGTCGGTGGAGAAGCTGACCACCAGGAAGGGACAGGCGGCGGGGGCCAGGGCCCGGGCCAGGTCGCCGCCATGGGCCGCGGCCGGGTCGAAGTAGTCCAGTGCCTTGGTCATCAGCAGATAGGTGTTGGCATCGAAGGCGTTGGAGAAGGTATCGCCCTGATAGCGCAGGTAGGACTCCACCTGGAACTCCACGTCGTAGCCGAAGTTCAGGTCGTCGCTGCGCAGGTCGCGGCCGAACTTGCTGCCCATGGCATCTTCGGAGAGGTAGGTGATGTGACCCACCATGCGAGCGAGCTTGAGGCCGCGGCGTGGCACCGTGGCATGGTTGGCGTACCAGCCCTCAAGGAAGTCGCGATCGGAGCGTATCGCCTGGCGGGCTACCTCGTTGAAGGCAATATTCTGTGCTGATAGCTTCGGCGTCGCGGCGATGACCACCGCATTGGCGATACGCTCGGGATAGGAGAGGCTCCACTGCAGCACCTGCATGCCCCCCAGGCTGCCGCCGATCACCGCGGCGAAGCGTTTGATGCCCAGCCGGTCGGCCAGGCGCGCCTGGCTGTGGACCCAATCTTCTACGGTCATGATCGGGAAGTCGGGCCCCCACTGGTGTCCCGTCGCCGGGTTCTCGCTGCTGGGACCGGTGCTGCCGTGGCAGCCGCCGAGGTTGTTCAGCGAGACCACGAAGAAGCGTTCGGTGTCGATCGACTTGCCGGGACCGATATGCGCATCCCACCAGCCCGGCTTGCGCTCGTCACGGGTGTGGTAGCCGGCCGCATGATGGTGGCCGGAGAGCGCATGGCATACCAGAATGGCATTGGAGCGCTCGGCGTTGAGGGTGCCATAGGTCTCGTATACCAGGTCATAGGCGGGCAGTGTCCGGCCGCAAACCAAGGGAAGGGGGTCATCGAAGTGTGCCGTTTCGGGCGTCACCAGGCCGACCGAATCAGGGGGGAACTCGGGCATCTGTCGTGTCGTGTCCAGTCGTGGGTATCGGCCGGCCTTACAGGCCGACCAGGGCACCGGCGATGCCGGCGGCACGGGTCAGCGAGCCCACCACGATACCATCGATCAGGCTGATGGCGATGAATACCACGATGGGCGAGAGATCGATCATGCCCAGCGGCGGAATCACCCGGCGCACCGGCGCCATGATCGGCTCCACCAGCTGCATCACCAGCAGAGCGCCCGGATGGCTGGCCTGGGGGGCGACCCAGCTGAGGATGATCATCACGATCAAGGCGAAGAAGTAGATCTTGAGAATGGCATTGGCGATGGCGGCCAGCGAGCCAAGCACCACACCGGTGATCGGCGCCATGCCGAAGCCGGCGATCTGCAGGATCGCGATGATGGCGATCGCCTTGATCACGAAGGCCGTGGCCAGGGTGGCCAGGTCAAAGCGGCCCATCACCGGTCCCAGAAAGCTCTGGAAGGGGCGTACCGCCGGTTGAGTGACCTTCACTACCGACTGGCTGATGGGATTGTAGTAGTCGGCTCGGGATGCCTGCAGCAAAAAGCGCAGCATCAGCAAAAAGATATAGATGTTGATTAGGGTGTTTACCAGCAGCAGGCCGGCGCTTCCCAGTTGACTGCCCATCGGGGCTCCTCCATGTTCTTGAATCGTCGTCGTGTCAGCCCGCGTGCTTGCCGGGCTGTCGGGTCAGCGTTTGCCGAGCTCGTCAGCCATCTCTCGAGCGCGGTCGGCACAGGCGGTCATGGCTTCGGCCATGAGGCGGCGCAGGCCGGACTGTTCGAGATGTTCGATGGCACGTTCTGTGGTGCCGCCGGGAGACATCACGTTGCGCTTCAGCTCGGCGGGTGGCTTGTCGCTGGCAAGTGCCATCTTGGCCGCACCCAGGGCGGTCTGCATGGCCAGCCGGCGAGCGGTGTCGGCGGGCAGGCCCAGCGATGCGCCGGCTTCCTCCATGGCCTCGAACATCAGGAAAAAGTAGGCCGGGGCGCTGCCCGAGACGGCGGTGACCGCCTCGAGCAGGGCCTCGTCATCGACCCACTCCACCAAGCCCACGGCCTCCATCAGCTCGGTGGCGAGCCGGCGCTGGGCGTCGTCGACCTTGGCATTGGCGTAGAGCCCGGCGGCGCCGGCGCCGACCAGCGCGGGTGTGTTGGGCATGCAGCGCACCAGCGGCAGCTCGCCGCCGAGCCAGTGCTCCAGGGTCGCGGCGGGCAGCCCCGCCGCCACCGAGACGATCAGCGGGCGGCGTGCCTGGACGGCATCGCGCATCTTCTCGCAGACCTCGCGCATAATCTGCGGCTTGACTGCCAGCACCACCACGTCGGATTCGGCGACGGCCGCTGCGTTATCGGTCGCGGTCTGGATGCCCAGCCGCTGGCGCAGCGGGGCGAGGATATCGTCGCTGGGCGAGGTGGCCGTGATGTCGTCGGGCGAGAAGCCGCTCTCGATCATGCCGCCGATGATGGCGCCGGCCATGTTTCCGGCGCCGATGAAGGTGACTCTGCTGGCCATGGAATCTGTCCTGTGTCGGTCGACGAATGTGGCCGGCGTGGTTCACCGGCGAAGGGTGGTTGTCACTCGCGTGCGTTTCGCTCCCCGAAGATCGCGGTGCCCAGGCGCACCAGGGTGGCGCCCTCGAGCACGGCGGCCTCCAGGTCGGCGGTCATGCCCATCGAGAGGGTGTCCAGGGCCGCCTCGGGGAAGCGCGTGCGGAGTTCCTCGAGGGACTCGCGGAGGCGGGCGAAGGGCGCGCGCTGGGCGTCCAGCCCCTCGGCCGCCGCGGGGATCGCCATCAGCCCGCGCAGGCGCAGGCGAGGCAGCGCCTGAACAGCCTCGGCCAGGGCGGGCAGCGCCTCGAGCGAGACGCCCGACTTGCTCGGCTCGTCGCTGATGTTGACCTGCAGGCAGATGTTCAGTGGGCCAAGCGCTTCGGGGCGTTGATCATTCAGACGCCGGGCGATCTTCTCGCGGTCTACGCTATGCACCCAGGCGAAGTGCTCGGCCACATCACGGGTCTTGTTGGATTGCAGCGGACCGATGAAATGCCAGACGATCAGCTCCAGGTCTGCCAAATCGGCCTGCTTGTCCAGCGCTTCCTGGACATAGTTTTCGCCGAATTCGCGTTGACCCAGGTGCCAGGCCTCGCGGATCAAGGTAGCGGGCTTGGTCTTGCTGACAGCCAGCAGTCGGGTGGCATCGGCGGGCCGGCCGGCAGCCTTCAGTGCCTCGGCGAGGCGGGTGCGGGCTGCGGCCAGGGACTCGGGAAGTACCAGGTTCGTCATGGTTGAGTGTCTGTCATACTGGGCATACTAAAGGGAACCTTATCCCAGGAGCAGGGGAAACGCATGGATATTACCGAACTGCTGGCATTCTCGGCAAAGCAGAACGCCTCGGACCTCCATCTCTCGGCGGGATTGCCGCCAATGATCCGTGTCGATGGCGATATCCGTCGGCTCAACGTACCGGCCATGGAAGACCGCGAGGTTCGCAAGCTGATCTACGACATCATGGGGGACCGCCAGCGCCGCGACTATGAAGAGTTCTTCGAGACCGACTTTTCTTTCGAGGTGCCCAGCGTCTCGCGCTTCCGTGTCAATGCTTTCAACCAGGCCCGAGGGGCCGGCGCGGTGTTTCGTACCATCCCCTCCGAGGTGCTGACCCTGGAAGAGCTGGGCATGGGCCAAGTCTTTCGCCAGCTTGCCCTGTTGTCCCATGGTCTGGTGCTGGTCACCGGTCCCACCGGTTCGGGCAAGAGCACCACGCTGGCAGCGATGATCGATTACATCAACGACAATCGCTTTGAGCACATCCTCACCATCGAGGATCCGGTGGAATTCATCCACCGCAGCAAGCGCTGCCTGGTCAATCAGCGCGAGGTGCATCGCGATACCCATGGCTTCGCGCCGGCATTGCGCAGCGCTCTGCGAGAGGACCCGGACATCATCCTGGTCGGTGAGCTGCGCGACCTGGAGACGATTCGCCTGGCACTGACCGCCGCCGAGACCGGCCACTTGGTGTTCGGTACCCTGCATACCAACTCTGCGGCCAAGACCATCGACCGGATCATCGACGTCTTTCCCGGTGATGAGAAGTCCATGGTGCGCTCGATGCTCTCCGAGTCACTGCAGGCGGTGATCTCTCAGGCGCTGCTCAAGCGCCAGGGCGGTGGCCGAGTGGCGGCCCACGAGATCCTGGTGGCCACGTCGGCGGTGCGTAACCTGATTCGTGAAGCCAAGGTGGCGCAGATCTACTCGGCGATCCAGACCGGCGGCAACCTGGGCATGCAGACCCTGGACGCCTCGCTTGCCAAGTTAGTGTCGGACAATACGGTGACGCGTGACGAAGCCCAGGCGAAGGCCAAGGGCGTGCTAGCAAGCTGAGGAAGCGATAGCGACAACAAGGAGCAGGGACATGACGGCAAGTGAGTGGCTCTCCCAGCTGCTGGATATCATGGTGCAGCAGGAGGCGTCGGACCTGTTGATCTCGGTGAATGCCCCAGCGACCCTGAAAATGGCCGGCCAGCTCACCCCTCTGGGCGACCAGCGGCTCAGCTCGGCACAGGTCACCGAGTTGGTGGGTGCCACGATCCCTGAGGCACTGATGGAACGCTTCCGCGTCGAGCATGAGGCCAACTTCGCGCTAAGCTTGAAGGGCAAGGGGCGTTTTCGCGTCAGTGCCTTCCAGCAGCGTAACCAGATGGCCATGGTAATCCGACGCATCGGCTTCGAGATCCCCCACCTCGAGCAACTTTCGCTCCCCCCTACGCTCGGCGAGCTGGCCAACAACAAGCGCGGCCTGGTATTCGTGGTCGGGGGAACCGGCACTGGCAAGTCGACCACTCTTGCGTCGATGATCCAGCAGCGCAACGAGACTGTGGGGGGGCATATCATCAGCGTCGAGGATCCCATTGAGTACATCCACCCGCATCGCAAGGCGATTATCAACCAGCGTGAGGTCGGTATCGACACTGAATCCTTCGAAGTGGCGCTGAAGAACACCCTGCGTCAGGCCCCGGACGTGATCCTGATTGGCGAGGTGCGCACACGGGAGACCATGGAGCACGCCCTGACCTTCGCCGAGACCGGCCACCTCTGCCTGGCCACCCTGCACGCCAACAACGCCAACCAGGCGCTGGACCGGATCATTAACTTCTTTCCCATCGAGCGACACGCCCAGGTATGGCTCGACCTCTCGCTCAACCTGCAGGCCATCGTCGCCCAGCAGTTACTGCCCACGGTGGATGGTGGGCGCTGCCCGGCCATCGAGATCATGCTCAAGTCTCCGCTGATCGGTGACCTGGTACGCAAGGGGGAGGTCTCCGAGATCAAGGACATCATGGCTCGCTCGCGGGATCTCGGCATGCAGACCTTCGATCAGGCGCTCTTCGATCTGTTCAAGGTCGGCAAGATCACTGAGGAGGTGGCGCTGGTGCATGCCGATTCGGCCAACGATCTGCGCATGATGATCAAGTACAGCGACGAGAGCAGCGAGAGCGTGGCCGGGGCCAGAGAGGCGGCCAGCCACCTCTCGCTACGTAGCGAGGACGACTTCTAGGCGGCGTAGACCCCGCCCAGCACCCGGGTGCCGGCGGCCCCGGTCACCGAGGGCAGATTGCCGGGCAGGCCCGCCAGTCTCCGCCACGCCAGCCAGGCGAAGGCCCCAGCCTCCAGCCATTCGGCGGGCCAGCCCCAATCTTCCCCGGCGAGCAGCGGCGTCTCGGGCAGTCGGCGGGCGAGGCGGGCCAGCAGGTCTGAATTGCGGGCGCCGCCGCCGCATGGCACCAGCACCGCCGCCGGCGGGGCATCGAGTCGCTCTCGAGCCATCCCTACCCCCAGGGCCACGCTGGCCGCGGTCAGCTCGGCCAGCGTGGCCTGCACGTCCTGCGGGGCTTCCCCTCCCTGTAGGTGTCCCTGCAGCCAATCCAAGTGGAAGAGCTCCCGGCCCGTGCTGCGCGGCGCCGGCAGGTGGAAGAAAGGTTCGCTCAGCAGCCGTTCCAGCAGCGCCTCGTCGACCCGTCCCGAGGCCGCCCAGGCGCCGCCGGCATCGAAGCGCCCAACGCGATGTCGGGCATGCCAGGCATCCAGCAGGACATTGGCCGGGCCGGTGTCAAAGCCCAGGGGCGCCCGCTCGTCCTCCGCGGGCGGCAGCAGGGTCAAGTTGGCGAAGCCGCCCAGGTTGAGCACCAGGCGCCATTCGCCGGGCGCCCGGAATAGCGTCTCATGGAAGGCCGGGGCCAGGGGCGCGGCCTGGCCGCCGGCAGCCAGATCGCGACGCCGGAAGTCGGCTACCACCGTGCAGCCGGTGAGTTCGGCCAGCAGGCTGGGATTGTCGAGCTGCAGCGTATAGGCCGGGCCTGCGTCATGGCCTCGGGGGGCGTGCTCGATAGTCTGGCCATGGCTGCCGATGGCCGTGATGGCCTCTCTCTCCACCCCGCTCGCGATAAGCACTGCCTCGATGGCGGTGGCCTGCAGGCGGCAAAAAGTATCCTCGGCGGTCGCCAGATCGCTGAACGTCACCCTCTCGGCATGGCAGAGCCGCCACAGCAGGTCGCGCAGGGCATCGGGCATCGGCGCCTCATGGGTGGCGACCAGGCGTGGCGTGTTGCCCTCCCGGATCTCGACCAGGGCGGCATCGATACCGTCGAGGCTGGTGCCTGACATTAGGCCGATGAAGAGGCTCATGGGGACTCCCGGGTGGGCTCAACCGTGGATGGCCGGACATGGTAACATCCCCCACCATTCGACGACCGAGGGCCCGTGGACTCGCGGGCCGCCTGCAGAGTGGAGAGGAGACAATGACCGATGTTGCTGGCGCCCTGGCGCTGCTGAAGCGCGGCACCCACGAGATCCTGCTCGAGGAAGAGCTGGTCAAGAAACTGGCGTCCGGGCGCAAGCTGCGCATCAAGGCCGGCTTCGACCCCACCGCGCCGGATCTGCATCTGGGGCACAGCGTGCTGCTGACCAAGATGCGCCAGTTCCAGGACCTAGGCCATGAGGTCATCTTCCTGATCGGCGACTTCACCGGCCGCATCGGGGATCCCACCGGCAAGAACGTGACGCGCAAGCCGCTCACCGAGGAGGAGGTCAAGGCCAACGCCCAGACCTACAAGGAGCAGGTGTTCAAGATCCTCGACCCCGACAAGACCGAGGTGCGCTTCAATGCCGAGTGGTTCTCCGCCATGAGTGCGGCCGACATGATCGAGCTGGCCGGCCAGAGCACGGTGGCGCGCATGCTCGAGCGCGACGACTTCGACAAGCGCTACAGCGCGGGTCAGCCGATCTCCATTCACGAGTTCCTCTATCCGTTGGTGCAGGGGTACGACTCCGTGGCGCTGGAGGCCGACGTGGAACTCGGCGGTACCGACCAGAAGTTCAACCTGCTGATGGGTCGCGAGGTCCAGAAGCACTTCGGTCAGGCGCCCCAGGTGGTGATCACCATGCCGCTGCTCGAGGGGCTGGACGGCGTGCAGAAGATGTCCAAATCATTGGGCAACTATGTCGGGGTCGACGAGGCGCCGGGGGCGATGTTCAACAAGCTGGTCTCCATGCCCGACAGCCTGATGTGGCGCTACTTCGAGCTGCTCTCGCTCAAGCCCAATGAGGAGATCGAGGCGCTCAAGCGCGATGCCGAGGCCGGTGCCAACCCCCGTGACATCAAGATGATCCTCGCCCGCGAGCTGATCGGCCGCTATCACGGCGAAGAGGCGGCGGCCAACGCCCACCGCAGTGCTGGTAACCAACTGGCCGAGGGGGAACTGCCCGAGGACCTGCCTGAGGTCGAGGTCGACTTCGAGGGCAGCGCCCAGGCCCCCATCGCCGCGGTACTGAACCGCGCCGGGCTGACCAAGAACAGCGCCCAGGCCAAGGACATGCTCGGCAACGGCCGGGTCAAGGTGGATGGCGAGGTAGTTCCGCGCGATCATATGCTCGACACCGGCAGTAGCTATGTGATCCAGGCAGGCAAGAAACGCTATGCCCGGGTGACCATTACCTGACCTCTGCCGACAGGTCTTGCCCACGATGCCCGCCCCGCGCGGGCGTCGTCGTGTCAGCCCGCGGGTCGTCATCGCCTGTTCACGGGATCATCATCACCGTGACATTTTTCTTCATTGAGGCCTTGCACGGCCCCGGGGAAATCCGTAGAGTACGCATCCGCTGCCGGCGACGGGACAGGTTGCCGGCGGTGGAGAGGGAAAGATCAGGGGTTGACAGGCAACGCCGATCACGTAGAAT
>NZ_SNWH01000003.1 GCF_004361885.1 Halomonas ventosae
ATCGCGCTGCCAAGTCATCCATTAATGCTGAGACAGAGAGATCCAGCTCTTGCATCCTTCACCCTGTGATCGCTTTCATATCAGTCACATGGATTATAGCGCATTCAGTTACGGCTGTAGTACTAGGAGGCTTCCATGTCCATCGATCTCCATTTCACCGATAGCGGTGGTGGCGGCACGCCGCTGGTTGTCGTGCATGGCCTGCTCGGCAGTGCCGACAACTGGCGTTCGCACCTCAAGCAGTGGCAGCGCCGGCATCGGGTGATTGCCGTGGATCTGCGCAACCATGGCCGTTCACCGCACGTCGCGGGGATGGGCTACGAGGCCATGGCCGAGGATATTCTCGCGCTCCTCGACCGACTCGCAGTGGCCAGCGTGCATCTGCTGGGGCACTCCATGGGCGGCAAGGTGGCGATCAGCCTGGCACGGCTGGCACCGTCCCGGGTTGCCTCGCTGATCGTTGCCGACATTGCGCCGATCAGCTATGGCCATGACCACGACAGAGTCTTCGCCGCGCTGCGTCGTGTCGAGGCGGGAAAGCCTACCAATCGGCGCGAGGCCGACGTGCTGCTCGCCGAGCATGTCGAGGAGTCCGCGGTGCGCCTATTCCTGGCGACCAACCTGGAGCGCGACGACGAGGGTATCCTGCGCCTGCGCATCGGGCTGGACGAGATCCAGGAGGACTACGAGACGATCATGGGAGAACCGGCGGGCGAGGGCGCCTACGAGGGCCCGACCCTGGTGCTGCGTGGAACCCATTCGCCTTATGTGACCGACGAGATGCTGCCGGTGCTGCGCGAGGTATTGCCGCGGGCCGAGATCGAGACACTGGAGGCGGGCCACTGGCTGCATGCCGAGCAGCCCCAAGCCTTTCAGGCGGCGGTCAACGCCTTCCTTGAGCGTGTGGAGGCTTAACCGGGCGGCGACGCTCCGGGGTCGATGGCCAGTCGCGATACCGGGTGGCGCTCCTGGATCAGTCCGGCCTCTAAGAGATACTTCTCGAAACGCTGGTAGCGGCCCTGGTCGAGAGCCGCCGGGCTTAGACTCAGGCGCGAGCGGACCGTCTCCCAGGCCTGGCGATTGACGGCGGTGTCCAGCGCCGGTTGCGCATCGCTGATCAGCGTCCAGGCCGCGTCCGGGTGGTTGGCGATCCACACCGCGGCCTCCTCGAGGGCCGCCACCAGCCGACGAATGGCATCCCGTTGCGCCGCCAGATGCTCACGGTTGGCTAGCAGCACCAGGCCGTCATACAGCGGGATACCCAGTTCCTCGATGCGCAGGACACGCGTGGCCAGCCCCTCGTCGGCTAGCTCGCGGGGCAGCAAGTGGCGCATGGCCCCGATCACGCCGTCCACGCGACCTTCGAGCAAGGCGTCACCGAGGCGGAAGTGCAAGGCCTCGGTCTCGATCTCATCGTCGCGAATGCTGGCGTCATGCAGCAGGGCGGCCAGCAGCACGTCGCGGCTGTCGATATCGGCGTGGCCGATGCGCTTGCCGGCCAGTTGCAGCGGGGCCTCGATGCCGGCATCTTCGCGCACCACCAGAGCGCTGAGAGGCATGGCGACAAGCGTGGCGACCCGCACCAGCGGTAGACCGCGGTCCACCTGGAGGTGTAGCAAGGGCTGACGGGCCAGGGCCAGGTCGATGCGTGAGGCCGCCAGCAGCTTGCTCGGTACGTCCGGGTCGGCCGGTGTGGCGAGGGTCACATCTAGCCCGCGACTGATAAACAAGTCCCTCTCTCTGGCGACAAACAGGGCGGCATGGCGAAGGCTGGGATAGCCGTCGAGCATGACCTTGAGCGCGATGGCCGGCGGCGGCTCGATCGGTTCCGCCGGGCGCAGGGCGATGGCGGGGACGCTGGGGCGTGAGGGGGTATCGACGCTGGGCCCGCTGGGGAGCTCGCTGTAGCGACGGCGGGTCTCTGCCCAGGCAGCCGCCTCGGCGACTGCCTTCGCTACCTGGTTGCTGAGGTCCGGCACCCTTACTGCGGTACCCAGCGGCGGATAGCTACCCTGTACCGCCATCTCGTCGTCAGAAGGGGCGGCCGCGGCGGCGAGCGCCGGTATCAGCACGGTGGCCAAGAACGGCAGGCTCCTGTGCAGAGCGCGCCGAAAAGGGGACATGATCATCGAAACGGGTCTCCTGCCAGGCCGGACATGCGGGGGTGTCGCAAGCTTAACCGCTGGCCACTGGTCACGGCCAGTCAGGCCCAAAAACGCAAATCGCTGTGCCAGGCATGGCATGCGATAATCGTCTCTCTCGCAGCCGACGTAGGACGCCATGGATTCGATCAATACGCTCTTCTTGCTTAGCGGCTTCCTACTGACCCTGAGTATTCTCGCCAGCCGGCTCTCCTCGATGGCCGGCGTCCCTTTGCTGTTGATCTTTTTGGGTCTGGGCATGCTGGCTGGCAAGGAAGGCTTGCTCGGCATCGTGTTCGACGACTATTCCCTGGCATTTTTGATCGGCCACCTGGCACTGGCGATGATCCTTCTCGACGGTGGCCTGCGCACCCGCCTGAAAACCTTCCGCGTCGGCTTCCGGCCGGCGCTCTCCCTGGCCACACTGGGGGTCTTCATCACCAGCTCGCTGGTGGGCGTCTTTGCCATGTGGCTGTTCGACCTGAGCCTGGTGCAAGGGCTGCTGGTGGGAGCCATCGTGGGTTCCACCGATGCCGCGGCGGTGTTCTCCATGCTCAGCGGGCGGGGCGTCAATCTCAACGAGCGGGTCGGGGCGACGCTGGAGATCGAGTCGGGTACCAACGATCCCATGGCGATCTTCCTCACTCTGGTGCTGGTGGACCTGCTGGTCGGGGATATCGGCGGGGTAGGCGAGACCCTGCTGTTCCTCGTCCAGCAGTTTGGCCTGGGCATCGTCATCGGCGTAGGCATCGGCTGGCTGAGTGCCCGCCTGCTGAGCTGGCTGGACCTGGCGCCAGGCCTCTATTCACTGCTGGCCCTGGGGTTGGGCTTCTGTATCTTCGGCCTAACCAGCGCCCTGGGGGGCAGTGGTTTCCTGGCCATCTACCTGGCGGGCCTGATGATCGGCAACCGGCCCGGCCGCCACCTCGCCTTCATTTTGCCGGTGCACGATGGCCTGGCTTGGCTCTCGCAGATCGGCCTGTTCCTGGTGCTGGGTCTGCTGGTCACGCCCAGCGAGATGCTGGACTATGCGCTCCCGGCATTGCTGGTAGCCCTTGCGCTGATCTTCGTCGCCCGCCCCCTGGCGGTGCTGGTCGCTGTCAAGCCGTTCTTCAAGTTTCGCTGGCGGGAGATCGGCTTCATCGCCTGGGTGGGCCTGCGTGGTGCAGTGCCCATCGTGTTGGCAATCTTTCCGGTCATCGGCGGGGTGGAGAATGCGTCGCTTTACTTCAACGTCGCCTTCGCGGTGGTGCTGCTGTCGTTGCTGATTCAGGGCGGCACCCTGCCGTGGATGGCACGTCGCATGAGAGTGGAGCTGCCCCCCAGCGTGACCCCGAACCGACGCGGGCCACTGGGCATCCTGCCCGAGAACGACTACGAGATGTTCGTCTATGAAGTCGAGAATGCCGATCTCAAGGACGTGCCGATCCGGCTGCTGCGCTTTCCCTCAGGAGCTTTGATCTCGGCGCTGTTCCGCGAGCATGCCATGCTGCATCCCAAGGGCAGCACCCGGCTACGGCTGGGTGACGTGATCTGCGTGATCGGTCGTACCGATGATCTGCCGGCGTTGAACCGGCTGTTCAACGGGGACGCCACGCTCAAGCGCGAACGGGCCTTCTTCGGGACATTCACCTTCGACGGCGCGGCCCACATGCGTGACATCGCCGATGCCTATGGCCTGACGCTGAGCCCCGGCGAGCAAGACATGACATTGGCGGAGTTCGTCTCGCTGCGGGTCGGAGGCCACCCGGTGGTGGGCGATGATGTTGACTGGCACGGCATACACTGGGTAGTCAGCGCGATGGACGGCAATCGGGTCACCCGGGTGGGGCTGCGTCTCTACTGAAACCCCGCAAGCCTTTGCGGCTTATCGCGGCGCACGCCGGCCAACTGGCCGCTTTGAGTATCTCCAGCGCCAGCTGGATGGCCGGATCACTCGCCGGTTAGGGAAATATGGGCGGCTATCATGACATAGTGATGGAGGAAGGAATCGGCGAGGAGACCAATGCATGCTGACGACACACGCCGCGAACAGCAGGGGCCGCGATTTCGTCGTGGGTGACCTCCACGGACAATATCGATTATTGCAGGATGCCTTGCAGGGTGTCGCTTTCAATGCCGCGGAAGACCGCCTGTTCTGCGTTGGCGATCTCATCGACCGCGGCAGCGATTCGCTCGACTGCCTCAAGCTCGTCTTCATGCCCTGGTTTCACGCCGTGCGCGGCAATCATGAGGAACTGGCCCGCCATGCGCTGTTCGAGGGCGAGGACAGCAGCGCCTGGGCGCTGTGGATGATCAACGGCGGGGGCTGGGTTACCGCGAGCGGCGTGGACGAGTCGCGCAGGGTCCTGGAGGCGGCGCTTCCCCAGTTGCCCCTGGCGCGAGAGCTCGCGGTTGCGGGCAAGCGTCTGGGCATGGTGCACGCCGAACCCCCGGCCGTCTGGTCGCGTCTCGAGGCGGCCGACCGGGAAGCGCTGGTCTGGGGGCGTTCGCGCATCCAGCGGGGCGACGCGACGCCGGTGGTGGGAATCGACGCCGTCGTCGTCGGCCACACCATCGTGGAGCGGCCGACGACGCTGGGCAATGTCCACTACATCGATACCGGGGCCTTCAGCACGGGCCGCCTGACGCTGATCGAGGCATGTGAGTTGCTGCAGGAGCAAGGCGAATGAAAAAGACGCCACTCGTAGGCGCCTGATTCTGAATAGGAAGTGGCGGAGGGACAGTCCGATTTGTATCGTTCGGAATCAATATCTTATGGGCGTATTTTTCTTGTACCCAACAAAATTGCCAACATATATTGTGATATTGAATGATCCCGCGTTAGCTTGTCTCTGGCGCGTCCGGGTGCAGGATGATCAGCAGCGAACGGCTGGCCTGGGCGTACGCCTGGGCCTCGCGCTCGGCACGCTCCACGAATGCCTGCATGTCCTCGCCGGCTTCACGCTCGCACCGCCACCCGGTTTGCTGGCAGACATAGGCGTCGCACTCCCATAGATGGTCATGCTTGTGAACGGGCGTGATGACGATCACCAGCGGCTCACGGTCGGCACCGGCCTGCACTTCCAGGCGGTGCAGGCGGCGTTGTAGATCCTTGCTCATCGCGTCACCCCGTTGGCATCCATGCCGAACACGACGACGACGCCTTGATGCCGGTTCGCCTCCAGGGCGGCGCGGGCCTGTAGATCCTCGTCAGACTCGCCACCATCACGCCAGACATGGGCAGCGCCACCCTTGGCCATCGGCACCACTTCCCAGCCAGCCAGCGCACCCTCTGGCGGGCCAATCCACAGAACACAGCGTTCGGTCGCCTCGCGCTCCAGGGCCTCTAAGCGCTTCTCCAGGTCACGCTTCATTGTCGTCAGCCTCGAATATCGCCATCAGGTCGCTACCCTGTTGCCGGCCATCGCCACCAGCAGCCAGGTCGGACAGCTCGTCTATCAGGTCGCTGATGGCCTTCACCGTCTGGTCGTGCGCTCTCGGCTCCAGGGCGTCGAGTCGTCGCTGTGTTTCACGCCTCATCTGTCACCACCTCGGCATTCTTCCAGCCTTGCAGGGTGCGCAGCTTCTCGGCACGCTCTCGGGCCTTCTCGGGCGTGAAGTCCCATAGGCGGGCCACTTCCTTTCCGTGGATGATGATGGCGGCGGCGTGGCGCTTGTCGGCAGCCTTGTTGATCCATGACACGTTGGCGTCAGGGTTGCTCAAATTACCCATTGCTCTGTTCCTCCAGGGTGTCGAGGCGCCGCTGGATCTCGTCCAGCTCTACCACCCGCACCAGGGCGGCGAGGGCGTCCAGCAAGCTCCGGCCTTGGTCGGGCGGTATCTCGCCGGCAGCGATGGCGGCGAGCACCTGCCGGCCTTGGTCTGCCAGCGGGGCCTCCCTGTCCAGGGCGAACGTCACCGGGGCGTGGGCAGGGCGATGTACCGGCACAACGCGGGCAAGTACCAGTTCAGCGGCGCGGAGGTCGCCACCCTTGGCGGCCTCGAGCACCTTGGCGGCCACTTCCTCGGCGTCACCGTCCAGCAGCCGGCGTAGCTCGTCAGCACGGGCGGGGCGTCCGGCTGGATTACCCGACGCGCCCTTGATGAACCTGCCCCGCTTGTCGCGTTCGGCCATGCTCACCTCAGAGATTGCGCAGCACGTCGTCATAGCGGGCGCGGGCCTCGTCGGCCTTGCGGGCTGCCGGGTCGTGGTCGTGGTTGATGTAGTGCCGGCGGATGAAGGTGCCAGCCTCAGCGGTCGCCGCTTCCAGCTTCTCGCCGCTGCGCTTCATGGCGTCCATCTCGGCGGCCAGCTTGGGCTCATGTCGGCGCATGTAGCTATCAAACATGCGGGCCTTCTCGTCGGCAGACAGGCCCGTCAGGAAGCCAGGCCCGTTAAGCACGGCGGCCATAACCTCGCGGTCGCCATTGGCGGCGGCCTCGTGGATAGCCAGGCGGCGCTCCTCGGTGCTCATAGACGCCAGCTTGGCGCGGATCTCCATGCCGTGCCGGCTGTCCTCGCTGATGCCGAGCCGGTCGTGTACCACCTGCTCCATTTGCTTCAGAGAGTCGATGTTGCGCATCGCCACAGCCTTGAACTTGTCGTCCAGGCGCTTAGCGGCGCGTTCTGCATCGGCGTTCACGCGGTCCTGATGGGCGGCAGGCGTCACCCTGGGGTCACGGGCCTTCACCAAGTGGTCGAGTTGATCAATCGCGTTGACCACCCCCATATGGTCGGCCTTGGTGCTGGTGAAGAAATGGTTTTCCGGGTGCGCCTCGAGGGCTGTCTCATGCCATTTGTAGCTCGCCAGCACATCGGGGCGCACAGGCTCCTTGTACGGCTTCTCGGCGCTGAACGGCTGCCGACGGGCGCCTGGGATCTGCTCACCGGCTTGATACGGGTTCGGCTTGGCGGGCTGGGTCGGATCTTCAAAGCTCATTGGTCGTTGTCCTTGCGCTTCTTGCGCTGTTGCTCAGTGATGTAGACGAGCCATCCGGCGGCGGTCGTGTCGCCGCTGTCGGCCTTGTCTGCCAGCAGGCGGTAATACGCTGCAATGGCGGCTTCGCTCGGCTTCGTGTTGCGGCGGCCCTTGGGGCGGCCTGGGCGGGCATCGGGCTCAGGCATGGCGCTGTCCTCATGCGGTGTGGGCCTGCTCCAATTATACCAGAAAAACTCCAATTTATGGTGGTTATATTGTTGGGTATCTTATAATTAATCCGCCATGATACTGATTTACATAGGTTGGAAGCGGAACAGCTCTCCGCCATTCCTGTTCCGGCCTGCATCCAGGCAAAGAAAACCCGGCTCGATGGCCGGGGACTCGTCACTCCTCGATGCTGGCATCGGACCATCGGGCTCTGGCGGCTTCCAGTGCCTCCTCCGGCGACATCAGCTTGCCGCACAGGGTGGCGATGGGCTTGCCGCCACGGATCACCCTCCAGCTTCTCCGCTTGTCGCTGTTGGCTGGGGACAGTTCTTGCAGCAGCTCCGCCTTGTGCGCCTTGATCCAGACGCGCACCTCCGGGGTGATGTTGTCGGCAGGCCAGACATAGATGCGGCCACCGGGCAGCGGGTCGGCATGGAGGTCGTGGGCTTGGAGGTAGTCGATGGCGGCCATCAGAACTCCTCCCCGGACACACGGGCGAAAGAATCTTTCCGAACCGATGTCACTGACGTCACCATGTCACCGCTCGATGGTGACGTGGTGACTTGAGTGACATCGGTTCCAGAACTTTCTTTGAACACTCGCCAGACGACGCGACCGCCTCTCACCTTCCCCAGCGACCGGCACTCGATGCCAAGCTGCCGGAGTGCAGGCGCGGCTCTGCGCATGGCGTCGGCAATGCCCTTTGCCGACCTTGGCCATGAATCACAGCCCAGCGGCTTGTAGCTCTCCAGGGTGCGGCGCCACTCGTCAGCCGTGACCTCCTGGGCCTCGCCGGGATGGATCTCCGCCCAGTCTCGGATAGCGGTTGCCACCGGGCTCGCCTCGAGGGTGCGCTCGAGCCCATCTTGCCGGGCGGTGTCGAACTGGCGCATGAACTCCTCCGGGTCATGCCCCATCGCCTTGGCGACTGCCATGCCGAGGAGCGCGAACTCCAGCAGGCGCGGGCGGCGCTCTGCCGGCAGCGTCATCTCCGGCAGGATCTCCAGGGCGCGGGCGGCGATGTCCAGCAGGGCGCCGATGATCTCCGGGCGCTTGGCCTCAAACTCCGCCTCGAGCCTGTCCTTGGCCTGGGCGTCGTGGATCACCGGCACCTCTACCGTAATGGTGCGGCTCACTAGATCCTGTTGAGTGACGGCTGCGGATATGCCGTTGAGGATCACCGGGCGCTTGAGCTGGATAACGCTCTCGTCGCTGTCCGTGTACAGCTTGCGGCGAGCAAACCCGCCTCCGGTCGCCACGACGCACAGCGCGTCCTGCATCGGCGCTTGGAGGTGGCTCACGTTCTCGATGCTGATAACGTGGTTCACGCCACCACTGACGAACAGATCCTCGGCAGACTTGGGCGCCCCCCGGAGGTCGGCGGCGTTGGGGTCGATCAGCCGACGCAGTGCCGACTGCGTGCCAGACTTGCCGCTGCCTTGCTCTCCCAGCAGCTCCAGCACCGGGAAGGGTGTGTCCGGTCTCAGGCACTCCACCAGCCACGCCACGACCAGCAGGCGGGCCTGCTCCGGCACGTTGGCCACCTTCCACAGCGCGTCGATACTGCCACCAGGCACCGGCTCCGGCAGCGGTTGGGCGCTCTCCGACCGGCAGAACATCAGCTCACTCTGCTCCTCCAGCGTCCAGGCGCCAGCCCACAAGTGAACGCAGCGGCTACTGCCTGTGATGCCGAGGTCGAGCCAGTAATGCCCCGCACCGCCGGCCACACGGATATGCACCGGGCGATGCTCTTTCATGGCGATGCCCTCGAGCGTCATCCTAGCCTCGCGGAGCGATTGGTCGCGGACGGCCCTTTCGTGCTGGGCGTAGAACTCTGCCGTCAGCCAGTGCCGAAACGCTCGGCTGCCGAGGGAGCGAACCTCCCCGGTTCCGCGATGCCGCGCAAAGGCGACATCGTTATCGTCGTGGAAAAGGTCACTCCACGTTTGCACGAACCCGACGATCAGATCGGTCTGCGCTTGCTTGCCGCTGTCGCCATCCTCCTCCTGTGCCAGCTCTACCACCGGCTCCTCCGGCAGTACCTCACCGCCCTGGGCGACGATCTCCTCGAGCTGCTCCAGGGTGCCACCGGCGTCGAGCCAGTCGATAACGTCGCCCTTCTCCGGCAGCCCCGGCAGCATCACCACCTGCACCTCGGCGCCAGCCGCCTCGAGGGACGCCTGGGCCTTGCGGGCGTGGGCGATACCGGGCGCATCGTTGTCGGGCAGGATCACCACACGGCGGCCAGCCAGGTACCGGCTATGCTCGTCTGTCCACTTGCCGGCGCCCCCGGCGTTGGTGGTGGCCAGCAGCCCCAGCTCCTCGAGCGCGTGAACGTGCTTCTCGCCTTCGACCAGATAGACCTCCGCCTCCGGCTGGGCGGCCAGCTTGTCGAGGTGGTACGGGATGCGCGTGTCGATACCCTTCACTCCCGGCAGGAAACGGCCACGCTCGTCGAGCCGCCCCTGGCGGAAGGTCTTAGGCTGCCCCTGGGGCTCGTACCTGACGACGTAGAAGCGCGGGCGCCCCTTGGCATCGTTGTAGCGGTAGCGGGCCACCTCATCGGCTTTGGTGGGCGGCTTGGGCGGCTCCGACTTCTCGCGGAAGCCGTGCTCCTCGAGCCAGGTCAATTGCTCGTGGCGAGTGCCTAGGCCAGTCTCGCGGGCGATCAGATCCAGCACGCCTCCGCCGGCTTCCTCCTCGTGGCTGTACCATGTGCCTTCCTCGGGCTTCACCGCCAGGCTCCCATGCGTGCCGAACCTCAGCTCGCCTTTCTTGCTTAGTGCCTTGTTCGGCTCGCCCAGCAGCTCGCGGGCGACCGGCTCCATCAGCAGCGCCAGATCCTGCTTTGCGCTATGATGATGTCGAGCCCGGTCAAAGCTCTGTCGAGGTGCCTGCCCCTGCCGGGGGGCGGGCGCTTTCGTTTGTGCGGTCATTGGGCCTCTCCCTCCCGGTCGATGCGCCACGCCTCTTGCCAGGCGCCAACGATCAGATCGGCCAGGCGGTTGGTCGTGTCGCTATCCAGCAGCTCCAGGGCCTCCACCAGCTCGCTGAAGCCCTCCAGCTTGTGAAGTTGATCCTCGCGGGTGCGGGTGTAGCGGGCGAGCCTTTGAAGCCGGCGAGCGTGGCCTCTCGCTGCCCAGCCGAGGCCGTCTTGCCGATGGCCGATGTCTTCCAGCAGGGCGATCAGGTCGTTGGTGGCGCTCATGCTGCACCCCCTTTGCCAGCGGCGGCTTCCAGGGTGCGGGCCTTGCTCATGTGGAGGTTGTAACGCTTGAGACGGGTCGCGGCGCTGCTGTCTGCGAACAGGGCAGCTCGAGCCATTGCGCGATGCGCAGCGGCGCGGTCGGAAAGGATGCGGGAAGGGAACAGGCGTGTGAGTGCCATAGGTCTGACTCCATTCGGTGTGGAGTCGTCCCCGGTTGCCGCCAAGCAACGGATGGGGGCGACTGTACGCGGATTGGCGGACCGGCCCGAATGGACACCGGCAGCCCCGTAGGGCTTCCACGCACAGCCGCCATAGCTCGTGGCGGGCACAAAAATAGCGCCAGACACGGATGCGGCGCTTGTGCGCCATTCAGGTTTCGATCCGCCAAGATCGGCCACGGATTTTGCCGTGACACGCTCATGATAGTGATACGGGATGATAGGCGCAAGCATCAGGCCACCTCCCGCTCGGCTTCCCACTTCTCGATGTCTTCCAGCTTCCAGCGGGTACAGTTGGAGGTCAGCTTGATCGGCTTGGGAAAGTCCGTCTCACGCGCCCAGCGCCAGATGGTCGGCACGGATGCGCTGTAGCGGGCGGCCAGTTGCTTTACGGAAAGGTAGGTCATTGCGGCTTGCCTCATTCATCGGAGTGCAAGCCCAGATTGCCGAGGGCGTGAGGGGCGAAAAATCCGCTCGTCGGCGGGGAGGGGTATTACTCAGGATCTTGGGCGGCCCCGCCTGCTGACATAGGAGGGCACCTTGCCACGCAGCCAGCGGCGTATCTCCTCCTCCGGCTCTTTGCCGGGTGGGATGAACTTGTGCCGAGGATCAGTGGGCGGGTAGATCCTCAGCAGATGATCGAACACGACCTCGCACAGCCCGCGCATCCGCATATTGTTCTCAGTGTCCATTAGGCTCAGGTAAGCGGTCGCGTAGGACACAGCCTCCCTCTTCACCTCTCTGAGCCCATCCTTGTAGGCGTCGGAGTTGCGCCTCGTGCTCTCGATTCTCTCTTTCCACTCCACAAGGGCCTCGGCATCAGTAGGCGATACAGGGAACTCCAGCTTTGCCAGCAGCCTTCCGACCTCGAGCCCAAACAGGTAAGACAGCTCCGCCGCCGCGCCTGGGTCATCCTTGGCTATCTCGTCAGCCAGTTTTCTTCCGGCTCGCTGGGCGAACACTGCCTGTCGCGCCACGTCCTCACGGTCATGACTCCAGTAGATCACCAAGGACGCCAGCAGGTCTCTCGCCGAGGCCAGTGCCATAGGATCGCCGGAGGGCATTCCTGCATCCTCCAGTGCCTTGAGCAGCGCACGGCGCATGACCTCCTCTGTCTCCGTGCGATCATCAGCCATACCACCTCCTTTGTTGGCTCCTATGATGGGTAGCCGGGCAAATCCCGCCCAACATGCTGATTTCATGCGACCGGAGGCGGATTGCGCATCCGCCATGCACGACTTGACGACTTAAACGACATTGGTTGCGGAACTTTCTTTTGGCCGGATGGGCGTCACGTTCTCCCCCTTGGCCGGCGCGGTGTCGATGAACTCTGCCCACCGCTTCATCAGGTCGGCACGCTTCTCCAGCAGCTCGCCGCGCCGATAGGCGGCCTCGACGCCGGAGGCGATGGTATGCGCCAGCGCCATCTCTGCGACGTGCTGCGGTGTGGAGGTACGCTCGGCTGTCCAGTCGCGGAAGCACGAGCGGAAGCCGTGAACCGTCACCCTGTACCCCATGCGCTTGAGGAGGGCGCTCATTGCCGCGTCAGACAGCTTGCCGCCCCTGGGCGCCGGGAATACCAGGGCCATGCCCTCACCACCGGGCAGAGACTCCAGCAGCGCCACAGCAGCATCGGACAGCGGGACGCGGTGCGGCTTGCCGTTCTTCATCCTCTCGCCGGGAATCGACCAGATGCGCTCCTCGAGATTGATCTCCGACCACCGGGCGCCACGGGCCTCCCCGCTGCGCACAGCCGTCAGGACTACGAACTCCAGGCACCGGGCGGCCATGCCCTCACGCTGCCGGAGGTCGCGCATAAAGTCGTGGATCTTGTCGAAGTGCAGGGCGGCGTGATGCTCCACCTTGGCGATCTTGGCCGGCGCCGGGAGGATGGCGTCGAGGTTGTTCTTCCAGGCGGCCACGTTCGGCCCCTGCCGGTATCCATGCGCCGATGCCCACGCCAGCACCGCCTCGATGCGCTGCCGGGTGCGGGAGGCGGTCTCGGTCTTGCTCTGCCAGATGGGCTCCAGCACCTCGACGATATGAGCAAGCTCGATGTCATCGACCGCCATCTTGCCGAGGGTGGGGTAGGCGTAGGTCTCGAGCGTGGTCTCCCACTGCCGGGCGTGCTTCTTGTTGGTGGCCTCTGCCATCTTCTTGGCGATTACCTTGCGGGCGCACTCCTCGAAGGTGATGGCCTTGGCCTGGGCGGCCATCAGGGCGCTTCGGGCGGCCTGGCGCTCTAGCACCGGGTCGATGCCCTCCTCCTTGATCTTGCGCTTGATCTCGAGGGCGTACTCCCTGGCCTTCGCCACCGTGACCTCCCTGGCGCTGCCGAGGCCGATGTCTCTGCGCTTGCTGCCGACCATGGTGCGCAAGATCCACGACCGGGCGCCGGTCTTGCCCACTTGCAGGTGGAGGCCAGCAGCTCCTCCGACTGAATAGAATCCCGGCTCCACCAGGCGCTTGATCTCCAGCGGGGTCAGTGTCTTCGCTACTTTCGGCATCTCGCTCTCCCAACGTCCTACCCAACATAGATATGCTGAATTGGATGATAGTAGCTGATACGCCGTTATACAAGGAAAGGCGCTAAGTTGGGGTCAGAAAAGGAAAAACCCGCCTCGAAGGGCGGGTTCTATGGGCCTGGGTGGCGGAGGGACAGGGATTCGAACCCTGGGAGCCCGTTAAGGCTCGCCGGTTTTCAAGACCGGTGCATTCAACCGCTCTGCCATCCCTCCGGCTCACGGACGGGTATACTACCAGCTTTCTCTGCGGGGTCAAGAGCGCCTTGGGATCAAGATGTTAGGCTTCTCATGGGAAGGTGGGGCACAATGGCATCTTCGGCGATAGCAGCAGGAGAGACTCATGACTGAGCCCTACGAGCGTCTTGGGGTGCGCCCGATCCCCGCCGTCTCTGCCGCCGTGGTCAGGGGTGATCGCATTCTCATGGTGAGACGAATGAATCCCCCCAATGCTGGTATGCTGGCCCTGCCGGGGGGCAAGGTAGAACCGGGTGAGAGTCTTCAGCAGGCGGCGGCACGGGAGCTGTTGGAGGAGACAGGAGTGATCGCCGCGCCGCGGCGCATTCTGACGGCCATCGATCTCTTCGATCATGATGACGCAGGCTTGCTAACAATGCATTTCGTTATCGTGGTGGTGCAACTCGAATGGCAAGGTGGAGTGGAGCTGGCCGCCGACGATGCCACCGAGCTGCGCTGGATGAATCTCGAGGCACTCGAGCAAGGTGACGGAGAGGTCAGTGACTCGGCCTTGCGCGTGGCGCGCCGGGTGCTGGCCGAGGCGATGTCCGCGGAAAATGCGTTGAAGCCTGACTAGCCAGTCGCTTGCGTCGGGAACCTTCTGCCGGCATTCTAGGTCAAGTGCCTAGATCATCCACACAGGGAGCTACCGATCCATGGCTTATCAGAATACCCAGATAACACGACAGCAGAACCAGGCTGTCGGTACCAGCAAGGTTCTGAGAAATACTTATGGCCTGCTGGCGATGACCCTGCTGTTCTCCGCAGCGACTGCCGGTGTCGCCATGGCCATGGGCATCGAGCGAATGAACATCCTGGTGTTCTTCATCGGTGCCTATGGTCTGATGTTCCTGGTGCATAAGACCGCCAACTCGGCGCTAGGCCTGTTGTCCACCTTCGCCTTTACCGGCTTCATGGGCTTCACCCTGGGGCCGATCCTTAGCGCCTACCTCACTCTGCCCAACGGCGCGCAATTGATCATGACCGCGCTGGGTATGACCGGGGTGACCTTTGTCGGGCTCTCGGCCATAGCGCTGATTACCCGCAAGGACTTCAGCTTCCTGGCGAACTTCCTGATGGCCGGTGCCATCGTATTAATCATTGCCATGGTGGCGGGTATCTTCCTGCAGATCCCTGCGCTGTCACTGATGGTCTCGGCCGGCTTCGTGCTGTTTGCCTCGGCGGCCATCCTCTACCAGACTAGCGAGATCGTTCATCGGAGCGGTGAGACCAACTACATCCTTGCCACCATCACTCTCTATGTCTCGATCTACAACCTGTTCATCAGCCTGCTTTCCATCCTGGGAATCATGAACCAGGAGTGATGCAACTGCCTCGGCACACTAGCCTGGCCCCGCCTTCCGGTGGGGCCAGGCTGTTTACGGAGGACCCCTATGCGCTACGCTATCCTGCTGATGGGTGCCCCTTACAGTCACCAGGCGAGCCATTCCGCCTTGCGGTTTGCCCATGCCGTGCTGGCACGTGGCCACCATCTCGAAGCGGTGTTCTTTTATCACGACGGGGTGTATAACGCCGCCCGTCTGGCCGCACCTCCCCAGGATGAGCCGCATCTGGTGGATGCCTGGATGGCGATCGCCAGTGAGCATCGGGTGGCCTTGCAGGTCTGTATCGCCGCAGCCCTGCGCCGTGGCCTGCTGGACGAACGTGAAGCGGCCCGGCATGGCAAGGACGGCGTCAGCGTTGAACCCCCCTTCGAACTGACCGGGCTGGGGCAGTTGATCGACCTTGGCACCCGTTGCGACCGTCTGATCACCTTCGGCCCCTGAGTGTTTCCCGATGGAGGCGCGATGCAAGAATCCCCCGACGATAGCGATCTGCTGGTGATCCTGCGCCATGGCCCCCATGGCAGCAGCTGGCTCAGGGAGGGCCTGGATGCCGCCCTGGTTGCGGCAGCCTTCGGACGCTGCGTCTCCCTGCTGTTCATGGGGGAGGGGGTGACGGCCTTGATGCCCGAGCAGCAGGTGGGCCCCCTGGGGCAGAAGGGGACGGCGGCGACGCTGGAGATGCTGGAGATGTATGATATCGAGACGCTGCTGGTGGACGAGCAGGGTCTGTCGGATCTCGGCCTCTCGAGAGATGACCTGATGCTCGAGGTGGAGTGCGTGTCGTCTGAAGTACTGGCGTCTTTCCTGTCGGAGCATCGCCTGGTATTGACCTTTTAGCCAGACGCAAGGAGTGCGCCAAATGCTACTGCATGTCGTGAATCGGTCCCCGGCAACCAGCCGGGTCTATCAGCAAGCCTTGTCCGGCATGTCATCGGAGGATCGCCTGCTGTTGATCGAGGATGGGGTTCAAGGGGCGCTCCCCCAGTTAGTGCGGTATTACGCAGAGGTGGAAGGGAGGCTATTCGCCCTCAAAGAGGATCTTGAGTCTCGCGGGCTGCTCGGGCGCTGCGATGCCAGCGTGCAGGTGGTCGATGTGGATGGCTTCGTGGAGCTGACCGAGGAAGCCGAGCGCACAGTGAGCTGGTACTGATGGCAAGTACAGAAATATACCGTTATCTAATTATTAATCAACAACACTACAGACTAGATCCTGAAGGCTACTTAATTGACATCAAAGAATGGACATCTGAGGTAGCAGAAGCCCTGGCAAAGGAAGAAGGTATAACGCTAACCGCAGAACACTGGGAAATCCTCCATGTACTTCGTGACTTCTATGCCCGTTACGAGATGGCGCCCGCCATGCGCCCTCTGGTCAAGGCAGTAGCGCAATCCCTGGGGCCGAAGAAAGGTCGTTCCATCCACCTGATGCACCTCTTCCCCGGCAGCCCGGCCAAAGTAGCGGCACGCCTAGCCGGACTGCCCAAGCCTACTCATTGCCTGTGAGTCGAGAATCGTGAACTTCCTGGCGCATGGCTGGCTCGCCCGAGGCGGCAATAACGACTTTCTCTATGGCAACCTGATTGCCGACGGGGTCAAGGGCGCGGACCTGTCGGCCTGGAAGACCGACCAAGCCGCAGGCATTCGCCATCACCGCCGCGTGGATGCCTTCGTCGATGGGCATCCGGTGGTCTCCGATGTGCTCGCACGATCCCCGCGCCGACAACGACGCTATGCCGGCATTGCCCTCGACCTGGTATGGGATCACTTCGCCGCTCGGCTTTTGGCAAGCGATGAGCGACGCTTGTTGGTACAGCGCTGCTACCGGGTACTGGCGACACGCCCGGCCCCGGCTCGTCTGGCGTCAATGATGCCGATCCTGGTGGAGCAGGACTGGCTAAATCGCTACGCCGACTTCAGCTTCACCTGCCGGGCCATCGAGGGCATCGGCCAACGGCTCTCGGGGCCCAACCGTCTGGCTGAACTGGTGCCCTGGCTGGAGGAGGACTACGCGCGACTCGCCCGAGACTTTGCCAGGCTCTGGCCAGCCGTGAATGAAGTGCTAGGCGTTCCGCCGCGAGATGCGTCGCTCACTCGACCCTGAGCCATAGGCAATCGACAGGATCGCCTGGTTCGATACGCGTCTCGGCCGGAATTACCGCCAGCGCATCGGCAGAGATGCAGGATGACAGCACCCCCGAGTTCTGATCCCGGAAAGCCCGAGCCACGATTCCCTTGCTGCCGAACTCGAGTGCCACGCGCATGTAATGGCGTCGTGGTTCGGTTTGCGTGGCGAACTCTGCTTGGGCCGTGAGGCAGGGCAATTCGGCGAGCGCCGGGCAACCCTGAAGGGCCCCCAGCAGGGGACGCAGGAAGAGCCAGGCGCCAACGAAGCAGGAGACAGGATTACCGGGCAGGCCGACGAAGCGGACGTCCCTTCCTTTCTCGTCGGGCAGGCGCCCCAGTGCCAGGGGCTTGCCGGGACGGATCGCCAAACGCCACAGGTCCAGCTGGCCCAGCGACGTCAGGGCGGCCTTGACATGATCCTCCTCGCCGACACTGACACCGCCGGTGCTGATCACCAGGTCGGTCCCACGGGCTGCGGTGCGCAGGGTTTCGCGAGTGCCTTCCGGGTCATCGGGAATCGAGGTGATCAGCGTCAACTCGGCGCCGAAACGTTCGAGAAGGCGCCTGAGCATCGGCCGGTTGGAGTTATAGATCTGGCCTGCGGCCAGTGGCTGACCCGGCTCGACGATCTCGTCGCCGGTGGAAAGCAGTGCCACTCTCGGCCGGCGTCGCACAAGGACCTCGGTGATGCCCTGACCGGCCAAGTGGCCCAGCGCGGCGGCCTCCAGCCGCTCGCCGGCAGGCAGCAGCAGATCCCCCGCCGCCACGTCACGCCCCCGGCGGCGGACGTTGTCGCCGGCCGGAATGTCGGGCGGTATCGCGGCCAGGTCATCCTCGACCTCGACGCGTTCCTGCATCACCACGCAGTCGGCACCCGGGGGAATCTCGCCCCCGGTGAAGATGCGTGCACAGGTGCCCGGCACCAAGGGCTTAACCGGCGAGCCCGCAGCGATGCGCTGGGCAATGTTCAGTCGCTTGCCGGCATCGCGATGGTCAAGGGCATAGCCGTCCATGGCGCTGTTGTCGAAGGCTGGAACGTCTAACCGGGCCTCGATGCCCTGGGCAAGCACACGGCCCGCCGCTTCGTCACAGGGCAGGGATTGCGCCGGTGTGATGACCACGTTATGCAGCAGCGCCGTCAGTGCCGTGTCGATAGATTGCAGCTCAGCCATGCTGGCCTCGCTCGGGGATTACCAGGTTAGCGAAGTTACAGGGTTTGTGCCGACTATCCAGCTGCTCGGCAAGGATGCCGTGCCAGGCGGTGCGGCAGGCCCCCGTGGAACCGGGCAAGCAGAACACCACGGTGGCGTTGGCCAGTCCGCCAAGGCAACGGCTCTGCACGGTGGAGCTGCCGATCTCCTGCCAGGAAAGCTGCCTGAAGAGCTCGCCGAACCCTTCGATGCGCTTGTCGAGCAGGACCGAGACCGCCTCCGGGGTGGAGTCACGACCGGTGAAGCCAGTGCCACCGGTGGTGAGGATCACTTGGACCTCGGGAGCGGCGATCCAGCCGGCCACCACCGCACGGATGCGGTAGACATCGTCGGGCACAATCCGCTTCTCGACTAGACGATGGCCAGCATCAGTGAATCGCTCGACCAGCGCCTGGCCACTGCGGTCGGTCGCCTCGGTGCGGGTGTCGGAGATGGTCAGCACCGCGATGGAGAGGGCAATCATCGGTTCGCTCATCCGTCCTCGCGCTCCTGTTTGGCGGCCTGGCGTGCCTCGAAGGCGGCCATCTGTTCGGGAGTGGCCTGCTGCTGATATTTGGCTTTCCACTGCGCGTAGGGCATGCCGTAGACGTGTTCGCGGGCCGTGTCGTAATCGAGCTCGGTGCCGCGCTCGTCGGCGGCGGCTACCAACCACTTGGAGAGGCAGTTGCGACAGAAGTCGGCAAGAATCATCAGGTCGATATTCTGCACCTCCTTGTGCTCGTCCAGATGGCGGAGCAGGCGGCGAAAGGCAGCTGCCTCGAGCTCGGTACGCGTGGTGTCGTCAAGATGCTGCATGAAAGATTCCTCTTGCGGTGGCGGTTGTGTCTTTCGCACCAGCTTAACAAAAGACACCGCCCGAAGGCGGTGTCAATGGGCCGATTTCAGCCAACGCTCAGCCAGAGCGAGGGGCTGGCTCATCGCCCTGGCCAGACGAGCGGCTGGCCGCCAGCTGCTCCTCGGAGGTGACCTGATCTTTGACCTCCTCGTACCATAGGTTGTGGTGCTGCTTAGCCCAGGTCTCGTCGACATAGCCGCTGGTCATGCCCTCCAGCGCGCCTTCGGTGCCTATGGTGCCGATGTAGATATGGCCCAGGGACACGGCCATCAAGATCAGCGAGGTCACGGCGTGGAACATGTTCGCCCACTGCATGTTGTCACGAGTCTGGCCGAACAGCGGAAAGTCGAGCACGAAACCGCTGACGATCACCAACAACCCCACGCTGGCAAGAATCCAGTACCAGGCCTTTTCACCGCCATTGGCGAAGCCGGCGTCTGGGTGCTTGTTGCCGACCATGCCGCCGCCCTGCTTGAACCACTGCCAGTCGTGCTTGCGAGGCAGGTTGACCGTAAGCCACTTGGCTAGCATGAGTAGCAGCAGGATGCCAAAGACCGGGCCCACGTAGTTGTGGACCAGCTTGGTCAACGCGATCATGCTGGACCAGAAAGCGTCGCCGAAGGCATGGCGGAAGACGAACTTGCCGTACAGCAGGTTGAGGCCGGTCAGCGCCAGGACGATGAACAGCGTCGCCACGGTCCAGTGCATGGCGCGTTCCAGCGCGGTCCAGCGCAACAGCTTGCGGCCTGTGCGTTCCTCGTCGAGGTCGCTGCGGCCGACGATCAGGTAGAAGATCACCAGGATCGCCAGCATGCTGCCCAGGGCGATGAGACCGGCCGGGGAGATCCAGTCGTTGCGGATCTGGCGCCAGGTCTCGCCGCTGGCGTTGATCAGACTGTAGTTGGAGCCGTAGCGGCTGTCCCGGTAGTTGGGCCCTGTCTCGCCGCTCTTGACCTGTCGCCAGACGTCGGCATCGACCGTCGGAACGGCGAAGGCGGCTTCCCTGCCGGGGTCGGCCTCCTGGGCCAGGGTCAACGGCGCCAGGACCAGGCTGGCCAACACGACCAGCAGCATCAGGAACAGCCGACAAGGGCCTGTACCCCTCGTTGAAATGCTCATGACTTCGCCTCCTTACCCCTGATGGGTGGCGTCATAGGCCAGTGAGTCGGCATCGGCCCTGGGATTGCCCGACCAGCCGCCGTCCTTGTGCCCGCGCTGGACCACGCGCTGGCGGAAGATGTCGGCGACCTCCTGGGCATCGCCGGCCAATAGTGCCTTGGTCGAACACATCTCGGCACACAGCGGCAGCTTGCCCTCGGCGATGCGATTAGCACCGTACTTCTGGTACTCCTCCTCCTTGGTTTCCGCCGGCCCGCCGGCGCAGAAGGTGCACTTGTCCATCTTGCCCCGTTCGCCAAAGGCGTTCTGCTTGGGGAACTGCGGGGCGCCGAAGGGACAGGCATAGAGGCAGTAACCGCAACCGATGCACAGATCCTTGTCATGCAACACGATGCCGTCATCGCGCTGGTAGAGGGTTTCGGTGGGGCAGACGGCGATACAGGGGGCATCGTCGCAGTGCATGCAAGCTACCGAGATGGAGACCTCGCTGGGCTCGCCATCGTTGAGGGTCACCACGCGACGTCGCTGTATGCCCCATTCCACCTCGTTGGCATTCTTGCAGGCGGTGACGCAGCCATTGCACTCGATGCAGCGCTCCGCGTCGCACATAAATTTCATTGTGGCCATGGTGTTCTTCTCCTCAGCTTGCCTTCTCGATGCGACACAGCGTGCATTTGGTTTCCTGCATCTGGGTCACCGAGTCGTAGCCATAGGTAGTAGCGGTATTGGCCGCCTCGCCAAGCACATAGGGGGCGGTGCCTTCCGGATAGCGATCATGCAGGCTCTCGCCCTGGAACACGCCACCGAAATGGAAGGGCATGAACACCACTTCGGGGGCAACCCGTGGAGTGACCAGTGCCTTGATCTTCACGCGTCCGCCCTCGGCGCCTTCGAGCCATACCATGTCACCTTCGGCAATCGACAGATCGTTGGCCAGCGCCGGGTTGATCTCGACGAACATCTCCTGCTGCAGCTCAGCAAGCCAGGACATGGAGCGTGTCTCCTCGCCACCGCCTTCGTACTCCACCAGGCGTCCGGAGGTGAGGATGATCGGGTATTTATCGGTGACGTCCTTCTGCTGGATGCTCCAGTAGAGGGTGGGCAAACGGTAGTGAGAAGCCACGTCGTCCCAGGTGCGGTACTCCTGCACCAGGTCACGGCGACTGGTGTAGAGCGGCTCACGATGCTTGGGGATGGGATCAGGAAAGGTCCAGACGTTGCAGCGCGCCTTGGCGTTACCAAACGGGGCACACTCATGAGCGATCGCCACGCGCTGGATGCCTCCGGAGAGGTCGGTCTTCCAGTTCTTACCTTCTGCCTCGGCCTTCTCCGCATCGGTCAACTCATCCCACCAGCCAAGGTCCTTGAGCATGGTGGCGGTGAACTCGGGGTAGCCATCCTCGAGATCGGAGCCCTTGCTGTATGAATCTTCGGCCAGCAGGTTTTCGCCGTTACGCTCGACGCCGAAACGGGCGCGGAAGGTCAGGCCGCCTTCCGACACCTTCTTGCTGGTGTCGTAGAGGATCGGTGTGCCGGGGTGGCCCATCTCGGCGGTGCCCCAGCAGGGCCAGGGCAGGCCGTAATAGTCGCCGTCGACGGGCCCGCCCTCGGCCTTGAGGTCGCGAAAGCTGAAGGTATGCCAGTTCTGCTGGTGGGCTTTCAGACGCTCCGGGCTCTGACCGGTGTAGCCCACCGTCCACATGCCGGCGTTAAACTCGCGGGTAATATCCTCGATCAGTGGCTCGTCGCCATTCATCCGGTAGTTTTTGACCAGTTCGTCACCAAAGCCGAGCTTTTTGGCCAACAGATACATGATCTCGTGGTCGGGCTTGGACTCAAACAGCGGCTCGATGACCTTGTCACGCCACTGGATGGAGCGGTTGGTGGCCGTGACGCTGCCGTAGGTCTCGAACTGGGTGGCGGCCGGCAGCAGGTAGACACCGTCCTGGCGATCATGCATGACGCCTGCCACGGTGGGGTAGGGGTCGACGATGACCATCATCTCGAGCTGCTGCATGGCCTTTTGCATCTCGGGACCGCGAGTCTGGGAGTTGACCGCATGCCCCCAGTAGAACATCGCCTTGAGCCGCGTGCGCTGGGAGATATCCTCTTGCTGCTCGAGTACACCATCGATCCAGCGCGAGACGGTGATCCCGCTGGAATACATCGGCTTGCCGTCGGTGTACTCGGTCTGGTCGAAGCGACTTTTCAGCCACTCGTAGTCAAGGCCCCAGATGCGCCCCCAGTGTTTCCAGGCTCCTTCGGCCAGGCCATAGTAGCCGGGCAGCGAGTGGGACATCAGGCCGAGGTCGGTGGCACCCTGGACGTTGTCATGGCCACGGAAGATGTTGGCCCCGCCGCCGGACTTGCCGATGTTGCCTAGTGCCAGCTCGAGGATGCAGTAAGCGCGGGTATTGTTGTTGCCAGTGGTGTGCTGCGTGCCGCCCATGCACCACACCACGCACCCGGGGCGGTTCTCGGCCAGGCGACGGGCGGTGTCGCGCATCGTCTCCTCGGGAACCCCGGTGATGTTCTCGACAACGTCGGGCGGGAAATTGGCCACTTCATCACGCACCTGATCCATGGCATAGACACGCTGGTCGATGTATTCCTGATCTTCCCAGTTGTTATCGAAGATGTGCCACAGCAGGCCCCAGATGAAGGCCACGTCGGAGCCGGGACGAATCCGCACGTAGCTGTCGGCCTTGGCCGCCGTGCGGGTGAAGCGCGGGTCGACGACAATGATCTCTGCCTGGCTGCGCTCCTTGGCCAGCAGGATATGCTGCATGGCCACCGGGTGGGCTTCGGAGGGGTTGGAGCCGATGAACATGATCGACTTGCTGTTCTGGATGTCGTTGAGCGAGTTGGTCATCGCCCCGTAACCCCAGGTGTTGGCCACCCCGGCCACGGTGGTGGAGTGGCAGATACGTGCCTGATGATCGGTATTGTTGGTGCCGGCCAGAGCCGCGAACTTGCGCATCAGGTAGGCCTGCTCGTTGCTGAACTTGGCCGAGCCCAGCCAGTAGATGCTGTCCGGGCCATTCGCCTCGGTCAGTTCCAGCACCTTGTTACCGATTTCCTCAATGGCATCGTCCCAGCTGAGCCGCTGCCACTCGCCGCCCACCAGTTTCATGGGGTACTTGAGGCGGCGAGTCGAGTGACCATGTTGACGCAATGAGGCGCCCTTGGCGCAGTGGGCACCGCGGTTGATGGGGTGATCGAAGGCGGGTTCCTGCTTGGTCCACACACCCTCCTGGACCTCGGCATAGACACCGCAGCCCACCGAGCAATGTGAGCAAACGGTCCGCTTGGTCTCCACCGGAGCGTCAGAGACGGCGGTTTTCTCAGCCGCCTCGGCACGCTGCATCATGGGCGCGCCCATGAAGCCTGCCGCCGCCAGTCCCCCGGTGGTGGCCCCGCTGCGCTTGAGAAACTGGCGGCGGGAAATGCCCAGCCCACCGGCTCTCGGGGTATCAGATCTTGGAGTCAGACGCATGGCTTTGTTCTCCTGGCTGGGTCGTCAGTCACGCAGGGTGGCGTAGAAGGCACGGATGTGGGCGGTTTCCCGGTACTCACCGCTGGTAGCGGCTTGTTTTGTCGGTGCCTTGGTCTCGGCCTGGGCCAGGGTCACGTGGCCCACCGCAGCGGCCGCACCGGCGGCGGCAGTGCCGATGCCTAGCGTCTTGAGAAAGCGCCGGCGCTCTGGATTGCGTGTGTTGGTCATGGGGGTGTCTCCTTCTTCTTTATGCTGTCTACTTTAAGCTGTCTGCGGCCTCTGCTGCGCCTTGTTGGGGTGGCCTCACCGTTTGGCGTGAGGCATCAGGGTTGGACGATCCGTACAGGAGAGGCGAGCGCCTCGGCTTCGAGATGCCGCGACTCCTCTTCGATGAAGGCCTGGCCGAACCGCCCCAGGTGAGCATGGAAGGGGGTGTCGACCTGGCCGAGATCCGCCAAGCATTGCGCGGCCCAGGGAGCAAGGTGCGCCATGAAGAAACGTGCCTCGTCGGGAGATCGGCTCTCGATCAGCATGGCCATCACCTCGCACAGGGCAGCCAGGTGATCCTCCGGGTCGCGACTGTGTTCGGCACGCTGGAAGCCGAGTCGTTTGAGGTCGCGGCGCAGTTCAACCAGAGCAGCGTCCATCAGCTCGCCGTTGCGATACCAGGAGGCGTAGGGCGTGATGTCGCCCTGCACCACGCCGACCAGATGGCGAAAGTGGGACCGCGCCAGGATCTCGGCATCGGCGTGTCCCGCGGCGGCAACCAGCGATGCCCAGCGCTCGGCGAGCAGGGAGCCGTCCCGTTCAACCTCCAGCCCGGCCAGCCACTCGAGCAGGGCAGCATCTGGAGCCTCGCGCACCAGCCGAGCCAGCAGCTGGTAGACATCAGTTCGCAGGGCATCATGCTCGTTCAACTCGTTCATGACGTCATACCTTCAACTGCGATTCAGGATCGCGGGCCATGGTCTGCCAGACATCCTTCACCCGGCAGTCCTCGCACATCTCCAGCCGGGCCAGGGCATCGCCGGCAAAGTAGGGGTGATCGGCCAGCTTCGACTTGAGGGTCGCGACGGTGCTGGCGGTGGCGAAGGGCTTGCCACAACGGATGCAGGGGAAGGCCGCCTCCTCGTGCTGGACGAGACGTTCACGACGTGTTGCATCGGCAAGAAAGCCGGGCACCAGGGTGATGGCATCCTCCGGGCAAGCCTCGGCGCAGAGCCCGCACTGCACGCAATCTGCCTCGCGAAAGCTCAGCAAGGGGCGATCATCGCCGGCGGCCAGTGCCGGGGTGGGGCAGTTGGAGACGCAGGAAAGGCAGAGGGTACAAGCGTCAGCGTCGACCGCAAGACCGCCATAGGCGGCACCCGCCGGCATTGCATGGCGTTGGCCGTCAGGGTGGCCAAGACGTGCCAGGTGGGCCAGCACGTCATCGAGGCGAGCGCGTTTGTCGCTGCTGGTGAACGTCAGCGGGGCACGATCCACCTCGAGCGGCGATGCGCCCGGCAGGGCATCGCGGGCTACCATGTCGCCGGCCATCAGGCGTTTCACCCGGGAAGGGGTGTGACCCATGGCATGGAGCAAGGCATGGGCCTGGTCGAGCTGATCGTCGATGAAGGCCGTGAGCCGTTCGGGCATGTAGGCGCGGCACTGGATGCGCACCTCGGCGGCACCGCCGGCCAGCGCGGTCAGCCACTGGTCGTGGCCGGCAGCGCCCAGCTCCTCGAGGGGGATGTCGAGAACATGGCCTGCCGCCTCGCCTTCCTCCGCCAGGTCACCGGCCTCGGCGAAGCGCACCACCGGTGCCGTGCCGCCGGCATCACGGTAGGCGGCGAGCTGGGCCAGCAGGGTCTGCTGCTGACGGGCGGTCTCGGGTAGGCGGAACTGGATGGCCCCGGTGGGACAGGCGCTGCTGCAACTGCCGACGCCATGGCAGCGGAAAGGGTCGATCTCGATCCACGCCTCGATGCGTCCCTGGTGGCTGCGGATAGCATCAGCCGGGCATACTTCAAGGCAGCGCGTGCAGCCCGTGTAGCCGCTGGCAGAGTGAGCGCAGAGGGCATTGTCAATCTGGAAGTAGCGCGGCTTGTCGAAGTCGCCGACCAGACCGGCAAGCGCCTCCAGCTGGGCGTCACGCTGAGGATCAGACCAGGTGAGGGCGACATAGCCAGGCGGTGGCAGTTCGAGGGCAAGCCGGGGCACTTCGCCGAGATCAAGCACTAGGTCGAAATGCTCGCGACCGGCCAATGCCCGCGCCAGGTCCAGGGTCTCGTCCACTCCTGCCAGGATGGCAGAGAAGCGGCCCAGGTAGCCGGCGATCTCGATCCGTCGGGACTCGGCCCGGGACAACCGCTGGCTGGTCATGCCGGCGGTTGCGGCCAGCAACGCCTCGTCCTCCTCGAGCGAGGCATCATCGTCCATCGGCTCGGTGAACAACAGGGCAGGTGCGGGCAGGCCTTTTTCGTGCAGGGCGTGGGCGGCGCGACGGACATCGCGTTCGTTGCCCAGCACCAGGGCATGGCCCTCGCTGTGATAGCCGACACTCGCCGGGGTGAGGTTGACCGGCCAGGAAACACGCTGGCGTACCGCCTCCCGTGCCTGCCGATTATGGTTGTCATCCACCGGCGTGATCTCAATTCGCTGGTTCATGCAGTCTCATGGTCGTGTAGGGAAAGAGGGTTGTCTCGACATGCCAATGTTCAAGTCTTCACTGAAACAGTGTCGAGTGCAAAGGCTCCCTTGGTCTAAGACATAAGTCTGATCCATCAGCCAGATAGACTGGCGTTATGAGCGACAGTGTGTAGGTAGATGGCTGCAGGGCCTGGTACTCATGTCGAGCGCTCATCAGTCGTTCCGCTCTTAGATGAAGGTATCTCATCAGTATCAGCGTCGCTTTGCGAAGCCGGCCGGGATGTGCCCAGGGATGACTCATCGGTATCTCCCCCCCTGCTGGCCAGCTCCTCAGAGGCAGTCTCTTGCGGTGTTTGGTCATCGTGAGGTGCCTGGTCTTCACTCCACGGTTGACGCGTCCAGTCGCGAAGTCGCTCGGCCACTTCGCTCGCCAAAGGCGTTAGCTTCTTGCGAAAATCATCATCGTAGTCGTTGAGACCATCACGTAGGCCATAGTGCTCAGCGGCAAAGAGGCGCCGCAGGGCGCGCTTGCGCAAACCGCTGCTAACCCCGTCGGCCAGGTAGGCCTTGATATCGCTGCCGGCGGGCAGGGTATCGGGGTCGGGCAGGGTATGGTCGAGACTGCCCGGGGGTGGTGCAGCAGGTGGTGTGAGCTCCCTGGTGGATGGCGCCGGTGTCGACGCTTCCTCTTGCGGCGTCTCGGCTTTCCGTGACTCTCCATCCTGCGGGGATGTATCGGAGCGCGGGGCGTCACACTGCGTGGTGTCACCCCGCTTGAGGCGCGACCATCGTTCGAAGCGACTCATGTATCGATCTCCCGGGCGCGCCCGGCACCCTTGTGTTTCTTTTTGCGACCCTCCATCGGAGCCTCGCCATGATGGGCGAGGTAAGCCTCGATCCAGGCTTGAATCGCCAACGGCATGTCGACCTCCAGCACTTGGTGCTCACCATCGAGCCAGCCGGCGGCCACGTCCTGGCTGGCCGAGATGGCGGCGGGGACAGGGGTGTCACTGGCGTCACCAGCCCGCACGAACAGGCGTGGGGTGGCGCTACCCAGGTTGAAGCGATAGGCGGCACGCTCGGTCATGTAAAGCTGCAGATCGAGTGTCCAGGGGCCGGCAGTGCCGGGGGCGAGGTCGGTGATCCCCCAGCGGGTCGTGGTGAAGCCCTTGATGGAGAGCGGTTCGCCGACGACATCGAAACTGAGTGAACGAGAGCTGCGGATTGGCGACATGGAACGAGTAGCTCCGACGTTATGTATATCCAGTAAAGACAGTCATGAAGGACAATGCCATCATCGTCAATCAATGTTCTGCCGAGGAGCCATGGATGAACGACATCAGCCTGAGCCGGGCACGCCTGCCGGCCACCCTGGAGATCGAAGTGCTCAACGAGTTCGGCGAGGCCAGGCAGCAGGCCATTGCTGCGGAGCGTGCCTTAACAGTCTACCTCAACAAGCGGGAAATCGTCACCCTGATGACCCTGGGGGCCGATCCCGAGGCGCTGGTAGTGGGTTACCTGCGCAATCAGGGACTCTTGAGTGGCCTGCAGGATCTCCAGGCGGTGCATGTGGACTGGGATGTGGAGGCGGCCGCGGTGGTCACCCGCCATCTGCCGGAGGATCTGGATGAGCGCCTGGGCCAGCGCACCGTCACCACCGGCTGCGGTCAGGGGACGGTCTTCGGCCGGCTGCTCGAGGCGACCTCCCTGAGCCCTTTGCCGGATACCGTGATGCGACAGTCGGTGCTTTATGACCTCCTCGACAATCTCGGCGCTTACAACGAGACCTATCGCAGTGCCGGCGCCGTGCATGGCTGCGCACTGTGTCGCCAGGCGGCGGTGCTGGACTTTGTCGAGGACGTGGGGCGCCATAATGCCGTGGACACCCTTACCGGTCGCCAATGGCTGGCGGCAGCGGAGAGCAGTGACGCCGACATCTTCTACACCACCGGCCGGCTGACCTCGGAGATGGTCCTTAAGGTGGCGCAGATGGGCATTGGGATGCTGGTATCGCGCTCGGGGGTGACCCAGAAGGGTGTTGAGCTGGCTGAGCGCTTTGGCGTGCTGTTGATCGCCCGCGCCAAGGGGCGTCATTTTCAGGCGATCCATGGCGCCGGGCGGCTGGAGCTCGATGCCATCCCCACGCGGCGCCCGGGAGACCGGGCGCGGGCCTGAGCCTCAGGTGCTGCCCTCGCCCCGGGTGCAGACCGACAGCACCACGGCATCGGCCTCGCTGACCGAGATCAGGGCATGACCCATGGCGCTGTCAAAATAGATGCTGTCGCCGCTGGTCAGGGCCAGCGGCTCGTAGTACTCGGTGTAGAGCAGGATCTCGCCGTCGAGCACCATCAGAAACTCCTCGCCATCATGGCGCACCCACTCGCTGAACTCCTCGAAGGCGCGCGCCCGCACGATGGTCTTGAAGGGGATCATGCGCTTCTGGGCGAGCTCGCAGCTGAGCAGCTCGTGCTCGTAGGTCGGAGTGGGATGGCGCTGTCCTTCTCCCTGACGGGTGAGGTCGCGTCGTCCCGTGGTGCGGGGCTGGACCTTGGGTGGCGAGAGCAACTGGGGCAGGTCGATGCCCAGGCCATTGATCAGCTTCTGCACAGCCGTAAAGGTAGGTGAGATCTGGTCGTTCTCGATCTTGGACAGGGTGGAGCGAGCTAGGCCGGTACGTTGGCTGACGTCCTCGAGGGTCCACTGTTGGGCCAGCCGATGTTCCTTGAGGCGCTCGCCGAGGCGCAAGGGTTCGACGAAGGGCTTGCGGCCGGCGGCAATGCGCAGGGCAGCGTCCTGATCGGTGGTGGCGGTCATGCACTGTTCACTATCGGAAACGAGATTTCGCCAAGTTTACCACAGTCACCACCCACGGCCTTGCGCCCGCGACCCGTTCATACCGCGCTGTGACGCGAAAAACAACAAGCCGGTGACGCTTGCGGCCATTTCTCTGCCCCGGGAAACCTGCGCTCAATTACCGAAGGGTAGCCCGAGCAGGGCCTTGAGATGCGCTTCGGCACAGCGCCCCAGGGAATCCACTTCATAGCCGCCTTCGAGTACCGATACCAGGCGGCCGTCGGCATAGAGCTCAGCGATCTCCAGCGCCATGTGGGTGATCCAGTGGTAGTCCTCGTCTTCCAGGCAGAGCTCTGCCAAGGGGTCCTCGCGGTGGGCGTCGAAGCCTGCCGAAACCAGCACGATCTCTGGTTTGAAGGCATGCAGGGCAGGCAGCCAGTCGTCCTCGATGGCCTTTCGAAAGGCGGCACTGTCGGTGCCGGCAGGCAGTGGCGTGTTGACCACGTTATGCCATTCGCTACGCAGGTACCGCCACGGGTAGAAGGGAAACTGGAAGCTGGAGCAGACCAGCACGTCAGGGTCATTCTTGAAGATATCGATGGTGCCGTTGCACTGATGCACGTCGAAGTCGAGGATGGCGATCCGGCGGGCGCCATACTTGGCCTTGGCGTGAGCAGCACCCACCGCGACGTTGTTGTAGAAGCAAAAGCCCATGGCATCGGAGGCTTCCGCATGGTGCCCAGGGGGGCGCACCGCGCAGAAGACGTTGTCGGCCTGGTGGCGAAATACCTGGTCGACGCCCCGCACCACCGCCCCCGCGGCTAGTCGTGCCGCCTTGAGACTATCAGGATTCATCATGGTGTCACTGTCCAGAGTGACGATGCCGTGTTGCGGTACGCATTTGTCCAGGGCCCGCAGGTGACGAAGCGGATGGACTCGGGCGAGCTGCTCCTCGGTTGCCGCCTTGGCGTCGGACTGCATGGTATGCTGCAGCACACCGGAGAGCATCAGCCGAGCGCGGATGGCATCCAGCCGCAGCGGGCTTTCGGGGTGTTCGGGCCCCATGTGATGCAACTGACAGTCAGCGTGAGTAATGTAGGCGGTAATCATGCACTGGCTCCGAAATGATTAAGTTCACCTTAAACGCGACCGCGGCGTGTCGGACAGTGTCAAAAAGTCTTACACAATGAAGGGGAGCGCCCCTTCAAGGAGGATACTGCGTGAGCACCCGCTTCCTGCGCCACTTCTTCGAACCCGCCAGCATCGCAGTGATCGGGGCGTCCGAGAAGCCCCACTCCACGGGCGGGCTGGTGATCCGCAATCTCCGCGAAGGCGGCTTTGCCGGCAGTATCTGGGCCGTCAACCCCGAGGACGATGAGACGGTCTTCTCGGTGCCCTGCGTTGGCCACGTCTCACAGCTACCCGAGGTGCCGGACCTGGCGGTGATCTGTACACCGGTGGCGTCGGTGCCTGAGCTGCTCGACAAGCTCGGACGCTTCGGCGTCAAGGCTGCGCTGGTGCTCTCCGTTGGGGCCCACCTCGACGACGAGCAGAACGGCACGGAGTCGATCCGTAGCCGCATGCTCGCTGCCGCCAGGGTCTCGGGCATCCGCGTGCTTGGCCCTGAGTGCATGGGACTGATCGTTCCGGGGCGCAAGCTCAATGCCTCTTACGCCAGCCAGCCGGTCAAGGCGGGTCGCGTGGCCTATCTCGGCCAGTCAGGCATGCTCGGCAATGCCATGATCGACTGGGCCGCCGGCCGCGGCATCGGCTTCTCGCACCTGCTGACGCTGGGGGACAGCGTCGATGTGCTGCTGCCGGACCTGATGGATTACATCAACCAGTTTTCACCCGCCCAGGCGATCCTGCTTCACCTTGAGCACATCATGGACGCCCAGCATTTCATGACCTCCCTGCGCGACGCCTCACGCAATCGCCTGGTGCTGGCGATCAAGAGCGGTCGCACCGCCGAGTCGGACATCTCCGGACTGCCGCCGACGCCCGGGGTGGCCAATCGTGACCAAATCTTCGAGGCGGCCTTCGCACGGGCCGGGGTGGTCCGGGTCGATGACTCTGACGATCTGTTCGACGCCCTAGAGACGCTCTCGCGCATGAAGCCCCTCAAGGGGGACCGCCTGGCTATCGTGTCTAACGGCCTGGGACCGGCGATGCTGGCCATCGACAAGCTGATCAATGCCGGGGGCAAGCTGGCCCACTTCAGCGAGGCGACTCGCAGGGCGCTGTCTCGCGACGACTTCGATATCAGCAAGCCCGGCGAGAATCCGGTGGACCTGGGCGGCAATGCCACCCCGGAGCGCTTCGTCCAGGCGCTGGAAATCGTGGCCGCCGAACCGGAGGTGGATGCGGTGCTAGTCGTCCATGCGCCGACCCGCCTGGCACCCTCCAAGACCACTGCCCAGGCGATCATCGCTGCGCGCAAGCGCTTCCGGCGTAACCTTTTGACCAGCTGGATGGGGCTGGAGGAGGCGCTGTCGGCCCGACACGAATGCAACCTGGCCGGCATTCCCACCTACATCTCGCCGGAGAAGGCGGTAAAGGCCTTCATGCACATGGTCGACTATCAACGCGTTCAGGCCCTGCTCCAGGAAACCCCGCCGAGTCTGCCCTTTACCACCACCCCGGAGATTCGACGGCGCTGCCGGTCGCTCATCGAAGAGGCCCGCGCGGCGGAGCGCGAATGCCTGTCGCACTCCGAGACCGCGCAGGTGCTGAAGGCCTACGGGCTGCCAGTGGCGACGAGCCGCTATCCACGTAATGCCGAGCAGGCCGCCGAAGCGGCGGCCTGCTTCGAGGGACCCATGGCCCTCAAGGTGATCCATGAGGGTAACTGTCGACCTTTCCGCTACCGCCAGCATCCGCACAAAATCTCCGCTGGCCTGATCCAGGACCTGACAGGCCCCGAAGAAGTTGCCGAGGCCGTGGAACGTCTGGGTGACAAGGTAGCGGAGAAGTTTCCAGACCTCGCGGTGCATGAGTATTGCCTGCAGGCCATGCAGCGCGGCAAGCACTCCATGCAGCTGTGTGCCGGCATCACCCGAGATCCGGTCTTCGGTCCGCTGATCGTGTTCGGCATCGGCGGCTACAAAGTCAATATTCTGGCCGACCGCCAGGTCGCCCTGCCGCCGCTCAACATGAGCCTGGCCGCCGACGTGGTAGGGCGCACCCATGCCGCCCGGTTAATTCGCGAGCATTCCAGCCATCCCGAGCGTGATCTGGAGCGGCTCTGTGAGCTGCTGGTCAAGCTGTCACAGATGGCCAGCGACCTGACACAGCTGCGCGGCCTGGAGCTCAACCCCCTGCTGCTCAACCGCGATGGCGTGGTGGCGGTGGACTTCGCCATGGACCTGGGCTCCCCCGCGCGCTTCGCGATCATGCCTTATCCCGAGGAGCTGCGTGAATGGGTGACGCTCAAGAACGGCTGGCAGGTCGAGATTCGCCCTATCCGGGCCGAGGATGCCCCGCTACTCAATCGTTTCCATGAGCAGCTTTCTGAGGAAAGCATCCGTTTTCGCTACTTCCACAACAAGGCCGATCTAACTCAGCGAGACCTGTCGATCCTCTCGCATATCAACTACGACCGCCAGATGGCCTTCATCGCTGAGCACCGTCGTGACGATGGCAGCAAGGAGATGCTCGGCGTGGTGCGGGTCTGGAACGACGCCGACAACATCCGCACCGAGTTCTCGATCATTGTCCGCGACGACCTCCAGGGGCTGGGCATCGGCAGCTTGCTGATGAAGAAGATGATCAGCTACTGCAAGAGTGTGGGTACCCTGGAGATGATCGGCAAGATCATGGTCGACAATCACCCGATGCGCGCGTTGATGAAGCACCTGGGCTTCAAGCTGCGCTACAACATGGAAGAACAGGTGGTGGATGCGGTGCTGCGGCTCAATGAACCGGAGAGCGATTGGCAGCGTCACCGCCTAGAGAGTCTGCCGGACTGAGCCGGTTGCCGGATGGGGCCACGCACCCCTGCGGAGTGGCGGGGGCCTTTGATGCAGACGGATAAGGCTGGTCAGGGTGCGAGACGGAAATGCTGCCAGGTGCCATCACGCCGCTCGTAGCGGACACGGTCGTGCAGGCGGCTAGGCTGTCCCTGCCAGAACTCGATCATGTCGGGGATCACTCGGTAGCCGCCCCAGTGGATGGGTCGCGGAATCTTTTGATCCTCATAGGCGTGCTCGAAGCGCTGCTCGCGTTCGGCGAGCCAGGTGCGATCCGGGATTACCACGCTCTGGGTGGCCACCCAGGCGCCCAGCTGATTGGCACGCGGACGCGTGGCGAAGTAGGCATCCGACTCCGCAGGTGTCACCTGTTCCACACGCCCCTCGACGCGCACCTGGCGGGAAAGCGACGGCCACCAGAAGACCAGGGCCGCATGCGGTACGTTGGTCAGCTCACTGCCCTTGTGACTGTGATAATTGGTGTAGAAGACCAGCCCCTGATCATCGACGCCTTTGAGCAGCACGATACGGGCATGGGGTAATCCCTGGCTGTCGGCAGTGGCCAGGGTCATGGCGTTGCCGTCATCCCCCTCGGCATCTAGCGCCAGGGTCAGCCATTCGTCAAACAACACCATGGGCTCATCGGGGGTGGCGGACTCGTCGAGCTGGCCACCTTCATAGTCGCGCCTAATGTCGGCAATCTTGCGTGTCATGACCTTCTCCTCGGATTTTGTGCCATGGTCGCCGCTCGCCGGAACGAGCTCAATACCTCGGACGGGGCAGGCAAGCGATATTTTTGGCTAAGCTTATGGCGTCCAGCCCAGCTGCACCATGGCCATGTAGGCGCCCGTGCCGCCGATGATCGACAGCAGGGCATTGCGCTGCCATAAATGCAGGCCCACCACTAGCAGTGAAGCGAGGATCATTGGCCAGCCATTGGCCATGGCATTGAGCCTTCCATCGACCAATGGACGGAAGTCACGCAGGGCGTAGAGTACCAGGATCATCATCACCGCCGGCGGCAGGTAGCGACCCAGGTGCAGGATCAGCGGATGCTCTGCATGGCGTGCCAGGGCCACGAAGGGCAGCACCCGGGTGACGAAGGTTGCCGCGGCACATACCATGATGAATTCCAGCAGCTCAAGGCCGTTCATGGGCGATCTCCAAGCTGCCGGCGCCGATAGTCGGCCAGCAGCACCAGGCTGGCGGCGCCGATCGCCCCTAGTAGCAGGTGGCGCTCGGGCAGCACTAGCATGGCCACGAGACCGGTGATCAGGGCGACGGCGAAGGGCAGCCACTGGCGCAGCCGCCTTGCCTGCTCCAGGGTCAGCACGATGAACAGTGCGGTCAGCGCGAACTCGATACCGCGACTGTCGAACTGGAAGGTGGTGCCGATCAGCACGCCTGCGATAGACCCCAGCACCCACCACAGCTGGTTGAGCAGGCTGATGCGAAAGGCTTGGGCGTGGTCGATACCGCGGTCAACGGCGTGAGTGGTCAGTAGCGAATAGGTTTCGTCGGTGAGGGCAAAGATGAGATACGGCTTGCGCCAACCGGCCCCCTGGAAGCGACGCAGCAGCGACAGGCCGTAGAAAAGATGGCGTGAGTTGAGCATCAGGGTGGCCACGGCCACCTCTACCAGGCCAGCTTCGCCGGCGAGCAGCGCGACAGCCAGGAACTGCCCCGCCCCGGCATAGATGAGCAGCGACATCAGCACCGCTCCCCATGCAGGGATGCCCACCTCGATGGCGAGGATGCCGAAGGCCGCTCCCAGCGGCAGATAACCGAACATCACCGGCAGGGTGGTGACGCCGGCCTCCTGCCAGGCGTGATGCTTGCGCAATATAACTCTCCTGTTCGCGTTTTTCACATCCGCTAGGTGGAGCGCTGCTGGCGGCTGCGGAAGCGAGCATAGCCCGTGCAGCCAGCGAACAACACCAGCGAGACCAGCGCCTCGGCAGTGCCGCGCAGTTCCTGGCCGGGCAGGGTGGCCACCATCACCCCCTGGGTGAAGTAGAGCAGGCTGACAAAGGCCAGCCAGGCATGCCCGCGGGGTCGACGAGTGAGAAGTGAGGGCAAAAAGAGCACCAGCGGCAACACGAAGGCCACCAGCGGCAACAAGGGATTGCCATCGGTGGTTACCATGACACCCCGGTAGACCATCAGCGCCAGCAGCAGGCCGTAGCTGCCCAGCACCAGTCGGCGCGAAGCCGCCGTCAAGCGGTCAAGCCCCTTGCGGGCCTCCAGGTCTTCCAGCCACTGTTTCATCTCATGAGCCCTTCGAGCGTGAGGCTGCAAGGGCCAGGGTGAGCCGCGCCAGACGCTTGCCCTGGGCGAAGATCAGGCGGCGCTCATGCTCATCCAGCGGTCTGTCGCTGCGCTTGCCGGCGAGGTGACTCGTTCCATAGGGCGTGCCACCGGTGCTGGTCTCCATCAGCTCGACCTCGCTGTAGGGCAGGCCGGCATAAACCATGCCATGGTGCAGCAGCGGCAGCAGCATCGAGATCAGCGTGGTTTCCTGGCCACCATGCAGGCTGGAGGTCGAGGTGAAGGCGGTAGCCGGCTTGTCGATCAGCGCCCCCCCCATCCATAGCTCGGCGGTGCCGTCGATGAAGTGCTTGAGGGGAGCGGCCATGTTGCCAAAGCGGGTCGGGCTGCCAATGGCCAGCCCCGCGCAGTGACGCAGGTCGTCGAGGCTGGCGTAGATGGCCCCCTCCTCGGGAATCTCAGGATCGACAGCCTCGCAGGTGGTCGAGACCGGTGGCACGCTGCGCAGGCGGGCGTCGATGCCCGGGCAGGACTCGACGCCGGCCGCTAGATGCTCGGCCATGGCGCGGGTGGCGCCATGGCGCGAATAGAAGAGAATCAGTACATAGGGAAGCTTTGCGGTCATGGGAATTCCTGGTGGCAGAGCGTGATCAAGGGCGCCTGCCGGTTCCACTCGGGGAAAAGCGGCTCATTGTAGGCCGCGGTCCAATCCTGCCACAACCGGGCTGGCTCAGTCGCTGCCCCTGTGGTCGGGGAAGAGGCGCTCGATGGCCCCCAGCACCGACATGATCACCAGCGCCATGAGGGTGATCATGCCGGCCAGCGCGAAGTTGTGGACCCCGGCGGAGACGCCGATGGCACCGGCCAGCCAAATCGACGCTCCAGTAGTGATGCCATGAACACTGGTACCACTATGAATGATACTGCCGGCGCCCAGAAAGCCGATGCCACCGACCACGCCTTGGACGATACGGGTGGGGTCGATGCGTGCCGAAGGGTCGCCCTCGGCGGTACTGAACAGGATATCCAGCCCAACGATCAAGAAGGCCGCGGCCCCCAGGGCCACCAGCATGTGCGAGCGCAACCCCGCCGGCTTGCCGCGCAGCTCGCGCTCCAGGCCCAGCACCAGCGCCAGGCCGGCGGCCACGCCCAGCCGGGTGAACATGTCGAATAGTGAAATCTCGGTTTCCATGGCATCTCCCTTGACCGAACAATGGTGCGGATGAGGATCTCAATGGCGGCGTCGGTAGGTCCAGACGCGCCGACCATCGGCCAGTGTGACGCGAACACGGTCGTAGCGAATGCCGAGTCTTTCATAACGGTCCAGGCGTTTCAGCTCCTTGGCATCGACCGTCAATACCAGGCCCTCCACGCGTCCCTGTCGGGCCTCTTCCAGATCAAGGCCGTCGCGCCGGAATCCCTCGAGCACGGCGGGCTCGGGGTCGCCAGTGCGGCCGTAGACCAGCCAGCGCACCGGGGCATGGGTGAGAGTGCCATAAACAAAGACCCGATGGGGGCCTTGCTGAATGGGGGGCAGCTGGTCGGGGCGATCGTAGGTCCAGGGGCTGAGCATCGTCAGCCACAACCAGCCGGACAGGGCCAAGGGGGTGCCGAGGGCCAGGGCGCCCAGCCATTTGAACGCTCGCATGGGATATCCTTGTCGCAAAACAGACGACCATCCTGCCACGACCGCGGCGGTGACTTAAGCCTTCAGGATGGCTCTGCTAGGATGAAAGCTCACCATCATGTCCAGGAGGTGCCCTATGGGCCAGGCAAATCATGACGACGAGGATTTCCGGGCACTGATGGCGGATGTTCGCCCCCTGCGTCGCACTACCAACCGCGCCGATCCCGGGCGCAGGTGTCCCGAGCCCAGCGAGGCCCAACTCGCCAGGCGGCTGAGTGCTGCGGCCGAGGGAGAAGGGCGCGACTTTCTTTCCGATGATTTCGTCGAGCTGATAGCGCCTTTCGATCCCCTGGCCTTCCGGCGAGACGGCATCCAGCAGGCGGTCGTCGAGCGCCTGCGCCATGGCGGCTATCCGGTTCAGGCCAGCCTGCATCTGCTGCGCCGGCCGCTGACGGAGTGCCGAGGTCTGCTGCCAGCCTTCATCCGCGAAGCCTACGCGCACGACCTGCGCTCGGTGTTGATCGTGCATGGCCGGGGGCGCGAGATCGACAGCCCCCCCAACGTGCTGCGCTCTTACCTGGCGAAGTGGCTCGCGGCCTTCGACGAGGTCCAGGCCTTCGTCTCGGCCGGCCAGTCAGAGGGTGGCCTCGGGGCGACCTGGGTGATGCTGCGCAAAAGTCCACGGGCCAGGGCCGCCAACCGCGAGCGCCAGCAGAAGCGCCGGGGATAATGATAAAGGGGCTGCAGGATATGCACCGTCAGGCGCCTTTCCGCTCGCGCATCCGGCGCTCAAAGAGCGGTTCGCGCACGTCCACGGCGGGCTGGTAGCTGACGCTGAAGGCTCCCAGTGCCCGTAGGGCGTCGTCGAGGTGCTGGTCCTCGCGCAGCGCCAAGGCATCGAAGCCGCAGCGGCTCATATAGTAGATCTGGTCGACCAAGACATCGCCGATGGCGCGAATCTCCCCCCTATAGCCGTGGCGCTCCCTGAGCAGGCGAGCCAGGGTGTAGCCGCGGCCATCGGTGAAGGTCGGGAAGTCGATGGCGATCAGTGGCGCCTCGGCGAGTTCCTCGGCAAGGGATGAGGTGAGCTCGCTATCGCTGGCAAGCCAGGGGGCCAGCTCGGGCTCGTGGGGATGTTCCCGCCACAGAGACAGGGGCACAATCACGGGACGAGTGTCCGGCAGGTGCGCTTCGCTCCGGGATAACGCCCACTTGTCCTCTGCCGGCTGTCCCAGCTTGATCAGGGTTCGGCCGGTTTCCATAAGCGAGTGCTGGGCCTGGTCGACAGGCGTTTCACGATCAGGCATAGACGCGTTCCTTGAAGGGCTTGAGGCCGATGCGGCGATAGGTGTCGAGGAATCGTTCATCCTCGAAGCGCTGCTCCACGTAAACCTTGAGCACCTTGTCGATCACATCCGGGATATCCTCGCGAAAGAAGGAGGGGCCGAGAATCTTGCCCAGCGAGGCATCGTCGGTGGAGTTGCCTCCCAGCGATACCTGGTAGTACTCCTCGCCCTTCTTATCGACCCCCAGGATGCCGATATGGCCGACATGGTGGTGGCCACAGGCATTCATGCAGCCGGAGATATTGAGATCCAGCGGCCCCAGGTCGTAGAGGAAGTCGAGATCCTCGAAGCGCTCCTGCAGGGCTTGGGCGATGGGGATCGACACCGCATTGGCCAGGCTGCAGTAGTCACCGCCAGGGCAGCAGATGATGTCGTTGAGGGTGCCCACCGTGGGGTTGGCCATGCCCAGCGTATCGAGGGCCTGCCACAGAGACTCCAGCTCGTCTACCGGGACGTCGGAGAGCACCAGGTTCTGCTCGTGGGTAACCCGGGTCTCGCCGAAGCTGTAACGGTCAGCGAGGTCAGCGATGGCTTCCATCTGGTCGGCGGTGACGTCGCCTGGCGCGTGCTCGCGGCGCTTCAATGACAGGGTAACCGCCTTGTAGCCAGCCACCTTGTGGTCGGTCACGTTGTTGGTGACGAAGCGGGCGAAGGCACGGTTCTCGCCGCGCAGCCTCTCGAAAGCGGCGATGGCCTCATCGGCCACCGGGCGCCGCTCGGGCTCGGGGAAGTGGGCCATGGCGGAGGCCACGACGCCCTCCGTCAGGGTCTGAGGACCCTCCTTGAGGTGGGCCCATTCGGCCTCGACGCGACGACGGAACTCCTCGATGCCCAGCGCCTTGACCAGGATCTTGATGCGCGCCTTGAACTTGTTGTCGCGACGCCCGAACTGGTTGTAAACCCGCACGCAGGCTTCCAGGTAGGTGAGCAGGTGCTGCCAGGGCAGATCCTCGCGCACCACGTCGCCGATCATCGGGGTGCGTCCCAGGCCGCCACCGGCGAGCACCTTGACCTTCAGCTCACCCTTGTCGTCGCGCCACAGGCGCAGGCCGATGTCATGGACCTGGATGGCGGCGCGGTCCTCGGCCGCACCACTGACAGCGATCTTAAACTTGCGCGGCAGGAAGGCGAACTCGGGGTGCAGGGTCGACCACTGGCGGATCAGCTCGCACCAGGGCCGCGGATCCTCAACCTCGTCCTTGGCGATGCCGGCGAACTGGTCGCTGGTGGTATTGCGGATGCAGTTGCCGCTGGTCTGGATGGCATGCATCTGTACCTCGGCCAGCTCACCGAGGATGTCGGGTACATCCTCCAGCGCCGGCCAGTTCAGTTGCAGATTCTGGCGGGTGCTGAAGTGGCCGTAACCGCGATCGTAGCGTCGGGTGATCGTCGCCAGGCGCCTGAGTTGGGCGCTCGAGAGCATCCCATAGGGAATGGCGATGCGCAGCATGGGCGCATGCTTCTGGATATAGAGCCCATTCTGCAGGCGCAGCGGACGAAACTCGTCCTCGCCGAGGCGGCCGGCCAGGTAGCGATCCATCTGATCCCGAAACTGGACGACCCGCTCGTCCACGAGGGTCTGGTCGTAGGTGTCGTACCGATACATTCAGGCGTTCCTGCTGGTCGAAGCGGGTGAAGAGCGTATCCGTCCGGCACCATACTCTCTTCGCTTTATTCTATGAAAGAATAAATAATCATAGAAATTTGAAAAATAGTTATTAAAAATCGTTTCATGCCGATTGCTGCACGGGATCGTAGGAGAGCACCGGCGCGAGCCAGCGCTCGAGCTCCTCGACGCTCATTCCCTTGCGGTGGGCTAGTATCTCGACCTGGTCGCGGGTGATCTTGCCGGTGGAAAAGTATTTCGAGCGCGGGTGGGAGAAGTACCAACCGGCCACCGCGGCGGCCGGCCACATGGCGAAGTTCTCGGTGAGTTCAATACCGGCATTCTTGCCGGCCTCGAGCAGGCGGAACAGGGTCGCTTTCTCGGTGTGGTCGGGGCAGGCCGGGTAGCCGGGGGCCGGGCGGATGCCCTGGTACTGCTCGGCGATCAGCGCGTCATTGTCCAGTGTCTCCTCGGGCACATAGCCCCAGAACTCCTTGCGCACCCGCTCGTGCAAGCGCTCGGCGAAGGCTTCGGCGAGCCGGTCGGTAAGCGACTGCACCAGGATGGCGTTGTAGTCGTCGCCGGCGGCCTTGTACTGTTCTGTCAGCGCTTCGACGCCGTGGCCGGTGGTAACCGCGAAGCCGCCGATCCAGTCGGGCTTGCCACTCTCCCTGGGGGCGATGAAGTCGGCCAGGCTGTGGCAGACACCGTCGCGGTTCTTGGTGGTCTGCTGGCGGATATGGTGCAGCCGCTCGATCACCTCGCGACGCGATTCGTCGGCATACACCTCGATGATGTCGTCATCGACGCTATTGGCCGGCCACAGGCCGATCACCCCGCGGGCCTGGATGCGCTTTTCATCGATCAGCTTGCGCAGCATCGCCTGGCCATCGGCGAACAGCTGGCGGGCCGCCTCGCCGACCTTGGCATCGTCGAGGATCTTGGGGTACTTGCCGGCCAGCTGCCAGCTCATGAAGAAGGGCGTCCAGTCGATGCGCTCGACCAGCTCCTCGATGTCATAGTCATCGAACACTTGAAGTCCGGTGATCGCCGGTCGCGGCGGCGTGTAGCCTGTCCAGTCCATGGCTGGCTTGCGGCTCCGGGCCTCAGCGTAGGTGAGGTCGGCCGCTTTGGGGCGACGTTTGGCGTTGCGTTCGCGCACCGTCTGGTATTCGGCGCGGATCTCGTCGATATAGGCCGGCTTGAGCGCCGGGGAGAGCAGCTTGCCGGCTACGCCCACCGCCCGCGAGGCATCGGTGACATAGACTACCGGATGCTCATAACCGGGCTCGATCTTCACCGCGGTATGGGCCTTGGAAGTGGTGGCGCCGCCGATCAGCAGCGGCAAGGTGAAGCCCTGGCGCTGCATCTCCCTAGCCACGTGGACCATCTCGTCTAGCGACGGGGTGATCAGCCCGGAGAGGCCGATAATGTCGGCGTTCTCGTCGCGGGCGGTCTGCAGGATCTTTTCGGCGGGCACCATCACGCCGAGGTCGATGACTTCATAGTTGTTGCACTGCAGCACCACGCCGACGATGTTCTTGCCGATGTCGTGGACATCGCCCTTGACGGTGGCCATCACGATCTTGCCCTTGGCCTGAGTGTCGGCGCTCTTCTCGGCCTCGATGTAGGGGATCAGGTAGGCTACCGCCTGCTTCATGACCCGCGCCGACTTCACCACCTGAGGCAGGAACATCTTGCCGGCGCCGAACAGGTCGCCGACCACGTTCATGCCGTCCATCAATGGCCCTTCAATCACCTCGATTGGCCGCTCGGCGCGCTGCCGGGCGAGTTCGGTGTCTTCCTCGATATGGGCGGTGATGCCCTTGATCAATGCATGTTCGATGCGTTTCTCGACTTCCCAGCTACGCCATTCGAGGTCTTCCTTCTTGGCCGGGCCGCTGCCGTCCCCCTGGTACTTGTCGGCGAGTTCCAGCAGGCGTTCGGTAGCATCGTTGCGGCGGTTGAGCACTACGTCCTCCACGGCCTCGCGAAGCTCCGTGGGCAGGTCGTCGTAGACCGCCAACTGGCCAGCGTTGACGATGCCCATGCTCAGGCCGGCGCGGATGGCGTGGTAGAGAAACACCGAGTGGATCGCCTCGCGCACCGTGTTGTTGCCGCGAAACGAGAAAGAGACATTGGAGACCCCGCCAGAAACCAGGGCATGGGGCAAGTGCTCGCGAATCCAGCGGGTGGCCTCGATGAAGTCCACGGCGTAGTTGTTGTGCTCCTCGATGCCGGTGGCGATGGCGAAGATGTTGGGATCGAAGATGATGTCTTCCGGCGGGAAGTCCAGCTCATCGACCAAGATCCGGTAGGCGCGCTGACAGATCTCGGTCTTGCGCGTGAAGGTGTCGGCCTGACCGGTCTCGTCGAAGGCCATCACCACCACCGCGGCCCCGAAGCGCCGGCAGGCCGTGGCCTGCGCACGGAAGGCGTCCTCGCCCTCCTTCATTGAGATGGAGTTCACCACCGACTTGCCCTGCACGCACTTAAGGCCCGCCTCGATGATCTCCCACTTGGAGGAGTCGATCATGATGGGCACCCGGGCGATGTCGGGCTCACCAGCGATCAGGTTGAGGAAGCGCACCATGGCCTCCTGGGACTCCAGCATCCCCTCGTCCATATTGATGTCGATAATCTGGGCGCCGTTCTCCACCTGCTCCAGGGCCACTTCCAGAGCGGTGGTGTAGTCCTCATCGACGATCAATCGCTTGAAACGCGCCGAGCCGGTGACGTTGGTGCGCTCGCCGACGTTGACGAACAGCGAGTCAGCCTCGATGTTGAAGGGCTCGAGCCCGGAGAGGCGGCAGGCACGCGGCCGATCAGGCACGCGGCGCGGCGCCAGCCCCTGGATGGCGGCATGGATCGCCGCGATATGCTCAGGGGTGGAGCCACAGCAGCCGCCGATGATGTTAACCAGGCCACTCTCGGCGAACTCGGCAACGATCGCCGCCATCTCCTCCGGGGTCTGGTCATACTCGCCGAACTCGTTGGGCAGGCCGGCATTGGGGTGAGCCGAGACGAAGGTATCGGCCTTGGTGGCTAGCTCCTCGATGTAGGGCCGCAGCTCCGCCGCCCCTAGAGCGCAGTTCAAGCCGATGGAAAGCGGCCGGGCATGGCGCAGCGAGTTCCAGAACGCCTCGGTGGTCTGACCCGAGAGGGTACGACCCGAGGCATCGGTGATGGTGCCCGAGATCATCACCGGCAACCGCTCGCCGCGTATCGCGAAGAGCTCCTCCAGGGCATAGATCGCCGCCTTGGCGTTGAGGGTATCGAAGATGGTCTCGATCAGGATCAAATCGGCACCGCCCTCGATCAGCGCTTCGGCGGCCTCGAGGTAGTTCTCGCGCAAGGTATCGAAGGTGACGTTGCGCTTGGCCGGGTCATTGACGTCCGGCGACAGCGAAGCGGTGCGCGAGGTAGGCCCCAGCACGCCGGCCACATAGCGCGGCACGCCGCTCTCCTCGGCCACGGCGTCGCATACCTGACGGGCCAGACACGCAGACTCGCGATTGAGTTCGGGGACGAGTGCCTCCATGCCGTAATCGGACTGGGAAAGGCGGGTACTGTTGAAAGTATTGGTCTCGACGATATCGGCCCCGGCCTCCAGGTACTGGCGATGGATCCGCGTCACTAGATCAGGGCAGGTCAGGGCCAGCAGGTCATTGTTGCCCTTGAGATCGCTCGGCCAGTCGGCGAAGCGTTTCCCGCGGAATTCCTGCTCGGAGAGCCCGGCATTCTGCAGCATGGTCCCCATGCCGCCGTCGAGCATCAGGATGCGTCGCGCAAGGCTGTCATGGAGCGTGGCGGTCAGGGCGGTAGGAACGTCGGCCATGGGTCGAATCGATCTCCAGCGTAGGCGTCAAGGAACGAGCCGGCAGCGGGGCGCCTGGGGGCATCTTGTCGAGGAGTGCGCTGCGGGCAGGGGCGGGCCTGGAGCGTTTGGCGCATCGGCAGGCCGTCGGGCAAGGCGGCTATCTTAGCAAAAGCCATGGCCCCGGGGCAGGGGGGCGGCTAAAACCTAGCAATTCAGTCGGGATTGTGTCGATCGCACGTGTCGCTTACCATTAGGGACATCACTTGTTCAGACCATGCCGCGCCACCTCCCCACCACGCGGGATGTCATGATAGCGAGAATACCATGAGCGACAACATCCAGATCACCGACAGTGCCCAGGACTACCTTGCCGAACTGCTCGAGAAGCAGAACGTGGAAGGCATCGCGGTGCGCATCTTCATCACCCAGCCCGGCACTCCCTACGCCGAGACCTGCCTGGCCTACTGCCGCCCAGGCGAGGAAGAGCCCAGCGACGAACTGCTGGAGCTCGAGAAGATTCGTGTCTACCTGGACAAGAACAGCCTGCCCTTCCTCGAGGAGGCCGTGGTCGACTTCAATGCCGATCGCATGGGGGGGCAGCTGACCATCAAGGCGCCCAACGCCAAGATGCCCAAGGTCAATGCCGACAGCCCGCTCGAGGATCGCGTCAACTACATCCTCTACAGCGAGATCAATCCGGGGCTGGCCTCCCATGGTGGCGAGATCAAGCTGGTCGAGCTGACCGATGACCAGGTGGCGATCCTGGCGTTCGGCGGCGGCTGCCAGGGCTGCGCCGCGGTGGACCTGACCCTCAAGGATGGCGTGGAGCGCACCTTGCTGGAACGCATCCCGGAACTCGCCGGCATCCGCGACGTGACCGATCATACCGACACGACCCACGCCTACTACCGCTAGGCCGCTCGAACTCCCATCTGGAAGCACAATTCATAGCGTGCTGCTGGCTTAGACGCCCCTTTTCAGGGAAGCCTTCGGTTGTCATCGCGATCTGAAGATCGCTCCCATGCAAGTCGGTGTCCTCTTTATCCTTTTCATCTCATCCTTTCATCCTGCCCCTGAAGGCCCCGCTCCCGAGGGGCCTTCGTCGTTCTCGGGCACCTCTTCATGGGGTCGGGCGAGCACCGGCGCCTGCCACAGGCAGCGGTGGAGTTGGGCCTCCAGGTCGCGCAGCCGGCGAACCTGTTCCTCCAGCAGTTGCTTCTGCTCGTCGATTCGCGCCTGCATCAGCGCCTGCTCATGCAGCAGGGTCCGGGTGCGTTCCTCGGCCTGATGGCGCGCCCACTCGGTCTCGCGGTGGCGCTTCTCCTCGTCGGTTAGGGCCGCTCGCGCCTGTTGAACCAGCTGCTGCGCCCGCTCCAGGCGTGCCTCGAGCTGCCCCAGACGCTGAGCCTGCTGCTTGTCGGCCGCCTGGCGCTCCTGGCGTGCCTCGTCGAGCAGCCCCATGAGGCGCGCCTCGCTGCTTTCGTGACGTTTCTCCTCGCGGGCCAGGCGTTCCTGATGGCTTGAGGCCTGCTCGCTGAGCGCCTGTTGTTGCCGCTGTGCCTGGCGTTCGTGCTCTTGCTGCAGGCTTGCTAGTTGCGCCTCCAGGCGAGTCTGGCGAGCGGTGAGCTTTGCCTCGCGCTCCGCCAGCACATCGCGCTCGGTTTCACGACGCGCCAGCTCGCCGCTCTGTTCCGCGAGGCGCTGCTCGGTACGCGACAGGTGAGCTGCCAGCGCCGATTCACGCTGCTCGGCGTCCTCGGCCCGGCGCAGGGCCTCGTCGGCTTTCTCCTTCGCCGCCTCCACGCGGCCTTCGGCTTCCTGCCGATAGTGGGCAAGCGCCTCGTTGGCCGATGCCTGGGCCTTCTCCCACAGCGACTCGGCAAGTTCCTGCAGGGCCTCAGGCATGCCCCGCGGCGGAGGCAGGTCGCGGTTCTCCTCGCGCCGTGTCCGCCACTCCCGCAGGTGCTCGCTGATGGTCGTGAAGCTGCCGGTGCCCAGCACCTCGCGCACCTTGTGTACGCTGGGCGCCTCGCCCTTTGCCAGCAGGGCATCGACGGCCCGCTGCACATCCTCGTAACGCACGCCGCTGCGTGCCATAGCCATCCCCTCTTGGTTCCGCCGGCGCCATTACCGGCCATCGAGCGCAGTATAGCCGCAGGAGGTCGGAATCTGAAGATTTATTACGTTTTATGTAAAGCATAATTTTATTTACAAATCACATAATAAAATTAAGATTACGCGGCTTATCTTGCTTTTATTATAGGGGAGGCCGGATACTAGCGAGTAGGGCACAAGGAGCGAATATGGATAGCGAAACGAGGCCGGCAGTAACGGGCAAGAGACTCGAGGCGACATCGGCGGCACTCGAACGACTGCCTACAGTGGCAGGAGAGCGGCAAGACCTGCACATTGCCGCCGGCAACGACGCCGAGGCCGTGGCACGGTGGCTCGACGAGTACCGGGCCAGCCCCCGGACCCGACGTGCCTATCACCGCGAAGCGCAGCGCCTGCTGCTATGGCTGGCGGAGCAGGGCAGGGGGCTCGATGCGCTGCGCCGGGAAGACCTGGATGCCTTCGAGGCCTTCCTGGCCGACCCGCGCCCCGCCGCGCGCTGGATCGGGCCGGTTCGCCCACGCCATGACCCACGCTGGCGTCCCTTCCGCGGTCCGCTGTCGCCCGCCAGCCGTCGCCAGAGCCTGGTGATCCTGCAGGGCATGTTCGCCTGGCTGGTGGAGGCGGGTTGGGTGGCCCACAATCCCTTCCGCCTGATGCGCGACAAGCGCCGCCGCCTGGACAACCGCCAGGGCGGGATCGAGCGCTACCTGGAGCGTCCGCTGTGGGAGTGGCTATGGGCGTGGTTGAACCGGCCGGCGGAGGAGGGCGCGGCGAGCCGACATCGCTTCGAACTTGCCCGGCGGCGTCTGATCTTCGGTTTCGCCTACCTGCTGGCCCCGCGGATCAGCGAGATGAGCGCGACGCGCATGAACGACTTCCAGCGCCGCGAAGGGCGCTGGTGGTGGCATGTCGTAGGCAAGGGTGACAAGGCGGCTCGTATCCCGGTGCCGCCGGACATGATGGCGTTGCTGGGCGAGTGGCGAAGCACGCTGGGTCTGGCGGCGGAACCCTCGCCGGATGACGAATCCCCCCTGCTGCGGGCCCTGGACGGCCGCCGAGGGTTGGGCGACAACTGGCTCTATCGGCTGATCCGCGAGAGCTTCCAGGAGGCAGCCGAGGCGCTAGAGAAGGAGGCGGGCGAGATGACTCACGGCGAGGCGGGGCGCCTGCGTCAGGCGACACCCCACTGGCTGCGCCATACGGCGCTGACCCATCAGGCGCAGGCCGGGGTGGAGCTGCGCTACCTGGCCGCCACGGCTCGTCATTCGCGTCTCGACACCACGGCGCGCTACCTGCATGCCGAGGACGCGGAGTGGCATCGCCAGCAGGCGCGGCACGGGCTGGGGGCGCGAGGGCCGGCAGGCGATGACGACGATCGAGATGGCGGGCATGAGTCGTTATAATGGCACCAGCCACCTTCCAGGAGAGACCATGACTGCCGTAAGCACCGCCGAACAGGCCCAGCAGGAGCTTCTCGAGGAGTTTGAGATGTTCGACAACTGGATGGACCGTTACCAGTACCTCATCGACCTGGGCAAGCAGCTGCCGGCCTTCCCCGAGGAGTGGAAGGTCGACGAACTGAAGATCCAGGGCTGCCAATCCAACGTCTGGATGCACCACTGTCGCGAGGGCGAGACCCTGCATTTTGATGCGGTCTCCGACGCCGCCATCGTCTCCGGGCTGATCGCCGTGTTAATGCGCATCTACAATGATCGCTCCCCGGCAGATATCCGTGCCACCAGCCCGCACTTCATGCGCGACCTGGGCCTCGACAAGCACCTCTCGCCGACCCGCAGCAACGGCCTCAACGCCATGCTGGAGCGCATCTACCGGGTGGCCGAGGCAGAGATGGCCGCTTGATCAGCGGTTCCCGGGTGGCTGGTCGTCCGTCCGGCAGCGGAACTGCTCGTCAAGTTCTGGATCCTCCCGGCAGAGCCGTTCGCTGGGGCCGCCCGGCACCGGGTCAATGCCGCCCTCGCCGCCCGGGTGACAGCGAGCGATCCGACGCAGCGCCATGATCCCGCCCCTGAGCGGGCCATGCATCTCCAGCGCCTCCCGCGCATAGCTCGAACAGCTCGGCCAGTAGCGGCAGCGTGGCCCCAGCAGCGGGCTGAGGGTGAGCTGGTAGAGCCTCACCATCGCGATCATCAGCCAGCTCAGGGCCCGACCCAGCCATCGCCACAGGCGCTGGATCGCGGTAGCCAGCCAGGACCTCTCAGCCCTTGCCATACAGGGTATCAGGGTCGATCAGGGGATCGCTGGCGATGCGTGCCGCATCGCCCTCCAGTGCCACATAGAAACAGCTGCGCCTGCCGCTGTGGCAGGCCGGCCCGGTCTGGTCCACCTGTAGCAGCAGGGTGTCGCCGTCGCAGTCCAGCGCCGCGCCCTTCAGATGCTGCTGCTGGCCAGAACTCTCGCCCTTGCGCCACAGCCTGCCCCGCGAGCGTGACCAGTAGCAGACCCGGCCAGTGCGCAGGGTTTCGTCCAGGGCCTCGCGGTTCATCCAGGCCATCATCAGCACCTCGCCACTGTCGTGCTGCTGGGCGATGACCGGGAGCATGCCGTCGGCATTGAAGCGGATGGCGTCGAGGATCTCGCCCAAGGGGAAGCGGCTGTCGGCGGCGGCCTGTTCCAGGGCCTTGAAGGTATCGCTCATGGAAACTCCGCGTAAAGGGCAGGGCGCTTGGAGGCTTGCCGGCAGGCATCACACTGACCCAGCAGCTCGATGGTCTGGCGCTGGACCACGAAACCCCGTTCGCGGGCGCGGCGCGTCAGGTGATCGTTTATCTCGTCCAGGTGCAGCTCCTCGACACGCCGACAGAGGCGACAGATCAGCAGCTGGAAGCCATGGGCATGCTCGGGACAGGGACAGGCCACATAGGCATTGAGGGACTCAATGCGATGCACCAACCCCTGGTCGATGAGAAACTCCAGGGCGCGATAGACGGTCGGTGGTCGGGCCGCCGCGTGTTCCGTGGCCAGGCGGTCAAGCAGCTCATAGGCTTTCAGACTGCCGGGGGCGTCGGCAATCATCTCCAGTACGCGCCGTCGGATCGGCGTGAAGCGTGCGCCGCGTTGCTGGCACTGCCGCTCGGCTTGGCGGATCATGTCGCAGAAATCGGTCATGGCACCCGGAGCGATGGCTGGGAGAAAACGATATTCTACGCACCGCGTCATGGAGGGGCCAGTCGCAGCCGCCCTCCGGCCATCTCGCGGGGCAGCGGTGTTCGGACGCTACAGCTCCGGTATTTAACATAATATACATTATACGAACCCAAGGAGGGGGTGTATTCATGTAATACCTGGCCATGCGGATGGCACAGTTTCGGGTATTCCACTAGTATATTTATACACAACCTATAGTTGGAACTTGCTATGTACAGGAAATGGCTTTTCCGCCTGGCCTTGATGGTGCTTCCTCTGGGAGTGCTGGCCGGCTGCAGCAGCGTGGATGTCGAGCATTACGCCGGCACCACTCCGCGCCTCGACATCGGCGACTACTTCAATGGCAAGACCCGTGCCTGGGGCATGGTCCAGGATTATAGTGGCGAAGTGCAGCGGCGCTTCACCGTGGACATCAATGGTCAGCTCGAGGGCAATACCCTGACCCTGGATGAACGCTTCACCTATGATAATGGTAAGACTGACCGCCGCGTATGGACCTTCGAGCGACAAGGCGAGAACCGCTGGATCGGGCACGCCGATGACGTCGAACAGGCGGTGGAAGCACGCCAGGCCGGCCACGTCTTCCACATGAACTATCGCCTGCCCGTCGAGGTCTCCGGTCGCGAGATGACCTTCACGCTGGACGACTGGATGTACCTGCAGCCTGACGGTCGGCTGATCAACCGCACGGCCATGAGCAAGTTCGGCGTGACGCTTGCCGAGATCACCATTGTCTTTGATCGCAACGCGCCGCCCTGAGCATCGCTTGGATACAACAAGGCCCCGGATCTGAAAATCCGGGGCCTTTCCGTCTATGGCAAATGCCGTCTATGGCAAATGCGATCACAGCGGTGTCTTGTCGTCCGGTTCATTGGCCGGCGCGTAGGAGCCATCCTCACGATGGACTTCCTTGCCCGTCAGAGCCGGCGTAAACACGCAGGCCAGGTGCATGGTCTTGCTAGCACGCAGCAGGTGATCGTCGTGCTGGTCGAGAATGTAGATATCACCCGGCTTGATCGGCCATATCTTGCCGTCGGCCAGGGTCTCCACCTCGCCTTCGCCTTCGATGCAGTAGACGGCCTCGAAGTGATGCTTATAGTGGATGTGGGTCTCGGTACCTTCGAAGATGCGCGTGATATGGAAGGAACATTTGCCGCCGTCTTCTGCCAGCAACAGGCGTGTGCTATCCCAGTTGCCGTTCTCGGCCACGACAAGGCGCTCGCCCTGTTGACGGGCTTCCTCGAGATTGCGAACGATCATGGATGAACTCCCTTTGTTCAGATCCAGAAATTGGTCGCCGCCAGGCGGCAGACCACTGATCCCGCGCCTCGCCATTCAGCTGCAATGTGACGCAGGATAACCACCAGCTTATCAGCTGAGTGCTTGCTTGGCGCTTTTTTCGAGGATATCGAGGCCTTCTTGCAGCTCCTCGTCGGTGATGGTCAGCGGACAGAGGCACTTGACCACCTCGCCGTCCTGGCCGCTGGTCTCGATGACCAGTCCGTTCTCGAAGGCCTGGTGGGTAATCTTGTCGGCGATTTCGCCACTGCCCACATCGATGCCGCGCATCAGGCCGCGACCCCGCTCCGAGGCCTCGATACCCAGCTCACGCAGCATGCCGGCAATCTTCTGGAAGCGCTTAGCGACGATCTCGCCCTTGCGCGTGACCTCCTGGGCCAGGGCATCATCGCTCCAGTAGTGGCGCAGTGCTGCGGCGGCGGTAGTGAAGGCCAGCGCGAAACCGCGGAAGGTGCCGTTGTATTGCCCCGGTGTCCAGACATCGAGCTCAGGGCGCATTAGCACATGGGAGAACGGCAGGCCCAGCCCGGAGAGCGACTTGGAGTTGGTAACGATATCGGGCACGACGCCGGCATGCTCGAAGCTGAAGAACTTGCCAGTGCGGCCGCAGCCGGCCTGGATGTCATCGACGATCAGCAGGATGTCGTAGGCACGACAGATCCCCTCGAGGCGCTTGAGCCAGTCGAGGCCGGCGACATTGATGCCGCCCTCGCCCTGCACGGTCTCGACGATCACTCCCGCCGGGATGTCTAGGCCGCCGGACTTGTCGCCGAGCAGCTTCTCGAAGTAGTCCAGGGTGTCGGCGCCCTCCCCCAGGTAGCCATCGAAAGGCAGGAAGCTGGCGCCGACCGTGGGAACCCCGCCGGTGGCCTGGCGGAACTTGCGGTTGCCGGTGGTGGCCAATGCTCCCATGGTTACACCATGAAAGCCGTTGGTGAAGCTGACGATGTTGTGGCGGCCCTTGACGTTGCGCGCCAGGCGGATAGCCGCCTCGACCGCATTGGTGCCGGTCGGTCCGGGGAACTGGACCTTGTAGTCCAGACCGCGTGGCTTGAGGATCACCTGCTCGAGAGCCTCGAGGTAATCACGCTTGGCGGCCGTCCAGAAATCCAAGCCGTGAATGATGTTGTCCTCGGCCAGGTAGTCGAGCAGTGCCTGCTTAATGTGCGGGTTGTTGTGCCCGTAGTTGAGGGTACCGGCACCGGCTAGGAAGTCGATGTACTCACGGCCATTCTCGTCGGTCAGGCGCGCATTGCGGGCCTGGGTGAAGACTACCGGAAAGGAGCGGGAATAGGTCCGTACGTCGGACTCCATGCGTTCAAGTATCTGGGTCTGCATGTGCGACCTCCTGTCAAAACGGAAAAAGCAGCACGCGCGAGCGCGGCCGAAGCGTGTGGGAATGTCTGCCGTGCGGAGCGGCAAGACGAGGGAAGAAGGAACTCAGATGCGACCGGTTTGGAAGGGGCCGATGCGCACGAGGTTTTCCGGGTCATGCTCGCCACCGAGCTGATCGGTGGAGAAATACTCGCGGCTGTTGAGCGGTGCCTGCCAGCGTTCGGCAAGTCGTCGGAACAGCCCCCATGAAGCCTGGTTATCGGGAGTAATGGTGGTTTCCAGATGGTGAACCTCGGCCATCTCCGGGCGGCTCATCACGGCTTCCACCAGGCGCCGGGCCAGGCCGGTACCGCGCGCCTTCTCGCCAACCGCCACCTGCCACAAGAAGTAGGTGTCCGGGGCGTTGCGCTTCACGTAACCGGAGACGAAGCCGACAATTTCCCCTTCCTCGTTGGTGGCCACGGCGCAGCTGTCGCGAAACTGGGTCGCCAGCAACAGATAGGCATAGGCGGAGTTGACGTCCAGTGGCGGGCAGGACTTGATCAGCTCGTAGATGCCCCAGCCGTCATCGGGATTGGGCTTGCGGATAAACAGCGGGTAAGAGTCGTGGCCGACGACGGCATCCGCCACCGTGGGACGAGCCAGATTGGCAGAAGGCGTGAAAGGCTCAGTGGTTGTGTTCATGGGTGTGGTTCGCTGTAGCGAATTTGTGAAAGAGTATAACAGCAGCATATCGGCGATTCAAAAATCATGATTATTATCCTGACCATCCGCTTTCATAATGGAATATTATACTGAATAGGCTGGCCTCGACAGTCGAGCTGCCTACCTGGGAGCATGGCCCACGGCGGGAGCGCCGGAACCGATTGCCGCAGGCCACCTCAAAGGGTGGCCCGCCGCAGTACCGAGGTTCGGCAAGGGCTCAGCGCCGAGTCGGCGTCCGCAGGGTGACGAATTCCTCGGCACTGGTGGGATGGATGCCCACGGTGGCATCGAAGTCGGCCTTGGTGAGGCCCGCGCGCACGGCCACGGCGATGCCCTGGATCAATTCACCTGCCTCCTCGCCCACCATATGGGCCCCCACGACTACGTCGCTGGCGTCATCGACGACCAGCTTCATCAGACAGCGTTCACGGCTGCCGGAAAGGGTGTGCTTCATCGGGCGGAAATCGGTCGCGTAGACGCGGATTTCGCCACACGCCACGCGGGCCTGCTCTTCGGAGAGTCCTACGCTTGCGATGTTGGGGTGACAGAATACCGCGGTGGGAATGTGGCGGTAGTCCAGCGGGGCCGGCTGGGTCTTTTCAAAGTGGTGCTTGACCAACTGCATGGCCTCGGCGAGGGCCACCGGCGTCAGCTCGGGGCCACCAGTCACGTCGCCCAGCGCCAGGATCGAGGGCACGGAGGTCTCGAAGCGCTCGTTGACGCGCAGGTGGCCAGTATCGGTCAAAGCGATATCGAGGCGATCCAGGCCCAGACCCGCGAGATTCGGGCGTCGTCCGGTCGCGGCCAGTACTGTATCCACCTCCAGTTGCTCGCCATTGGTGAGGCTCACCCGCAGCCCCCCTTCGACCTTCTCGATCGAGACGATATTGGCCTCGAAGTGCAACTGGAGACCCTTCTTGGCCATTTCGTCGCGGGCGAACTCGCGCACCTGTTGGTCGAAGCCGCGCAGGAACAGCTCGCGTCGATAGACTAGATGGGTTTCGCTGCCAAGGCCATTGAAGATGCTGGCGAACTCCACGGCGATATAGCCACCGCCAAGCACCAAAAAGCGCTCGGGAAAGCGTTCAAGGTCGAAGATCCGATTGGAATCGACGACATGCTCGTTGCCCGGGAAATCCGGCACCCAGGGCCAGCCGCCCACCGCGACCAGAATCTTCTCCGCGCTGAGGGTCTCGTCGTTGACGCTGACATGGTGCGCATCCAGCACGTGGGCGCGACCGTTGATCAGGCGCACGCCGGCCGAATCGAGCAGCCCCGCGTAGATCTCATTGAGACGCTTGATCTCGCCGATCTTGTTATCGCGCAACGTAGCCCACTCGAAGTGCGGGGCCTCGGGCAGGTGCCAGCCGAAGCCACCGGCATCCTCGAAGGCCTCATGGAAGTGGGCGGCATAAGAGTAGAGCTTTTTGGGTACACAGCCCACGTTGACGCAGGTGCCGCCCAGGTAGCGATCCTCCGCCACGGCGACCCGCGCACCGGTGACAGCGGCGGTGCGAGCGGCGCGCACCCCGCCGGAACCCGCCCCAATCACGAACAGGTCAAAATCGAAATCTGCCACGCAAGCCTCCTGTCGAAGGGTCGAGCCGCATGCGGCCCGTCAATGAGTCTGGTCATGCATCATACCAGTCCGGGCAAGGCCCCGGGAGAGCGCTTGACCCTCTCGAACGGCAAGGTTAAAAGAGGGCAGCCCACTTGCCTGCCGAGCCCTACGGAACCCGCCATGAGAGATGAGATCGAGAAACTGCTGGCCAACAACCGCGCCTGGGCGGAGAAGATGTGCCGGGACGACCCGGACTATTTCGCCCGCCTGGCCCGCCAGCAGAGCCCCGAGTATTTGTGGATTGGCTGCTCCGACTCTCGCGTGCCGGCCAACCAGATCATCGACCTGCCGCCAGGCGAGGTCTTCGTGCATCGCAATGTCGCCAACCTGCTTCACCATAACGACATGAATGCCCTATCAGTGGTGCAGTTTGCCGTCGACGTGCTCAAGGTGCGCCACATCATGGTGGTCGGCCACTATGGCTGCGGTGGGGTGCGGGCGGTGGTTGGCGGCGGCGAGTGTGGCATGGTTGACTATTGGCTGCATCCGCTCCGCGAGCTCTATAGTCGCTACCGGCATGACCTGGAAGGACTGCCGCTCGAGGAGCAGGTCGACCGCATGTGCGAGCACAACGTCGAGGCGCAGGTGAAGAACCTGTGTCGCACCAAGATCGTCCAACGGGCCTGGCAGCGCGGTCAGTCGCTCTCGGTACATGGCTGGGTCTACGGGCTGAGTGATGGTCGGGTCTCCGATCTCGACTGCAGCGTCCACGGCCTCGATCAGGTCGCCACGCTCTATCGCATCGATCGCCTCACCCCCGCCGGAGACTGACACAACCCCGGTCTGGCAGACTCATTGCCGGGCGCCGGGCGCCGGGCGCATGGCCATTCTCACAATTTCGCTTGTGCCCCGGTGGTCAGGCTCACTATGTTGTTGGCTGGACCTTCGCGGTCATCACCCCAATAAAAAGTCACCCAGCATGGAATAACCTATGACTCTCAAGAAGACCCTACTGGCGAGCGTGATCGGCGCCGCCATGACTACCGCCGTGCTGCCTTCCGTGGCCAGCGCCGAGACCACCCTGCGCATGGCCTATGACGCCGACCCGGTCTCACTGGACATCCACGAGCAGCTTTCCGGGGGAATCCTCCAGCTCTCCCACATGACTTTCGACCCCTTGGTACGCTGGACCCAGGATCTCTCCTTCGAACCGCGCCTAGCCACCGGTTGGGAGCAGGTCGACGACACCACCATGCGCATGACCCTGCGCGAAGGGGTGGAATTCCACAGTGGCAATCCCTTCACCGCCAAGGACGTGGTCTGGACCGTCGAGCGTCTCAAGCGTAGCCCGGACTTCAAGGCGCTCTTCGAGCCGGTCGAGAGCGTCACGGCCATCGACGACACCACCATTGAGATCACCACCCGCGAGCCCTATCCGCTGCTACTTAACCTCGCTACCTACATCTTCCCGATGGACAGCGCCTTCTACAGCGGCACCGACGCGGACGGCGACCCCAAGGACGAGATCGTCAAGAACGGCAACTCCTTCGCCTCGGCCCATCTCTCCGGCACCGGCCCCTTCACCGTGGTCGAGCACCAGAAGGGCACCCGCATGGAGTTCGAGCGCTTCGACGGCTACTGGGACGACGAGTCCCCCGGCAACGTGGATCACATCGTGCACACCCCGATCAGCGAGAACGCCACCCGCGTGGCCGCCCTGCTCTCCGGTGACGTGGACTTCATCGCCCCGGTGCCGCCCAATGACCTGGAGCGGGTGCGCGAGGACGACGACGTCCAGCTGGTCACCATGTCCGGTACGCGGATCATCATCTTTCACATGAACCAGGCGCGCGTCGAGGCCTTCCAGGATCCGCGGGTCCGCCAGGCCTTTGTCTATGCCATCAACCAGGAAGGCATCGCCGATCGCCTGATGAAAGGCTTCGCCACCCCGGCAGCGCAGTTCTCGCCGAAAGGTTATGCCGGCCATGTCGAGAGTCTCGAGCCACGCTACGACCTGGAGAAGGCCAAGCAGCTGATGGAAGAGGCCGGCTACGCCGAGGGCTTCGAGATCTCCATGATGGCGCCCAACAACCGCTACGTGAACGATGCCAAGATCGCCCAGGCAGTGGCCGCCATGCTGGCGCGCATCAACGTCACGGTGGACCTCAAGACACTGCCCAAGGCCCAGTACTGGGGCGAGTTCGACGACCGCGCCGCCGACATGATGATGATCGGCTGGCACGCCGATACCGAGGACAGCGCCAACTTCCACGAGTACCTGACGGCCTGCCCGGATGCCGACAGCGGCGCCGGCCAGTACAACGCCAGCAACTACTGCAACCCGGCGCTCGACAAGCTGGTGGCCGAGGCCAACCTGGAGGTCGACCTCGAGAAGCGTGCCGAGATGCTGCAGCAGGTCGAGCAGACCCTGCACGACGAGGCGGCCGTGGTGCCACTGCACTGGCAGGACCTGGCCTGGGCCTCTGCGGACAACGTCATGATCGAACCGATCCTCAACGTGATGAACTTTCCCTACCTCGGGGATCTGGTCATCAAGCAAGAATAAGCCTCTCTCGCGCCGGCCCTGGCGGCCGGCCATCCGAAACCTGACCCCTGTGACGCGCTCGCCAGTCGAGTGCGTCGCCGCGTGTTGCACTCGGGACGCCAGCCATGATCGCCTTTTTGATCAAGCGCCTCTTCCATGCCCTGCTGGTGATGTTCGTCATCAGCATCATCGCCTTCGCCATCCAGGACAATCTGGGTGACCCCATCCAGCAGATGGTCGGCCAATCGGTGCCGGAGAGCGAGCGTGAGGCCCTGCGCGAGCAGCTGGGCCTCAACGACCCCTTCGTGGTCCAGTACCTGCGCTTCGCGGGCAATGCCCTGCAGCTGGACTTCGGCTACTCCTACATCTTCAACGAGCCCACCACCGAGGTGATCGCCCGCCACCTGCCGGCGACCCTGGAGCTGGTCTTCGCCACCTCCCTGCTGATCGTGCTGTTCTCGGTACCGATCGGCGTCTACAGCGCGATCCGCCCCCGGGCGTGGCTGTCGCGCTTGTTCATGGGGGTGTCGATCATCGGCATCTCCATCCCGGTCTTCCTCACCGCCATCATGCTGATCCAGCTGTTCGCCATCGGCGTCTCCTGGTCGCCCTTCCCCGCCGATACCGGCTGGGGCGCCTGGCTCAACGACCTGGTCAGTACCGAGGGCGGCATGCCGGCCTACGGCCGTGGCAGGCCGGTACCCGTGTTCGGCACCTGGGCGACCAACTTCGCCTCACTCGAGGGCCTCACCTACCTGGTGCTGCCAGCCATCTCGCTGGCCTCGATCATGCTGCCGTTGTTCATCCGCCTGATCCGCGCCGAGATGCTCGAGGTGCTGCAGTCCGAGTATGTGAAGTTCGCCCGCGCCAAGGGTATCCCCTTGCGCCGCATCTACTTCATACATGCCCTCAAGAACACCATGCTGCCGGTGATCACCATGGGTGGCGTACAGATCGGCACCCTGGTGGCCTACACCATCCTCACCGAGACGGTGTTCCAGTGGCCGGGCATGGGGCTGATGTTCCTCAATGCCATCCAGCGCTCCGACGTGCCGCTGATCATCACCTACCTGATGATCGTGGGGCTGATCTTCGTGATCACCAACACCCTTGTCGACCTGATCTACGGCCTGGTCAATCCCACCGTCAAACTGACAGGGAAACCCGCATGACAACCCCGACACCTCGGGTGGCGAGCCGCTGGTCACGCTTTCGCGGCTCCTACCTGCTCTACAGTTTCAAGCGTGACCTGGTCGCCCAGCTGAGCCTGGTGGTGTTCATCGCCCTGGTCGCGATGGCGGTGCTGGCTCCCTGGCTGGCGCCCATGGACCCCTACGACCTGGCGCAGATCGACATCATGTCCTCGGAGCTGCCGCCCTTCTGGGTCGCCGGCAGCGATCCGACCTACCTGATGGGGACCGATGCCCAGGGGCGCGATCTGCTCTCCACGATTCTCTACGGTGCCCGGGTGTCGCTGATCATCGGCTTCGGTGCGGTGGCCCTGCAGGCCTTGCTGGGCGTCAGCTTCGGGCTGCTCGCCGGCTATCTGGGGGGGCGCATGGATGCCTTCCTGATGCGCCTGGCCGACATCCAGCTGTCGTTCTCCACCCTGATGGTGGCCATCGTGGTGGGCGCTGTGGTCAAGGCGGCCTTCGGCGGCGCCACCTTCAGCGCCTATGCGGTACCGCTGCTGGTGCTGATCATCGGCCTGGCCGAATGGCCCCAGTATGCCCGCACGGTGCGCGCCTCGGTGCTTGCCGAGCGCAGCAAGGAATACGTCGATGCGGCCCGGGTGATGGGTTTCACCAGCCGGCGGATCATGTTCCGCCACATCCTGCCCAACACACTGTCGCCGATCTTCGTGATTTCCACCGTGCAGGTGGCCAACGCCATCATCTCCGAGGCGGCGCTCTCCTTCCTCGGCCTGGGCATGCCGGAAACGCACCCGTCGCTGGGCTCGCTGATCAAGTCCGGCTTCGACTACCTGCAGTCGGGCTCCTGGTGGATCACCCTGATCCCCGGCCTGGTGCTGGTGGTGCTGGTGCTGGTGATCAACCTGCTCGGCGACTGGCTGCGCGACGTCCTCAATCCGCGACTCTACAAGGGCTGATCCCATGGCACTGCTCGACGTAAACCATCTCGACGTGCGCTTTGCCCTTCGCCGCGGCGATGTCCAGGCGCTGCGCGACGTCAGCTTCAGCCTCGAGCGCGGCGAGCGCCTGGGGATCGTGGGCGAATCCGGCGCCGGCAAGTCGGTGGCGGCCTTCAGCCTGCTCAACCTGATCGCCAAGCCGGGCTACATCGCCGGCGGCAGCATCCACTTCGACGGCCGTGACCTGACCGCCATGAGCGACCGGGCATTGCGCCATATCCGCGGCCACCGCATGTCGATTATCTTCCAGGACCCGATGATGACCCTGAACCCGGTGCTCTCCATCGGCGAACAGATGGTCGAATGCCTCAAGGCCCACCGGCGCATCTCGACCCGCGAGGCCCGGGCGATCTCGCTGCGCAAGCTCGAGCAGGTGCAGATCCCCTCGCCCGCGGCACGCCTGGACCAGTACCCCCACGAGCTCTCCGGCGGCATGCGCCAACGGGTGATCATCGCCATCGCGCTGCTGCTCGACCCGGATATCATTATTGCCGACGAGCCCACCACCGCGCTGGACGTGACCATCCAGGCCGAGATCATGGCGCTGTTGCTGGAGCTTTGCGAGACGCACCACGTCGGCCTGATCCTGATCACCCACGACCTGGGCGTGGTCAGCCAGGTCTCCCAGCGCATGCTGGTGATGTACGCCGGCCGGGTGATCGAGCAGGGCCCGACCCGGGAGATCATCAACGACCCCCAGCATCCCTACACCCAGGGGCTGATCAACGCCCTACCCCAGATGGCTACCCCGGGCAGCCGGCTGAACCAGATCCCCGGCAGCATGCCCTCGCTGGACAACCTGCCGAGCGGCTGCGCCTTCCACCCGCGCTGTGGCTTCGTCGAGCGCGCCGACGGTACAACCCGGCGTGCCTGTATCGATTTGGTCCCCGGCTACGTGACCTCCGGCAACGGCCGGGTCGCCTGCCACATGGTCGCCGAGATGCTCGAGCGCGAACGCATCCCGGCCGAGGAGATTCGCTGATGAGTGCCATCGCCCATGCTAAAGCCCAGGCCCCTCACCCTGCCCCTGCTGCGGAGACGGCCAGCCCCCTGCTGCAGGTCCGCGGGCTGGAGAAGCACTTCTCGCTCTCCGGGGATTTCCTCGAGCAGCTGAGGTTCAAGGGAGGGCGCATCGTCCGCGAGCAGCGCTACGTGCATGCCATCAACGGCGTCGACCTGGAGATCCAGCGCGGCGAGGCACTCTGCGTGGTCGGCGAATCGGGCTGTGGCAAGTCCACGGTGGCGCGCACCGTGATGGGGCTGCTGCATCCCAGTGCCGGCGAGATCCATTATGCCGGCCAGCGCATCGACGATCTTTCCCACAAGGCGCTGATGCCCTACCGCCGCCGCATGCAGATGATCTTCCAGAACCCCTATGCCTCGCTCAATCCACGCATGACCATCCAGCAGACCCTCGAGGAGCCGATCCGCCTGCATCACCCCGACTGGTCGGCGCAGCGCGTCAAGCAGCAGGTCGCCGAGGTGATGGCCTCGGTGGGCATTGCGGCCGACTGGGGTGGCCGCTATGGCCATGAGTTCTCCGGTGGTCAGCGCCAACGCATCGCCATTGCTCGCGCCCTGGCGGTGGACCCGGAGTTCATCGTCGCCGACGAGCCGATCTCGGCGCTGGATGTATCGATCCAGGCCCAGGTGCTGAACCTGCTGATGGAGGCCCAGCAGCAGCGCAACCTGACCTACCTGTTCATCACCCACGATCTGGCCGTGGTCGAGCATTTCGGTACCCGGGTGGCGGTGATGTATCTGGGCCGGGTCTGCGAGGTGGCGCCGACGGCGACGCTCTTCGCCCGGCCGCGCCACCCCTATACCCAGGCCCTGATGTCGGCGATTCCGCGTCTCGAGGACGACCGGCCGCAGCACATTCGCCTGCAGGGCGAAGTGCCCACACCGGTCAACCTACCCTCGGGCTGCGTCTTTCATGGCCGCTGCCCGCATGCGAACGAGCGCTGCCGGCGCGAGGTTCCGGCGCTGATCGTCACCGCCGAGGGCGGCCAGGTGGCTTGTCACGCCGTGGAGGAAGGACGTATCGACTGATCGCTGGTCGAGAGACTGGGCGCAGAAAGTGATACGAGCTTATCCCATGTTGTCACACTCGCTGAGGGTTTCTGCCTAGTCTGGCCACGTGGCGAGACCCGCGATCAATGTCGAGAATCCCGCAGCTGGCCGCCGCGCGCATCCATCACCTGAGGGGGAAAGATCGTGGACACGATGAATCAGTCACGTCAGGCGTCGACCAACACCAAGGTGCCTCGCCAGGCGCCCATGCTGCCCCCGGAATTGATGCAGGCGGTAGCCGATTGCGAGCTACGACAGTGCGACCGATATCGGTGGCGGGCGCTACGGTTCCTGGCCTACCACCCCGGCCTCAGTCGGCTGATGCAGGCCCTGGCCGGCGAGAGCCATGAGCGCCTCGGTGCCCTGGCCGAGGCGTTGGCCATGGAGTCGCCCTGCCTGTCTGACAGCGCGCCGTGGCCCTGGCACTACTCGGGCCAAGGCAGCGCGCACTTCTTCATCGTTGACGACGCCATGGCGCGCCTCGAACTGGCCCGTTGCCTGCTGGAGGAGCATCGCATGGAGCGTTTCTATATGCGACTGGAGCACAGCAACGCCATGCCGGAACTAGACGCCTTGTTGGGTGACGGCGTAGCCCAGTGCCGGGCGCATTGCCAACTGCTCGAGGAGACCCGGCAGTCGCTGCCGACGCGCTATCGCGCGCTGAGCAGCATCACCCGCGGACGGTGACGCGCGCGGCGCATCCTCTGACACCCGCATTGCAATTGTAACCGGCACAGGGGTCTACTGATGAAGCGAAGGGCGAGGCATCGCCCTCGCTCTGCCGTGTTCGGCAGCACCGCGAGGATGGATCGCCTCGCCATCGCCTTCATCGACGAGGACCCCGCATGAATGACCGCCATCGCCTCCAGGCAACCCTGAAGCGCCACTTCCCCCTGCACGACGACGATTGCGCACGCCTCGAACAGCTCGAACAGCACACCCACTCAGCAAGCAAGAACGAGGTACTGTGGCACTTCGGTGCCAAGCTACAGGATCTGTACATCCTGCAGAGTGGCTGGGCCTGTACCATCCGCGATACTCGCGACGGGGAAAGTCAGATCATCGAGTTGCTGCTGCCCGGCGATATCATCGGCCTGCGAGAGTTCACCTTCCAGCGGCATGTCTGCGAGGCGCAAATGATCAGCGCGGGCACCATCAGCCCCTTTGCCCACGAGCAGATCGTCGATTTGATCGCGTCGTCCGCGCCTCTGGCGGTAGCCCTGTTCGCCGCCATCGCCCGCCAGGAGGCATTGCTCACCGAACGCATGCTGGTCAACCTTCACCGTCCCGCCCGGGTACAGGTCAGCCACTTTATCCTCGAGACCTTCCTGCGCCTGAGCAAGATCCAGGCCGTGGATCCCGGCCATATGCCCTTCCCCATCTCCCAGCGCCTGCTGAGTCAGATCCTCGGCCTCTCCCCGGTGCATATCAATCGCACCCTGGCGGCGCTGGAGCGCGACGCGGTGCTCGAAAAGCATCGTGCCCACGTGGTCATCCATGACATCCGCCGCCTGCACGACGTGGCGGATTTCAACGCCGACTACCTCAGCGACCGCGTGGAAGATCTCAGCGAGCGCCTGGCTGCGTTGAGAAAGGAAGGCGGTTTACCCTCTAGAACCAGCCGACCGAGCAAGTGACACCGCTACTCATCAGGATGCCGTCATCCCGGGCGTGGGGAGACGGATCGGCATGCGGTGAGCGACAACTAGGGCACGGTTTTAGCCACCCATTCCATGCGCTCTCGGGCAAGAAGATGCAAAAAAGCCTCCAGAATTAACCCAAGTTGGCAGACGCTGGCCAGGGCCTTTACTAGGCTGTGCCTTAAGCATGGTAATCGACGATCATCCGGGGTCGAGAGGCCATTTCGTGGATCACGCTGTCCCATGAGGTGAACCCTATCGTGAACACGCCGAGCGTCACATCCATGATCGAGGATACCCTGGCCCGGGCCAATGCGCACGAGCACCAAGTGTTCCACCGCTACCGCTGGCTCAGCCTGCGTTTCTTGACCTATCAGGTCGCCCTCAGCAAGCTCATGAACGTGCTGGCCGGCGAGAGTCAGCAGCGCGTCCAGGCGCTGATCGAGGTGGCCGCCGCGTTGCCCCTCAATCGGTTCCCGCTGCGCGTTCCGACCAGCGGATCCGAGCAGACAGGGCGGAGATCGCAATCTTTCTTCATCCTCGATGATCAGAAGGCGGCTCAGGAACTCAGCCGGGCACTGCTCGAGGAATGGCGGTCTCGACGCTTCTACGAGCAGCTGCAGAATAACAATGCCATCCCCGACCTCCATGACTGGCTAAATGACTGTATCCGCCAGAGCCACTCACATTTCCAGATACTCCAGGAAACGCAAGACCGGCTACCCGTGCTGGCATTGCCGGCCCCGGCCATCTCGAATGAGCAGCCGTCGGCCCCGACCCATGAGCTTGAGGGAATGACGATGGGTCGGGGCCGAGAGCGCCAAGACATCCTTCGAATTCCCCGTGTCCCAGCGGCTGCTGGGAGAGATCCTTGGCCTGTCGCCCGTGCATGTCAATCGCACCCTCAAGGCCCTGGAGGAGGATCGCGTGCTGAAGAAACGCAACGCCCATATCGAGATCTTCGACCTGCCGCGGCTGATCCGGGAATCGGCATTCGATGCCGAGTACTTGAACGACGACTTGAATGGCTTGAAGGCCCGCCTGGCAAGACTCTAGGGCCTGCCACGGTCAGCCGATCGGGCAGCTGACGCCGGTCCCCTTAAGGCCGCAATAGCCGCCGGGATGCTTCGCCAGGTACTGCTGGTGGTATTCCTCGGCATAGTAGAAGGCCTCGAGAGGCTCGATCTCGGTGGTCACAGGCCCCCTGCCGCGGTGTGACAGCGCCGCAGCGTAGGCCTCGCGGCTGCGCTGCGCAAGGTCGCGCTGCTCGGACGTGGTGGTAAGAATGATCGAGCGGTACTGGCTGCCGATGTCGTTACCCTGACGGTGGCCCTGGGTGGGGTCATGGGCCTCCCAGAACACCCGCAGCAGAGTCTCCAGGTCGATCTGGCGCGGATCGAAGACCACCCTTACCACCTCGGCATGGCCGGTCCGGCCGCTGCAGGTCTCTTCGTAGGTCGGGTTGGGCGTCACACCGCCGGCATAGCCCACGGCGGTGACATGCACTCCCGGCAATTCCCAGAAGAGCCGTTCGGCCCCCCAGAAGCACCCCAGCCCGAATACGATCTCCTGCATGCCCTCGGGCCAGGGAGGCTGCATGGCATGGCCATTGACCAGGTGGCTGCCGCTGGTTGGCAGCGGTGTGTCGCGCCCGGTGAGCGCACGGTCGGGATACAGTGGCATGGATAGGCTCCTTGTCGGATGTGAGAGCTGGTGGCGTGGCCTCATGGGCTCGGCGGGGTGCCCGGCAGGCTGAAACTGTAGACCAGGTCAACCGCCTGGGACGCTCCCGAGATCGCCTCGAGATAGAGACTGCGCCACAGTTGGTAGCGCAGGGTCAATTCGGCGATCGGTGAGAAGACGCCCACCCCGTAACCGACATTCAGCCGATCGGTGAGGTTGCCGCTCACCATGACCTGGCTCTCCTCACCGGCCCCGGCGGTCTCGATGTTCAGGTCGGAAATGCCGAAGGCCTCGCCGACGGCCCCCACGGCGCCGCCGGTCTGGCCCAGGGTGAGACCGATCAGTGCCGAGGTCAGCGCCCCGTCGCTGCTACCGCTGCTGTCCGGGCCGCGACCACGCAACAGGTAGGAGAGCGCACTCGCCTCGTCCATGGCCGGTTCGGAGAAGATCTCAAGGCTGGGGTTGTCCGCGGAACCGGTGACCCGCAGGCCGGCAATCACCTCATCCTGGGTGATGCGCGGATTGCGGATCGCCTCGAAGTCGAGCAGCGGCTGCCCCGGCGGGCCACTGAAGAAGATGATGCCCTCCCGGATTAGCAGATCCTGGCCGAAGGCGCGGAAGCGGCCATCAACCAGGCTGACGTCACCGAACAGCTGGACCGGGCCGTCCTGCTGGCGCACCTCAAGGTTGCCTGAAAGCTCCGACTCCAGGCCATAGGCCTTCAGTTGCATGTCAGGCCCCAGCGACAGGGTGATGCGGATATCGGTGGCCATGCCGGCCTGGGCCATCGCCTCGGCGGTAGAAGTACCGGGCTGGTCGGCTGCCGCGGCCTTGGTCTCGGCGGTCTGGCGATCCTCGGCCTCGGTGATGATCACCTCGTCTGGACTCGGAGCCTCGGCCGAGGCGGGGACCTCGCCCACCTTGAGCCGGGCCCAGGGAATCTCGACCGTACCGCGGACCTGGAGCCGTTGGGGTGTGGCGCGAATGCGCAGATTCGGGGCCAGGCGCAGCCGGCCGAATTCCGGCAATATCGCCAGCAAGGGGTCGTCGACGGCCTGCAGGTCGATGGCCGCCTGCCAACTGCCCGAGGTAGGCCAGCGGGCATCGCCGGCAATTTTCAGGCGACCCTGGTCAGCGGCCAGGAAGCCGTCGATGTTGGCACGCTCACCGGAGAGCTCGACGATCAGCTCTCCATCGCGAACCTCCAGCGGCAGGTTCAGGCCACTGGCCTGCAACCCCGTCAGGGCGAGGCGGCCATCCAGCCAGGGCGCCTGGCGATTGCCGGTGATGCGGATATCGCCATCAAGCCCCCCGGCCAGTGACTCCAGGCCCACGGCCAGCGGCCGATAGGGGGCCAGGCGCAGGTCGACGAGGCGCAGCCGGCCATCGAGCCGGCCCTCCTCCAGCGGTTTATCGATGGCCAGTGACAGGCTTACCTCGCCGCTTTCCGCCAGCCCCAGCGTCAAGTCGAGGTCGGCGCGCGCCTGGCTGGCAGCGACGCTGAGACCCAGGGAGGTGCCGGGCACCGACCAGGGCCGGCCGTAGGCATCCTCGCCGGTGATCTCGGCACGACTGTCGAGGTCGGCGGCCAGCTGCCAGCGCTCCCCGCCGCCCGACCAGCCGGCCTCGAGGGTGCCGGCGGTCTCGCCACGGATGCGCCACCCTGGCGGCAAGGCGGCATTGGCAAGGTCCATGGGCAGGGCACGGATCGCCAGCACTGCCCGGCCAGTTTGGGCCGAGGCCGTCAGCGGCTCGGTCAGGCACAGCTCGCCGCCCTGGCGGCGAGTCAGGCAGAAGGGGGCCACCCGCGCCGAGCCGGCGGCGAGGTCGGCATCGACGCTCAACGCCTCGGCGAGGCGGATATCACCGAACTCGCTGTCGACATCGAGCGGTGTCAGGCGTGCGCGATAGCGTTGCCGCTCGCGGTCGAGCCCGCCCTCCAGGGCCAGGGATAGCCGCGACAGCGGCAGCGTTTCACCACCCTTGGCGGCCAGGCGCAGGCGGTGCGCCGAGAGGCGGCCGTCGAGGTCCAGGGTCAGGCTATCGAGACGCTGTCCGCCGGCCGCGAGCTCGTTGACGGCCAGGGCCAGGGCCAGCTCGGGGTCCTCCAGGCCGGCGACCTGGGCGCTCAGATCGAGCGCCTTCACGGTATTGTCGGCGAAGGCCAGCGAGCGGCCGGTCAGCGTGAGGTCGAGCTCCGGTGCCTCCAGGCTGCCGGCGGTGGTGAAACGCCCGCTCAGGGTCCCGCCGAGGCCGGGGTAGAGGGTGTCCAGTGCGGGCATGTCCAGCTCGCCGACCAGGTCCAGCGCCTCGCGGCTCACCCGCCCGGCGGCGCTGACCCGGTTGCGGCCCTGGCGGAAATCCAGGGTCTGGATATCCCAGCGCATCTCGCTGTTTCCGGAGAGAACGGCCTCGAGGTTCAGCGGCCGCTCGTCCAGCACCCCCTGGATATCCAGCCCCGGCACCTCGAGTCGCCAGCCGGCGTCATCCTGGGTGAAGGCCAGCCGGGCGCCGCCCCCCAGGCGGCCATCGAGCCCTTCGACGAAGCGGCCGGGATCGAAGTTGTCAAGCGACAGCGAGGCCTCGACGTCGAGAGCGTCGCGCCAGGCGGCCTGGCCACGGCTGACCAGCACGGCGCCCTGCTGGTGGAGCGTCAGCGGTGACCAGCGAAAATGTTGCAGATCCCCGCTCCCCTTGACCAGCAGCTCGGTGGACGGCAGCTCCGGCCCCTGGGCCCTGAGCGACAACTGGCTGCGATAGTCGACCAGGCTGCCCTCCAGCTGCAGCGCGAGGTCCGAGACCTGCCATGGCGCAGCGCTCGCCTGGCTTGTCGAAGGCTCATCCGTGGCCGGCGATCCGGCCGTCGCCTCGTTCGCCGAGGTGGTCTCGGCCCCGGGCAGCGGCCACTGCAGCGCTTCGCTGCGCAGCGAGGCGGTGAACGGCAGGGTCGGGTCGAGGGCGTCGAGCCGGGCCACCAGGTGGCTGTCGACAGGCCCCCGGGTGCGCAGGTCGACCTCGAGCTTGGCCAGGCTGCCGGCCAGCGCGAGCTCGATACGCTCACCCGCCAGCGCCGGCATCCGCTCGGGCAGGTAGAGATCGGCGGCCAGCCGGGCCTTGAGGGGATAGTCGTTGTGCAGCGCCACGCGCGCCATCAGCTCGGCATCCGCATCGGCGGTGGCCACCGCCAGGGTATCGATCTTGACGTCTTGACCCTGGGCGCTCAAGCGCAGCAGCAACTTCTTCACGCGGTACTCGACCGACCCGGTGATCGCCGCGTCCTCGATGGTGAGTTGCGGGACCTCCACGGCCATCGGCAGGGTCACCTCGGGGAGTTCGCGACGCGGCTGTTCGGCGAGAGGCAGGTCGGCGAGCCCCTCCAGTTCGGCGGCGGCCGCGGCGGGCAGCGCAGCATGCAAGGCGATGGCCGCATCGATGGCCGGCGCCACGAGCCGTCGACCCTGCGGTTCGGCCTCGTTTAGGGCCAGGCGGGTACCCGCCGAGAGTGGCAGGCTCAGGCGCAGTCCGGCCAGTCGCGTCGGCAGTAGGGTCAGGGTACTCTGCTCGGCGCGCAGCCCCGTGGTAAAGGAGTGCCAGGCCAGCTGGGTGCCATCGGCAAGTTGCAGGTTCACATCGACCAGCGACAGCTCGCGCAACGCCAGCGGGAACGGCAGCCGAATCTGCGCGAGGGGCGTACCGGCAGGCGGTTGTGGCGCGACGTCCGGTTCGGCGGGCGTATCGGCCAGGCGGATATCGGCGCCCGCCACGGCCAGTTGGTCCAGGCACAGCCTGCCCTGCAGCAGGCACTGCTCGGACCACGCCAGTTCGAGCCGCGCCACGGCGATGTGCGCCGGGCCGGCCTGGAGGCGTAGATCATGCAACACCAGGTGATCCAGCGGGGCGCCTTGCACGGCACCCACTTCATATAACCCGCGCTTGGCACCCTGTTCGAGCAGCACGCCGGTTCCCCAGGGAGAGAGCGCCAGACCCAGCAGCAGCAGCACCAGGCCTAGCAGCCACAGGGGAAGGATGATACATAAGCGGGCCAGAGCCCAGGTCAATGCACGGGTTCTCAAGGCGATGGCTCTCAGAATTCCGGACCGATGGAAAAGTGGATGCGAAAGCTATCCTGCGAATCGAAGGGATGGGCGACATCGAGGCGAATCGGACCAACCGGAGATATCCAGCGCACCCCCAGACCGGCACCGGTCTTGAGGCCGTTCGAGTCCCAGTTGCTGAAGGCATTGCCGGTATCGATGAAGCTTGCGGCCCACCACTGGCCGGTGACGCGACGCTGGGCTTCCAGGCTGGCGGTCAGCAGCTGTTCGCCACCGATCAGGCGGCCCTCGTCGTCCTCGGGCGCGAGCGTCTCGTAGTCATAGCCGCGCACGCTGCGATCGCCGCCGGCAAAGAAGCGCAGCGAGGGCGGGACATCGGCGAAGTCATCGGTGATGATGCTGCCGACACCGACCCGTCCGACGAAGCGGTTGTCGTCGCCGATCATGCGGATCCATTCGCTGTCGCCGGTGAGGCGCAGGAATTCGGCGGCCGAGCCCCACCAGTCGCTGGAGTACTCCACGGCCAGGCGCTGGCGATCGCCCCAGGTGGGAAAGGTGGGGTTGCGGGTGCGGATCCGCGACCAGCTGATACCGGGATAGAGCAGCAGCACCTGATTGGAGTTGCCGGCCTGGGTAAAATCCTCGTAGGTACCGCGCAGATAGAGGGACTGCTGCCAGTCATTGTCGAACGTCCAGCGACGGGCCGCTTCTACCGTGCTCTCTAGGGTCCGGGTATCCTCGTTGTCCTTGTTGCGAAGCCCATACAGGAAGCGATAGCTGTCACGTAACGGGTTCGCCAGCGGCAGGGTATAGCTCCCGCTGAGCTGCTGCTCCGGCCCCGAGAGATAGAGATCATGATTCAGGCTATGGCCGAAACGGTTGATCCAGGGCTGATTCCAGGAGAAACGCAAGCGGGGCCCGACGTCGGTGGCATAGCCTACCCCCACTTCAAACTGGTGACGATTGGCGGGGGTTACCACCACGTCGACCGGTACCTCGGGAACGCCCGGCTGCTTCAGGCTGGCGGCCGTTACCAGCGCCTCGGCGGCGATGCGCGGCCCAGCGGCGACGGGCTCCACGCCCTCGACGTCCAGCGACTGCCACCAGCCGGCGGTGTCCGGGAGCGCCAGTCGGGCCACCTCCCGGTTGAGACGCGGTCGCACGCTCACCGAGGCGAACCATCCCGTCTGACCCAGGCGCTGGTTGAAGCTGGCCACCTTGCTCGCCAGGTAGGGATCCCCGGGGGAGAAAGGTGCCAGGGATTGAAGCCGGTCGGTCTCGATGTGATGCCCCTGGAAGGTCACGTCACCGAAGTGATAGCGCCGACCGCTGTCCAGGGCCAGATACAGCCGGGCGCTGTGGGCGTAGGGCCGCACCTCCATGCGGCGATCGGTGAAACGCCAGTTGAAGTAGCCGCGTTCCAGGGCGAGGTTCGCCAGTCGACTGCGCAGGCTGTCGAAGGGGGCATGGCGAAGGCGATCTCCCTTTTCCAGGGGGAAGGCTTCGAGCGCCTGATTGAAGGGGGGATCGTCGGCGGCATCACCGGTCACGGAGAGCGACAGGACCTCGATACGCACCGGCTCTCCCGGTGCGATCGAGAGTGTCACGCGGCTCGGTGACTCAGGGTCGTCGAAGCGCAGCTCGATCCGCGGCGAATAGTAGCCATAAACGCGCAACGCCTCGCTGCTGCGACGCAATACCTCGCTTTCCAGGCGAGCGGGGCTGTATTGCGGGGCATCCAGCCCCTCGAGGTAGAGACGGACATTCTCCGCCAGCGGGTCTTCGACGCCCTCGATGGTAGCCTCGATGGCCTGTGCTGCGGATGACAGGCCCAGAAAGAATGCCGCCAGCCCCAGGCGGGTGAATACGCGGTTATCCATGGGTTACGCTTCCTGAGCGGCAACATGTCACTGGCGCATGACCTCGAGCTGAGCGCTCATGGCGAGTTGCGCCTGTCGCAACTCTCGCAGCCCGGAGGCGATCTCGCGAAGTCGATTGTCCAGCGTGTCTATGCGTTGCTGCTCATCTTCGCGTGATCCTGCCAGGGCTGCAATGTCGGCCTCGAGCCCCGAGAGTGCCTCATCGAGGGCGGCCAGGCGTGACTGCTGGGCCCCACGCTGGTCGGCGAAACGCGCCTGCAGGCTCTCCTGGGTGGCACTTAGGGCAGCCAGCCGCTCGCGCAAGGCGCCACGCCCCTCCTCGCCCGCCCGCTCCAGGGCATCCAGGGACGTGCGGGTCGCGGTCAGCGTAGCTGCCAGGGTGTCGTTCTCATCAGCCAAGCGGCTAACGCGAGCCTCGAGGGTGGCGAGCGATGCCTCCAGTGGCGCCAGGCGCTCGTCGATGACCGCATCGACCTCGGTTTCCAGGTTGGCAAGCTCGTCAAGCCGTTGCTGCAGGGCGGTCAGCGTCTCCCTCCCTTGTGTATCGAAGCGGGCATGCACGTTGGAGAGCTCGCCGCTGACCCGAGCGAGTTCGGCCTGCAGCCGCGCGCGTTCCTGCCAGCCGGCCCAGGCCAACCCAGCACAGGCGGCGAGCAGCAGCAGAACCAGCAGCCACAGTGGCCAGACGCGCGGTGGTGGCGATTGACGCCAGCGTGGCGCCGACAGGCTGGCATCCGGGTCCGGTACGATCGGCCGGGTGTACCGGGGACTATCCGGGCGCTCTGCCATGGCGAACTCCTTCACGGGAAACGGGCGTGATCGATGCAGGTTCAGGTGCCCATTGATTGGCGCCCCTGGGACCGGGTGCTAAGATGCCGCGGCGGCACCGACACATCATCCTGATAGTGTAAGGTTTTTTGGCATCGAAAGGCACCGGGCACGTCAACGCCAGCGCTGGGCCGTGTCAGCTTGCTGCGATGCCGGCCCCGGTGTTGGCGGCAAAGGCATCGCTGATCCACAAGGAGAAATTCGATGACATTTGAACTGCCCGCATTGCCGTACGAGAAGAACGCGCTGGAACCGTACATCTCCGCCGAGATCCTCGAGTATCATTATGGCAAGCACCATCAGGCCTACGTGAACAAGCTCAACGAGCTCATCGCCGGCAGCGACGATGCCCACAAGTCCCTCGAGGAGATCATCCAGTCCTCCTCGGGCGGGCTGTTCAACCAGGCGGCCCAGGTGTGGAACCATACCTTCTACTGGCACTGCCTGTCCCCCCGCGGGGGCGGTGAGCCGAGTGGCGTGCTGGCCGACGCCATCGCGGCCAGGTTCGGTGACGTCGCTACCTTCAAAGCAACCTTCAACGCCCAGGCTGCCGGTAACTTCGGCTCCGGCTGGACCTGGCTGATCAAGACCGACGATGGCGGCGTCGACATCCGCAACACCCGCAATGCCGACACCCCTATCGCCCATGGCCAGACCCCGCTGCTGACCATCGATGTCTGGGAACACGCTTACTACCTCGACTATCGCCATGCCCGTCCGACGTACCTCGAGAAGGTGTGGAACGTGGTCAACTGGGACTTCGTCGCCCAGAACTTCGGCTGAGGCCACGGCACCGGGTAGCGTCATGCAGCCGCGCCTGTCAGTCGCCGCCTTGCCGGATTCCAGGCCAGGGGTCGGCGCGTCGTCCGATCCCTCGGTAGTGCATGCCACAGGCGGCCACATGGGCCGGGTCGTAGATGTTGCGCCCGTCGAGGATCAGCCGCTCGCTAAGCCGCTCTGCCAGGCGCGGCCAGTGGGGATTCCAGTAGACCTTCCACTCGGTCACCAGCATCAGCGCATCAACTCCCTCGCAGGCCTCCAGGGGGTCACCCTGGAATACCTCGAGCAGCGGGTGCTCACCGACTTCGGCGAGTACCGCGGGGATCGCCGCCGGATCATGCAGGCGAACCCGCACGCCCTGGGCCCAGAGCGCACGCAGCAAGGTGAGCACCGGCGCCTGATCGATGCGGGCAGTGCCGGGCTTGAAGGCCGCCCCCCAGATCGCCACGCAGCGGCCCTCCAGGCGACCATGCAGATGCGCCCACAACTTGCGAAACAGCGTCTCCTTCTTGTGCTCGTTGATGTCGAGCACCTGATCGAGCAGCGCCGAGTGGCGCCCGCTCGCCGACTGGACGTCGGCCAGGCGCATCAGGTCGCGGGAGAAGTTGGGGCCGCCGAAGCCGCAGCCGGGATAGAGGTACTCGTAGCCGATGCGCGAGTCGGCACCCATGCCCTGGCGGACGTATTCCACGTCGACCCCCAGGCTGTCGGCCAGCCCGGCGATATCGTTCATATAGCTGATACGCGTGGCGAGCATGCCGTTGATGGCTAGCTTGGTCAGCTCCGCGGCGCGCCGCGGCATGCGCTGGAACACTTCGCGGCGGCGATTGAAGGCGCGCAGCAGCTCGCGCACCTGGCGCTCCGCGCCGTCGTCATCGCAGCCCAGCAACCAGCGGGAGGGCCGTGTAAAGGTCTCCCAGGCGCGCCCCTCCTCGAGCAGGTCGGCCAGGGCCACCGCCTGGCAGCCGTCGAGGCGTGACTCCAGCTGCTCGGTCTCGCCCACCGGGAAGGTGGAGTTGTTGACCAGCACCGCCCCCGGGCAGAGCCCGGCCATCAGGCGCTCGACGCTGTCGGCCGCGTCCTGGCGCTGGTCCGGGGAGACGGCGAGCCAGAAGACGTCGAAGGGCTCGCCGCCGACGGCGTCCCCCTCGTCGGCCACCAGGCGCAGTCTGCCCTGGGCCATCCCTTCCTCGAGGCGTCGCATCAGCTCCGGTTCGCTGGTCAGCCAGCCGCTGGCGGAGAGCGTGGACCAGTCAGCCGAGACATGGGGCAGCCAGGTCACCCGGTGGCCCACCCAGGAGAGCGCCGCTGCGGCGGTGGCGGCGGCCAGTTCGCTGCCGTGGATCAGTACCCGCATGGGTTCACTCCTGTACCGCGTAGCGCGTCAGCAGCTCACGGAACCCCTGGCCGTAGCGTGGATGACGACGCCCATAGGCGAGAATCGCCTCCAGGTAGCCCAGCTGGTGGCCGCAGTCGTAGGTCTTGCCGCGCATCCGCCAGGCATCCACGCCCTCCTCGCGGCGCAGGGTCTCGATGGCATCAGTGAGCTGGATCTCGTTGCCGGCCCCGGGCGGGGTATCGGCGAGCAGCGGGAAGATCCGCCCCGGCAGCACGTAGCGGCCGATTACCGCCAGATTGGAAGGCGCCTCGTCGATGGGCGGCTTCTCCACCACTCTTGCAATGGCCCGCGACTCGCCGGGTGCGGGAAGCTCCCCACCGGTGTCGACTATGCCGTATTTATCGACCCTGTCATGGGGTACCTCCTCGACCATCAGCTGGCTGTGATGGCTAGCCTCGAAGCTGGCGATCATGCCGGCCAGGTCGTTGATCGCGAGGCCTTCGTCGTCAACCAGCACATCGGGCAGCAGTACCGCGAAGGGCTCGTCATCGCCCACTACCGGGCGCGCGCAGAGCACGGCGTGGCCCAGGCCCAGCGGCTCGGGCTGGCGCACGCTGATGATGCTGACATCGGCGGGCACGATGGAGCGCAGCTGCTCGAGCAGTTCCGTCTTGCCCTTGGCCTGCAGGCTCGCCTCGAGCTCGAAGTGCTTGTCGAAATGGTTCTCGATGGCGCTCTTGGTGCCATGGGTCACCAGCACGATGTCGCGAATGCCGGCGGCCACGGCCTCCTGGACCACGTACTGGATCACCGGCCGGTCGACGATGGTGATCATCTCCTTGGGAATGGCCTTGGAGGCCGGGAGACAGCGTGTGCCGAACCCCGCCACGGGAAGAACAGCCTTGTTGAGCATGATGCGATCCCTGTCACTGCAACGAATGGGACCCCGGGGGAAAGCGTGGGAATGCCTTCGCGGGAGCGGGTACAATGCCCCATGATACCCGACCCAGCCCGACCTGGCAGCGTGTCAGGTCGGCGAACCCCTGGAGACCACAGATGAGTGCAAACCAGCCGCAAGCGGACAACGTCGACCGGGCTGAGATCGCCAAGTTCGAGGCCCTGGCCGAGCGCTGGTGGGATCCGCACGGCGAGTTCAAGCCGCTCCACGATATCAATCCGTTGCGCCTGGACTTCATCGACGCCCGGGCAGGACTGGCCGGACGGCGGGTGCTCGACGTGGGCTGCGGCGGCGGCATCCTGGCCGAGGCCATGGCCCACCGTGGCGCCGAGGTCACCGGCATCGACCTGGGCGAGGCGCCCCTGGCCGTGGCCCGTCAGCATGCCAGAACGAGCAGAGTGAGCGTCGAGTACCGCCATGTCAGCGTCGAGAGGATGGCCGAGGCCCATCCGGGCGAGTTCGACGTGGTGACCTGCCTGGAGATGCTCGAGCACGTGCCGGACCCCGCGTCAGTCGTGCAGGCCTGCGCTACCTTGGTCAAGCCCGCTGGCCAGGTGTTCTTCTCGACCCTGAACCGCACTCCCAAGGCTTATGCGCTGGCGGTGCTCGGCGCCGAGTACCTGCTGGGTTTGTTGCCGCGCGGCACCCATGACTACCGCCGCTTCATTCGTCCCTCGGAACTGGCGAGCTGGTGCCGCGAGGCCGGCCTGGATGTGCGTGAGCAGAACGGCCTGGTCTTCCATCCGCTGAGCCGTCGCTATGCCCTGTCGACGCGCGATGTCTCGGTCAATTACCTGATGCATTGCCGTCGGGAAGCCATGTGATGGGCGAGGACCGGCCGCGCGCACTGCTCTTCGATCTGGACGGCACCCTGGTGGACACTGCGCCGGATCTGGCTCGGGCTACCAACGCACTGCGTCGCCACCATGGGTTGCCCGCCCTGCCCTATCCGGTGATCCGCGCCCAGGTCTCCAACGGCGGCAGTGCCCTGGTGACCCTGGCCCTGGGCCTGGCCAAGCAAGCCGAGGGCCACGACGCGGCACGCACTTATCTGCTCGAGGCCTATGGCCTGGCGGTGGCCGAGGAGAGCCGGGTCTTCCCCCCGTTGGATCGCCTGCTGGCCGAATGGGAGGCGCAGCAGCGCCCCTGGGGGATCGTCACCAACAAGCCCCGGGCCTATGCCGTGCCGCTGGTCGAGGCCATGGGGCTGGCCCCCGGCGCCCTGCTCTGCGCCGACGACCTGCCGGTCAAGAAGCCCGACCCCGCGCCCCTGAGAGAGGCCGCGAGACGCCTGGGAGTGACGCCCGCAGACTGCTGGTATATCGGCGATCACCGTCGCGATATGCAGGCGGCTCGCGCCGCGGGGATGGCCGCGGTGGCAGTAGGCTACGGCTACATCGAAAAGGGAGACGACTATCGGGGCTGGCCGGCCGATTTATGGTTCGATACCGCCGAGGCGCTGGTCGCAACACTGCTCGGCGTTGGACGGCAGGCGTGAGGCGCCTCGCGGCCGCGGCCTTTACCGCTTGGGCGGCTGGGCGTCGAACATCTCGCCGTTGTGACCATGGCTGTCCGGCCCCATCAGCCACAGGTAGGTGGGCATGATTTCTTCCGGGGTGCGCAGTCTCATCTCGTTCTCCCCAGGGTAGGCCGTCTTGCGCATGGCGGTGCGCGTCGCGCCGGGGTTGAGGCTGTTGACACGCAGGGTGCCCAGGTGCTCGACTTCGTCGGCCAGTACCTGAACAAAGCCTTCGGTGGCGAACTTGGATACGGCATAGGCTCCCCAGTAGGCCCGGCCGCGGCGCCCTACGCTCGAGGAGGTGAACACCACCGAGGCATCCGGTGAGCTCTTGAGCAACGGAAGCAGCGCCTGGGTCATCCAGATCGGGCCGTTGATGTTGACCTGCATCACCTGCTCCCAGAGCTCGGGATTGTACTGTTCGAAGGGCGTGATGCGACCGAGAATGCCGGCGTTGTGCAGGATGCCGTCGAGGCGGCCGAACTCCTTGTCGAGGGTTTCAGACATATCGTGGTAGTCCTTGAGCGTGGCCCCCTCGAAGTTCAGCGGGAAGATGGCCGGCTGGGGGCCGCCGGCGGCCTCGATCTCGTCATAGACCCTCTCCAGCTTGGCAATGGTGCGGCCCAACAGGATCACGGTGGCGCCATGGGCGGCGAAGGCCAGGGCCGCACTTCGGCCGATGCCGTCGCCAGCCCCGGTCACCAGGATGATGCGCCCGTCGAGCAGGTCGGCCGCAGGCGAGTAGTCGATCTTACAGGTCATTACGTTTCCTCTATCCCTCAGTTGCCTGCCTGGCGCAGGAAGTCGTCGGCCAGCCCGGCGGCGGTGCTGTCGGGGTGCTCCTCGCGCACGCGCTCGAGCAGTGCCCGGCTCTTGTCGGGATGTCCGCGTCGTGCCTCGATCAGCCCCAGCTTGTAGAGAGCGTCGGGCACCTTGCGGCTCTCGGGAAAGTCCTCCAGCACCCGCCGGAAGGCGGCATCGGCGGCATCCAGCTCACCCTCGGCCGAGTAGAGCTCGCCGAGCCAGTAGTGGGCGTTGGCTGTCAGTCGGCTCTCGGGGTACTCGCTCACGAAGGCCTCAAAGGCACTAATCGCCTCGCCGAACTGGCGCGCCTGAACGTGCGAGAAGGCCGCCTGATAGGCCGACTGGGCGGCGGGATCATCGGCGTTCGGTGAAGGGGCCTCGACGACCTGGCGGGCGCTCTCCTCGTCCACGAGCGGGGCGGCCTGGTCGATCTCGCTGCCGGCTGCCATCAGACGGTCCTCGAGGTCCAGGTATTGCTGGCGGGTCTGGCGGCGCAGCTGCTCTAGCTGATGGCGAAGCTCCTCCAGCTGACCGCGCAGCTGGCGGAGCTCCTCCTGATGTTGCTGAACCTGGTTGAACAGCACCAGGCTGCCGCCGGCCTCCTCGCGGGTAACGGTCTGGTCATAGAAGCCCCCAGAGCCGGAGCGTCCGGTCAGGTCCTCGATCACCGGCTGCTGTGCCAGGAGGGGCCCCGCTACGGTCAGCGCAAGCAGCAAGGCGGCCGCACTGCACAGTCTGCTCTTCAGACCCTGTCTCATCGTCATCTCCCTCGTCGTGTCGGCCCGGTTCAGTAGGCGAAGACCACCCGACGGTTCTGGGCGTAGGCTTGCTCGTTCTGGCCACGTGCCACGGGTCTTTCCTCACCGTAGCTGACCACCTCGACCTGTGAGGGCGACACGCCCTGGACGTTGAGGTAGCGCTCGACGGCGCCGGCGCGACGCTCACCCAGTGCCAGGTTGTACTCGCGGGTGCCACGCTCGTCGGTGTGCCCCTGCAACACCACGCTGGTATTGGGGTTGGCCCGTAGGAAGCGGGCATGGGCGGTCAGCATCGGCTCGAACTCGCTGCGGATGACATCGCTGTCGTACTCGAAGTAGAGGGTACGGACCTGAGGAATGCGACTGTCGGCATCGGCCATCTGGCCGGCGCGGCCGTCGCTGACGCTACCGACGCCGCGACCCTCGGCGCCGCTGGTGGCGTCAGCGCCGCGATCGCTGCCGCCGGCGATGCCCGTCAGGTCGCCGGCCTGGCCGCCTCCCGTGCTGGAACAGCCGGCCACGAAGGCCAGGGACAGGACGAGGGCCAGAGGCCTGGCATAGCGCGTGAGCTGCATCGTGGAACTCCTTGTGGAATATCTCAGTTCAGAAAGGGCGACCACGCCGGTTCGCGGACATCACCCTGTGCCGCCGGCAGCCGGAAGGAGGCGCGACCATCGGCAGAGACCCCACCCAGCACGCCGTTGCCGCCCTGCTGGGTGGCGAAGATTACCATGGTGCCATTGGGCGCGACACTGGGCGATTCGACTTGCCCCATGTCGGAAAGCACCACCAGTCGACCGCTCTCCAGGTCCTGGCGGGCCAGCTGGAAGCCGCCGTTGCCGCGGTGGATCAGGAAGATGGTCTCGCCATCTGGCGCAAAACGCGCCCGGGCATTGTAGTTACCGGTGAAGGTGAGGCGCTGCTCCTCGCCGCTGGCCAGGTCGAGGCGGTAGATCTGCGGTCCGCCGCTACGATCCGAGGTGAACAGCAGGCTGCGACCATCTGGTGACCAGGCGGGCTCGGTGTCGATGCTCGGGTTGCGGGTCACACGTTGAATATCCCGCGAGGCGATGTCCATCACATAGATCTCGGGCTGGCCATCCTTGGAGAGCGCCATCGCCAGACGGCGGCCATCCGGCGACCAGGCCGGGGCGCTGTTAAGCCCCTCGAAGGCGGTGGCACGCACACGTCGGCCGGAGGCAACCTCCTGGATATAGATCGCCGGGCGCTCGGTCTCGAAGGAGACATACGCCAGCTTGCCACCATCCGGCGACCAGGCCGGCGACATGATCGGCTCGTCGGACGCCAGGATCTGTTGGCTGTTGCGACCGTCGGCATCGGCGACATGGAGGGCGTAGTGGGTATCGTCGCCGATCCCGCTGGAGGTCACATAAGCGATGCGGGTCGAGAAGGCTCCGCGGATATCGGTGATCTCCTCAAAGATCTGATCGCTGAGGTAGTGCGCGGCGTCACGCAGCTCCTGGCGACTGGCCGTCACGGTCTCGCCGAGCAGTCGATGCTCGCCAGTGACATCCATCAGCTCGTAGCGAATACTGATCTCTTCCCCTTCACGGCTGATGCGTCCTGCCACCAGGTAGCGAACGTCCAGGGCGCGCCAGTCTCCGTAGCGGACCTTCTCGCTCGAGGCGGGGCGCGCGAACATGGCGCCACGTTCCAGCGGCTCGAAGTAGCCGCTACGCTGCAGGTCATCGGAGACGATCTGGGCGATATCCTGGGGCAGGTCATCGCCGTCGGCAAAGGGCACGACGGCGATAGGCGTGGCACGGTCATTGCCGCGGGTGATCTCGATGGTCAAGTCGGCGGCCTGCGCCAGGCTGGTGAATAGCATCAGCAGGGCGGCCAGCCAGGTGGTCTTCAGGACGTTCATCAGCGGATATCCCCCGGTCGAAATCGCAGGTTAAATTGACGGTAGTCGCGCTGCACCGAGATCGGCAACTGGCGCAGTTCGGCGAAGGGTGCGGCGGACTCCACGGCCTGGATCGCTGAGCGGTCGAAGGCGCTATCGCCACTACTCTGACTCAGCGTAGCCGCCAACAGCTCTCCTGAGGGGCCGAGTTTTACCGATATCTCGGCACTGGCCCCCGCAGGCACGTTGGGTGGGATCACCCAGGCCTGCTCGACCGCCCGGCGGACCAGGGTGATGAAGCTGTTGGCCGCCTCGCTGGCACGACGGGCCTCTGCCTCGGCCTGGCGCTGGGCTTCTGCCTCAGCTTGACGTTGGCGTTGAGCTTCTGCCTCGGCCTGGCGCTGGGCTTCTGCTTCTGCCTGGCGCTGGGCTTCTGCCTCGGCCTGGCGCTGGGCTTCTGCTTCTGCCTGGCGCTGGGCTTCTGCCTCGGCCTGACGTTGGCGTTGGGCTTCCGCCTGGCGTTGGGCCTCTGCCTCGATCTGACGCTGACGCTGAGCTTCTGCCTCGGCCTGGCGACGTCGCTCGGCCTCCGCTTCGGCCTGTTTGGCGCGGCGGGCGGCCTCTTCCTCGGCGGCCCGCCGCGCCTCCTCCCGCGTCTCGGCATCGGCCTGACGCTGACGTTCGGCCTCAGCGGCTTGGCGGGTGGCCTCAGCGGCCTGGCGGGTGGCCTCTTGCTCGGCACTGGCCTTGGCCGCCTCCTCGGCCTGGCGGGCTAGCGCTTGCGCCCGGGCCTGTTTAGCACGCTGGGCCTGGTCAGTGGTGGCCTCGGTACTGACCAGGGTGGCCTGGACGATCGTGGCGCTCGGCGGCTCGATCTCTCGCTGGGGAAAATGCATCATGCTGGCGACCAGGATCGCCAGGTGCAGAGCGATGGCGAGCACCAGCGGCAGGCCATAGCCCACGCGTCGGTCATGTCTGGCCATAGGGCTCCTCAGCTGTCACCGGGGGGCGGTTCCGAGATCAGCCCGACATTGCTGACCCCGGCGGCCTGCAGGGTGCTCATCAGCGTCACCACCTGGCCGTAGGGCACGTGGCGATCGCCGCGCACCATCACCGGAGTGCCCGGCTGGCGCTGCAGCAGGATGATCACGCGCTGACTGACCTCGTCCAGGCTGACGGCTGTCTCGTCCCCGCTCAACGAGATGTAATACTGGCCGTCGCGATCCACCGAGATGACGATCGGATCGCGCTCCTCGTTGTTGTCGATGGGCTCGGAGGTCACCTGGGGCAGGTCGACCTGCACGCCCTGGGTGAGCATCGGCGCGGTGATCATGAAGATCACCAGCAGCACCAGCATGACGTCGATGAAGGGCACAACATTGATTTCGCCCATCGGCTTGGGGCGCCCGCCACGGTGGAAGGGTCCTAGCATGACGGCATCTCCTTCACTCGGCGCCGGGGTCGGTCCGGCCCTGCAGGTTGCGGTGCAGGATGGAGTGGAACTCCTCGGCGAAGTCCTCGTACTTGCCGAGCAGGCGCGCGGATTCGGCGGACAAGCGGTTGTAGAAGATCACCGCGGGAATCGCCGCGAACAGCCCCATGGCAGTGGCGATCAGCGCCTCGGCGATCCATGGGGCCACCGTGGCCAGGGTCGCCTGCTGGGCCATGGAGAGCGACTGGAAAGAGCCCATGATCCCCCACACGGTGCCGAACAGCCCGATGTAGGGGCTGGCCGAGGCGACGGTGGCCAGGAACACCAGGTGCAGGGTCAGGCGGTCCTCCTCGCGGGACCAGGCCACACGCATGCTGCGCTGCACGCCCTCGAGGATCGCCTGGGGGCTGCGGGTCTTGGCTAGCAGGCGGTTGAACTCACGGAAACCGGCACGAAAGACGTGCTCGGCCCCCTGGGTCTCCTGCTCGGGGGGTATCTCGCGATAGAGCTCGTTGAGGTCGACACCGGACCAGAAGCGCTCCTCGAAGACACGATGGGCCTTGCGTGCCCGGCGCATCACGAAGCTGCGCTGAAAGATCACCACCCAGGAGAGCAGAGAGCCGATCAGCAGGATCAGCATCACCACCTGCACCACGCCGCTGGCGTTCATGATCAGGTGGGGTATGGACAGGGAGTCGTTCACGGGCATCCTCGTCGGTCTTAGTCTGTCGTCACGGAAGCGGGAGATCCGCTAGTCGGGCGCCCGCTCATGGGGCGCCAGGTCGAAGTGTTGCCAGGCCTGACGGGTCACCACCCGGCCGCGGGCGGTGCGCATCATCAGACCCTGCTGAATCAGGTAGGGTTCGATAACGTCCTCGATGGTGTCGCGCTCCTCGCCGATCGCCGCGGCCAGTGAGTCGATGCCCACCGGGCCACCGTCGAACTTCTCGATCATCGCCAGCAGCAGGCGCCGGTCCATGTGGTCGAGACCATGGTGGTCGACGTGGAGCATGTTGAGGGCCAGGTCGGCGATTTCGGCATCCACGCGACCCTGGGCGCGCACCTCGGCGAAGTCGCGCACCCGGCGCAGCAGCCGGTTGGCGATGCGCGGGGTGCCCCGGGAACGGCGCGCGACTTCCCGGGCGCCCTCCCGGTCACACTCGACCCCCAGCAGCCGGGCAGAGCGCACGACGATCTCGGTGAGCTCGTCGATGCTGTAGAACTCCAGGCGCTGGACGATGCCGAAGCGGTCGCGCAGCGGCGAGGTCAGAAGGCCCGCCCGGGTGGTGGCGCCGACCAGCGTGAAGGGGGGGAGGTCGAGCTTGATCGAGCGCGCCGCCGGCCCCTCGCCGATGACGATGTCGAGCTGGAAGTCCTCCATGGCGGGATAGAGGATCTCCTCCACCACCGGCGACAGGCGGTGGATCTCGTCGATGAAGAGCACGTCGCCGGGCTGCAGGTTGGTGAGCATGGCGGCGAGGTCGCCGGCCCGCTCGAGCACCGGCCCCGAGGTGGACTTGAGCCCCACGCCCATCTCGGCGGCGACGATGTTGGCGAGCGTCGTCTTGCCGAGCCCCGGCGGGCCGAACACCAGGGTATGGTCGAGGCTCTCCGCGCGGCCACGAGCGGCGCTGATGAAGATATCGAGCTGTTCACGCACCCGTGGCTGGCCGATGTAGTCCACTAACCGCTGCGGGCGGATGGCATGGTCGACCCTCCCTTCTCCCTCGCAGGGATCGGCGGCGATCAGACGATCAGTCTCGAGCATGGCGGCCATCCGGCATCAGTTGAAAGCAGGCATACGGCATCGACTCACCCCGCCAGGCGGCGGGTCAGCGCCGCCTTGATCATGGCCTCGGTAGTACCGACCTCCTCAAGGCCGACCAGCATGCGGGCCGCCTCGGCAGGTTTGTAGCCCAGGCTGACCAGCGCCGCCTCGGCATCGGCGAGGGGATCTGTGGCCCTGGGGGGTACGTTGGCGGTCGGGACCTGAGTGCCGACAGCCAGCTCGCCCGGCTGCTCCCAGTGGGGAAAGCGGTCGCGCATCTCGATGATCAGCCGCTCGGCGGTCTTCTTGCCCACCCCGGGTAGGCGGGTCAGCGTCTTGACATCGTCGTCCATCACGCAGCGCACGAAGGCCTCCTCGTCCATGCCGGAGAGGATGCCCAGAGCCAGCTTGGGACCGATCCCGTTGACCTTGATTAGGGCACGGAACAGCGCGCGTTCCTGTTCACGGGCGAAGCCGTAGAGCAGGTGGGCATCCTCACGAACGGTCAGGTGGGTATAGAGCGATATCGGCTCCCCGATGCCGGGCATGGCCACCAGGGTGGTCATCGAGGCTTCCAGCTCGTAGCCGACACCGGCCACGTCCACCACCATCCAGGGGGGCTGTTTCTCGAGCAGGGTGCCGCGCAGGCGTCCGATCATGGAAGTTCGCTGTCCCTTGGGTTGGAGTCCATCGCGGCCCACCGGGCCATCATCGTGCCACTATCATCGCGCCACTATACTGTTCGCCCGGGCCGCATGCCAGCCTGCGGGAACGGCGTTCGACAATCTGCCGGTCTCGCCTGCCGGCGGCGAGGTCACGGCCGGAAGTCGCGCCATGAGCCCCCCTTGCGACGGCTGCGATGGCCGCCATAGCTGCCTTCACGTACCAGCCCCAGGCGTGCATGGGCATGGGTCAGCGCGATGGCCAGGGCGTCGGCGGCGTCAGCCTGAGGCGTGGCCGAGAGGCCGAGGATCGCCGTCACCATGTGCTGGACCTGGGCCTTGTCGGCACCGCCGCTGCCGGTAATCGCTTGCTTGATCTGACGCGGGCCGTACTCGCTGACCGGCAGACCATGGTTGGCGGCGCAGACGATGGCGGTGCCGCGGGCCTGGCCGAGCTTAAGGGCCGAGTCGGCATTCTTCGCCATGAATACCTGCTCGATGGCGAACTCGCCGGGGGCATGCACCGCGATCAGCTCACCGACCCCGGCGTAGACCTGGGCCAGGCGCTGGGCCAGATCGTCGGCCTGGATGCGGATGCAGCCGCTGGCCACGTAGCGCGGGGTGGGCGTGGTGACGTCGAGCACCCCGTAGCCGGTGATCCGCGAGCCGGGATCGATGCCCAGGATCAGCACGTGACAGGGTCAGTCCGGAAGATCGAGGGCATTGGCGCACTCCGCGTAAGGGTGACAGGATACCAGCTCGCTGGTGATTCGCTGATACGCCACCGGCGCCCCAGGGCGCCGGTGGAATGGCATCGAGTGGAAGTCAGCGTCACTCGCCGGCGCTCTCGGCCTTGGCCTTGTGGCGCAGGCGGATGTTGAGCTCCTTGAGCTGCTCGGCATCGACCTCGCTGGGTGCCTCGGTCATCAAGCAGGCCGCGCTCTGGGTCTTGGGAAAGGCGATCACTTCGCGGATGCTGCGCGCCCCGGTCATCAGCATCACCAGGCGATCGAGGCCGAAGGCCAGGCCACCATGGGGCGGTGCCCCGTATTGCAGGGCGTCGAGCAGAAAGCCGAATTTCTCCCGAGCCTGCTGCTCGCCGATGCCCAGCACCTCGAGCACGGTCTGCTGCATGGCGCGATCATGAATACGAATCGAGCCGCCGCCCAGCTCGGTGCCGTTGAGCACCATGTCGTAGGCCCGTGACAGCGCCGCCACTGGATCGGCCTTGAGGGTTTCCACGTCGCAGGCAGGGGCAGTAAAGGGGTGATGCAGGGCCTGCAGGCGGGCGCTGCCATCGTCCTCGAACATCGGGAAGTCGACCACCCACAGCGGTGCCCAGTCGCGGGTATAAAGGTTCAAATCCTCGCCGAGCTTGACGCGCAGGGCACCGAGCGACTCGTTGACGATGCGCGCCTTGTCGGCCCCGAAGAATACCAGGTCGCCGTCCTCGGCGCCGATGCGATCGAGCAACTCCTCGACCACGTTCTTCATGAACTTAACGATCGGCGACTGCAGCCCGTCAAGCCCCTTGCTGCGGTCGTTGACCTTGATCCAGGCCAGGCCCTTGGCACCGTAGATGCTGACGAATTTGGTGTAGTCGTCGATCTCCTTGCGCGAGAGCACGGCCCCATTCGGAACCTTCAGCGCGGCCACGCGGCCATCCTCGGCATTGGCCGGGGCGGAGAACACCTTGAAATCGACCTTCTCCATCAGGTCATCGACATCGGTGAGCATCAGCGGGATGCGCAGGTCCGGCTTGTCGGAGCCATAACGGTTCATCGCCTCGTCCCATGCCATGCGTGGGAACACCGGCAACTCGACGTCGAGCACCTCCCGGAACAGCTGTCGCACCATCGATTCACTGATCGCCATGATGTCATCCTCGCTGACGAAGGACGCCTCCAGGTCGATCTGGGTGAACTCCGGCTGGCGGTCCGCGCGCAGATCCTCGTCACGGAAGCACTTGGCAATCTGGTAGTAGCGATCAAAACCTGACACCATCAGCAGCTGCTTGAACAGCTGTGGTGACTGCGGCAGGGCGAAGAAACTGCCCGGATGCGTACGACTGGGGACGAGGTAGTCCCGCGCCCCTTCCGGGGTGGCGCGAGTGAGCACCGGGGTCTCGATATCGAGGAAGCCCTGACCTTCCAGAAAGCTACGTACACTATGCGTGATCCGTGAACGCAGGCGCAGATTGTCGACCATCTCGGGCCGGCGCAGGTCAATATAACGGTGCTTAAGGCGCACCTCCTCGCCCACCTTGCCGTGCTCATCGAGCTGGAAGGGCGGCGTGGCAGCGGTGTTGAGCACCTCGACCTCGCTGGCCAGCACCTCGATCAGCCCGGTCGGCATCTTGGCGTTCTGGGTACCTTCTGGGCGCAGCCTGACGCGGCCGACGATACGCAGCACGTATTCGTTACGGGCACTGTCCGCGTTGGCGAAGGCCGCGGCCGTATCAGGATCGACCACGACCTGGGCAAGGCCATCGCGATCGCGCATGTCGAGAAAAATAACCCCCCCGTGGTCACGGCGACGATGAACCCAGCCGCATAGGGTGACCGTCTGATCCACCAGGGTCTCGTTGAGCTGGCCGCAATAATGGCTGCGCATGTCAAATCCTGTTCTGTTGCGTGAAGTGGTGAAAAGCAACGTCGGGCGGCTCAGGCCGCCGCCCCGTCATCCTTGCTTGGCGTCTTGTCGGCCTTGCCGGACTCGCCACCGGCCAGGTTCTTCTTGCTGCCGGTCTTGAAATCGGTCTCGTACCAGCCGCCGCCGGCCAGCCGGAACCCGGCCGCGGAGATCAGTCGATGGAGGTCTTCCGCAGCACAGGCGGGGCAATTCGTCAGCGGTTCGGCGCTGATCTTCTGCAGCTTTTCCAAGCGGTGGCCGCAGGCCTTGCACTCGTATTCGTAGATGGGCATGGTTTGCTCACTCCCGATGTAATGGCATGTCCCATGAGTCAAGCGCGGGCAGGGGCTTCATCGCCTCGCGCCAAGCCAACCAACAAGCCAACCAATATGGTGCGATCCAACGTGGTGCGATGATATAGGGCCGGCCGACGGATAATCCAAGCCTGCCTCGAAAGCCGGTTATTATAGCCTGGTGCGCCGGGCCAGGCCCACCCCTGCCAAGGCCTGTTGCTCGACTCGCCGGCATCGACAAGGAACATTGCATGAAAGCCGTCATTCTCGACGCCGCCAGCCTGGGTCCCGATATCGACCTGGCCCCGATCCGCCAGCGCGTCGACACCCTGGAGGTGCATGACCAGAGCTCGCGCGAGCAGGCCGCCGAGCGCCTCGCCGAGGCCGAGGTGGCCATCGTCAACAAGGTGGTGCTCGACGCCGAGACCCTCGAAGCCCTGCCTGCGCTCAGGCTGATCTGCGTGCTCGCCACCGGCACCAACAACATCGATATGGCCGCGGCCAAGCGCCTGGGTATCACCGTGAAAAACGTCTCGGGCTACGGCACGGCCAGCGTAGCCCAGCACACCCTGATGCTGATGCTGGCCCTGGCCACCCGGCTGCCCCTGTATCAGCGCGACGTGGCCGGGGGACGCTGGAACGAGAACCCCTTCTTCTGCCTGATGGATCACACCATCCTGCAGCTGGAAGGCAAGCGACTGGTGCTCGTCGGCCAGGGCGAACTGGGCTCGAAGGTGGCGCGCCTGGCCCAGGCCTTCGGCATGCTGGTCGACTTCGCCGCCCGCCCTGGCAACGAGGCGCATGATCGCCGCCCGGGACTGTGTGACCTGGCGCCGGAGGCGGACGTCATCAGCCTGCATTGCCCCCTCACCGAGGCCACCCGCCACCTGGTCGACGCGCGCCTGCTGGCCACTCTCAAGCCCAGCACCCTGCTGGTCAACTGCGCCCGCGGTGGGATCATCGACGAGGACGCGGCCCTCGAAGCCCTGCGTCAAGGCCAGCTGGGCGGGCTCGGCGTCGACGTGTTGCCGGAAGAGCCGCCTCGCCAGGGGCATCCACTGATCGACGCCCTGGACGAGCCGCTCAATCTCATCGTCACGCCCCACAACGCCTGGATCACCCCCGAGGCCCGCCAGCGCATCGTGACCCTCACCGCCGACAACCTGCGCCACTGGCAGGAAGGCTGAGCACCCGGAGGCTCGCATGCTGCACAACTATGGATCGATCAATCTCGACCACGTCTACCGAGTGCCCCACCTGGTGCGTCCCGGCGAGACCCTGGCCAGCCGCGACTATCGGGTCGGCCTGGGCGGCAAGGGGGCCAACCAGTCGCTGGCCATGGCCAGTGCCGGCGGGCGGGTTAGCCACTGGGGGCGCCTGGGGCGCCAGGACGCCTGGGCCCGCGAGCGGTTGGCGCGGGCCGGCGTGCAGGTGGAGACCATCGCCCTGGTCAACGAGCCCAGCGGGCACGCCATCATCCAGGTGGACGACCACGGCGAGAATGCCATCCTGCTCTTCCCGGGCGCCAACCATGGCACCACCGAAGCGGATCTCGAGATATATTTCGCCACGACCTCGCCGGGGGACTGGCTGCTGACCCAGAACGAGTGCAACGACCTGTCGCGGGTCATGGAGCGTGCCGCCGAGGTGGGCCTGCACGTTGCCCTCAACCCGGCACCGATGAGCGATGCGGTACGGGCCCTGCCGCTGGAGCACTGCCAGTTGCTGTTCGTCAACCGTGGCGAGGCCGCCTGGCTGGCCGGCCTGGAGGCGGCCTCGCCACCCGAAGCCCTGCTCGATGGCCTGGCCCGGCGCCTGCCCAACAGCGAGTTGGTGCTAACCCTAGGCAGCGACGGCGCCTGGTACCAGGACCGCGACACACGCCACTTCCAGCCGGCCCTGCCGGTCACGCCGCGGGATACCACGGCGGCCGGTGACACCTTTATCGGCTATTACCTGGCCGCCCTACAGCAGGGGCGAGCGGTGACCGACTGCCTGATATGGGCCGCCACCGCTGCTGCCCTGGGCGTACAGGTTGCCGGTGCGGCCGAAAGCATTCCCCAGGCAATGGCAGTCGAGCGCGCCCTGCGTGACGGCCTGCCCGTGCCACTACACCACGACGAGGAGACCCCGTGAGCCATCCGATCATCTTCGATACCGACCCAGGCGTCGATGACGCCCAGGCCATCGCCATCGCCCTGCGCCATCCCGACATCGAGCTACTGGGGCTGACCACCACCTACGGCAACGTCGACGTGGAGACCGCCACCCACAATGCCCTGCTGCTCTCCGAGCTCGCCGGGCGAGAGGTCCCGGTGGCCCAGGGGGCCGCGGCTCCGCTGCTCAAGGAGCGACATCCGCCCCCCGTCCACATTCATGGTGCCAACGGCCTGGGTGATATCGAGCTGCCACCGGTCAAGGGAACGGCCGATTCGCGCAGTGCGGCGCAGTTTATCGTCGACACCCTGAATGCCCGCCCCGGTGAGGTCACGTTGGTGACAGTGGGACCGGTGGGTAACCTGGCCGCAGCGCTTCAGCTTGATCCGGGAATCACCAGCAAGGTCAAGCGGGTGGTGGTCATGGGGGGATCGATCCGCGAGGGCGGCAATGTCACGCCAGTGGCCGAGGCCAACATGTTCAATGACCCGGACGCCGCCGCGCGGGTGCTCACCGCCGGCTGGCCGCTGACCCTGGTGGGCCTGGATGTCACTCATCGCTGCGTGCTTACCGGCGAGCACATGGCGCGCATTGAAGCCGGCCAGGGCGCGCTTGGCAAGGTGCTGGCAGGCAGCTACGGCTTCTACCGGGACTTCTATCGGGAATTCCTGGGGATCGATGGCTGCTGTCCTCATGACAGTTGCGCCCTGGCCTGGCTGCTGCGATCGGAGCTCTTCACTACCCAGCGAGGTCACCTTAACGTGGTGACTGCCGGCGAGGCCGTGGGCCAGACGATCTTTGCCCCCGAGGGACGTGACTTCATCGAGACGCGCTGGTCGCGCACACCGCTGGTGGAGGTGTGCCTGGGCGTCGATGGCGAGGCGCTCAGCGACTGGATCGCCGATACCCTGGCCTGAGCGACGCCCCCCATGCACGGTCCGGCGGGCCGTGCATGAAACGTCAACAGGCCCTAGCCGACGCGGAAATCATCCGGCTCGTGGGTGTTATCGACCACTTCATACTCGACATGAGTGACATGGGCGTCTTCGGGCCCTTTCCATAGCCATTCGGCGAGGCGCTTGACCGCCTCGCGCTCACCGCACATCAGCACCTCGACCCGCCCATCCGGCAGGTTGATCGCATGGCCGGTGATTCCAGCCTTCAGGGCCTGTTCCTGGGTCGCCCGACGATACCAGACCCCCTGCACCTTGCCTGTCACCAGCGCCTTCGCACAGCACTTATCCATGGCTATCTCCTGTTTTCATCGCGATCGGTGGCATCTCCTTTCTACCAGTCGAAGCGGGTGGCGGACCAGTCCTGCGGCCTTCCCGCCGCGTGGCGGGCTTGAGCCACCGCCTTTGGGGTATGCCGCGACTCGGCGAGATCAACCACAGCGTAGGGGGCCTTGCTCACTGCTCCAGCAACTCGTGGCGGACCAGCACCGCAGCATTGCGCGGCACCACCGTCTTGCCCAGGGCCAGCAGGTGGCACTTGGTGAAGGCGGCTCCGAACAGCAGAATCAACGAGCTGTAATAGACCCACAGCAGGATCATCACCACCGACCCGGCGGCGCCATAGGTGGAAGCCGTGGCCGTGTAGGCCAGATAGATGGCGATGCCCGAACGGCCGATGGCAAACAGCACCGCGGTCACCACGGCGCCGACCAGCACGTCCCGCCAGCGCAACACCACGTCCGGCAGAACCTTGAAGATGGTGGCAAAGAGGGCGGCGATCACTGCCAGCGAGACCAGGGACTCGGCTGCGGTAGTCAGCAGCCCGATGTAGGGCAGCAGGTCATCGGCGGCCTGCAACAGCGAGCGGACCGCCACACCAAGTACCAGCGACATCAGCAAAATGAAGCCGATGGCCAGCACCACGACCAGTGACAGCAAACGATTCTTGAGAAACATGAGGACACTGTTGCTGCTGGGCTTTGCCGTCACCCCCCATAGGGTGTTCAGCGAGAATTGCATCTGGGCGAATACGGTAGTGGCACCGATCAGCAGCGCGCCCACCCCAAGCAGGGTCGGCAGCAGGCCGGACTCCTCGATTCGCGACTGGGCTACCGCTTGCTCGATGGCGGTGGCGGCATCATGCCCCATGGTGCCCTGCAGCTGAGCGACGATCTGTCCCTGGGCGGCCTCTTCACCGAGTACCACACCGATGATCGTGACGGCGATGATCATCGTAGGTGCTAGCGAAAAGAGGGTATAGAAGGCCAGCGAGCCAGCATAGCTGAAGGCATTGCGCTCCAGCCACAGCTCGACGGCCGCCTTCATCACCCGCCACCAGAACGTGCCGCTTTCGCGAAGGACCCTCCTGCTCATCTTCTTTATCATCCCCCTCTCCCTTGGCGCCATGGTTTGCTTGAGCATACCCGAATGTAGCCAGGCTCGCCGAGAGCGAGCCCGATTGCAGCGGTCGGCCGGCCTGACCATAATGGGCGTCGCCCTGCCCTCTCTGCCCAGGAGCGCCCATGAACTTACGACCGGATACCGAGCAAACGCCCGACTTCGATTGTCTGGTATTCATCGGCCGTTTCCAGCCGCCTCACCTGGGGCATCTGGCGGTGATCCGCGAGGCCCTGCGCCGTGCCCGCCAGGTCATCGTGTTAGTGGGCTCCGCCTGGCAGGCCCGTTCGCTGCGCAATCCCTGGCGCTACGAGGAGCGCCTGCGCATGCTGCGCAGCGCCTTCGAGGAAGAGGAGAACGCTCGGCTCGAGGTGGTGCCGCTGCTCGATGCTCTCTACAACAACGACGTCTGGGTGCGCGACGTTCAACGCAAGGTGCGCGACATCGCCACCCCCGAGCGCGCCCGCCTGCCGCGCATCGGCCTGATCGGCGCGAGTCGGGGGCAGTCCAGTTACTACCTCACGCTGTTCCCCCAGTGGGAATCGGTCAGCGTGCCTCTGGTGGAGGGCATCTCGGCCAGCCGCATCCGTGAACGCCTGTTGCGCTCCGCCAGCTCGGCGGAAGACTACCTGAGCACCCACGCTACCCATGACCTGCCCCCCGGCGTGGTGGCGTGGATTCGTGACTTCCTGGAGGAGGCGCCCTATGGTCAGCTGGTCGAGGAACAGCAGTTGCTGGACCAGTACCGCCAGGCCTGGGCCCAGGCCCCCTACCCACCGATCTTCGTCACCGTGAATGCCGTGGTGGTGCAATCCGGACATGTGCTGCTGGTCAGACGCACGGCCGCGCCCGGCAAGGGGCTCTATGCCCTGCCCGGCGGCTTCATCAGCCCTCATGAACGCTTGATGGATGGCTGCTTGAGGGAGCTTCGCGAGCGAGTCCGGCTCAAGGTTCCCGAGGCCGTGCTCAAGGGCTCGCTGCGCGATCAGCGGCTGTTCGACGAGCCTCATCGCAGCTGGCGGGGACGCACCCTGGCCGAAGCCTTCTACTTCGCCTTGCGTCCCGAACAGCAGCTACCCCAGCTCAAGCCGGTGCGCGGCGGCGACCATGCACGCTGGGTGCCGCTGGCTGACCTCGACCCGGAGAGCCTGTTTGAGGATCACTTCTTCATCATTCAGGACTTCCTGGGGCTGCCGGCGGATTTCGACCGCGTCTGATGCGCTATGGCCACCCACCAAGGGCGGGAGTCAAGCGCTCAGGCCTGAAGGAAATCGCGGGGCAACTTCATCATCTGCCGCCATAGCTTCTCGACCCCCGGCTTATGTACCAGCGAGCAGCGATAGAGACGGATCTCCAGTGGCACCTCCCACTGCTCGCCGGCCGCCGGCACGAGCCGAGCGTCGTTGAGCTCCTGGCGAATGCAGAAGTCGGGAATCCAGGCCATGCCCATGCCCTGCATGACCATGCCCTTTAGCCCCTCCGCCATCGCCGTCTCGTAGACGGTTCTCAGGCGCATGCGCAAAGGGTCGTTCTTGAGCAGCATGCGCACGCTACGCCCCAGGAAGGCCCCTTGAGTATAGGCCAGGTAGGGAATCGACTCCGTGCCCTCCAGCGGGAAGCGGGGCTGGCCCTGTGCATCGGGCAGGCAGACCGGCAGCATCTTGACCTGGCCGATGGAGAAGGAGGGAAAAACCTCGGCATCGAGCTGCATGCTGGCGTAGGGGTCGTAGTAGGCCAGCATCAGGTCACAGTTGCCCTCGCGCAACACATGGATGGCGTCGCCCACGTTCATCGCTACCAGCCGGGTCGGCAGCTCACCCAGTCCCTGCTGCAGCCGGGAGATCCACTGGGGGTAGAAGCTCAGCGCCAGGGAGTGGGCGGCGACGATATCCAGCGCCTCGTTGGCCATGGCCAGGCCGCGCAGATGCCCCAGACTCTCGTTGAGCTGCTCGACGACGTTGCGGGCGGTGACCAGGAACAATTGCCCTTCGGGGGTCAGGTTCACCGGGGTGGTCGAGCGGTCGACCAGGGTCACGCCTACCGCCTGTTCCAGGGAGCGGATACGCCGGCTGAAAGCCGGCTGGGTGACATGTCGCTGGCGAGCCGAGGTGGAAAAGCTGCACGTGCTGGCCAGGGCGACAAAGTCTTCTAGCCACTTGGTCTCAAGGTTCACTGATACTCCCGGGAAGTCTGCATGCGGCGCCCGCCAGGGCGCCTTTGAAGCCCGCTAATGTATCCCAGCAGCGCGCAGAGCCCAAGCCGCCTCACTGGATCGGCGAGAGCAGGTAGGCCGCCCGCGACAGCAGCTTGCGCCACAGCGGGCGGCTCGTCAGCTCCTTCAGGGTCACGCAACGGCAGTCACTAAAATCGTTCTCGAGCATCAAGCGCACCTCGGCGGCAAACTGCCGGTCAGGCAACACGGCGGTGATCTCGAAATTGAGGCGAAAGGAACGGTTGTCCAGGTTGACCGTCCCCACGCTGGCAGCAACATCGTCGACCAGCATCACCTTCTGGTGCAGGAATCCCGGCTGATAGCGGTAGACCTTCACCCCGGCGCGCAACATGTCGGGCAAGAAGGAAAATGCCGAGAGGAAGACCAGCAGGTGATCAGGGCGTTGGGGCATCATGATGCGCACATCCACGCCGCGCATCGCCGCCAGGCGCAGGGCATCCTGCACCCCCTGGTCGGGCACGAAATATGGGCTGGTAACCCAGAAGCGTTCGTTGGCACTGTGGATCGCATGCTGCACCAGCAGGCTTGCTGTTTCCTGAGGGTCCGCCGGCCCGGAAGGCACGATCACCACGTTCTGGTTGGCGTCCTCGCTCGGCTGCGGGGTCCAGGTCAGCGACAGCATCTTGACGGTAGCCCAATGCCAGTCTTCCCAGAAGGCCTCCTGCAGGCCCAGCACGCTGGGCCCGCTGAGTTTGAGGTGGGTGTCGCGCCAGTGGCCATGGCGGGGGTGCTGGCCGAGGTATTCGGTGCCGACATTGAAGCCCCCCAGCCACCCTTCCCGGCCATCCACCACCAGCACCTTGCGATGGTTGCGGAAATTGAGCTGGAAGCGATGCTTGAAGCCGCGTGAGGAGCGAAAGGCACTGACTTCCACGCCAGCCTCGGCGAGGTCGCGCAGGAAACGGTCGCCGAGGCCGCGACTGCCGATCTCGTCGTACAGAAAGTAGATGCGCACCTCGCGCTTGGCGGCTCGCTGCAGCCGATGCTTGAGTTCGAGACCCAGGGCGTCATCACGGACGATAAAGAACTGTACCAGCACATACTCTTTTGCCTGATCAATGCCGGCGAAGAGGCTGTCGAAGGTCGCCTGGCCATCGATCAGCAGCTGCGCCCGATTGCCGCAGGTCAGCGGCATCATCGACAGCTGTTCCACGGCGCGGATGTCGGCATCGACGCTGTCCGGCAGGTAGGGGTCGAAGCGGTCGCGGTAGCGTTCCAGCAGGCGGCGCAGTACGGTATCGCGCTCGCCGCGAGCCGAAACATAGCCATAGAAGCGCGGCCGGCCGAAGATCCAGTAGGCCGGCACCGCCAGGTAAGGCATGGTAATCAGCGAGATGATCCAGGCGATGGCCCCCTGAGAGGTGCGACTGGACATCAGGGCCAGCACCGCCGAGATGAAGCCCAGCAGATAGGTCAGGAAGATCGCCAGGCCAATCAGCCAGGAGGTCATGGTCGGATCCCCGTTCCGTGGGTGGACGGCAACGCCGTCCGAATGCAACGCCCAACAGCATATCCCCAAAGGTGACGGCGCCACCAGCGGGCGTAGCCGTCGTTAGCGTCATGGGTCAGGCGCGCTCGGCGATGATCTCCTTCCACTTGGCAGGGCCGGTCTGATGCACAGAGGTGCCCTGGCTGTCCACGGCCACGGTCACCGGCATGTCCTCCACCTCGAACTCGTAGATGGCCTCCATGCCCAGATCCTCGAAGCCTACCACCCGGGCCTTCTTGATCGCCTGGGCGACCAGGTAGGCGGAGCCCCCCACCGCCATCAGGTAGACCGCCTGGTTGTCGCGGATCGCCTCGATAGCCGCCTCGCCGCGTTCGGCCTTGCCGACCATGCCCAGCAAGCCGGTCTCCTCGAGCATGGTGCGGGTGAACTTGTCCATGCGCGTCGCCGTGGTGGGGCCGGCCGGCCCCACCACCTCGTCGCGCACCGGATCCACCGGCCCCACGTAGTAGATGAAGCGCCCCTGCATGTCCACGGGCAGCGGCTCGCCCTTGGCGATCATGTCGACCATGCGCTTGTGCGCGGCGTCACGGCCGGTGAGCAGCTTGCCGTTGAGCAGCAGGGTGTCGCCGGGCTGCCAGGTCTTGACCTCTTCCGGGGTCACGCTGTCGAGGTCGACGCGCTTGACGTTGTCGCCCGCCTCGCGAGTGACCGCCGGCCAGTCCTCGAGCTTCGGCGCGGGCAGTGAGGCAGGGCCGCTGCCGTCCAGAGTGAAGTGGGCATGGCGGGTGGCGGCGCAGTTGGGAATGATCGCCACCGGCTTGTTGGCGGCGTGGGTCGGAAACTCCTTGACCTTGATATCGAGCACCGTGGTCAGACCACCGAGGCCCTGGGCGCCGATGCCGCTCCTGTTGACCTTGTCGAACAGTTCCAGACGCAGCTCCTCGGCCCGATTGGCGGGACCGCGAGCCTGGAGCTCCTGGATGTCGATGGGGTCGAGCAGCGCCTCCTTGGCAAGCTCCATGGCCTTCTCGGCGGTGCCGCCAATACCGATGCCGAGCATGCCGGGCGGGCACCAGCCGGCGCCCATCTTGGGCAGCTGCTCCAGCACCCAGTCGACCACGCTGTCCGAGGGATTAAGCATGGCAAACTTAGATTTTGCCTCGCTGCCGCCGCCCTTCGCCGCTACATGCACTTCGACGCTGTCGCCGGGCACCAGCTTGTGGTGGATGACCGCCGGGGTATTGTCGCCGGTATTCTTGCGGGCACCGTCCGGGTCGGCCAGCACCGAAGCGCGCAGCACGTTATCGGGGAACTTGTAGGCGCGGCGCACACCCTCGTTGATCATGTCATCGAGGCTCATGTCGGCTTCGAAGCGCACGTTCATGCCCACCTGGATGAAAACCGTGACGATGCCGGTGTCCTGGCAGATCGGGCGCTTGCCGAAGGCACACATCCGCGAATTGATCAGGATCTGGGCAATGGCATCTTTGGCTGCGGGGTTCTCTTCCCGCTCGTAGGCGGCCGCCATGGCGTCGATGAAGTCCTTGGGATGGTAATAGGAGATGTACTGCAGGGCATCGGCGACGCTCTGGATCAGGTCGTCCTGGCGAATCACGGTCATGGGCAAGGAGCTCCTAGGCGTTGTCGGCATGCCCGCGGCGAGGCGATCGAAGGGCGCAGCGGCGGGCTTGAACGGCGAGCATTATACCCTAGCCTCCCCGCTGTCGACATTCTCCTCGCTCAAGGCCTGATCATGCGAATATAGTACAAGATGAAGATAACGGTATAAACTGGTATGACGAACATCTCACCGGCTGGCGCCACTGCCCAAGAAGTGGGCGGTAGCCGGAGCGCCAGACCTTTCCGGGCATGGCAGGCGCCGTCAGGCGGAGCCCAGCAGCAGCTGGCGCTCCTTGAGCTCGTGCAGGCGGTCGCGCAGCCGGGCGGCTTCCTCGAACTCCAGGTTCTGCGCTGCCTCGTGCATGCCGTCCTCGGTTCGTGAGATCTCCTTGAGCAGCTCGCTGGGCGACAGGTCGGCGGGGTCGTAAAGGGCCTCGCGCTCGGCCACCTTGCGCTCGCCGCGGCGCCCCTTGCCCTTCTTGCCCGGGGCCTGGGCGGCCTCCATGATGTCGGCCACCGAGCGCGTCACTGTGGTCGGCGTAATGCCGTGGGCCTCATTGTGAGCGATCTGCTTGTCGCGACGCCGCTGGGTCTCGTCCATGGCGCGGCGCATCGAGTCGGTGATCCGATCGCCGTAGAGGATCGCCTTGCCGTGGGCGTTGCGTGCCGCCCGGCCCATGGTCTGGATCAGTGAGCGCTCGTTGCGCAGGAAGCCCTCCTTGTCGGCATCGAGGATCGCCACCAGCGACACCTCGGGAATGTCGAGCCCCTCGCGCAGCAGGTTGATCCCCACCAGTACATCGAACTTGCCCAGGCGCAGGTCGCGGATGATCTCCACCCGTTCCACGGTGTCGATATCAGAGTGCAGGTAGCGCACTCGCACGCCGTGCTCATCCAGGTACTCGGTGAGGTCCTCGGCCATGCGCTTGGTCAGGGTGGTCACCAACACCCGTTCGCCCACCTCGCTGCGCAGGCCGATCTCCGAGAGCAGGTCGTCCACCTGGGTGGTCGCCGGGCGTACTTCGATCTCCGGATCGACCAGCCCGGTGGGACGCACCACCTGCTCGACCACCTGGCCGGCATGCTCGGCCTCATAGGGCCCCGGGGTGGCCGAGACGAAGATCGTCTGCGGACAGATACGCTCCCACTCCTGAAAGGTCATCGGGCGGTTGTCCAGCGCCGAGGGCAGTCGGAAACCATACTCCACCAGGGTCTCCTTGCGTGAGCGGTCGCCCTTGTACATGCCGCCCACCTGAGGAACGCTGACGTGGCTCTCGTCGATGAACAGCAGCGCATCGCTGGGCAGATAGTCGAAGAAGGTCGGCGGTGGCTCGCCGGGATGGCGCCCGGAAAGATAGCGGGAGTAGTTCTCGATGCCGTTGCAGTAGCCAAGCTCGAGCAGCATCTCGATGTCGTAGAGGGTGCGCTGCTCCAGGCGCTGGGCCTCGACCAGCCGGTCGTGCTTGCGCAACCAGTCGAGGCGCTCCACCAGTTCCGCCTTGATCTCGTCGATGGCGCCGAGGATGGTCTCCCGAGGCGTAACATAGTGCGACTTGGGATAGATGGTCATGCGTGGCACGCGACCTCGTACCTCGCCGGTGAGTGGATCGAAGAGGCTGATGGTGTCGATCTCGTCATCGAAGAGCTCGACGCGGACCGCCTCGTCCTCTGCATCGGCCGGGAAGATGTCGATCACGTCGCCGCGCACCCGGTAAGTGCCGCGCTTGAAGTCCATGTCGTTGCGCGTGTACTGCAGTTCCGCCAGGCGGCGCAGGAACTTGCGCTGGTCGATCAGCTCGCCGCGGGTGACGTGCAGGCGCATCTTCAGGTACTGGTCGGGATCGCCCAGGCCGTAGATCGCCGACACCGAGACCACGATGATGGCGTCGCGGCGCTCCAGCAAGGCCTTGGTCGCCGAGAGGCGCATCTGCTCGATGTGGTCGTTGATCGAGGCATCCTTCTCGATGAAGGTATCCGACGAGGGCACGTAGGCCTCGGGCTGGTAGTAGTCGTAATAGGAGACGAAGTACTCCACGGCGTTGTCGGGAAAAAACGCCTTGAACTCGCCATAGAGCTGGGCCGCCAGGGTCTTGTTGGGCGCCATGACGATGGTCGGACGCTGCAAGCACTCGACCACGTTGGCCATGGTGAAGGTCTTTCCGGAGCCGGTCACGCCGAGCAGCGTCTGATGCGCCAGCCCCGACTCCAGTCCGCTGACCAGATCCCGGATGGCAGTAGGCTGGTCGCCGGCGGGCTGGAACTTGGACTGCAGACGGAAGGGCTTGCTCATGGCGGCTCCAATGACGTGCCAAGCGCCAGCACGGCGCTTGGGTGAAACGGGTGGGGCTCAGGCCTCGGTGGTGCTATCGACGGTACGGGTGGTCACCTCCACGATGGAGGTGGTCATCAGCCGATGGATCGGGCACTTGTGGCTGATCTCCTCCAGACGCAGGCGCTGCTCGGGGTCATCGATGCCCTGGAAGGTCATCGCCACGTCGAGACGGTAAGTGCCGTGGCGCTCCTGGCTGTCGTCGCGGTTGACCGTGACGCTGACCCCGGTCAGCGGCCACTGCTTGCGCCGGGCATACATCAACGCGGTGATCGCCTTGCAGGCACCCAACGAGAGGTCGAAATAGTCGTGGGGGTCGGGAGCAGTCCCTTCGCCACCATAGGTCTCGGGCACGTCGACGAAAAGGTCGTCGAAACCCTCCAGTTCGACCCGCTGGCGATAGATATGGTTGCGTTCGCTGACGACTTCAATGGTTTTCTTCATCACTTGACCTCGATACCCAGATTGAGAGATTGCACCGCCTCGATCAGTGTCTCGCGCCTGCTGCGCCCCTCCACCTCGGCCCCGTGGCGGCCGACCTCGACACTATCGACGCCGTCCAGCATCATCAGGGCGGTAGTAATACGATTGATCTGTTCGGCGTTCTCGACGCCCTTGAAGCTGAGCGACTGCTGGGCCATGGGTGGCTCCTGATCCGGCATGAATGGACCTGAGTGCCCGAGTCTAGCATGCGCTCAGGGAACCGAGCAGCGCTTGCAATGTCGCCTAATCGCCCGCACCTAATGCATATGAGCATGCCAGAACCCGAACCACGAGGAGCCCGGAGATGATGGATTGGATCGCTGCCACCGGCGGTCGGCAGGAGGCCGAATACCGAGTGACGTTCGATACCCCCGATGCGCCGCGGCTGGCTCTGGACGGCACCGTGATGCCCCCGCTCGCCCATCTCGGGGCCCTCGACATCGAGGGGACCGATGCCGAGCGGTTCCTGCAGGGCCAGACCAGCGCCCAGCTCTCGCTGGCCGACGGCGACCTCGCGCCGCTGACCTGCTTCTGCACGCCCAAGGGGCGGATGCTGGCCAATGCGCAGCTGCTGCGCGTCGCCCCGGCCCACTACCGCCTGCTGATGCACGCCAGCCTGGTGTCCTCGCTGGCCGAGCATCTGAAGAAGTTTGCCCCCTTCTACAAGGTCGAGCTGCACGAACGCGACGACCTGGCACTGCTGGGACTGATCGGCAATGAAGCCGCGGCGCTGGCCGAGGTGCACTTCGATGTCCTGCCGCCCCGGCCCTGGCACCAGGCCGGCGATAAACGGCACCAGCTGCTGGCCCATCCCGGACCGCGCCCCCGCCTGCTGATCTGTCTGCCGGCGGACGAGCTCGAGGCCAGCTGGCAGTGGCTGAGCCGGCATGCCACCCCGGTGAGCAACGCCGTCTGGCGGCTGCACGACATCCAGGCCGGGCTTGCGTGGCTCGAGGCCGACCAGCGCGACACCTATTTGCCCCAGATGATCAACTGGGAGGCACTCGGTGGCATCAGCTTCAAGAAGGGCTGCTATACCGGTCAGGAAGTGGTCGCCCGGGCGCACTTCCGCGGCCAGGTCAAAAAGCGGCTGGTGCGTGCCCAGCTCGACGGCGGCCTGCTGCCGGAGCCCGGCAGCGCCATCAAGGACGCTAACGATCGGCGCCTCGGCGAGGTGCTCTGCGCCGAACTGGACGCCTATGGCGAGGCCGAGGTGCTGGCGGTGATGAGCACCCGGGAACCCGTCCTGCCGCTGTGCTGCGCCGGCCAGAAGCTCAAGCTGCTCAAGCTGCCCTACCCCGTCGAGCGCCTGGACCCGGAGAGTCTGGCGGAACGAGCATAGTCACCGGTTGAACAGACGGCGGGCAGTGGCGCTGCTGTCCGTCGCCACCTTGTCGGCGCTCTGACCTCGCAGCCTGCCCACCACTCGGCAGACCTCGGCGACCCGTGCCGGCTCGTTGCGCTCGCCCTGGTGGCCCGCCAGCGGCATGTCGGGGCTGTCGGTCTCCAGCACATAGCCATCGTCGGGCAGGCTCACCACCGCCCGCTGCAGGCGTTTCGCCCGATCGAAGGTCACCGCCCCGCCGAGCCCCAGCACGAAGCCCAGGTCAAGAAACTTGCGCGCCTGCTCGGGAGAGCCGGCGAAGGCGTGGATCAGCCCGCCGGCCGGCAGATCGAGCTGTCGCAGTCGCTTGGCCACCTTGTCGTTGGCATGCACGCAGTGGATCACCACCGGCAGCTCGCGCGCCTTGGCCAGCCTGAGCTGGGCATCGAAATAGTGCCATTGGGCGTCCCAGCTCGCCTCGAAACGCGCATCGATGCCGCACTCCCCCACCGCCACGACCTGCGGATTGGCATCGAGCGCCGCGTCCAGTGCCTCCAGGTCCTCCTCACGGTGCTCCGCCATGAAGTAGGGATGCAGCCCCAGGCAGACGCTGACGTCGTCGCGCTCGCCCAGCGCCAGCACATTGGACCAGCGCGCCCGGGTGGTCCCGGGTACCACGAAACGCGCGACGCCCGCCGCCCGGGCACGCGCGATCACCGCCTCGCGGTCGGCATCGAAGTCGGGGAAGTCCAGATGGCAGTGGGCATCGATCAGCATCACTAGAAGCTACAAGGAGCAAGGAAAAAACACCAGCCTTGCTGAGCGCTCGAAGCGAGGGGCGCCGGGGGGCGGGCCGAAGAGGAGGTCCTATGCCAGGGAGGGCATCGGTAGCGCCCAGGGAGGGGTTCACAGCGCCTCCTCGAAGAGCCCGCCGCCGGATCAGCCACGAGCGATCCGGCGACATGCAGCCAAAGCTTCAATGCTCCCGAGTAGGCTGGAAGCGGATCTCCGGCCAGCGCTCCTGGGTCATCTGCAGATTCACGCGCGTGGGGGCGATGTAGGTCAGGTAGCCGCCGCCGTCGATGGCCAGGTTGGCGCTCGCCTTGCGCTTGAACTCCTCGAGCTTCTTGGCGTCGTCGCTGTAGATCCAGCGGGCGGTGTTGACGTTCACCCCCTCGTAGACACAGTCGACCTTGTACTCCTCCTTGAGGCGGTGGGCAACCACGTCGAACTGCAGGGTCCCCACGGCACCGAGGATCAGGTCATTGTTGTCCAGTGGCATGAACACCTGGGTGGCCCCCTCCTCGGAGAGCTGCTGCAGGCCCTTCTGCAGCGCCTTCATCTTCAGCGGATCCTTGAGGCGCACGCGCTTGAACAGCTCCGGGGCGAAGTGCGGGATGCCGGTGAAACGCATGTCCTCGCCCTGGGTGAAGGTATCGCCGATCTGGATGGTGCCATGATTGTGCAGACCGATGATGTCGCCGGGCCAGGCCTCCTCCACCTGGGAGCGGTCCGCGGCCATAAAGGTCAACGCATCCGCTATTTTCACATCTTTACCAATCCGCACATGGCGCATCTTCATGTTCTTCTCGTACTTGCCCGAGCAGACCCGCAGGAAGGCGATGCGGTCGCGGTGGTTGGGATCCATGTTGGCCTGGATCTTGAAGACGAAGCCGGTGAAACGCTCGTCCTCGGCCGCCACCGTGCGGGTATCGGTCTCTCGCGGCTGGGGGGGCGGTGCAAACTCGACGAAGCCGTCGAGCATCTCGCGCACCCCGAAGTTGCCCATGGCGGTACCGAAGTAGACCGGCGACAACTCGCCGCGCAGGTAGGCCGCATGGTCGAACTCGTGGGAAGCGCCACGCACCAGCTCCACCTCCATGCGCAGCTCCTCGGCCTGCTCCTCGCCGAGCACCGCCTCCACCTCGGGGTTGTCGAGCCCCTCGATGCGTCGGTCATCGGGAATCTGGCTGCCCTGGCCCTGGGTGTAGAGGTGGATCACGTCGTTATGGAGGTGATAGACCCCCTTGAAGTGACGGCCCATGCCGATTGGCCAGGTCATGGGAGCACACTGGATGTTGAGCACCTCCTCGACCTCGTCCATCACCTCGACGGGGTCGCGGACATCGCGGTCCATCTTGTTGATGAAGGTGAGGATCGGCGTGGTGCGCAGTCGACACACCTCCATCAGCTTGATGGTCCGCGCCTCGACGCCCTTGGCGCCGTCGATCACCATCAGCGCCGAGTCCACCGCCGTGAGGGTGCGGTAGGTATCCTCGGAGAAGTCCTCGTGCCCGGGGGTGTCGAGCAGGTTGACGATGCGCCCGCCGTAGGGGAACTGCATCACCGAGGTAGTTACCGAGATGCCGCGCTCCTGTTCCATCTTCATCCAGTCGGAGGTGGCATGGCGGTCGTTACGCTTGCTCTTCACCGAGCCGGCCATCTGGATAGCATTGCCGAACAACAACATCTTCTCGGTGATGGTAGTCTTGCCCGCATCGGGGTGCGAGATGATCGCGAAGGTTCTGCGCAGCCCGACTTCACGGGCCAGGGTGGGGTTTGACATCAATGCGGTGCCTGGTCAGGACGCGAATGGGATTTCGAAAAGACGACATGATACCGCGACAGGCCAGTGGCCTGCATCCTGCAACCCCGGGAGGCAGGAAGATCACGTGAATAGAATAGTTCTCATCCGGGTAAAGGGGAAAATGCGCTTTCGGGCTGATGGGTATAGTGGGGACCCCACGGTCAAGACAGAATTTGCCTGAATTTAAGCTAATGCCTCGGTCATGTCCGCAGCGGCACAGCGCTGCCCTGTTGCTTCCTTCTTCGAAGGGACACTACCTTGGCTTTCACCTCCGTGACAGCAACAGGCGGCACCGTCGCTGTAACAACGCGCAGCCTGCTGCGCCTTTCGACGCTTCGTGCCTGCTTATCCGAAATCGATCGTTTTCACCTATTCCGGCGGGGGCTATCCCATCGCCAACCGCAGGCGATCATCGGCTGGGGGCACAAGCCCTCGTCTCGCCGCGCTCGCCCAGGCCATGGGTCTCGACACCGGCGAGAGCATCGGCGCTGCGGTGGTGCCGGTGATCCTCGGCAGCTGACCGCTCGCCGCAAGGGTCTCCCACGCGATGTTCGAGCGTGGCATCAACGTGCAGCAGATCCTACATCCCGCCGTGCCGGAGAAGAGTGCTCGCCTACGCTTCTTCCTCTCCTGCGACCCTACCGAGGCCGATGTCGACCGTACCCTCGATGAGCTGACGACCATCCTGGCGGCACGCGACTGACAGCAAGCGGCATGCCCGGTTCAAGCGACTATCTGGCGTTCCCGCAGCAGCGCGATAATGGCATCGGCGGCGTCCTCGCTGCTCATATCAATGGTCCTGATATGCAGGTCGGGGGCCATCGGCGCCTCGTAGGCGGAGTCGATGCCGGTGAAGTTCTTGAGTTCGCCACGGCGTGCCTTGCGGTAGAGCCCCTTGGTATCGCGCTCCTCGGCCACCTCGAGCGGGGTGTCGACGAAGATCTCGATGAACTCGTGTTCTTCTACCAGGTTGCGAGCCAGATCACGCTCGCTGCGAAACGGCGAGATGAAGGCGGTGAGCACGATCAGTCCGGCATCAACCATCAGTTTGGCCACCTCGCCTACGCGGCGGATGTTCTCCACCCGGTCGGCGTCGGTGAAGCCCAGGTCGCGGTTCAAGCCATGGCGCACGTTGTCGCCATCCAGCAGGTAGGTGTGCTGGCCGGCGGCGTGGAGCTTTTTCTCCACCAAATTAGCGATGGTTGACTTGCCGGCGCCGGAGAGCCCCGTAAACCACAACACTGCGGGCTGCTGGGCCTTGGAAAGGGAACGCGCCTGCTTGTCGATATCCACATGCTGCCTATGGATGTTCTGGCTGCGCCGCAGGGCGAAGTGCAGCATGCCGGCGCCGACCGTGTTGTGGGTCATGCGGTCGATCAGGATAAAGCCGCCGGTGTCCTGGCTCTCCCGGTACGGATCGAAGGCCACCGGCCGGTTCAGGCTCAGCGTGCCGACGCCGATGTCGTTGAGGTCGAGCTGCTTGGCCGCCGCGTGTTCCAGGGTATTGACGTTAACCTGGTACTTGATCTCGCTGACGGTGGCCGTGACGGTCTGGGTGGCGAGTTTCATCAGGTAGGGGCGGCCCGGCAGCAGCGGCTGCTCGTGCATCCACACCAGGGTGGTCTCGAACTGGTCGGCGATCTCGGCGGGTTGCTCCACGCCGGAGATGACGTCGCCGCGGGAGATATCGATCTCGTCGTCCAGCAGCAGGGTGATCGACTGGCCGGCCACGGCCTGGTCGAGGTCGCCATCGAAGGTGTAGATCCGCGACACCGTGCTGGTCTTGCCGGAGGGCTGCACGCGGATGGCGTCGCCGGGCTTGACCGTGCCGCTGGTCACCATGCCGGTGAAGCCGCGGAAATCCAGGTTGGGGCGATTGACCCACTGCACCGGCAGACGGAAGGGGTCGCGCTGCAAGCGCTCGTCGTCGACCTCCACGGTTTCCAGGTAGGCCATCAGGGTGGGGCCGTGGTACCAGGGCATGTGGTGGCCATGCTCGATGACGTTGTCGCCCTTGAGCGCCGACATGGGGATGAAGGTGATCGACTCAAGCCCCAGCTGCTTGGCGAAGGTCCGGTACGCCTCGGCGATCTCCTCGAAGCGTTCCTTCGAGTAGTCCACCAGGTCCATCTTGTTGATGGCCACCACCACCTGGCGCATGCCGATCAGCGACATCAAAAAGCTGTGGCGACGCGTCTGGGTGAGGATGCCGTGACGGGCGTCGACCATCAGGATAGCAGCGTCGGCATTGGAGGCGCCGGTCACCATGTTGCGGGTGTACTGCTCGTGGCCCGGGGTGTCGGCGACGATGAACTTGCGCTTGTCGGTGGAGAAGAAGCGGTAGGCCACGTCGATGGTAATGCCCTGCTCGCGCTCCGCGGCCAGGCCATCGACCAGCAGCGCGAAGTCCATCTCGCCCCCCTGGGTGCCGTACTTCTTGGAATCCGCCTCGATGGCGGCCAGCTGGTCCTCGAACAGCAGCTTGGACTCGAACAGCAACCGCCCGATCAGGGTGCTCTTGCCGTCGTCCACGCTGCCGCAGGTGATGAAGCGTAAGAGCCCTTTGTGCTCGTGGGCCTTGAGGTACTGCTCGATATCCGCGCCGATAAGATCCGATGAATGCGCCATTAGAAGTACCCCTCCTGCTTTTTCTTCTCCATGGACGCCGCGCTGTCGTGGTCGATTACGCGCCCCTGGCGTTCGGAGGTGTTGGTCAGCAGCATCTCCTGGATGATTGCCGGCAGGGTGTCGGCCTCTGATTCGATGGCGCCGGTCAGCGGGTAGCAGCCCAGGGTGCGGAAGCGTACCTTGCGCATCATCGGTACCTCGCCAGGCTCCAGAGGCATGCGCTCGTCGTCGACCATGATCAAGGCACCGTCGCGCTCCACCACCGGGCGTTCTGCAGAGTAATAGAGCGGCACGATGGGGATCTCCTGCAGATAGATGTACTGCCAGATATCCAGCTCGGTCCAGTTGGAAATGGGAAAGACGCGGATCGACTCGCCTTTATGCTTGCGGGTGTTGAACAGCTTCCACAGCTCGGGACGCTGGTTCTTCGGGTCCCAGCGGTGCCCCGCGGTGCGGAAGGAGAAGATGCGCTCCTTGGCGCGGGACTTCTCCTCGTCACGCCGCGCGCCACCGAAGGCCGCGTCGAAGCCGTACTTGTCCAGCGCCTGCTTGAGGCCCTCGGTCTTCATCACGTCGGTGTGAATGGCCGAGCCGTGAGTGAAGGGATTGATATCCTTCTCGATGCCCTCGGGGTTGATATGCACGATCAGGTCCATGCCGGTTTCCTCGGCCATACGGTCGCGGAACTCGTACATGGCACGGAACTTCCAGCGCGTATCCACGTGCAGCAGCGGGAAGGGGGGCGGAGAGGGCGCGAAAGCCTTGCGCGCCAGGTGCAACATCACCGCGCTATCCTTGCCGACCGAGTAGAGCATCACCGGATTCTCGGTCTCCGCGACCACCTCGCGCATGATCTGGATGCTCTCGGCCTCGAGCCGTTGGAGATGGGTCAATGAGGTCATTATGTGTCGGGTTCCGTGTGATTGATCACCCGCTTGGTAAATAGCTCAGGACTTTTGGTCTGCCATTCCTTCATCATCGCAATCGTTGATTGATGGTGCAGCGCCTTTTGCGGGATGCGGTGATTGTACAGCCAAGCGTAGCGTTTTGAGTGTCTGCTCCAGGTCCTCGTCTGAGGTATAGCGCCGAGTCGCCAGCACGTCGCTAATGCGACCGTTAAACCGTTCTACCATGCCGTTCGTCTGCGGCCGTCCAGGCTTGATCAGACCGTGCTAGATGTCATGAGCCTGGTACTCCTGGTCGAACGGATGCCGGCTACTGGGCTTGCGCTCACCTGCCCGTGCGAAACGATCGGTGAACGACTTTTCATTTGGGCATAGCGACGCATCTCGTCAAGGGTAAAGCCGCTCACACGGCGCAGCTGAACCCGCTGCGGATGGCCTTCCTCGTCGCCGCTGGGCGGTGAGACTCAATCCCAGTCTGGGGCGAAGTCAGGATCAGCGATGCGCTCGCCGCGGTCCAGCCCGGCAATCGCCTGGAGCTCCTCATCACTGAGCATGATCTCGAAGGCCTCCAGGTTTGCCGCCAGATGCTCGCGCCGGGTGGATGAGGGAATGGCCACCACGCCGCACGAACGGATCCAGGCCAGGGCCACCTGGGCCGGGGTAACACCGTGAGCCTCGGCAATGCCCTTCAAGGTCTCGTCTTCCAGCACCTTGCCCACGGCCAGCGGCATGTAGCCGGTCACCGTCAGGCCGCGCGCCTGGCAGTGCTCGACCACTTCGCGGTTCTGCAGGAAGGGATGCACCTCGACCTGATTGGTCAATAGCGCGTCGGGGCCGAGGATTTCCAGGGCCCGGTCGACCTGGGCGATGGTGAAGTTGGAGACCCCGATATGGCGGGCCTGGCCGGCCTGCTGCACCTCGTGTAGGGCCTTGAGGTAGTCGGCCATGGGCACGGCATCATCCGGCGAGGGCCAGTGGATCAGCAGCAAGTTGACGTAATCGGTACCAAGCTTTTCCAGGCTCTCACGCACGCTGGCCTTGAGCGATGCGGGCTCGAGGCGGTCGTGCCACACCTTAGTGGTGAGAAAAAGCGACTCCCGAGGCACATCGCTTGCGGCGATGGCGGCCCCCACGTCCTGCTCGTTGTCGTACATCTGGGCGGTGTCGATATGCCGATACCCCAAGTCCAGGGCATCGTGGATCGTCCGCTTGAGGGTGTCCCCCTTGAGGCGGAAGGTGCCAAGGCCGGGGTTGGGCAGTGTCAGAGTGCTCATGGGATCTCCTTCTCGTAGCGTGGTGTCAATGCAACTCCCTACTAAATGAGGGGGCTCAGGCGCGACTTCAAGGGTCCGCCCATTCCTTCGAGGGTTGCCCCGAAGATTCCCGAACAGTGCTTAAGACTTCCTTTGAGGAAGAACCCCGATACTCCCCCCTCCGCCGGGGCATCTCGGCCATCGCCAACAACCTGACCACGGCGATGTTGATGTGCGCCGTGGCCAACGCTGTAACCTGCCACACCCCGCTCAATCTGCTGCCGGTGCTGGGCATGATGACCGGCCTGGGCCTGCAGTTATTCGGCTACTACCTGCGCCACAGCCTGCCGCCCTCGCTGCGGCTGGGATCCGACCTGGGCCAATATCATGCTGGGCCTGGCCTCGGCTGTGGTCGACAACATCCCGGTGATGTTCGCGGTGCTTTCGATAGAGCCGGACATGTCGGTCGGCAACTGTCTGCTGATCACCCTGACCGCAGGCGTCGGCGGAAGCCTGCTCCGAGGCCTCCTGGCATGAGCCTTAAGGCTGGCATCGGGAGTTGTAGCGCAGGGAGGAGACGTTGACACAGGCCATAGGGCACCGGGCACAGCCTTCCCCGGATCGGGTATCATCGGGCCATCCCACTGCACGGAGTCGTCATGCCCGCTGCCCTGCCCCTGCCACTCTCCACGCCCAACCGCAACCTGGTGCGGCTGACCATCGTGCGTGGCATCACCTGGACCGGTTTCCTGGCCGCGATCATCATCGGTATCGAGTTGCTGGGCTTCTCGCTGGCGGTGCATGCCGTGATCGCGGTGATCGTCGCCATGGGGCTGATCAACATCGCCACCTGGTGGCGCATGGGGCGTCCGCGGGCGGTCACCCACCGTGAGTACCTGATCCATCTGCTGATCGATGTGACAGGCCTGACGCTGCTGTTCTACTTCACCGGCGGCTCCCACAACCCCTTTATCAACTACTATCTGGTACCGGTCACCATCGCCGCGGCGACCCTTCCCTGGCGGCATGCCTGGCTAATCGCCGCCGTGTCCATGGCCGCCTACAGCGTGCTGATGGTGGCCTATCAACCGGTCCCACAATTCGCCCAGGGCCAAGGCAGCGGCGCCGTCAATTTTCACGTGCTGGGCATGTGGCTCAACTTCGCGCTCTCGGCAGGCCTCGTCACCTTCTTCATCTACAAGATGGCCCGTGCCCTGCGCAGCCGCGACCAAGCACTCTCGCGCACCCGCGAGGCCGCGCTGCGTAACGAGCAGGTACTGGCCGTGGCCACCCAGGCGGCCGGCACCGCCCATGAGCTGGGGACACCACTTTCCACCATGGCGGTGCTGCTTAGCGAGATGCGCGAGGATGCCCGAGACCACCCGGGCCTGATCCGCGACATCGAACTGCTGCGCCAGCAAGTGGATACCTGCAAGTTGCGGCTGCATCAGCTGGTGGAGAGCGCCGACCGGCGACGCATGGCCGAACCGGAGGTTCGCGACGCCCAGGTCTGGCTGGCCGGTGTGGTCCAGCGCTGGCTGGTACTGCGTCCCGATGTCAGCCACCATCTGGCCGTCGCCGAACGGCGCGGCCATCCCTGGCTGGCGGTGGACGCCACCCTCGACCAGGCACTGACCAACCTGCTCAATAACGCCGCCGATGCCAACCCCGATGACATCACCATCCGGCTCGACTGGAATGACGACGAGGTGATCATCGATATCCGCGACCATGGTCCCGGCGTGGCGATGTCCATCGCTGACCAGCTGGGCGAGACCTTCATCTCGACCAAGAGCAAGGGGCTGGGCATCGGCCTTTTCCTGACCCACGCCACCATCAACCGCTTCGGTGGCGGTGTCCGCCTTTACAACCACCCCCAGGGCGGCACCTTGACCGAAGTGACCCTGCCCCGCAGCCACCCCCATAGCTGATGGCGACAGGATGACGTGACCCCCTGCGAGGACAACATGCAAGAGACCGCCGAACGCCTGCTGATCATCGACGACGACGAGATGTTTTGCCACGTGCTCAACCGCGCCCTAAGCCGTCGAGGGTTCGAGGTACTGGTGGCCCATGATGCCGCCCAGGCCCTCTTGCTGGCGCGCCGCCTCCGGCCACAGCTGGCGACCCTGGATCTCAAGCTGGAGAATGAATCAGGACTGAAGCTGCTGCCGGAGCTGCTGGAGATCGTCCCGGAGTGCCGGGTGATAGTACTGACTGGCTACTCGAGCATCGCCACCGCGGTGGAAGCGATCAAGCTGGGCGCGGTGAACTACCTATGCAAGCCGGCGGATGCCGACGAGGTACTGATGGCGCTGTCGCGGGCAGAGGGTGACCCGGAGACCGAGGTGGCCGACAACCCCCCGTCAATCAACCGCATCACCTGGGAGCATATCCAGAAGGTACTGCAGGAGCACAACGGCAATATCTCCGCCACCGCCCGTGCGCTGGGCATGCACCGCCGAACCCTGCAGCGCAAGCTGCAGAAGCGGCCGGTAAGACGATAAGCCGTAAAATGCCACCAGAAGCGCTGGTGGCAAGGGTTTCTCTTATAGCTTCTAGCTTATAGCTTACCGCTCTCGGTGAAGCCGGGTCATTGCGCCGTCCAGCCCAGATCAATGTTCCAGCTGGCCCCGGTGACGGCGCCGGCGAGGTCGGAGGCCAGGTAGCCGACCAGCTCAGCCACCTCGGCGGGCTCGATCAGCCGCTTGATGGCCGCATTCTTGAGCATGATCTGCTCGATCACCTCCTGCTCCTCCATGCCGTGCATCTTCGCCTGGTCGGCGATCTGGCCATCGACCAGCGGGGTCTTGACGTAGGCCGGGCAGATGGCATTGGCGGTGATGCCTTGGCTGCCGCCCTCCAGCGCCGCGGTCTTGGTCAGGCCGATCATGCCGTGCTTGGCGCTGATGTAGGCCGCCTTGCCCGGCGAGGCCACCTGGGCATGCACCGAGGCAATATTGACGATGCGCCCCCAGCCGTTCTCGCGCATGGAGGGCCACACGGCCTGGGCAAGCAGGAAAGGAGCGGTGAGCATCAGGTCGATGATCTGGCGCCACTTCGCTTCCGGAAACTCCTCGATGGGCGAGACATGCTGGATGCCGGCATTGTTGACCAGGATATCGACGCGCCCGAAGCGCTTGATCGCCTCGGCCACCGCCGCCTTGCAGGCCTCGCCGTCGGTCAGGTCGGCCTTGAAGAAGGCAGCACCCGCCTGCTCGGCGACCGCCTTGCCTGCCGGATTGAAGTCCACGGCCAGCACCTGATGGCCCTGCGCGCAGAAATGTCGAACCACGGCCTCGCCGATGCCGCTGCTGGTACCGGTGACCAAGGCGACGCGGGGGATGGAAGCGTTAGCGGTCATGCGTGACTCCTCTATGCGGTGAAATGCGGTAAACCGGGCCGAAATGGCACCGGGCAACTATCATTCTCCACCAGCATAAGACGAATGACGCAGCGCGTCATCCGCTCAGACGCAGGGCGATCACACAATGGCAATCACACAACATAGCCAGCGCACGCCCGCCTTCGCATCAGAGCGTGGTAACTGACATTCGGCAGGGGGAAAGGCGAGCTGCTAACATGAATGTCTCCCCCTGCCAAGGAGCCAGCATGACCCCTGACCAGCGACTGGAGATCGCCGTCGATATCGCCCACGAGGCTGGGCGGATGATCGTCAAGGCCCGTGAACGGCAGAGTTTCGGCCATCGCTACAAGCATGGCCACGAACTGGTCACCGATACCGATATCGAGGTCGATACGCGCATCGGCGAGCGCCTCGAGCAACACTTTGCCGGGGAGGCACGCTTAAGCGAGGAGCTGGCCCCGGATCGTCAGGTGCTGGCGAGCCCCCAAGCGCTATGGGTGGTGGATCCCATCGACGGCACGGTCAACTTCGCCCATGGGCTGCGCCATGTGGCGGTCTCCATCGGCTGGGCCCACCAGGGTCGTACCCGGCTAGGGGTGGTACATGCTCCCTTCCTGGGCGAGACCTTCACCGCGCTCGAGGGTTGCGGAGCCTGGTGCAACGGCCAGGCGATACAGGCCAGCCCAAACAGCGACATGGCCCATGCGCTGGTGGGCACCGGCTTCCCCTACCGTCGTGAGGATCGCCCGCCGCTGATACGCCGCCTGACCGCCATCCTGAGCCACTGCCAGGACGTGCGGCGCAACGGCTCGGCGGCTCTGGATCTGTGCGACGTGGCCTGTGGCCGCCTGGATGCCTACTACGAGAGCGTCTCCCCCTGGGATTGCGCCGCGGGCTGGCTGATCGCTCGCGAGGCGGGCGCCCGCACCGGGCACCTCTATCCCCCTCCGGCGGGGATTCCCGAGGATCTCTGCGGCGAGCACCTGCTGGTGACCTGCTCCGAGCTGCACGCCGGCCTCGCCGATTTGTTGCGCCGCGCCGACGCCGGGGAAATCGAGCGCTGAGCATACCGATAGCAAAGCTCCATCGCGGCACAAGGGGTCGACTATTGGCGCCACTTCACCGGCTGCGTCACAATAGCCAGCATTGTCCTGATCCCCTCTTCACGCACCCTGACGTGCAAGGAGTCACTGCATGTTCGTCGTCATCTTCGGTCGCCCCGCCTGCTCCTTCTGCAACCGCGCCAAGGCCCTCGCCGCCCGGCTTGAGAGTACCGGCAGCATCGAGGGATACCGCTACGTGGATATCCATGCCGAGGGCATCACCAAGGCCGATCTGGAAAAGACCATTGGCAAGCCAGTGCATACCGTGCCGCAGATCTTTGTCGACCAGACCCATGTCGGGGGTTTCACCGAGTTCGACCGTTATGTGCAAGATCAGGCCCTGCTAAGTGTCACCCACTGAGGCAAGATCGCTTCTACGCCGTGACACTGCTGAGCGATGAGCTCTCCTGACAGGGGGATGCCTCTGGAACACCCCCTTGGTTGACACGCCCGCCCCTGACAGGCCGGACGGGAAGCCCATGCGTTCCGACGAACGTCTTTCCCCCGTTGAATGCCACCGAAGATCCGCTGCCTATACTGGCGGCGAGCAGGCACGCAAAGCATCACGGCAGAGGGACAAGGCACGATGCAACGGGAAGAGTTTGTCCAGCAGCTGTGGCTGGACTATATCCACCGGCATCCGGACATCGGCGGATTGCGGCTCTGGCCCGTGGAGGCAACGGCGGAGTACCTGGCAATCCTGACTCTCAATCATGGCCCCTGGGCCATGGAGGTGCTACTGCCGATCCTGGTGCGTTACGGCTATCGACCACACCAGCGCTACGCCATGGCCGATCGCGGCCTGCTGGCAACCCTGCTCGCCGCCCCAGATGAAGGCGCCTGGATATTGCTCGCCGAGCTGCAACTCGGCACCCTGTCGCGCCCGCCTCGCGAGCGCCTCCTGCGGCTGGTCGGCAACGCCGATCCGCGGGAGGGGCGCAGCCAGGCATTGCTCTGCCATGGCCGCCCCTGGCCGATGCCTGAGTGGAGCACCTATCAGGCCCTGCAACTGACCCACCCGCTGGCCGCCTGGCTCGCGGTAATGGGGCCGCGGATGCATCACGCCGGCTTCGACTGCCAGCGGCTGGGGCACGACATCGTCGCGCTCGACAGCCAGCTGCGCCAGGCCGGCCTCGCCGGCAGCAGCGACCGCCACCAGGGCCTCTTCCCGGTGTCGCCGCTGCTCGATTACCGCTTCTATGCCAGCCGTTCACAGCGCCTGGCCTTCGCCGAGGGCGACGAGCATCGCATCGGGCTCGACGGGCTTGCTCTTGTCCAGAAGCAGGTCAGTGCCAACCAGGAACGCGCCGCCGAGTTGCTGCTGCCTCACCACACCCGCTGTGAACTGTCGTGAACTCAGCCATCCACAGAATCTGTGGATAACGCTGTGCATCACCGCCTCGAGGAAGCTACCAGGCGTGATGCCAAGGGGCATGGCGCGCAACGGTCAGTTTTTCGACAACCTCGTCGACATCACGAACGCCAGCGGCCTGGACAGATATCCGGGCCGCTGGCGTGTCACGACGAAATCTATCAGGCCGCGAAGGTCATCTCGGGGACGTGATCGGGCACCACCAGCTTGCCGGCCGTCAGTGACTTAATCTCCTCCACCGAGACGCCCGGTGCGCGCTCCTTGAGATGGAAGGCGCCGTCCTTGATCTCCAGGTAGGCAAGATCGGTGAGCACTCGGTTGATGCAGCCCGCACCGGTCAGTGGCAGGTTGCAGGACTCGAGTAGCTTGGACTCACCATGCTTGGAGGCGTGGGTCATGGTACAGATGATGTTCTCGGCACCTGCCACCAGGTCCATGGCGCCGCCCATGCCCTTGATCAGCTTGCCGGGGACCATCCAGGAGGCGATGTTGCCGTTCTGGTCGACCTCGAAGGCACCGAGCACGGTCAGGTCGACATGCCCGCCGCGGATCATGGCGAAAGATTCCGCCGAGGAGAAGATCGCCGCTCCTGGCCGTGCCGTGACGGTCTGCTTGCCGGCGTTGATCATGTCGGGGTCAAGCTCCTCCTCGGTGGGGAAGCGCCCCATGCCCAGCAGGCCGTTCTCGGACTGCAGCATCACATCGATGCCGTCGGGGATGTAGTTAGCCACCAGGGTGGGGATGCCGATGCCCAGGTTGACGTAGAAGCCGTCCTCGAGTTCGCGCGCTACGCGCATTGCCATCTGTTCGCGAGTCAGTGCCATGGTATTGCCTCTTGGGTAGCGGAAAAGGAGAGTCTGATCAGTCCTGGTGCACGGTGCGCTTCTCGATGCGCTTCTCGAAGGTGCCCTGGATGAGGCGGTCGACATAGATGCCCGGCGTATGGATCTGATCGGGCTTGAGCTCGCCGGGCTCGACGATCTCCTCGACCTCGACCACGGTGATCCTGCCCGCGGTGGCCGCCACCGGATTGAAGTTCTGGGCAGTATTACGATAGACGACGTTACCGTAGCGATCGGCCTTCCAGCCCTTGACGATGGCGAAATCGCCGACCACCGACTCCTCAAGGATGTAGTGGCGGCCGTTGAACTCGCGCACCTCCTTGCCCTCACCGATGGGCGTGCCATAGCCGGTGGCGGTATAGAAGGCCGGGATGCCCGCGCCGCCAGCACGCATCTTCTCCGCCAGGGTCCCCTGGGGGGTGAGGATGACCTCGATCTCCCCGTCTAGCATCTGGCGCTCGAATAGCGCGTTCTCGCCCACGTAGGAGGCGTAGAAGCGGCGGATCTGCTTATCCTCGAGCAAGAGCCCCAGGCCGAAACCATCGACCCCGCAGTTGTTGGAGTAGATGGTGAGGTCTTTAACACCGCGGCGTTTGATCTCAGCAATCAGGTTCTCGGGAATGCCGCAGAGCCCGAAGCCGCCGGCGATGACGGTCATGCCGCTCTCGATGCCATCCATTGCCTCGGCGTAGGAAGTCACACGCTTGTCGAATCCGGCCATAGTGGCGCCTCGCATTGTTGTAAAATGAAAAAATGTGGTTGTGGATGAATAAACATAGTGAAGAAACACGATGTCAGGCCAGTGTTGCCGCTGCCAATATATTTGTTAAGTTTGTTTTATTTATGGATTGATCCATTATACCAATAAATTTGACCTTGGTAGCATGCCATGACCGTCAAGCAACTGCGTGCCTTTCTCGCCGTGGCCCGTACCCTGAGCTTTACCCAGGCGTGCGAGCACCTTCACCTCTCACAGCCGGCCCTGAGCCTGGCGATCAAGGGCCTGGAAGAAAGCCTAGGCGGACGCCTGCTGATTCGCAGTACCCGCAGCGTTCGGCTAACCCCGGAGGGGGAGTCGTTGGTGCCCCTGGCCAAGCGGTTGATCGCCGAGTGGGACAACACAGAAGAATTGCTGCGCCAGCGCTTCACCCTGCAGCTGGGCCGCCTGGCGGTGGCCACCATGCCCTCCTTTGCCAGCAACCTGCTGCCCCCCGCTCTGCGCGTCTTCCGTCAGCGCCATCCACGGGTCAATGTCACGGTGCATGACGTCATCAACGAGCAGGTGATCGATATGGTGCGCGCCCGCCAGGTGGAACTGGGGCTGGTGTTCGAGCCGGAAGCCACCGGCAGTCTCTCCTTCACGCCCCTGTTTCGCGACCGTTTCGTGGCCGTGGTGCCGGCCGACTCGCGCCTGGCCGAGCGCTCACGGCTCGGTTGGCCGACGCTGATGACCCGAGACTTCATTGCCCTGCAGCGCCCCTCCATGGTGCGCCGGCTGCTGGAACAGGCGCTGGAAGGTCGCGGCCTGACTTTGCCCGCCGCCTTCGAGTGTCACCAGCTGGCGACCGTGGGACGCATGGTCGCCAGCGGTCTGGGGATCAGCGCCGTGCCCTCATTGTGTATTGCTCAGATGCAGGAGCTGGGCGCCGTCTGCGTGCCCCTGGAGAACCCGGTGATCGAGCGCGACGTCGGGGTGCTGACCTGGAACACCCATGAGCTGTCGGTGGCCGCCGTGGCGCTTAAGGAGGTGCTCGCCGAGACCATCCACAGCCCCGGTCTCGCCGCGGCACGTTGACCCCGATCGCTGGGCAGCCCGAGGTCGATCTATTAGCATGGGTGAATCGTGATCTGCTCAAGGAGCTAGGCATGTCGACCCTCAGGGGGCTCGTCAGCAGCCTGCTGCTGACACTCACTACCCTTGCCTGGGGGATGCCGCTGGTGCTGCTGACCCTGGTCAAACTGGTAACCCCGGGGCGACGTTGTCAGCGCCGGGTGCTGACGGCGCTCAACCGAGTCGCGCTCAACTGGGTGGGCAGCAACCTGTGGTGGATGCGCCGCTGGCTAAACCCGCGGCTGGAGATGAGCCTGCCGGAGGGGCTGTCCCGCGACCAGTGGTGGCTGGTGATTTCCAACCATCGCAGCTGGACCGATATCTTCCTGCTGTTCTTCGCCTTTCACCGACGCCTCCCCATGCCCCACTTCTTCGTCAAGCGCCAGCTGATCTGGATTCCCATTGTCGGTCTGGCCTTCTGGGCTATGGAGTTTCCCATGCTGCGCCGCCTGAGCCGCGAGCAGCGCGAGCGCAACCCGCAGCTGGCAAGGCGCGACCACGAGGCCACCGAACGTATGTGCCGTCACGCTCGGGAGCGCCCCATTGCCATCTACAACTTCGTCGAGGGCACCCGCTTCACCCCCGCCAAGCGGGCGGCCCAGCATTCCCCCTATCGTCACCTGCTCAGACCCCGTGCGGGGGGGATCGCCCAGGTAATGAGCCTGCTCGGCGAGCGCCTCGGTGGCATTCTGGATGTCACTCTGCACTACGCGCATCCTGACCCCAGCTTTTGGGGCTTTCTCTGCGGCCGCGAGGGGCCGGTGCGCCTCGAGGTCCGACACCTGGCAGTACCGGCCTGGATGCTCGAGGGTGACTATCACGACGACACGGACTACAAGGAACGCTTCCAGTCATGGCTCAACGCTCTGTGGCAGGACAAGGATCGCCGCCTCGACATCTCGCGCTGACTCTACTGCTGGCCGGCCTGATCCTGCTCGTGGCCGGTTGCGCCGGGCACGGCGGTGGCCGCGCGGGCGAGGCAATTGCCGGTGAGTGGATCACCATCCAGCGCGGCGACACTCTGGGTGATATCGCTCGCCGCGCCGGTGTGCCCCTGGTGCGCCTGGAGCGCTTCAATCCCGGTGTCGATGCCCGGCGCCTAGCCGTAGGCCAGCGCCTGCTGGTTCCCGGACACGATGAGCGGGCCCCGTCCGGCGGCCCCTACCGCTATCGGGTACGCCCGGGTGATACCTATAGCGCCATCGCACGGCGCTTCGGCGGCCGCGCCGAGCTGATCCAGGCGGCGAATCCCGGCATCGCCCCCACCCGCCTAAGGGTCGGTCAGTTGATTCAGGTGCCGCTGGGCGGCCGGCAGGCCGTCTCCTCGAGCCGCACCGATCGCAAGGCGTCCACCAAGCGCCAGGCCTCAGCACCGGCCAGTAAACGCCTGCCGGACCCCGGCGCGCTGCCTGCCTCGGCGCACCGCTGGCCCTGGCCACTAGCGGAGTATCGGGTCGAGCGCCCCTTCGGCACCGATCAGCGCGGCACCCTGCAGCCCATGCTGCTGGCCACATCACGGGGCAGCCAGGCCCGTGCCGTGGCCGACGGTGAAGTGCGCTTCGCTGACAGCATGCGCCAGCTCGGCCAGGTGGTGATTGTCCACCATGCCGACAACTTGCAGAGCGTCTATGCCCTATGCAAGCGACCCCTTGTGGCCAGCGGCGATACCGTCACGCGGGGCACCCCTGTGTGCGAAGTCGGTGAGCAGGATGGCAGCCCGCGGCTGCTCTTCGACATGCGCCATGGTGGCAAGCCCATCGACCCGGCCCGGGTACTGCGCTGACGGAGGCGACGCTGTCCGGCCTCTAACGGCCAGTCCGCCGTCATGTCCTCTTCATCGCCGTGACCCGCGGCTGTCATGGCCAGCCGGCATCATGACGATGTCAGCCCCTCCGGGCCTGCCACCGCACGAGGTGCTCCATGCGCATCTGCCTGGTTAGTGAAACCTGGTCCCCCGACATCAATGGCGTCGCCCATACCCTCGGCCAGCTCAGCATGGAACTGCGCCGGCGCGGTGTGGCCCTGCAGCTGATCCGTCCCCGACCGGCAGACGGAGCGGTGCCACGCGCCGAAGGGATGGAGACCGAGCTGCGGGTTCATGGGCTGGGCCTGCCCGGCTACCGCCAGGTGCGCATCGGCTTGCCGTCCACGGCGGCCATCCAGCGTCTGTGGCGTCAGCAGCGCCCGACGGCTGTCTACCTGGCTACCGAGGGCCCTCTGAGCTGGTCCGCCCTGCGCGCCGCCGAGCGGCTAGGCATCACGGTGGTCAGCGGCTGGCACACCAATTTCGACCACTACTGCCGCGACTATGGTCTGCCCTGGCTGGCGCCGCTGGTGCTGCGTCGCCTGCGCCACTTCCACAACCGCACGGCCGCGACCCTAGTGCCGACCCATGCCCAGGCCAAGGCGCTTGCCGACCGCGGCTTCGCCAACCTGCGAGTCATGGCACGCGGCATCGACGGCGAACGCTTCTCGCCAGCCGAGCGCGACCCGGCCCTGCGCGCCGCCTGGGGAAGCGATACCCATCGTCCGGTGGCGCTTTATGTAGGACGCCTCGCCGCCGAGAAGAACCTCGACCTGCTGCGCGACACCTTCACGGCAATGCTCGCCGCCCGCCCCGACATCACCCTGGTGGTGGTCGGTGACGGCCCGGGACGAGCCACCCTGCAGCGTGCCCTGCCCGACGCCCACTTTACCGGTTTCATCGACAGGGAAAGCCTGGTGCGCCACTACGCCAGTGCCGACCTTTTCGTCTTTCCCTCGATCTCCGAGACCTGGGGCAACGTAGTCCTTGAGGCCATGGCTAGTGGCCTGGCCGTGGTGGCCTTCCGCCATGCCGCCGGCGCCGAACTGATCGAGGACGATCGCAACGGTGTCAGCCTGCCAGTGGGCGACGAGGCCGGCTTCCAGGAAGCCGCCGCGACCCTCTGCCAGCAGCCTGCCCGCTATGCCCGTCTAGGTCGCGCCGCCAGGGAGCGCGCCCTGACGTACCGCTGGTCGGCGATTGCCGATATCTTCCTCGCCACCTTGGCCCAGCCTCGGGAGACGCTCGATGAAACTGCATCCGCCTGCCGTGTTTGAACGCCTCGACCTTATCGAGTGGCAGCTCTGTCGACGTCTGGCCGGCTACAACGTACACCCACCCTGGCTGGCCCTGCTGCGCCTTTCCAGCAAGCTGGGGGACTGGCCGCTGTGGGTCGGACTGATCCTTGCCCAGCCGCTGCTCCAGCCCGCCGACAGCGGCCAGCGCATGGCCCAGTACACCGCCACGGCGCTGGTGGCCATCGGTCTCTACCGTGTGCTGAAGACCCGCCTGTGTCGCGAGCGGCCCTTCATCACTTTCACAGGCATTATTCACTGCAGCGAGCCTGCCCGCGACCGCTACAGCTTCCCGAGCGGCCATACCATGCATGCGGTGCTGTTCTGCGTGCTGACCGCCGCTCATGTTCCCTGGCTACTGCCCGGGCTGGTGCCTGCCGCAGTGTTGATTGCCGTCTCGCGGGTTGGCCTGGGGCTGCACTACATCAGCGACGTCGCGGCCGGCGCCCTGCTGGGGTTAGGCTTTGGCCTGGCCAGCCTCTATCTGGCCGGCTGACCCTGCATCTGGCCGGCTGACAGGGTGCCACTGGCCGCGAGCCGGTCGGGATGGCACGCTGTCGAAATGTCCACCACCAAGACGTGTCAAAGGGTCACCCTGCTCAACTCGCCGCTGCTGATTCTATTCACCGGCCTGCACGGCGAACCCGCCGCTGCCCAGGTGCTGGCGCGGCTTGACCGCGAGCTTGCCTGGCAGCGCCCTACCCTGCGCCTCTACGGGCGAGAGCATCCGATCCCGCGTCGCCAGCTGTGGATGGGTAGCCCCGAGGCCCGTTACCGCTACTCGGGCCGGGACTTCCTGCCCGAGCCCTGGCATCCCGCAGTAACAGCGCTGCGCGACCGGGTGGTCAGCACGCTGGCCGATGCCGGCACTCGGGCCCGCTTCAACAGCGTGCTGCTTAACCGCTATGCGAACGGCGAGGAGCGCATGGGCTGGCACAGCGACGACGAGCCCGAGCTTGGCCCGGCGCCGCTGATCGCGGCGGTCAGCCTCGGCGTCGAGCGGCCGTTGCGCTTCCGCTGGAAGGACCGCTCTGGCGAGGCCTTCAACGTCTGGCTGCCCCACGACAGTCTGTTGCTGATGGGCCCCGGCGTGCAAGAGAGGCTACAGCATGCCCTGCTGCCGCGCCGGCTTCCCGGGCTGCGTATCAGTCTGACCTTCCGCTGGGTGGCTCCGACGATGGGCGGAGCCTGATTCTTACCGTTCTTACCATGTAAAAACGGCCACCCCATTTTAGAGTAACGATAGGTGTGATTACGCAGAAAGATAACGGTATAAAACGACGTTCACGCCATCATCCTCGATGGTAGCCGGGTCTAACGAAAGGCATCTTGCTCACCGTCATCGGCAGGCGCTTGCCGCGCACCTCGGCATACACCGTGGTGCCGACCTCACTGGCCTCGATGGCCACGTAGCCCATCGCCACAGGCCGACCAACACTGGGGCCGAAGCCCCCCGAGGTCACCCGTCCCAGCAACCTATCGTCAGCGTCGAAGAGTTGCGCGCCTTCGCGCACCGGGGCGCGGCCCTCGCCGAGCAGACCCACCCGCTTGCGGCGGTAGTCCTTCTCGGCCACCTGGTGCAGGATCAGGTCGGCGCCGGGAAAGCCCCCTTCACGCTCGCCGCCGTGACGGCGCGGCTTGCCGATGGACCAGGTCAACCCCGCTTCTACTGGCGTGGTCTGGGTATCGATATCGTGGCCATAGAGGCACAGCCCGGCTTCGAGGCGCAGCGAGTCACGCGCTCCCAAGCCGATCGCCTCGACCTCGTCTTCCTCTATCAGGCGACGCGCCAGGGCCTCGGTGTCCTCAGCGGCCACCGAGATCTCGAAGCCGTCCTCGCCGGTGTAGCCGCTGCGGCTGACCCAGACCTCGATGCCGCCGATGGTGAAGCGGCCATGCTGCATGAAGACCATCTCGCAGGCCTCGGGGCACAGGCGCTGCATCACCTCGGCCGCTTTTGGGCCCTGCAGGGCCAGCAGGCCCCGTTCGATCCCCTCTACCTCGTGGTCGGGCAGGCCGCGGCGCAGGTGGGCAATGTCTTGTTCGCGGCAGGCGGCATTGACCACCAGGTAGAGATGATCACCGCCATTGACCACCATCAGATCATCGAGAATGCCGCCCTCCTCGGCGGTGAATAGCGCATAGCGCTGCATGCCTTCAGCCAGCCCGACGATATCCGCCGGCACCAGGGTCTCCAGCGCTTCGGCAGGATGCGATCCACGCACCAATATCTGTCCCATGTGGGAGACATCGAAGAGCCCGCAGGCGCGACGGGTATGCTCGTGCTCGCGCTTGACGCCGAGCGGGTACTGCACCGGCATCTCGTAGCCGGCGAAAGGCACCATCTTGGCGCCCAGTTCCATGTGCAGGGCGCGCAGAGGGGTATGCTTGAGTTCACTCATGTCGTCATCTCTCTTGGGCGGGGCCAACGCAGGAGAGGTGTCCCAGGGACACCTCTCCTGCGTCACTCACCCTCAGGATTTGTCGTGGTCCAGCTCCTCGCCCGGCAGGATCGTCTTGCCGTCGAAGTAGTCTCGGGACAGCTTGAAGACCACCGGCGACAGCAGCGCCAGAGCGATCAGGTTGGGAATGGCCATCATGGCGTTGAAGGTATCGGCCATCAGCCAGATGAAGCCCAGCTGGGCTATGGCACCCAGCGGGATCGCCAGCACGAACAGCACCCGGTAGAGCATGATCGAGCGAGTGCCGAACAGAAATTGAAAGCACTTCTCGCCGTAGAAGGACCAGCCCAGGATAGTGGTGAAGGCGAACACTGCCAGCGCCAGCGAGACGATCTGGTTGCCCATGCCCGGCAGAGCGGCATCAAAGGAGAGCGCGGTCAGCGACGCCCCAGCCTCGCCCGTCTCCCAGACACCCGCGGTCAGGATGACCAGGGCAGTGATGGAGCAGACGAGGATGGTGTCAATGAAGGTGCCGAGCATGGCGATCAGGCCCTGACGGACTGGATCCTTGGTCTGTGCCGCGGCATGGGCAATGGGCGCGCTGCCCAGTCCGGCCTCGTTGGAAAAGATGCCGCGCGCCACACCGAAGCGGATCGCCGCCATCACCGCCGCGCCGGCGAAGCCACCCACCGCCGCATGCGGGTTGAAGGCATAGGTGAAGATCATGCCGAAGGCCCCACCGATCTGGTCGGCATTGATCACGAGCACGACAAGCCCGGCCAGCACGTAGAGGATCCCCATGATCGGCACCAGCTTGCCGGCCACCTTGGCGATACGCCTAATGCCACCTATGATTACCGCCCCGGCCAGCACCATGATCACCACACCGGTGATCCAGGGTGGCAGGCCGAAGGTGCTGTCCAGGGCATCCGCCACCGAGTTCGACTGCACCGTATTGCCGATTCCGAAGGCGGCCACGGCGCCGAAGAAGGCGAAGGCACCGCCCAGCCACAGCCATTTCTTGCCCAGGCCGTTCTTGATGTAGAACATCGGCCCACCGACGTGGTAACCGGTGCTGTCGGTCTCGCGGTAGCGTACTGCCAGTACCGCCTCGGCGAACTTGGTCGCCATGCCCACCAGGGCCGTGATCCACATCCAGAACACCGCCCCAGGCCCACCCAGAGCGATGGCGGTGGCCACACCGGCGATATTGCCGGTACCGATGGTCGCAGACAGCGCCGTCATCAGAGCATTGAAAGGCGAGATCTCACCGTCGTCGTGTTTTTCGGGCGCCTTGCCCGGCGCGGGTTTCCTGTCACGACCCTGCCACATCAGTTTGAAGCCAGAACCGAGCTTGCGGATCGGCATCAGCTTCAGGCCGATCTGCAAGTAGAGCCCCACCCCCAGCAGCAGGATGAGCATCAATGGCCCCCACACCACGCCATTAATGTCAGTGAAGATACTGTTCAAGGTTTCCAAGAGAGTCTTCCTTAATCCAGGTTTATTGTTGTGACGCGCCATGCCCATGTTCCCCTCAGCAGCGAACAGGCGAAATGGCATGGACGAGCCAGACATCGACGAAAGATCGACAGGACAAGCGCCTTCACAATAGCGGATATTACCATTGCCTCACCAGCCCGATGAAGCGGTGAAGGGACCACAGTGGCGGCACGAACGATCTCGATTTTTTGTTTCCGATCGGAAACGTGGCCAGCCTACCGGCGGCAACACCCGCGAACAAGAGGAGAGTGCGGGATGCCAAGAAGACCTACCTCCGCCTGGAAAAAGGCCCTGCCTGGGCCAACACTGGACGAACCGGCCGCGGCGGACCACCCTGTGAACGGGCCGAGGCGCACCATGCACTGGATCGGTCCACCGGGGGACTCGCCAAATGCCGACGATGGCGTTAGCATTCGCGGATCCGAAAACCTTTTTCGTATAGGAAATCACGATGAGCTCTATCCCCGCCAACCTGCGCTATGCCGAAAGCCATGAATGGGTCCTCGACAATGGCGACGGTACCGTGACCATCGGCATCACCGACCATGCCCAGGAGGCACTGGGCGACGTGGTCTTCGTGGAGCTGCCCGAGGTGGGCCGCACCCTGGCCGTGGGCGACGAGTTTGGCGTCGTCGAGTCGGTCAAGGCCGCCTCCGACCTCTACGCCCCAGTCGCGGGTGAGATCCTTGAGGTCAACGAGGCTCTTGAGGACGCCCCCGAGACCCTCAACGAGTCGCCTTACGGGGATGGCTGGATCATGAAGGTGCGTCTCGAGGAGGCCAGCGCCCTCGACGACCTGCTCGATGCCGACGCCTACCAGGCCGTGGCCTCCGCCGAGGAGTGATCCTCACCCCGGCGCCCCGTCCGGGCCGGCCAGCGGCTGCCGGCCAATGCGGCAGTGAAGCGCCTTTTCCGGCCTCGTCGATGACGGGGTCGGGCCATTTCGATGATTTCCGGGGCGAGGCCCCGTCACGCAAACAGGGTATTCCATGGCTTTCGACAACCGCCGTCTGGCCGATCTGGCCGCTCACGATGCCTTCCTCCAGCGCCACAACGGCCCGGCCGGCGCCGATGTGGACGGCATGCTCACCACTCTCGGCATGCAGAGCCTGTCCGCGCTGATCGAAGCCACCATCCCCGCCGACATTCGGCTGGGCCGTGAGCTGGAACTGGACCCGCCCAAGAGCGAGGCCGAGGCCCTGGACTACCTGCAGCGCCTGGCCCGCCAGAATCGGGTCGTCAAGAGCTATATCGGCCAGGGCTACTACGACACCCACCTACCGACGGTGATCCAGCGCAACGTGCTCGAGAATCCCGGCTGGTACACCGCCTATACCCCCTACCAGCCGGAGATATCCCAGGGCCGCCTGGAGGGGCTGCTCAACTTCCAGCAGATGGTCATGGATTTAACCGGCATGGAGCTGGCCAACGCTTCGCTGCTCGACGAGGCCACCGCCGCCGCCGAGGCCATGGCGCTGTGCAAACGCGCCAACAAGAAGGCCAAGAGCGACACCTTCTTCGTCGCCGAGGACGTCTTCCCCCAGACCCTCGACGTGGTGCGCACCCGCGCCGCCTGGTTCGGCTTCGAGCTGGTGGTGGCCCCGGCCGAGGCGCTCGCCGAGCATGAGGTCTTCGGCGCCCTGCTGCAGTACCCGGGCGACAGCGGCCGTGTCCGCGACCTGGCGCCGTTGCTCACCACGGCCCGCGAGGCCGGCGTGATGACTTGCGTGGTTGCCGACCTGATGGGTCTTGTGCTGCTCAAGGAGCCGGGGGCGCTGGGTGCCGACATGGTGGTGGGCTCTTCGCAGCGCTTCGGCGTGCCCATGGGCTACGGCGGCCCGCATGCTGCTTTCTTCGCCACCACCGACAAGCTCAAGCGCTCGATCCCGGGCCGCATCATCGGTGTCTCCCAGGACAGCCGCGGCAACACGGCGCTGCGCATGGCCATGCAGACCCGCGAGCAGCACATCCGCCGCGAGAAGGCCACCTCCAACATCTGCACCGCCCAGGCGCTGCTGGCCAACATCGCCGGCTTCTACGCCGTCTATCACGGCGCCGAGGGTCTGCGCACCATTGCCGGGCGCATCCATCGCCTGACCACCATTCTCGCCGAGGGGCTCAAGGCCAAGGGCGTCACCCTAGTCCACGATAGCTGGTTCGACACCCTGCGCCTGACCGGCATGGATGCCGGCAAGCTCCATGGCCGCGCCATGACCCACGATCTTAACCTGCGCTACTTCGAGAACGGCGACGTCGGCCTGAGCCTCGACGAGACCACTACTGCCCATGACCTGGACGTGCTCTTCGATGTGCTGCTCGGCGAGGAACACGGCCTCTCAGTTCGCGAGCTCGACGACCGCGTGGTCGAGGCTGGAATCAGCGGGATTCCAGCGGCCTGCCGGCGCGAGTCGGCGTTTCTGACCCACCCGACCTTCCGCCGCTATCACAGCGAAACCGAGATGCTGCGCTACCTCAAGCGCCTGGAGAACAAGGACCTGTCGCTTGTCCACGCTATGATCCCGCTGGGCTCCTGCACCATGAAGCTCAACGCCACCAGCGAGATGATGCCCATCACCTGGCCGGAGTTCGCGCGCATCCACCCCTTCGCGCCCCGTGATCAGGTAGCCGGCTATCGGCAGATGATCGACGAGCTGGCCGCCTTCCTGGTGGAGATCACCGGCTACGACCACATCTCCATGCAGCCCAACTCCGGCGCCCAGGGCGAGTACGCCGGCCTGGTGGCGATCCGCCGCTACCAGGCCGCCGAGGGCGAGGGGCACCGCAATGTCTGCCTGATCCCCAGCTCGGCCCATGGCACCAACCCGGCCTCCGCGGCCATGGCGAGCATGAAGGTCGTGGTGGTGGAGTGCGACAACGACGGCAACATCGACCTTAACGACCTCACCGCCAAGGCCGACAAGCACCGTGATGCCCTCTCGGCGATCATGATCACCTATCCCTCCACCCACGGGGTCTTCGAAGAGAGCGTACGCGAGGTATGCGACATCGTGCATACCCACGGTGGCCAGGTGTACATCGACGGCGCCAACATGAATGCCCAGGTGGGACTGACCCGCCCCGGCGACTTCGGCGGCGACGTCAGCCACCTCAACCTGCACAAGACCTTCTGCATCCCGCATGGCGGCGGCGGCCCGGGCGTGGGACCCATCGGCGTCAAGGCCCACCTGGCCCCTTTCGTCGCCAACCACGTGGTGACGCCGCTGGAGGGCGTCGAGGCGAGCTGCGGCGCGGTCTCGGCGGCACCCTTCGGCAGCGCTTCGATCCTGCCGATCTCCTGGGCCTACATCAAGATGATGGGCGCCCGCGGCCTTCGCGAGGCCACCGAACTGGCGATCCTCAATGCCAACTACATGGCCCACCGACTCGGGGACCACTACCCGGTGCTCTACAAGGGCCGCAACGGCAGCGTGGCGCACGAGTGCATCATCGACATCCGCCCGCTCAAGGCCGAGTCGGGCATCAGCGAGGAGGACATCGCCAAGCGCCTGATGGACTACGGCTTCCACGCCCCGACCATGTCCTTCCCGGTGCCCGGCACGCTGATGATCGAGCCCACCGAGTCGGAGTCGCGCTACGAGATCGACCGCTTCTGTGACGCCATGATCCGTATCCGCGAGGAGATCGCCCGGGTCGAGGCTGGCGAGTGGCCCGCGGATGACAATCCCCTGGTCAATGCCCCGCACACCCAGGCCGACCTGAGGGACGACGCCTGGCAACACCCCTACTCGCGCGAACTCGGCACCTTCCCCTCGGCGGCGGTCAAAGCCGCCAAGGTTTGGCCGGCGGTCAATCGGGTCGACAACGTCTTCGGCGACCGGCAGTTGGTCTGTTCCTGCCCGAGCATCGACGAGTATCGAGATTGACAGCGTGATCGAGGTCTGCCGCCGCCAGGCCTCGTGATGTTGCAGCCACTCGCCGAAAGCGTCGCGTTCGCGGCGCAGCATGATAGCATCGTGCAATGAACAATGCCGCCATGACGAAGGTAATGCCAAGGATGCCCGACACCATTTCCACCACCATCTCGCCGGAAGGTAGCCTCGAGATCCTCTCCCAGCAGGAGGTCGAGCGCCTCCACGATACTTCGCGAAGCGGCCTGCACGACCTGCTGCGCAACTGTTCGCTGGCCGTACTGAATTGCGGCAATCCCACCGATGATGGCCTGGCCCTGCTCGAGACCTACCGCGACTTCGACATCGAGGTGCTGCAGCAGGACCGCGGCGTGCGCCTCAAGATCAGCAATGCACCTGCCGAGGCCTTCGTCGACGGCAAGATGATCCGCGGCATCCGTGAGCACCTCTCCGCGGTGCTGCGCGACATCGTCTACGTCTACAACGAGATCCAGACCCGCCATCGCTTCGACCTGGAGAGTGCCGAGGGAACCACCAACGCGGTCTTCCACATCCTGCGCAAGGCGGGGACCCTCAAGCCGGGACGCGACCCCAGCCTGGTGGTCTGCTGGGGTGGCCACTCGATCTCCCGCAAGGAGTACGACTACACCAAGTCCGTCGGCTACCACCTGGGGCTGCGCGAGCTGGATATCTGCACCGGTTGCGGCCCCGGCGCCATGAAGGGCCCGATGAAGGGCGCCAACGTGGCCCATGCCAAGCAGCGGCGTTCCCAGGGACGCTATCTGGGTGTCTCGGAACCCGGCATCATCGCCGCCGAGGCGCCCAACCCCATTGTCAACGAGCTGGTGGTGATGCCCGATATCGAGAAGCGCCTCGAGGCCTTCGTGCGCCTGGGTCACGGCATTGTCGTGTTCCCCGGGGGAGTGGGTACCGCCGAGGAGATTCTCTACCTGCTGGGGATCCTGCTGCACCCGGACAACGCCGACATGGTCCTGCCCGTGATCCTCACCGGCCCGGCCGATTCTGCCGACTACTTCCAGCGTATCGACGAGTTCCTGGTCTACACCCTGGGTGAGGAGGTTCGCCAGCACTACCGCATCGTCGTCGACGACGCCGTCGAGGTCGCCCGCACCATGCGCAAGAACATCGATGCGGTCACCGACTATCGCCGCAGCCGCCAGGACGCCTTCTACTACAACTGGCGCCTCACCGTGGCTCGAGACTTCCAGCAACCCTTCGAACCCACCCACGAGGCCATGGCCGGACTGGCGCTGCACCGCGAGCAGCCGGTCCACGAACTGGCGGCCAATCTGCGCCGGGCCTTTTCGGGCATCGTCGCCGGCAACGTCAAGGAGAAGGGCATTCGCGCGATCGAGGCTAATGGTCCTTTCCGTCTGCACGCCGAGCCTGAACTCATGGCACGCCTCGACGCGCTGCTGGCCTCCTTCGTCGCCCAGGGCCGCATGAAACTCGCCGGTGACTACGTGCCCTGCTACACGCTCGGCTGAGGGACAGGGTAGCGGGGCCGAACTCAGCGAGGCACCCTGACCCACAGCCACAGGGCATGCAGCAGCAGCCCCAGGGTGGCGCCGTGGGAGACCAGCAGTTCCCAGCCGAAGTAGGCGCTGGACAGGGTATGCCAAGCCGTCATTATGGCCAGGCCCAGGATCAGGCAAAGCCCCAGCCGACGCAGCAATCCGGGCAGGCGCGAGCGCGCCTGCCTCGATAGCAGGCGCCACTGCAGCATGACCACCACAGCCACCACCGCCAATGCCATCAACATCAGCGATAATCGCGTCTCATGCCCGCCTACCAGATAGCGGGGCAGGGTCGCCAGCATCAGGGTCGCCAGTCCCAACAGCAGGCTGATCCGCTCGGGTGTCGGCGTGGCGCCCATCTCAGGCCACCTTCAGCTGCTGTTCATCGATCCACTGCTCGGCCCAGGGCAGGGCCTCGTCGTCCGCCATGAAGGTCTCCATGGCATCCACTTCGAGACGCTCACCGAGGCGTTGGGCGCCCTGGTCTTCGAGCAAGGCATCCAGCTGGCGCCCGGCGCCGCAGAAGGTATCGCCATAGGAGCTGTCACCCAGCGCGATAAGGCCGTAGCGAAGGCCGTCGAGGCCGGGACTCTGGGCCTCCAGCTCGCGGGCAAACGGCACGATGTTGCCGGGCAGATCGCCACTGCCGGTGGTCGAGACGCAGAACAGCGCCAGGTCGGTGGGCGAGCCGATGAGGTCATTCAGGGTCGGCTGATCGAAGATGGCCACCTCATAGCCGGCCTCCTCGAACACGGGCCTGAGCTGCTCGGCAACATCCAGGGCGCCACCGTACATGGTACCTACGAAGATCTTGAGCATGGGCATGTCATGGATTTACCTGAGAATTTCGCTCAGATATTAACATGAGGCCGCGGCATGGGACCACGCCTTGGCGGCTGCAGCAGCAGCAAAGCCTGAGTATAATGGTCGGAGTTCTCCCCGCAGCATGCACGGAGGCGTCATGACGCATACCTTCGAAACCTGGATCACCCCGATCATGATCGGTGGCCTGATCCTCTTCATGTGCTTCATCATCTGGGATCTGGCGAAGAAGTCTCAGGCCGGACGCTTCGGTACCCTCATGCTGTTCGTGGTGCTGGGGGCCGGGATGCTGGGCTATGTGCTCAAGGTGGTGATCACCTGGGTGCTGGAGAACGGCGCCGTCTGACGCTACCGCCAGATGACGCCATCCGCGGCAACACCACGCTCCTGGTACACGAAGAGGGTGTGGCGTTGCGCATGGGCAGCAGGATGATCAGCGGGCTTCGCCGCGATAGCCTTCGACCTGACTCTTGAGCTTCTGGCCGGGCCGGAAGGTGACCACCCGCCGGGCAGAGATCGGGATCTCCTCGCCGGTCTTGGGATTGCGGCCGGGTCGTTCACGCTTGTCGCGCAGGTCGAAGTTGCCGAAGCCCGAGAGCTTGACCTGCTCGTTTTCGCGCAGGCAGCCGCGTATCTCCTCGAAGAAGGCCTCCACCATGGACTTGGCCTCGCGTTTGGAAAGCCCCAGTTCGGCTTGCAGATGTTCGGCCAGTTCCGCCTTGGTCAACGCAGCCATCTTGTCACCCCCATGTTGTCGTCCTCGTGGCGCTGCTCCCGCCGATCGACGAGACGCCCAAGCCTCAAGCGCGTAGCAAAGCCCCCAGATGCTGCCGGGACTCGGCGACGATGGCATCTACCAACTGATTGATTTCCTCATCATTAAGCGTGCGCGATGGATGCTGCCAGGTCAAGCCTAGGGCCACGCTCTTGAGCCCTTCCGGCACCCCCTGCCCCTGGTAGACGTCGAACAGGTGAGATTTTACCAGCCATTCGCCCGCCTGAGCCCGGATGGTGTCGAGCAGCGCCTGCACCGGCAGCCCCTCGTCGACCAGGAAGGCTAGGTCGCGACGTACCTCAGGATGACGCGACAGCGGCGTAAAGGCCGGTACCCGGCCCTGGGTCAGCGCATCGAGGCGCACCTCGAAGAGCAGCGCATCGACCTTGAGACCGAGCCTGACGCGCACCGCCGGATGCAGGGTGCCGATCCAGCCGGCTTCCTCGCCGCGATGCAGCAGGCGGGCACACTGGCCGGGGTGCAGGGCCGAATGCTTGCCGGGTTCGAAGCGCCAAGCCTGGGGCTCGCCGAGGGCTAGCAGGCTCTCCAGGTCGCCCTTGAGGTCGAAGAAGTCGACCGGCTCCCGGCCGCCGGTCCACCCCTCCGGCTCGCGAGGACCGCAGACCAGCGCGCCGAGCATCGGCGTCTGGTGCAGCTGATCAAGCTCGCCGCGGAAGGTGAGGCCGATCTCGAACAGGCGGACCCGCTCCTGTTGGCGATTGAGGTTATGCTGCAGCGCCCGCACCAGCCCGGGAAAGAGGCTCGCGCGCATCACCGAGAGGTCACTCGAGATGGGATTGGCCAGGGTCGGCGAGACTGCCTCGGGATGCAGCGCCTGCTGCAGCTCGGGGGCGACGAAGCTGTAGGTCACGGCCTCCTGATAGCCGCGTGCGACCATCTGGCGACGCAGCCGTGCCAGCGGCGTGTGCGCCTCGTGGTCCGGACGCAGGGCCAGGCGGACGAGGGGACGGCGCACCGGCAGGCGATTGTAGCCGTGGATGCGCGCCACCTCCTCGATCAGGTCTTCCTCGATGGCGATATCGAAGCGCCAGCTCGGGACCTTGACCGTCCAGCTCTCGCCGGAGGCCTCGACCCCCAGGCCGAGGCGCTCGAGGATCTCCGTGACCTCGTCACGCGGCAGCGACTTGCCGAGCGCCTGTTCCAGCCGCGAGACCCGCAGGCGCGCCTCGCGACCGTCCGGCAGGTGTGGTTCGCTCGCCACCTCGACCAGCGGTCCCGGCATGCCACCGGTGATCGCCAGCAGCAGAGCAGTGGCCCGCTCGGCGGCCTCGCGCGGCAAGCGCGGGTCGACACCGCGCTCGAAACGGTGCGAGGCGTCTGTGTGCAGGCCATGGGCGCGCGCCTGTCCGGCGATGGCCAGCGGCGAGAAGAAGGCCGATTCGAGGAAGATATCGCGGGTTGCGGGGCTCACGCCGGAATGCTCGCCGCCCATCACGCCGGCGATGGCCAGCGGGCCACGCTCGTCGGCGATGACCAGCGTAGCGCCATCCAGGGTGATCGCCTGGCCATCCAGCAGCACCAGGCGCTCGCCCTCGCGTGCCAGCCGCACGACCACGCTACCGTGCAGGTTGGCACGGTCGAAGGCATGCAACGGCTGACCCAGCTCGAGCATCACATAGTTGGTGACATCCACCACCGGATCGATGGCACGGATGCCGCTGCGCCGCAATCTTTCGACCATCCACAGTGGTGTCTCGGCGTTGACGTCGACGCCCTTGATCAGGCGACCGATGTAGCGCGGGCAGCGCTCGGCGTCCTCCACGCGCACCGGGAAAGTCTCATCAAGGGTGGGCGCCACGGGGGTGAGCTCAGGACCCGAGACGGCCAGCCGGTTGAGCACCCCGACCTCGCGGGCCAGCCCCTTCACGCTTAGGCAGTCACCGCGGTTCGGTGTCAGGTCCACCTCGATGGTGTAGTCATCGAGGCCCATGACGTCACGCAAGCCGGCACCGACCGGTGACTCGGGCGGCAGCACAAGAATACCCGCCGAGCTCTCCTCCTCGAGCCCCAGTTCGGAGGCCGAGCAGATCATGCCGCAGGACTCGACGCCGCGCAGCCGGGTCTGCTTGATCGTGACGTCATCGGGCAATACCGCCCCGACCCGGGCGAAGGGCACCTTCTGCCCCACCGCTACGTTGGGCGCCCCGCAGACTACCGGGACAGGCTCTCCGCTGCCGTCGTCGACCCGGCAGACATTGAGCTTACCGGCATCGGGATGGGGGGCCTTGCCGACCACTTCGGCCACCACGACCCCGCTAAAGGGGACGGCCACCGGCTCCACAGCATCCACCTCCAGACCAGCCATGGTGATCTGGTCAGCCAGCGCCTGGGTGGAGAGCGCCGGTGAGACCCACTCACGCAGCCACTGTTCGGAAAATTTCATGACGTATCCTGTGTTCTGCTTATCCGGTGGTCAATCAGGCGAACTGGCGCAGGAAGCGCAGGTCGTTATCGAAGAACAGCCGCAGGTCGTTGACACCGTAGCGCAACATGGCCAGCCGTTCGGCGCCCATGCCGAAGGCAAAGCCCGTATAGCGCTCGGCGTCGATGCTGGAGTGGCGGAACACCTCAGGATGCACCATCCCGCAGCCCATCACTTCCAGCCAGCCGCTATGGGAGCAGACCCGGCAGCCCTTGCCGCCACACATCACGCACTGGATATCGACCTCAGCCGAGGGCTCGGTAAAGGGGAAGTAGGAGGGCCGGAAGCGCACCGAGAGGTCGTCGCGCTCAAAGAAGGCGTGCAGGAAGTCCTGGATGGTGCCCTTGAGATCAGCAAAGCTAACATCTTCGTCGACCAGCAAGCCTTCGACCTGATGAAACATCGGAGTATGGGTCAGATCGGAATCGCTGCGATAAACACGGCCAGGACAGACGATGCGGATCGGTGGTTCGGCCTCCTTCATGGTTCGCACCTGCACCGGCGAGGTATGGGTTCTCAGCAGTCGAGTGGCATCGAAGTAGAAGGTGTCGGCCATGCCCCGCGCCGGATGATGGGCGGGGATATTAAGGGCCTCGAAGTTATGGTAGTCGTCCTCGATCTCGGGACCGACCGCCACCGTATAGCCGACACGGGTGAACAAGCCCTCGATGCGCTCTAGCGTCAAGGTCACCGGGTGCAGGCCACCGTTGGGCTGGCCGCGACCGGGCAGGGTCACGTCGAGGCGCTCGGCGTCCAGGCGCGCCTCAAGGGCCGCCTTTTCCAAAACCTGACGCCGCTGGTCGAGCTCCTTGCCCAGGGCCTGCTTGGCCTGATTGATCTGCTCGCCCGCCGCCGGTCGCTGCTCTGCCGGCAGCTTGCCGAGCCCCTTGAGCAGCGCGGTGATCTCGCCCTTCTTGCCGAGATAGCGGACGCGCAGTTCGTCCAGCGCAGCCAGGCTCTCGGCGGCGTGTATGGCATCGCGGGCCTCAGCAACCAGAGTGGGAAGGTGATCCATCCATTGAGCTCCGGAGTCTTTCAAAGAAGTCTTTCAAAAAAACAGGGGAAGAGCGGCTGCTCTTCCCCTGCGGCGATCATGATCCGGCCAGGTGGCGCGCACGCGGCCGGACAAGGGTCGACGTCCCTTACTGGGCAGCCTTGGCCTTCTCGACGATGGCTGCAAAGGCAGCCTTCTCGTGGACGGCGATATCGGCCAGCACCTTGCGGTCAATCTCGATGCCTGCCTTCTTCAGGCCACCGACGAAACGGCTATAGGAGAGGCCGTGCTGCCGAGCGCCGGCATTGATGCGCTGTATCCACAGGGCGCGGAACTGACGCTTGCGCTGACGGCGGTCACGATAGGCATACTGACCTGCCTTGATGACGGCCTGCTTGGCCACGCGAAAGACTCGCGAACGGGCACCATAGTAGCCCTTGGCCTGCTTGAGAATCTTCTTGTGACGGCGACGTGCGACGACACCACGCTTAACACGAGTCATGGCTATCTCCTGACGTTAGAGGGGTACACTCAGGGCGTTACAGGTTCGGCAGCAAGCGCTGCACGAGCTGCTTGTCGGCGTCGTGGATCAACTTGGTACCACGCAGATGACGTTTCCGCTTGGTGGACTTCTTGGTCAGGATGTGACTGCGAAACGACTGTTTGTGCTTGAAGCCGTTGGCCGTCTTCTTGAAGCGCTTGGCAGCGCCGCTGTTGCTCTTGATCTTCGGCATGAGGTTAACTCCGCTCGAGGTTTTTCAGAAAATCCGTGGCCAACGGAAGGGACTTTTGCCTTCCGCCCGTTGGACTGGCCGTCGGATCACTTCTTCTCTTACTGCTTCTTCTTGGGGGCAATGATCATGATCATCTGTCGCCCTTCCATCTTGGGGAAGGACTCTACGGTGCCGATCTCGTCGAGATCCGCGGCGATCCGTTCCATCAGCTTGCGGCCGATGTCCTGGTGCGCCATCTCACGACCTCGGAAACGCAGCGTGACCTTACCCTTGTCACCCGCCTCGAGGAAACGAATCAGGTTCTTCAACTTGACCTGATAGTCGCCCTCGTCGGTACCAGGTCGGAATTTCACTTCCTTGACCTGAATCTGCTTCGTCTTCTTCTTCTGAGCAGCCTTCTGTTTCTTCTGCTCAAAGACGAACTTGCCGTAATCCATGATCTTGCAGACGATGGGGTCGGCGTTGGAAATCTGCACGAGGTCCATACCGGCCGCTTCGGCTCGCTCCAGCGCTTCGCTGGTGGGCACGATGCCCAGCTGCTCGCCGTCGCTGTCGATCAGGCGAACCTGATCCTCGGTAATCCGCTCGTTCATGGGGGGGCGTTTATCCTGAACGCGCCCTCTGGGGTTGCTTCGCTTGATGGTTCAGTCTCCACTGTAGCCTTGGAAGATGTCGCTATTGCCGCTCAGCCTGAACATGGGCGATGAAGGCACCTACTTCCATCGTACCAAGATTCTCGCCGCTGCGCGTACGCACGGCCACCGAGTCGGACTCGACTTCCTTATCTCCCACCACCAGGAGATAGGGAACCTTCTGCAATGTATGCTCGCGGATTTTAAAGCCGATCTTCTCGTTCCTCAAGTCCGACTTGACGCGCAGGCCGACTTTCTGCAAACGCTCCATCACCGACATGGCATGGTCGCGCTGCGCATCGGTGATGGTCATGACCACCACCTGCTGGGGTGCCAGCCACAACGGCATGGCGCCAGCATAATGCTCGATGAGGATGCCCAGGAAGCGCTCGAAGGAGCCGAGGATCGCCCGATGCAGCATCACCGGGATCTTGCGGACACCATCCTCGTCGACGAACTGTGCCCCCAGCCGGCCCGGCAGGTTGAAGTCAAGCTGCAGGGTGCCGCACTGCCAGACCCGGTTGAGGCAGTCGCGCAGCGAGAACTCGATCTTGGGCCCGTAGAAAGCGCCCTCACCCGGCTGCAGCTCCCAGTCGAGACCGGTGGCGTCGAGCGCGGCCTCGAGACCGGCTTCGGCGCGGTCCCAGAGCTCCGGCTCCCCCATGAATCCCTCGGGGCGGGTGGAGAGCTTGAGTTCCACGTCGTCGAAACCCAACTCCCGATAGACCTTGAGGGTCAAGGCGATGAAGGCCTCAGCCTCGGACTGTATCTGCCCCTCGGTGCAGAAGATATGCGCGTCGTCCTGAGTGAACCCGCGCACCCGCATCAAGCCGTGCAGCGAGCCTGAGGGCTCGTTGCGGTGGCAGCTGCCGAACTCGGCCAGACGCAGCGGCAGGTCGCGGTAGCTCTTCAAGCCCTGGTTGAACACCTGAACGTGGCACGGGCAGTTCATCGGCTTGACGGCAAACTCGCGCTTCTCTGACTCGGTGGTGAACATCAGCTCGCTGTAGTGGCCCCAGTGACCGGAGGCCTTCCACAGCGAGAGGTCAACGACTTGCGGAGTCTTGATCTCCTGATAGCCGTTCTCGACCTGCACCCGGCGCATGTACTGCTCCAGGGCCTGGTAGATGGTCCATCCATTGGGGTGCCAGAAGACCATCCCCGGCGCCTCCTCCTGCAGATGGAAGAGGTCCATCTTCTTCGCCAGCTTGCGATGGTCGCGCTTCTCGGCCTCCTCGAGCCGCTTGAGGTAGGCCTTGAGCTGCTTCTTGTCGGGCCAGGCTGTGCCGTAGATGCGTGTCAGCATCGGGTTATCGGCATTGCCACGCCAGTAGGCACCGGCCAGCTTGGTCAGCTTGAACGCCTTCAGATGCCGGGTATTGGGCACATGAGGCCCGCGGCACATGTCCACGTACTCTTCGTGATGGTAGAGACGGATGGTCTCCCCCTTGGGAATCTCGCGAACGATCTCCTGCTTGTAAGGCTCATCGCGATGCAGGAAGGTCAGCATTGCCTGGTCCCGATCGACGTACTCGCGCACCACATCATACTCGCGGTCGATCAGCGTCTTCATACGGGCCTCGATCGCCTCAAGGTCATCGGGAGTGACCGAACGACCGAAGTCGATATCGTAATAGAAGCCGTCCTCGATCACCGGGCCGATGGCCATCTTGGCGTCGGGGTAGAGCTGCTTGACGGCGTGGCCGATCAAGTGAGCGCAGGAGTGACGGATCACCTCCAGGCCTTCCGGGTCGCGGGCGGTGAGGATCGCCACTTCGGCGTCATGATCGATGACATCGGCGGCGTCTACCTGGACACCATCGATTTTGCCGGCCACGCAGGCCTTGGCGAGACCGGCACCGATGCTCTCGGCCAGTTGCATCACAGTGAGGGGGGCGTCGAAAGATCTCTGACTGCCGTCAGGCAGGGTCACGATGGGCATGAAGGGTTCCTTATGCACAGTGGTGATCCATACCAGGGATCACGTGTCGCCAGAAGAATAAAGAATGCTCAGGAAAAACGCTGCCTAGCGTAGCAGACCCCCACCTTGCGGCGCCATGGCACGATGATGTGCCAGACACGAGAGAAGGCGCCCGAAGGCGCCTTCTCTCGATTCACCGTCATCCCCGGCATCAGCCGGGGAATGGTTGGGGTCGGGGCAGGATCACTCCCACTCGCCTAGTTCCACGCGACGGTTCATGGCACGACCCGCATCGGTATCGTTGGTAGCTACCGGCTGAGACTCACCGTAGCCAATGGTGCGCATGCGCTCCATGTCGACGCCCTGGCGGCCCAGGTAGTCGGCCACGGATTCAGCGCGACGCTGGGACAGATCCAGATTATAGGCCTCGCTGCCCAAGGAGTCGGTATGGCCCTCAATACGCACCCGCACATTGCGATTGGCACGCAGCTTCTCGGCCACACCGTCGAGAATCTGTTCGGCACCCATGGTCAGGGTGGCGGAGTCGAACTCGAAATTGACGTCACGCAGCACCAGGTCCTGCACGCAGCCAAGGGCGTTGACTTCGGCACCGGCGGGGGTCCCCGGGCACTGATCCTGATAGTCCGCTACACCGTCACCGTCGGAGTCCAGCGGGCAGCCCACGGCATTCACGGCCACACCGGCCGGCGTGCCCGGACACTGATCATTGGCATCGTTGACGCCATCACCGTCGGTGTCGCGTGGCGCCGGCGGGACGGGTTTCGGAGAATTATCGGCGCACAGCACAGCCCCCATGGCAGCACCCGCCGTGGAACCAAGGGCAGCGCCGGTATCCTCGTCGTCGGAATCATTGCCAGCTGCATAGCCGATGCCACCGCCAATCAGGCCGCCAGCCAGGCCACAGAAAAACGGATGCTGATACCAAGCATCAGCGGAAGCCGCGGTCCCTGAGCTAGGCTGAGAAGCAGAGCTGGCGCAGCCGGACAAGCCGACCACCAGCGCGGAACCGAGCAACAAACCAGTCGTGGATTTTTTCATGTAAGACTCCTTCTTCTTAACGTCATACCGGAATGACAGAACCTTCGTCACCCGGCGTTCCAAGTAATGACCCAAGCGAAGCGGTCCCCGACTCGCTTCCTGCACCTGCCAAGAAAGCACGGAAGTGACTTCCCAACCAGTACAGCACGCAGATGGACGTATCATTGGGGCGTATATCCGCCATCTGAGTGACTCGACAAGCTTGGCCCAGGGGCCGAAAGGTTGCAATCCATGTCATCAATGTATAGTGCGCTACCACACAAGAGAATGCCAGAACTCTTGCCGCGACCAACTTAGGGTCTCAATGCAGGTTCTCCGGCCAGCCACGACGAAACTCCACTACCGCCGCCGCAGCCTTGAGCACTGGCTCACGGAACTCCTCTTCAACGGTCAGGCGCTCACGATCCTCTCGGGCCCGGTCACGAGGATCGAGTGCCTGACGGGCAGTGTGGGTATGCAGATGGCGGGTGCGGCGATGTACCTCGTCGAAGGCCTGGAACGCCGGGCGCTCGGTTAGCTTCTCGTCGAGTATCTCGAGCAGCACCTTGCAGCGCCAGCTACCCTCGGTAATATCTACCTGGTCCTGCGCGAGCGCCGCGGCGACGATCTCGAGATTCTCCAGGCAGTTGTGATGGGCGCGCTGACGCTCTTCCTCGCGGAAGGCCTTGCGGCGCTTAACCTCCTTACAGAGCGAGAAAGCGTAAGTGCCTAACCCAGCGATAATCGCCAAGGCAAGAGCAAGAAGAATCAGTGCCAGGGTCGTGGTCATGGGGATACTTCCCCCTTCGGTTCTAGGCATGTACAAACACTATACGCGAATAGAGTAACTCAACAAAATATCACCGACCAAGGAGCGATGATGTCTCACAGCGACGACTCTTACGACCAGCCATCGACGACACCACCTCCCTCCATCGCCATGCGCATCGGACTGTGGCTGGGGCCGCTCTGGGTACTGATGACCCTGTTGTTACCCGCCCCGGCCGGCATGGCCGACTCGGCTTGGGCCTGCGTAGGCCTTGCTCTGCTGATGGCCACCTGGTGGTCCACCGAGGCCATCCCGATCCCTGCCACTTCGCTGCTACCGCTGGCCCTGGTGCCCGCGCTGGGGATCGGCAGTATCAAGGAGACAGCCGCCAGTTATGCCAATCCGATCATCTACCTGTTCCTCGGCGGCTTCCTGCTTGGCATCGCCATGCAGCGCTGGAACCTGCACAAACGCATCGCCCTTCACGTGCTGCGGCTAGTCGGACATCAACCGCGCCAGCAGATCGGCGGCTTCATGCTCGCCACGGGCTTTCTCAGCATGTGGGTCTCCAATACGGCAACCGCCATCATGATGTTGCCGATCGGCATGTCGGTGATCAGCCTGCTGGAGGACAGCGATCCCCAGGAGTTGCGCCGCTATGCCACCGCGCTGCTGCTGGCCATCGCCTATTCCGCCAGCATCGGCGGCGTGGCTACGCTGATCGGTACACCGCCCAATGCCCTACTGGCCGGTTACCTGGCCGAAGACCGCGGCATCGATATCGGCTTTGCCCAGTGGATGATAGTCGGTCTGCCGATCAGTGCGGCCATGATGGTCAGCGCCTGGTGGTGGCTGACCCGGCGCGGCTTCGCCCTGGGGGTCGAGGAGGATAGTGCCGGCATGGTCCGCGACGAACTGGCCAAGCTCGGCCGGACCAGTGCGCCGGAGCAGCGGGTGGGGATCATCTTCCTGCTCGCAGCGCTGGCCTGGATACTGCGCCCGCTGCTCAATGACGTGGGTCTCGACTGGCTCTCCGACACGGGCATCGCCATCATCGCCGGCATCGTGCTGTTCCTGGTACCGGCCGGCCGCGAGCCCGGCGTGCGCCTGATGGACTGGGAGTCGGCGCGCGAGCTGCCTTGGGGTATCCTGCTGCTGTTCGGTGGAGGCCTGGCACTTGCCGGCACCATCAGTCGCTCGGGCCTGGCGAAGTGGATTGCCGAGCAGTTGGGGGTATTCGGTACCTTCCCCCTGCTGGCGATGGTCGGCGTGGTGGTCCTGGTGGTCATCTTCCTCACCGAGGTAACCTCCAATACCGCCACCGCCGCCGCCTTCCTGCCGCTGCTCGGCGCCTTGGCCCTGTCGCTGGACATCTCGCCGCTGCTGATCACCGTGCCGGCCGCCATCGCCGCCAGTTGCGCCTTCATGATGCCGGTGGCCACGCCCCCCAATGCTATCGTCTTCGCCACCGGCCACATGCGCATCCAGTCGATGATCCGTGCCGGCTTCATGCTCAATCTGATCAGCACGGTGCTGGTAACCCTGATGGCCTACTTCCTGATCACCACCCTGTGGTGATCCGCCGACTCAGCCAATGACGCAGCGGGCCCGGCCCGGAAGTCAGTTCACGACATTAGATATTGACAGGGAGCAAGCATTACCCATTAGCGCATTGGCTGCGATGCACACGTCAGCATTGATCTTCTACACTTACAATGAACGACGAAAATGTTCCAGAAGTTCGTCAGTGATTCACAAGGAGATCGACCATGAGCCAGCAAGACACTACCGCCAATCCCACCCTGGCCGCGACCCAGTCGATGATGGAATGGTGGCAGAAGCAGTTCAGCCAAGGAACCACACCCATGACGCGCATCCAATTGGCCTGGATGCAGAGCATAGCCGAGGCAATGCAGCTAGAAGCCCAGTTCCTGCTAACACTCGCCGAGAGCGGCCTGAAGATCGCCAAGTGCCTCGAAGGCGAGGCCCCTCGGACACCGGCCGAGATGCAGGAGTGCTACCAGAAGTTGATCAACGAGGTTACTGAGGCCCAGATGGAACGCATGAAACAGGCCGCAGAGCTCTCTCACGATTTCCGTCGTCGTGTCTGGGAGGAGATCTGAGCCGAGCATTGTAGTTGCGGTATCGCCAGCCCCACCGTGTCCGGCCCCAAGAGGAAGTGGATAAACTGGGCGCCCTCGAAGTAGGTGCGGTAGTCTATATCCAGCAGCAGCAGGCCAATCAGCATGGCAATGGAAAGCGTGACCGGGTGCGATCGGCCAGAAATCAGCACTGCTCAACGCCAAGAGCACCATCAACCCCACCCCGGCGGGCACGAACAGCAGCGTCAGGGAGCAAAGCAGCCCCGCCCCGTCAGGCGCAGGCTCGCGCATGATCAACGGCATATCCACCCTCCTCTCGATCGCCCCTCGGCAAGCAGGTTCTCGTTGCCAATAGTGTGTGATATAAGCAGCGGGGCTAGAGGCCTCGTCGCGACATCCGGCCAAGCAATTGAAACGGAAGCGCAAAAGGGACTTTCCATTTGCCCCGCGACGCGCTAGTATACGCCTCGTTCTCGGGAGCCAGGAGCCACAGGCGAGGCACCCCTGAACCGGCATCGGAGCGTGGCGCAGCTTGGTAGCGCGTTGCAATGGGGTTGCAAAGGTCGCAGGTTCGAATCCTGTCGCTCCGACCAGAAACATCAAGAGAAACCGCCACTTACGGGTCATGCCGGGTGGCGGTTTTTCGTTGTGCTCAACAAAAAACGGCTGGGTTCCGTATGAGTTCCATTAGAGAGCAACAACCAGCGACGTCCCGCGCTCTACCACTCATCCCTCTCGAAACCCAACAACCCATGAATAAGAGTTACACGGGTTGCGCTACAGGCCATCTGTTGCGGGAAGGACATTACTCCACCCCCAGCGCCTTCACTACCGCATCCACCGGCTCGGCGTAGAAGCTGGTCTGGAACTTGGTGAACAGTTCGGCAGGAATGGTGGGGATGTCCACAGCGCTAGCCATGGGCAGGGTGACGCGCTTGCCGCCAGCGTCGAAGGCCACCTGCAGGCACTCGGCCAGGCTCTCCACGGGTTTCAGGCTACCGCCCAGGCTCATGTCGCCCAGCACCACCAACTGGCTCTGGGTGGGACGGCCCAGCAGCCCGGACGAGAAAGCCACCAGGCTGGCCAGGGCGAGGTCGCGAAGCACGCCGGTGTTCTGCAGGTCGACCACATGCAGGTGGAAGTCGTGCTCCAGCACCTTGCTGGAGCCACTGATGCGGCTGGCGTTGGCCTTGAAGTAGTCGAAGGCCATCTTGACCTGCTCCTTGGCCGCGGTTGAGTTCCACAGCTCCGACATGGCCAGTTTGCCGCTGCCGGCGGTGACCTGGAGTTCGATGCGGTAGACCCCGGGCATACCCTTATCGCTGAGGCCGATGGTGTGCACCACACCGGGCTTGCCGAGCCCCTCGGGGATCAGCCCGCCGCCACCTTGTTCCTTCACCGAGACGAAGTGCTCCTCCAACGTCTCCTTGTCGATGTAGCTGAAATGGACGTCGTAGAACTCCATGCCCCCAATCTTCTTGAGCTGCTCCTTCACCCGACGGCGCACCTGCAGGGCGTACTCCAGGCACTGGCGCACGTCTTCCTTTTCCAGCCCTTGTGAAGAGCCGCCGTGGGGGTAGAGCAGCTTCAGCAGGCCAGAGACGGTCTTGCGCACGGCGATGACGTCGCGCTGGTTGAGGTTGTCGCCCAAGCGGAAGTGCTGGTCGATGGCATCGGCGAAGCTGCGCTTGCGCATCTCGCGGAAGAACTCGGCCAAGTAGTCGACGATGAAGCCGTAGCGCTGGGTGAAGAATGACGGCCGCATCTTGGGAATCTCCCAACCCGGGATGTAGGCGTGGAAGCGATCGAAGAAGGCGGCGTCGATCATGGCCTCGGGGAACGGGGTCAGCAGGTGGCTGGTCTTCACCAGCGACTCGACGCTCTGGTTGATGTTGCCGATGAACACCATGGAGGCGGAGGCTTCCATCTGCTCCCGCCCGCGGGCGAAGGAGCCGGAGGCCATGTAATCCTTCATGATCTGCACGCCGTCCTTGTCCTTGAACGAGATGCCGGCCACCTCGTCGAAGGCCACCAGGTCCCACATGCCGACCAGGCCGATACGCCGGGAGCTCATGTTGTAGAACAGATTGGCCACGGTGGTCTGGCCGCCGGAGACCAGGATGCTGTTGGGCGAGCACTCCTTGTAGATATGGCTCTTGCCGGTGCCGCGGGGACCCAGCTCACAGACGTTGTAGTTGTTCTCCACAAACGGAATCATCCGGGCCAGCAGGTGCCACTGCACCTCGGCGTCGAGCTCGGCGGGCTCCATGCCGATGGAGCGGATCAGCACCTCGCGCCACTGGTCGGTGGTGAAGCCGCGGCGCCCATCGAATAGCTCCTCCATGTTCATGTGGGGCATCTGGATCGGCTTGAGCTGGCTGACCCCGAACGGCGAGCCGCGCTGGCCCTCCTCGTGGTAGTAGCTCAGGGTGGCGATCACCCAGATCCCGCCCACCAGAAGCTTCTCGTGCTCCTTGACGATGCCTGCGGAGATCTCGGCATCCTTGATGCCCAGGTTGCTGAACGCCGCCTCGTAGCAGTCCTGCTTCTCGTTGAGGCGCACCGTCACCCGGTCGATGACCTTGAAGCTGCCGCGCTCACGGACCAGCGACTTGACCTTCTCGGCCTCGTCGGGGCGCACGTAGTTGTCGGTGAGGATCGTCTTGACGTTCTTCAGCCCCTCGTCAATCACCTCCGGGTCGTCGGTGGCGCAGTACATGCCGAGCAGGTACTCCAGCACGTAAACCGGTACGTTGGCGCCTTCCTTGACCCGCTGGGTCAGGTCCTTGCGCACCACCCGCCCGGCGAAGTGGGTGTTGAGCAGGGTGTCGAGGTCGGCAGGCTCGTCAGAGCTGACGTTGGGGAGCGCTTCCATTCGAGCGGGTTCCATCGGGTTGGTCATTTATGACACCAGGGCATCATCGAAGTGGCGGATGTGTTCCGCCGGCACCCGGCGGCTTTCACGGGCCACATTGGCCTGCATGCTGGTCTGCGCCACCTCGCGCAAGGCGTCGTCGATCTTCCTGCGCTGATGGGTCTGGAACCAGTCCAACACCTCGGCCAGGTGCCACAGCGAGGCACGCCCCTCATGCAGCGGCAACGGGAAGGTGGCCAGGTGCGATTGCAGCAACTTGCGCATGTTCTGGCGAGTGAAATCCAATAGCTCGGCGATATCCGTGACGCCGACCAGGTCGGGCCCCACCTCGATCAGGCGCGCCTCGGGGATGGCGCGCTTCACATCCGCCATGGCGCTGGTAATCGCCTGCTGAGCCGAGACCGCCTCGCGGGAAAACTCCAGAGCCAAGCGCCCCTTCAGCCCAATGCCGATCAAGGCATCGTCACAGCCCGCCTCGAACAGGCGGGATTCTAACGCCTTCATGCCGAGGTCACCGGGAACCGCGAACTTGAGGGTAAAGTCGTAGGTCGTCATGTCTCGTCCTCCTCGGAGGATGTGCCACCCGTGCAGTTGTCGACCACGCGGCGCAGCTGCCGGGCATGATTGGCTGGGTTCTTCGGTGTGCTCCACACGCTGACGATGCCGAACTCTCCACAGCGGCACTCACTGTCGTTGTGTGGGCAATACAGCCGGCCCCAGGCATGCCCCGAAGCGAGCTCAACCCGCCAGCCCTGCGCCTCGGCATGGGCCAGCGCCGCCTCGATGTCCTTCTTGCTGTGTCGTGGGCGGGTCATCGTGTCTCCTGCCAGTAGCTTAGGCATTCGCCGTCAAGGTTGTCAATTGACAACCTCAAAAGAAATCATCGGTGAACGCCAGGTCGATGACCACCCGGTAGCGCTCAAGCTCGGTCTGCAGGTCCTTGTCGCGCAGTACCAGGAAGTAATCCCGCTTACGGTCGAAGTCGGTACCCGACAGCGACAGGCGCACGGACTTCATGCGATCGCTGATGTTGTCGCTGGTGCTGTCGAAGGTGACCGTCTCCTCGCTGGAGACCGCCTCGGTGCCCTCGTAGATGGCCACGGCCAGGGTGATGGGCTTGAGCTGCTCGCTGACCGCCTCGGTCTGCAGCAGCTCGAAGCGCTGGATATTGTTGACCATCTTCAGCGAGGCCTTGGGCGAGATCACGTCTACCTTGCGGCGGGTGCGCTTCTCGACCTTCTCGCCGCGCAGCTGCTTGACGGTGAGCACCGGCACGACGATCTCCTGGGGCATGATGCCGCCATGCACGAAGCGAGCGCCGCCAACGAAGTGGAAGCGGTGCGCGCCCTTGGGAATCCAGAACTCGGTATCGCAGGTGGTGGCGGCAGTCTCGCGGGTATGGCCGTGCCATACGCTGGGGTTGTCGGGCAGGCTCGTCCCGAGCACATAGCGCTTCTTGCTTTTGAAGGCGCCGGCCGGCTTCTCGGTCAGGCTGGTGCGGTCAGTGGCGTCCAGCTTGCTGCGTTGGAACAGAAAGCCATGATCGGCGGTGACCAGCACGGTACTGGTGTTGAGGTGCATGAGGATCTTGCGGGTGAGCGTATCGAGCTCCTCGATGGCGTCCTCCACCGCGGCGAAGGTCTCGCTCTCGGTGCTGGCGGTATCCCCCCGGGCATCCACCACGTTGTGGTAGACGTAGACCAGCTGCATCCCCTTGATCGCCTCGCGGCCCTGCTCGCGGGACCAGCCCCTCACCTCCTCGGCGGTCACGGCCATGGCCTGGCCGCTCACGGCGGCGCTGAGGCGCTGGCTGCGGTTCTCGGTGCCCTGGCTGGACTTGCCATCCACCAGCACGCTGTCGCTGCCGGGCTGGTAGGTAAGCTCGCGATGCGGCAGCAGCGAGGCCATGCCCAGGGTGGTGTAACTGGGCACCACACCGAGCTGACTGCCCAGGGTGGCCTCGCTGTAGCGCTTGGCGTTGATGCGCTCGCGCAGCTCCTCGGCCGCCTCATAGCGGAAGGCGTCGCTGATGATTACCACCAGGCGCTTGTTGCGGTGGGCGTCCAGGTGCGGGCGCACCACGTCGCGGAAGAAGTGCTGCTGGTTGGGGATGCGTGGCAGCTTCCAGTCCTTCAGGCGTCCCTCGGCGTCGATGCGCTCACTCCAGTTGCGGGTGACCTGGCCCAGGAACCACTCGTCGTAGCAGCGCTCCACCGCCTCGTCGAGCTTCTTGAGCAGTTCCACGCCGGTGCTGTCGGAGGCCACCGCATAGTGGCGGTAGGCGGTATCGAAGCGGTAGAGCTCGGTGCTGTAGGCGTGGTAGAGCGCCTCGACGCTCTCATAGTGGAAGCCGTTGAGATGCTGCTGTCGCAAGGCAAACAGGTCGATGGCGGCGCTAAGGGCGGCATAGAGCTGGCGATAGCGCGCACGCCGCTCGTCGTTCTTGTGCCGCGAGGCCCAGTAGCCATCCAGGCGTTCGGCGATGATGCCGCGGAACATCTCCAGGTCGCGCACATCGGCCTGGGGGATAGCTTGGCACAGGTCGACGATGATCTGCTTTTCGACCACCTCGAAGGTCGCCACATTGGCCAACCGCTCCAGGGGCACGTCGCGGATCTTGTCCTCGATACGCAGCGCCTCGGCGACCCAGCCGGAGATCACATCGAAGGCCGGGTAGAAGCGCGAGCTGTCCCGCCACCGGGAGAGCAGCGCCCGGGAGGTGGCCCGGGCATTCACCGAGGCGATGGCATGGCTCTGCGCCCAGTCGGGGATCTCCGAGATGCTCTCGCAGTAGCCGGTGGTCAGCAGCCGCAGCATCAGTTGGCCGAACGGCAGCAGCGCCTCGCCACTCAACTCCGCCTGGCTGGCGGGGTACCCCACCTCCAGCTGCAGGGCCCGCACCAGGCTCGGCACCAGGGCGTACTTGGCCATCTCCTCAAGCGAAGAGGGATTGCCCTCCAGCCCTGTCTCCTCAGCCACCGCCTCATCACCTAGGTGGAACAGTAGCGTGGCGATATCGCCCGCGGGAGCCCCTACCACGGCGGCACACATGGCCAGATCCAGGCCATCCTCGTCCATCTCCGGCGTGACCAGGCGCTTGAGCGCTTCGGTCCGCTTGCGGCTGCCCAGAAACGCCTGCCGCTTCGCCAGATGATCACGCAGCGTATGCCGGGTGAGGCCGAGCTCGTTGAAGGTCATCGACAGCTGATCGGCGTAGAAGCGTCCGGAGTAGAGCTTGATGTCCAGCAGCCAGTCATCCTCCGGCGCCGGCTCGGCGTAGGGGAAGTAGAGCAGCGTCGGCGTCTCCGGCTCCTCAAGCTCCAGGCGCAACTTCACGCCGAAAGTAGACTCACCGGCCATGTTGAGGATCTGTACGCCATCCAGGGAGAGCTCATCCAGTGCATCAGCAAAGTGGCCGGGCGGGTCGTACCAGAAGACCAAACGGTGGCCGTCCGTGAAGAAGGCGTTTTGGAGCCCCTGCTGAAGTTGGTCGAGTTGCATTTAGCCTCCTTGCTGGTGGAACACAGTGAGCGGATATCGACCGCAGTATCGCGAAACAGGACAAGACACGGCAGCAGTGTAACCTTTATGTTTACAGAAGTAATCCATCAGGCTACACTGCTCCTATGATCAAGACTTTCAAGAACAAGGGCCTGGCGACGCCTACCAAGTTGATTTCGAGCAATACCACTGAGAGAGATGGAATCACTATGGCGATTACCGCAAAGCAAAACCGCAACCACTGCCCGCCGCACCCCGGCGAGGTGATCGATGACATGCTGCAGGATCTGGACTACAGCAAGAGCGCCATCGCGAAAATGTTGGGCATCTCACGTCAGCAGCTGCACGCCATCCTGGCCGCGCGCAAGCCGGTATCACCGGAAGTGGCGGCACGCCTCGGCAAGCTGTTCGGTAACGGCCCTGGGCTGTGGCTGCGCCTCCAGGCGGCCCACGACGCCTGGCACGCCGAGCGAGAAGTCGACGTCAGCGCAATTCCCTCGCTGAAAATTGCGGGATGAATCCAAGTTTCAAGATGAATGTTGACTGATTTCCACCGCCGATTCATCCCCGCAATGAATGAAGAAGCACCCTTTGGCGGTACCCGAGGATGTAAGCTCAAACCAGCCTCGCCCTAATTTAATGCTACCATCATCATTTCCCGACCAGGAAAATTCAATGCGCCGGCCATCATCTGAAACACGGTAGTCGACCTGGCCCTCGACAGCACCGAAGATAAAATAGCCAAGGCCATTCTCATCGAAACGGAAGTGGCCAGGCTCGATCATATCGACAAAATCTTGATCCCACATTTCCATCCAGATGATGCGCCATCTTCCGACGGGGTTGATCATAGCGGATCCTTTACATTGCACATTATTGATTTATTTCATCCACAAATATATCGTGTTCGATGGCATCCTCGATAGCGGAATCCAGCCGAATCAGCAAATCCTTAAATGATTCTTTTGGCCGCCTGACTAACATGGCAAGACATTCGGCTTCATCACAAGCAGTGGCACCATAGCGAACGGGACCCACTCTACCGATGGTGATTTCTCCATTGTTATCAATAAGCTCTTCGATATTTTTTAGTTTCATGAATAATCTCAACATCAATATTTGAAATCCTGGATTCATTCCCGCTCGCAGAAGGTCATGCTCCGGCGCCGGCTCGGCGTAGGGGAATTAGAGCAGCGTCGGCGTCTCCGGCACCTCCAGCTCCAGGCGCAGCTTCACACCAAAGGTGGACTGCCCCGCCATGTTGAGGATCTGCACGCCATCCTGGGAGCTTAATCCAGCGCTTCGGCAAAGTGGCCTAAGGCGTCGTGCCACAAGACTAGGCGATTGCCTTCAGTAAAAAAATATTGGCTCGGCCCCAATGTGGGATCTTGAGTATTAATATAAAGAAAACCCGACACATTGTTTTTCTCCTTTCATGAATCAAAACCTATTTGTATTTTGCAATGGAGAAATAAAGATCCCCCAGAAATGCTCGGCCATACCTTCATTCGTCATCAAAGCATCCCTATTTCCGGTCATTATATAACTGCCCATGAGAGGGCGAAAACCAATCACTTGCCCATTATCATCTATAGTCATGCTTTCGTTGCAAGAGTTTTTCGATATCTCACCCTGGCTATAACAAATATCGCCTAACCCAGAATTTCTATCATTCCTCCATATGCCACATTGACAAGCCTTTTTCCCATTTTGATAAACGGCGCATGAAAAAGAGTCTGCGTCACGCTTCTGAAAATCAACATCCAAGCCAGAATTTCTATTCTTAAGTTCTTCAAGAGAATTTTCAAAGAATCTAACCAAATATTCAAACCCTTCCTTGCAAGCACGGTCGCGGTCCAAGTCAGTGATTTTTTGGGGGATAGCCAAGTTGCTAGAACGAGGGGACGTAATAATAGGAGAGCTCTGTATGTTCGACGCCTCCGTGCCCAAAGGGTTACGCTCATCAGGTTGAGCACCAACTTTGTCCAAGGCTCTTGAAACGGAATCGACAACCTGAACAAAACCTTCATCGTAACTAGGAAACTGAACAACCGGCTTGCCATCTTTCGTAGCAGCCAAGAGTTTTCCAAATGGCAGTTGATGCCAAGCACAGGGTCTGAGGATAACAGGGATTACTACAGCCTCGCCGCGATCATGTCGCTGTAAAGCTCTTTCCATCTCTACCTGGAAGCAATAATCGGAATCTATAAAATCGCTACTTATTAGAAGCAAAACAATATCAGCTTCTAAAAAATTCTTATTAATTTGCCCCTCAAACTCTTCTCCTGGCACAATTCTTCTATCATGCCAAGCATCAATTTTCCCCATTCGCTTCAGAGGAGACAAGTGCTTTTCTAGCTCGTTACGTAGCTCCTCGTCTGTGTGTGAGTAAGAAAAAACCAACTTTGCCATATTGGGCCTCTGATGTTTAGTGGGGGTAATGCTTAGTTACTTACTACTGCTACGTATAGCGATCAATCTGCTTCAGGAATGCTATTAGTCGACCCGTGTTTATTGGTGAGCTGCCAAGTTGAAACTGCTGCCAAGCATCAACAAGCATCATTTCATCTGTATTGGGCTTTCGCCCTCCAGACTGGCCGCTTCCACATCCCTCAGACGCAAGTGCCACATCGATTCCCTGAGACTTAATATAAACCTTGACACAAACCGCACCAATGCCGCGATGATGATTTATTTGCTCAGCAATCCAGCTTTCTGAGGCCTCGCTTAACTCTTTCTCAACATTGTTAATTGATATTTTGATCATGAGCTCACCTCAATACATCACAACGATTCTAGTTTCCAGTTACCGCCTTAACTTCCGCCAGCAAATCCCCAAACTTCCCATAGTTCACCTTCACCCCGTCATCCAGGTCCAGCGAGATCCGCTGGTCGGCGTAGTGGCGCAGCTTCTCGTCGAAGGTGTTGAGCTCGGCCTGCTGTTTGTAGAGCTTGCTGAGATCCTTCTCGATGCGCTTGGCTTCGGCGGCGGAGGCGCTGGCTTCCTTGTCCTGCTCCAGCTTCTCGACGTAGCCGGCGAGCTTCTCGGTCAGCGGGATCACGTAGTCGGTACGCATCTCGGCGAGGGTGCTTTCATTGTAACGGTGCAGGTAAACCAGGCATTCAAAGGCTTTCTGCTTGCCGGAGCTGAACAGCCAGTAGATGGGGCGTTTCTTGTAGGTGCGTAGGTGATCCTTGTAGAACTGCGTACTGAGGTAGCGGCGGATGGTGTCCAGCGCCGCCTCGCCCTTCTTGGCAGTGATCGCATGCAGGGAGAGACTCTCGGCGACGAAGTTGAGGTTTTCCTGAAGGTGCTCCTCGCCCCAGACGGTACGGACGAAGTCGCGGAAGCGGTTGGTGGCGTCGTCGGGGAACCACTCCTGGTCGGTCAACGGAATGATGGCATTTTGATCCGGCGCGAAGCTAGGTTCGGGGATTTGGGCGAGATAGTCGCGGACGGTTTCGCCTTGGCTGGCGAGGATCAGGCCGGGCTTGTCTAGAGAGTAGCGGCCCATCATGCATCCGATAGAATAAGAAGCAAGGTCCCTAAAAGTATCACTCTTAGCGATATTAAATTTTTCTTCGATAGTTTTGCTCCCCCCATGCCTGTATAAGGGGTTGCAACTCAGACTCACCTCGTCGCTAGGAACCGAATGCTCCATTTCATTTTTAAGGTGATAGGAATCTATTATTATTTTATTTAGCTCTTCCTCTAGCTCTTTCGCTTGAAGAAAAAGCTCGCGCCGATTTTTTTCTAAATTAAGGTACGATTCTTTAAGGCTGACTTCGCTACCACATGACGGGAGGAGCGGATGGGAGCAAAAATCCCAAGAGCTCTCAAAAGAATCCCAGTCGGACTTTGAAATATTAACTAGCTTGCGCGTAACACATCCAACCTTTTCCCTATCAAAACTCAACACTGGAATTTTACCAACATCACCCACTTGGAAGTGAAAAGAGGAATTTATTATTGAAATAAACTTATCGAATGCTTTTGAGTTGGCAAACCCAAGAAGCCACATGAGGTCTTCTCTTTTCGGGTAGAAGCAATGCCCTGAAATATCATGAAAACTATCTTCGGGGGCAAATCGAGCATTAAACTTACCCGAAGTTAGATCAGTCCAGGTTCCCTTGGGCTTGTTAAGGTTCTCCAAGGGAAGGATAGACGCGTTATTTTGCGAAAGAATGAAGTCTGGAGATCTGTTATACCTAAGCACATAATCCAAATTTCCATACCACCTCCGAAAAGATCCGCCTTTGATATATTTAATCCATTTTGGTTTTTTTTCACCGCTTTCATTTAGCTCTGAAAAAGAGATCTCATGCCATAATCTCAGGAACTTATCATTATTTGAAGTTTGCATTCCAACCTTAGGGCTCCCTAATTTTTTGAAGGGTATCCCATGATAAAATGCGTCTTTTATTTCCTGGCTAACCCAATAAGCCATAGGGTATCCCGGTATCTTTTTAAGCTCATCCGGTTTCTCTTCATAAAGCCATCCGCACTCTCGATCCTGAATGGCTTCCAGCGTTTTGGGCCCTTGATTCACAGCACCACGAAAATCAGACAGGCGAATATAGCTGCCGGTGTAGCTGGCGATATGCCCTTTGCTTAGAGTAAAGGTACAAATCGGCACTGTCGCGCCGTCAAACCCAGAATACTCAAGCTGGATCAAACTAGTAATCACATCCTCTTCAATCAGACGCTTACGCAGTTGCTCATAGCTGGAAATAAACATCCAAACGAAAGGCGTCATAAAGCCAAGCTGGCCATGCTCCTTTGCGAACGCCAGGTTGCGGATTATAAAGGCAGAAAACAGATCCTTCTCGTAGCCCTTGTACGCATCTTTCAGGTATTTCTTCACTGCTGGTGTTTGATATTTGCTGCCCATATAGGGCGGGTTCGCCACCACCGCTTCATACCGCTGCGCCAATACCCACGCCTGCTGCACAATGGGCATCAACTGCCTGGCAGCCGTCTTCTGCATGGTGTCGCCATTTTCAACGAGCTCGGTGAGCACATTCAGCAGGGACTTGAGCGGGGCTTCGAAACTGTTGGGCACTTCGATAAGCGAACCAAAGGTTTTGGCGTCCTGGAAGCGCTCGATCAGGTCGACGATGGCCTTGTAGGTGCTGTCGTTGCTGGAGAGCTCCTTCTGCTCGCCCTCGAACAGGCTCTGGGACTGGCCCTGGTGCCAGTCGCCGGTGAGGTTGAGATCGCGCCACAGGGTGCCGGCATCCAGGTGCTGAGTGCTCTGCAGGGCCATCACGTTGAGACGGACACCTCTTGAGAAGATCCGACGGTCGTCCTCTCGGGCCTTCATCAGCAGCGCGAAGCCGGCGAGCTGGGCGGCGCGGTCGTCGATATCCAAGCCGAATATGTTGTTCTCCAGGATCAGTTTAGGGATATCGCGGGAGCGGTAGCCGCGCTCCTCGTAGATCGCCTTCAGCACGTTGTAGGCCTCGACCAGGATGTGGCCGGAGCCGCAGGCGGGGTCGAGCACCTTGATGGTCTCGGGGTCGATGCTCGCCGGGGTGATGGCGTCCAGCTGGGCCTGCACCTCGGGCTCCTGCTCGGCGGGCTCGATGTAGTACGGCATCTGGCCCTTGAGGGGGGAGTCCGGATAGGTCTGCAGCCACTGGCGCCCCACGGAGTTCTGGACCAGGTACTGGACGATCCAGTTGGGGGTGAATAGCTGGGTGGCAGCGGGGATGTCCTCGCTCTTCACCACCTTGCCGATCACCTCGTCCTTCTTATCGGCGATGTAGAACTGGTAGAGCCAGCCGATCACCTCGACGTCCTGCCAGTCCTCCTCGGGAATCGCCTCGACCAGCTCGCGGATCAGCGAGTCGGTCTTGGTCAGGTTGTCCGGCAGCAGCAGCTCGCTGGCGTCGTCCAGCGGCTCGAACAGGAACGGCATGGCCTCGTGCAGGGCGTGACACTGGGCCAGCAGCAACTCGCGGTAGAGCGCCTCGTCCTGGGTGCCGTCGAGCTTGAGCTCGCGCACCCGGGCGGTGTCCAGGCTCTTGTCCAAGGCAGGCAGGTCGATCTCCAGGCAGTCATCGAGAATCTGGAAGCCACCCTCGTGGTCCGGGTGGGAAAGCACCCGCCGGCCATGATTCAGATAGCCCTTGAGCTCCATGAAGCGGATCGCACACAGGCGGTTGAACCAGCTGTAGGCCGCCTGCTCCATGGCTTGCTCGAAGCCCAGCCGGGTCACCCACTTGGCCAGCGCCTCGCGGGGGCCACGCAACGCCTTGGGGAAGCTGTGGGTCTGGCCATCCAGGGCGCTGATCAGCATCACGTCGCCACGCACCTCGGCGGGCGCGACATGGCCCTCGCCCTTGTGGCCCGCGCTGATGCCGTAGCGAGCGGCCTGGCGGGTCATGGTCTCGATGAAGCGGGTACGCGCCTTCGGGGCGTACTTCTTGATGTTCCCTGTGTGCATGCTGGATTCCTGATCTTGCGGGTTGCTATCGCCGGGCAAGGTGTTCTCGCCTGTCCCGTGTCCCAGGACACGGGACAGGCCACTTGATGCATGGGCAGGAGCGTCAAGAGCTTTCGGTCGCTGACGGTGCCATGTACAGCAACGGGCGCCGCCACATCCGCGCTTGTTTGGCAAAGCCCACGGCAGCTATGCTCTTCGCGTATGGACTGGGAGAGCCCGGTCGGCGTCTGGGCCTCGGTGAGCTGCATCGAGGCCTTTCGCTGTGCGGCATTTACGATGATGTCTCGAAGGTACGCGGGGCGCGCAAGCGACGCACATGGCGCTCCACATCGTCCTCGGTGGGATCGGCTGTCTCTGGAATTGCTAGGTACCGGACAGGCCGGGTGAGCTTTTCCGCTCTCTGCTCTTCCACGGCCTGCTTGAGCCAGGTATTCACCTGAGATTTCTGCAGTCCCGTATCGGCAACGATCTCATCTACCGTTCTTGGGGACTGGGCAAACCGTTGCAGCTCGCGCAGGAACAGCTGATAAAAATCGATGCCGCCTACTTGCCAGGGTGCCTGACTTGAGCGTGCATCGGGTTCTTGCTCGGCAGGATCCGCGGCTGCATCCATGCTGCCGGTCGCCGTTGCTTCGGGGGCCGCAGTCTGCCCCGCCTCCTCTTCTGTCTGTCCCTCCGGGGTCGGCTCGAAGGCGGATTCCGGTTCGGGCTGCTGCAGGTTTTCCAAGGGTGCGTTCACGGCACCAAAAAGGTCAGCCTGGGGTAGCTCCGCGGTGCTTTCGGAATCGCCATTATCAGCGGGAGATTCTGCAGCGCTGATCGTTTGGTCATCGGCAGACGATTCTGTCACCGACGACGGTTGAGGCAGAGTGAACAGTGCTTGTATCTCTAACTGGTCTACCTCCTGCGCGCACCAATCGCCACCAGCACTGACAAGCTGCTGGTTGCCGGCTTCCGGGTCCTGTGAGGGCTTCACCCAGAGCGTCACCCAGCCCTTCTTGAGGTTCTCTTCCGCGCCTGCCTTGGTGCCGCCACTACTGCCGGAGTGCACCACGACGGCGGCATCTGCAAGGCAGTAGATATACTTGTTGCGACCCATGGCGTTGCCGGCATTGAACCCGGCTTCCGGATAGTAGGGCGAGACCAGCACAAGGCCGCCATTCATCAGCCCTTGGCGCCACTGGCTGGAGGTCGCCGCCTTGAGGAGGCCTTCACTGAGGATTCCAATGACGGGGCCACCCTCCTGAACCGCCCCTTGCATGGCGGCTTCGTCTATTCCGCGCGCCCCACCGGATACGATCCCTGTAGCGGCTTGAGCGGCTTTCGCTCCCAGCTTGCGCGCATAGGTCAGGTCATCATTACCTGCCTTGCGCGAACCCACTACGGCAAGACCACCGGCGTTGAGAAGCTCAGCATCGCCACAGCCGTAGAGTACGGGGGGAGCAGCATGCTTCAGTCGTTTTTTTAGTCGCCTTGGGTATTCCGGATCGGATCGAGTGATGACCCACAGGCCCGAGCGCTGCCACTTCTCCATGGCCAGCGCCATGCTGCTACCACGCTGCAGCAGGGCCTCAAGCCGGTCACGAGGAATCTTCTCATCACTCCACTTGCCCAGCACCCAAGGCGCGGCATGGCTCAGCAAGTCCCCTGGTGTGTGATTTGTTTCATGCAGCCATTGGGCAAAGCGTCCCCACTCGGTGGGCGTCAATGGTTTGGCCGCCCCCTTGGCAGGCTTACTGAAGTAGCTGGTAAGCAGGAGAGTTGCCTGTGCGGCTGTCGATAGGGTCATCAATCATTCACCGAACTGGATGCCAGGGCTGTAGGGTAGACAGGCCCCGTGCCAGCACGTTGCAGCAGAGCGGCGATCACGGTCAATGTCCAGCCTGAGTCGACGATATCATCGACCAGCAGCACGGGTTCTCGCGGTAACCCGTTGGCGACTTCGAAGACACCGTCAAGGTTACGGCACTGGTGGAAGCGGTTCTGCTGGCCTTTCTGGGGCTCATTGTGCCTGATCTTGCGTACAGCATCGACGTAAGGCAGCCCCAGCCGGTTGGCCAGCCGCTGGGCGAAATCCGGCACCAGGTGCGGATGATTGAGAGATGGCACGGCACATACCCAGCCGGGGCGGGGTTGCGGCTGCCAGCGCTGTTCGATCATCTCGGCCATGGCTTCGACCAAGTCGTCGCCGAACCGGCCCTGATGTTTACCCTGTTTGACCAGCCGCCCCCAGCCGCCGTCATTCCATCGGGACAGAACGCGACCTTCTTGTGCCTGCAGGCCAGAGGGAAGGTTGCCTCGAAAGCCATACTGCTGGAAGGCATTGGCGGCAACCTGCTTTCGTGGCTTGATGGCCATCTCGGCATGGCGCTGGTAGGTCGCTGCCTGATGAATCAGCTGCGGATCGACCTGAGTTGGCACCAGCGACTGGCCCAGACAATTGGTACATCGGCCACAGGGCGCGCTCTGCGGATCATCCAGGGCTAGGCGCAGAAAGTTCATCAGGCAGCCCGTGGTGTTGATGTAGTCGTTGACCTGCTGCCACTCCCGCTGCCGGATTTCAGTTAGATGCTGAATACGTTGATAGTCTGGCTGATAAGCTACCGGCGTCCGTCGCCACATACTGCCATCTTTCACCACCGGAGCGGGCGACTCCACACTGAGGATTTTCAAGGTCTTGTCGATCTGGCTGCGTCGCAGGTTGGCATGCTGTTCAATCCGAGTAACCGGCAATCCATCAAAACGCGCCAGGGTGTCGAGAACCGTATTGATCTCATGATCCGACGGAAACGCCGAGCGCCGAAAATACTCGTGAATATCGTCGTCTTCGTGACCGGCAATCAGCACGCCAAGTGCAGAGTCGATGGCCCGCCCGGCGCGCCCTACCTGCTGGTAGTAGGCAACGATGGAGCCAGGTGCCTGGTAGTGGATAACAAAACCGAGATCCGGCTTGTCGTAGCCCATGCCCAGTGCTCCGGTGGCCACCAGCACCTTGAGCTCATTGCGGAGCAGTCGATCTTCCAGGTACTCGCGATAGCGGTTATTGTCGGTCAACCCTTGCGCCCGCAGCCATTCGGGCGGGCTGACATCGCCGTAGTAGGCGCTAGCCTCGATGCCACCACGCTGAAGCCAGTCGGCTACCTGCTCGGCGTCTCGGGTGGTGAGGGTATAAATGATGCCGGTGCCCGGGAGCGTCGGGACCACCTGAGCCAGCCAGGCGAGGCGAGAGGCCTGATCCGGTAATATCATCGCCTGCAGTGCCAGGCTCTCACGCCCCAGCGGGCCACGCTGGATCAGAATATCTCCCATCTGGGTACGAATGTCGTCGATGACCCTGTCGTTGGCGGTCGCTGTGGTGCCCAGCACCGGCACCCCAGGTGGGAGCTGCCGTAGGATGCCGACGATACGCCGATAGTCGGGACGGAAGTCATGGCCCCAGTCGGAGATGCAGTGCGCCTCATCGACCACTAGCAGCCCGATACGATCGGCGATTGGCATCAGCACGGTTCGCACGAATTCATCGTTGGCCAACCGCTCAGGAGATATCAGCAGGCAGTCAACCTGACCGGAAAGCAGGGCCTTCTTCACGACCTCAACTTCTTCACGGCTATTAGTTGAATTGATGGTCTCCGCACGAATGCCCAGGCGCTTGGCCGACTCGATCTGGTTACGCATCAGGGCCAGCAGCGGCGAGATGATGATGGTGACGCCAAAGCCGCGGTCACGCAGGATACGAGTGCTGATGAAATAGACCGAGCTCTTGCCCCAGCCGGTGCGCTGAACCACCAGCAGCTTTCGCCCTTGATTCACCAGTGCATCAATCGCTTCCCACTGCCCCGGGCGAAAAGAGGCGGAATTATCGTCCAGCGCGGTCTTGAGAAGCTGTTCGGCGTGTTGCCTATCCATAACATTTGCTCCTAGAGATCATATGTCTCATCGCAGGCGAATCCGCTTGTTCGCCTTGATCGCCCCTTCCAACTCGCGCTTGAGGGCGTCGAGGAAGGCGTCGACCTCCTGCTGGCTCTCCAGGTAGACCCCTTCGTGGGTGCGGCTGAGCACCTGGCTGACGCTGACCTCGGCGACGGGCTTGGGGGCGGCTACCGGGGCGCCTTCGCGCACGTCGCCGGCGGGCGTTTGGGGTTCAGATGCGGGAGCACCGCCTGTTGGCTTGGCGTCGTCATCGCGGGTGCCGGCATATTCCACCCCCTTGCGTGCGGCGCGCTGGCGTTCGGCCTCAGCTAGCTGTTCGCGGTGGAACTGGTCGAGGCTATCCTGCTCGCGGTCGTTGGCGGTATCGCCCTGCAGCAGGTAGATCTGGGCGATGCCGGTGGCCGCTTCTATCTCCTGTTTGAGCAGCTGCAGCGGGCGCAGCAAGCGGTTGCTGAGCTCCGCCGTGCCAATGCCGCTCTTGACGATCTCGGCGCTGACTCGGGCGATGCGTTTGTCGATCAGACCGATGGCGTGCTCGCGCTTCTGCTCCAGCAGCTTAGTGTTGGTTTCATCGACGCTGTGAATCAGCCCGGCGACCTTCTGCAGCATTCCGTAGGGCGCTTCGGAGGCGTAGATGCGGTCCAGCTCGGTCAGGGCTGCCCTCGCTTCGGGCTCCTTCTCCAGCGCCGGGCGGTTGGGGGCGAAGCGGGTCAGCGCCTGGTCCAGCTGTTTCCAGGTGGTGAGCTGCTTGGTGAAGAACTCGTGAAGGTCGCGGTACTCCTCTTCGAGGTCGAGCAGGTGTTCCTGCTGATCGGCCACCGCCGTGAAGAAGTCGAAGCTGTCGTCGATGCGCAGCAGGTGTTCGACCTCCTTGAGGGTGCTGTCGATGGCGGCGCGGCCCGGGAAGCGGCCCACTTCGGTCTTGCTGCGGTAGGCCTCCAGGTCCTTCTTCCACTCGCTCAGCCGGTCGACATAGAAGGCGTAGAGCTCCTTCTCGCTGGAGGGCCCGAGCTTGGTGAACAGGTCCTTGGTGAGGTTGCGCACCTGGCGCAGCACGGCATCGTCGGTCTGGCGCTTCTTCTGGATGCGCACCTCGCTGCGCCGCCGGCTGTTGTCGAGCAGTTCGAAGGCCTCCTTGCCGGGCAGCGCCGGGCCGGCGGTGTGGAAGGTGAGCCTTCCTGCGGCATACAGCCGGCCGAGGATCAACAGGGTCTCCTCCACCGGCCAGCCGAAGGGGCGGTTGCTGAAGCGCTCCAGCAGCGGGTTGAGCGGCACCGGCTCGCCGCCATGCAGGCCGATATACGTTTCCATCTCGCGCACCGCCTGGGGGTTGCCTTCCTCGCCGTCGAGCTCGATGGCCTGCTGACCGATGTCGTCGGCGGTCATCACCGCGAGCAGTTCGCGCATGGGGTCGGGGGTGAGCACCTGCAGGTAGCCGAGCTTGCTGTAGGTGTTTTCCAGCAGGTACTGGCAGGCATCGTCGAGGCGGGCGCTGAGGTTGCTGCGGTTGATGTCGAGCTTCTGGCCCAGGGCGTAGACGTCGGCGTCGAGGAGCATCTCCTCCAGGCGCACCAGCAGGTGCTTGCGACGCTCCTGGTTCTCGCGTCCGCGATCGGCGAGGATGCGCTCCACGCTGTTGTCGCCGGAGGCGGCGTTCAGGCGGATAAACTTCTCGGTCTTGATGAAGGTGCGCAGGTCGTCGAAGAAGGCCTTGTTGTCGCCGAGGCGAATCAGCACCTGGCCCTGGTTCTCGTTGCTGCGGTGGATGCAGCCCGCCTCGCCGTTCTGGACCGAGTAGCTCTGGGTGTAATCGATATCCAGCGGCGAGACCACCTCGACACGCAGCTGGCTCTGGAAGCGGCCGTCGATGGTGTGGCCGTCCAGGTAGCGGCCGATGGTGTAGTCGGTCTTGTTGAGCGGGTAGCGGTACTTGTTGCGGTCGCGCAGGCGGTCCTTGTAGATCATCTCGGCCAGCAGCTTGTTCTCGTCGCTGCTGGTGATCTCGGTGGCCTTGATCTTGCGCGTGATGTCGCGCTCCTCGTTGGTGAGGAACAGGTACTCCTCGCCGTTGCGGGTGACCAGGCTCTCCTTCTCCAGGCGGGCCAGGGTGCCTTCCAGGCGCTCGCGGATCGCCAGGCGGTCATCGTCGATGCGGGTGATGGCGAGCGTGACCAGGTTGTCGAGAGTGCCCTTGACCAGATCGACGTAGCGGATCATGAACAGGGTGCGCAGGATCTCCACGTCGAAGGCGTCCAGGGCTACGTTCTCGCCGGCCTGGTCGATGGTGCGCTTGACCGCGGTGTCGAGGAAGCCTTCTACCGCACCGTAGAAGCTGTGCATCGGCACCAGGGCGCCGATGTCCTGATCTGCCACTGCCATGGCGGCCATCTGGAAGGCGTCGAGCATGGAGCGCTCGCCGTAGGCCAGGTGCGCCCCGGTGGCGCCGACCTTGCGGATCTCCTCGAAGACCTTCTGGACCAGCTGGAAGTGGTACGGCACGAAGGGGTAGTTGGCGACGAAGCTCTCCGCACCATCGACGTTCTTGAGCGTGGGGCCGGAGCGGTCGAAGGTGAGCTGGTTGCGCAGGATCGAGCCCTTGGCCTCGAACACGCCGGCCAGCTCGTCGCGAGCCTCAGGCGTCTTGGCCAGCAGGCGCTTGCGAATCACCTCGTCGGAGTTGGAGCTGGAGAGCGACAGGCGGGTCTTGAAGCGCCCGGCGATCTTGGAGAAGTCGTTGGCCTTGGCCGCGGTCATCTCGCCGAGCACGGCGTCCATGTCGGCCTGGGAGGTGACCACGATCCAGGCGCGGCCGCCACAGAGGGTGCCGAGGTTCTCGGTGAGCGTCTGCAGGGTGAGCATCAATCGCGTGTCGCTGCCGATGAACTGGCCCACCTCGTCCACCATGAAGACGATGCGCTGGGTCGGGGACTTCTCGTCCAGGTACGCCTTCACCCAGCGGCAGAAGTTCTCCACCGAGACGCTGAAGGTCTCCTCGGAGTCCTCGAACCACTTGTGGGCCGCCTCCGGGGAGAGATCCAGCGCCTGGCTGATCGCCTGCTCGATGTCGTCCTGGTAGAACTGGAAGCCGTCACGCTCCTCTTCCCAGACCATGCCGCTGGCTTCCTGGAACGCGGCCCTGAAGCGCTCCAGCACGCCGCGCTGGGCCAGGTGGCGCTCCATATGGGCGATATGCGGGTGGTCGCCGCTGAAGCCCTGGTACTCGTTGAACACGCGCAGGAAGACGTTGAGGATCGGGTTGCCGCCGTCGTTGGAGCTCGCCTTGCTGTCGATGTTGAACAGGATGACCTCCGCCGGCTCCTGCACCGCCTTGGCGATGTCGGCGCGAATCATGGGGTCGTGGAGCTTGTGCTCGTCGAAGAAGTCGGCGGCACGGTGTGCCTTGCCGGCATCGTCCTCGGCCTCAATGTTGGCGAGCAGGTAGGAGAGCGCCTTGAGGAAGTGCGACTTGCCCGAGCCGAAGAACCCCGAGATCCAGACCCCGACCCGGTTGGCGATGGAGGGGTCGCCGAGCGGTGTGGCGTAGGACTCGAAGAAGGCACGGAAGTGCGTCTCCAGCTCGTTGGTCACCACGTACTCGTCGAGCTCCTGGTAGACCGTCTCGCGGTCCTTCTGGTCGGCCTTGACCACCCCGTTGATGGGGCGGTTCAGGGATTTCTGGAAGAGGTCCTGGATTTTCATGGAAGGCTCTCAAGGCACTAGTGAGAAGGCGCGGTAATAGTGATTGCCGGCGATACGGTTGAACAGCGTCAGGCTCTGGCCGTCGTAGCTGCCGGGGTAGAAGAGCACCAGCGGCTTGTGGCCGAGCCGGCCGTGCAACGCATTGAGCAGACTGTGGGCACGCATCACCGGCCAGACGCTACCCACGCCTGACAGCAGAATGATATCGGGGTCTTCCGACAGCGCGTGTCGGATCAGGAAAGGAGCGAACTTGTCCATGTGCAGCGGGCCACGCAGCGCCTTGAGCAGCGCCGCATCGCCCTTGGTCTGCTGCATGGCGATGGCCTTGTCGAGAAAGCCGCGTTCCTGTAGGTAGTCGCGCAGCACGCGCAGCAGGTTGACGTGGTCGACCGTCAGCTCGCTGTGCTGACGGGACAGTACCCCTTCCAGGAAGGTGAGGTACTCGCGAACCTGCAGTTCGTGCTCGGGGGGATAGTCGAAGATCCAGAAGCCGATCTCGTTGCCCAGCCCCTGGCCGGAAAGGAAGGCCGGGCTGGTGATCTTCTCGGCGACCTGGTTGAGGCGATCCTTTAGCTGGGGATCGTCCTGGCGGGCCGCCTGGCGGTTGGCCAGGGGAGTGTCGGCGTGTGACATGTGGTTCCCATCCCTGTGTCTGCGTTCCTTGGCATCTCATTCTTTTTAAGGCGTTTTTTGGCATGCTGCGAGGCGCGGCCCGATGGCTTGCCGCATCGACCGCCGGCAACCCTGACATTCAGGCACGCTACCGCCAGCCCGGGTCCATGGCGTTCAACGCGGCCCCAGGGCATTCAGACAGTCCAGCAGCCGAATCAGGTGGTGCCTTTCCAACAGGCTCACTACCTCGGGCCGCAGCATCAGCGGTCGCAGCCGACGGCTACGCGCATTATCCAATAAGCCTACTTCGCATAGCATACGAAAGGCCACCTGCCCCATCTTTCGTCTAGAAGAGGCTGTCCAGTCGGTAATGGCCGGATCGCGGAAGGCTCGGTCGTCGAGGAAGTCGTCCCACTGGTAGGGCTCAAGCGTTTCCTCGTGGGTAACGAAAGCATCGGCCACCACTGTCTCCAGAAATTCCACCAGCAGCAGGTTCCGAGCCAGTGCCGCACAGAACGCCACCTGGGTGGCCAGCTGGTCGTCGCTGTCGTGCAAAGCCTGCCAGAACGGCGGCGGGAGCTTCTCGAGGCGCTTGCGGATCGCCTGGGCCATGCGCCTGGCTGAAGCCGGCCGCGACTTCTGGAGGCGATTCTCGTCGATGATGGCTGCCTTCCAGGCCGCGTTATCGACACCGGCCAGCAGCAGCTCGGCCACGATGCGGCTCTCGCGCACCATCAACGAGCCGCCGATGAGGTCGGAGTGGTAGTCGAAGGTCATGGAGTATGGCATTGGGCCAAGACACTTGCAGCAGCTGGAGGCGGACCCACATGGTGGTGGCACGCCTGCACAAGCGCAACGACTTTGCCGTTGGTATACACGGGACTCCAGGCCGGCGCGACCAGTGGATGGACGAGCCGGCCCGCGTGGCGGGCTCAGTAACGGCCGAGCAGCGATTCCAGCTTGAAGGTGTTGGCGGAGAGCTCTCCGTAGCTCATCACCGGGTTCTGGGGCGCCACGGCGGAAGGCCAGGCGGCCATTGCCTGGTCATAGGCCGCCATCAGCTCCGCGTAGGCCGCTTCGTCGCTGGCCTTGAAGAGCTCGGCGTGTTGTTCGAGCAGCGCCCTGGCAGTGAGCATGAAGCCGCGCCCGTCCTGATACTCCAGGACATTGACGAACTGGCCATCATCCACGGCCTCCTCGTACTCGTGCACTGCCTGGCGCAGCAGGGCCAGCTGGACACGGCTCTGGAAGGCCGGATCGTCGCGCAGCTCAGCATCGACGTCCTGCATGGCGGCATCGATGGCGTCGATGGCGGCCTGGTAGGCATCGGCATGTTCGCCCCATTCCCCGCCCTCTCGGACGTCATGCATCAGCGCCTCGAGGGTATCCTCGAACGGCGCCACGCCTCGGCGTTCCAGGGCCGGCTCCAGGGGCTCGTAATGCTCGTGGAGGGGATGGCCGAAGTGCGGCTGGGAGGCGGTCTGCTCGCCTTGCTGATAGAGCTCGCGGGCGATGGCCAGGTGGCCCTTCATCATGGCGAGGTTGGTGTAATAGACGCCTGGGTTGCTGGCATCGACACCCTGGCCCGCTTCGCCGCCTTCACCACCTTCGCCGCCTTCTCCACCGACAGAGGCATCCAGGTCGTCAAACATGCTGAAGGTCTGCGCCGAACCACCGCCTTCGCCGCCTTCACCACCTTCACCGCCTTCACCGGCTTGCTGCTGATGGTCGGCCTCATCGCCTTCGCCACCCTGGTCCACTTGGGCGAGCAACAGGCTGTCGGGGCCCTGGGTATAGTCGCCCGGCAGCGGGTTATCGGCCCAGGTGGCCGCGCTGGACCCCAGCAGAACGGAGGCGCCGACGCCGACCCAGAGCTTGGTGCGAGTACTGTTAGACATGCAAACTTCCTTAAGCACAGGGATTGCGAGAACCCTCGGCCCTTGGGCCCGAGGCACACACCTAATTATTGACGTGCTCAAATCTTAATGCAAATAGTTCGCAATACTTTATAATGAGACTCTCCCTCTCAACTGGAGCGATTCCCGTGATTCTCTGCATCGATCAGGTCATCCCGACGCCACTGTTGTCGCGGGTCCAGGCGACCCTGGCCGACACCACCTACCGCGATGGGCGGGAAACGGCTGGCTGGCATGCCCGAACCGTCAAGCAGAACGAGCAGGCCGATGGCCGCCTGCCCCAGGTGGTCCGCCTGCGCAAGGAGCTGGAATCGACCCTTCAGCGTCACCCGCTGTTCCAGATGGCGGCCCGCCCGCGACGCATGAAACCGCTGATGTTCAGCCGCTATCAGGAGGGCATGAGCTACGGCAACCATGTCGATGATGCCATCATGGCCACCCCCGAAGAGGCCATGCGCACCGATCTCTCCTTTACCCTCTTCCTCAACGACCCGGACAGCTACACGGGCGGCGAGCTGGTGATCGATACAACCGCCGGCGAGCAGACCTACAAGCTGCCCACCGGGGCCCTGGTCCTCTACCCCTCCTCGACCCTGCACCGTGTCGACCCCGTGACTCGTGGCCAACGGCTAGCCGCCGTGGGCTGGGCCCAGAGCCAGGTTCGTGACCCACAGCAGCGGGAGATCCTCTTCGACCTGGATACCACCCGCCGCCAGGAATTCGAGGCACACGGCAAGACCCGCACCTTTGACATGCTGTCGAAGAGCCTGGCTAATCTGTTACGCATGTGGGCGGAGATCTAGGCAAGACATTGGAAGGTGGCCAGAACCAACGGTTAGAATGAACCCAACGCTTATCCATGCGAGGTGTTCCGGTGTCCCGCAACGAGAAAACCATCCTGGCCTTCGACCAGGCCGGCAACGAATATTTCATCGACGTGTTCGTCAGCGTCCGGGATCTCAGTGACCTGCAACATGCCGGCCCGATCCAAAGCGGCCTACCCGCCTTCCGCACGCGAGAAGGTCACTCAGTCACTCACCTTGGCGGGGGCGAGTTCGCTGTGACGGTGCCCGGCGAGGAGGAGCCGATTACCGTCAGGACCGACGACCCCGAGTTCGTATAAGGGCATACATGCTCGGCGGCGGCCGAGTCTATCGACGGGAACGAGCATCGCCACGAAAGGAGCTGCGCCTTTCGTCACCCCGCGCTGGGCCTGACGGAGCCCATGTCATGTATCTCCTGCTGTAAGGCGTGCCGAGGTCTCGTTTGACCGCCGGCGCGCGCCTCAGGCATGCTCTTCAAGCCACTGACTCACCAAAGGAAAATGACAATGAAAGGTTATGCATGCCATACGCTGGCGCTCGCCGTCTCGCTAGCGGTGGCCACCGGCACTAATGCCGCCGAGTTCGACGACATGGATCCCGTCACCCTGCGCCTGGCCCATGTGGTCAACGAGCAGGACGGTTTCCACATCGCCGCCAAGAAGTTCGAGGAACTGGTAGAGGAGCGCACCGAGGGCAAGGTGAACATCGACATCTACCCCAACGCCAGCCTCGGCGACGAACGCACCCTGCTCGAGGGCATGCAGATCGGCACCGTCGACATGGGCGTGATCACCAATGGGCCAGTGGCCAACTTCGTCGAGGGGATGGCGGTCTTCGAGCTGCCCTTCCTCTTTCCCACCCCGGAGGCCGCCTACGCGGTGCTCGACGGTCCGATCGGCCAGGAGCTGCTGGACCGCCTCAGTGAGGTCAACCTCAAGGGCCTGGCCTATGCCGAGCGCGGTTTCCGCAACCTCACCAACAGTGAGCGCGCGGTTCACAGCCCAGCGGATATCGCCGGACTGCGCATCCGTGTGATGGAGAACCCGGTCTACGTCGACACCTTCCGTGAACTGGGGGCCAATGCCATTCCCATGGCCTGGACCGAGGCGCTGACCGCCATGCAGCAGGGCACCATCGACGGCCAGGAGAACCCGATCAACGTCATTCATTCCTTCAAGCTCTATGAGACCCAGGACTACATGACGCTGTCACGCCATACCTATGCGCCAGCCATCTTCGTGATGGGCATGCCCGCCTGGAACACGCTGCCTGAACCGGCGCAGACCGTGCTGGAGCAGGCCGCCCAGGAGGCCGCCGAGCACGAGCGTCGGATGAATGCCGAGATAGAGGCCGAGCAGCTGGCCGACCTGCGCGAGGCGGGCATGCAGATCGTCGAGGAACCCGATATTGCCGCCTTCCAGCAGGCCGTAGTCCCGGTCTACGAGAAGTACGGCGAGCAGTTCGGTGACACCCTGCCGCGCATCCAGGAGGCGCTCGAGTAAGTGCACGACCTCGCCCCTTCCCTGCTACGAGCGCTGCGCTGGAGTGAGCGAACCCTGGACGCCGTCATCGCCCCTGTGGTCTGCATGGCGATGGCGGCATTGATCGGTATCATTACCCTGCAGGTGGTCTCCAGGGTCGCCTTCACTGCCGTGGGCTGGACCGAGGAGGTGGCCCGTTTCCTGCTGGTCTGGATCACCTTCCTCGCTGCCACCCTGGCCTTCCAGCGTGGACGGCATATCGCGGTGACCTTCATGGTCGACGCGCTGCCCGGCCTCCCCCGGCGGCTGGCGCGCATCGCCGCCCTGCTGGTAACGCTGGGCTTCCTGCTCGCCCTGATTGCCATCGGCTGGGAGTACATGCAGGTGCAGAGCTTCCAGAAGTCCGCCTCGCTGCGCCTCTCCATGACCTGGGTCTATGCCGTCATGCCGCTAGCCGCCGCGCTCATGGCCTGGTATGCGCTGGTCGATATCGTCACCCTGATGCTCGGCGACGATGGCGAGCGCCCTGACCCGACGGCATCGATGGAGCGCGAGCCATGACCGTCCTGCTCTTCGCGCTGTTTTTCGTGTTCATGCTGCTCGGTGTGCCCATTGCGCTGGCCATCGGCGCCAGCGTGCTCGTGGCGCTGCATGCTCAGGGCGTGCCGCTGATGGTGGTGCCTCAGCAGATGTTCCAGGGCATCAACTCCTTCGCTCTGGTGGCGGTGCCGATGTTCATCCTCGCCGGCGACCTGATGGCCCAGGGCAAGGTGAGCGAGAAGCTGGTGGCCTTCGCCGATTCGCTGTTCGGCTTCCTCAAGGGCGGCCTTTCCATCGTCTCGGTGGGCGCCGGGATGTTCTTCGCCGCCATCTCCGGCTCCGGGGCCGCCACCACCGCGGCGGTAGGCTCGAGCCTGGTGCCGGAGCTTCGCAAGAAGGGCTACGACCCCGCCTCGGCGGCCAGCCTGATCGCCGCCAGCGGCACCATCGGGGTGGTGATTCCGCCCTCGGTGCCGATGATCATCTATGCGGTGATCGCCCAGCAGTCGGTCTCCAAGCTTTTCCTCAGCGGCATCCTGCCGGGGATCGCCATGGGCGTGGGTCTCGCCGCCATCGCCATCGTCCAGGCCTATCGACGCCACTATCCGCGGGGCACCGCCTTCTCGCCGGCTACCATCTGGCGCACCTTCAGGGGGGCGAGCTGGGGCCTGATGACGCCGGTGATCATCCTCGGTGGCATCTTCTCGGGCGTGTTCACGCCCAGCGAGGCGGCGGCGGTAGCCGTCAACTATGCGTTGCTGGTGTCACTGTTCGTCTATCGCGATCTGGGCCTCGCCGACGTCTACCGCATCCTGATCCGCTCGGCGATCACCACCTCGGTGATCATGCTGGTGATCGCCACCTCGGCGGTGCTCAGCTGGACCCTCTCCAGCTGGCAGGTGCCGGGCGCCATCGCCCAGGCGGTGCTATCGCTCTCCACTGACCCCTACGTGATCATGCTGCTGGTGGTGGCGGTAATCCTGCTCACCGGGGTGTTCATCGAGACCGCCAGCGCGCTGATCATCCTCACCCCGGTGCTGCTGCCGCTAGTCACCCAGCTGGGCATCGATCCTATCCACTTCGGCCTGATCATCGTGGTAGGACTCGCCATCGGCATGATCACTCCGCCGGTGGCCATCAACCTCTACGTGGCCTCATCGGTCACCCAGCTGCCGCTGGAGCGCATCACCCGCGCCATTCTTCCCTACCTGCTGGGACTGATTGGCGTGCTGCTGCTGGTCGTCTATGTGCCGATCCTGTTGGGCTATTCCGGCGCGATCTCTCACGGCTGACCTCTTCCCCCAAGGAGCTCATGATGCATCGATCGATCAAGCCTGTTGCCGGCGTGCTGACCCTCGCCCTGCTGGCCGGCTGCACCACCTACACCTGGGAAGACGGCCGCCAGGAAACCGTTTGGGGCGTTCCCGCCGAGGACGAGACCAAGACCCGAGAGGAACGCCAGGCCGAGGGCGTGACATACCGGGAGCCCGGCGAAATTCCCCAGTGATGGCACCGCTAGCTCGCCGCCCTGTTCATTTCAGCCATGACGACGTGTTACTTCCTGCCCCGGGGCTTGCCGGACGGACCGCCGCCTGTCGGGCGTAGCCCCTTGGCCGGCTTGGCTCTTGGCTTGCGGGCCAGGGAGGGCTTGCCGGGGCCTGGCTTGGCATTGCCCGTTCTGCTGCCCTTGCCCGCCTGGCGCCGGGCCGAGCGACGGCCAGGTAGAACCTCGGACGAGGAGTGCTCGGTGCGGGCAAGGATCGTCGCCACCTCTTGCGCGGTCAGATCCCGCCACTCTCCTGGTGCCAACCCCTTGAGCGAGACGTTCATGATGCGGATCCGCTCGAGTTTCACCACCTCGAAGCCGAACACCTCGCACATGCGCCGGATCTGGCGATTGAGCCCCTGTATCAGGGTGATGTTGAAGACGAAGCGGGACTCCTTGACCACCCGGCACTTCCTGGTGACCTCGCCGAGAATCGGCACCCCTGCGCCCATGCCGGCGATGAAGTCGTCGGTGATCGGCCGGTTGACGGTGACCCGGTACTCCTTCTCGTGCTGGTTGCTCGCTCGCAGGATGCGGTTGACCAGGTCACCATTGTTGGTCAGGAAGATCAGCCCCTGGGAGTCCTTGTCCAGCCGGCCGATGGGAAAGATCCGTGCGCCGTGGCCGACGAAGTCGACGATGTTGGCCTTCTCGCCGGGGTCCGTGGTGCTGACGATGCCAACCGGCTTGTTAAGCGCGATGAACACCAGGTCCTCGCCCTCCAGTGCCAGCGGCTCGACCCGCTGACCGTTGACCTTCACCACGCTGCCGGGAAAGACCTGATCACCAGGCGTGGCGCGCCGGCCGTCGATATGCACCCTGCCCTGCTCCACATAGCGGTCCGCCTCACGTCTCGAGCACATTCCGCTCTCGCTGATGTACTTGTTGATGCGTTTCGAGGGGCACAGGGCCATGTGAGCCTCCAGAACAAGGAAAGATGAGGCCGTATCGGCATACTGCCGAGCAGTTTACGGGCTGGCCTGCCCGACGGCCAGCCGACAGCCGAAAGCACCCAGATGACAGCGACAGGCGAGCAAAGCTACTATGAATCACTGCAGTGCAGCATGCGATGTGATAGATCTAAGAGGGATTCGCTGCCCATCGGAGGACGAGAATGACCGATCACTCCCAGAACGGAGCTGTCGACTGGCATGCCCTTTCGCCCGACGAGGCGCTGTCCCGGCTGGAGAGCCGAACGCAAGGCCTGAGCCCGCAGGAAGTAGAGCAGCGCCTTGAGCGATATGGCCCCAACCGGCTTAAGCAGCAGCAGACAACGTCCTGGTGGAAGCGTTTCCTCGAGCAGTTCAACAACCTGTTGATGCTGATCCTGCTGGTGGCCGCCGGCGCGAGCCTGGCACTGGGCCAGGTACTTGACGCCGCGGCCATCCTCGGCGTGGTGTTGATCACCGCGCTGATCGGGCTCATCCAGGAAGGCAAGGCGGAACAGGCCCTGGAGAGCATCCGCGACATGCTCTCGCCCAGGGCCCAGGTGATTCGCGACGGAAAGCGCCGGACAATCGATGCTGAGGCGCTGGTGCCGGGCGATATCGTGACCCTGCAGGATGGTGATCGCGTACCCGCCGACTTGCGCCTGTTCGAGGCCCGGCAATTGCGCTGCGACGAAGCCCCGCTGACGGGCGAATCCACTCCGGTCGACAAGTCCAGCGACGCCGTGGACACCGACGCGGCACTGGGCGATCGTCACAGTATGGCCTACTCCGGCACCCTGGTGGTCCATGGCTCGGGCCGCGGGCTCGTGGTGGAAACCGGCGAGCATACCGAGATCGGGCGCATCTCGCAGATGCTGCGCGGGGTGGATGAGCTCAAGACCCCGCTGCTCAAGCAACTCGACCGCGCCGGGCGCGTGCTCGCCCTCTCCATCATCGCCGCGGCCGCCTTCACCGCCGCCATCGGCATCGTCTGGCATGGCGAGGCCGCCACTGAGATGTTCATGGCGGCGGTCGCCCTGGCGGTGGCCGCCATTCCCCAGGGCCTGCCGGCCATCGTCACTATCACCCTGGCGCTGGGAGTGCGGAACCTGGCCCGGCGCAACGCCATCATCCGCCGTCTGCCGGCCGTGGAGACCCTGGGCTCGATATCCACCATCTTTTCTGACAAGACTGGCACCCTGACCTGTAACGAGATGACCGCTCAGGCGCTTTGGCTGCCGGACGGCGAGATCGCCATAGACGGCGTGGGGTTCGCCCCGGAGGGCGACTTCCATGCGGTGGCAGACGGCGAAACCCGTATCGCTGCACTCAAGGTCGAGGACTCCCCCGCCCTTCGCCACTTCCTCGAGGCTGGCGTGCTGTGTAACGACGCAGGACTCGCCAAGGAGGAAGGGCGCTGGCAGATCCAGGGCGATCCCACCGAAGGCGCGCTGGTAGTGGCAGCCGCCAAGGCGGGCCTGGACGCCGACAGGCTGCGCGATGATCACGTCCGACAGGATGCCATCCCCTTCGATTCCGAACACAAGTACATGGCTACCCTCCACCATGGGGAAGGCGCATACACCCTGCTGGTCAAGGGCGCGCCGGATCGTCTGCTCGCGATGTGCCGGCGACAACGCAGCGACGACGGCGACCAGGAGCTCGACCGCGAGACATGGGAGCAACGCCTCCATGAACTCTCCTCCCGCGGCCTGAGGGTGCTGGCGCTGGCCGAGAAGACGCTCGACGAAATCGACGGTGAGCTCACCGAGCACCACGTGGAGAAGGATCTGGTGTTGCTTGGCCTGGTAGGGCTTTTTGATCCGCCCCGGGAGGCGGCCATGAATGCCGTGAAGCGTTGTCTGAACGCCGGCATTCGGCCGGTAATGGTCACCGGCGACCATGCCGTCACCGCCCGGGCCATCGCCGAACGGCTGGGGTTCGCCCACGTCGACCGGGCCATCAGCGGCCACGAGATCGAGGCGATGTCCGACGAGGAGCTCAAGGAGTGTATCCAGGAGGTGGATGTCTTTGCCCGGGTGGCCCCGGAACACAAGCTGCGCCTGGTCGAGGCGATGCAGGCGCGAGGCGGCGTCTGCGCCATGACCGGCGACGGGGTCAACGACGGCCCGGCGCTCAAGCGTGCCGATGTCGGGGTAGCGATGGGCATCCAGGGCACCGAGGCCGCCAAGGAAGCCGCCGAGATGGTGCTCGCCGACGATAACTTCGCCACCATCGCCGCCGCGATCGAGGAAGGACGCAAGACCTACGACAACATCCGCAAGACGATCACCTTCATCCTGCCCGCCAACGGTGGCCAGGGATTATCGATCATGCTGGCGGTCATCGCCGGCGTGGCCCTGCCGATCACGCCGCTGCAGGCACTGTGGGTGAACATGGTGGTGGCGGTCACCCTCGGCATGGCGCTGGCCTTCGAGAAGGCCGAGCCAAACATCATGCGGCGCCCCCCTCGCGACCCCGCCGCACCGCTTCTCGATCTGTTCCTCCTGTGGCGGGTGGTATTCGTTTCGGTATTGTTACTGGCAGGGGTATTCGGCATGTTTGCCTGGATCCAGGCCCAGGGCGGCAGCGATGCCCTCGCCCGTGCAGGCGCCGTCAACATGCTGGTGATGGGCAGCGCCGCCTACCTGATCAACAGCCGTTTGCTGGTCAACAGCACCCTGTCGCTCTCGGGCCTGTTCGGCGGAAGGCCGATCTGGGGCGCCATCGCCATCATCGTGACTCTGCAACTCGGCTGGACCTACCTGCCTTTCATGCAGGCGATCTTCGGCAGCGAGGGGCTCAGCCTCGGCCACTGGGGGGTAATCCTGGCCGGCAGCCTGGCCATCTACCTAATCGTGGAGATGGAGAAGCGAATCCTGCGCGGGCGTGGCATGGGCGGCAGCGGCAAACAGAGCGATGACCCTGCCAGCGGCGACGATTCCGCTGGGATGCGTTGAGCTCTCTCCCGCCGCTCAGCACTAGCCTGTCAAGCACCGCCGCTTGGTCCGCGCGGTGGTTTCCATAGTCGCATCAAGAGCGACGGGCCCTGAAGAGATGATCCTCAACGACTCGCGCGTGCTGCGCGCCGAACTGCTGAGCTTCGAGGCCGACCCCGGCGAGGGCGATGCGCCTGCCGAGGGCAGCCCGGACGCTGCCCTGTGGATCGAGAACGGCCACATCCGCGCAGTGGACGACCATGCGCGCCTGACCCCCTAGCTCCCCGACGAAATCGAGGTGATCGATCATCGCGGCAAGCTGATCATGCCCGGCTTCATCGACAGCCATGTGCATTACGTGCAGCTGGAGATCATGGCCTCGTACGGCCGCCAGCTGCTCGACTGGCTGAACGACTACACTTTTCCCGAAGAGTGTCGCTTCGCGGCGCGGGAGCATGCAGAGCTGCTCTCGGAATCCTTCCTCAACGAAATGCTGCGCGTCGCTTCGCGCCCACCTCCAGCCGGGCCCAGCTGGACGCTACCGGCGCCCTGATGCGCAACGACTCGAGCCTGTGGCTGCAGACCCACCTGGCCGAGCACAGCGGCGAGCTCAACTGGGTCGCCGAGCTCTTCCCCGACAGCTGCGACTACCTGGCGGTCTACGAGCAGTCGGGGCTGGTGGGCCCGCGCAGCACCTTCGCCCACGGCATCCACCTGGATCAGGCAATGCGCGGGCGGCTTGCCGCACACGGGGCGAACCTCGCCTTCTGCCCGAGCTCCAACCTGTTCCTGGGTAGCGGCCTCTTTGACCGCCTGGCGGCCTGCGAGATGAGCCTAAACATCAGCTACGCCAGCGACGTGGGTGACGGTACCGACCTCTCCGGCCTGGCCACGCTCAAGGCTGCCTATCAGTTGGGCCAGCTGCGCGGCCAGCCACTCACCGCCTAGTGTGGATGGTCGGGCATGCGCTCGACGACCCGCAGGCGAACATTGGAGAGCGGACAGACGGCACGCTCATGTCCTGGTAATAGAGACCGAGGAAGGTCGACAGGTCGGTGAAGTCTCGGCCGCACGCACGTCTTCCACGCTGGCGTAAGGCAGGTCGACGCCGTTACGCTCGGCCAGGTAGAACATCAGCTCGGGCTCAAGCGTGCCCTCGATATGCAGGTGGAGTTCGGCCTTGGGCAGCCGCCTGAGGAAATCACGCAAGGCCTACCTCGTGGGAAAATCATCGCTCTCATCCTGAAACACCTTGAGCGGTCTTGCAAAGTCTTCCCTCACGCAGAATGCGGCGCTGATCGATGCCGGGCGGATCGACGCTATCGCCGAGCTGATGCACCAGGTAGATGACGGTGCGCCCCACCAGCCAGGCGTCCAGGCGCGCCGCCAGACAGGCGGCGGTGGCGGCATCGAGCCCGGCGAAGGGCTCGTCAAGCACCACCAGGTCCGGCTCGCGCAGCAGCAGCCGGGCCAGGGCAACACGGCGGGCCTGGCCGCCGGACAGTCGACGGCCGCCCTCACCCACCCGGCTGGCCAGTCCTTGGGGCAGGGCATCGGCCCAGTCGGCAAGCTCCACCATCGCCAGCACATGCCACAGTCGCGCCTCGCTTGCCTGGGGATCGCCCAGGCGCAGATTGGCGGCCAGGCTAGCGTCGAACAGGTCAGTCTGCTGGGTCAGCAGGGCGACGCGATCGGCCAGCGCCGCCGTGGGCCACGCTTCGAGCGCCACGCCCCCCAGCCGCACGTCCCCCGATTCGGGCGTGAGCTGTCGCGTCAGCAGCCCGGCCACGCTGGACTTGCCCGCGCCGGAGGCCCCGCACAGCGCCAGCCGCTCGCCAGGCCCCAGCTGCAAGCTAACCCCGGCAAGAGCCGGAATCAAAGCGCCCGCGTGGGTCAGGGTAACCGCCTCGAGGGTCACCGAGAGCGGGCCTCCCGGCAACCGGGGCGACGGGTGTGCCTTGGCTGCGCCCCGCTGCTGCGCCTCCAGGGCATTGAGGCGCTCGGCGGCAGCCCATGTCGCCCCCAGCCAGGTGAAGGCCGCTGGCAAGGCGACCAGCGCTTCGCCGATGGCCAGCACCGCCAGCGGCATCATCACCATCAATGGCCCGGAGAGCAGCTCGGTGCGCCAGGCCTGCGAGGCAAGCCAGAGGGCCAGCAGCATGGCCAGGCCCACGACGATCGACGCCAGGGCGTTGCCCAGCGAGACCCATTGACCCAGGCGGCGCTGGTCCCGGTAGAGCCGAGATTCGATCGCGGCCAGCCGGGCGCAGTGATCCCCCAGACTGCCGTAGGCCTCCAATTCGGCCAGGCCTTGGAGCTGCTCGATCAGTCGCCCCCTGAGCCGCTCGAGATCCCTGACCTGACGATGACTCGCGGCCATGCCCAGCCGAGCTTGGCCCGCCGTCAACCACACCCAGCCCACCAGCAGCAGCGACCCGATCGCCATGCCAACCCGCGGCGACCACAGCGCCAGGAACGCAGCCAGGCCAAGGATCGCCAGCAACGCCACCAGCGCCGGGGCCAGCAGGCGCAGATAGAGGCTGTCCAGGGTGTCGATGTCCGCGGTCAGGCGGTTGAGCCAGTCGCTGGCGCGGCGACGTGATAAGGCGTGGGAGTCGAGGCCGGAGAGCACGGCGAACAGTCGGGAGCGCAGGTCGGCAAGCAGGCGCAGTACCGTATCATGGTTGTAGAGGCGCTCCACGTAACGCGACACGGTGCGGGTTACGGCGAAGAGGCGAATCCCGCCACCGGGGACATAAACATCCAGCGCTGCGGCAACACCCGCCGTGAGCAGCAGGCCGGTCAAGGCCGTGGCGGTGATGAACCAGCCAGAGAGGGCCAGCAGGCCGATGGCCGAGACCAAGGTCACGGCCATCAGTAGGCCGCCGAGGATCAGCCGACGGCGACGCTGGCCGAGCAACGATAGCCACGGGCGCAGGGTGCGCCAGAGCGAGGCGTCAGGCGAGGGCATCGTGGCTCGCCTCCTGTACCGTTGCCTGGGCCTCGAGCGACAGGCGGCGCTTCGCCAGCGCCATCAGGGCGGGATGATGGGTCGCGATGACCAGTGCCCGACCCTCATCGGCCAACGCCTGTAGCGCCTCGATGAGGTAGCCTTCTGTCTCGGCGTCCAGGCTGGCCGTAGGCTCGTCAAGCAGCACCAGCGGTGCTTGGGAGAGAAAGACCCTGGCCAGGGCCAGCCGCTGTGCCTGGCCACCGGATAGGCCGACACCGCGCTCGCCGAGGTGGGTCTCGATCCCCCGAGGCAGTGTCGCCAGCAGCTCGCCGAGGCCGGCCCGGCCCAGTGCCCCGCGCATCTCGGCCGCGCTGGCGTCGGGGGCGGCCAGCCGCAAGTTGTCGGCGAGGCTGCCCTGGATCAGCAGCGGGCGCTGGTCCATCCAGGCCAGACTCAGGCCCTCGGCCACGCGAATGCTGCCGCTGGCGGGCGCGATGAAACCGGCCAGCAGCTGCAGCAGGGTGGACTTGCCGACGCCCGAGGGACCGGTGACCGCCACTACCTCGCCGGCGGCCAGTGTCAGGTCGACGGGGCCCAGCACTCGGCCGCGCCCGGCATGCTCGACGCTGACGGCCTCGAGCTCAACCAGTCGGTCGTGCAAAGGCGCCGGGGCGGCCCCGCCCGACAGGCGCTGGGCATCAGGGATCTCGTTGAGCAGGGCCACCAGCCCCTCGGCGGCCCCCAGCGCCGCCGCGCGGTCATGGTAGTGCTGGGAGAGGCTGCGCAGCGGCTGGAAGAATTCCGGGGCCAGCAGCAGCACCAGCAGGCCGCCGAACAGGGTCAACTCGTCCGCGGGGCCATATTCGATGTAGCCCAGCAGGCCGAAACCCACGTAGATCGCCATCACGGCGATGGCCACCGAGGCGAAGAACTCCAGCACCGCCGAGGAGAGAAAGGCGAGTCGCAAGACGCGCATGCTGCGCTGCCGGTAATCATCGGCGGCGGCATGCACCTCGCGGGTGGCCTGGGCGGTGCGACCGAAGAGCTGCAGGGTGGTGATGCCCCGCACGCGATCAATGAAGTGGCCAGAGAGGCGCGCCACGGCGGCGAACTGCTCGCGATTGAGCTGCGCTGCCCCCATCCCGACCAGCGCCATGAACAGCGGGATCAGCGGCGCCGAGATCAGCAGGAAGAGTGCTGCCAGCCAATCCAGCCACAGCACTGCCAGCAAGATGGACAACGGCACCAGTACCGCCAGGCCGAGCTGCGGCTGGAAGCGGGCGAAATAGCCGTCCAGGGCCTCCACCTGCTCCACCAGCTGATTGGCCAGCGAGGCGCTGTGACGCGCGCTCAGCCTGACGGGCCCCAGACGGGCCAAGTGGTCAAGCAGCGCATGCCGGGCGCGGCGGCGAATCCGCAGGCTCGCCGCCTGAGCCAGGGTTTCCTGCAGATAGAGGGCCAGCGCACGCAACACCAGCAGTGCCAGCAGTCCAGCGAGCACCGGCATGAGCTCCGACAATGATGCTCCGTCGATGAGCAGGCGGCTGATGAACCGGGCCAGCAGCATCAATTGCGCGATGGTCAACAGGCCCGCCGCAGTCCCTGCCAGGATGGCGAGACGCAGCCGCCGGCGTTCGCCGGCGGCCAGGTCTCTCAGGTAGCGGCGCGCGGTCAGCGCGCCTGTCGCCGCGTCGGGCGCATCCATCGGCTCAGTGATACCCCTCGCCGGGTCGCACCTTGCCGCGGAACACCCAGTAGCTCCAGGCGGTATAGGCCAGCACGATGGGGATCACGAACAGCACGCCGATCAGCAGGAAGAGTTGCGAGCCGGGATCCGAGGCGGCGTCCCAGATCGTGTAGTTGGGCGGCACGATTACCGGCCACTTGCTGACCACCAGGCCCAGGTAGGTGAAGACGAACAGCCCCAGCGTAGCGATGAAAGGCTGCCCCTCCCGACGCTGGCTGACAGCACGCCACAGCAGGGCCGCACAGAGCAGTGCCAGCACCGGGAAGACCCAGATCAGGTGGAGATGGCCAAACCAGCGCTCACGCACCGCGCTATCGACGAAGGGCGTCCAGAGACTGATGATCGCGAACACACCCAGTACCGCCAGCAACAGGCGTGGGGCGAGCCGGTAGGCCCAGGCCTGAACCGCCCCTTCGGTCTTCATGATCAGCCAGGTGGCGCCAAGCAGGGCATAGCCCGCCATCAATCCCAGACCGGTCAGTACGCTGAAGGGCGTCAGCCAGTCCAGGGGCCCGCCGACATAGACGAAGTCCTCCACAGCGAAGCCCTGGATGTAGGCCCCCACCACCACGCCCTGAGCAAAGGACGCCACGGCGGAGCCCCAGCAGAAGGCGCGGTTCCACCAGCGGCGGTTACGATGTGATTTGAAACGGAACTCGAAGGCGATACCACGGAAAATCAGGCCGGCTAGCATCAGGAAAACCCCGATATACAGCGCTGGCAGGAATACCGAGTAGACCAGCGGAAAGGCGCCCAGCAGGCCGGCACCACCAAGCACCAGCCAGGTCTCGTTGCCGTCCCACACCGGGGCGACAGAGTTCATCATCAGGTCGCGGGACTGCTCGTCCGGGGCGAAAGGAAAGAGAATTCCCACCCCCAGGTCGAAGCCGTCCATCAACACGTACATGATCACCCCGAAGCCGATGATCACGGCCCAGATCAGGGTCAGGTCGAATGTAGCCATGGCTCAGCTCCTTCCGGGTTGGCGAGAGGCGTCCTCGAAGGTCGCATTGGCGGCGGACAGCGGACGCGTGGGACGCTGTATTTCTCCTTCCTTGGCCTCCTGTTGAGTCTCGGGCAGCATGCCCTGGCGCACCACACGAGTCAGGTAGTAGGTGCCGGCCAGGAACACGACGGCATAGACAGCGATGTAACCGATCAGGGTGAACAGCGCCATGCCTCCGCTCAGCGAGGGCGTCAGCCCTTCGGCATGGGTCATCATTCCATAGACCAGCCAGGGAGCCCGCCCGGTCTCGGTGACGAACCAGCCGGCGAGCACCGCGATGAAGGGTGTTACGGTCATCACCCGCAACAGTTGCAGGAAGCCACGATGCTCGTAGATGCGCCCACCGCGACGTAGCCAGAGACCTGTCAGGGCGACCGCGATCATCACCAGACCGATGCCCACCATCACCCGGAAAGACCAGAATACCAGCCATACTGGTGGTTGTTCCTCGGGCGGCACTTCACTGAGCCCCGGCACCACACCATCGACATGATGCGTCAGGATCAGGCTGGCCAGGCTGGGGATGCCGATCTCGAAGCGATTCTCCTGGGCCTCCTTGTCAGGCCAGGCAAAGAGCAGCAGCGGCACATGGGAGCCGCGCTCCCAGTTGGCCTCCATGGCCGCGACTTTGGTTGGCTGGTGCTCAAGGGTATTGAGGCCGTGAAAGTCCCCCAGCACTGCCTGGGCCGGCGCCAGCACCAGCAGCATCCACAGGCACATGGAAAGCGCCTTGCGATTGGCCTCCACATCGCGCTTGATCAGCAGGTACCAGGCGCTGACCCCGGCCACCACGAAGCCTCCGGTGAGAAAGGAGGCCAGCACCATATGCCAGAAGCGGTAGGGGAAGGAAGAATTGAAGATCGCCTCGCTCCAGGAAGTGACATGGAAGCGGCCGTCAATCAGCTCGACACCGGCAGGCGTCTGCATCCAGCTGTTGGCAGAGAGAATCCAGAACGCGGAAATGAAGGTCCCAGTAGCCACCATGATGGCGGCGAAGAGATGCACACCCTGGGGTACCTTGCCACGCCCAAAGAGCAGCACGCCGAGGAAGCCCGCCTCGAGGAAGAAGGCGGTGACCACCTCGTAGCTAAGCACCGGACCGAGGAAGTTCGCTGCCGCCAGGGAAAAGTTGCTCCAGTTGGTGCCGAACTGGAAGGACATGACAATGCCCGACACCACCCCCATTCCGAACACCACCGCAAAGACCTTGGTCCAGAACAGCGCCAAACGGTCCCATGCCGGATTCTCGGTCTTGAAGAAGAGACCGTTGAGCAGGGCGATATAGGACGCCAAACCGATGGTGAACACCGGAAAGATGGCGTGGAAAGCGACCACGAAAGCGAACTGCAGTCGCGACAGCAGCAGGGGATCCAGTTCCATCACACACTCCTGATAGTAGCGGAGACATGGCTCCGCAGAACAGCTTAGTCAAGGGATGCGCATGGCACTTCTGTGCTCTTGTGCTTGGGGCTACCATGCCCATGGTGCCTTGCCGCATTTTTCCTCGCTCATTCCTAGCCTAGACCAGTCAGATGGCAATACCGTAACTAGGATGCATTACGTCAGTCGACATTAATCTATCACCAGGCATAAAAGTTATAATGTCTTGGTGGGGTGGCCAAGGCAACCACGCACACCGTGTCGCAATGTCGCAGCCAAGCTTCAGGTAACCGGAGTGCCGCCGCGGATGACTATGCTGACCATGTAGGCGGTATAACCGAGAAACATCGCCAGCAGGGCGGCACCCTCGGCTCGATTGATACGGCCCTGGCGCCCTCGCCAGCCCATGGCGAAAACCGCCATCAGGGCAGTCATCGCTGCCATTAGGCTCCAGTCGCGCAAAAGCACCTCGCCACCGACCTCGATGGGGGCGATCAGCCCGGCCAGGCCCACCACCCCCAGGGTATTGAAGAGGTTCGACCCCACCACGTTGCCCAGCACCAGGTCGTGCTCGCGGCGCCGCAGCGCGCTGATCGAAGAAGCCAGCTCGGGCAGCGAGGTACCCACCGCCACCACCGTCAAGCCGATGACCAGGTCGCTGACGCCGAAGCCCTGGGCAATGGCCACCGCCCCCCACACCAGGATGCGCGAGCTGATCACCAGCAGCACCAGGCCGATCGCCGTCCAGATCAGGCCGGCCTTGAGCGACATGGCATGCACCGTCAGGCTCTGCTGAGTATCGCTTGAGAGGGCATCGTGGCCGTCGCGAAGCCCCAGGTAGATGGAAATACCGATGAAAGCTGCCAGCAGCACCAGCAGCAAGACCGCCTCGAGACGCCCGATCAGCCCGCCCCACAGCAACAGGGCGGAGAGTAGGGTCACCCCACCCAGCACCGGCAACTCGCGACGCACCACCCCGGAATGCACCGCCAGCGGCGAGATCAGCGCCACTAGGCCCAGGATCAAGCCGATGTTGGCGATATTGGAGCCGTAAGCGTTGCCCAAGGCCAGGCCGGGATTGCCCTGGCTGGCCGCCAAAGCGGAGACCACCAGCTCCGGCGCCGAGGTACCAAAGCCGATCACCAGCATGCCGATCAGCAGCGGCGACAGCCCCAGCCGGGCGGAGGTCGCCGCCGCGCCGTCGACGAAGCGCTCGGCACTCCATACCAGTAGAATCAGGCCAGCCAACACCGCCACGCTGGGAACTAACATGTCGTCTCCTCGGGAACCTTCAGGTCTGCATGCTTGTATATGGTGCCAGCGTCGTCAACGTGCCACACTAACTTTTCCGCCAATACCCTGATAATAAGGAGACACCATCGCGGTGCCCAGGCCTGCCTTTCGCGTCCCTACTCAGCTACCTTGGGGAGATCCACTGGTGGATCGCTCGCCCCCCGAGATACGCACCACTCGTCGACGATTACGGGCTTGCCACGAGTGCGATTGGCTGGTGGCGCTACCGCCGTTGCATCCTGGGGAGCAGGCCGAATGCCCGCGTTGCGGTCATACCCTGGTCAGCCGCCATCATCGACCGGCCCAGCGCAGCATGGCGCTGGCGCTGGGTGCCCTGATCGCCCTGGCACTGGCGGTTTCCTTTCCCTTCGTCAGCTTCAGCGTCAGCGGCATCGGCAACCGTATCGAGCTCACCCAGACCGCCACCTCGCTGATCGATTTCGACCAGTCGCTGGTGGCCATCACGGTGCTGCTGACCATCGCCGTGCTGCCCGCCGTCTATCTCGTCGCAGTGGTCTGGCTGCAGTTCGGCCTGCTACGCCAGGCGCCATTGCCGGCCAGCCGCAGCATCGCCCGCTCGCTATCGCATCTGCATCCCTGGATGATGGCCGACGTGTTCATCGTCGGCGCCCTGGTCAGCCTGATCAAGATCGCCGGGATGGCCGAGATCGAATTGGGCATCTCCTTCTGGGCCTTCTGTGCCTTCGCCCTGCTGCTGCTGTTCACCACCCAGTCACTTGACGCCGACTGGCTGTGGTTTTCGCTGGCCGGCGAGCCCCTTGCCCCGCCAGGCACTCGTACCGGCGAGCCCGCGTCTCGCCAGGGGCTGGCCGGTTGCGCCACCTGCGGGCTGGTCAACCGGCTGGATGACCACGGCCACTGTCGCTGCCGACGTTGCGGCGAGAACCTGCATGCGCGCCTGCCCCACAGCCTGCAGCGCACCTGGGCCCTGCTGGCCGCCGCCGCGGTGATGTACCTGCCGGCCAACCTCTATCCGATCATGACCACCACCAGCCTGGGACGCGCCACGCCCTCCACCATCATCGGCGGCGTGGTGGAGCTGATCCAGATGGGTTCCTGGCCGGTGGCGATAGTGATCTTCGTGGCCAGCGTGATCGTGCCGGTGGGCAAGCTAGTGGCTCTTTCATGGCTGTGCCTGATGGCCAAGCGCAGCGATGAACTCAAGGCGGCGACCCGAACGCGCCTCTATCGCCTCACCGAGTTCATCGGCCGCTGGTCGATGGTCGACGTCTTCGTGGTGGCGATGCTGGTGGCGCTGATTCGGGCCGGCGCGTTGCTATCGATCACCCCGGGTCCCGCCGCTCTGGCCTTCGCCAGCGTGGTGGTCAGCACCATGCTGGCCGCCATGACCTTCGACCCCAGACTGCTCTGGGACACCCCACCAGCAGAGGCAACCCGCACCGCACAAGGACGCCCGCGATGAGCGACACCCCTCCCGCCCCCGAACACGATGGCCAACGCGCCCAGATCAAGCCCGAGGCGCGGCTCTCGCCGATCTGGATCGTGCCGCTGGTGGCGATCCTGATCGGTGCCTGGCTGGTGTATGATAACTACCGCAGTCGTGGTCCGCAGATCACCCTGCTGATGGATAACGCCGAAGGCATCGAGGCAGGCAGCACGCTGATCAAGACCCGCAACGTCGAGGTCGGGCGCGTCGAGCGGGTGCAGCTATCGGACGACCTCTCCCGGGCGGTGATCACCGCACGCATGAGCCCTGACAGCGATGCCATGCTGGTCGAGGACAGCCGCTTCTGGGTGGTCAAACCACGCATCGGTCGCGAGGGCATCAGTGGCCTGGGAACGGTGCTTTCCGGCGCCTACATCCAGCTCGAGCCAGGCCAGAGCGAGATCGATAGCCGCAAGTTCGAGGTCAGCGACCAGCCGCCGGTCTCGGCCGCGGGCGCCGAGGGACTGCGCATCAACCTGGTCAGCCAGGTGGGCGATTCACTGAACATCGGCGACCCGGTTACCTATCAGGGCCTTATCGTCGGCCGAGTCGAAGAAACCCGCTTCGATGCTGAGACGCGGCGCATGCATCAACGCATCTTCATCGAAAGCCCCTACCATGACCTGGTCACCACCAGCACGCGCTTCTGGACCGCCAGCGGAATCGACCTGCGGCTGGATTCCGAAGGCCTCCAGGTGGCTATCGACTCCCTGGAGACGCTACTCGGTGGCGGCGTGACCTTCGGCGTACCGGAAGATGTTCCCCGCGGCGCAAGCGTAGAGCCCGACGCCACCTTCACGCTCTACCCGGACGAGGAGAGTGCCCGACAGGGCACCTTCAATCGCTATCTGGAATACGTGCTACTGGTGGAAGACACGGTGCGCAACCTGGACCGCGGGGCACCGGTGGAATTCCGCGGCGTGCGCCTTGGCACCGTGGCCGCCGTGCCCTGGAACTTCACCGCCCCGCAACCGGATTCACGCGCCAGCTTCGCCATTCCGGTGCTGATTCGCATTGAGCCCCAGCGCCTGGGCATCGATGGCGAGGAGCTCGACCTCGACGCCTGGCGACAACGCTTCGAACGCCTGTTCAACATGGGCCTGCGCGCCTCTCTCAAGACTGGCAACCTGCTCACCGGTATGCTGTTCGTCGACCTCGACTTCCAGCGCGACAGGGTCGGTGACTACGTCGCGGAAACCTTCGCCGAGCGCGCGGTATTCCCCTCCACGTCGGGCGGTTTCGCCCAGATCCAGGCCCAGGTGAGCGCACTGCTCGACAAGCTCAACAAGCTGGAGGTCGAGCCGTTGCTGACAGGGCTCAACCGCAACCTGGCAAGCTCCGAGGCCATGCTCGACGAGGTACGACAGCTCACCGCCGGCGTTCGCGCCCTGGTCGAGGCGCCGGGCACCCGCGAACTCCCCGGCACCCTCAACCGGACCCTGGAGGAGCTGAGTACCACCCTGGCTGGCCTCTCGCCGGATTCCGCCGCCTATCGCGATTTCAGCTCGACGCTGCAGCAGCTCGAGCGACTGCTGCGCGACCTGCAGCCCACCGCACGCACCCTGCGCGACAATCCCCGCGCCCTGCTCTTCGACAGCCTGGACAGCGGGGACCCGGTGCCCAGGGCACCGCAACACCAATCACCAGGGAGCCCGCCATGACACCCATCAAGGCCCTGATCACCGTTGCCCTCGGCCTGTGGCTGGCCGGTTGTGCCACCAGCGGGCCGGCACCCAGCCGCTACACGCTGCCAATGGAGCCCGGCAGAGACCCCACAGATGTCGCAGGCGTGCAGGCCGCGCATCGGCTGCTGGTGGAGCAGCCGCGGCTGGCCCGCTTCCTGGAGGTCGACGGCCTGGTGCTGCAACTCGACGACATCACCCTCAATGAGGCCAACCATCATCGATGGGCCGAGCCTCTCGTCTTGCAGCTCGAGCGTGGCCTGCGCGCTCGGCTGGCCGCACGACTGCCGGACACCCGTGTCATGCAGGCCGACACCAACCGCCACCAGCAAGGGGCGCCCACGCTGCGCCTGACGGTGGACGCCTTCCATGGCCGCTTCGACGGACGCGCCGTGGCCGCAGGGCAATGGCAGCTGCGTGGCGCTGAAGGGGAACTGCTGGCGATGTCCCCCTTCGCGGTGGAGGTCGAGCTGACCCAGGACGGCTATCCCGCTCTGGTGCGCGCGCTGGGCCGCAGCTGGGACCAGGTGGCCGAGCAGATCGCCACCGATATCAAACGGCTGCGCTGAGCCACGCACTGTGGCATACTAGCGGCACGCGGCGATCGCTGGTCCCTCCTGCCGCGCCAGATTCCTTTTACACGCCTCGCCCCGGGACTGACCACGTCGCAACTCGACGCGGCGCGAGCGAGGCGTCTCTGCGGAGACCGCATGACCTTTTCCGACCTCGGCCTGCGTGCCGAACTGCTGCGTGCCGTCGAGGCACAGGGCTACACCACCCCCACCCCGATCCAGCTCAAGGCAATTCCCGCCGTCCTCGAGGGCGGTGACCTGCTGGCCAGTGCCCAGACCGGCACCGGCAAGACCGCCGGCTTCACTCTGCCGATGCTGCAGCGTCTGGCGGACGGCCCGCGCCCGACCAAGCGCCAGGTCCGCGCCCTGGTACTGACCCCGACCCGCGAGCTCGCCGCCCAGGTCGGCGAGAGCGTGGCCGACTACGGCCGCCACCTGACCCTGAAGAGCCACGTGATCTTCGGCGGTGTCGGCCAGCAGCCCCAGGTCGACGCCATCCGCGCCGGCCTCGACGTGCTGGTCGCCACCCCCGGCCGCCTGCTCGATCTGCACCAGCAGAAGCATGTGGACCTGTCGAAAGTCGAGATCCTGGTGCTCGACGAAGCCGACCGCATGCTCGATATGGGCTTCATCCACGACATCAAGAAGATCCTGCGCGTGCTGCCCGAGAAGCGCCAGAACCTGCTGTTCTCGGCGACCTTCTCCAACGAGATCCAGGCGCTGGCCGGCAAGCTGCTCGATGACCCGGCGATGATCGAGGTTGCACAGCGCAATACCACCGCCGAACTGGTCGACCAGGCAATCTACCGCGTCGACCGCGAGAAGAAACGCGAGCTGCTGGCCCACCTGATCACCGAACACAATTGGCAACAGGTGCTGGTCTTCACCCGCACCAAGCATGGCGCCAACCGCCTCGCCGAACAGCTCTCCAAACAGGAGATCCCGGCCATGGCGATCCATGGCAACAAGAGCCAGTCGGCGCGCACCAAGGCGCTGGCCGCCTTCAAGACCGGTGACCTGCAAGTGCTGGTGGCCACCGACATTGCGGCCCGCGGCCTCGACATCGAAGAGCTGCCCCATGTGGTCAACTTCGAGCTGCCCAATGTCGCCGAGGACTACGTGCATCGCATCGGTCGCACCGGCCGGGCAGGTAGCGAGGGCAAGGCAGTTTCGCTGGTCTGCGTCGACGAGCACGGCCTGCTCAAGGGCATCGAACGGCTGATCAAGCGCGATCTGGAGAAGCGCATCGAGCCTGGTTTCGAGCCCGACCCCCATGCCAAGCCCGAGCCCATCGAGAATGGCCGTGGCAAGCGTGCGAGCAGCGGCCGCCCTGGTGGTCAGGGACAACGCCGCCAGGGCGCGGGCTCGGTTCAGCGCCAGGGCGGCGACGACACCCGTGCGCCGCGTCGCCGGCGTGGCGGACGCAGCGGCTCACGTCAAGCCTGAGAGGAATGACTGGCGGGTTGCATTGAAAAATGCGAATGTCACCCGCCACATACCCCCATGCTTATTCACTGTCCCCGACAGACAGGACGCCTCCATGGATGAAAAGACGCTTGTCAATGAGTATCGCCGCTGGCTGAGCTTCCAGCAGCAGGCCCAACTGGACCGAGAGCACCGTGGCGCCCAGCAGCGGCTCGAGGCGTCGAAGGTATCGGCGACGCGCATGACCGAGGCCTACCGCAGCATGGCATCTAAAGGCGCCAGTGATGGTGCCAGCTATCGCACCCTCTTCCTGCGTGAGCATGGCGACACAGCACTGGCCTGCGAGGGCTGGCTATGGGTTCGCCGGGTGCTGGCGGAGGGTGGCTCGACGCGCGTGCGCGCCACCCTGCTGATCACCTTCACCCTCGAAGAGGGCCGCATCGAGCCCGGCCGCCACCCGGTTGAGAAGGTCAGCCTGGAAATCTTCGACCAGCTGAACATCGATCGCGGCATGAGCAGCGTGGCACGCGTTGATCGCATCGACAGTCACCGCGACACCCGCTTCATCACCCTGCTCGATGCGGTGCGAGGCGACCTGCGCCGCCACATGCAGTGAACATGGCATGTTGAAGAGGCTGTTCGGCAGCGAGTGGGCATCATAATGAACGGCACTGAGGCGACCCGGCCCGCTGCCCGTCGGCTGGCGCTGTTCATCGGCCTGATGGTGCTGGTGGGGCTAAACCTGCGTCCCGCGCTCTCTTCCCTGGCCCCGGTGCTCACTCGCATCCAGCAGGATACCGGACTCATGCCGCTGTCCATCGGCGCCCTGACCACCCTGCCGGTGCTCTGCCTGGGTATCTTCGCCCCGCTGGCGCCCTGGCTTTCCAAGCATTTCGGCCCCGAAAACACCCTGTCCCCGCCCTGCTGCTGCTGTCCGGCGGTCTGCTGCTGCGCGGAGTGCCGGCCGTGGCCGCACTGTTCGCCGGCACGTTGATGGTGGGCGCTGCCATCGGCGTGGCCGGCACCCTGCTCCCGGCACTGGTCAAGCGCGAGCTGCCCGTCGGGGCCGACCTGATGACCGGCGTCTATACCATGGCGCTATGCTTGGGTGGCGCACTGGGCGCGGGGCTTAGCATTCCTCTGGCCGACGCCTTGGGAGGCTGGTCGGCCGGGCTCGCCAGCTGGGCGCTGCTGGCGCTGCTGGCGCTGGTAGCCTGGCGGGTGCTGATGCCGCACCATGACGACGCCCTGACAGTACCCGGCGGTGGCTCCACCCGCGAACTGCTCAGCCAACCGCTGGCCTGGCAGGTCATGGTGCTCATGGGTAGCCAGTCGTCACTGGCCTATATCGTCTTTGGCTGGCTGCCCACCCTGCTGGTGGCCCGCGGCTACAGCGAGAGCGAGGCCGGCTGGATGATGGGGGCCTCGGTGATGGTGCAGCTGGTCTCGGCCCTCTCGGCGCCCTGGCTGGCAAGGCTGGGCAGCGACCAGCGGCCTGCCCTGCTGATCATGCTGGGCCTGGTGGGCATGGGCTTCTGGCTGCTGCTGCAGGCGCCCGATGTCTGGCGCTGGCCCAGCGTGGTGCTGCTGGGGCTCGGTCAGGGCGGCTGTTTCAGCCTCGCCTTGACGCTGATCGTGCTGAGAACCGCCACATCGCGCCTCGCCGGCCAGCTCTCGGGGCTGGTTCAGGGGGGCGGCTACACCTTGGCCGCCATGGGGCCACTGGCGATCGGTGTGATGCTGCAGTTCGAGGTGGGGCTGAGCCTGCTTACGCTGGTGCTGTTGGGCATCGTCGCGACCAGCATGGGCTTCGCCCTGTTGGCCGGCCGCAACCGCCGCCTGGAGGTCGACGACGCGGGACGCCTGGTTACCCGCTAGCTGGTGCTCCAGCACGGTGCGCATCAGCGTTTGGCCATCGCCCGGGCCCGTGATCAGGCAGCCCGCCGTCCTGGATGAAGGGTGGTCGAGGCCGCCGCCTTTCCCCCACGTGATGCACCGGTATCATGGCGCCATCGCCTTTGTCATCCGCCGCCGACAGGAGCCCCCATGCCCGCCCCGGTTTCCGCAGACCCTCCCGTGCTGGTGCTCTATACCGGCGGCACCCTGGGCATGGTGCCGAGCCCGAAGGGCCTGGTCCCCGGCCGGAACATCAAGGCGCGGCTGCACCGAGCCCTGGACACCTTGCCTCCGGCGCGCCAGGCGAGCCTGCCGGCCTTCGAGGTACACGAGACCGATGTCCCCATCGATTCCAGCAGTGCCACGCCTGATGACTGGCAACGGCTCGCCGCCTTGGTGGCGCAGTGCTACCGGCAGCATGCCGGCATCGTCATCCTGCATGGCACCGATACCCTGGCCTGGACGGCCTCGAGCCTGGCCTTCCAGCTGCTGGGGCTGGACCGTCCGGTGATCCTCACCGGGGCCATGCGTCCCCTGGAGGCCGCCGAGAGTGACGCGGTGGCCAACGTCGAGGATGCACTACGCTTCGCGGTGGCGCCGCGCCTGCAGGAGGTGGCAATCTGCTTCGACGGCCGCCTGCTGCGCGGCTGCCGGAGCCGCAAGTGGCAGGCCCACGCCATCGATGCCTTCGAAAGCCCCAACCAGCCGCTGCTTGGCGAGCGGGTCGACGACGAAGTGGTGCTCTACCCGGGACGCAGCCTGGCGGATCACCAGCGCGGAGCCCCGCGCTTCGAGTTGCCCGACTACACCCCCTTGGCGGCGGGCGGCGTGGTTCGGCTAGTGCTCTGGCCTGGCCTCCAGGCATGGCAGGTCGAGGCCTGGCTGCGCGACGAACGTGTACGCGGGGCGGTGCTGGAGGTATGGGGCGGCGGTAACCTGCCCGACGACCCGGCACTGGTCGGGGCGCTTGCCCGGGCGAGCGGCGAGGGCAAGCTGCTGGCCGCCCTCAGTCAGTGTCCGCATGGGGCGGTGGCCTTCGGCGGCTACGCCGCCGGTCAGGGGCTCAGCGATGCCGGCGTGCTCTCGGCGGATGACATGACCCCCGAGGCCACCTTCACCAAGCTGTTCCATCTGCTGGCCCAGCCCTTGGGGGAGCGCGAACGTCGACGACGCTTTCTCACGCCGCTGGTGGGCGAGCGTTGAGATGCCGCCATCATAGCCGCGCCTCGACCCGCTCCAGGATTTGCCGACTGACCTTGTTGACCAGAGGCTTGGCCGCGCGGTTGACGGCCTTCTCCAGCAAGCGATTGCGAATCTCATAGGTCAGGGTCAGCGCGACCTCGGTGCCTTGCGCAACACGACGCAGGCGATAGCAGCCCCGATTACGCACCCCATCCAGCGATTCCCAGGCCAGCACTTCCGGGGCCCGCGCCTGGGTGATCGCCACGTCAAAGGTCCAGTCCATGCCCACCGCATGGACATGCCAGCGATAACGATCCTGCCCCAGCGGCTCGATGGCCTGGATCAGGTCAGAGTAGTCAGCAAAGTCCTCGACCCGCTCAAGCAGGGCAAAGACTCGCTCGGGGGGTGCCTTGAGAATCGCGCTGTGTTCGATGGTGGCCATGCCGCTCCCTGTTCGTCGAACAATCGATGCCTACCATGTTCGCCAGTGGCCATGGATGTCCAGCCGTCGGCCGGCTCAGAGGTCGCGCATCAGCAGCGCGTACTCGATCCGCGCCCCCTCGATGGCCTCGCCCGGCACCGGGATACGCACCACATGGCCCGAGCCCGGCGCGGCACCGACGGCTTCGCCGCGTCGGTTCTCGAGTTGCTCGAGCACGAAGCGACGGTTGCCGCCGGGCAGCATCAGTTCCATGCCGTCGCCGACCTCGAAACGGTTCTTGACGTCGACCTCGAGCACCCCGCGGTGCGGATCGTAGCCGATCACTTCGCCGACGAACTGCTGATGCACGCCCACCGAGTTGCCCTGCTCGTAGTTCTGGTACTCGTCATGAACGTGGCGACGGTAGAAGCCCTCCGTATAGCCGCGGTTGGCCAGGTTATCGAGTTCGTCCATCAGGCGTATGTCGAAGGGTCGGCCGGCCACGGCGTCATCGATGGCGCGGCGATAGACCTGGGCGGTGCGCGCCACGTAATAGTGAGACTTGGTGCGCCCCTCGATCTTCAGCGAGGTGACGCCCATCTCGGTGAGCCTAGGGACGTGCTGTACGGCGCGCAGATCTTTGGAGTTCATGATGTAGGTGCCGTGCTCGTCCTCGAACACCGGCATCAGCTCGCCGGGGCGGGTACGATCCTCGATCAGCGCCGAGAGCTCGTCCTGGCCCTCCACGCCACCCGCTGTGGCGGTGCTCTCCATCGACGAGGTGCTGCCGCCGCCGGAGGCGATCAGGCCGCTGCCCCGCTGCCCTCCATCGTGGGGTGTCCAGACGCCGCTTGCCGCGTGGGCGCGGGCCGAGTTGGCCGGCACCAGGTCGCCGCTCTCGTCGTGGGCGGCGGCCACGGTGTTGTACTTCCAGCGGCAGGCGTTGGTACAGGTGCCCTGATTGGGATCGCGATGGTTGAAATAACCGGAGAGCAGGCAGCGCCCGGAGTAAGCGATGCACAGCGCGCCATGGACGAAGGTTTCGATCTCCAGATCCGGGCACTCTGCGCGAATCTCGGCGATCTCGGCAAGCGACAACTCCCGCGAGAGGATGATGCGGCTGATGCCCTGCTGCTGCCAGAAACGCGCCGCCGCCCAGTTGACCACATTGGACTGCACCGACAGGTGGATGACCTGCTCCGGCCAGCGCTCGCGGATCATCATGATCAGGCCCGGATCGGACATGATCAGCGCATCCGGGCCGGCCTCGATCACCGGTTCCATGTCGCGCAGGTAGCTCTTGAGCTTGCTGTTGTGCGGCGCGATGTTCGAGGCCACGTAGAACTGCTTGCCCCGCTCGTGGGCGTAGGCGATGCCCTTGTGCAGGTTGTCGATCTTGAAGTCGTTGTTGCGCACGCGTAGCGAGTAGCGCGGCTGGCCGGCATAGACCGCATCGGCGCCGTAGGCGAAGGCGTAGCGCATGTTCTTGAACGTTCCCGCAGGGGAGAGCAGTTCGGGGGCTTGCATGGATTCACCGTTGTCAGGACGATGGCGCGCGTCGGCGCTGGAAAAAGAACGCACATTGTAGCAGCGACGAGCGCCAGGCGCCGAAGACCCAACCAATTCTCGACCAGAGCAATTGCCATGACACTGACGGCTTCTCATTCGACGACCGAAAGCGCTTCGGCGTGCTCGGCTCCATGAATACACGCGGTTGTCGGCCCGGATGCGGCGCCTGCTGCATCGCGCCCTCGATCAGTTCGCCGATTCCCGGCATGCCCGATGGCAAACCGGCGGGCGTACGCTGCGTGCAGCTCGATGATGCCAACCTCTGCCGGCTGTTCGGTGACACGCGCCGCCCGGCGGTATGCGCGCGCTTCGATTACGACCCCGAGCTGTGCGGCACGCGACGCGACGAGGCACTCAGCCGCATCGAGGCCCTGGAACTGGCCACCTGAGCCCCGCCCTCCCAATCGCAACGGCGCCCTGAGGGGCCCTTTGTGCTCTGCGGATCTGCCTATCGGGGCGTCAGAAGGCGGGGCGTCAGGAAGAGAGGTTCGCGGCATGGGGCAGGCGTTGATCGAGCAGGGTGCGCCAGCGCATCAACACCGGCGCATCGCTGGGACTCACCTCACCCAGCAAGCTGCGAAACGCCGCCCGGGAGGCTTTGTCACGAGGATCGATCAGGGTCAGCCACAGCTCCAGGGCGGCGAGCTGCTGGTGCAGGTTGCCATCCTCCCGGGCCTGCCCCAGGGCCTGCTCGGCAAGACTCCTGACCTCCTCGGGGGAATGGCCCAGGCGCTGGCGCACACGTGCCAGATGCACGGCAAGCTCCGGGATGAACAAGGTGGTGCGTTCGCGGGCGATCATCAGGCACTGGTCGAGGTAGTCCTCGGCTTGAGTGAATTCTCCCAGCGCCAGACAGGCATCCACGTACCACAGCGCCGGGCGCTGGTGAGAGTCCCGACCGGTGACCTCGGCCAGCTCCTCCTGGGCCGACTCGATCTGGGCCAGCCCGTCCCGATCACCCGACAAGGCCCGTTGCCAGCCCAGCACGCTGCGCGCGGCCACCTGCCAGAGATGCAGATCCGGGGTACCGGCCAGCTCGAAGGCCCGCTCGGCGCGCACGGTGGCGAGGTGCACGTGCCCCAGCTGGCGATACAGGGCCGCGGCATACATCAGCGCCATGGCCAGGCTCCCGGGGTGGCCGATCCGCTCGGCCAGCCGGATGGCCGACTCCACCTGCCGCTCGGCACGCTGGTAGTCGCCACGCAGGCAGAGCGTCCAGCCCTGGAAGCAGGCGGCCGCCACCTGGGGATGATCGGAGAACGGCAACCACTCGATCATCATCGGCACATTGAGCGGATCGATCTCCTCCAGGTGGTCATAGGCCTGAGAGATGCGCCCGGCCCAGTACTCGCAACAGGCCCGCGCGAAGTCGGCCAGGCGCCGGTAGCGCGGATCCTCGAGGCGCTCGGCGAGACCGGCCAGACGCGAGGCCAGCGAGAAGGCATCGGCATGGGCATGGCGCTGGCTGCAGCCCACCCACAGGCCCCACTGGACCAGGAAGGCCTGCTCCAGATCGCCGGGATCGTCGGGACTGGCCTGCTCCTGGGCGAGCAATTCCTGGGCTCTCACGAAACTCTCGTGGGCGGTGGGCGAACCATGCCCCTCCAGGGTGAAGGCAGCCTGGCCACGCACGGTGAGCAGGCTAATCTCGCGCTCGGTCTGACCCGCCACATGGCGCAGGCTGACAAGGCCAAAGTCGGCCATCTTCAGCGCCGTGCGGTTGGCGCTGACCTTGAGGGCCTCGCGAGCGGCCAGTTCGAAGTAGCGGGCACCCCGGGCGTAGTGGCCACTGCGCCGCAGATGCGTGGCGAAGTCGCCGGGATGGCGGCTGATCCACATCGGGAAGTGCTCCTCGATCAGGCTGACCACCTGGCGATGGATGCTCACCCGCACGTCCCGGGGACAGGAGAGATAGGCAGCCTCCTGCAGCAGCTGATGGGTGAACTGGTATTCACGCTCGCCCTCTTCGCTCTCGGCCGGCTCGATGATCTCGAGCCGACGCATCTGCTCCAGCGCCGGGACCAGACGACTCATCTCCCAGCCACTGCATTCGGTCAGGAAGTCGAGGCGGAAGCGGCGTCCCAGCACGGCCGCCACATGAGCCACTTCACGGTCGGCGTCGAGCTGGTCGATGCGGCTGGCCAACAGCCCCAGCAGGCCGCGGGGCAGCTCGTCGAGATGCACGCCACGCCCTTCGCGGCGATCCATGTCTACCCGGCGGCAGATCTCCTGGAGATAGAGCGGAACGCCATCGCAGCGCTCGATGATCTGCCCGCGCAGCCGCGGGCTCAGGTGGATGCGATAGCGACGCGCCAGTTGCGAGAGCAGTCGCGAGGATTGCATGGCATCCAGCCGCCCCAGGGCGATCTGCTGATCCCAGTGCAGCTTGGCGGGCAATGCCTCGCGACCATGATGGCTGGCCACCAGCAGGAAGGGGCTATTGATCGGCAACCGCGCCTGGAGTCCGGTCAGCACCTTGAAGGAGGGCTCGTCGAGCCACTGCAAATCATCGATCATCAGCACCAGGGTACGCTCGCGGGACAGCTCGCGGATTAGCCGATGGACCAGTCCGACGACCAGCTCGACGGCCTCCCCGCTCTGGGCCAGCATCGCCATCTCGCGAGGCTCACGGACGCCGAGTGCCTCCTCCAGCAATAGCCGATGGTCTGCCCCGAGCGCCTCGTCATCGTTGAGCAGCCAGGAGAGCGCCTCGGCATCGATGCGCCCCCCCAGGTGCCAGCGCAGCAGCTGGCGCGCCACCCCATAGGGCTCCTGGACGGACAGCCGGGTGGTCGGCTGCCAGCAGATCGCCGCCTCGCTACTCTGCTCGAGCTGGCGGAAGCCCACCAGCAGCGCTGACTTGCCAAGCCCCGAGGGCCCCCGTACCAGCACGCTCTGGCGCAGGCCGATGCCGGCCCGAGCCAGGGCATCGCGCAGGGTTCGCAGAGCCCCCTCGCGCCCTACCAGACTGGGCGGCGGCACCTCGCGCCCACCCTCGTTGGTGCCGAGTACCAGCGCCCGCAGGCGCACCCGGCCGTCGCTGGCCACCAGCCGCGTGGAGAGCCGTGGCTGAAGGTCCAGCGCCGGCGGCATGTGCTGGCTGGCATCCTGGGAGATGACCAACTCGCTGCCCTCGGCGGCGCTCATCAGGTCCAGCGAGCCTTGGGACACCTGGCCGAGCGGGTCGACCAGGTGGCGCTCGGGCAGGTAGACCACGCGTCCGCTGTCCAGGCCGGCGGCCAGCTGAATGCGTGGCGGCTCACCTTCTCCGCTCCAGTGGCGCTGGGACTGCTCAGGAAGCACGCGCCGGCAGTGCTCGTAGAGCGCCACTAGTTCGGCCAGCTGATGCGCTGGGCCATGGGTGCCGAAACAGGCCAGGCCCAGCCCGCCCGTGGCTCCGGGCAGCCAGAAGCCACCCAGGTGATGGCACTGCTGCTCGAGCCAACGCATCAGCTCGATCTGCAGCGTCAGGCAGGCATGGGCATCGGCGCGCGCCGACAGGTCCGCGTTGAAGCGCAGGCGAATGGCCATGACCGACAGCTGGCGCTGCTCGATCTCATCTTCGCGAAGGGGCGTGCTGTCCATGGCCAGGGTGCGCGCAAAGGCACCGCTGGGGCCAAACTGCGCTCGTTCGGCCTGGCTATCGGACCAGTAGCGAGCTAATTGCAGAAAGGAGGGCTCCGGCTGCTGGCCAGAGAGCGCCAGCAACTGCAGGTAGGCATTGTACTGCTCATGCGCAGCAGCCAGCTGGCCCTTTTCGGCGAGCTGGCGAACCAAGCGTTCGTGGAAAGGACCATAGCCGGAAAAGCGGCTGGCGAGCAACTCCAATACACCGTCAGACAGCGACTCCTGGCGCTCGAGCACGTTCTCGGCGAAGCGGATTACTCGTTGGCGCCATTCGTTGCGCACCTGTACCAGCCACCGCTGGAACTCGGCACAGCTGGCAAGATGCAGCTCCTCGGCGAGATCGCCGCGGTAACAGGCCAGCACCGCTTCGAGCGTGGCCACGTCAACGGGCCCCTCGAGCAGCGCCTGCAGTCGGTGCATGTCGAAACGCCAGTGTTCAGGCAGCCGGAAGGCAATGGTCTGGCGGGAGACCGACAACACCCGCTCGGCCTGGTCACCGAGTGACTGACGCAGGCAGTGCAAGGCATGACGTAGATTGGTACGCCCCGACGACAGGCCCTGATCGGGCCACAGCATTTCGGCCAGGGTGGCGCGGCTGACCGGCTGATCGTGGAGCAGCAGGTAGATCAACAGCGCCTTGACCTTGTCGTAGCTGAACTGGGTCAGCACATCGTCGCCCAGTGTCAGGGAAAAATGGCCGAAGAGCGCCAGGTGGTCGCGGTCATTGTCGTCTACGTCGTCGGCAGCATTCCGCATGGTGTTCATTCCTGCGTGGCGGAAGTGAAGGCCTCAGGCCGGCACGCCGCTGTGAAAACGAAAGGCCGTGTCGGGCATGGTGACAAGCGCGGCCTCATGCTCGGAAAAAAAGGCGATGCGCGAGTCGATGGGCGCCGGGGACAGGCGGCGCGCCAGCATCAGGTAATCTTCAAAATGGCGACCTTCTGACTTAACCAGACTGAGATAGAACTTGGCAAGCTCCTCATCAAGATGCGGCACCAGGCAGGCAAAGCGCTCGCAGCTGCGTGCCTCGATCAAGGCACCGATGATCAGAATATCCACCAGCCGCTCCGGCTCCTGCTGGCGGACATGGCAGCGCAGACCCTCAGCGTAGCGCGAGGCGCTGATGTGGCGGTAAACAATGCCCCGCGCCTCCATCAGCTTGACGACCTGCTCGAAGTGCAGCAGCTCCTCGCGAGCGAGCTGGCTCATCTTGCTCAGCAGCAGCGGCTGATGCACATAGCGGTAGAGCAGGCTCATGGCCGTGGAGGCGGCCTTCTTTTCGCACTGAGCATGGTCGATCAGCAACAGCTCGGGGTTGGCCAGGGCCCACGTCACCCAAGCAACAGGGGTGGCACAGGGCAAAAATGCCCGCAACTGGGCAGACAGCAGGTCTCGGCAGTCGGTCGTCTCTAGGCTCGGCATCGGCGGCATCAAGGGTCCGGTATCAGCAGGTCGGGCATGGGCAGTCGTGGCTGTCGCCGTTCGGCGGCGGCCAGTAGATCGGTGATGATACGCTCATGCAAGCAGGCCGCGTCCTCGCCGTCGCGGCCTGCCAGCCCGTAGCGCGCGAGCTCGCGGATACGGCCACGCCCCACCCGCAGCAGCTCGACAGCTCTGGAGAGCGGCGGCTGCTCCTCACGGAAGCGGATCCGATGACGGCGCAGCTGAGCCTCCAGGCGCTTGGCATCGATCACCTGCAGATAGCGCCCGGCGACCTCGCCACGCAATTCATCGAGCTCGACCATGCAACGCTGGCGCTGCCCGGCAGACAGCGCCGACCAGTCGCGGATTTCGCTGTCGATACGCTGACAACCGCGACAGACCCGATCCCCCAGGCTGGTCGAGCATAGCCCGACGCAGGGCGAGATGATCCGCTCTCCCATGCCTCTCCCGTTCAATTCAATTTGACCTGCGCTAACAAAGCATCATGGTAACGTGGGAAACATCGGCCTGGCATCCACAAGTTGTCACCGACCAATGTTCAAGGGGGTTAACCGGGCCTCACCTTAACATTGTCGACAGTTTCCACTATGATCGCGCCACCGCTGGACCGCCTGGCAAACGGAAGACACTGCCCGCCGCCTTTTCCTTGCCGAAGCATGGCTTGCGTCGACATTCGACAAAGGTCTTGTGGCTTCGGCCACCACCACCGATGAGGGCCCCAACGTGCTTGAAGCCTATCGCCAACATGTCGAGGAGCGCGCCGCCGACGGCGTGCCGCCGAAGCCGCTGAACGCCGAGCAGGTCGCCGCACTGGTCGAACTGCTCAAGAACCCGCCTGCCGGCGAGGAAGAGGCCATCCTCGAACTGCTCACCCATCGCGTGCCGCCCGGCGTCGACGAGGCCGCCTACGTCAAGGCCGGTTTCCTCACCGCCATCGCCAAGGGCGAGGCCGAGTCGCCGCTGATCGACAGGGTGCATGCAGTAAAGCTGCTGGGCACCATGCAGGGCGGCTACAACATCGTATCACTGGTCGAGCTGCTCGATGACGGGGAACTCGCCAAGGAAGTGGGCGAGCAGCTCAAGCACACCCTGCTGATGTTCGACGCCTTCCACGACGTGGAGGAGCGTGCCCGCGCCGGCAACGCCGTAGCCAAGGAGGTCATCCAGTCCTGGGCCGAGGCCGAATGGTTCCTGTCTAAGCCGGCCCTCGACGAGAAGATCACGCTCAGTGTCTTCAAGGTGCCCGGCGAGACCAATACCGACGACCTTTCCCCGGCTCCGGATGCCTGGTCGCGCCCGGATATCCCGCTGCATGCCAATGCCATGCTCAAGAACGAGCGCGATGGCATTACGCCCGATGAGCCAGGGGTCAAGGGACCGCTCAAACAGATCGAGGAGGTGAAGGCCAAGGGCTTCCCGGTCGCCTACGTGGGCGACGTGGTCGGCACCGGCTCCTCGCGCAAGTCCGCCACCAACTCCGTGCTGTGGTTCTTCGGCGACGACATCCCCTACGTGCCCAACAAGCGCGCCGGCGGCTTCTGCTTTGGCGGCAAGATCGCCCCGATCTTCTTCAACACCATGGAAGATTCCGGCGCCCTGCCCGTGGAGATGGATGTTTCCAAGCTCGAGATGGGCGACGTCATCGACGTCTACCCCTACGCGGGCAAGGTGTGCAAACACGGCACCGACGAGGTGCTGACCACCTTCGCGCTCAAGACCCAGCTGATCCTCGACGAGGTACGTGCCGGCGGCCGTATCCCGCTGATCATCGGCCGCGGCCTGACCACCAAGGCCCGTGAGTCCCTGGGCCTGGCGCCCTCCGACGTCTTCCGTCTACCTGAGCAGCCCACCGACACCGGCAAGGGTTACACCCTGGCCCAGAAAATGGTCGGCAAGGCCTGCGGCATGCAGGGGGTGCGCCCCGGCATGTACTGCGAACCGAAGATGGCCACCGTGGGCTCCCAGGACACCACCGGCCCGATGACTCGTGACGAGCTCAAGGATCTGGCCTGCCTGGGCTTCCAGGCCGACCTGGTGATGCAGTCCTTCTGTCATACCGCTGCCTACCCCAAGCCGGTCGACGTGGATACCCATCACACCCTGCCCGACTTCATCATGAACCGTGGCGGCGTCTCGCTGCGCCCGGGCGACGGCATCATCCACAGCTGGCTGAATCGCATGCTGCTGCCCGACACCGTGGGTACCGGCGGCGATTCCCACACCCGCTTCCCGCTGGGCATCTCCTTCCCGGCGGGTTCCGGCCTGGTGGCCTTCGCCGCCGCCACCGGCGTGATGCCACTGGACATGCCGGAATCGGTGCTGGTGCGCTTCAAGGGCCAGCGCCAGCCCGGCGTTACCCTGCGTGACCTGGTCCACGCCATCCCCTACTACGCCATCCAGCAGGGTCTGTTGACCGTCGAGAAGTCCGGCAAGAAGAACGCCTTCTCCGGTCGCGTGCTAGAGATTGAGGGCCTTGAGGACCTCACCGTCGAGCAGGCCTTCGAGCTCTCCGACGCCTCCGCCGAGCGCAGCGCCGCGGGCTGCACCATCACGCTGTCTGAGCAGAGCGTGAGCGAGTACCTCAAGTCCAATATCACCCTGCTCAAGTGGATGATCGCCAACGGCTACGGCGACCGCCGCACCATTGAGCGCCGCATCCTGGGCATGGAGGAGTGGCTGGCCAACCCGAGCCTGATGCGCGCCGACCAGGACGCCGACTACGCCGAGGTGATCGAGATCGACCTCGAGGAACTCAAGGAGCCGGTGCTGTGCGCGCCGAACGACCCCGATGACGCCCGCCTGCTGTCCGAGGTGGCCGGCGAGAAGATCGACGAGGTGTTCATCGGCTCGTGCATGACCAACATCGGCCACTTCCGCGCCGCAGGCAAGCTGCTCGAAAAGCAGCCCGCCGGCAGCCTGAAGACCCGCCTGTGGCTGGCCCCGCCGACCAAGATGGACCAGCACCAGCTCACCGAGGAGGGCTACTACGGCATCTACGGCCGTGCCGGGGCGCGCATGGAGATGCCGGGCTGCTCGCTGTGCATGGGCAACCAGGCCCGCGTCGCCGCCAAGAGCACCGTCGTCTCCACCTCGACCCGCAACTTCCCCAACCGCCTGGGCGACGGTGCCAACGTCTACCTCGCCTCCGCGGAACTGGCGGCCGTGGCCGCCGTGGAAGGCCGCCTGCCCAGTGTCGAGGAGTATCGCCGCTATATGGGCGAGTTCGACGCCATGGCCGGCGAGATCAACCGCTACATGAACTTCCACGAGATCGAGGAGTATCAGAACGCCGCCTCCAACGTGATTCCAATCGCCCAGGAAGCCTGATACCCCGGATAGTGACAGCGTCAGGTTCGACCCCGATGCTCGCACCATCGAAGGCCGCCGCCCGCGGTGGTCGGAGCCGATCAACGAAGCGCCCCGCTGGGGCGCTTTTTTATGCCTGGCGACCGCCTGCCCGTGCAGACACTGTTCCCTTCTTGCCACGACATGGCATCATCGGGACATCACCCACGTCACCAGGAGCCTCACCGTGAGCCAGATCATCACCCCAGATATCTGCGATGCCTACCCCGAGGTACAGGTGCTCGAGCCGATCTTCGTCAATGTCGGTGGTCTCGAGGCCTTTGCCGGCCCGATCCGCACCGTCAAATGCTTCGAGGACAACTCCCTAGTCAAGCAGGCAGTAGCCGAACCCGGCGATGGCGCCGTGCTAGTCGTCGATGCCGGCGGATCTACCCGCTGCGCCATGCTGGGCGACATGCTCGCCGAGCAGGCCGCCGGCCAAGGCTGGGCCGGCGTGGTGATGTATGGCTGCGTGCGCGACGTCGACGTGCTGGCCGAGACCGAGCTCGGCATCCAGGCCCTGGGCGCCCATCCGCGCAAGAGCGAGAAGCGCGGCGAGGGACAGCGGGACATCCCGGTCAGCTTCGCCGGCGTCACCATGCGGCCCGGCCAGTGGCTCTACGCCGATAATAACGGCATCCTGATCGCCGACAAGGCGCTGGAACTCGCGCCCTGATTCGCGATGGATCAAGCTAACGTGCCGGGCTGCGCTGCCATCTTGATTCACGTACGCGTCATACTCGCGCCCATGCCGATCAGCGCTTCTTCACACTATTGGTCTTCAACCTGCACGTCTGAACCCTTACCGCTTACACCTGACGGCAGGTGAATCAGGCCCGATTGTCGCCACCCCCCCGGCGACAGCGCCAGAGGGCCAGCAGATTCATGCCGGCGAGGGTCAACAGGGCGGCGGCGGCCCAGCCCAGGGTGGTGACCAGGCCATGAAACGCACCGGGGGCGACTTGCGGTCGGAACGTCATGCCGTATTCGGCCAGGCGACTACCCGCATAGAGCAGCAGGGCCAGCAGGCCCAGCGGCAGCGGAGAACGCCGCCGCGCCAGCCAGTGGGTCAGACACCAGGGCGGTGCTGACGCCTTGTTGGAGGCGGCTTTTCGGGCCCTGGATCGGGGAGAAACCTTGGGCCGGTTGGGGGCACGCCGCGCCGCGCGCGTTGGCGGTGTACAAGCCCTACCCGGCAGGCGCCTCGCCAACCAGTGCGCAGCGCGGGCCAGGCACCAGCCCAGCGTAAAGAAGACGGACAGCGCCAGGGCCCCCATCACCAGCAAGTATGCCATTCCGGCAGATCCCCTTCGGCTCGTTGGAGGCGCTATCTTGCCAAATTCTCGCCACCCTGTGGGGCGAAATCGTCTTTCCCACTTTCATGGCACGACAATGACCGGGATCAGCAGGCGAGCCAGCAGGTCGGCATCCTGGTCGACCAGGCGGGCGAGCTGGGGGCGATGGAGCAGCAGGGCGCCGCTGTCCACATGGGCCAGCTGCTGCTCCAGTTGCCGAGCATCTCTCGCCGGCAGGATCTCCCTGCCGTCAAACAGACGGGTCAGCGCCTCGAGAACCGGCGGGAACTCGCCGCCCGCCCCGGGATCGTCCAGGGTCCGCAGCGGGCCGCGAGCCAGCGACAGACGCTCGTCCCAGATGATCACCGTGCAGGGCGCCTCGAGGATCAGGGCACGGCTGGTTGAACCCAGGCGCACGCCCCAGTGGCCCGATAACCCGGCCTTGCCGAGCACCAACAGGTCCCCTGGGCCGGCGTGCGACAACGCCTCGCTGATCACCCGGCCGCGACTGACCCGCAACTGGTGTCGCAGCTCCCGGCCGGCTACCGCGGCATCTAGGGCCTCGGTCACGCGACGGGCCTGTCGGGCCATACTGGCCTCGAGATCGGACCTCGACAGCCGGCGCACCCGCCCCGAGGTGGCGCCGATCTCTCGGGCAAAGGGAAAGCCGGCGCTGCCCAGCAGGTCCTGGTCCTCGACGTAGAGGGCCACCAGCTCAGCGTGGCGCATCACCGCGAGATCCACCGCGGCGGCCAGAGCCGCCAGGCTATGGCGGGACGCATCGAGCAGCGCCAGCACCCGACTCACCGGAATCTCACCCCCGCCTCCCTGCTCCTCCGGGCCTGACCGAGACTCGTCAACATTCATCATCAGGCTCCTCGTGCTCATCATCATCGCCGCCCCGCTCCTCCTGGCGCGCGTGCTTCACCACCTCGCGGAAATGGGTCAGCCGCTCGGTCACGTGGGCATCCAGGCTGCCCTCGGGGAAGCGCCCCTGTTCGTCGGGGGCACCGATGGGCAGACCGGTGAGTAACTCAAGTGCCTCGTCCACCCGTGACACGGCGAAGACCCGGAAGCGCCCCTCCTCGATCGCCTCGCGAACCTCGGTCTTGAGCATCAGGTGCTCGACATTGGTCGCCGGCAGGATCACCGCCTGCCCCTCGAGGTCACCACGGGCGCTGCAAACATCGAAGAACCCCTCGATCTTCTCGTTCACGCCGCCCACCGCCTGGACCCGCCCATGCTGATCGATGGAACCGGTCACAGCGAAGGCCTGATCGAGTGGCACCCGGGCGATGGCCGAGACCAGGGCACACACCTCCGCCACCGAGGCGCTGTCGCCTTCGACGCCGCCGTAGGACTGCTCGAAGGCCAGGCTCGCGGAGAGCGAGAGCGGCTCCTCCCCCGCATAGCGCGTGGCCAGGTAGCGCGACAGGATCATCACCGCCTTGGAGTGGATGCGCCCCCCCATGCGCGCCTCGCGCTCGATGTCCACCACCTGGCCGTTGCCCGGCCGTGCGGTGGCAGTGATACGCGACGGCTGGCCGAAGGCGTACTCGCCCAGCTGCAGCACGGAGAGGCCGTTGACCTGGCCGACGCTGCTGCCCTCGATGGCGACCATCATGGTGCCACGCGTGATCATCTCGTGGCTGCGCTCGCGGATGCGCCCGGCGCGCCAGAGCTGCTGGCTGACCGCCTTCTCGACATGGCGGCGGGCGATCACCGTGGCCGCCTCCTCACTTGCCCAGTGGTCGGCCTCCAGCACCAGATCATGGAGATCGCGATGACGCGCGGTCAGCTTGCGCTGGTCGTCGGCCAGACGGCTGGCCCGCTCGATCACCGCGGCCACGCCGCTGCGGTCCAGCGGGCGCAGAGCCGCCTCGCGGGCCAGGGTCGCCACCATACGAGCATAGAAAGCCTCGTGACGGGGATCACGGTCGAGCTCGTCCTCGAGGTCGGCCTGGACCTTGAACAGCTCCAGGAATTCGGGGTCATGCTCGCAGAGCAGATAGTAGAGCAGGCGCTCGCCCAGCAGCACGATCTTGACATCCAGCGGGATCGGCTCCGGCTCGAGGGTCACGGTGCTGATCAGCCCATAGGCCTGCTCCAGCGACTCGGTACGGATCTCGCCGGCCTTCAGCACACGCTTGAGGGTCTCCCAGGCCCCCGGCTGGGTAAGCACGCCACGCACATCCAATACCAGGTAGCCGCCGTTGGCGCGATGCAGGGCGCCGGCCCGTATCAGCGAGAAGTCGGTCAGCAGGGTGCCATTGTGCATATGATGCTCGATGCGACCCACCAGGTGCTGATGGGTGGGCAGATCCTGGTAGATCAGCGGCGCCCCGTCGGCCTCGGCATTGTCCACCAGCAGATTGACCCGAAAGCGGCTGAACAGCGCCTCGGGCGGCACCTCCGGCTGTTCGGCTTGGAAGGACTCGACATGTTCCAGGATCGACTCGCGAATCGCCTTGAGATGCGACAGCACTCCCCTCTCTTCGCGGTAGCGTTTTTCCAGATCACCGATCGGCCCGTCGATGACCGATTGCAGCATCTCTTCGCTGAATGCCTTGAGTTCCTTGCGTAGTTCCTTGGCGAGCCGCGGCATCTGGCGGATCGCCTGGGTCAGCTTATGCTGGAGTTCCTCGACGGTGCGCTCGATGCGGTTGCGCTGTTCCTCCGGCAACTTCTCGTAGTCGTCCGGTGACATCACCTGGTCGCCGTCGGCCGGCGCGAAGGTGAATCCGTTGGGAGTGGAAAGCAGCAGGATATCGTGCTCGCGGGCCTCGCGTCGCACGGTCTCCACGGCGTCACGCTGGCGTTCCCCCATGGCCTGCTTGAGCTCGTGGAGACGGTTCTGGTACTCCTCGCTCTCGAACACGGCAGGGATGGCGCTGCGCAACTCTTCGACCAGCGCCTCGAGGTCCGTACGCAGCTGCCGCCCCAGGCCCGGCGGCAGCGGGAGAGCCAGCGGCACGGCCGGATCGTCGAAGTTGTAGCGGTAGCACCAGTCCCGGGGTACCGAGGCGCCCCGAGCCTTCTCAGCGAGGAAGCTGCCCACCAGGCTTTGCCGATCATGGCCGGGCTGACCCAGCACAAAAAGGTTGAAGCCGTCGCTGCGGATCGCGGTGCCGAAACTCAAGGCATCCCGTGCGCGTTCATGGCCGATAAGCAGATCCAGCGACTCAAGCTCGCTGGTAACCTCGAAATCGAAGGTATCGGTCGGACAGGTCCGATATACCTGTGCCACCCCAAGGGGTTCCAGCATGGCAATTCTCCTTTGCAGACACGGGCAGTATGAGACATGACGAAGGGTCCTGTCTGATGGAGATCAAGGAGAGCGAGCACCGGGGTGCCCGCTCAGGGGATCACCGCAGGATGTCGTGGATCACCTCGTAGATGATGTCGTTGGTGAGATCCACCAGCACGGCATCGCTCCCCACACGGCGCCATTCATAGCCCTCGTAGTCGGGCAGGTCGCGCCGCAGGGACGCGTCGAATTTCTTGGCGATACCTGGCGGCAAGGATTTGCCGCGCGCCAGGTTCATGCGGATGCCTGGCGGGAGGCGGTCACGGTCGTCATGGTCGAGGTATTCGCGGCGACGGCGGAAGATCTCTCGGATCTCGCGTTCGTCGATTGAGGGCCGCCTGGCTGTATCGCGGTCGTGATACTCCTGGCGGTCTCGTTCACGGTACTCGTCACGTTCGCGGTCGCGGTACTCGTCACGTTCGTGGTCACGGTACGCCGGGCGCTCGCCGCGTGCCTTACCATGGCCCTTGGCGCCAGGCGACTGCTGGCCTTGATGCTGCCAGGAACCCGCCCCCTGGCCATTGCCATGCCCATTGCCGGGCTGAGCCAGCAGCGGGGATGCGGCGAGGGTCAGGCCAAGGGATACGGCCGCCACCAGCGGGTACAGCGGAAATCGAGTCTTCATGCAGCGCTCCTCATCGGGACATCCAAGCTCAGTCTAGACCTCCATCGTGCAAGGGACGTGCATGAAGCAAGACACCCGGACAAAGAGCCCGGGTGTCATCACGCGCTGATCACGAAAACCAGCTTAGCCAAGGGTCTCGCCGGCCAGCATGAACCAGGTCTCGAGTACCGCATCGGGATTGAGCGACACCGAGTCGATCCCCTTCTCCATCAGCCACTTGGCCAGGTCTGGATGATCCGACGGCCCCTGGCCGCAGATGCCGATGTACTTGCCCTGGGCATGGCAGGCCTGGATGGCCATGGCCAGCAGCTTCTTGACCGCCGGGTTACGCTCGTCGAACAGGTGGGCAACGATACCGGAGTCGCGGTCCAGCCCCAGGGTCAGCTGGGTCAGGTCGTTGGAGCCGATGGAGAAGCCATCGAAGTGCTCGAGGAACTCCTCGGCCAGCAGGGCGTTGGCCGGCAGCTCGCACATCATGATCACCTTAAGGCCGTTTTCGCCACGTGCAAGACCGTTGGCGGCCAGTAGATCGACCACCTCGCGAGCCTCGTCGGTGGTGCGCACGAAAGGCACCATGATCTCGACGTTGTCGAGCCCCATCTCCTCGCGCACCCGCTTGAGGGCGCGGCACTCCAGCTCGAAGCAAGGGCGGAAGGAGTCGGAGATATAGCGCGACGCTCCGCGAAAGCCAAGCATAGGGTTCTCCTCCCCCGGCTCGTAGAGCTTGCCGCCGATCAGGTTCTCGTACTCGTTGGACTTGAAATCCGACAAGCGCACGATGACTCGCTGCGGAAAGAAGGCAGCGGCCAGGGTGGAGATGCCCTCGACCAGCTTGTCGACGTAGAACGCCACTGGGTCGGAGTAGCCGGCGGTCCGCAGGTCGATGGTCTGCTGCAGATCGGCGGGCAGGGTGTCGTACTCGAGCAGTGCCTTGGGATGCACCCCGATCATGCGATTGATGATGAACTCGAGACGCGCCAGGCCGACCCCGGCATTGGGCAGGCCGGCGAAACTGAAGGCACGATCCGGATTGCCGACATTCATCATGATCTTGAAGGGGATCTCGGGCATGGCGTCGACGCTGGTCACGCGACGGTCGAACTCCAGCAGCCCCTCGTAGACGTGGCCGGTATCCCCCTCAGCGCAGGAGACGGTGACGTCGCGCCCATCGTCCAGCGCTTCGGTGGCGTCACCGCAGCCAACTACCGCGGGAATACCCAGCTCGCGGGCGATGATCGCCGCATGACAAGTGCGACCGCCCCGGTTGGTGACGATCGCCGAGGCGCGCTTCATGATCGGCTCCCAGTCCGGGTCGGTCATGTCGGTGACCAGCACATCCCCGGGGTTGACCTTCGCCATGTCATCCGGGGAGAACACCACCTTGACCGCGCCACGACCAATGCGCTGGCCGATAGCCCGGCCGGCGACCAGGGTGCGGCCCTTCTCCTTCAACTGGAAGCGCTCGAGCTTGCCGCCCTCCTGCTGGGAGACCACCGTCTCGGGGCGCGCCTGGACGATGTAGAGCTCACCGTCGTCGCCATCCAGCGCCCACTCGATGTCCATGGGGCAGCCATAGTGCGTCTCGATGGTCACCGCCTGACGGGCCAGCGCCATGATCTGCTCATCATCGAGGCAGAAGCGTACTCGGTCGGTCAGCGGCACGTCTACCGTGGCCACCGACTTGCCGGCGCTGGTGTCGTCGGTGTAGACCATCTTGATCAGCTTGGAGCCGAGGTTGCGGCGCAGCACCGCCGGGCGGCCCGCCGCCAGGGTCGGCTTGTGGACATAGAACTCATCGGGGTTCACCGCCCCCTGCACCACGGTTTCGCCCAGCCCCCAGGAGGCGGTGACGAAAACGGCATCGCGATAGCCGGATTCGGTATCCAGGGTAAACATGACGCCTGAGGCGCCGGTCTCGGAGCGCACCATCTTCTGGATGCCCGCCGACAGCGCCACGTTCTCGTGGGCATAGCCGCGATGCACGCGATAGGAGATGGCGCGGTCGTTGAACAGCGAGGCAAAGACCTCATGCACGGCGCGCTTGATGTTATCGAAGCCCTCGATGTTGAGGAAGGTCTCCTGCTGGCCGGCGAAGGAGGCATCTGGCAAATCCTCGGCGGTGGCCGAGCTGCGCACGGCGACCTTGAGGTGGGGATGCATCGCTGCGAGCGTCTGGTAGCTCTCGCGCAGGTAGCGCTCGAAGGTTGGCGGCAGCGGCGTATCAATCACCCACTGGCGGATCTCGGCACCAGCCCTCGCCAGCTCGGCCACGTCATTGACGTCCAGCGCGGCGAGCCGGCGGTTGATGCGCTCGTTGAGTCCTTCGTGGGAGAGGAATTCGCGGTAGGCGTGTGCCGTGGTGGCGAAACCGCCAGGGACGGTAACACCCGCGCCAGACAGCTTGGAGATCATCTCACCGAGGGAGGCGTTCTTGCCCCCGACCCGCTCAACATCGTCCATGCCCAATTGATCGAACCACTGAATGTAATCGTCCATGAGACCTCCCAGGATATCGACGACGGGTGCCTCATGCCGGTAGGCCGCGCAGAACTCAAGCATGAGGAATGGCGGTGACTCTACCAGCGGCCTGCCATATTCGCCATTGGTCTAACATCGAAGTCACTGGAGGATTTTTACAACAGCGGGGGTTGTCCGCCGACACGCCACTCGGACAGCGTCGCGAGGAGCGCAAGGCCACTGCTTGTCCCAACCCCGTCCAGCACCGACAATATGGCGTATCTTGATCTTCGCCACACAGCGACATGCCATGACGCGCACCGCCTTTTTTATCTCCGACGGCACCGGCATCACCGCCGAAAGCCTGGGTCGCAGCCTGCTCGCTCAGTTCGAGAGCGTCGAGATCCGCATGCTCACCAAGCCCTATATCGACTCCCTGGAGAAAGCCCGTACCCTGGTGGCGATCATCGAGGCCACGGCGGTGCGCGATGGCGAGCAGCCGATCATTATCGATACCATCGTCGATGAGCAGATCCGCGAGGTGATCCGTCAGGCCCCAGGCTTCAAGGTCGACATCTTCTCGACCTTCCTCAAGCCGCTGGAGGAGGAGCTGGAAGCGCACTCCTCCTACAGTGTGGGTCGCACCCACGCCATCGGCCGCGACGATGTCTACATGGACCGCATCCACTCGGTGCACTTCGCCCTGGACAACGACGATGGAGCGCGCACCCATCAGTATGACAAGGCCGACATCATCCTGGTGGGGGTCTCGCGCTGCGGCAAGACCCCCACCTCGCTCTACCTGGCCTTGCAGTTCGGCATCCGTGCCGCCAACTACCCGCTCACCGAGGACGACCAGGACGAGAACGGCACCCTCAAGCTACCCAAGGTGCTGGTTCCGCATCGCCATAAGCTGTTCGGGCTGACCATCGACCCGCGCCGGCTGGCGGCGATCCGCCACGAGCGCCGACCCAATAGCCGGTATAGCTCCATGGACCAATGTGTCCAGGAGGTCGAGCAGGCCGAGGGCCTCTATCGCCAAATGCATATTCCCTATATCGACACCACCCGCTTTTCCGTAGAGGAGATCTCTACCCGGATGATCGCCGAGACGGGACTGACACGACGGTTTTCGCCCAGATAGGCGCCTGGGACCAGCATGCGGATAACCGGCAACAGGTCTACGCGAAGGCGCTGTGACCCCATCCGTGGGCGCTACCGACACCATCCCTGGCGTAGACCTCCGCTACAACCTGTCCACGGCACCGCCAGTTAGTTTCTTACCTGACCACGCCTGCCTGTCTGAGCTTGGCAATATCCTCGGACGAGAGACCCATCTCGGCGAGAATCGCATCGCTGTCCTGACCGAGCCGGGGTGGGGCCACCTCGCTGGTGACGGATTCGCCGTCGAAGCGCAGAGGGTTGGCAACCTGGGGCACCTCTAGATCGCCACGCCGCAGCGTCCGGTGTAGGCCGCGATGGCGTACCTGAGGGTCGTCGAAGACCTCGGTCAGGGTGTTGATGGGTCCGGCGGGGAGTCCACGCGCCTCCATCTCGGCCAACCACTCATCACGGCCCCGCTCGAGCAGGATCTTCTGGATGAGCGAGACCAGCACCTGCCGGTTGCCTACCCGAGCGCCATTGGTGGCATAGGCGGGATCCTCGGCCCACTCGGGATGACCCAGCAGCTCGGCGAGACGCGCGAACTGGGCATCATTGCCCACAGTGAGCACCAGATGGCCATCGCCACAGGCGAACGCCTGGTAGGGCACGATATTGGGATGGGCGTTGCCATGGCGCTCGGGAGAACGGCCTTCAACCAGCGCATTGAGCGCCTGGTTGGCCAGGGTGGCCACCTGCACGTCGAGCAGTGCCAGGTCGATATGCCGCCCCTGGCCGGTGCGCGCGCGCTCCTGAAGGGCGGCGAGCACCCCTACGCTGGCATAGAGTCCGGTCATCACGTCGGTAATCGCCACGCCTGTCTTCATGGGCATGCCATCGGGCTCGCCGGTCAGGCTCATCAAGCCACCCATGGCCTGGATCATGAAGTCGTAGCCGGCCCGATGGGCATAGGGGCCGTCCTGGCCAAAGCCGGTAATCGAGCAACCGATCAGGCGCGGGTTGAGCGCCCGCAGGCTGGGGTAGTCGAGGCCATAGCGAGCCAGCCCGCCGACCTTGAAATTCTCGAGCAGGATATCGGCGCCCTTCGCCAGTGCCCGGACCAGCGCCTGTCCACCCTCGGTGGCGATGTCCACGGCCAGCGACTGCTTGCCGCGGTTGGCGCACAGAAAATAGGCCGCCACCCGCTCGGCATCATCCTCTCCGGTCAGCCAGGGAGGGCCCCAGCCACGGGTATCGTCACCGCGCGAAGGGTGTTCGACCTTGATCACCCGGGCGCCCAGGTCGGCCAGCAGCTGGCCGGCCCAGGGGCCGGCCAGTACCCGCGACATGTCGAGCACCGTGATGCCGTCCAACGGTTTGCTCATCTGCAGCTCCTTGCTCACTCGGGGCCGATCCAAAACAAGCGCCGGACCGTCGAGCAGGCGTTATGAATATGGTGCTTAGACCTCCTATTCTTCGGCCTACCCCCGGCGCCCCGCGTTATCTTCAGCCGATTGCGTTCTGGTGCATCAGCCGGTAAAGGCCTGGATACCGGTCTGAGCACGCCCGAGGATCAGCGCGTGGACGTCATGGGTACCCTCGTAGGTATTGACCGCCTCGAGGTTCATCACGTGGCGGATCACGTGGTACTCATCGCTGATGCCGTTGCCGCCATGCATGTCGCGGGCCACCCGAGCGATGTCCAGCGCCTTGCCGCAGTTGTTGCGCTTGATCAGCGAGATCGCCTCCGGCACCAGCTGGCCATCGTCGATCATGCGACCCACGCGCAGTGCCGCTTGCAAGCCCAGGGCGATCTCGGTTTGCATGTCGGCGAGCTTCTTCTGAATCAGCTGGTTGGCGGCCAAGGGACGGCCGAACTGCTTGCGCTCCAGGGTATAGTCGCGCCCCGCATGCCAGCACGCCTCGGCGGCCCCCATGGTGCCCCAGGCAATGCCGTAGCGGGCGCGGTTGAGGCAGGAGAACGGGCCCTTGAGGCCAGTGACGTTCGGCAGGCGTTGGTCATCGGAGACTTCCACGTCCTGCATGGCGATCTGGCCGGTGATGGAGGCGCGCAGGCTGAACTTGCCCTCGATCTTGGGTGCCGAGAGCCCCTTCATGCTCTTCTCGAGGATGAAGCCGTTAACTACCCCCTCGTCATCTCGCGCCCAGACCACGAAGACGTCGGCGATGGGCGAATTGGTGATCCAGGTCTTGGTGCCGTTGAGCCGCCAGCCGCCGTCGGTGCGCGTGGCACGGGTACTCATGCCGCCGGGGTCGGAGCCATGGTCGGGCTCGGTGAGGCCGAAGGCCCCCACCCACTCGCCGCTGGCCAGCTTGGGCAGGTACTTCTCGCGCTGCTCCTCGCTGCCGAAGGCATGAATCGGGTACATCACCAGGCTCGACTGCACGCTCATGGCGCTGCGGTAGCCGGAGTCGACGCGCTCTACTTCTCTGGCAATCAGGCCATAACTGACGTAGTTCAGTCCCGCGCAGCCGTAGCCGTCGATGGTCGCGCCAAGCAGGCCCAGCTCGCCCATCTCGGTCATGATCTCGCGTTCGAAGCGCTCGTGACGGTTGGCCTCCAGCACTCGCGGCAGCAGCTTCTCCTGGCAATAGTCGTGGGCGGTCTGCAGGACCATGCGCTCGTCCTCGGAGAGCTGGTCGACGAGGCGGAAGGGGTCGTCCCAGGTGACGGGGGTGATCTGGCTCATGGGGGAATCCTCGCGTAGCGAACAGATAATTTCTACATTTTGAATGAATGTAGACCAGATGCAGCTTTCTGCCAAGTCCCGCGTGGTCGGCGTACGTCGGCCAGCCGCTACCCAGGCCAGCGGCACGGTCAGCACGAAGCGTCTGCCCCGAGAGTTGCATGGCCCGCGCGTGGCGGGATCGTGATGCAAGGGAGGAGGACGGAAAAGCGGGTACGCTCATGCCGGGTCTCGACGGAAAAGGAAACCCTCCAGCAGTTTACTCTGCTGGAGGGTTTCCTTGGCCGCTTGGCCGCTCGGTGCTTACTTCTCCTCGCCCTGGCGGTAGAGGGTCTGGATGCTGGAGAAGTCGAGTTGGCCACTGCCCTGGGCGCTGTGCAGGGCGAAGAGGTTGCGCGCCTGGGAGCCCATCGGCACGGTGGACTTCGAGCCCAGCGCCAACTCCCAGGCCAGCCCCAGGTCCTTGGCCATCAGGTCGGTCAAAAAGCCGCCCTGGTAGTCCCGCGAAGCGGCGGTGCCCTCCATCACCCCGGGCCAGGGGTTGTAGACGTTGAGCGCCCAGTTACCCCCGCTGCTCTGCTTCATGATCTCGGAGAGCACGGCCGGGTCCATACCGTTCTTCACGCCCAGCGCCAGGGCCTCGGCGGTGCCCGACATCAGGATGCCCAGCAGCATGTTGTTGCAGATCTTGGCCACCTGACCGGCCCCCGCCTCGCCGGCGTGGAAGATATTCTTGCCCATGGCCTCGAGCAGCGGCTTGGCCTTGTCGAAACCGGCCGCATCGCCGCCGACGATAAAGGTCAGGGTGCCCGCCTGGGCGCCGCCCACACCGCCCGATACCGGGGCATCCAGGTAGGTGAAGCCGCGCTCGGCGGCGGCCGCCGCCACCAGGCGGGCATCGTCCGGGGCGATGGTCGAGGAGTCGACCAGCAGCGGCGCTCCCTCGAGGGTATCGAGCAGCCCCGGCGTGCCGTCGCGCCCCAAATAGAGCCCTTTGACGTGCGCCCCGGCCGGCAGCATGGAGACCACCACATCCGCCCCTTTGGCGGCCGCCTCGGCGCTGGCGGCGCGCCGTGCGCCCTGCCCTTCTAGTGACTGGATGGCGCTCTCAACCAGGTCGAAAACGCTGACGTCATGGCCGGCCTTGACCAGGTTGGTGGCCATGGGCGCGCCCATGTTGCCAAGGCCGATGAAGGCGATGTTCATACGCTGTGCTCCTTAATGATGGATCTCGTGAATGCTTTGGCGGCAGTGCGCAAGACTGGCCCGCCCCTACCCGACCCGATGGCCGACGCCGAGGTCGCGTAAAGGATGAGACTCACTGGACCAGCGCGGGGTCAACAGCGCCTGGATGTCGGCCTGGGGCACCCCGGCGACACTGGCATGCTGCCAGTGCGGCGACTTATCCTTGTCGATCAGCAAGGCGCGCACCCCTTCGACGAAGTCTCCCTGGCAACAGCATTGCACCGACAGGCCGAGCTCGTCACGGAAGGCGTCGGCGAGGCTGGTGTGGGCGTGGCGTTCGAGCATGTGCCATACCAGCTGGGCCGTCATCGGACTACCGACCTGGAGACGTGCGCGGTTGGCGGCGAGCCAGGCGTCATCGCTGGTATCGCCCAAAATGCGCTTGACGGCCGTAGCGGCATCCACCCGCCCCACCAGCGCCTGGAGATGGTCGAGATGCGGCCACACCTGGCCGGCCGGCATGGCGCGGCGCTCCTCGTGGTCATCGAGCACTGTCTGCACCCCAGCCCGCAGGGCCGGCAGGCTGCGGTCGCCGCAATCGGCCTCCTTCAGGGCGCCGATCAACGCCTCGCGACGCTCACGCGGAATAAAGCGGTCGGCCAGCCCCAGGTCCAGGGCGTCGCGGGCGTTGAGCTGGGCGCCGGTCAGGCCCAGGTAGGCTCCTATTCCGGGAGGCATGCGGCCCAGAAACCAGCTCGCCCCGATGTCGGGATAGAGACCGATAGTGATCTCAGGCATGGCGATGCGCGTGGTCTCGGTGGTCAGGCGCTGGAAGCCGCCGGCCATCAGGCCCAGGCCACCGCCCATGACGATGCCATCACCCCACACCAACAGCGGCTTGGGATAGGTGTGGATGCGGTAGTCAAGGCGATACTCTGCCGAAAAGTAGGTCTCGGCGAACAGACCGTCACGGTCGACACTGCGGTTCTCGTCCTGCTCGGTCAACGAACGGTAGAGGGCCACCACGTCACCACCGGCACAGAAGGCCTTGTCGCCGCTGCCCTCGAGCCACACCGCCACCACGCTGCGGTCCACCGCCCAGGCCTCGAGCTTGGCGTCGAGCTGGCGGATCATCTCCAGCGACAGGGCGTTGAGCGACTTCGGGGCGTTGAGAGTGGCCATGCCGATGCGGCCGCCATCGCGGGTGGGTAGCTCGTCGAAGAGCACTGCAAGGTCCGACATCCAGGATCTCCTACTGTAAGGATTCAATGACACCGTCGGCCAGCAGGCGACGGGCGACGATCAAGCGCATGATCTCGTTGGTGCCCTCAAGGATCTGATGCACCCGGGTATCACGGACCATGCGCTCCAGGGGGTACTCACGGATGTAACCATAGCCGCCATGCAGCTGCAGGGCCTCGTTGCAGACGGTGAAGCCCATGTCGGTGGCGAAGCGCTTGGCCATGGCGCAGTGGGCGGTAGCCTCGGGATCGTTCTGATCGAGACGCCAGGCGGCGTGACGCACCATCAGCCGTGCGGCAGTCAACTCGCTGGCCATGTCGGCAAGCTTGAACTGCAGGGCCTGGAACTGCGAGAGCTCACGGCCGAACTGCTTGCGCTCGGCAAGGTAGTCCCGCGACAGGGTTAATGCCTGCTGGGCCGCCCCCAGCGAGCAGCTGGCGATGTTTAGACGCCCGCCGTCGAGGCCCTTCATGGCAAACCGGAAGCCCTCGCCCTCCGCGCCCAGGCGATGGGTGACCGGCACCCGCACACCGTCGAAACTGACCAGCCGCGTCGGCTGGCTCTTCCAGCCCATCTTTTCCTCGTTCTTGCCGTATTCGATTCCTGCCGCATCGGCCGGCACCACGATCGCCGAGACACCGCCGGCGCCACTGTCGGGCGCGCCGGTGCGCGCCATCACCACCAGCACCTCGGTGGCCCCCGCGCCGGAGATGAACATCTTCGAGCCGCTGATCAGGTATTCGTCGCCCTCGCGCACCGCCTTGGTGCGCAGGCTGGCGGCATCGGAGCCGGCGCCAGGCTCGGTCAGGCAGTAGGAGCCGAGCGCTTCGCCGGCCACCATGGCAGGCACCCAGGCCTGGCGTAGGGCATCGTCGCCCCAGCTGGCGATCATCCAGGTCACCATGTTGTGGATGGTCAGGTAGGCGGTGGTGGAGATGCAGCCCTGGGCCAGCTGCTCGAAGATCAGCGAGGCCTCGAGGCGCGAGAGGCCCAGGCCGCCATGTTCTTCCGGGGTATAGATGCCGAGAAAGCCCGCCTCGCCGGCCCGGCGGATGACGTCCACCGGGAAGTGGGAGCGCGCGTCCCAGTCGGCGGCATGCTCGGCGAGCTCGGCCCTGGCGAAATCGGCAGCCGCCGCGGCCAGCGCCTTCTGGTCATCGGTCAGGGAGAAGTCCATGGGGAAACCCTCTTGTTCAACAATGGGGGAAATGGCTGACGCCAACCTAGCATTTGCTAGGTTTATCCCATATCACGCCTTGGTCGAACAAGCACTTTACGTTAACGTAAACCTCGTTTAGGGTTGCCAGACGAGGTGAGAAACCGCCGGTTCACCACCCGCTCACAGGATCGATGTCATGACACAGACAAGCGCCCCGGCCAACGAGGCCAGCCAGGAGGCCCTGCCCCGCCAGCACCGACACTACAGCATCGGCGAGCTGGCGAGGATGTTTGAGGTCACGCCACGCACCATCCGCTTCTACGAACAGGAAGGCCTGCTGGCGCCGTACCGCGAGGGACAGAAGCGCATCTACCGTGAGAAGGATCGGGTGCGCCTGAAACTCACTCTGCGCGGCAAGCGGTTGGGGTTCTCGCTGGCCGAGATCCGCGAGGTGGTGACGATGTACGACGCCATGCCCGACGGCAACGCACGCCAGCTCTGGCGCCTGCTGGAGATACTGGCCGAAAAGCGCGACAACCTCGAGCGTCAGCTGGAGGATATCCGCCTGATGCGCAAGGAGATCGATGACGTCGACCAACGTGCCCGGCAGGTACTGCGCGGACTCGGCCAGGAGGCATGAGCATCGAACAGGCGACCCGGCGCCGCCTAAGCGGACCACGACGTCATCACCCGTTTCACGCCCACAGGCACAGGCCACAACAAGACGAGAAACACCATGACACGCCAACATCAATCGATCAGCTATGTCAGCGGCATCAGCGACACACCTCTCAAAGGCCAGACCATCGGCGACTGCTTCGACGACACCGTGGCACGTTTCGCCGAGCGCGATGCCCTGATAAGCCGCCACCAGGAGCTGCGTTACAGCTGGAAGGCACTGCAGCAAACCGTCAACCAGGCGGCACGCGCGCTGATCGCCCTGGGGGTGGACAAGGGCGACCGAGTCGGTATCTGGTCGCCCAACTGCGCGGAATGGACCATCACCCAGCTCGCCACAGCGAAGATCGGCGCCATTCTCGTCAATATCAACCCCAGCTATCGCACCCATGAGCTCGAGTATGCACTCAAGCAGTCGAGCACCTCGACGCTGGTGCTGCAGGGCGCCTTCAAGGCCTCGGACTATGTCGCCACCCTGGCGGAGCTCGCCCCGGAGCTACGCGATGGTGCTCCCGGCAACTTCTCCTGTCAGCGCCTGCCCGAACTCAAGCGGGTGATCTGCCTTGATGCCGAGCGCGCGCTGACCGGTATGCTGACCTGGCCGCAGATGCTGACCCATGCCGAGGAGGTGTCCGCGGACCACCTGGCCGATGTCCAGGCCAGCCTGCAGTTCGATGACCCAATCAACATCCAGTACACCTCGGGAACCACGGGGGCACCCAAGGGAGCCACCCTCTCCCACCACAACATCCTCAACAATGGCTTCTTCGTAGCGCGCACCATAGACCTCTGCGAGACCGACCGCATGGTGATCCCGGTTCCGCTCTACCACTGCTTCGGCATGGTGATGGGCAACCTGGGTTGTGTGACCCACGGCGCCACCATGATCTACCCGGGCGACGGCTTTGACCCTGAGCAGACGCTGCGTGCCGTCTCCGAGGAGAAGGCCACCACCCTCTACGGCGTGCCGACCATGTTCATCGCCGAACTGGAGCACCCGGCCTTCGAGACCTTCGATTTATCCAGCCTGCGTAACGGCATCATGGCCGGCTCCATCTGCCCCATCGAGGTGATGCGCAAGGTCATCGATCGCATGAACATGCAGGACGTCACCATCAGCTACGGCATGACCGAGACCAGCCCGGTGAGCATCCAGACCCAGACCGATGCGCCGCTGGAGAAGCGAGTTACCACCGTGGGCACCATTCACCCTCACCTGGAGGTCAAGCTGGTGAGCCCCGATACCGGCGCCGTGGTGCCCCGCGGCGAGACCGGCGAGCTATGCACCCGCGGTTACAGCGTGATGCTCGGCTACTGGGAGAACCAGGAAGCCACCGACAAGGCCATCGACCGGGCCGGCTGGATGCACAGCGGTGACCTTGCCACCATGGACGACGAGGGCTATGTGGCGATCGTCGGGCGCATCAAGGACATGATCATTCGCGGCGGCGAGAATATCTATCCGCGCGAGGTCGAAGACTTCCTCTACACCCACCCGGCCATCTCAGACGTGCAGGTGATCGGCGTGCCCGACGAAAAATATGGCGAGGAAGTGATGGCCTGGGTCAAGCTGAGCGAAGGCGAGTCGCTCAGCGAGGAGGAGCTCAAGGCCTTCTGCAAGGGGCAGATCGCCCACTACAAGGTTCCTCGCTACGTGAAGTTCGTCGACGACTTCCCGATGACCGTCACCGGCAAGATCCAGAAGTTCAAGATGCGCGAGGAAGCCACCCACGAGCTGGGACTGTGACCCGGGCTGCGCCCGGGAGCGGTAAGCCGTTAGCTTGAAGCTGGAGGAAAAGACCCCGCAGTCCCAAAGGCCCGCGGAGTCTTCTTGTGGCCTACGGCGTAACGCTTACAGCACCCGGCGAAGCAGGGTTCTTCCAGCTTTCAGGCGCGTCGTGCCGCTCTTCCAGCTTCCAGCTTATAGTCCTTTGGGCGCATAGATACCTGGGGCATTGCGCCAGTACCCCTGGTAGTCCATGCCGAAACCGAAGACATAGCGGTCGGTGACGTTCAGGCTGCAGTAGTCAGCCCTCAAGCCGGGAACCGCCTTGCGGTCGTGCTGCTTGTCGACCAGCACCGCGGTGGCGATGCTCGCAGCCCCGGCCTGCCGACAGTAGTTAAGGATGGCGGCAAGCGTCGCGCCTTCGTCGAGAATGTCATCGACGATTACCACGTGACGACCGGCCATCGGCACCTCCGGGGAGACCCGCCAGAACAGTTCGCCGCCACGCAGGCCACCTCGATAGCGGGTGGCGTGGAGATAGTCGACCTCCAGCGGGAAGCCCAGCCGGGTCAGCAAGTGCCCGGTGGTGATCAGACCGCCGTTCATCACGCAGTAGAAGACCGGCAGGCGGTCACCCAAGTCGCGGGTGATCTCGTCGGCCATGCGGTCCAGCGCACGTTCGACCTCGCGCTGTGAGATCAGACAGTCGGCATTGTCCATGACATCACGCATGTCGGCCAGGCGGGGCAGGGAATCGGCATCGAGTCGGGGCATTGTCGTCGGCTCTTGGGGGGAATCAAAAAAGGAGATTGCATCAGCCGGTGGCCATCGCCTCGAGCCGCGCATGGACGCGGCGCCAGCGCGACAAGGCCCCCAACGCCTGAAGGTCGGGGCGGGCGCGAGCATAGCGAAGCCTGGCGATGCGCCGCACCTGGTGTACCTGGCAGGCATCCAACACCTCGCGGGTGGCAGCACGATCATTGCACACCAGCAGCATGTCGCATCCCGCGGCCAGCGCCAGCCGGGCCCGCTCGGTGGGCGAGCCGGCGCTCGCGGCAGCAGCCATGCTCAGGTCATCGGAGAAGATTACGCCTTTGAAGCCCAGGCTCTCACGCAGCATGCCGAGCCAGGCCGGTGAGAAACCCGCCGGGCGATGGTCGAAGTCGGCATAGACGACATGGGCCGGCATCACCGCATCGAGGCGCGGTGCCAATTCGGCGAAGGGCAGCAGGTCATGGCTGCGCAAGGCGGCCAGGGGACGCTCATCCACCGGCAACTCGTGATGGGAGTCACCCGCCACGCCGCCATGGCCGGGGAAGTGCTTGCCCACCGCCACCATGCCCGCCTCGTGCAGACCATCGATAAAGCCCCCCCCCAGGCGAGCCACCGCCCGAGGATCCGCGGAGAAGCTGCGATCACCGATCACGCAGCCCCCCCTGCCGTCCACATCGAGCACCGGCGCGAAGGAGAGATCGAGGCCACAGGCCGCCATTTCCATGCCCAGCAGCCAGCCAGCATCCTGGCAGAGACGCAGCGTCACCTCGGGCTGCTGGGCGAAGTCGCGGCCCAGGCGCCTCATGGATGGCAGGCGCGTGACGCCTTCGCGCAGACGCTGGACCCGCCCTCCCTCCTGGTCGATCGCCAGCAGCAGATCGGGGCGCAGGTAACGGATCTCGTCGCACAGGGTGCGAACCTGATCGGCGGAAGCGATGTTACGGGCGAACAGGATCACGCCTCCGACCTCGGGGCGCATCAGCAGCGTCTGCTCCTCGGGCGTCAGACGCTGGCCCTCCAGATCCAGCATCACCGGTCCGAGCCTCTGGGTCATGGTCGTGTCCCTGGCAGATGAAAGGGAGCCGATTCTAGACCATCGCCGCGGCACGGGACAGCCCATCCGCAGCGGGAGAGTAACCGGGCATTCGACGTCATCCGCCGATACAATAAGCAAGCGGATCCGACTGCACAGGAGTCACCTCTTGCTTACTGATCTCTCCCCCTTCTTGCTCTGGCCGCTGGCGGTCGTGCTGGGCCTGTGCCTGGGCAGCTTCCTCAACATAGTGATCACCCGTCTGCCGGTCATGCTGATGATCGGCTGGCGCGCCGAGGCCCGCGAGGCGCTGGAATTGCCCCCGGAACACACGTCGCCCTTCAACCTGATGACCCCGCGTTCGCAGTGTCCGCGCTGCCAGACTCCTATCGCCTGGCACGACAATATTCCGTTACTGGGCTGGTTCAAGCGTCGCGGGCGCTGTGCTTACTGCCAGGCGCTCATCAGCCCGCAGTATCCGCTGGTGGAACTCGCCGGCGGCGCGCTGGCCGTGGCGGTGCTGGCGCTCTTCGGGCCGACTCTTGAGGGGCTGTTCATTTTCGGAGCTTGCCTAGCGCTGTTGGCCATGGCGGTGATCGACCTGCGCACCCAGCTACTGCCGGATCTTCTCACCCTGCCCTTGCTGTGGGCGGGACTGCTCTACCAGCTGTTGTTCCAGCCATTGATGCTGCCCTCAGCAGTGATCGGTGCCATGGCCGGCTACCTCGTGCTGTGGAGCTTCTACTGGCTGTTCAAGCTGGTGACCGGCAAGGAGGGCATGGGTTATGGTGATTTCAAGCTGCTGGCCGCCCTGGGCGCCTGGCTGGGCTGGCAATACCTGCCGCTGGTGCTGATCCTCTCCGCCGGGGCGGGAGCGGTGGTGGGCATCCTAATCCAGCTGGCGATCCCGCGCCTGCGCGGTGCGCCCCTGCCCTTCGGGCCCTGGCTGGTGATGGCCGGCTGGATCGCCCTGCTCGCCGGTGAGCCGCTGATGGCGCTGTATACCGGGCTGCTGTAGTGAGGTGACCATGGCTAAGAACCTTAGTGCGACCCGGGAGACCGGGCTGATCATCGGCGTGACGGGCGGCATCGCGTCGGGCAAGTCCACGGTGGCGCGGGCGTTCGCCGCGCACGGCATCCCCTGGGTGGATGCCGACGAGGTAGCCCGCGAGATCGTGGCGCCGGGCGAGCCGGCACTCGCCGAGATCGCCGAAGGCTTCGGGCGCGAGGTCCTCGCCGACGATGGCAGGCTTGACCGCCGAGCGCTGCGCGAGATCGTCTTCACCGATAGCAAGGCGAGGCGCCAACTGGAAGAAATCACCCATCCCCGCATCCGCGAGCGCCTGGCGGCCCATCTCAAGCGGCTACAGGCGCAGGGCGCCCCCTATGTGCTACTGGTCTCGCCACTGCTTTTCGAAACGGGGCAGGACGCGATGGTCGACCGCTGCCTGGTCATCGACGTGCCGGAGGCGACCCAGATCGCCCGCACGGCGGCGCGCGACACGGTGGATGAGACCCAGGCCCGGGCCATCATCGCCGCCCAGATGCCACGGGCGGAGCGTCTGGCACGCGCCGACGACGTGATCGACAACTCCGTCGATGAGGCGCACCTGGCCGCGCAGGTGGCCGCACTCGACCGCCAGTATCGAGCCGCCGCCGGTTTGCCTCCCGAGTCCTGATTCGTCATCCTTAACCGATACCCTGTCGAAGACGCTACCAATGACCACGCAAGACACCTCACGCCCCCTGGAAGTCGCCTGCCCGCAGTGCCGCAAGAAGGTGCTGTGGAGCGCGGCCAATCCCTACCGCCCCTTCTGCAGCAAGCGCTGTCGCCTGCTCGACCTGGGCGCCTGGGCCGACGAGTCGCATCGCATCGCCGGGGAGCCCGCCATGGACGAGACCGACCTCGACGCTCTGCTGGCACGCGCGGACCAGGACGGTGAACCATCGTGAGCAGTGACCAGCAGCGCCCGGAATACCGCCTGATGGCCGAACTGGAGGCATGCTTCGATCGGCTGCTGGAGCACACCGAGGCCCTAGTGGCGGCCTGGCAGGCCTCTGGCGCCCCGGCCTGGTCCTTCGATCACGATACGCCCGATACCGACTGGCTGCGCCATGCCCTGCTCGATGTGTGGTACCAGGATGGCCAGGACGGTCGCGCGACCCGCAGCCACGTGGGATTGGTGGCGGCCGATGACACGGTGGTGGATGCGGTCGAGCGGGTGAATGGCTCCAAGCAGGCCTTCGCCGCCTTGCTGGCAGAAATCCGCGACGAAGTGCCATCCCTGATTCCAGAGATCAAGGCAATCCTGCCCCTCCGGCATCCGGGCCTGCACGATCACCTGCGCGGCACCGGGCTCGCCAGGCTGCACCTCAAGCAGTGCTGGCGGGCGATTCCCTTGGCTGAAGCCCCAGTGGCCCGTGTGCGCATGGCCTGGTATGCCAGTGGACGCTCGATCAAGCGGTTGACGGTACGCGAGGCCGAGCAGAAGCTACTGGCACTGGACAGCGACGCCCCTCACGTGCGCATCCAGCTGCGCCAGCTGGCCGGCATTCCCGATAGCGAGCCGCTGGCCCAAGTGCAGCGCCAGGCCCCGTTGATGCGCGCCAACCTCTTCTACCGTGAACCTCTGGAGGATGGTCGCAGCCGGCGCGCCATGAACATCGCCCTGCCGTTATTCGTGCCCAGTCCCGACGGCCGACTCCCCGACCATAACCTGCCTCCCGCTCATCCGCCAGTCACCCGCACCCGCGCCCGCCGGCGCGACGAGCGACTGGAGGACAGCGCCTTCCTGCCCAGCTTGCGCGTCTATCGCTACCGCTGACATTCGCTCGATGCTGCGCCCCAGGCAAGTCGGCTTAGGCAATATGGCCGAGGGACTTCAAGGTCTGCAGCAGACATCTTACGCTCTTGACGGGCTGGGCATACTCGGCCATCAGGGCCTTGAGGCGCTGCTCGAAGGCACGCTGGACAGCCTGCTCATCCTGCGACTCGGCGGCCTCCTGCTCCAGGCGCTCGAGTGAACGCACCGGCGGGCCGGTGGGAATATCGAGTTGGTTGTCGGGACTCTCGAGTTCACGCAGTGCATCGGCGAAGGCGTCATCGAGTTCGCGGAACTTGCGCAACTTCTCTCGCTCGTCCATGGGTTGTCGGGGATGATGGGCTTTCATGTGATTCCAGGGGTCCAAGGCGAAGGCGGTGGCGAAAGGGATACCCGAGCCTTGCCAACATTCAGGAGATAAGCTCCAGTATACGGACAACGCGGCGCTGAATCATTTTTCGGTCTCGCCATGCCATCCGAGACAGTGTTGAAGTAAACGACGACGCCGCCCGGGAAGGCAGCGTCATGCCGTGACGTGCCGGCAGTTACTCCTCGACACGCACCAACCAGGATTCGACGGTGTCGGAGCCGTACTCGTCCTTCCAGGCCTTGAGAGTCTTCTGGTTGCCCCCGCGAGTTTCCACGACTTCTCCAGTGTTGGGATTCTTGTAAATCTTCAACTTGCGCTTGCGGCGAGTACCGCCAGTCGTCGGGGCAGCAGTATCGCGAGACACCGCAGCGGGCTGGGGATCGAGAAGCTCGATAACGTCAGCAGCACTCTTGTCGTACTCGCGCATCAGTGCTTCGAGCTTTTCCTTGAACTCGAGTTCAGCCTTGAAGCGGTCGTCATTCTGCAGCTTGTCGAGCTCCGATTGGATTTTCTTGAGCTGCTGCTCCATCTGCATGTAGTTACTAAGCAGTGATGACATCTAATAGATCCTTCTTGGAGATGATGGGAGGCGGCAACATTATTGCCGTTAGAGACTTGTTTGGCAACAGTAAGAACATATATGCAAAGTCCGACCCGTTGTCATCGCGACCCTGGGCCACATAGGGGCAAGTAATACACTTCAGCAAACTTACAGGACTGGCATTATTTATCGATTTGACGCGATGGTCACGGCGTAATGAAAAAAGGCCAGCCCGTGACATCATCAACACAAATATCATCAGCACAAACATCATCAATTCAAAACATCAGAAAAAAGCGCCGCCCCATGGGGCGGCGCCTTGCCAGATGATGTGGGACAGTGTCCCAGTTACGATCAGTCCTGGCCCATCTGCTGCTTGATCAGGTCACCAATGGTGGTCGGGCCACCCGCATCATTGCCCTCGACACGCAGCTTCTTCAGATTATCGCGCGTCTCATCCTGCTCCTTGGCCTTGATGGAGAGGCTGATCTGGCGGTTCTTGCGATCGACACCGACGATGCGGGCTTCGATGGTGTCGCCCTCGTTGAGGATATTGCGAGCATCCTCAACGCGGTCAGCACTGATCTCGGAGGCCTTGAGCACGGCAACCACATCGGTGGTCAGCTCAACCTGAGCTTCCTTGGCGTCGACCTCGATCACGCGACCGGAGACGATGGAGCCCTTGTCATTGACGGCCAGGAACTCGGAGACCGGGTCAGTATCGAGTTGCTTGATGCCCAGCGAGATACGCTCACGTTCCGGGTCGATGGAGAGGATGACGGCTTCCACCTCATCGCCCTTCTTGAACTGACGCACGGCTTCCTCGCCAGTATCCGTCCAGGAGATGTCAGACAGATGCACTAAGCCGTCAATACCGCCCTCCAGGCCGATGAAGATGCCGAAGTCGGTAATCGACTTGATGGTGCCGGACACGCGGTCGCCCTTGTTGTAGCGCGCGTTGAAGTCTTCCCAGGGGTTGGTGGTGCACTGCTTGATGCCCAGGGAGATACGGCGACGCTCCTCGTCGATATCCAGCACCATGACGTCCACCTCATCACCAACCTGCACGACCTTGGACGGATGGATGTTCTTGTTGGTCCAGTCCATCTCGGAGACGTGGACCAGACCCTCGACGCCCTCTTCGAGCTCGGCAAAGCAGCCGTAATCGGTGAGATTGGTGACCTTGGCGTGAACCTTGGTACCTTCCGGGTAGCGATCCTTGATGTTGACCCAGGGATCTTCGCCCAGCTGCTTAAGGCCCAGGGAGACACGATTGCGCTCACGATCGAACTTGAGCACCTTCACGGTGATTTCGTCGCCCACGGCCACGATCTCGCTGGGATGCTTGATGCGCTTCCAGGCCATGTCAGTAATGTGCAGCAGACCATCGACGCCACCCAGGTCGACGAAAGCGCCGTAATCGGTGAGATTCTTAACGATACCCACGATCTGCTGGCCTTCCTGCAACGTCGCCAGCAGAGCCTCACGCTCAGCGCTGTTCTCGGCCTCGAGCACGGCACGGCGGGACACCACCACGTTGTTGCGCTTGGCGTCGAGCTTGATGACCTTGAAGTCGAGTTCCTTGTTCTCGAGGTGGGTGGTGTCGCGTACGGGACGAACATCCACCAGGGAGCCCGGCAGGAAGGCACGGATGGAGTCGATGTCGACGGTGAAGCCACCCTTGACCTTGCCGTTGATCACGCCCTTGACGATCTCTTCCTTCTCGAAAGCCGCTTCCAGCACCTTCCACGCTTCGGCGCGTTTGGCCTTCTCGCGGGACAGGCGGGTCTCGCCGAATCCGTCCTCGACGGCTTCCAGGGCGACATGCACTTCGTCGCCGACAGCGATGGTGAGTTCGCCGTTTTCGTCGCGGAACTGCGCCGCGGGGATCTGACCTTCCGACTTCAGGCCGGCATTGACGGTAACCCAGTCACCGTCGATGTCGACGATGGTCGCCGGGACGATGGCGCCCGGCTGCATGTTAATGTCCTGGAGAGACTGTTCAAACAGTTCAGCAAAGCTTTCGCTCATGATGTTCCTACGTGATCAACGTTGAGTACGGCGTTACCGCCTTCTCCGCACCACCAGCGAGTGCGGGCCTTATTTACCAAGCCCCCGGGGATGTTAGCGCTGGTTCGACCTGGCCCGGCTCACGGAAACTCTTTTCGAACCAATAAGTGCCGGACCACGTCATCACATCCTGCCGGAGGCGCCGCAAGGGAGTTCAGGTGGCGGATGCCAGACCGCGTTCGGTCAGCAGCTCCGTCAGCTGATCCACCACTTCCGGTATCGTCAGGCGCGTGGTATCAAGCATGATGGCATCAATGGCCGGCTTGAGCGGGGCCACGCTGCGCTGCATGTCGCGGGCATCGCGCGCCTGAATCTCCTTCAGAAGACTCGATAGACTAGCATCTACCCCAGCCTCTCGCAACTGAAGGTGGCGTCGTCTTGCACGCTCCTCGGCACTCGCGGTGAGAAATATCTTCAGCGAAGCATCGGTGAACACCACGGTGCCCATGTCACGTCCGTCGGCCACCAGACCGGGGGCCTGACGGAAGTCGCGCTGACGCTGCAGCAGCGCCTGGCGTACCGCGGGCAGGGCAGCAACCCGGGAGGCGGCATCGCCCACCTGTTCGGTGCGAATGGCGGTGGTGGCGTCCTCGCCTTCCAGCAGCACCCGGGTGGTAGTGTTGTCGGCCACGAACACCACATCAAGATCCGCCGCGACACGGGCCAGGGCCGGCTCGTCATCCAGGGGCAGCTCGTGTTTCACGGCGGCCAGCGCGGTCAGCCGATAGAGCGCCCCGCTATCGAGCAGGTGCCAGCCCAGGCGAGCGGCAACCAGCCGACTGATGGTGCCCTTGCCGGCGCCACCCGGACCGTCGATGGCCAGCACCGGCGCCTCGCGCTGCGTATCGCTCATGATACCTCCTGCTGTTCCTCGAGGATCATCCCCACGCGTCGCGCCAGGTCGATGAAGCCAGGAAACGAGGTTGCCACGTTGGCACAGTCGTCGATGATGATCTCATCGCCGGCACGCAGCGCGGCGATGGTGAAGGCCATGGCGATGCGATGATCCCCCAGGCTGTCGATGCGTCCGCCTCCATAGCGGGCGCTCTCGCCGCCCGGCCCTGACGAACGGCCGACAATATCGATGCCATCCTGATGCAGCACATGCTTGACGCCGAGAGTGGCCAGGCCATTGGCCATCGCCTGCAGCCGATCGGACTCCTTAACACGCAACTCCTCAGCCCCGCGCAGACGGGTGGTGCCTTCGGCGTTGGCCGCGGCGATGAACAGCGCCGGAAATTCGTCGATGGCTAACGGCACCTGCGACACCGGAATGTCGATGCCCTTGAGCGGTGCGTAGCGGATATGCAGGTCCGCCACCGGCTCGCCACCCACCTCGTGGGCGTTCTCCAGGCGCAGGTCGGCGCCCATTAGTGTGAGAATATTGATCGCGCCGATGCGGGTCGGGTTGATACCGACGTGCTCCAGCACCAGATCGGCACCCGGGGTGATCGCCGCCGCCACCAGGAAGAAGGTGGCCGACGAGATGTCGCTCGGCACGTCGATGGGGGCCGCGGCGAGCCTGCCGCCGCCCTGGAGCCAGCAGGTATCACCTTCGCGATGCACTGCATAGCCGAAGCCCTGAAGCATGCGCTCGGTATGGTCGCGGGTCGGCGCCGGCTCGCGTACGCGGGTCTCCCCCTCGGCGTAGAGTCCGGCCAGCAGCAGGCAGGACTTCACCTGAGCGCTGGCCATCGGCATGTTGTAGGTAATGCCCTTGAGCGGCCGGCCGCCGTGAATATGCAGCGGCGGCCGGCCACCCTCGGCGGTGTCGATCGCCGCGCCCATGGCGCGCAGCGGCTCGGCCACCCGGTTCATGGGGCGCTTGGTCAGGGAGGCATCGCCAATGAGCTCGGTGTCGAAGGCCTGGCCGGCCAGCAACCCGGCGAAGAGGCGCATGGCGGTGCCGGCATTGCCCACATAAAGCGAGCCGCTGGGGGCCTTGAGGCCATGCAGGCCGACACCGTGGACGGTGACTCGCCCCTGATGCGGCCCCTCGATGGCCACGCCCATCTCCCGGAAGGCCTGCAGGGTGGCGAGACTGTCCTCGCCTTCCAGGAAGCCCTTGATCTCGGTGACGCCCTCGGCCAGCGCCCCGAGCATGATCGAACGGTGGGAGATCGACTTGTCGCCGGGCACGCGGATCCGCCCGGTGACGCCACCGCCAGGGCTGACCCGGTAGCGCAGCTTGCCGTGTTGTTGCATCTGGTACTCCGCCTGATAACTGGTCTGGTTGAGCAGGGATTCGAAATAGTGCCGGGCATGGCTGGCCCGGTCGAAAATAGCCAGCATGGCATCGCTGTCGCCGCGCTCCACGGCGCCACGCAGCCGCTCCACGCCGGCCTCGAAGTCGTCCAGAGCGGCGAGCACCGCATCACGGTTGGCGATAAAGATATCGCGCCACATCACCGGATCGCTACCGGCGATGCGAGTGAAGTCACGAAAACCGCCGGCGGCATAGCGGAAGATCTCCAGGCGCTCGTCCTGGCGGGCCAGGGTATCCACCAGCGAGAAGGCCAGCAGATGCGGCAGGTGGCTGGTACGCGCCAGCACCTGGTCGTGTCGCGCCACGCCCATCTCCAACACCTCGGCGCCGCAAGCCTCCCAGAGTGCGCGCACTCTGGCCGTGGCGGTCGGGTCGGTATCGTCCTCCGGCGTGAGAATCACCTTGTGGTGCGCGTAGAGTCCGGCATCGGACGCTGCGACTCCGCTCTTCTCCGAGCCGGCGATGGGGTGGCCGAGCACCAGGTTGGTCGGCATGCGACCGAAGGCAGCCACGACCGCCTGGCGGATCGCCACCTTGGTGCTGCCTACATCGGTAACAACCACATCGGGCGCGGCACGATCAAGGCAGGCGGCCAGCTGGGCCATCACCGCCTCCATGGCCAGCACGGGCACCGCCAGCACCACCAGCGACACGCCCTCGACCAGCGCCTCGAGCCGCGTGTCGCCGCCGTCGATCAGGCCCATCTCGATGCCTCGGGCGATCTCGGACGCATCGGGGTCGCAGGCGAGGATGTGCTTTGCTGGTCCGGGGTCACCGGCATCATCATTATGGTGACGACCAGCATGACGGCCATAGCCACTCACTCGAAGGGCCGCAGCCAGCGAACCGCCGATCAATCCCAGACCGACGATCAGGATGCGTCGCTCATCGGGTGGCGGCTTCACGATGCCCGCCATCCCTCAGAGCACACCGACAGGATAGGAGCCCAGCACTTTCACCTCGGCGGCGCGCAACTGAACCTCCGCCAGCATGGCCGCAACACGCGGCTCCTCGCGGTGCCCCTTGAAGTCGATGAAGAACACGTAGTTCCACACGCCGGTGCGCGACGGACGGGTCTCAAGACGCGTCATGTCGATCTGGTGGCGGTGGAAAGGCTCGAGCAGGTCATGCAGGGCTCCTGGCTGGTTGCGCATCGCCACCACCAGTGAGGTCTTGTCCTCGCCGGAGATGGGCACGTCCTGGTTGCCGATGATCAGAAAGCGCGTGGAGTTATCCGGGCGGTCTTCGATCTTTTCGGCGAGCCTGGCGAGCCCGTAGAGCTTGGCGGCCATGTCGCCGGCGATGGCCGCACTGTGCCACTCGGTCTTGACCAGGCGGGCGGCCTCGGCATTAGAGGAAACCGGCACCCGCTCGGCCTGGGGGAAGTGGGCGTCGAGCCACTTGCGACACTGGGCAAAGGACTGCGGATGGGAGTAGATCCGCGAGACCTTGTCGCGGCGGGTCGTCTCGGCCACCAGCAGATGATGATGGATGCGCAGCACCACCTCGCCGCAGATGCGCAGGCTGGAGTCCATGAAGGAATCGAGGGTGTGGTTGATCACTCCCTCGGTGGAGTTCTCCACCGGCACCACACCATAGTTGACGGCGCCGGCCTCCACCTCGCGAAACACCTCGTCGATGGCGGCCATCGGCAGGCTGATCGCGCTCTCGCCGAAATGCTTGAGGGCAGCCTGCTGGGTGAAGGTGCCTTCCGGCCCCAGGTAAGCGACCTTGACTGGCTGCTCCAGGGCCAGGCAAGCCGACATGATCTCGCGGAACAGCCGTGCCATCTCCTCGCTGTCCAGCGGCCCCTGGTTGAGCTCCATGATCCGGCGCAGCACCTGGGCCTCGCGCTCGGGCCGGTAGAAGATCGCGCCGGGCTCATGCTCGGCCTTGATCTCGGCGACCTGCTGAGCGCAGGCCGCCCGCTCACTGATCAAGCGCAGGATGTCGTTGTCCAGGGCGTCGATACGCTGGCGCAATGCCTCGAGGCTGACGGTAGGCTCGGTCATGGATTATCCCCTGCGTTTCTCGAAATCGGCCATGAAGTCGGTCAATGCCTCGACGGCGGCTTCGGATACGGCGTTGTAGAGGCTGGCGCGCATGCCCCCCACGCTGCGGTGTCCCTTGAGGTTAAGCAGCCCCGCTGCCTCGGCCTCCTCCAGGAAGGGACGCTCCAGGCGCGGGTCAGCCAGCACGAAGGGCACATTCATCCGCGAGCGGTTGCGCAGCGTGACCGGATTGGCATACAGGCCGCTACCGTCGATGGCCGCATAGAGCCTCGCCGCCTTGCGCGCGTTGATGGCCGCCATGGCCGTCAGGCCGCCGATATCCTGCTTCAGCCAGTCGAACACCAGCCCCGCCAGGTACCAACTGTAGGTCGCCGGGGTATTGACCATCGAGCCCGCCTCGGCCAGCGCCCGATAGCCGAAGAGCGTCGGCATATCGTCACGGGCCCGGTCCAACAGGTCATCGCGCACGATCACCACCACCAGGCCGGCAGGTCCGATGTTCTTCTGGGCACCGGCATAGATCACCCCAAACTTCGCGACATCCAGCGGAGCGGAGAGGATCGAGGAGGACATGTCGCAGACCAGCGGCACCGGTGTGCCGTCCGGCCTCACGGCCTCGGGAATGTAGTCGAAGGCGAGCCCGCCGATGGTCTCGTTGGCAGTGTAGTGCAGGTAAGCGGCGTCCGCGGAGAGGACGATCTCTTGCTGGCGCGGCACGGCGCTGTGGCCGTTCTCCTCGCTGCTGGCGGCCACATGCACGTCGCCGAACAGATGGCGGGTCTCGCTGATCGCCTTCTTGCCCCAGATGCCGGTATGCACGAAGTTGGCCCGCCCGCCGGCCCCCAGCAGGTTGTAGGGCAGCGCGGCAAACTGCAGGCTGGCGCCCCCCTGAGTGAACAGCACCCGGTAGTTGTCGGGAATGGCCAGCAGCTCGCGCAGGTCGACCTCGGAGCGCTCGGCGATGGCCACGAAGTCCTCGCCGCGATGGCTCATCTCCATCACCGAGAGGCCGTGGCCGTGGTAGTCCAGCAACTCGTCCCGGGCGCGCTTGAGCACGGCCGTGGGTAGCGCGGCCGGGCCGGCACAGAAGTTATAGTGGCGTGTCATCAGTGTTACGTGTCCTTATTCCTGGGTCTGCTCACCGTCGGACTCTTGATCCCCGGCCGTCGATGATGCGTCGTCGGCAAAGGCGCCACCCGTCTCGACGCCCGGCGCGCCTTGATCCACGACCATGGCGTCCTCGGGCTCGTCGATGCGCACGGTCTTGACCAGCTTCTCGTCATTGCCCAGACGGATCAGCATCACGCCCTGGGTGTTGCGCGAGCTAATCGAGACCTCGTCGACCCGGGTACGCACCAGGGTGCCGCGGTCGGTGATCAGCATCATCTCGTCGCTTGAGTAGACCTGCATGGCCGCCACCAGGGCGCCGTTGCGCTCGCTGGTCTGCATGGCAATCACGCCCTGGCCGCCACGCCCGCGCAGCGGGAACTCCTCAAGGCGTGTGCGCTTGCCGTAGCCATTCTCGCTGGCGGTAAGGATGTATATCTGGCCGCCATTGCCGTTGATGACGCTTGCACCCTCCTCGGCCTCGGCCTCGATGTCGGCCTCGGCATCGATCTGCTGGCTCTTCGGGATAATCAGGCTGATCACCTCGGCGTCTCCCAGCAAGCGCATGCCACGCACGCCGCGGGCGGTGCGGCCCATGGCGCGAACATTGGACTCCTCGAAGCGGATCGCCTTGCCGTTGGAGGAAAGCAGCATGACGTGATCGCTGCCCGTGGTGATGGCGGCTCCCACCAGGCGGTCGCCCTCTTCCAGGTCGATGGCGATCAGGCCCACGCTGCGCGGCCGCGAGAACTGCTCGAGGTTGGTGCGCTTGACGGTGCCGCGCTCGGTGGCAAAGAAGATGTAGCACTGCGGGTCGTAGTCGCGCACCGGCAGGATGGCATTGATGGCCTCGCCCTCCTCCAGCGGCAGCAGGTTGACCAGCGGCTTGCCGCGCGAGCCACGGCTCGCCGCCGGCATCTCGTAGACCTTGAGCCAGTAGACCTTGCCGCGGTTGGAGAACAGCAGCACGGTGTCGTGGGTCGAGGCCACCAGCAGATGCTCGATGACGTCCTCATCCTTCATGGCCGTGGCTGACTTGCCGCGTCCGCCGCGACGCTGGGCCTGGTAGTCGGAGAGCGGCTGGGTCTTGGCGTAGCCGGTGCGTGACACGGTGACCACCATGTCCTCCTCGGCGATCAGATCCTCGAGGCGCAGATCCAGATGGCTGGCCTGGATCTCGGTCTTGCGTGGGTTGCCGAACTGGTCGCGCACCGCGATCAGTTCCTCGCGGATCACTTCGAGCAGCCGCTCGGCGGAGGCCAGGATGGCGGTGAGCTCGGCGATCTTCTCGAGGATCGAGAGGTACTCGTCGAGCAGCTTCTCGGTCTCCAGGCCGGTCAAGCGGTGCAGGCGCAGCTCGAGGATGGCCTGGGCCTGGGCCGGCGACAGGCGGTAGTCGCGGCCGGTCTGGCTGAGGCCGAAGCCCTCTTCCAGATCCTCGGGCTTGCAGGAGGTGGCACCGGCACGCTCGAGCATGCCGGTGACCTGGCCTGGCTGCCAGGACTTCGCCAGCAGCTTCGCCTTAGCCTCGGAGGCATTCGGCGAGGCCTTGATCAGCTCGATCACTTCGTCGATGTTGGAGATGGCGACAGCCAGGCCCTCGAGGATATGACCGCGTTCACGGGCCTTCTTCAGCTCGAAGAGCGTCCGGCGGGTCACCACCTCGCGGCGGTGGCGGACGAAGGCCTCGAGGATCTCCTTGAGGTTCATGATCTTCGGCTGGCCGTCCTCGATGGCCACCATGTTGATGCCGAAGACGGTCTGCAGCTGGGTCTGGGCGAAGAGGTTGTTAACCACCACCTCGCCGGATTCGCCACGCTTGACCTCGATCACCACCCGCAGGCCGTCCTTGTCGGACTCGTCGCGCAGCTCGGCGATGCCCTCGATCTTCTTTTCCTTGACCAGCTCGGCGATCTTCTCGATCAGCCGCGCCTTGTTCACCTGATAGGGCAGCTCGTTGACGATGATGTGATCACGGCCGCTCTTGTCATCATGCTCGATGGTGTGACAGGACCGCACATAAATCCGCCCGCGCCCCGTACGGTAGGCCTCAAGGATGCCGGCACGGCCGTTGATGATGCCGCCGGTGGGGAAATCCGGGCCGGGCACGTGCTCCATCAGGTCGTCGACGCTGAGAGTGTAGTCGTCGATCAGCGCCAGGCAGGCGTTGATGATCTCGCCCATGTTGTGCGGCGGGATATTGGTCGCCATGCCCACGGCGATGCCCGACGAGCCGTTGATCAGCAGGTTGGGGACCTTAGTGGGCAGCACCTCGGGAATGCGCTCGGTGCCATCGTAGTTGTCGACCCAGTCGACGGTGTCCTTTTCGAGGTCGGCAAGCAGCTCATGAGCCAGCCGAGCCATGCGCACCTCGGTGTAACGCATGGCAGCGGCGCTATCGCCATCGATAGAGCCGAAGTTGCCCTGGCCGTCGATCAGCACGTGGCGCATGGAAAAGTCCTGCGCCATGCGAACGATGGTATCGTAGACCGCGCTGTCACCATGGGGGTGGTACTTACCGATCACATCGCCCACCACACGAGCGGACTTCTTGTACGGTTTGTTCCAGTCATTGCCCAGCTCATGCATGGCGAACAGCACACGCCGATGTACCGGCTTGAGTCCATCACGCACATCGGGCAGCGCACGGCCGATGATCACGCTCATCGCGTAATCGAGGTACGACTGCTTGAGCTCGTCCTCGATGTTGACTGGCAGAATCTCTCTGGCGATGTCACCCATGGGTCGTCGAATCCTTTGCACTGCAACAGGTTGGCGCGTCACGTGGCCGTGACATGGCGCGCAATATCAGCCTGACATCATATCATCCCGGACGGTGCAAAGGGAGCTATGGGCGCACCAGCAGCGCGAGGGTTTCACGGTTCTCGTCGCCGATCTCGATAGCCGGTGAGCCGCCATGTCGCGCAGCATGAAGGTGATGTTGGTACTGGCACCAGCGCTTGGCTTTGGCCATAATGTGCCCCCCTTTCTCTCGGGAAATGCTCCATGTGGTTCAAGCACTTGCACCTCTACCGCCTGCACGACGCGCCTGAACTGGACGCCACCAGCCTGGAAACCGCGCTGGGCGAGCAGGCCTTTCGCCCTCTGGGGGGCAGCGAGGCACGCCGCCTGGGCTGGTCGGCGCCTGCGGGGCGGGCCAGTACGCAGCTGCTGCACGAGCTGCAGGGCCAGCGGCTGATGACCGCGCTGCGCCAGGAACGCCTACTGCCCGCCTCGGTGGTACGCGAGGAGGTCGAGGAGCGCAGCGAGGCGATCGAGACCCGCGAGGGCCGCAAGCTACCCCGCAAGGAGAAGCTGGCGATCAAGGAGCAAGTCTACGAGGAGCTGCTGCCCCGCGCCTTCGTGCGCAGCCACAAAGTCGACCTGTGGTGGGACAGCCGACGGGGACTGATCGCCATCAATGCCAGCTCGCGAACCCGCGCCGAGGAGCTCCTCGACCTGCTGCGCGAGACCCTGGGCAGCCTCAAGGTGACCCCGCTGGCCAGCCAGACGCTGCCCATTCGCGCCATGACTACCTGGCTCGGCGACCCGAGCTCGCGGCCTGCCGACCTGGTGCTCGGCGACCAGATGGAGCTCAAGGCCAAGGGTGACGATGGCGTGCTGCGCGCCCGCTCGGTCGACCTTGATAGCGACGAGATTCAGCAGCTTCTGGAGAGCGGACGCCAGGCCAGTAAGTTGGCACTGTCGATCGAGGGGCGGCTAAGCTTCGTGCTACATGATGACCTGGCGATCAAGTCCTTGCGCTTCGACGATGCCCTGATCGACGAGGCGTCCCAGGCCGATGACGGTGATGACGCCCTGGTGCGACTGGAGACCGATTTCATGCTGATGACCCAGGCGCTGGCCGAGAACATCGAGCGCCTGATCGAGTGGCTGGGTGGCGAGGCCGGCAGCGCCGCCGGCACCCGCAGCGCCTGATCGCTTCCGACTACGGCCTGGACCACATGACCACGACTGACCCATTGCCCATATCCGACCCTTGGGCGGAGATTCGCCCTTACCAGGATGAGGAGGTGGCCGAGGTTCTCGCGCGCCTGGCCCACGATGCCGAACTGCTCGACGCCCTGACCCGCTATCGGCTGCCGCGGCTCAGCCGCCTGATGCCGCGCCTCTCGCGCCTGCTGGCCAGCGCCGCCATCCGTCGCGAGGTGCGCGGCGTGTGTGACGTGCATGACTTCCAGATGCGCATCGCCAGCTACATGCAGCGCATGATTCGGACCTCTACCGACACCTTTCGGGTAGTCGGGCTGGACTCGCTGAACCCGGACACTGCCTACCTGTTTATCGGTAACCATCGCGATATTTCGCTGGATCCGGCCTTCGTCAACTATGCCCTCTACCTGGCCGGACGCGACACCGTGCGCATCGCCATCGGCGACAACCTGCTCAAGAAGCCCTATGTCAACGACCTGATGCGCCTTAACAAAAGCTTTATCGTACCGCGCAGCGCCCGCGGCAAACGCGCCATGCTAGCCGCCTACCAGCAGCTCTCCGCCTATATTCGCCACTCCATACGCGAGGACAACCACTCGATCTGGATGGCCCAGCGCGAGGGGCGCGCCAAGGATGGCATCGACCGCACCGACCCGGCGATCATCAAGATGCTGACCATGGCCCGGCGCGGTGAACAGCGCCAGGCAAGCATCGGCGAGGCCATCGCCGAACTGCGCCTCGTGCCGGTCTCGATCAGCTACGAATATGACCCTTGTGATTGTCAGAAGGCCCGAGAACTGCACGCCATGCAGACCAGCGGCAACTACCAGAAGAGCGAGTTCGAGGACATCAGCTCCATCGTCGCCGGCATCACCGGCCACAAGGGCCGAGTGCAGCTCACCTTCGGCACCCCGCTCACGGCACAACTCGACGACCCCGAGGCCGTGGCTACCGAGATCGACCGCCAAGTGCTGGCCGGCTACCATCTATTCCCCAGCCACTTCCTGGCCCTGGAGACGCTGGGCAAGGCCCCTGAGCTGCTCGACCTGAGCGAGGTCAGCGATGCCGATCGCGCACGCTTCCAGGCACGCCTGCAGGCGATACCCGACGAACTTCGCCCGTTCTGGCTGGCCCAGTACGCCAACCCGGTACTCAACAAGGCGGGGCGCTGCCAGTGATAGACAAGACATGAGCCATCCGACACCCGCGCCCGGCACTCAGCACCAGCCGCCGGCACAGGAGCGCAACACCCAGGCCCGTCAGGCCCACCAGGTCACGCTGATCGGCGCTGCCATCGACCTGGTGGTCGGCGTGGCCAAGATGATTACCGGATTCATCGTAGGCTCGGCGGCGCTGGTAGCCGACGGCATCCACTCCTTTTCGGATATCCTGACGGATCTGTTCGTCATCGCCGCCACTCACTTCGGACGCCAGGAGCCTGACAAGAACCACCCCTATGGCCATGGCCGCATCGAGACCCTGGCCACCCTGTGGCTGGGCAGCGTGCTGATCTTCGTCGCTGGCGCCATTGCCTGGTCGAGCATCACCCGACTGGTGGCCGGGGCGGCGGTGCCCGCACCGGGCCCGTGGGCCTTCGCCATCGCCGTGGTGGCGCTGCTCGCCAAGGAGTGGATCTTTCGCTACACCCTGCGCGTGGCAAGACGGATCAATTCGCGACTGCTCGAGGCCAATGCCTGGCACTCGCGCTCCGATGCACTGTCCACGGTGGTGGTGCTGGTGGGTCTGGTGGCGGCCCAGTTCGGCGTGGGCTGGATGGACGGCGTGGCCGCTGTCGTCGTGGGGCTGATGGTCGGCCAGGTCGGCGGACGCCTGCTGTGGGAGTCTAGCCAGGAGCTCATCGACACGGCGCTGCCCCTTGCCCAGCGCGAGCGCATGCAGGAGATCGCCGAGCGTGTTCCCCACGTCAACGGAGTGCATGATTTGCGCACCCGCAAGCTCGGCAGCGATGTAATCCTCGACCTACACATCGTGGTACCGCCGCGGGTCACCGTCTCCGAGGCCCACGAGATTGGCAATGAGGTGAGCCGACAGCTACGCGATACCTTCACGGAGCTGGCCGACGTCACCTTCCACATCGATCCCGAAGACGATGCGGGCGAGCTCGAGCACAGCCTGCGCCCTGGCCTGCCGCTGCGCAGCGACGTGGTAAAGCTCCTCGATGACACCTGGCACGGACTACCCGTCTGGCATGCCCGGGTCGCGATGGATCTTCATTACCTGGATAACCAGGTGGATGTCTCCCTCTACCTCGACGCGCTACCCGACGGCCAGAGCCTCAATGACGTGGCCAGCGAACTGCGCCATGCCGCCCGCAACCTCGAGTGGCTAGGCCGGCTGCGGGTCTGGCTGGGTCCCGGCAAGGGCTGAGGCAAGGATCGCATGCGCCTCACGCGTCTCGCATAAGATATCTACGCCCCCTAGACTCGAACAACCGCTCGCTCATCCAGGCCCACTACATGCCGCCGCCTTCCCACCGAACCCTCGATTCGCCCGGGCGCCGCCGTTTCCTGTCGACGCTCGGTAGCCTGTCGCTGGCTATCGGCTTGGGGCTGCAGCCATCCTCAGCGCAGGCCGACTTCTCAGTGCAGCGCCTGCGCCAAAGCATGCAGCGACTCTATGGCCCGCGGGGGTTATCGAGTCTCGAGGCATGGTTCGCCCTGGTCGAGCGTCTGGCTGGCGCCGACCTGCGCACCCAACTCGAGGGCGTCAATGATTTCTTCAATCGTCGCATCCGCTGGATCGACGACATCCATGTCTGGGGGCAAGAGGATTACTGGGCGACACCGCTTGAGGCCCTGGGCCGAGGTGAAGGCGACTGCGAAGACTATTCGATTGCCAAGTACGTCACGCTCAAGGAGTTGGGAATACCTGACGACCAGCTGCGCATGATCTACGTGCGCGCACGCATCGGGCGCAGCAGCATCACCCAGGCCCACATGGTGTTGGGTTGGTACCAGACCCCTTCAGTACAGCCGCTGGTGCTCGACAACCTGGTACCGACCATCACGCCGGCCGAGCTACGTACCGATCTCGACCCGTTATTCAGCTTCAACAGTGACGGTCTGTGGGCGGGTGGCAGCAGTCAGTCCCGCGCCGATCCACTGGCCAGGCTGTCACGCTGGCGCAGCGTCATCGAGCGCATGCGCGAACAGGGATTCATCTGATTCGGGTGCCGTACCCGTAGGGAGAACAACGACATGTCGCTTATCAAGCAGCTCTGGCTCACCGTCATCTTCATCTTGCTGCTCGCCTTCGGCGGCAGCCTGTTCATCAGCGTAACCTCCAGCCGTCATTACATCGAGCAGGAAGTCGAGATCAAGAACCGCGACAACGCTAACGCCCTGGCGTTGACCATGAGCCAGATGGATAAGGATCCGGTGACCATTGGTCTATTACTGGCCGCCCAGTTCGACACCGGCCACTACCGACGCATCGAGTTGCGTGACCCACAGGGCGAGATCATCGATCTTCGCGAGGGTCCTGAAGGGGTGACAGACGTACCAGCCTGGTTCGTCGAACTGGTGGACTTCGAGGTCGTGCCAGGCCGCGCCGTGATCCAGGACCGCTGGAGACAGTACGGCACCCTCATCCTGCAGAGTCAGCACAGTTACGCTTACCGATCCCTGTGGCGGAGCACCCTCGCGCTGTTGGGCTGGTTTTTCCTCGCCGCTGTGCTCAGCTTGCTGCTGGCCGGGTGGATCGTCCGCACCATCCGCCAGCCATTGCGTCATGTCGTCCAACAGGCTCAGCAGATCGGTGAACGGCGCTTCACTACCCTTCCCGCCCCGCGCACCCGCGAGTTGCGCGAAGTGGTGATGGCCATGAATCAGCTCTCCAGGGCGGTACGCGACATGCTTGGCGAAGAGAGCCAGAAGCTCGACCTGCTGCGTCGTCGCCTGCAGCACGACAGCGTGACCGGCGCGCTCAAGCGCGACGCCTTTCTCGACCAGTTACAGACCCACCTGGAGAGCCAGGATAGCCGAGCCAGCGGCACCCTGGCCCTGGTGCGCCTGGCCCGGCTGGCAGAGGTCAACGAGCGACTGGGACACGGCGACACCGATGCCCTGCTGCACGTGCTCGCCAACCGTCTGGAGCAATTCGGCAAGGTGTGCGGCGGCGGGGTCGTCGGACGCCTGAATGGCAGCGACTTCGCCCTGCTGCTGCCCGGCAGCCATGATCTGGAAACATTGCGTGATGAGCTCGGCAAGCGGTTCACTGAGCTGCGACAGCATAACCCCGTGCCACTCGGCCTGCCGGCAGCGCTGATCGACTATGCCCAAGGTGACCAACGACGCTTACTGCTGGCCAGCCTCGACGGCGCCCTTTCGGCTGCCGAGAGCCGTGGCGACCAGAGCCTGGTTATCGCTCAGGGCCCGCAACGCCTCAGCCTATTCACCAGCCATGACGAATGGCGCTGCGCCCTTCACGAGGCAATGAGCAAGGGCATCTCTCTCGCTCGCTATCCGGTGCTGGATAGCGAGGGCAAGCTCCTGCACTTCGAAAGCCCCTCGCGGCTGCGACTGAACAGCGAGTGGCAGCCGGCCGGCGTGTTCATGCCCTGGATCTCGCGGCTCGAGCTCAACAGCCAGTTTGACCTGGCGGTAATCGACGAGGCGGTGCGAGATATCAGTCAACGCCACGAACCGCTAGGCATCAACCTCTCAGCTGCTTCGATCCAGGATGCTCGCTTCGTCATGGAGCTTCAAGCACGTCTCAAGGCCCGGCCAGAAGTCGCTGAGCGCCTCTGGCTGGAGATCCCCGAATCCCTGGCAATCCATGACCTGGCCCGCTTCCGCAGTCTGTGCCAAGCATTGCAGCCGCTCGGTTGTCGGATCGGCCTTGAACACGTAGGCGCCGAGTTCACTCGAATCGCCGATCTTCAGGATCTAGGGCTTGCCTACCTCAAGATCGACAGAACCCTGATAAAAGAGGTCAACAAGGTCGCCGAGCAGCAGACCATTCTGCGCGGCATGGCCACGCTCTGCCATTCCCTGGGCATCCTGGCCATCGGCGAGGGGGTTGAGAACCTCGACGAGGCCAGCATGCTCTTCGAGCTGGGACTGGATGGCGCCACCGGCCCCGGCATTCGTCAGCACGACAAGCCGACGGACTGCTGACCACGACACAGGCTGGCACTGTGGAGAATGCTGGGCTGAGCTGTTGTCATCACGGCCCTTTTACCGGCGCTAGATGACGCCACTTCCCTCGTCGCTGCCGGACATCAGTTGCAGGCCATTGAGCCGACGACGCAATGATTGGCGTTCCATCACCTTATCCCGCGCCGGTTCCGGCAGGTCAGTGAAGCTGATCACCCCCTTGTCCATCAACAGTTCGATCACATCCTCCAGTACCCGCACGAAGGCCAGATCTGAGGCCTGGAAGTGCTCCTGTCCACGACTTACTTCACTGCCCATCAAGAAGGCAATCAGCTCCGGTGAATCGGACGGCAGGTATTCGCTACACTCGAGTGTCTCATCCCGACTGACCAGCGCGATGCCACCTGCGTCGTCGCGTTTAATGTACATAGTGACTCTCCGAACACAGGTAATAGCAGGTTAACAAAATGCCCCGCCCGGGTAGCCGGGAGGGGCAAAATACTGTCTAAACGATCAATGATCGATGGAGTTATTCGATGTATTCAAATCCTCGTGTGAGGCAGGAAAATACGTAGGTGTATCGACCTGTTCCCCAGAAGATGGCGATTTTTTTGCCTCATGAGAGTCAGAGCTGTCCTCCTGAAAAAGAACATCACCCTCACTCGAGAGTACGTCTTCAGCGCTTAGCGTATTTTCTGAGTCATTGCCAGCCTGGGTCGTGGTTTGCGCACTCTCTTCTAATGGCCCAGAGGATTCAGCAGCGTCTTCTGATTCCTCCTCCTCTTTAATGTCCAGTGATAGCGGCTCATCCTCCTCGGGAAGCAGCCCGATCTCAGGGTTATCCTCCGAGAACTCAGACCCTGGGCTGTCGGCAAAGCTGGTACTCTCGCCGATGGTCACCTGCGATTGGTCATGCACTACCTTGTCGCTACCTTCATTGTTACGGGCTTCGCTTTCTGAATCGAAGTTGAGCTCAATGCTCTCCACACCCAACTCATCCACAGACACCAGTTCATCTTCGTTGGTGCCGGTAGCATGCCGCTCACCGTTACCCTCGCCCTTCTGGTCACCATGACTATGACTACCGGCAATACCGTTTTCCAGGCCCCCGTCGTCATCCCGGTTACCGTCGTCATCCCGGTTACCGTCGTCATCCCGGTTACCGTCGTCATCCCGGTTACCGTCGTCATCCCGGTCACCGGCGTCATCCCGGTCACCGGCGTCATCCCGGTCACCGGCGTCATCCCGGTTACTGGCGTCATCCCGGTTACTGGCGTCATCCCGGTCGCCGGCGTCATCCCGGTTACCCTCATCAACCAAGTTATCATCGTTGATCGGTGGTATTTCATAGTTCGCTAGATTGCTGATGGAATCCACAGTCAGGGTGGCGCTGTCCGTGTCACCGTAAGCATCCACGACAGTGTAATCAAAGCTTTCCTGAAGCGTGATGTCAGTAAGGAAGTAGTCTCCGCCATCGCTTTTAACATTACTTTGCTGGTAAGGAAGCCCCTCAAACGCAATGTAACGAAAATCACCTGCCTCCTCAGCCGAGACGTTCACTCGACCGATATTATTGCTACCGATCCGGAAAGTGACATCACTTGAGCCAAAGCTACCGCTGCCGGCTAACTCGCCTGGTTCATTGTAGGTATACCAGGCACCGCTTTCTCCGCCTTTTTCATTACTGAACAGATTGCTGACGCCAAATGAGAAGCCTGCACCTTTGATGCTGTCTCCCATATCAGCGACCAGGACTTCGCCATTATCGTTGATCTGCGCGGGTACTGGACGACCACTACTTCCCGCAACTCCAACCCCTTTGCCGTCGCTCACCTGCACACGCTGCATGGCGTCGGTATCAAGCGTAAAGTTATTCAGCAAATTGCTTTTCAGGTTGCCGTCGCCTTCGGTAAAACCATAAAGCACTGGTTGAGGTTGGCTGGAGACATAGTCGTAACTACCGTCGCCATTAAGCGTTAGCGTACCGAACTGACCTTGGATGGACCCCCCGACATTTTCGGTACTACCTTCGACGGCGCTAACTGTCAGCGGATCGTCATCCGGGTCAGAGTCATTCGACAATACGCCGTTATTATCATCAACATTCAGCGTTTCATCGAAAGCAACTTGGTTGGTGTCATCTTGGGCGTCCGGTGGCTGGTTGGCTTTTTCGTCGTCGACGATGGTGGCGTCGGCGCTGTCATTACCCACTAGGTCGGAGCCGGCAGTGAGGCTGAATGTTTCATCACCTTCGTTGACGTCGTCCTGGATGGTGTCGACGCTGACGCTCAGCGTGGTAATGCCGGCCGGCACGGTGTAGCTGCCGTTGGCGTTGGCGGTGAGGGTTTTCGTGGTGCCGTCGGCGTCTTCGTAGCTGACGGTCATGTCGCCTATGTCACTCGCTTCGGCGTTACTCAGCACGGTGTCGATGTTCAGATCGTGGTCGGCTTCGAGGGCGTTGCTCAGGGTCACGTTGAACATGGCGGGGTTGCCTTCGTTGACATCGCCACCGCCGGTCACCGCGATCGTCGGGCCGTCGTTCTGGGCGGTATAAGTCGGCGTCGCCGCGGCATTGGCGGTGGCGTTGGCGCTGTCGGTGGCAGTCAGGCTCACCGCGGGCAGCTCGGTGCCGGCGTTGATGGCGTCGACGCCGGCCTGGGTGAGCACCACGTTCTCGCCGTCGAAGGCGTAGTAACCGTCGTTATTCGTGCCCGGCGTGAAGGTCACTTGGCCGCCACCGGCGGTCAGGGCGCCGTCTTCTTCGTCGCTCGCCGTGAACGTCGCCACGCTCTGGCCCGCCACGGCGTCGTTTTCGTTGAACGCGGGTTCGGCAGTGACCGCGATCGTCGGGCCGTCGTTCTGGGCGGTATAAGTCGGCGTCGCGGCGGCATTGGCGGTGGCGTTGGCGCTGTCGGTGGCAGTCAGGTTCACCGCGGGCAGCTCGGTGCCGGCGTTGATGGCGTCGACACCGGCCTGGGTGAGCACCACGTTCTCGCCGTCGAAGGCGTAGTAGCCGGCGTCGTTGCTACCTGGGCTGAAGGTCACTTGGCCGCCACCGGCGGTCAGGGCGCCGTCTTCTTCGTCACTGGCGCTGAAGGTGGCGACGCTCTGGCCCGCCACGGCGTCGTTTTCGTTGAACGCAGGCGCCGCGGTCACGTCGAT
>NZ_SNWH01000004.1 GCF_004361885.1 Halomonas ventosae
GAGGGCTTAATCGTTCTTCGTGAACCGCCGTGGTACGGAACCGTATGCCCGGTGGTGTGAGAGGACGGGGGAGGCGACTCCCCCTCCTACTCGATGAAGCTTGCTGTCCGCTGCCCGTCGCGAGGATAAACAAGTCGTCACGGATGGCCCGGCAAACCACAAGTGTCGGTAAATGGTCGGTAACGCCGTTAAACGAGCGTACAACAGGATGGATATCTGGCGAGTTGAGTGCGCCGGGCTTTTTGTATACGCTAGCCGGTCTCTAACTGTTTTACCGGATCCTCTCAGCATGACTGACGCGAAGAAGCAGGCGGCGCTGGACTACCACGCGAAACCCATCCCCGGAAAGCTGTCGGTGGAGCTTACCAAGCCCACCGCCACGGCCCGGGATCTGGCCCTGGCCTACAGCCCGGGGGTAGCGGAGCCGGTTCGCGAGATTGCCCATGATCCGGAGAACGCCTACCTGTATACCGGCAAGGGCAATCTGGTAGCCGTGATCTCCGACGGCAGCGCCATCCTCGGCCTCGGTAACTTGGGGCCGTTGGCCAGCAAGCCGGTGATGGAGGGCAAGGGGGTGCTGTTCAAGCGCTTCGCCGGCATCAACTCGGTGGATATCGAGGTCAATGCCGAGAGCCCGCAGGCCTTCATCGACACCGTGGCACGCATCGCCGATAGCTGGGGCGGCATCAATCTCGAGGATATCAAAGCTCCGGAGTGCTTCGAGATCGAGCAGGCGCTGATCGAGCAGTGCAGCATCCCGGTCTTTCACGATGACCAGCACGGTACAGCCATCGTCACTGCCGCGGGTATGCTCAATGCCCTGGCGATCGCCGGCAAGTCGCTGGACAGCGCGCGCATCGTCTGCCTGGGGGCCGGCGCCGCGGCCATCGCCTGCATGAAGCTGCTGGTCTCCTGCGGCGCGCATCCCGAGAACATCGTGATGCTCGACCGCAAGGGGGTGATCCACAGCGGTCGCGAGGATTTGAACCCGTACAAGGCGATGTTCGCCATGGAGACTGACAAGCGCACCCTCAGCGATGCCATCGAGGGCGCCGACGTCTTCGTTGGTCTCTCTGGCCCTGGTCTGATGAATGCCGACCACATCCGCCGCATGGCCCCCCATCCGGTGGTCTTCGCCTGTACCAACCCCGACCCGGAGATCCATCCCGACGTGGCTCGTGAGGCGCGCCCAGACGTGATCATGGCTACCGGTCGCTCCGACTACCCCAACCAGGTCAATAATGTGCTGGGGTTTCCCTTCATCTTCCGCGGCGCGCTCGATGTCCGCGCCACCCGCATCAACGAGGAGATGAAGGTCGCCGCCGTGCATGCCCTCAAGGATCTCGCCCGCGAACCGGTCCCGCCGGAGGTCCTGGTGGCCTACGAGAAGCGCGCGATGAGTTTCGGGCCGGAGTACATCATTCCTACCCCGGTGGATATTCGACTGCTGGGGCGAATCTCCTCGGCGGTGGCGCAGGCGGCAGTGGATTCCGGGGTGGCACGCAAGCCCTATCCTGGCCACTATCCGTTGAAGACCGTGGATGACGTGTACGGCGTCTGACGTCAAAGCCGAAGGACGTTCAACACAAGGCCGACCCCACCAGGGTCGGCTTTGTGTTGTGTCCCTATGGGATAGGATCTTACAGGGGCCGACGGCACGGCCCCAGAGTGGGTCCAGAAGGGAGAGGGGTGCCAAGAAGAAAGGGCTCAGAAGATGGCCTCATAGGCGCCGGTACCCTGGGAGCCGCTCTCACGCTCCACCGCGCGTTCGACGCGGCGTGGCTGGACGTCGGGCAGGTGTTCGGCCATGAACAGCTCCTCGATACCGCCTTGCTGGTCAGCGCGCAGCAGGCGCCCGGTATCGGGGTCAACACGCTTGGTGACGACGTTCTCCGGGCGCTCGGGCCAGTGCTCTGGCTGGCCTTCCAGGGCCTTGCCCATGAAGTCCATCCAGATCGGCAGGGCGGCCTGGGCACCATACTCGGCGGTCGAGGAGTTGTCGTCCTTGCCGACCCAGGCGGTAGTCACCAGTTTGCTGTTGAAGCCGGCGAACCAGGCGTCGCGCTGGTCATTGGTGGTGCCGGTCTTGCCGACGATGTCGCTGCGGCCAAGTTCCAGCGCCTTGCGTGCCGTGCCATGCTCGACCACATCGCGCAGCATGTCGCGCAGGATGAAGACGGCGGCAGGGTCGGCGACGCGGGGCGCGACCGCATAGATCTCACCGTCGCGCTCGACGGTCTGCTGACCGTCCACACAGTCACGACAGGCAACGCGTGGCTGGGCCTCATCGACGACGGTGGCGTCATTGCCGCGGGTCACCCGCTCGATGAACCAGGGCGATACCTTGAAGCCGCCGTTGGCCAGCACTGCGTAGGCATTGGTCATCTCCAGCGGCGTCAGGCTGGCACTGCCCAGGGCCAGGGAGAGGCCGCGCGGTAGCTGGTCGGGGTCGAAGCCGAAGCCTTCCAGAAAATCAATGGTGCGCTCCAGACCCAGCGATTGCAGCACGCGGATGGTGACCAGGTTGCGCGAGCGTGCCAGGCCTACCCTGATCCGGGTCGGGCCGAGGAAGTCACCGCTGGAGTTCGCTGGGCGCCATAGCTCGTTGCTGCCGTCCTTTACCACCACGGGAGCGTCGTTGACCACGCTGGCCGGGTTCATCTCGCCGCTATTGAGTGCCGCCAGGTAGATGAAGGGCTTGAAGATCGAGCCTGACTGTCGGCGTGCCTGGGTGGCACGGTTGAACTTGCTGGCATCGAAGTCGAAGCCGCCCTGCAGGGCCAGAATGGCCCCGGTATCGGGGGCCATCACCACCAGCGAACCTTCGACATCCGGGCGCTGGGAGAGACGCCAGCTGCCGTCTTCCCGCTGCAGGATACGCACCAGGTCGCCGCGGCTGGCGATCTCGCCCGCCGTACCCGGGGCGCTGCCACGGCTTCTGGCGCTGCGATAGGGGCGCGCCCACTCCAGGCCGGCCCAGTCAAGGCTAAGCAGTTCGCCGCCACGAGCCAGCACCTGCATCTTACGGACTTCGCTGCGTACCACGATGGCCGGTTGCAGGGGGCCATAAGCAGGGGTGCGTTCGAGCACCTGTAGCCAGTTGCTTACATCGCCCTCGATGCCCTCGACCTCGGTCTGACTGCGCTCGGCGGCGCGCCGGGCGGTCTGCATGATCTCGGGGGAGGTGGCGAGCTCCTCCTCGAGGCCCTCGCGCCCGGTCTGCTCTTGAGCCTCGGCCAGGCTGGGCGGAATATCGGTCTGCTCGGGGCCGCGCCAGCCATGCCGGGTATCATAGGCGATCAGCCCGTTGGCCAGGGCCTGACTCGCCAGTGGCTGCAGGGTGCTGTCCAGCGTGGTGTGGATGCGGTACCCGCCGGTGTAGGCCTGATCGGCATAACGCTCGACGGCGAACTGTCGCGCCATCTCGGCGACGTAGTCGGCCTCCACCTCGAGTTGGGTGAGGTGGCGCCGCGCGGTCACTGGTGCCTGCACGGCATCCTCGTAGGCGACCTGGTCAATCATCTCCAGCTCACGCATGCGAAACAGGATCCAGTTGCGGCGGATCAGCGCGCGTTCGGCATTGGCCAGCGGATTGAAGGCGGAGGGTGCCTTGGGCAGTCCGGCGATCATCGCCTTCTCGGCCAGGGTCAACTCATCCAATGGCCGGTCGTAGTAGACCTCTGCCGCAGCGGCGATGCCATAGGCGCGATTGCCCAGGTAGATCTTGTTGACGTAGAGCTCGAGAATCTCCTCCTTGGAGAGGATCTGTTCCATCTGCAGCGCCAGCAGTATCTCGCGGATCTTGCGGGTGAAGGTCCGGTCGAGGGTGAGCAGGTAGTTGCGCGCCACCTGCATGGTGATGGTCGAGCCACCGGACTGGATGTCACCGCCGCTGGCCATCAATTCCACCGCAGCGCGCGCCAGACCCTTGGGGTCGACGCCATGGTGCTCGAAATAGGTGGCATCCTCGGCAGCCAGCAGGGCCCCGATGAGTTCCTGGGGAATCTCGTCATAGGAGATCGGCATGCGGCGCTCCTCGCCGAACTCGCCGATCAGCTTGCCGTCGCGGGTGAAGATGCGCAGCGGGGTCTGCAGCTCGAAATTCTGTAACTGACGCACATCGGGCAGGCCGGGCGTGAAATAGAGGGCGGCACCCACCACGCCCAGGCCGGCGGCGGCCGAAAGCGAGACCAGCAGCCAGAGGAAGGAAACGACCAGGGTTCTGAGTAACTTCATGAAAACACGGTATCCATGCGGGGGAGAGGGTCTGAAGTGCGGCGATGAAGATGACTTTCCCTTGCGGTGGCCATTATAGGAATCCATAGGGGTGGTCACCAGCGTTGATGCCGGGAGGCCCCTTCATTCGTGTGAGATTGGTCAATATCATGTAGTGTTCGTTTTCTTCCGCGCCGATTTGCAGTGGGTACTCATAATAATGACGGTGCGCCGCATGGATCAGGCAGGGGCATGACGCAACATGCGACTGAGAGCATCCAGCAAGGGACTGGTCGGTGTCGATATCACTTCGGCAACTGTCAAGGTCATCGAGCTCAAGCGTGCAGGTGATCATTACCAGGTTGAAAGCTATGCGGTTCGGCCTCTGCGCGAAGGCGCTGTTATCGAGCGACGGATCCGCGACATGCCGGCCGTGGTGGACGCACTGAAGCGCGCTATAGAACATGCACGGCCTGGATCACGCAACGTAGCGGTGGCGGTACCAGCCAGTGCCGCCATCACCAAGACCCTCACCTTGGCCGCCTGGCTCGATGATGACGAGATCGAGGCGTACATCGAAATGGAATCCGACAAGCACATCCCGTTTCCGTTCAGTGAGGTCGTCTTCGACTTCCAGCGGCTGGGCCTCAATTCGCGTTACGGCGACCAGCAGGACGTGTTGCTGGTCGCCTGTCGTCAACAGGATGTCAACCAGCTGACCGAGGCCATATTGCAGGCCGGCATTACCCCGGCGGCGGTGGACGTCGAGACCTTTGCTATGGAACGTGCCTTCCAGGAGCTGCGCCACCAGTTGCCTGCGGACGAGAGCGAGCAGCAGTGCGTGGCTCTGGTGGACATCGGCGCTACCATGAACGCCTTCCATGTGTTGCGCGAGGGGCGCGTCACCTACAGCCGCGATACCGTATTCGGTGGCCGCCAGCTGACCGACGAGATTCGCAGCCGCTATGGGCTGAGCCTAGAGGAGGCGGGCCTGGCCAAGAAGCGCGGTGGTCTGCCCGATGACTATCAGCACAGCGTACTCGATCCCTTCGTTGACACCCTGGTCCAGCAGGTGGGCCGTTCGTTGCAGCTCTACTACACCGCCGGGCGCAAACAGCAGGTACGGCGAATGATCCTGGCCGGGGGCACCAGCGTGCTGCCGGGGCTGGCCGAGCGGCTGGCCGAGGAGAGCGGCATGCCGGTGGTGATCGCCAACCCCTTCCGACGCATGAAGGTGAATCCTCGCATCGATGCTCCAACCCTGGCCGAGGATGCGCCGGCCATGCTCACGGCGTGCGGTCTGGCGATGAGAGTAGGCAAATGACCATCGAGATCAACCTGCTCCCCTGGCGGGAGGAACTTCGGGCCCGGCGCAGCAAGCGCTTCTACCTGGCGCTGGCATTGATGGCGATGATCGGGCTTGGCAGCGGTTATGGCATGACCTGGTACTATCAGCAAGAGACCGAGGCGCAACGTCAGCGAAACGCCCATATCGAGTCCCAGAGTCGTCAGCTCGACACCGCGATTCGCGAAATCAGCGAGCTCGAGAAGAGCCGTGATCAGATGCTCGAACAGGTCCGCCTCTTCACCGAACTGCAGAACGGGCGAACCCAGACGGTCCATGTGCTGGAGGATCTCACCACCAGCCTCGAGGAGGGGGTGTATTACACCCAGCTCTCACGACAGGGAGACACGTTACGCCTCTCCGGCCTGGCTCAGAGCAATGCCCAGGTGTCTGACCAGCTTCGGCGTCTTGCGGCCGCGGCTTCCTTTACCGAACCGGTGCTTTCCGAGGTGGAAGCCACGGGTGGGGGAGAGCGTCGTCGCTTCAGCCTCAGCATGAGCCAGCGCATGCCCCAGGCGTCAGCAGCCTCTGAGGGCAGTGCTGACCGGGAGGGGGCATGAGTCTCAAGGCCGAGATGCGCCGGCTGCGCGAGCTGGATTGGCGCGAACTGGATATCAAGGAAGCGGGCATGTGGCCCTGGTCGCTGCAGCTGCTGTGCTGCCTGCTGGTGCTTGGCGGGATCTTCTTCGCCATGCACTGGTATCTCGCCGGCCCCGCCAGGCAACAGCTGCAGCAGGCCCAGGCCATGGAGGTCAAGCTGCTCGGCGATTATCGCAGCAAGGCCGCCCAGGCGGCCAATCTCGATATGATGCGTGAGCAGATGAACATGCTTGAGGCGCGGATGGTCACCCTGCGTGAGATGTTGCCCAGCGGCGCCGAGGTACCGGCGCTGATCGACAGCATCACCGAGACCGCGCTCGATAATCAGCTGGAGATCGATTACATCCGTCTGCGTGACACCGCGGCGCGCGAGCATTATGTCGAGCAACCCTTCGATATCCAGGTGCGTGGCGACTACCATCGGATCGCCGCCTTTCTGGCCGGAGTCGCCGGCCTGCCGCGTATCGTTACCCTGCACGACATGACGCTGACGCCCGAGGGCGAAAATGGCCAGAATCTTCGCCTGTCGCTGCTGGCACGCACCTACCGCTATCGCCAGCGTGAAAAGGATGTGCCATGAACCCTGGCTACCTGCTCCTGCTCGTCGTCGTGCTGACACTGCTCGTCGGTTGTGCCGAGCCCCGTCTGGGTGAACTTGATCGCCAGCTGGCCGATATCCGTCGCAATCCCGGGGCGCCACACAACATCGTCTTGCCCGAGATACCCGAATTCGAGCCCGTGCCCTACGCCGAGGCTGACCAGCGCAGTCCCTTCATGCCCCAGCGGCCCGAGGCCCAAGCGCGGGCTCAGGGGTCCAATGAGCTCGCACCCGACATGACTCGGCCCCGCGAACCCCTCGAAGCCTATCGGCTCAGTGAGCTCCAGCTGGTGGGAACCCTGGTCGAGGGGGGGCAATCCTCTGCGCTGGTGCGCGCCCCAGATGGCCAGGTGCATCGGCTTCGGGTTGGCAACTATCTGGGTAGTGATTTCGGTCGCATCACCAGCATTACCTCCTCGTCAGTGCAGCTGATCGAGGTGGTACCGACCGGACGCGGTGACTGGGTCGAGCGCACCACGCAGCTGACATTCGACAACTAGACATCCTGAGGCCATGCCTTCGGAGGGGGGTGGCACGGGCCAGCAGGGAAAAGGAACAGGGAAAGGAACAATGCAACCGATGATTCGTGGTCTCGTGCTCATGACACTGCTGGTGGTCTCCTCGACGGCTGTGGCGGCTTCCACCCTCACCGACTTGACATTCCACCAGGGCAGTGACGGCGCGCTTGACGTGGATTTCGACTTCCAGGGGCCCGTGCCAGAGGTGCGCGGCTATCGCCTCGACGCTCCGCCCCGGCTGACCATCGACCTGATGGATACCGACAGCGCCCTGGAGCGTCGTCGCGAGGAGCTCAGCATCGGCGGCGTCGAGCGAGTCACGGTCCTGGAGGCCGGGTCGCGCACGCGCCTGGTCTTCGATCTGGAAGGCTCCCTATCTTACGATACCCGCCAGCAGGGTGACCGCCTGCGCCTCTCCATCGGCGGCGGTGCCGGGCCCCCATCGTCGACTATGAGCGCCTCGGCCACGGCTTCCCCCGTCTCGTCCAGCCCCCGTCGCGCTACGACCTCGGCCTATACCCCGCCCAGCATCCAGGATATCGACTTCCGGCGTGGCGAGGATGGAGCCGGGCGACTGGTCGTCACTTTCGACCGAACCGGGGTAGACGCCCGGGTTCGCGAGAGCGGGCGCAACCGCATCATCGCCGAGCTGCGCGGCGTCCAGCTGCCGCCCTCCCTGAATCAGGTCTACGATGTGAGTGATTTCGGCACCCCTCTGCAGCGCATCACGCCGCAAGTGGGGCGCGATGGCGTCACTCTGGATATCCAGGGCGAGGGCGGCTTCGCCATGCTCTCCACCCTGAGCGGTCGTAAGCTGACCATCGAGGCTCAGCCGATCACCCCGGCGCAGCGCGAGCAGCGCATCCGCGAGCAGTTCCCTTATACCGGCGAGCGCATCACCCTGAACTTCCAGGACATCGAGGTGCGCTCGGTGCTGGCGGTCATCGCCGATTTTACCGGCCTCAACCTGGTGGCCAGCGACAGCGTGACCGGTCGCGTCACCCTCAATTTGCAAGACGTCCCCTGGGATCAGGCGCTGGATCTGGTGCTCAAGAGTCACGGCCTGGCCAGCCGTCAGCAGGGCAACGTGATCGTGGTGGCGCCGGCCGCCGAGCTCGCCCAACGTGAGCAGATCGAGCTTCAAACGCGCGAGCAGCTCGCGACCCTGGCGCCGCTGGAAACCGAGTACATCCAGGTGAAGTATGCCAAGGCCGCCGAGCTGGCGGCCTTGCTGCGAGCCGAGAGCGGCTTCGGCCTACTGACCGAACGTGGTCGGGTGGCCGTCGACCCGCGCACCAATACCCTGCTGCTTCAGGATACTGCCGAGCAGATCGACCGCATCATGCAGACCCTGCAGCAACTCGACGTGGCGGTGCGCCAGGTGCAGATCGAGGCGCGCATCGTCATCGCCCGGGATAGCGCGACCCGGGAGCTGGGGGTCAACTGGGGACTCTCCAACAATGAAACTGGCTTGCCCGGCGGTGGAGGCACGCCCAATGGCCTCAATGCCCAAGGCGCCTCGAGCGGTGTGGCCAGCAATGGCGGTCTAGCCGTGGATATGGGCAGTGCTGACGTCGCCAGCACCACTTTCAGCTTCGGCTATCTTTCCGGTGATGTCCTGCTCGACCTGGAGCTGCGCGCCCTGGAGAGCGAAGGCAAGAGCCAGACCATCTCTCAGCCTCGGGTGATCACCGCCAACCAGCGTCCTGCCGTGATCAAGCAGGGCACCGAGATCCCCTATCAGGAGGCCGCTTCCAGCGGGGCCACCAACGTCGAGTTCAAGGAGGCGGTGCTGTCTCTGGAGGTGACCCCGCAGATCACGCCGGACAACCGCATCATCATGGACCTGGTGGTCAGCAACGATACGGTGGGGGAGCTGTTCAACGGCGTGCCCTCCATCGACACGAACTCCATCGAGACCCAGGTGCTGGTTGACAACGGCGAGACCGTAGTGCTGGGCGGCATCCTCACCACCGAGGAGGTCCGCAACCTGTTCAAGACGCCCTTCTTCGGCGACCTGCCAGTGCTCGGAAACCTCTTCCGCTATACCGAGAACACCAACGATAAGGTAGAGTTGCTGATATTCATCACTCCACGAATACTGGACGACAACCTGGCCATTCGCTGATGCAGGCACTTCCCAACCTCATACTGATCGGCCCTATGGGGGCCGGCAAGAGCACCATCGGCCGCCTTCTGGCGGCCGAGCTGTCACGTGAGTTCTATGACAGCGACCACCAGATCCAGGCGCGCTGCGGTGCCGACATCCCGTGGATCTTCGATGTCGAGGGCGAGGCGGGTTTTCGCGACCGCGAAACCCAGATGATCCGCGAGCTGACCCGCCACGAGGGCGTGGTCATCGCCACCGGTGGCGGTGCCGTGCTGCGCGAGGAGAACCGCCGGCTGCTGCGCGAAAGCGGCAGCGTCATCTACCTGCTCACCACCGTGGAACAGCAGCTGCGGCGTACCGCCAAGGATCGCAACCGCCCGCTGCTGCAACGCGGCGACCGCGAGCAGCTGCTGCGCGAGATGTTCGCACTGCGTGACCCTCTCTACCGTGCCACGGCCGACGTGGTGGTGCGTACCGACCGACGTGGCCCACGGGCCGTGATCAACGAGATCGTGCGGCGCATCACGCGTCTGGTCGATCCCCTGCAGTGCAAGGCCTGAGCCCATGAACGATTCCCAAAATGCCCCGATCACCCTGGAGGTATCGCTGGGCGATCGCAGCTATCCCATCCATATCGGCCCCGGATTGCTCGGTGATCCTCGCTGGCTCGCGCCCTACCTGGCAGGTCGCCAGGTCATGGTGGTCACCAACGAGACGGTGGCCCCCCTCTACCTGGAGCGCTTGACCCAGGGGCTGGACGCTGACCTCGAGGTCAGCACCCTGGTATTGCCCGACGGCGAGGCCACCAAGACGCTGGCCAGCGTCGAGCGGATCTGGGATGCCCTGCTGGCGGCCGGCTTCAATCGCCGTTGCACGCTGGTGGCCCTGGGCGGCGGGGTGATCGGCGACATGGTCGGTTTCGCCGCGGCCTGCTACCAGCGCGGCGTGGCCTTCGTGCAGGTGCCGACCACGCTGCTTGCCCAGGTCGACTCCTCGGTGGGCGGCAAGACGGGGGTGAACCACCCGCGGGGCAAGAACATGATCGGCGCCTTTTGGCAGCCCCAGGCGGTGCTGGTCGATACCGACACCCTGGTGACGCTGCCCCCGCGAGAGCTATCTGCGGGGCTCGCCGAGGTGATCAAGTACGGCCTGATCCGCGATGCCGACTTCCTGGCCTGGCTGGAAGCGCAGATGGTCGCGCTGCGCGGCCTCGACGCCGCCGCCCTGACTCAGGCCATCGAGCGCAGCTGTGCGCTCAAGGCCGAGATCGTCGCCGAGGACGAGACCGAACAGGGGGTGAGGGCGCTGCTCAACCTGGGCCATACCTTCGGTCATGCCATCGAGGCCCATCAGGGCTACGGCAGCTGGCTGCACGGCGAGGCTGTGGGCGCCGGCATGCTGATGGCCGCCGAGCTCTCCCGGCGGCTGGGTTGGCTGAGCGATGCTGAGGTGGCGCGTACCCGGGTGATCATCGAGGCCGCGGGCCTGCCGCTGGCCGCCCCGGCCAGCATGGGCGTGGAGGACTTCCTCGCCATCATGCGTCTGGACAAGAAGAACCTCGACAGCCGCCTGCGCCTGATCCTGCTGCGTACCCTGGGCGAGGCCTGCATCCATGACGCGACGCCCCCCGAGACCCTGGCCGCGCTGATCGAGGCGTTTCCTCGCCGCTGAGGATGGCATCGCCCTCACCATCGGCCGACGCCCGCCCCGTGCGGGCGTCGTCATGTCTGGAGGAGGGAGGAGAGGGAGGTCGGCGGCCTCGCCCTCGAGTATCCGCATGGCGTATGCTGTATCGGCATGGGAAAATCGCGCCAATATAGACCAACGTCTGGTGCGGATTCAGACTCTTTGAAGGGATCTTGTTGGTGCTTTCAAGCTATTGAGTTGGCAGGTTTTTTTGGATTGTCGTTGATGCAAGTCGCGGATTTTCTGATGGTTTTTCACGAAATCCGCGAGGTGCAATATTGCGCGGTGAGGGCGGCTCTGGCTATGCTGGTCGGCCTTTTGTCCAGCAGTCGTGCGCCCGCTTCGGGCGCAGCATGAAAAAAGAAAAATTGTCTACAATAGCATGTAATGACTGCAAAAAAAACCCTTCAACCCGAGGCACGCCCATGAACAGAGGTCTTCATCAGCCCGGCGAGTTCCGCGACAACTGCGGGTTCGGCCTGATCGCCCAGATGGAGGGCCAGGCCAGCCACGACCTGCTCAAGACCGCCATCGAGTCCCTGACCTGCATGACCCACCGTGGCGGCATCGCGGCAGACGGCAAGACCGGCGATGGGTGCGGGCTGCTGCTGCAGATGCCCGATGCCTTCATGCGCGACGTCGCCAAGGAATCTCTCGGTGTGGAGTTGGGCGAGCACTTCGCCGTGGGCGTGGTGTTCCTGCCCGACGACGACGCCCGTGAGGCCCGCGGCCGCGAGACCCTGGTCGCCGAGCTCGAGGCGCGTGGCCTGCGGGTGGCCGGCTGGCGCGACGTGCCGGTGGATGCCAGCGTTTGCGGGCCCATGGCGCTCGACTGCCTGCCGCGGATCCGTCAGCTGTTCGTCGAGGCGGGAGGTGAGGAGGTCGGCCACTTCGACGTGGACCTGTTCATGGCCCGCCGCCGCGCCGAGCAGGCGCTGCGTGACGACGAGGACTTCTATGTCTGCTCGCTCTCCCGCGAGGTGGTCTCCTACAAGGGGCTGATGATGCCGGTGGACCTGCCGGCCTTCTACCCCGACCTGGGTGACGAGCGCCTGGAGACCGCGATCTGCGTCTTCCACCAGCGCTTCTCCACCAACACCGCGCCGCGCTGGCCGCTGGCCCAGCCGTTCCGCCTGCTGGCCCACAACGGCGAGATCAACACCGTTGAGGCCAACCGGGGCTGGGCCAACTCGCGCAAGGAGAACTTCTTAAGCGACAGGCTGCCCGATATTGCCGAGCTCGACGAGATCGTCAACACCTCCGGGTCGGACTCCTCGAGCATGGACAACATGCTCGAGGTGCTGCTCACCGGGGGCATGGAGCTGCATCGGGCGGTGCGCATGATGGTGCCGCCGGCCTGGCAGAACGTGGAGCTTATGGACGGCGACCTGCGCGCCTTCTACGAGTACAACTCCATGCACATGGAGCCCTGGGACGGCCCCGCCGGGGTGGTGATGACCGATGGTCGCCAGGCGGTCTGCATGCTCGACCGCAACGGGCTGCGCCCGGCCCGCTGGGTGATCACCCGCAACGGTTACATCACCCTGGCCTCGGAGATCGGTACCTACGGCTACAAGTCCGAGGATGTGGTGGCCAAGGGGCGTGTCGGCCCGGGCCAGATACTCGCCGTGGATACCGAGACCGGCGAGGTGCTGCATACCTCTGACATCGACGAGCGCCTCAAGTCGGCCTATCCCTACAAGCGCTGGCTGAAGCAGGAGGCCCAGTACCTGGAGTCGGCGCTGACCGAGCTCGCCAGCTTCCAGAACATGGACCCCGAGGCGCTGCTCACCCAGCAGAAGATGTTCCAGGTCAGCTTCGAGGAGCGCGACCAGGTGCTGCGCCCGCTGGCCGAGAGCGGCCAGGAGGCCGTGGGCTCCATGGGCGACGACACTCCCATGGCAGTGCTCTCCAGCAAGCAGCGGATGCTCACCGACTACTTCCGCCAGAAGTTCGCCCAGGTCACCAACCCGGCCATCGACCCGCTGCGCGAGGCGATTGTGATGTCGCTGGAGACCTGCATCGGCGCCGAGCTCAACGTCTTCAAGGCGACTCCGGAGCACGCTCATCGCATCATCCTGACCACGCCGATCCTCTCGCCGCGCAAGTTCGCCGCCCTGGTCAACCAGGACGATCCGGCCTTCGCCAGCCACACCCTCACGCTTGGCTACGATCCCGAGGAGCTCGGCCTCAAGGGCGCGCTCCATGAGCTCTGCCGCCAGGCCGAGGAGGCGGTCAACGACGGCAAGGTGGTCCTGGTGCTCTCCGACGCCGAATTGGGCAAGGGGCTGCTGCCCATCCATGCGGCGCTGGCCGTGGGCGCGGTGCACCACCACCTGGGCCGCCTGGCCCTGCGCCCGCGCTGCAACATCGTGGTGGAGACCGGCTATGCCCGCGATGCCCACCAGATGGCGGTGCTGTTCGGGGTGGGGGCCACCGCGGTCTTCCCGTGGCTGGCCTACCAGGTCATGGCTGACATGCACCACACCGGCGAGCTTGTCGGCAACCCCGCCGATGCCCGGGAGAACTACCGCAAGGGCCTGCAGAAGGGGCTGTTCAAGATACTGTCCAAGATGGGCATCTCGACGCTCGCCTCCTACCGCGGCTCCCAGCTGTTCGAGGCGGTGGGCCTCGCCTCGGAGGTGGTCGAGCTGTGCTTCACCGGCATGGCCTCGCGCATCGAGGGCACCGGCTTCAGCGAGCTGCAGCTGCAGCAGGAGCTGCTGGGGCGCGAGGCCTGGACGCCGCGCAAGGGAGTCGTCCAGGGCGGCCTGATGAAGTACGTGCATGGGCACGAGTACCACGCCTACAACCCCGATGTGGTCATGTCGCTGCAGGAGGCGGTCCAGCAGGGCAACTACGCCAAGTGGAAGAAGTTTGCCCGGCTGGTCAACGAGCGCTCGCCGGCCACTCTGCGTGACCTGCTCGGGCTCAGGCCCGCCGCCGAGCCGCTGCCGATGGAGGAGGTCGAGGCGGTCGAGGACCTGCTGCCGCGCTTCGACAGTGCCGGCATGAGCCTCGGCGCCCTGTCGCCCGAGGCCCACGAGGCGCTGGCCCAGGCCATGAACGAGGCCGGCGGGCGCTCCAACTCCGGCGAGGGGGGCGAGGACCCGGCCCGCTACGGCACCATCCGCTCCTCCAAGATCAAGCAGATCGCCTCCGGGCGCTTCGGCGTCACGCCGGCCTACCTGGTCAATGCCGAGGTGCTGCAGATCAAGGTGGCCCAGGGTGCCAAGCCCGGCGAGGGCGGCCAGCTGCCCGGCGGCAAGGTCAACGAGCTGATCGCCCGGCTGCGCTACTCGGTGCCCGGCGTGACCCTGATCTCGCCGCCGCCGCACCATGACATCTACTCCATCGAGGACCTGGCGCAGCTGATCTTCGACTTGAAGCAGGTCAACCCCGACGCCCAGGTCTCGGTAAAGCTGGTCTCCGAGCCCGGCATCGGCACCATCGCCACCGGCGTGGCCAAGGCCTACGCCGACCTGATTACTGTTTCGGGTTACGACGGCGGTACCGCGGCGAGCCCGCTGACCTCGATCAAGCACGCCGGCAGCCCCTGGGAGCTGGGCCTGCCCGAGGTCCACCAGGCGCTGCGCATCAATGGTCTGCGTGACAAGATCCGCCTGCAGACCGATGGCGGCCTGAAGACCGGCCTCGACGTGGTCAAGGCGGCGATCCTCGGCGCCGAGAGCTTCGGCTTCGGCACCGCGCCGATGGTGGCGCTGGGCTGCAAGTACCTGCGCATCTGCCACCTCAACAACTGTGCCACCGGCGTGGCCACCCAGATGCAGTACCTGCGCGACGAGCACTTCCGCGGCACCGTGGACATGGTCAAGCACTACTTCCGCTTCATTGCCGAGGAGGTGCGCGAGCTGATGGCCCTGCTGGGGGTGCGCAAGCTCACCGACCTGATCGGCCGTACCGACCTACTGGAAGTGCTGGAGGGCGTCACCGCCTCCCAGCGCAAACTCGACCTGTCGGGGCTGCTGGGCAACGACTTCGTGCCGCAAGATGCGCCGCAGTTCTGTGCGGTCAGCCGCAACGCCCCCCACGACCCGGGGGCTAAGAACCAGGAGGTGCTCGAGGCCCTCGCGGATGCCATCGAGGCGAAGTCTGGCGGCGAGTTCGCCTTCACCATCACCAACTGCGACCGCAGCGTCGGGGCACTCACCTCCGGGGCCATCGCCAAGCGCTATGGCGAGGCGGGCCTTGAGGATGCACCGCTCACCGTGCGCTTCACCGGGGTGGCCGGTCAGAGCTTCGGTGTCTGGAACGCCCGCGGTCTCAACCTCTACCTGGAGGGCGATGCCAACGACTATGTCGGCAAGGGCATGAACGGCGGCAAGGTGGTGATCGTGCCGCCCGCCGGCAGTGCCTTCGAGAGCCACCGCACCGCCATCGTCGGCAATACCTGCTTGTACGGCGCCACCGGCGGCAAGCTGTTCGCCGCGGGGACCGCCGGCGAGCGTTTCGCGGTGCGCAACTCCGGTGCTCATGCGGTGATCGAGGGTGCCGGCGACCACTGCTGCGAGTACATGACCGGTGGCCTGGTCTGCGTGCTCGGCGAGGTGGGCGTCAACTTCGGGGCGGGCATGACCGGCGGCTTCGCCTACGTACTCGACGAGGACCGCGCCTTCGTCGACAAGTACAACCATGAACTGGTGGAGATTCACCGGGTAAATACCGAGGCCACGGAGGCCTATCGGCGTCATCTGCGGGAGGTCATCGAGGAGTACGTCGGCGAGACCGGCTCCGCGCGCGGCCGCGCGATTCTCGAGGACTTCAGCGACTTCGTCCGTCACTTCTGGCTGGTGAAGCCCAAGGCCGCGAGCCTGGGCAGCCTGCTGGCCCAATCCCGGCGTCAGCCGGAATAAGAGTCGGCGTCAGCCGGAGTAGGTGAATCGGCGTCAGCCGGAATCAGCCGCCGCCGAGACGACGAGATCGCCCCGCAGACATCAGGAGCAGAGACCATGGCTAACCGCTTGAGCAACGACTTCCAGTTCATTGACGTGGGTCGCCAGGACCCGCAGAAGAAGGACGCCCGCACCCGTGCGCGGGAGTTCGCCGAGATATATGAACCCTTTAAACCCCAGGAGGCGGCCAGCCAGGCGCACCGCTGCCTGCACTGCGGCAATCCCTACTGCGAGTGGAAGTGCCCGGTGCACAACTACATCCCCAACTGGCTGCAGCTGGTCAGCGAGGGCAATATCCTCGAGGCGGTGGAGCTGTGCCACAAGACCAACTCCTTGCCCGAGGTGTGCGGGCGGGTCTGTCCCCAGGATCGGCTCTGCGAGGGCGACTGTACCCTCAACGACGGCTTCGGCGCGGTGACCATCGGCTCGGTGGAGAAGTACATCACCGATACCGCCTTCGCCATGGGCTGGCGCCCGGACCTCTCCCGCGTCACCCCGACCGGCCGCAGGGTGGCGGTGATCGGTGCCGGCCCCGCGGGGCTGGGCTGTGCCGACATCCTCATCCGCAACGGCGTCAAGCCGGTGGTATTCGACAAGTACCCGGAGATCGGCGGGCTGCTGACCTTTGGTATTCCCGAGTTCAAGCTCGACAAGACGGTAATGGAGCGCCGACGGGCCGTCTTCGAGGAGATGGGGATCGAGTTCCGCCTCGGCGTCGAGGTGGGCAAGGACATCGCCTTCGATCGCCTGCTCGAGGAGTACGATGCCGTCTTCCTGGGCATGGGCACCTACACCTACCTGGAGGGCGGCTTCCCCGGCGAGGACCTGCCCGGTGTGTACAAGGCCCTCGACTACCTGATCGCCAACGTCAATCACTGCCTGGGTTTCGAGAAGGACCCGCGGGAGTTCACTTCGCTGAAGGGCCAGCGGGTGGTGGTGCTGGGCGGCGGCGATACCGCCATGGACTGCAACCGCACGGCCATCCGCCAGGGCGCCACCAGCGTGACCTGCGCCTACCGCCGTGACGAGCAGAACATGCCCGGCTCCAAGCGCGAGGTGGCCAACGCCCGCGAGGAGGGGGTGGAGTTCCTGTTCAATCGCCAGCCGGTGGCGGTGGTCGGCGAGGGCAAGGTCGAGGGCGTCAAGGTCGTGCGCACCCGCCTGGGTGAGCCCGACGAGAACGGCCGGCAGCGCCCGGAAGTGGTGCCCGGCTCCGAGGAGATCATTCCCGCCGACGCGGTGGTGGTGGCCTTCGGCTTCCAGCCGAGCCCGGCGCCCTGGTTCGAGACCGTGGGCATCGAGGTTGATGAGCGCGGCCGGGTGAAGGCGCCAGAGAAGGGGGGGGTTCATGCCTTCCAGACCACCCACGAGAAGGTCTTTGCCGGCGGCGACATGGTGCGTGGCTCCGACCTGGTGGTCACCGCCATCTACGAGGGTCGCCAGGCCGGCGAAGGCATCCTCGACTATCTGGAGGTGTGAGGCCTCGACGACGCTAAGCCGGCGGTTTCGGGGCTTTTGTCCTCACGACGGCTTGCCCGGTGACAGGGCGGCACAGAAACTCTCGGGCCTCAGCGTCGACCTGTCCCCGGCGCCTCTCGCTTGCGCTTGGGATAACGGTGATCGCCCTGTCTCTCTCATGCCACCATCTTGCCTTCCTTACACATTGAAACGGAAGTGAATCACGTCACCGTCCTGAACGATGTAGTCCTTGCCCTCCAGACGCCACTTGCCGGCATCCTTGGCGCCCTGCTCGCCACCCAGCGCAACGAAGTCCTCATAGGCGATGACCTCGGCGCGGATGAAGCCCTTCTGGAAGTCGCTGTGGATCACCCCGGCGGCCTCGGGGGCGGTGGCTCCCACCCTGACCGTCCAGGCACGCACCTCCTTGACTCCGGCGGTGAAGTAGGTCTGTAGCCCGAGTAGGGCATAGCCGGCGCGGATCACCCGGTCGAGCCCCGGCTCCGCCATGCCCATCTCGTCGAGAAACATGGCACGTTCCTCGTCTTCCAGTTCGGCGATCTCGGCCTCCAGCTGGTTGCATACCGGCACCACCACGGCGCCTTCCTCGGCGGCGATCTCGTTGACCACGTCGAGGTAGGGATTGGCCGCGAAGCCATCCTCGTTGACGTTGGCGATGTACATGGTGGGCTTGAGGGTCAAAAAACCGAAGCTCTTGAGCTGGCGCTTCTCGTCGTCGTCGAGGCCGACGCTTCGCAGCGGCAGGCCCTCGGCCAGGTGGGGCTGGATACGTTCGAGGATCGCCTTGGTGGCGATGGCCTCCTTGTCGCCGCCCTTGGCCACCCGCACCAGGCGCTGGATGGCACGCTCGACGGTGTCGAGGTCGGCCAGCGCGAGCTCCATGTTGATGATCTCGATATCGGCGCGCGGATCGACCTGGTTGGCGACATGGATCACGTTGTCATTATCGAAGCAGCGCACCACATGGGCGATGGCCTGGGTTTCGCGGATGTTGGCCAGGAACTTGTTGCCCAGCCCCTCGCCCTTGGAGGCGCCGGCCACCAGCCCGGCAATGTCGACGAACTCCATGGTGGTGGGGATCACCTTCTGTGGCTTGACGATCGCTGCCAGGGTATCGAGACGCGGGTCGGGCATCGGCACGATGCCCACATTGGGCTCGATGGTGCAGAAGGGGAAGTTCTCGGCGTCGATGCCGGACTTGGTCAGCGCATTGAACAGCGTGGACTTGCCGACGTTAGGTAGGCCGACGATACCGCAGTTGAAACCCATGGGAGTGTCCTGAAAAGCGTGTTCATGAGAGCAAAATGGCGAGTATTCTACTCGACAGAGCCGTAAGCCATAAGCTGTAAGCTGCAAGAAAAGCCGTACCGTTGAGCAGGGGGTGACGTACCGCTTATAGCGCCAAACTTACAGCTGGCTTTTCCGTCTCAGGCGGAAAAGCTGTGCAGTCGGTTCATGGCCTTGGCCCAGTCGCCGGCCACGGCCTGGGGCAGGGTGGCCAGGCATTCGTCGATGGCGGCGTCGATGGCGGCGCGCTCGGCCTTGCCGGGCCGGCCCAGCACGTAGTTCGTCACCTGGCGACTATCGCCGGGATGGCCGATACCGATGCGCAGGCGGTGGAACCCCTTGTCGTTGCCCAGGGCGCGAATGATGTCGCGCAGGCCGTTGTGCCCGCCATGACCCCCATCGGTCTTGTAGCGCGCCGTGCCTGGCGGCATGTCGAGCTCGTCGTGGGCCACCAGCAACGCATCCGGCGCCAGTTTGAAGAACTGGCAGAGGGCCGCCACAGCGGCGCCGCTGCGGTTCATGAAGGTGGTGGGCGCGAGCAGGTGCAGCTCCTGGCCATCCAGCTGGACCCTGGCATGCAGGCCCAGGAGCTTCTTTTCCGGGCGCAGCTCGCCGCCCGCCGCCCGGGCCACGGCCTGCACCAGCCAGGTGCCTGCGTTGTGGCGAGTGGCCTCGTAGTCGGCGCCGGGATTGCCCAGTCCAATGATTGCCTTCACCTGGCTCATTGCGTGTCACTCCAAAAAAATCAAGCGCCGAGGCGCTTGATCGTTGAAGGAAGGGGCCATGCCAGGCAAGGCCCCGGCCAGGCGCGCTTACTCGGCGCTGTCTTCGCCTTCCTCGCCTTCACCGGCTTCCTCGCCTTCTTCCGTTTCGCGGACCGTGGGCTTGCTGATGCTCAGCACGGCGTTGTCGTGATCTTCGCCATGGCTGAGCGCCACCAGGGTGACGCCGGCCGGTAGGTTGAGGTCGGAAAGGTGCAGGGTGGTGCCCAGCTCGACCTCGCTGATGTCGACCTCCAGGAAGTCGGGCAGGTCCTTCGGCAGGCAGCTGACTTCCACCTCGTTGGAGAGCACATGGAGCTCACCGCCCTCGTCCTTGATACCCTTGCACGTCTCCTCGCCCACCACGTGCAGCGGCACGCGCAGGGAGATCTCGTGGGTGGCATCGACGCGCAGGAAGTCGGCATGGGTAATCAGCGGCTTGAAAGGGTGACGCTGCAGGTCTCGCACCACCACCTGCTGGGGCTTGCCATCCACGTGAAGGTCGATCACGGAAGAGAAGAACGCCTCGTCTTCCAGCGCCTTGTAGAAGCTGGTCTTGTCGACGGCGATGGGCTGCGGTGTCTGCTCGCCACCATAGATGATGGCCGGCACCTGTTCGTTCGCACGACGCAGGCGGCGGCTCGCACCTTTCCCCAGGTCGTGACGAACGCTGGCATTGAGTGTGTAATCGGACATGAAGTTGCCTCTTTCTGGAAGTAAGGAAAGCGTCGTGGCCCGCGACCAGGCCACGGCGTTTCCGGGAGCCCCGCAGGGCATGTGTCCCGCACCCTGTCCCGCCGAGCGAGTCTCGGTGGACCCGCGTTCAGTGGAACATAGCGCTGACGGATTCCTCGTTGCTGACCCGGCGGATCGCCTCGGCGATCAGTCCGGCGACACTGAGCTGGCGGATCTTACCGCTGCGTCGCGCGGTATCGGAAAGGGGGATGGTGTCGGTCACTACCACCTCGTCGAGCACCGCGTCGGTGATGTTGTCCACCGCCGGCCCCGACAGAATCGGGTGGGTGGCGTAGGCGACCACGCGTCGAGCGCCGCGCACCTTGAGCGCCTCGCCGGCCTTGCACAGGGTGCCGGCGGTGTCGATCATGTCGTCTACCACCACACAGGTGCGGTTCTCGATCTCGCCGATGATATGCATCACCTGGGCCTGATTGGCCGAGGGACGACGCTTGTCGATGATCGCCAGGTCGGCATTGAGCTGCTTGGCGATGGCGCGCGCCCTCACTACGCCGCCGACGTCCGGCGAGACCACTACCAGATCGTCGTAGTTCTGGCGCTCGATATCATCGAGCAGGATCGGTGAGCCGTAGACGTTATCTACCGGCACGTCGAAGAAGCCCTGGATCTGGTCGGCATGCAAGTCCATGGTCATGACTCGGTCGACACCGGCCTTGACCATCATGTCGGCGACGATCTTGGCCGAGATCGGCACGCGCGCGGAACGCACGCGGCGATCCTGTCGAGCGTAACCAAAGTAGGGCACCACGGCAGTGATCCGCGTGGCAGATGCCCGGCGCAGGGCGTCTACCATCAGGATCAGTTCCATCAGGTTGTCATTGGTCGGTGCGCAAGTAGACTGCAGGATGAAGACATCCTTGCCTCGCACGTTTTCGTTGATCTCGACCGCGACTTCGCCATCGCTGAACTGGCCGACCGAGGCATTGCCCAGGTGGGTGTCCAGGCTCTCGGCAACCTTTCGGGCGAGTTCGGGATTGGCGTTGCCGGCGAAAACCATCAATTTTGACACGCGCAGCCACCTTTACTGTGTGGGGTCGTCAGGGCTCGGGTCGAGAGTCGTTGCGAGTTGCCTCGGCGAGCGGGTTTATCGACCCAGCGCCGCATGCAGAGGTGAGCGATTCAGGCCGCGTGCCTTGAAGGCCTGCCAGCCGTCGGGAAGCTCGACCAAAAGCCGGTCTGCCGCTGCCTCGTCATCTAGCCAGGCAAAGATGCAGGCACCCGTGCCGGTCAACATGGCCGGGGTTCGGCTCTCCAGCCAATCGAGGGCACGCGCCACCTCGGGGTAGAGTTTCCGTACGGTAGGCTCGCAGTCGTTGCGCCAGCTTGACGCTCCCTCCTGCAGGGCGCGCGCCATAGTAATCGGGGGGGTATGGCGTGTCAATTGCGGCGCCCCGAACACCGCCTGGGTGGCGACCGTCACGCCGGGGTGGATCACCACGAACCACGGGGTGTCGAGCGCGATCGGAGTGAGGTGTTCGCCGATTCCTTCGGCCCAGGCGGCATGCCCATGCACGAACACCGGGACGTCGGCCCCCAGGCTGAGGCCGAGCTCGGCCAGCGGCGCAAGCTCAAGGCCGAGTCCCCACAGGGCATCGAGGCCGAGCAGGGTGGTGGCGGCATCAGAGCTGCCGCCACCCAGGCCGCCGCCCAGAGGCAGACGCTTCTCCAGATGCAGGTCGGCGCCGAGCCGACAGCCGCTTGCCTCCTTCAGCAGGCGGGCTGCACGCAGGATCAGGTTCGTCTCGTCGGGCACCCCGGGCAGGGTCGGTGTGAGGCGCAGCTCGCCATCTTTGCGGCTGCGCAGACTGAGGGTGTCGCCGTGATCCAGGAACTGGAACAGCGTCTGCAGCTCGTGGTAGCCATCCGGCCGTCGGCCGGTGATGTGCAGTAGGCGGTTGAGTTTAGCCGGCGCCGGTAGCACCCGTGTCTGGGTAAGGTGGCTGGTCGGTGACATGTCAGTCATCGAGGACCGGGCGCCAGTCGGTGACGACCAGGGTGACCTTAAGATCGTCATAGCTCATCACCAGGCGCCGGGGCAGCCAGAGATCGGCGACGCGTACCCAGTCACGGTAGGCGATCTCCCAGCCATCCTGCTCGAGAAGACGGGGAAAGCCCAGTGCGTCCTTTTCCAGTCGGTAGGGGCTGTCCTGGGCTGGCAAGCCACGAATCCAGTCCGAGAGGGCACTGACGGGTAACGACCAACCCAGCTGCTGGGCCATCAACGCCTCCGGGGTCGCGGCCTCGAAGCGGCCCTCGGCGGTGGTCAGTGAGAAGCGTCCCTCGCGACCCTCCAAGGTGCTGCGCCCGCTGCCGAAGGGGCCGCTGATCAGCAGCCGGTAGTAAAACGGGTGCTGGCTCCAGTCCAGGTTGGCGCTGGTGGCCTGCTCGGGGGTGCGCAGACCAGCCTTGCCGACCAGTACCCAGGTGTCGAGTTCGGCGATGCGTTCGGCCTGGGCGGCCCATTGTCCGGCGACACGCTGCTCGCCCTTGGTAGTGAGAGGCTGGCCTGCACAGCCGGCCAGCCAGGCCAAGGCGAGCAGCAGGGCCAGCAGTCGCGGCAGTGTGGTCATGGCGAGGTCCGTTCGTTGCGGTCAGTCGGCACGTTCTGGGCGTCGAGTTCAGGGTAGCGTTGCAGCAGCTCGTCGATCAGCGGTCGCTCCTCGAAGCGCTGCCGGGCCTGATCGAGCAGTTCACGGGCGCGCTGTTCCTCACCCAGCGCCCAGAGTACCTCGATCAGGTGGGCAGCAACTTCCTGGTCGGGCATCGCCGCCCAGGCGCGCTCGAGCCAGACCAGGGCGCCTTCGGCATCGCCCTGGCGATAGCGGACCCAGCCCAGGCTGTCGAGGATGGCCGGATTATCGGGCTCCAGCGCGTGGGCCCGCTCGATCAGCGCGCGTGCCTCGTCCAGGCGGCCTTCCACATCGGCATCGGCAAGCGTATAGCCCAGGGAGTTGAGGGCGTTGGCATTGGTTGGATCAGTGGCGATGATATGCCGAAGGTCGGCCTCCATGGTGACGAGATCGCCATCGGCAACGGCGCGCATGGCCCGCAGGTAGCGTAGCTGGGTGTCATCGGGTCGCCGGTCGAGTTGACTGTCAAGCAGGACATCGGCCTGCTCGCCGAGGCCGGCCTTGTCGAGCAGCTCGACCTCCAGGGCAACCAGGTCGCTGGAGTAGGATGCGTGGCGCAGCCGCTCGAGGCGCAGGAAGGCGCGTGCGTCGAGCAGCCGGTCGTTGTCGATCAGCATGCGGGCCGCGTTCATGCGGGCGGTCAGGAACTGCTCGCCCTCGGGCACCTGGCGGTAATACAGCAGGGCGTTGTCGATCTCGCCCTCTTCCTCGGCGATGGCACCCAGCAGCAGGAGGGCCAGCGCCGGGGCCGTGTCATCGCCGACCAGCGGCAGCAGCAGCCGGCGTGCCGGGGGCGCATACCCTTCCGCCAGGAAGAGTCGTGCCAGGCCCAGGCGCAGCTGGGGGTCTTCGCCATGCTCGTCGAGCAAGGCATTGGTGGTGGTCTCGGCGGCCTCGATACCACCCAGCCGGATCTCGGCGCGTGCCAGCAGCAACATCAGACGCGGGTCGCCGGGCGCCACCTCCAGGCCACGTTGTGCCGCCGAGCGAGCCTGAGAGGGGGCATCGGCTTCAAGGGCCAGGCGAGCACGAATCCGCCATAGATCGGGAAGCTCGGGGGCTTGTCGGGCGAGGCGCGCCAACCGCTGCTCGGCCGCTGCGCGCTCGCCGGCGGCGGCCTCCAGCAGGGCAGCGGCCAGTTCGCTGTCGGGACGATTCTCGCCGCTACTGGCCAGGTGCCTGCGCATTCTGGCCAGTAGCGGTGCCGGGTCGGTGCCGGACTCGAGGGCGCTCTCAACAAAGCCGGTCAGATCTTCCTGCGCACCTCGCGAGATGGCCTCCAGGCGCTGCGCCAGTGCGTCATCCCAGTCGCCACGCAGGATGGCGAGACTAGCGAGCAGGCGGGCAGGTGCGTCGTCCTGGGGGGCCAGAGACTGCCAGCGCCGTGCGGTTTCCTCGAGCAACCCGGGGTTCTCGCTGAGCCGAGCCGCCAGCGCGGCTCGTTCGGCGAGGGAGGGCGAGTGATAGCGCTCGGCGACGTCGAGAAAGCCGCGGGTGGCTCGCGGGTAGTCGCCGCGCTGGCCGGCCAGTTCGGCTACCAGCAGCCGGGAGAGGCCGTCGGCATCCAGCCCGCGGCTGACCGGCGGTGCTTCCGCCATGGGATCCTGGGAGGGGATGGCGGGCGAGGAGGCTCCCGGCAGGCCTTGACAGCCAGCAAGTAGGGACGCCAGCGCCAATGGCGCCAGTGGCAGACTTTGCAGGATTTGAAGGAGCGTTACGCGGAGCATGCGCGTCTCGTGCCAGAGGGCGAGAGGCCAGCATAACGGCTTGACTCCGCTGGGCAAAGCATGATCCCGCTTATGGCATGTCATGGCGCGCCCGATGGATGGCCTGTGGTAGAGTATGGCGCTTCGAGGATGGGCGGTCCGCATCGGCGGACATCACCTTGCGCCTCTGCCGAAACCACGACTCGCGAAGACGCTGAACGCATGACGCTTCTTGCCCTGGGTATCAATCACCGTACCGCCGCCATCGAGGTGCGTGAGCAGGTCGCCTTCTCGCCGACACAGCTGGCGTCGGCGTTGGCCGAGTTGCGTGCGCTGCCGACGGTGCGCGAGGCGGCGGTGCTTTCCACCTGCAACCGTACCGAGCTCTATTGTGTCACCGATACTGTCGGCGAGCGCGAGATCCTCGATTGGCTGGGTCGCTTCCATGGCCTGAGCGTGGAGGAGCTGCTGGGCTGTGCCTACCACTTCCACGACAATGAGGCGGCCCGGCACCTGATGCGGGTGGCGGTGGGCCTGGACTCCATGGTGCTGGGCGAGCCGCAGATTCTGGGCCAGCTCAAGGAGGCCTACCAGGCGGCCCGTCGGGCCCATGGCCTGGGCGGCGAGCTGGAGGATCTGTTCCAGAACACCTTCGCCGTGGCCAAGCAGGTGCGAACCGAGACGGGCATCGGTCGCAACCCGGTGTCAGTGGCCTATGCGGCGGTGAGCCTGGCCAGCCGAATCTTCGGTGACTTCACACGCTCGCGGGCGCTGTTGATCGGTGCTGGCGAGACCATCGAGTTGGTGGCGCGCCACCTCCACGAGGCGGGGGTGCGCCGGCTTACCGTGGCCAACCGTACCCATGAAAGGGCCGAGGCCGTATCCGGCCCGCTAGGCGGCCAGGCGATCACCCTCGATGCGATTCCCGAGGCACTGGCCGAGGCGGATATCGTGATTTCCTCGACTGCCGCACCCTTGCCGATCCTCGGCAAAGGCATGGTCGAGCGGGCACTCAAGAAGCGCCGCCACCGCCCGGTGTTCATGGTCGACATCGCCGTGCCCCGGGATATCGAGCCCGAGGTGGGTGAGCTCAGCGATGTCTTCCTCTATACCGTCGATGATCTTCAGGAGGTCATCGAGGAGAACCGCCGGCATCGCCAGGTGGCCGCCGACCAGGCCGAGTCGCTGATCGAGCAAGGCGTGGACCACTGGCAGCATGCGCGGCGCATCCGCAGTGGCGGCGAGCTGATCCGCGACGTGCGCGCTCGCGGCGAGGCCATGCGCGAGCTCTCCGAGCGGCAGGCTCTGGCCCGCCTGGCCCGCGGCGAGGACCCCGAACTGGTGATCCGCCGCCTGGCCCATCAGTTGACCAACCGGCTGATGCATCGCCCTACCGTGGCGATGCGCGAGGCGGCTTCCCGGGAGCGTCATGACCTGCTGGAGGCCGCCACCACTTTGTTGCTGGATGAATCCACCGACCACTCCCGATAGGATGCGCCGATGAAAGCCACCCTGCGCCAGCGCCTCGATGCCTTCGTCGAGCGCTTCGAGGAGCTTTCCGCTTTGCTGGCGGAGCCCGAGGTGATCAGCGACCAGACCCGCTTTCGCGACTACTCGCGGGAATACGCCGAGCTTGAACCCCTGGTAGAGGCCTGGCGCGAGTATCGCGCCGTGGAGGCCGACATTGCTTCCGCCGAGCAGCTGCTCGGCGATGCCGATGCCGAGATGCGCGAGCTGGCCGAGCTCGAGCGCGACGCGGGCCGCGACAGGCTGGAGGCCCTTGAAACCCGACTCAAGCAGCTGCTGGTGCCCCGCGACCCCGACGACCGGCGCAATGTCTTCCTCGAGATCCGTGCCGGCACTGGCGGCGACGAGGCGGCGCTGTTCGCCGGCGATCTCTTTCGCATGTACGCCCGCTATGCCGAGCAGCACGGCTGGAAGGTCGAGGTGGTCAGCGCCAGCCATGGAGAGCAGGGCGGCTACAAGGAGATCATCTCGCGGATCAAGGGCGAGGGCGTCTATGCGCGGCTCAAGTTCGAGTCTGGCGCCCACCGGGTGCAGCGCGTGCCGGCCACCGAATCCCAGGGGCGTATCCATACCTCCGCCTGCACGGTGGCGGTGATGCCCGAGGCCGACGAGGTGGTTGACATCGATATCGACCCGAATGATCTGCGGGTGGATACCTTCCGCTCCAGCGGCGCCGGCGGCCAGCACGTCAACACCACTGACTCCGCCATCCGCATCACCCACTTGCCCAGCGGCGTGGTGGTGGAGTGCCAGGAGGAGCGCAGCCAGCACAAGAATCGCGCCAAGGCGATGGCGTTGCTCGCCGCCAGACTCAAGCAGTCAGCGGTGGCCAGCCAGCGCCAGCAGCAGGCCGATGCCCGGCGTTCGCTGGTGGGCTCCGGTGATCGCAGCGAGCGTATCCGCACCTACAATTTCCCCCAGGGGCGGGTCACCGACCACCGCATCAACCTGACGCTCTATAAGCTCGCCGAGGTGGTCAGCGGCGAGCAGCTCGACGCCGTGATCGAGCCGCTGATCCACGAGTATCAAGCCGAACAGCTCGCGGCCCTCCAGCAGGACGCCGGATGACCTTCGACACCCTGCTGGCGCGGGCCGCTCGGCGCCTCGCTGACGCCGGCTCGCCGAGCGCGCGGCTGGATGCCGAGGTGCTGCTCTGCCACGTGCTGGATGTCGATCGCACCTGGCTCTACACCTGGGGCGACCGCCAGGCGCCGAGCCTTGAGCGGGCCCGCTTCGAGGCGCTGCTGGCAGCCCGCGCCGTGGGGTGCCCGGTGGCCTATTTGACCGGCGAGCGGGAGTTCTGGGGGCTGCGGCTGGCCACTTCGTCGCACACCCTGATTCCCCGTCCCGACACCGAGCAGCTGGTGGAAGCGGCTCTGGCGCATGCTGCCTCTCCGCGTGGGCGACTGCTGGATCTAGGCACCGGCACCGGCGCCATCGCCCTGGCCTTCGCCAGCGAGCGACCCGGCTGGTCGGTGGTCGGCATCGACCTGAGCCCCGAGGCGGTGGCCCTGGCCCGGCACAATGCCGAGCGCCTCGCCATCGGCAACGTCGACTTCCGCGTGGGTGACTGGTTCACGGGGCTGGACCATGAAGAGAGTGTCGAGCGCTTCACGCTCATCGTCTCCAATCCGCCCTATATCGCCGCGGACGACCCGCACCTGGCGCGGGGCGATCTGCGCTTCGAGCCGCGCGGCGCCCTGGTAGCCGCCGAGCAGGGGCTGGCCGACCTGCGCCATCTGGTGGTCGAGGCCCGTGGCCATCTTGTCCCTGGTGGCTGGCTGCTGCTCGAGCATGGCCATGGCCAGGGAGCGGCGGTGCGTGAAGCCCTCGCCGATGCCGGCTATGGGGAGACGGCGACGCTTCGCGACATCGGCGGCCATGACCGGGTCAGCCTGGGCCGCCAGGTTCAGGGCGAGACTGGAGCAAGACTGACGTGATGTGGTACATCTTGAGCAGCAAAAAACACTACGTCGCGTTGCCTTTGCCTAGATGAAACCCAAGACTCGCTCGCTTGACCGCATCGACCTCAAGATCCTGCGCGCTCTGCAGGAGAATGCCCGCATCTCCTATGTCGACCTGGCCTCTCGGGTCGGGCTTTCCACCACGCCCTGCCTGGAGCGTGTCAAGCGCCTGGAGCGCGCCGGCATCATCCGCGGCTACAAGGCGCTGCTCGATCCCCGGGCGCTCAAGGCCAACCTGCTGGTGTTCGTCGAGATCAGCCTGGAGACCCATTCGCCGGCAGTGTTCGACGAGTTTCGCCGCGCCGTGGCCAGGCTGCCGCAGATCCAGGAGTGTCACCTGGTCTCGGGGCAGTTCGACTACATACTCAAGTGCCGGATTCCCGAGATGTCCGCCTACCGCCAGCTGCTCGGCGACGTGGTGCTGACCCTGCCGGGGGTCAAGGAGTCCAAGAGCTACGTGGTGATGGAGGAGGTCAAGGAGGACGTCAGCCTGCGCGTGCCCGACATCGAGGAGTTCGAAGAGAAGTGAGCCCATTGATGGATGACCAGGCCCTGCTGCGCTACAGCCGCCAGATCATGCTCGACCCGATCGATATCGCCGGCCAGCAGCGACTGCTGGCTGGTCATGCCCTGGTGATCGGCGCTGGCGGGCTGGGCTCGCCGGTGGCCCTCTACCTGGCGGCCGCCGGCCTGGGTCGATTGACCCTGGCCGACGCCGACGAGGTCGAGCTCTCCAACCTGCAGCGTCAGATCGCTCACGCCACTGCCGACCTCGGCCGCAACAAGGCCGAGTCGGCCCGGGAGGCGGCACTGGCTCTCAATCCCGGCTGCTGCATCCACGCCCTCACCGCGCATCTCGACGGCGAGGCGCTGGCGCAGGCGGTCGCCGCGGCCGATGTGGTGCTCGACTGTACCGACCGCTTCTCCAGCCGCTATGCCATCAACGCCGCTTGCCAGGCGGCGCGGGTACCGCTGGTCTCCGGGGCGGCGATCCGCTTCTCCGGGCAGCTCGCGGTCTTCGACGCTCGCGACCCCGACTCGCCCTGCTATGCCTGCCTCTATCCGCCCGAGGGAGCAGCGAGTGGCGAGGGCGACGAGGCGCTGAGCTGCGCCGAGAGCGGTGTGGTGGCGCCCCTGGTGGGGCTGATCGGCAGCTTCCAGGCACTGGAGGCGATCAAGCTGGTCAGCGGCGCGGGCACCCCCCATCGCGGGCTTTCCACCTTCGACGGCCTCGCTGGCCAGTGGCGCCACTTCCGGGTGCTGCGCGACCCCGCCTGCACGGTCTGTGGGAAGGCCTGAGGCGAGGTCGATGCTCCCTGGGGCTGCACGTCACGCCAGCCGATCCAGGGTGGTGGCCACGGCATCGAAGAGCCGCTCGAGCTCCGCCTCGGTGCTGGCGAAGGGCGGGCCGAACTGCAGAGTGTCGCCGCCGTAGCGCACGTAGAAACCGGCTTCCCAGAGCGCCAGGTGGGCGTCGCGTGGACGGATGGTCGGGTCACCGTCGCGGGGCGCGAGCTGCACGGCCCCGGCCAGACCGTGGTTGCGGATGTCCACTACATGAGAACACCCTCTGAGGGCGTGGAGCTTGTCCGCGAACGCCGGGGCGAGGGCTCGTACCTGGCCGGGGAAGTCCTCGCGCTCAAGGAGCTCCAGCGTCGCCAACCCCGCGGCGCACGCTACAGGATGGGCGCTGTAGGTGTAGCCATGCGGGAACTCGATGGCGTGCGTCGGTCCGCCCCCCGCCATGAAGGTGTCGAAGATCTCCCGGGAGGCGATCACCGCGCCCATGGGCACCGCGCCGTTGGTGAGCTGTTTGGCCACGTTCATGATGTCCGGGGTGACCCCGAAGGCCTCGGCCCCGGTGCGCGCCCCGGCGCGGCCAAAGGCGGTGATCACCTCGTCGAAGATCAGCAGGATGTCGTGGGCCGAGCAGATCTCGCGCAACCGCTCGAGATACCCTCTGGGCGGCACGATGACGCCGCCCGAGCCGGACATCGGCTCGACCATCACCGCGGCGATGTTGGAGGCGTCGTGCAGGGCGATCTGGTCGAGCAGGGCATCGGCGAGTTCCGCCCCACTGTCGGCCTGGCCGCGGGTAAAGGCGAGGGCCGGCTGGAGGGTGTGGGGCAGGTGGCTGACATCCAGAAGCTGGCCGTAGGGCTTGCGATTGCCACCGATCCCGCCGAGGCTGGTGCCGCCCACGTTGACGCCGTGATAGCCCTTGGCGCGGCCGATCAGTCGGGTCTTCTCCGGACGCCCCTGGAGTCGCCAGTAAGCCCGCGCCATCTTCACCGCGGTATCGGCCGACTCGGAGCCGGAATCGGTGAAGAAGACGTGGTCCAGGCCCCGCGGCGTCAGCGCCGCCACCCGTTCGGCCAGCTCGAAGGCGAGTGGGTGGGCGACCTGGAAGCCTGGCGCGTAGTCCAGCCGGCCCAGCTGGGCCGCCACCGCCTGCTGGATCTCGGCACGGTTGTGGCCGGCGCCACAGGTCCAGAGGCCGGAGAGGGAGTCGAAAAGTCGTCGGCCACGGTCGTCGATGAAGTAGCGTCCCTCGGCGGCTGTGATCACCCGCGGATGGGCATGGAAGTCGCGATTAGCGCTGAACGGCATCCAGTAGTGGTGATTGAGGGGGCGGGGCCCGTGGCCGTGCTCGATGGCATGGAGGTCAGGGGGGCTTGACGGGGTCATGGGGATCTCCTCTTGCTGGGCAGGGTTCTCATTGGAACATGGGGGTGTGTGATGTCGTTAAAAGGCCCTCCTGCTGGCCCTCGCGTGAGGGAGTCCTGACGTGATCGCCGAGCGCCCTGGTGAACGCCCGGCCGGTGGATATCGGGCAGATGATGGTGATTAATTGACGATGCCGGTGCGGATTGCGGGAGGCACAACCCGGACTCATGTGAGCGCATCTCTATTCAATGTAATGTAAAAACAATGGAATGGATAATATCAATAGAAAGTCAGCTTGACTTCCCTGGCAGATCGTCAAGCCTTGAGGTATTAAATACTTGACAGCCTTTGCGGTGCTGGTGCCACACTGAGGTGACTGCCGCCGGGCGAGTCATCCAACAACAACCCGCGTACCGCGCATCACTAACAGGTGTCCCGCATGACCTCACCGCCGCTCGCGCCGCCCGCCTCCTGGTACCGCGATTCCATCGCTGTCGAACTTGGCGACTGTCCCCCGCTCGAGGGCGAGGAGAGGGCCGATGTCTGCGTGGTCGGTGGCGGCATCACCGGCTGCTCGGCAGCCCTGCATCTGGCCGAACGGGGTTACTCGGTGGTGCTGCTCGAGGCTGGGCAGATCGGTCACGGCGCTTCCGGTCGCAGCGGCGGTCAGATCCTGCCGGGACTGGGCACCGACATCGCCACCGTAGAGAAGGCGCTGGGTCGAGCGCGCGCCCGGGAGATCTGGGAGATGAGCCGCGAGGCAGTGCGCCTTACCGCCGAGCTGATCGAGCGTCACGCCATTCCCTGCGAGCTGGCCTGGGGCTACCTGCATGCCGCGGTCAAGCGTCGCCACGTGCGCGAGCTCGAAGCCTTCCGCGAGCGCATGGCGCGCGACTACGACTACTCGGCGCTCACCCTGCTCAAGGGAGAGGCCCTGCGCGAGCACGTGGTGACCGACGCCTACCCGGCGGCGCTGTACGATGCCGAGGGCGGCCACCTGCACCCCCTCAACTATACCCTGGGCCTGGCGCGGGCGGCCCGTCGCGCCGGCGTGGCGATCCACGAGCAGAGTGCCGTCGTGGAGATCCGCCATGGCCAACCGGCCAGCGTGATCACCGCCGCGGGCCGTGTGACGGCTGATTTCGTGGTCCTGGCCACCAACGCCTACCAGGCGGGCCTGGTGCCGGAACTCTCGGGGCGCATCATGCCTGCCGCCAACTACATGATCGCCACCGAGCCGCTCTCCGCCGAGCGTGCCGCCCAGGTGCTGCCGCGCAACGACGCGCTGTCCGATGCCAACTTCGTGCTCGACTACTATCGGCTCTCCGCCGACCGGCGTCTGATCTACGGTGGCGAGGTCAGCTACGACGGCCGCGAGCCGCGCGGCCTCGAGGCGCGCATGGATGCCAAGATCGCGCGGCTCTTTCCAGTGCTTAAGGGCGTGCGCATCGACTACCGCTGGGGCGGCGACGTGGCCATCACCCTCGACCGGGCGCCCGACTTCGGCCGGCTGGGCCGCAATGTCTACTATGCTCAGGGCTACTCAGGACACGGCATGGCCCTGGCGGGGCTGGCGGGCAAGCTGCTGGCAGAGGCCATCGCCGGGCAGAGCGAACGCTTCGACGTCTTCGCCGCCATGCCCCATCGCCGCTTTCCGGGTGGTGCCTTGCTGCGCAAGCCGCTGCTGTTGCTGGCCACCCACTTCTACAAGCTGCGCGATCGGTTGTGAACCAGGCCATCTCTAATCGAGAGGGCACCCTCATGAACGACTCCCTGACCCTGGACACCGCAGAGGCTTCGCGAAACGAGAACGTCGAAACGGCCCGCGAGGCCTCCTCCATTGAGCTGCATGGCCTGCACAAGCGCTTCGGTCGCCACACCGTGGCGCTCAATGGGGTCGATCTGACCATCGAGGCCGGTGAGTTCTTCACTCTGCTTGGCCCCTCGGGCTGCGGCAAGACCACGCTGCTGCGCATCCTCGCCGGCCTCGAGGAGGCCGACGATGGCCGCCTGGCCATCGGCGGCAAGGACATCACCGAGGTGCCGCCGCACAAGCGCAGCGTCAATACCGTTTTTCAGTCCTATGCGCTCTTCCCGCACCTCTCGGTGCGCGAGAACCTGGCCTTCGGGCTCAAGATGCGCGGCCTGCCGCCCGTGGAGCGCGAGGCGCGGGTGGCCAAGATCGCCGAGTTCATCAAGCTGGGCGACCTGGTGGCGCGCCGCATCGACCAACTCTCCGGTGGCCAGCGTCAGCGTATCGCCCTGGCCCGCGCCCTGGTCAACGAGCCCGACGTGCTGCTGCTCGACGAGCCGCTCTCGGCACTGGATGCCGGCCTGCGTAGTCAGTTGCAGGTGGAGCTCTTGCGGGTCCAGAAGCGCCTGGGCATGACCTTCGTGTTTGTTACCCATGACCAGCAGGAGGCCATGGTGATGTCCGACCGTATCGCCGTGCTCAACGGCGGGGTCATCCAGCAGGTGGGGCCGCCACGCGAGGTCTACGAACACCCGGTCAACGCCTTCGTCGCCCGCTTCATGGGCCACGACAACCTCTATCCGATCACCGCCCGCCAGGGCAATCGCCTGACCACGCCGCTCGGCGAGCTTGTCGCCGATCAGGCCGGCGAGGGCGACCTGCTGCTGATTCGTCCCGAGACCCTGGACCTGTTGCCCGGCGAGGTGGCGGGCGACAATCATCTGCTGGCCGTGGTCAACGAGCGGCTCTATCGCGGCAGCCATGCCGAGTATCGCCTCGAGGTCGGGGCGGGCACCCTGCAGGCGACCCTCAACAACCGCGGCAGGCACCTGCCCGAGGTCGGGGATCGGGTCACGGTGACGGTGGCTCCCGATGATCTGGTCACCCTGAGCGAGTGAGGAGACGTCCATGGCCTATACCGGCGTAACGCCTTCCGCCCGCAGCCGTGGCATGGTGCGCGAGGCACGGCACCTGCTGTTCACCGTGGCCCCCGGCGCCAGCTGGATCGTGATCTTCCTGGTGCTGCCCGCCGCCTACCTGATGGGCGTGGCCTTCATGACCAACGGCCCCTATGGCCTTCCGCAGATGCCGCTGTCACTGGAGTCCTTCCGACGCCTGGCTGGCTTCGGCTTCCTGGGCTGGAGCCCCGGCAACCTCTATACCCTACTTCGCTCGCTGTGGCAGACGCTGGTCTCCACCGGCCTGGTGGTGCTCGTGGCCTATCCCATCGCCTACTACATCAGTACCTGCCGCGAGACGTGGCGGCCGATCATGCTGCTGCTGGTGGTAGTGCCGAGCTGGACCAACCAGGTGATCCGCACCTTCGGCTGGATGAACCTGCTGGCGCCGGGCACGCCGCTCTCCGAGCTTGCCGAGTCGCTGGGTCTGATCGCGCCCAACATGGGGCTGTATCCATCGAACTTCGCGGTGACCCTGGGGCTGGTCTACAATTTCCTGCCGTTCATGGTGTTGCCGCTCTACGCCGCCTTCGAGAAGCTCGACATCGCCCAGGTGGAGGCCGCTCAGGATCTCTTTGCTTCGCCGGTGCGCGCCTTCTGGCACGCGGTCTTTCCTCAGACCCTGCCGGGGCTGCTGGCCGGCATCGTGCTGGTGGCGATCCCCGCCTTCGGCATGTACGTCATCCCCGAGCTGCTCGGCGGCGGCAAGGGCATGATGCTCGGCAACCTGGTGGCCAACCAGTTCGCCGGCGGCGCCAACTGGCCGCTGGGGGCGGCCGGTGCGATCCTGATGCTGATCGCCACCTTCATCGGGCTGTTCGTCATGCGTCGCATCGGCAAGCGCCTGGGTGGCGGCGAGGAGGTGGTGATATGAGAAAGCGCACGCTCAAGCGCGGCCTGACCGCCTTCTGGTGGTTCACCCTGGCCTTCCTCTACCTGCCGCTGGCGGTCGTGGTGCTGTTCTCCTTCAATGCCTCCAACAGTGCGGCCTCCTTCACCGGCATCTCGCTGCGCTGGTATACCCGCCTGATGGGCAACGAGGAGATCCTCTCGGCCTTCGCCAACAGTATGATACTGGCCATCAGCTCATCGATGATCGCGCTGGGGATCGGCTGTTTGATCGGCTACGGCATGTACCGCCATCGCCAGCGCAAGCTGGGCTGGCTGATCGTGCTGATCTACCTGCCCATCGTGCTGCCGGACATCGTCTTCGGCATCTCGGAGATGGCCTTCTTCGTGCAGGTCCATCGCCTCACCGGGCTGCTGCAGCCGGGGCTTATCACCATGATCATCGCCCACGTCACCTTCCAGATTCCCTTCGTGGCGCTGATCGTCTACTCGCGCTTCGTGGGCCTGGACCCGACGCTCTTCGAGGCGGCCAAGGATCTCTATGCCTCGCCGACCAAGCGCGTTATCCACTTCATGCTGCCGACCATCAAGCCGGCATTGATCTCGGCCTTCTTCCTCTCCTTCACGCTGTCGGTGGATGACTTCGTGATCAGTTTCTTCACCGCGGGACCGGAGAGCGCGACCCTGCCCATCTACATCTGGGGGGCGATCAAGAAGGGCGTGTCGCCGGAGATCAATGCCATTGCTGCGCTGATGATCGGCGCGGTGGCCGTCGCTGCCGTGATCAGCCTGATGTTTAGCCGTCGCCGGCCAGCTTGAGCCGGCATTCCGCCCCCATGGGGAAACCAGGAGAGTCCGAGATGACAATCAACAAGACCGCACTTGCCCTGTCCATCGGCGCCGCGCTGCTGGCCGGCAGCGTCCAGGCTCAGGAGAACAAGCTCTACCTGTTCAACTGGACCGAGTACATGGATCCCGCGATCATCGAGGCCTTCGAGAAGAAGTACGACGTCGACGTCGTGCAGAACTACTTCAACTCGCTGCCCGAGATGTTCGCCAAGCTCAATGCCGGCGGCGTCTCCCAGTACGATATCATCGTGCCGTCCAACTACTATGTGCCGCGGCTGATCCAGACCGGCCTGGTGCAGAAGCTCGACAAGTCGAAGCTCGCGAATCTGGATAACGTCATGGCGCAGTTCCGGGATCCCAGCTTTGACCCGGGGGCTGAATACAGCGTGCCCTACCAGTGGGGCACCACCGGCATCGTCTACAATACCGCGACCTTTCCCGATGCCCCCAAGAGCTGGTCGCTGCTGTTCGACCCCGAGGTCAATCCCGACTATCCGTTTGCCCTGATGGGCGATGGCCAGGTCAGCATGGGCGGCGCCTGTGCCTATCTGGGCCATGGCTATGACTGCACCGACATGAACGCCTGGAAGCAGGCCGCTCAGCTGCTGATCGATACCAAGCGGCGCGACAACTTCAGCGGCTTCTCCGACGGCACACCGGCGCTGCAGCAGCTGGCCCGCGGCGTCACCCACGTGGGGCTCTCCTACAACGGCGACTACCTCTTCTTCAAGGAGGAGGACCCGGCGACCTTCGCGAACCTGGATTTCATGATCCCCGACGAGGGCGCCGAGATGTGGGTGGATTCGATGCTCATTCCTTCCGAGGCACCCAACCCGGAGATGGCCCACAAGTTCATCGATTTCATCCTCGATGCCAAGGTGGGCGCGCAGCTCTCCAACTACAACTACTATGCCAGCCCCAATGCGGCCGCCGTGCCGTATCTGGATGCGGTGCTGACCGTGCCGCCTGTGCAGCCCAGTGAGGCTGACATGAAGCGACTGCGCTTTACCCCTAGCCTGGAAGGCCAGGCCTTGCAGACCTTCCAGCAGCTGTGGTCCGAGGTCCAGTCTCGCTGAGCGCCGGCTCCCTGGGAGGCTGTCGGATTTGACCGATCGGGGTGAGAGATTCAGGTTTCTCAGCGGATCAGTGTTAAGTTCAACCGCCTCCTGGCCGGGGGCCTCGCCATCCCGAGCAAGGAATTTCTCCATGAGTAACCGACAGGAGCAACCGCTCCTCAACGATTGGTTCCAGAATCACGGCATCACCGAGGTGGAGTGCCTGGTCAGCGACCTGACCGGCATCCTCAAGGGCAAGATCATGCCCGCCGGCAAGTACCTCAACGGCGGGCGTCCGCGCCTGCCCGACTCGATCTTTATCCAGACCGTCACCGGTGGCTACCCCGACGACGAGGACATCCGCTTCTGGAACCCGGCGGAGCGCGACATGGAATTGGTGCCCGATCCCCAGGCCGTATTCCTGGTGCCCTGGGCCGAGGATCCCACCGCCCAGATCATTCATGATTGCTTCTATCTGACCGGCGAGCCCGTGGAGCTCGCGCCACGCTATGTGCTCAAGCGCGTGCTGGAGCTCTATGTCGCGAGAGGCTGGACGCCGGTGATCGCCCCGGAGGTGGAGTTCTACCTGGTCAAGACCAATACCGACTCCGATTATCCCCTGGAGCCACCGATCGGGCGTACCGGACGCCAGGAGAGCAGTCGTCAGTCGTTCTCCATTGATGCAGTCAACGAGTTCGATCCGCTATTCGAGGAGATGTACGACTACTGCGAGGCCATGAACCTGGACCTCGACACCCTGATCCACGAGGAGGGTGCCGGCCAGATGGAGGTCAACTTCCAGCATGGCGACCCCTTGCGCCTCGCCGACCAGGTGGTGATGTTCAAGCGCACCCTGCGCGAGACCGCGCTGCGCCACGGCATGTATGCCACCTTCATGGCCAAGCCCATGGCGGGCGAGCCGGGCAGTTCCATGCACATCCATCAGAGCCTGCTCGACGCCAAGGACGGGCACAATGTCTTCGCCGACGGCGATGGCCAGCCCAGCAAGCTCTTTCACCACTTCCTCGGCGGCCTGCAGCGCTACCTGCCCGCGGTGATGCCGCTGCTGGCGCCCAACGTCAACTCCTACCGCCGGCTGATGCGCACCGAGACCAGCGGCTCGGCGCCGGTCAACGTGGAGTGGGGCATGGACAACCGCACCGTGGGCCTGCGCGTGCCGGTGTCACCGCCCGAGGCGACACGTGTCGAGAACCGCCTGGCCGGCGCCGACGCCAATCCCTACCTGGTGATGGCAGCCTCGCTGGCCTGCGGCTACCTGGGACTGCTGGGCCGTCTCGAGCCGCGCCCACCGATGGCCGGTTCCGCCTGGTCCAGCGGCAACAAGCTGCCCGACGACATCGGTCCGGCGCTGGACCTGCTGCACGACTGCCAGCCGCTGGCCGACATCCTCGGCGAGCGCTTCACCCACAGCTACCTGGCGGTCAAGCGCGCCGAGCATCGCGCCTACTTCCAGGTCATCAGCTCCTGGGAACGCGAGCATCTGTTGTTGCGGGTATAGTGCCGGGACGGGGTTCGGCCCCGACTCGAGTTAACCATCATTAGGGAGGGGACGAGATGCTGCTACGACAGTGGGCCTGGCTGGCGGGTCTGGGGCTGGCGGCCGTCAGCCTGGCGGCGAGCGCCGAGGAGGGCAAGCTGAGGCTGTTCAACTGGTCGGACTACATGGATCCGGCCATCATCGACGCCTTCGAGACGGAGACGGGCATCGAGGTGGTGCAGAACTACTACAACTCGAACGCTGAGCTCTTTTCCAAGCTTACCGCCGGGGGCGATGCCCAGTACGATCTGATCGTGCCCTCCGACTACTTCGTGCCACGGCTGATCGACGCCGGCCTGATCCAGCCGCTTGCCGCCGAGGGCGAGGAGCTCGAGGGTCACGACAATATCCTCGCGGAGTTCCGCGCGCCGAGCTATGACCCCGAGGGTGACTACACCGTGCCCTACCTGTGGGGCGCCACCGGCATCGTCTACAACACCGAGACCTGGCCCGACCCGGCGCCGAGCTGGGGGCTGCTCTACGATCCCGAGGTCAATGCCGACTATCCCTTCGCGCTGCTCAAGGGGGACGCCCAGTTCACCTTCGGCACCGCCTGCGCCTTCCAGGGGGCCGGCTTCGACTGCGTGGGCCAGGCGCCCTGGGTGGAGGCGGCACGGCTGGTGATCGAGACCCGTGGGCGTGACAACTTCGTCGGTTTCGTCGACGCCACGGCGGCCATCGAACAGGTGGCCAAGGGGGTGATCCACGTCGGCGTCGCCTACAACGGCGACCTGGCCGGAAAGCGCGCGGGGGATCCCGAGACCTATGGCAAGCTGGGCTTTTTCATCCCCAAGGAGGGCTCCCAGCGCTGGGTCGACGCGCTGGCGATCCCGGCGCGCGCGCCCAATCCCGAGGCCGCACGTGCCTTCATCGAGTACCTGCTGCGTCCCGAGATAGCCGCCCAGCTGGCCAACTACAACTTCTACACCACGCCCAATGAGGCGGCACTGCCGCTGGTCAACGATGCCCTGCGCGAGCCGCCGGTGATGCCCGACGAGGCCGCCCGCGAGCGCCTGCATTTCACCCCCTCGGTGAGTGGAGAGGAGCTGGAACTGTTGCAGGAGCTGTGGAACGAGGCGCGTAGCCGCTGAGCGCGGGTTGCCCGTACGAGCCTGCCGCCGGAGGGATCATCCCTCCGGCGGCATTGTTTGGTAAGTATATAGATCCATTTTATTGATAATCTACCGAAATATCGCGTAATATCGCAGCAATATGTTGAATAAAGTTTCCACTTGGAGACCCCATGTCCGTCTCGTTCGAGCCCGATCATGCCGCGTCCTGGTACGCCGCCACCGCCAACCCTGCCCCCGAGCGCTCCGCCCTCGAGGACGAGGTAAGCTGTGACGTCTGCGTGGTGGGAGCCGGCTTCACCGGCATCTCTGCCGCCCTTCACCTGGCCGAATGTGGCTTCTCGGTGGTGGTGCTGGAGGCGGTGAAGGTCGGTTACGGCGCCTCGGGACGCAACGGCGGGCAGATCGTCAACAGCTACAGCCGCGACCTGGATGTCATCGAGGAGAAGTATGGTGCCGAGACCGCCCGGGCCCTGGGGGACATGGCCTTCGAGGGCAACCGCATCATCCGCGAGCGCGTGGCCAAATACGCCATCGACTGCGATCTCAGGAATGGCAACCTGTTCGCCGCCTGCAATCAAAAGCAGCTCGAGGGGCTGCGCGAACACCAGGCGCTCTGGGAGCGCTATGGGTATCGGGAGCTCGAACTGCTCGAAGGGGAGGCGGTGACGCGCGAAGTGAACTCCCGGCGCTACACCGGGGGCCTGGTGGACCACGGCGGTGGCCACCTGCACCCGCTCAACCTGGTGCTGGGCCAGGCCGCCGCGGTGGAGTCGCTGGGCGGGCGCATCTTCGAATACTCACCGGTCACCGGCGTGACGCACGGCGAGCCGGCGGTAGTGCATACCGCTAAGGGCCGGGTGCGCGCCGAGCGGGTGGTGATGGCCGGCAATGCCTACCTCAAGGGCGTGTTGCCCGAGATCGAGGGAAAGTCGATGCCCTGCGGCACCCAGATCATCACCACCGAGCCTCTGGGCGAGGAGCGGGCCCGTGCCCTGATCCCCAACGGCCTGGCGGTGGAAGACTGCAACTACCTGCTCGACTACTACCGCCTGACCCGTGACAACCGGTTGCTCTACGGCGGCGGGGTCAACTACGGCGGCAGCGACCCGACTGACATCACAGCCGTCATCCGCCCCAAGATGCTCACCACCTTCCCTGAACTCGACGACGTCAAGGTGGACTACGCCTGGAGCGGCACCTTCCTGATGACCCTCAACCGCCTGCCGCAGTTCGGCGTGGTCAACGGCAACGTCTACTATGCCCAGGGCTACTCGGGGCACGGCGTCACCTGCACCCATCTGGCCGGACGGCTGATCGCCGAGGTGATGACGGGGCGCGAGGAGCGCTTCGATGCCTTCGCCGGCCTGCCGCAGCTGCCGTTTCCCGGCGGACGCCTGCTGCGGGTGCCGCTGTCGGCCATCGGCGCCTGGTACTATCAGACCCGCGACAAGCTTGGCGTTTGAGCTCAACAGAGGCCGACTGTCTCGCCATCCTCGTTGGTATCCAGCCATGTGGAAATAGACCAGGCGTTGGAGCTCATGGCGCAACCCAACCTGCTGGAGCAGAGCGAGCCCTGGCTTGACTGACCGCCTGGGTCGTCGCCATCCAGTGACAGCAGGTCAGGAAATGTGAAACTCACGGCATGCCCCTGATGTCGTGCATCTCGGGGCTTATACTGAAGGCGATTCTCGAGAGGCACAGGATGTGCCCTCACCATCGCCCCCTTTTCCATCACGCATCTCCCTGAGCCTCGTGATCATGAAGAGGCGCAACGGCGTCCCCCAGGAGGTGACAGATGAGCAAGTCGATCGTGATAGGCGCTAGCCTGGCCGTGCTGGGACTGGGCGGGCTGGGCTACGGGGCCTGGCAGATCCAGGAGCAGCAGCGCGGCCCCGAGTATGCCGAGATCACCAACGTGGAGGCCCTGACGCGCACCGTGGAGACCCCTCGCGAGGTGTGCGAGGAGATGGTCGTGCAACTGCCGCCGCAGGCCTCTTCGGGGCCGGGGGCCAGCCGGGATCCCCACCGTGTGCTGGGCACCGCGGCCGGCGCCATCGTTGGCGGGCTGCTCGGCAACCAGGTGGGGGGTGGCAGCGGCAAGAAGATTGCCACGCTTGCCGGCGCCATCGGCGGCGGCCTGGCCGGCCGCGAGGTCCAGGAGCGCGTCGAAGCGCGTCAGCATGCCCAGGCGGCGCAGTCCCAGCCGCGTACCACCACCCGCCAGGAATGCCGGACCGTGGTCGATACCCATCAGCAGACCGAGGGTTACGAGGTTACCTGGCGCCACGGCGAGACGCTCGAGACCAGCCGCCTGGACAGCCCGCCCCAGGGCGATCGGGTGCGACTCGAGGAGGGGCGGCCGCAGTGGAATGCCGTCACCTCGCAAGGTGGCTGAGCGAGCTGCATCTGGTCATGCAAGATACCTCCCCGGCCAGTGACGGCCGGGGCGGCGTCGTTGTCGATGGCATGGCCCGTTCAGACATGGCGCAGGTACCAGTCGTACTCGAGCTTGCTGACCGCCTGCAGGGCCAGGTCGCGCTCGGCACGGCGGTTGGCCAGGAAAACCCTGAGGAAGTCCTCGCCCAGTGCCTCGGCCAGGGGCTCGCTCTGCTCCAGCAGTTCCAAGGCCTGGCACCAGCTGTTGGTGAGGCTCGGTACGACCTGGTCATAGGCGTTGCCGGTGATGGCCGGCGGCGGTGCCAGCTGCTGTGCCATGCCGTGGTCGATGGCGCCGAGCAGGGTCGCCAGCAGCAGGTAGGGGTTGACATCGGCACCGGCCACGCGGTGCTCGATGCGCCGCGCCGCGTTGGGGCCTGAAGGGATGCGCAACGCCACCGAGCGGTTGTCGTAGCCCCAGGTCGGCGCCATCGGCACGTAGAGGCCAGCCTGAAAGCGGCGAAAGGAGTTGAGGTTGGGGGCGAACAGGGCCATGGAGGCGGGCATCAGCGCGAGCAGCCCAGCCACGGCGTGTTGCATCCGCGGCGTGCCGAGCGGGGCGCCATCCTCGGCGGCGAAGACGTTGTTCTCCGCCTCGTCAAGCAGGCTGATGTGGACATGGGTGCCGTTGCCGGCCTGCTGGCCATAGGGTTTGGCCATGAAGGTGGCCTCGAAACCATGGCGCAACGCCACGCCCTTGATCAGGCGCTTGAGCAGCACCGCGCTGTCGCAAGCCGCTAGGGCGTCATCGCAGTGGATCAGGTTGATCTCGAACTGTCCCGGCGCGCACTCCTTGAGGGCGGTGTCCAGCGGCAGCCGCTGGGTCCGAGCGGCGGCATGAATCTCCTCGAGCAGCTCGGCATACTCGTCGAGCTCGTTGATCGAATAGAGCTGGCTCTGCGCGGCCCGCTCGCCGGTCGTCGGTGAGCAGGGCGGCTGGATCATGCCCAGCGGGTCGCGCTGGCGATCGACCAGGCTGAACTCCATCTCCACGGCGACCATGGGCGTCAGCCCGGCTCGCCGGAAACGCTGCAGCACCCGATCGAGCACCTGGCGGGGATCGGCGAAGAAGGGTGTCCCGTCGGCCTCGGTCATGGTCATCAGCAGCTGCGCCTGGCGGGCCTCACGCAGCCAGGGGCTCGGCATCAGGGTGCCCGCTACCGGTCGGCAGAGCCGGTCGCTATCGCCGTTCAAGAGACCCAGGCCGGTGGCCTCGATGGTGTTGCCCAGGATGTCCAGGGCGAACACCGACGCCGGCAGGTTGACGCCGTCGTAAAACGCTTTTTCGAGGTTGTTGCGAGGGATACGCTTGCCGCGCAGCACGCCGTTGAGGTCGCTGATCAGCAGGTCGATGCTGTCGACGTGGGGATGGCGGTCGAGGAAGTCGCGAGCTTCATCGGCAGGGGATGAGGACATGGGGCCACCTATCGGCTGTGGGTCTTTGCAGGGGTGGCTGTCATCTTTGAAGCCCTCATCCTTGTTGTCAAATCTTTTACGTGGCGTGGCATGCAATGATGGCGGAGAAATACCTGATATATCATCTTTAATTTTTTGAAACATAGAGTTGTGTTGATAATCGCCGGGAGGCGTTGCTGCGGGGCTTGGCAATCTTAATCAACGGCGATATGTTGGGTGCAGCACAACAGCCATCAATGCGTCTTTCGAGGAGAGCGTCATGCGCACTCGACCCCTGGTAGGCGTGATTGCCTGCCGCCGCGAAGTGGAAGGCCACCCCGCGCACATGGTCACCGACAAGTACCTCTCCGCCCTGCGCGACTATGGTCTGGCGCCGGTGATCCTGCCGGTATGGGAGGACGCGGTGGAGAGCGAGCTGCTGACGTCGCTCGATGGCCTGCTGCTTACTGGCAGCTACACCAACGTCGAGCCGCAGCGTTACGGTGCTAAACGCGCCCCGGAGAATACCCGCGGCGACCCCCATCGCGACGCCGCGGCGCTGAGCTGGATTCCTGCCGCCCTGGATCTGGGCCTGCCCTTGTTCGCTATCTGCCGCGGTTGCCAGGAACTCAACGTGGCGTTTGGCGGCACTCTTCATCAAGCCCTGCAGCAGGTGCCTGGCATGCTCGACCATCGTGAGCCGCAGGGCGATCGCGACGCCAAGTATGCGCCTGCCCATGAGCTGACCATCCTGCCGGGTGGGCGGCTTTCGGCCCTTTATGGCGCGTCGGTATCCTGGGTCAACTCCTTGCACCAGCAGGGTATCGCCGAATTGGGACCGGGACTCGTCGCCGAGGCCGTGGCCCCGGATGGGCTCGTCGAGGCGATCTCGGTGACCGGTGCTCCTGGCTTCGCCCTGGCGGTGCAGTGGCATCCCGAGTGGAAGCCCCGCGAGCACCCGCTGTATGACGCCCTGTTCCGGGCCTTCGCCGCGGCCTGCGGGGTTTATCGCGGTGCCCGTCTGTCGTCAACCAGCGTCGGCGCCTGAGACCGTCGTTCCAACCTGGAGAGCCAGCATGACGCATTCCCTGCAGGCACTGGATCGTGCCTACCACCTGCACCCCTTCACCGACTTCAAGGCACTGGGCGAAGAGGGCAGTCGCCTTATCGAACGCGCCGAAGGGGTCTACATCTTCGATGCCGAGGGCAACCGGATTCTCGATGGCATGGCGGGCCTGTGGTGCGTCAACCTGGGCTACGGGCGCGAGGAGCTGGTCACGGCCGCCGCCGAGCAGATGCGCCAACTGCCCTACTACAACACCTTCTTCAAGACCACGCACCCGCCGGCGGTGAAGCTCGCCGAGAAGCTCTGCGCGTTGGCGCCGGAGCACCTCAATCATGTCTTCTTCACCGGTTCCGGCTCCGAGGCCAACGACACCGTGCTGCGCATGGTGCGCCGCTACTGGGCGCTCGAGGGCAGGCCGGAGAAGCAGTGGGTGATCGGTCGCGAGAACGGATATCACGGCTCCACTGTGGCCGGCATGAGCCTGGGCGGCATGGCGCCGATGCACGACCAGGGCGGCCCCGGCGTGCCGGGCATCACCCACGTGCGTCAGCCCTACTGGTTCGGTGAAGGGCGCGACCAGGATCCCGAGGCCTTCGGCCGTCAGTGCGCGGCGGCCCTGGAGACGAAGATACAGGAGTTGGGGGAAGCTCGGGTGGCGGCATTTATCGCCGAGCCCGTGCAGGGCGCCGGTGGTGCCATCATGCCGCCGGAAAGCTACTGGCCGGCGGTCAAGGCGGTGCTGGCGAAGTACGACATCCTGCTGGTGGTGGACGAGGTAATCTGTGGCTTCGGCCGCCTGGGCGAATGGTTCGGCAGCGTCCACTTCGATCTCGCCCCCGACCTGATGCCCATCGCCAAGGGCTTGTCCTCCGGCTATCTGCCGATCGGCGGGGTACTGGTCGGCGACCGGGTCGCCGACACCCTGATCGAGGAGGGCGGCGAGTTCTTCCACGGCTTCACCTACTCCGGCCACCCGGTGTGTGCCGCGGTGGCGCTGAAGAACCTGGAGCTCATGGAGACCGAGGGCGTGGTCGAGCGTGTCCGCGATGAGTTGGGGCCCTACCTGGCGCGCCGCTGGGCCACGCTGGGCGATCATCCGCTGGTCGGCGAGGCCCGCTCGCTGGGGCTGATGGGCGCGCTGGAGCTCATCGACCCGGCCACCGGCGAGCGCTTCGACAAGGCCCTGGCCGCCGGCAACCTGTGCCGCGACATCAGCTTCCGCCATGGCCTGGTGATGCGCTCGGTGGGTGATACGATGATCATCGCCCCACCCCTGGTGATCACCTGCGAGCAGATCGATGACCTGGTGACCCTGGCCCGCGAGGCGCTGGACGAGACCGCGCGGTGCCTGGCGGCCAGCGTCGCCGACGAACCGCAACCCGAGGAGAGACCCGCATGAGCCGTCCCGAATCTCCCAAGACGCTGGCCGACTGGCAGGCCCTGGCCGCCGGCCTGACCCTCGAGTCGCGCGCCTTCATCGATGACGCCTTCGTCGATGCCGCCAGCGGCGAGACCTTCGACACCCTCAATCCGGCCACCGGCGAGGTGCTTGCCCGGGTCGCCAGCTGCGACGGCCCCGACGCCGAGATCGCCGTGGGCCATGCCCGGACAGCCTTCGACGGTGGCGCCTGGTCACGCCTGGCGCCGGCGCGGCGCAAGAAGGTGCTGCTGCGCCTGGCGGAGCTGATGGAGGCCCACAAGCACGAGCTGGCGCTGCTCGATACCCTGGACATGGGCAAGCCGGTGACCAGTTCCCTGGGTGACATGAGCGGTGCCATCGCCTGCTTTCGCTACCAGGCGGAGTGCATCGACAAGCTCTTCGGCGAGGTTGCCCCCACCGGCGAGGAGACCCTGGCGCTGGTGCTGCGCGAGCCGCTGGGCGTGGTGGCCTCCATCGTGCCCTGGAACTTCCCGCTGATGATGACCGCCTGGAAGATCGCCCCGGCGCTGGCCGCCGGCAACAGCGTGGTCCTCAAGCCCTCGGAGAAGTCGCCGCTGTCGGCGCTGCGCCTGGCCCAGCTGGCCCGTGAGGCGGGGCTGCCCCGCGGTGTCTTCCAGGTGCTGCCGGGCTTTGGCCACACCGTGGGCCGCGCGCTGGCGCTCTCCATGCAGGTCGACTGCCTGGCCTTTACCGGCTCCACTGGCGTAGGCAAGCAGCTGATGCAGTATGCCGGCCAGTCGAACCTCAAGCGCCTCTATCTGGAGTGCGGCGGCAAGAGCCCCAATCTGGTCTTCGCCGACTGCAAGGATCTTGACCGCGTGGCCCGCCATGCCGCCGAGGCGATCTTCCACAACCAGGGCGAGGTGTGCATCGCCGGTTCCCGGCTGCTGGTGGAAAACGCGATTCGCGAGGCCTTCGTCGAAAAGGTGTTGGCCGCCGCCGAACAGATGCAGCCCGGCGACCCGCTCGACCCGCAGAGCTTCATGGGGGCGATCGTCGACGAGACACAGCATCGCCGCATCCTCGACTACATCCGCCAGGGCGTCGAGGAGGGGGCCAGGCTGCGTTGCGGTGGCGAGGCGCTGGAGGGCAAGGGGCTGTTCATTCCACCCACGGTGTTCGATAACGTGACCCCGGCGATGACCATCGGTCGAGAGGAGGTCTTCGGCCCGGTGCTCGCAGTATTCGGTTTCGACAGCGAGGAGGAGGCCATCGAACTGGCCAACGACAGCGTCTATGGCCTGGCCGCGGGCCTGTGGAGCCAGGACATCGACCGCATCATGCGCGTGACGCGTCGGCTGGCCTCCGGCCAGGTGTTCGTCAACAACTGGGCCGGCGGCGACCAGACCATGCCCTTCGGCGGGGTCAAGCAGTCCGGCAACGGTCGCGACAAGTCGATGCACTCGCTGCAGGAGTACTCCGATCTCAAGAGCGTGTGGATGTCGCTGGCCACCTGACCTGCGTTCCTCGGCATGAAAGCGGCGAGGCCGGCATCCTAGGGTGCCTGGTTCGCTTTGCGAGGAGATAGAGATGATCAAGACGTCCTGCAGCGTTGGTTCAGAACGCTCGCGCCGGGGTGGCGCAGCTGACCAGCCGGCAGGGTTCGCGGCCGGGATTACGGAAGCGGTGGGGCACGTTGGTCTCGAAGTAGTAAGCCTCGCCGGGGCTCAGCACCCGGGTGTCGGCGCCGATGGTGATCTCGATCTCGCCCTCCAGCACCACCCCGGCCTCCTCGCCCTGGTGGGCGATCATCTCGCGGCCGGTGTCGGCCCCGGGCGGATAGGTCTCGATCATGAAGGCCAGGGCGCGGCTGGCGCGGTTGGCGCCTACCAGCTTGTAGATGACATCACCCGAGCCCACGTCGGCCAGCTCGTCGACCGAATAGAACACCTGGTTGCGACTCTCCAGGTCCATGGTGAAGAAGTCCCCGACGCTCATGGGAATGGCGTCGAGGATCTTCTTCAGCGAGCTGACCGAGGGGCTCACCTTGCCCTGCTCGATCAGCGACAGGCTGGAGTGGGTGACCCCGCAGCGCTTGGCCAGCTCGCGCTGGGAGATGCCCTTCAGGGTGCGCAGGGCGCGCAGTCTCGCGCCGACATCATCCGACATCCGGTTCTCCTTCCCTCAGCGCGGGCTCAGCACAACGCGTCGAGCTTCTCTTTCAGCAGGGCGTTGACCTGCTGGGGGTTGGCGGTGCCCCGCGAGGCCTTCATCACCTGGCCGACGAAGTAGCCGATCATCTTGCCGCGCTTGTCCGGCTCGGCGTCCCGGTACTGGGCCACCTGGGCGGGGCTGTCGGCGATCACCTGGTCGATCATCGCCTCGATGGCGCCGCTGTCGGTGACCTGCTTGAGCCCCTTGGCCTCGATCACCTCGTCGGCGGACTGCCCTTCGCCGTTCCACAGCGCCTGGAAGACCTGCTTGGCGGCCTTGCCGTTGATGGTGTCATCCATCACCCGACTGACCAGCTCGCCAAGCTGGGTCGCCGAGACCGGACTGTCCTGGATCGGCAGGCCCTCGCGGTTCAGGGCGCCGGAGAGCTCGCCCTGGACCCAGTTGGCGGCCAGCTTGGCATCGCCGCAGACCTCCTTGACCGCCTCGAAGTACTCGGCCATCTCGCGGCTCGCCGAGAGCACCCCGGCGTCGTAGGCAGAGAGCCCCAGTTCATCCTGGAAACGGGCGCGCTTGGCAGCGGGCAGCTCCGGCAGGGTGTCGCGCAGGTGGTCGACATAGGCGCGGTCGAGCACCACCGGCAGCAGGTCGGGGCAGGGAAAGTAGCGGTAGTCGTTGGCCTGCTCCTTGGTGCGCATGCTGCGGGTCTCGTCGCGCTCGGGGTCGAACAGGCGGGTCTCCTGGATCACCTCGCCGCCATCCTCGAGCAGCTCGATCTGGCGCTCCACCTCGAATTCGATGGCGCGCTCGACGAAGCGGAAGGAGTTGACGTTCTTGATCTCGGCGCGGGTGCCGAAGCTTGCCTGGCCGCGCGGGCGCACCGACACATTGACGTCGCAGCGCATCGAGCCCTCGGCCATGTTGCCATCGGAGATGCCCAGGTAAGTGACGATCGAGTGGATCGCCTTGAGGTAGGCCGCGGCCTCCCTGGCCGAGCGCATGTCCGGCTCGGAGACGATCTCCAGCAGCGGTGTGCCGGCGCGATTCAGGTCGATGCCGGTCATGGCGTGGCCCCTGCCGTCGGCAAAGGTTTCGTGCAGCGACTTGCCGGCATCCTCCTCCAGGTGGGCGTGATGCACCCGGACGGCCTTGGTACTGCCATCCTCCAGAGTGATCTCCACCTCGCCGGGCCCGACGATAGGGTGATACATCTGGCTGGTCTGATAGCCCTTGGGCAGGTCGGGGTAGAAGTAGTTCTTGCGGTCGAACACCGAGACCTCGGGAATCTCGGCGTGGATCCCCAGTCCGAACTGCACGGCCATGGCCACGGCTTGCTCGTTGAGCACTGGCAGCACGCCGGGCAGCCCCAGGTCGACGGCGCAGGCCTGGCTGTTGGGCTCGGCGCCAAAGGCGGTGGAGGCACCGGAGAAGATCTTCGATTTGGTGGCGAGCTGGACGTGGACCTCCAGCCCGATCACGGTTTCCCATTGCATCACAGGGTCTCCTCGGCGATAGCGGGCCGACGCAGGTGCCAGTCGGTGGCCTGCTGGAACTGGTGGGCGACGTTGAGTAGCCGCGCCTCGGCGAAGTGGGTGCCGAGTATCTGTAGGCCCACGGGGCGGCCGCCCACGAAGCCGGCCGGCACGCTGATCCCGGGGATGCCTGCCAAGTTGATGGCGATGGTGTAGATGTCCTGCAGATACATCGACACGGGATCCTTCTTCGCCCCCAGGTCGAAGGCCGGGGTCGGCGAGGTGGGGCCCATCAGCACGTCGACCTCGTCGAAGGCGTCGAGGAAGTCCTGGCGGATCAGCCGGCGCACCTGCTGGGCCTTCTTGTAGTAGGCATCGAAGAAGCCCTCGGAGAGGGTGTGGGTGCCCATCAGGATGCGCCGCTTGACCTCCTCGCCGAAGCCCTCGGCCCGCGAGCGCTTGTAGAGGTCGGTGAGATCCGCGGGGGCATCGCAGCGGTGGCCGAAGCGCACACCGTCGTAGCGTGCCAGGTTGGAGGAGGCCTCCGCCGGGGCGATGACGTAGTAGGCCGGGATGGCGTAGTGGGTGTGCGGCAGGCTGACCTCGCGCAGCGTGGCGCCCAGCGTCTCAAAGACGCCGATCGCCTCGCGCACGGCGCGTTCCACCGCCGGGTCGAGGCCCTCGCCGAAGTATTCGCGGGGCAGGCCGATCCTCAGCCCGGCCAGGGGGGCGTCGAGCTCCTGGGTGTAGTCGGGCACCCCGCGAGCCACGCTGGTGGAGTCGCGCAGGTCATGGCCGGCAATGGCGGTGAGCAGGCGGGCACAGTCCTCGGCAGTGCGCGCCATGGGGCCAGCCTGGTCGAGGCTCGAGGCGTAGGCGATGATGCCGTAGCGCGACACCCGTCCATAGGTGGGCTTCAAGCCGGTGATGCCGCAAAAGGCGGCCGGCTGGCGGATCGAGCCGCCGGTGTCGGTGCCCATGGCGGCAGGTACCAGGCCGGCGGCCACCGCGGCGGCGCTGCCCCCGGAGCTGCCACCCGGCACGGCGTTGCGGTGCCAGGGGTTATGCACCGCCCCGTAGAAGCTGTTCTCGTTGGAGGAGCCCATGGCGAACTCGTCCATGTTGGTCTTGCCCAGGCTCACCGTACCGGCGGCCTTGAGCTTCTCGACCACGGTGGCGTCGTAGGGAGCCACGAAGGTGTCGAGCATCTTCGAGCCGGCACTGGTCCTGACACCTTCGGTGCAGAAGAGGTCCTTGAGGGCCAGGGGCACGCCGGTTAGCGGGCCGGCGTTGCCGGCGGCGCGGGCGGCATCGGCCTGGTCGGCAGCCTCGAGCGCCTGCTCGGCGGTGAGGGTGATAAAGCTGTTGAGCTCGCCGTCGAGGCGCTCGATGCGCGCGAGCAGCGCCTGGGTGAGCTCGCGGCTGGAGAACTCGCCGGCGGCGAGCCCGGCGGCGAGTGCCGTCAGAGTTGTGTCATGCATGGGCCCTGGGCTCCGTGATGGCTTGCCGGAAACAGATGGGAGTGGCACGGGTCATTCGACGACCCGCGGAACCAGATAGAGGCCCTGTTCCACCGCCGGCGCACAGCGCTGGAAACGCTCGCGCTGGTCGCTCTCGGTGACCTCGTCGGCGCGCAGCCGCTGGGTGGTCTCCAGGGGGTGGGCCAAGGGGGCGACCCCCTCGGTATCCAGGCTCTGGAGCTGGTCGACCATCGTCAGGATATGACCCAGGTCATCCAGATAGTGGGCGGCTTCGTCGTCGTCCAAGCCGAGCCGGGCCAGGTGGGCGGCCCTGAGAACGTCTGCGTGTTCAAGCGCCATGATCGGATATCCTCGACAGGGAGTGGAATCTGGGAAATGACCGCAAAAGGTACCACATCCTCCGCCTCGCGGGCAGGTCCGGGAATGCCGCGCGCCGCGGGACTTTGCTTGCTGCCGGGGGGCCGCGGTGATACCGTTTGCCTCCGCACTGGGTTCCCGGACTGCACTAGGTAACGACTCCATGTTCAAACGCTTGAGGGGGCTGTTTTCCAGCGATCTGTCGATCGATCTGGGGACGGCCAATACGCTGATTTATGTCCGCGGTCGCGGCATCGTGCTCGATGAGCCATCGGTGGTGGCGATTCGCCAGTCTGGCAACATGCGCAGCGTGGCCGCGGTGGGAGCCGATGCCAAACGCATGCTGGGGCGCACTCCTGGCAACATCACCGCCATCCGCCCGATGAAGGATGGCGTGATCGCCGACTTCACCGTCACCGAGCAGATGCTGCAGTACTTCATCCGCAAGGTGCATCAGAGCACCTTCATGACCCCGAGTCCCCGGGTGCTGGTCTGTGTGCCCTGCATGTCGACCCAGGTCGAACGGCGTGCCATCAAGGAGTCCGCCGAGGGTGCCGGGGCCCGCGAGGTGTTTCTGATCGAGGAGCCCATGGCGGCTGCCATCGGCGCCGGCCTGCCGGTGGAAGAAGCCCAGGGTTCGATGGTTGTCGACATCGGCGGCGGCACTAGCGAGATCGCCATCATCTCGCTTAACGGCGTGGTCTACTCGGAATCCATCCGTGTCGGCGGTGACCGTTTCGACGAGGCGATCACCGCCTACGTGCGCCGCCACTATGGCAGCCTGATCGGCGAGGCCACCGCCGAGCGGATCAAGGAAGAGATCGGTTGCGCCTACCCGGGCGGCGAGCTGCGCGAGATCGACGTGCGCGGCCGCAACCTGGCCGAGGGCATCCCGCGCAGCTTCACGCTCAATTCCCACGAGATCCTCGATGCCCTCCAGGAGACGCTGGGCTCCATCGTCGCCGCGGTGAAGAGCGCCCTCGAGCAGTCGCCGCCGGAACTCGCCTCCGACATCGCCGAGCGCGGCCTGGTGCTCACCGGTGGCGGGGCGCTGCTACGCGACCTCGACAAGCTGATCGCCGAGGAGACCGGGCTGCCGGTGATCGTCGCCGAGGATCCGCTGACCTGTGTGGCCCGCGGCGGCGGCAAGGCTCTGGAGATGATCGACCAGCACACCTTCGAGCTGCTTTCCAGCGATTGACTCGGGGGGATGCCCTATCAAGCCGCTGTTCTCGAATGGACCGCTGCCGGGCTATCGCATGTTGCTGTGCGTGGTTCTGGCGTCGGTGCTGATGTTTGCCGATACGCGCTTCACTCGCATGGAACCGGTGCGAACCCAGCTCTCCACGCTGGTGGCACCGATCCAGTGGCTGGTCAGCCTGCCCAGCGACGTTCTTAACTGGGCCTCGCTGGCACTCTCCGAACAACGGGCTTTGGTGGATGAAAATCGCCGCCTGCGCGAGCAGATTCTCACGCTATCGCACCGTGTGCAGCGCATGGCCAGCCTGACCGCTGAGAACGTGCGGTTACGCGAGTTGCTCGACGCCACCCGCCAGCGCGACATGCCCTATATCACCGCCGAGCTACTCTCGCTGGACCCCGACCCCTTCACCCATCAGATGGTCGTCGATCGTGGTCGCCGGGATGGGGTCTATGTGGGTCAGCCGGTGCTGGATGCCTCGGGGTTGGTCGGGCAGGTCATTGCCACCTCAGCCTACTCCAGCCGCGTGCTGCTGCTCTCCGATGCCAGTCATGCCCTGCCAGTGCAGGTCAATCGCAACGGGCTGCGCTTCATCCTCCAGGGGGTGGGTAGCTACGATGCCCTCAACGTCACCCATGTGCCCGACACCGCCGACATCCGCCAGGGCGACCTGCTGACCACCTCGGGGCTGGGCAAGCGTTTCCCGCCCGGCTATCCGGTGGCTCGGGTCTCGGCGGTGATCCATGACCCGGGCGAGCCCTTTGCCCATGTCACCGCCGAGCCGGTGGCGCAGCTGCAGCGTTCACGGCACTTCCTGCTGCTGTTTCCACCTGCCCTTCCCGCAGCCCCTGCCGAGGGAGAGCTGGCTGCCCCGGCCCTCGAGGCGGCTCTTGGTCTTGGCACCTCGGCGACCAACCAGGAGTCGCCCTGATGGCCACGTCTCCGCCTGCTAACCTGCTGTGGATCTGGCTGACCCTGCTGTTGGCCCTGTGCCTGCAGGTCATGCCGCTCGCCGATGGCTGGCAGGTGTGGCGCCCGGACTGGCTGGGCCTGATGCTGATCTACTGGTACATGCACGAGCCACAGCGGGTCGGCGTCTTTCACGGTTTCGTGCTGGGTTTGCTGATGGATCTCATCGAAGGCACCCCGCTGGGGCACAACGCCCTGCTGTTGTCGCTGCTGGCCTTCCTCTGCGCCCTGGTCTATCCCCGTTTCCGGGCCTACTCGCTGATCCAGCAGGCGCTATTGATCTTCGTGCTGCTGGGTATGGTCCAGGTGGCCGAGCAATGGCTCAGGGCCCTGTTCGGCCCCTTCGCCATGCACCTCTCGTTCCTGCTGTCTTCGCTGATCGGGGCACTGCTCTGGCCCTGGCTAACCACCCTGTTTGAGGCACTGGGGCGCCGCCTCGCTCGCCATTGACCACTTGCCCTACGCCGCGGAGCTGTCATGACTTACGATCCCGTGCTCTGCCTGGCGTCGGCCTCGCCACGCCGACGCGAGCTGCTCGCTACGATCGGCGTCGCCGTCGAGGTGCGCCCCGTCAACATTGACGAGACGCCGCGAGCCGACGAGGCCGCCCATGACTATGTGGTCCGCCTGGCCTGGGAGAAGGCGCTGGCCGGTGCCCCCTTTTCCACGCTGCCCATTCTGGGCGCGGATACCGCGGTGGTCTGTGATGGCGCGATCCTCGGCAAGCCGGCGGGCGCCGAACAGGCCGCGAGCATGCTGCGCGGACTTGCTGGACGTGCCCACGAGGTGCTCACCGGCGTGGCCGTCAGCGGCCCTGCCGGGCTGCTGACGGCCTGCGTGGCCACCCGTGTTTATTTGCGTGCGATCAGCGAGACGGAGCTTGCCGCCTACTGGGCCACCGGCGAGCCGGCGGACAAGGCCGGCGGCTACGCCATCCAGGGCCTGGCCGCGGTGTTCGTCGAGCGCATCGAGGGCAGCCATTCGGCAGTGGTGGGCCTGCCGCTGTTCGAGACCGCCAACCTGCTGAGCCAGCAGGGCGTGCTGCTCTGGAACGGGGCGCTGCCGATCGGCCCCAGCTCATGCCCTATGTCATAATGGCGGCAAACTCTTCTGGACAAGGACTTCCGCATGAGCGGTGAAGTACTCATCAACCTGACGCCGATGGAAACCCGTGTCGCCGTGGTGGAGAACGGCGTGCTGCAGGAGGCCTTCATCGAGCGAGCCCGTCGCCGCGGTATCGTCGGCAATATCTACAAGGGCAAGGTGGTGCGTGTGCTGCCGGGGATGCAGGCTGCCTTCGTCGATATCGGCCTGGACCGCGCTGCCTTCATACACGCCCACGAAGTGATGCCAGCTGCGACCCCGGGCGACGACCAGGTCTCTATTGCACAGCTGCTCCATGAGGGCCAGACCCTGGTGGTGCAGGCCACCAAGGACCCTATCGGCTCCAAGGGAGCGCGGCTCACCACCCACCTCTCGATACCCTCGCGTTACCTGGTCTACATGCCCGATTCACCCCACCACGGCGTCTCCCAGCGCATCGAGGACGAGTTGGAGCGTGAACGCCTGCGCGGCCTGGTCGAGGCGGCTGGCCTTGAGCAGTCGGTGGAGGTCACCGGCGGCTTCATCGTGCGCACCGCCGCCGAGGGTGTCGGGGTTGAGGAGCTCGCCGCCGACATGGCCTTCCTGCTGCGCCTGTGGCGGCGGGTTGGCGAGCGCATGCTGACCACCTCGGCCCCCGGCGTGATCTACGATGACCTGCCGCTGTTCATGCGCACCCTGCGTGATGTGATGCGTGACGACATCGAGAAGGTGCGCATCGACTCCCGGGAAAACTACGTCAAGTTGCTCGAGTTCGCCGAGGAGTTCATGCCCACCGCGGTGGAGCGCATCGAGCACTATGCCGGCGAGCGGCCGATCTTCGACCTGTTCAGCGTTGAGGATGAAATCCAGAAGGCGTTGGGGCGCAAGGTGCAGCTCAAGTCGGGCGGGTATCTGGTCATCGATCCCACCGAGGCGATGACCACTATCGACGTCAATACCGGTGGCTACGTGGGTCATCGCAACCTCGAGGAGACAATCTTCAAGACCAACCTCGAGGCCGCCACGGTGATCGCCCGCCAGCTGCGACTGCGCAACCTCGGCGGCATCATCATCATCGACTTCATCGACATGGAGGACACTGAGCATCAGCGCCAGGTGTTGCGCATGCTCGAGAAGTCGCTGGAGCGCGACCACGCCAGAACCAAATGCACCGGGGTCACCGAACTGGGCCTCGTCCAGCTGACTCGCAAGCGCACCCGCGAGAGTCTCGAGCAGACGCTGTGCGAGCCTTGTCCCGTATGTGCCGGTCGCGGCACCCTCAAGACCCCGGAGTCGGTCTGCTACGAGATCTTCCGCGAGATCCTGCGCGAGGATCGTGCCTACAGCGCCGAGACCTATACCGTGCTGGCCTCCCAGGCGGTGGTGGATCGCCTGCTCGACGAGGAGTCCGCCGCCGTGGCTGATCTGGAGAAGTTCATCGGCAAGCCGATCCGCTTCCAGGTGGAAACCCACTACTCCCAAGAGCAGTACGACATCGTGCTGATGTGAGCCTATGTCCCTGACCCGCCTGGTGCTTCGCTGGTTATTGACGCTGTCGGCAGTGCTGCTAGCCGTGCTGGCTGCATTGACCCTGGTACTGCGCTTGGTGCCGTTCGTGCTCGAGGAGCAGGCGCCGCGCCTGGAGCAGTTGCTCTCGGCGCGCTTCAATGCGGTGGTGGAGCTCGAAGGACTGACGGTCGGCCTGCCGCGCTACGACCCCCAGCTGGTGATTTCCGGCCTGCAGATTCGCTCCCGAAACGCCACGGGCAATGTGCCACTGCTCGAGGTGGAGCAGGCGCAGCTGCGCCTGGACAGCCTCGCCAGCCTCGCCGCCGGGATACCGGTGGTGGCGGATGCCCGAGTGCAAGACGTGACCGTGCATCTCTACCAGGAGGCGAACGGGCGCTGGCGCTGGCCAGGCCCTGCGGAGCTTCCCTCCGAGCTGGTTCTCGAGGGCGAGTTCGACCTCGAGCGCCTCGACTTCTGGGTCGGCATGCTGCTGCGTCAGAGCGCCTGGGCCGAGCAGGTCAGCCTGGTGCTGCATGGCCAGCAGAAGCGCACCGTGCTTACGGCCCCTCGGCTGGTGATGACCGGGGATGCCCGGCGTACTCATCTGGAGGGCAAGGTGCGGGTAGAGGGGCAAGGCGGTCAGGCCATCCAGATGGTAATGGAAGTGGTACCGGGTCCTACGGGGTTGCGTGACTTCAGTGCCGCCCTGCAGGCGGACATGCGTCTCGATAGCCTGGTGGGGCTTTCCAGCGTACTGGGCGTTGGCGACGTCCTGCGCCTGGAGGCCGCCAGTGGCGATGCGCGCCTCTGGGGCCGCTGGCAGAGCGGGCGCCTGGCCGACTTGCGCCTCGACATCGACGCCCCCCTGCTGACCCTGGGGCAGCCTCCATCCGCCACTGAGGAGGCGCCCCCGGCCATCGTGCTCCATCGTGTCACGGCGCGTGGCCAATGGCTGCGCGATGCCTCGGGCTGGCAGGCCTGGCTCGAAGGCGATGCGCGCAGTGCCGACGGAACCCATCCCGAGGGCAAGCGTATCCAGGCAGCTAGCGGCCCGGAGGTGCCCCATTATTGGCACGCGCGCAGCCGCGAGGATGGCTGGTGGCTCACCACCAGCGAGTTCGACCTCGGCGCGCTGGCCGCCTGGCGCGACCGGCTACCGCTGCCCGAGGCCCTGGTGCGGGTGATCGATAGCCTGGACCCGCGAGGACGCGTTACTGGCTTTCGGCTAGGCCGTGAGGGTGGCGAGTGGCTCGCCCGAGCCTCGGCCAGGGAGGTGGCGGTGTCTGCCTGGGAGCATGCCCCCGGCGTGGGTCCTCTGGATATCTGGATCACCTCGCGTGACCTGCGGGGCCATGTCGAGTTTGTCGGCCGCGACAGCCGCCTGTACTTTCCCCAGCTGTTCGATTCGCCCATGGCGCTCAGCCGTGCCAGCGGGATCATCAACTGGGCCTATGATGGCCCACGTAGTTTCGTCAGTGGGCGCGACCTCGCGCTCGACTGGAACGGTGCCCATGTCGAGGGGAGTTTCGGCCTCTCGGTGGGGGGAGGGCGGCACGGTGGCTTCGGTCTGCAACTCGATCTGCAAGACGTGGATGCCATCGGCACACCGCTGATCGACTGGTTGCCGGTAGGCGCGCTTGACCCCGCGCTCAACGATTGGCTGGCCAGCGGGGTGGCCGGCCGCGTGACCGAGGGTGAGGTGCGCCTTCATCTGCCCTTGAGCGGGGAGGGCAAGCAGGTTGCGCCATCCCTGCAAATGGATCTGGCTGTGGCGGAGGGTCGCCTGCCGGTCGCGCCCGGCTGGCCGCGCCTCGAGGCCGTCAGCGGGCGGCTGCAACTGGTCGATGAGACCTTGACCGCGCAAGTCGATCACGCCGAGAGCCTGGGGGTCGAGGCCCACGATGGCGAGGTCCGTCTGGCCGATGAGCGGCTCACCGTCAGTGGCGAGCTCGAGGCTTCCGCCGAGGCGCTGCGCCGTTACCTGATGGCGCTGCCCGTCGAGGGAATGTCGGCAGTGGCGCCCTGGCAGGGCGAAGGCCGGGCTACCGGTAGCCTGGCGCTATCCATGACCCTGGACGAGCCTGACTCCCTGGCACTGGACATCGCCACCCGGGTGGACTTCCCGAGGCTCTCCCATGCTCCCCTGCAGCTGGTATTTCGTGACCTGATGGGGCCTCTCGCCTGGCATCAGCGCGGCGATGAGGGTGAGCTGAAGGGTCGCCTGGCCGGGCACCTGCTGGGCGGGTCGGTAACGAGCGAGATCGATACCCAGGGTGGTGGGGTCGACCTCTCCGGCACGGCCAACGCCCAGGCCATCGCCGAGTGGAGTGGCATGCCGGGCCTGGGCAGTATGCTTGAGGGCCAGCTGCCCTGGCGGGGGCGGTTGACCATCGACGAGCAGGACACCTCGTTGCACCTGGAAAGCGGCCTGCAAGGCCTGGCCATCGCGCTGCCGGAGCCCCTCGGCAAGCGCCGTGAGGACCGCCTGCCGCTGCAACTGACGTTCGACTTGACCGGTGGCCGCCTCGAGGCTCGCCTGGGCGAGCGGCTGGGTCTGCGCTGGCGCGAACGGGAAGACGCCGCCGAACAGGGGCAGGTCTGGCTGGGCCGGCGGCCGGACGCTTGGCCGCGCGGGCCCGGCTGGAGTGTCGACGTCTACCAGCCGCGCCTGCCGGTGGCCGACTGGGTGCGGGCCTTGTCAACGCTGATCGCCGAGGGTGGCCGGGGCTCGATAGGCCTTTCCGCCCCGTCGGCGCTGGCGTCGCTGGCCATTCGTAGCGATTGCCTTGAGTTGCAGTCGCGCTGCCTGGGGTCGCTGGTGCTGGAGGGCGGCCCCCGCGACGGGGGCTGGGAACTGGATCTGGGCGGCAGCCTGGCCAACGGTCACCTCGTCTATCGACCCGCGCAGGCCGCGGCGCTGGACATTGCCCTGGAACGGCTGGCGCTGGATCCCTTGGTGGCGCCGGTCAGCGAGAGTGGCCAGTTGATGGAAGAGCTCGATGTCCCCTCCGAGGCGGCCCCCCTGCCGTCGTGGCTAGCGGCCGTGCCAAATGGTCGGCTGCGCATCGCCGAGCTCGCCTGGCAGGGGCAGCGCCTTGGGCCCTTCAACGGATATTGGCGCTCGTCGGCCGATCGGTTGTCTGTCGAGCCGCTGGGTCTGACCCTGGGCCAGATCAGTGCCCATGGCAACCTGACCTGGGAGGCGACCGGCGCCGGCGATAGCCTGACCCGGGCGCGGCTCGATCTGGACGGCGGCGATCTGGGCACGGCCCTGGCCGCGCTGGGACAGCAGGTGGCCGTGCGCAGCGCCGAGACCCGGGTGAAAAGCCAGCTGGCCTGGCCGGGAGCCCCCTGGCAGTTCGCCCTGGTCCGCTCCCGGGGCAGTCTCGAGATGACCTTGCGCGATGGTCGTTTCGTCAACATCGATTCCCCCTCGGCGCGGGTCGTCGGCCTGCTCAACGTCGACAACCTGCTGCGCCGGCTGAGGCTTGATTTCTCCGATGTCACCGGTCAGGGGACGGCTTTCGATCGTGTCAGCGGTGCCGCGACGCTGTATGGTGGTGTCCTGGAAACCCGTGGGCCGGTGGAGATCGAAGGGCCGGCAAGCCGCTTCACCCTGGACGGCAGTGTTGACCTGGCGCGACGGGAACTCGACCAGCGCCTGACCGTCACAGTGCCGGTAAGCAACAACCTGCCGCTGGCAGCGGTACTGGCTGGCGCCCCGGTGGTGGGTGGTGCGCTGTTCGTTGCCGACAAGCTGTTCGGCGACGCCATCGACCGCGTGACCCGAATACACTACCGCGTGAAGGGCCCCTGGACCTCGCCGCGGATCTCTCTGGAAAATGCCGAATGACATCACAGACTCACGCCATGCTCGACGAGGCCACCGCTGTCCTGCTGACGCCCGGTGGCCTTAATCTCGCGGCCCTGGATGGCGGGCTCGGCCACGCCATGGGTCGGGGCATCGACTATGCCGACCTCTACTTCCAGCGCAGCTGGCACGAGGGCTGGGTGCTGGAGGATGGCGAGGTCAAGGAGGCCAGCTACAACATCGACGGTGGCGTTGGAGTGCGCGCCTTGGCCGGCGAGAAGACCGGCTTTGCCTATTCCAACCAGATCACCGCCGAGGCCTTGGCCGAGACCGGACGCACTGCTGCGGGCATCGTGCGCCGCGGCGAGCGGCTGGCGGTGGCGCCTGGCGTGGCCATGGCCAGCCAGGCCCGCTACGCCGGGATCGACCCGCTCAGCGGCCTGTCTGCCGAGGACAAGATCGCCATGCTCAAGCTCGCCGACCGGGTGGCGCGGGCGGCTGACCCTGCCGTGTCCCAGGTTAGCGCCTCGCTCAGCGGGGTCCACGAGGTGGTGCTGGTGCGAGCCAGCGACGGCACCCTGGCGGCGGATATCCGCCCGCTGGTGCGCTTCAACGTCAGCGTGATCGCGGTGCGCAATGGCCGCCGCGAGCGGGGCAGCGCCGGCGGGGGCGGCCGCTACGCCATGGCGCGGCTGCGCGACGAGAACGTCGCCGAGCGCTATGCCGAGGAGGCGGTGCGACAGGCGCTGGTCAACCTCGAGGCCGTTGCGGCACCGGCCGGCCAGATGCCGGTGGTGCTGGGACCAGGCTGGCCGGGCATCCTGCTCCATGAGGCGGTAGGCCACGGCCTGGAAGGGGACTTTAACCGCAAGGGCAGCTCGGCCTTCGCCGGGCGGATTGGCCAACGGGTTGCCTCGCCTGGCGTCACCGTGGTCGACGATGCCACCCTCGCCGACCGGCGTGGCTCGCTCTCTATCGACGACGAGGGAACCCCAGGCCAGAGTACTCCCCTGATCGAGGACGGCATCCTGACCGGCTACATGCAGGACAAGCTCAACGCCCGGCTGATGGGCATGGCGCCCACCGGCAACGCGCGGCGCGAATCGTTCGCCCATTTGCCGATGCCGCGCATGACCAACACCTACATGCGCGCTGGCAGCGATGACCCGGCGGACATCCTGAAGAGCGTGAAGCGCGGGCTCTATGCGCTGAGCTTCGGCGGCGGCCAGGTGGACATCACCTCGGGCAAGTTCGTCTTCTCGGCGAGTGAGGCCTACCTGATCGAGGACGGCAAGATCACCGCGCCGGTAAAGGGCGCGACGCTGATCGGCAATGGTCCCGAGGCCATGGGCCGGGTCTCGATGATCGGCCACGACCTGCAGCTCGATACCGGCATCGGCGTCTGCGGCAAGGAGGGGCAGGGCGTGGCGGTAGGCGTGGGCCAGCCGACGCTCAAGCTCGACGAACTGACCGTGGGTGGGACGCAGTCTTGAGGCAGAGATCGCCACTATCGCTAAGTGAAGCGAGGGGCGCCGGGGGCAGGCCAAAGAGGAGGTCCTATGCCAGGGATGGCATCGGTAGCGCCCAAGGAAGGGTTCACAGCGCCTCCTCGTCGGCCTGCCGCCGGATCAGCCCCCAAGAGGCATCAGGCTTATAAGCCCGCGGTATCGCGAATCAGCCGGAAGAGTCGGCGAGCGTTGGTCGGGGGCTTGTCCTGCTCCCGCTCGCGGCGAGCATTGCGAATCAGCTGGCGCAGCGCCTGACGGTCGGCGTCGGGATAGTCGTCGATAAAGGCCTCCACGGCCGCGTCGCCTTCGGCGATCAGCCGGTCGCGCCACCCCTCGAGACGGTGGAAGGCATGGTCACGACGCAGCGTCTCGCTGTCGATCTCGGCGAACACTGCCTGGATGCCGTCGAGGTCCTCGCCGCGCATCAGCTTGCCGACATACTGCATGTGCCGTCGGCGCGCCTCGCGGGCCTTGATGCGCCCGGTCTCCTCGATGGCGCGTAGCAGGTCATCGGAGAGCGGGAAGCGGGCGCGCTGGGCGTCGCTCATAGCGATGATCTGCTCGCCGAGCTGTTGCAGGGCCTGCATCTCGCGCTTGAGCTGGGACTTGCTGGGCCGCTCGTCGGCCGCTGAGAGCTCTTCCTGGGTCATGCCGGTTCCACGTCAGTCGGGATCGATTGGAACGCTAGTATATCAGCCTGCAGCACGCGGCTGGACAATGCACTATCGACAGGGCCGGCCCATTGCCGGCCGAGTGAGGAGAAACATTCATGACACAGGCTTTCGATGCTAGCGCGCAGCAGACGCTGCTGGAGAGTCGCGCCCGGATGGCCGTGGAGCTGGCCCATCGGCTGGGCGCCGATGCCTGCGAGGTGGGGGCCAGCGTCGACCAGGGCGTCGGCGTCAGCGTTCGCGAGGGCGAGGTGGAGACGGTCGAGTTGTCCCGTGACCAGGGGATCGCTGTGACCGTCTATGTGGGGCAGCGCAAGGGCAGCGCCTCGTCCAGCGATGCCAGCGAGACCTCGCTGCGCGCGGTGGTCGAGAAGGCCGTGGCAATCGCCCGGCACACCGGCGAGGATCCTGCCGCGGGACTGGCCGATGCGCGCTTGATGGCCACCCAACTGCCAGACCTCGATGTGCATCATCCCTGGCCGCTGACCATCGAAGAGGCGACTGATTTGGCGCTGCGCTGCGAGTCGGCCGGACGCGGCATGGCGGGGATCAAGAGCTCCGATGGCGCCAGTCTCTCAAGCGGCGAGGGGGTGCGCGTCTATGCCAACAGTCACGGCTTTCTGGGCAGCCAGCGTGGCAGCCGCCACTCGCTCTCCTGCATGCTGATCGCCGAGGATGAGAGCGGCATGCAGCGCGACTACGACTACACCAGTGCGCGTGCGCCCAGTGATCTGGTCGCCGCCGAAGCGGTGGGCGAGAGCGCCGCCCGGCGAACCCTGAGTCGCCTGGGCGCCCGGCGACCGGCCACTGGGCGCATGCCGGTGCTCTTCGACCCGAGCCTCGCCAGTGGCCTGATCGGTCACCTGATGGGGGCCATCGCCGGGGGAGCTCTGTATCGCCAGGCGTCTTTCCTGTGCGATCGGCTCGATACTCCGCTATTTCCCGAGTGGTTCAGCCTTGGCGAACGGCCCATGGAGGTCGGCGCCATGGCGAGTTCGCCATTCGATGGCGACGGGGTGCAGACGCGCGACAACGTCTTCGTGCGCGATGGCCGACTGGCCAGCTACATGCTCTCGGCCTACAGTGCCCGGCGGCTGGGCCTTGAGACCACCGGCAACGCCGGCGGCGCGCGCAACCTGCGCATTACTGCACCGCTGGAGAGCCGTGAAGCCCTGCTTTCCCGGATGGGCCGCGGCGTGCTGGTCACTGAGCTGATGGGACAAGGGGTCAATGGCGTGACCGGTGATTACTCGCGCGGGGCGGCCGGTTTCTGGGTTGAGGAGGGCGAGGTCCGGTATCCAGTGGAGGAATTCACCATCGCCGGTAACCTGGAAGCCATGTTCCGAGGCCTGCTCGGTGTCGGCGACGATACTGACACCCGCGGCAGCATCCATACCGGCAGCTGGCTGATCGACGAGATGATGGTGGCCGGCGGCTAAGCCGGCCCTGGGCCGCCACGCGCAGCAAGAGCGCTCGCTTCCCAGCCATAGGCTTGTCTCGGGTTCAGCTATCTTCCTCGAAGCGGGCCTCGAAGAGCTGGGTGATCGCTTCCAGGGCTTCCTCGGCCTCTTCGCCTTCGGTGCAGATCTCAAGCTCGGTGCCGCAGGGGGCCGCGAGAATCAGCAACGACATAATATTGCTGGCATCGGCCTGCTGGTCTCCGCGGTATACGCTGACCCGGGCATCGAATGGCTGGCAGCACTGCACCAGCTTGGTGGCGGCGCGGGCATGCAGGCCACGCCGGTTGGTGAGGGTCAGCTTGCGACTCGGCACGCGTCAGCTTCCTTGTGTTGCAGGGCTGTCTTCGGCCAGTTCTCGAGCGGCAGGCAGGGTGAGCTGTACGCCCAGTTCGCGATGGCGCAGCCGCACCCCGTCCTGCCGGCTCGCCAGCCGGTCGGCGAGGCGCTCGGCCAGGTAGACCGAGCGGTGCTGGCCGCCAGTGCAGCCGATGGCCACGGTGAGGTAGCTGCGCTGACTGGCCTGATAGTGCGGCAGCCAGCGCTCCATCCAGGCGAGGATGTCGTCGAGCATCTCGCCGACGACGGGGTAGCTGTCGAGGAAGGCGATGATGCGGGGGTCGCGTCCCGTGGCATCGCGCAGTGCCGGATCCCAGTAGGGGTTGGGTAGACAGCGAGCATCAAAGACGATGTCGGCATCCAGCGGCACGCCACGCTTGAAGCCGAAGGACTCCACGGTCAGGGTCATGCGCTCGGCTCGATGGCTGGCGACCTGGTCGGTGATACGGCTGCGAAGCTCATGCACCGAGAGCCGCGTGGTGTCGATCACCAGGTCGGCGAGGTCGCGGATCCCGGACAGCGACTGCTCCTCGGTATCGATGGCTTCGGCGAGGGTCATGTCGCTGCCGCGGGTCAGTGGATGGCGGCGGCGGGTTTGCGAGAAGCGTTCGAGGAGAATCCGCACATCGCTGGTCAGGTAGATCACTTGGCACTCCACCTGGCGCCCGCGTAACTCCTCGAGCAATTCAGGAAAGCGCTCCAGGGCGTCGGGCAGGTTGCGGGCATCGATGCTGACGGCGATCGACGAGCGTAGCGAGCGGCTCGCCTGGAGTTCATCGATGAGCGGTCCCAGCAGCATCGCCGGCAGATTGTCGATGGTGTAGTAGCCTAGATCCTCCAGCGCCTGCAGCGCGATCGACTTGCCGGACCCCGACCGGCCACTGATGATCACTAACTGCATGCGGGTCTCCTGATCGTGGCATGTCCCGGCAGGTCAGCGGATAGCTTCACTGGCTGCCGGCCGAAGCCTGTCGTCGGATCGCCTCAATGAGGCGCTCGTGAAGTTCGCGCTGGCTGGTACTCTGGCGCAGCCTGGCACGGGTATCGGCATCGTTCATTACGCCGGCGACCTGGCCGAGCAGGGCCAGATGGGCCTCATCGGCCTCCTCCGGCACCACTAGCACGAACACTAGATCGACCGGCTCGCCGTCGATGGCGTCGAAATCCACTGGCTCATTGAGCTTGAGGAAGCCGGCGATGGGGGCCTTGCAGTGCGGGTTGCGGGCATGGGGTATGGCAACCCCGTTGCCGATGCCGGTACTGCCCAGTCGCTCGCGGCCGATCAGCCGGCTGAAGACCTCCTGGCTGTCGAGGCTAGGCGTGTTCTGGGCGATGAAGGTGCTGAAGAACTCCAGCACTCGCTTCTTGCTTCCCCCCGGTACGTCGAAGAGGGTGCGCTCGGGGGGAAGGATGGCGTCCAGTGTCATGACGGAATCAACGAGCGCCGGCGCCTTGGGCGCGGGCCTGGGCCTTTTCCTTGTGCTTGACCAGTTGGCGATCGATCTTGTCGGCCAGCGCATCGATGGCCGCGTACATGTCGTTGTCCATGGCTTCGGCATGCAGTTCGGCACCGGCAGCATGCAGCGTGCAGGCGGCTTGTTGGCGCTCCTTCTCCACGGAGAGGGTGACCTGCACGGTGGTGATGTTGTCGTAGTGGCGCTCAATGCGGGCGAGCTTATCTTGTACATAGTCACGCAGAGCGTCGGTCAGTTCCACATGGTGTCCGGTGATATTGACTTGCATGACATGCTCCTTGCTCTTCTGGGTTGTAGGTCGATTGTAACCCTTTTTGCTGTTCTGCATAGCCCCTCCGCCGGGGCATGGAAGAGGCAGATGACCGATGTCATTTCAACTGCTTGCGCCTGACGCAAGCGCCGCGTCAAGCTGGTGTCAGGGCACTCAGCGCAGCCGCTTGCGTTCGCTGGAGGAGGGGATATTCATCGCTTCGCGGTACTTGGCGACCGTGCGCCGTGCGACACGGATCCCGGCCTCGTCGAGCAGCGTGACCAGCTTGCTGTCAGAAAGCGGCTTGCGCGCGGGCTCGTCCTGGATCAGCTTGCGGATGTGGGCGCGGATGGCGGTGCTGGAATGGGCGTCCCTCTCGCCGCTGGCCCCTCCCACCTGGCTGGAAAAGAAGTACTTGAGCTCGAACATGCCGCGCGGCGTGTGGATGAACTTCTGGGTGGTGACTCGCGAGATAGTCGACTCATGCAATTCCACTGCCTGGGCGATGTCGGCCAGGATCAGCGGTTTCATCGCCTCCTCGCCATGCTCCAGGAAGTCGAGCTGACGCGCGATGATCTCTCGACCCACCCGCAGCAGCGTATCGTTGCGGCTGGAGAGGCTCTTAATCAGCCAGCGGGCCTCCTGCAGGCGGTCCTTGAGAAACTGGTTGTCCTCGCTCTTGTCGCCCCGGCGGATCAGTGCGGGATAATCGGGCTGGATACGCAGTCGCGGCATGGCCTCCGAGTTGAGCTCCACCCGCCAGCCCTCTCGGCTGTGGCGAGCGATCAGGTCGGGTATGGCGTAGGCGTTGTCGCTGTCGGCGAAGCCGCTGCCGGGGCGCGGGTCCAGCGAGCGCACCCGCGCGATCACGCTGTCCAGGGCGCTGTCATCGAGGCCGAGGCGGCGCTTGAGCAGGCGGCGGTCGTCGCCGGCGAGCGCCTCGAGGAACTGGCGTACCAGGCGGCGCGCCTGCGGCAGCAGCGCAGTGGTCTCGGGCTGGTTCGCTAGTTGCAGCATCAGGCACTCGCGCAGGTCGCGGGCAAAGACGCCGGTAGGCTCGAACTGCTGCAGGCGCAGCAGCACTTGCTCCACTTCGCGCGTCTGGAGATCCCCGAGATCCTGGGCACGAAGGCCGTCGCGGATCTCCTCCAGCGGCTGGGTCAGGTAGCCATCGCCGTTGACGCTGTCGATCAGACTTTCGGCGATGCGCTGCTGGCGCTCGTTCAGGTCAGTCATGGCCAGCTGCCAGGCCAGGTGGCCCTGGAGGCTCTGGCCCGATGCCTGGCGCTCGAAGTCCGGGCCCTCGCCACTGCCACCGGTGGGCGCGGTGCCGAGGTCCTGGTAGGTGTCAGACCAGTCGCTGTCGGTGCTGAGCTGGTCGGGAATCTCGCTGGCCCACGCTTCGTCGGTCGCCTCGTTCACCGCCTGCTCGCCGAAGTCATCCTCGACCTCGAGCATGGGGTTGGATTCCAGTGCCTGCTGGATCTCCTGTTGCAGGTCCAGGGTCGAGAGCTGCAGCAGCGCGATGGCCTGCTGCAGCTGAGGGGTCATGGTCAGCTGGGTGCCGACGCGTAGTTGCAGAGACGCCTTCATGGTCATGAAATCAGCGCCCTCGGTTTGCCGAAAACCCTCAGCCTAGTCCCTGCTGCCGAGGCGTTGCAAGCATGCATCTAGCAATAACCGTGCCACAGTAATCTCCATGCCATTTCCTAACGCTGGCAAACATGATCGCTGAGTGCGCTCAGAGGCGGAAGTCTTCGCCCAGGTAGACCTCGCGGACCCGCTGATCGGCAAGTATCGCCTCGGCATTGCCTTCGGCGATGATGCGCCCATCGCCGACGATGTAGGCGGAGTCGCAGATGTCGAGGGTGTCGCGGACATTGTGGTCGGTGATCAGCACGCCGATCTCGCGGGCCTTGAGCTGGCGGATGATACCCTTGATCTCGCCCACCGAGATGGGGTCGACACCGGCAAAGGGTTCGTCGAGGAGGATGAAGAGCGGCTCGGTGGCCAGCGCCCGGGCGATTTCCACCCGGCGACGTTCTCCCCCGGAGAGGCTCATGCCGAGGTTGTTGCGGATATGCGTCACGTGGAAGTCCTCGAGCAGTTGCTCCTGTCGAGTGCGGCGCGCGTCGCGGTCGAGATCCTTGCGTGTCTCGAGAATCGCCATGATGTTGTCGGCGACTGACAGCTTGCGGAAGATCGAGGCTTCCTGGGGCAGATAGCCGATACCCGCCCGTGCCCGCTCATGCATGGCCGCCGTGGAGAGGTCGAGATCGTCGATACGCACGTTCCCGGCATCGGCGCGCACCAGGCCGACGATCATGTAGAACGAGGTGGTCTTGCCGGCGCCGTTGGGGCCGAGTAGCCCGATGATTTGTCCCTGTTTGATGGACAGGCTGATGTCCTGCACCACCCGACGTTGCTTGTAGCTCTTGGCCAGATGGTGAGCGCTCAGGGTCTTCATCACTGAGCGCCTTGCTGCTCGGGGTCGAGCGTCATGCGCACGCGTTGGCGCTCTTCGACACCTTCGGCCTCGGCACGAGCCTGGACCACGCGACGGTCGAGAAAGTATTCCAGGTAGCCACCGACGAAGGTGTTGTCGCCCTTGTGCAGTTCGGCCCGGTCGATCATCTCGATACGCCGCTCGGCGACGTGGTAGACGATGGTGCGTCCCCAGCCTTTCACCAGGGGTTCATCCGGGGCGGGCTTCTGCTCGATGTAGGCGCGCTCGCCGGTGGCGGAGGCGCGAGCCAGCTGGCCCTGGTCGTTACGCTGTATTTCCACTCGGGCCCCGGTCAGTCGCATGCTGCCCTGGCGGATGTCCACGTCGCCGGTATAGACGGCGGTACCGGCACGTTCGTCGAGATCGAGGCGGTCAGCCTCAACCTCAATGGGGGCGCTGGCATCACCCTTGAGGGCCAGCACCGGGGCGCTGCCCAGCAACAGGCCGATGATGCCGAGGGTCAGCAGGGGGGCGAAGGTGTGTCGCGTCATGACTCGGGTTCCTCGCGGGTGGCGGGCGGATGGTAACCGCGCACATTGTCGGTCAGCCGGGCGCGGTTGTCATTGATCCAGGCATCGAAGCGCTCGCCGCGCATCCACTGGGGTGGCTGGCGCAGTAGCGCCGGGGTGTCGCTCCAGGCATGGCCGCTGTCGGCGTCGAAGTGAAGCACTTCGGTATCGAGCTGCCAGCGCTCGGCAGGGGCCAGCAGTCGCGCCTCGCCGGAGAGGGTTAGCGGGTTGCCGCCTGCTCCAAGGGTGCCGCGCGCACTGCTGACTAGCCAGACCCGTCCTGTATTGTCCAGCAGCCGTCCCTGCGGTCGCTCGAGGCGGGTGATGTCATCGTGTGGTGTGTGGGACAGGCGCGGGGTATCGAGCCGCTGGTGGGGACGCCCCTGGGCATCGAAGCGGGTCAGTTGTGCGTCTTCCAGGTAGTAGTCTGGCTCGCCGGTCGTGTCGCCGGGGATGGGTCCGATAGGCGGGGTGTTGCGCAGGTCTAGCACTGCCAGTCCGCCGCCCAGCAGCAGCAATAGTAGTATCAGGCCGGTATGAAAGCCGGGGCGTGGCAGGCGCATGGGTCAGGTTGCGCCATGCAGGTAGGTGTCGAGCACTGCATCCCAATGCCCCTGGGTCTGGAGCAGGGTGTCGCAGATCTCGCGCACTGCGCCATGCCCGCCCGCGGCCTCGGTGACCCAGTCGGCTTGCTTGCGGATATAGGCCGGTGCGTCGGGCACGCTGATGCCGACCCCGGCACGCCGGATGGCGGCCACGTCGGGCATGTCGTCCCCGCAGTAGGCGACTTGCTCGAGCTCTAGCCCCAGGCGGCTTGAAAGTTCGCGCAGCACGCTGAGCTTCTTCTCGGCCCGCTGGAAGACATGCTTGACGCCCAGCGCAGCGGCGCGTTGGCTGACCATCGGCGAGTCGCGTCCAGTGATGAAGGCCACCACGATGCCGGCACGCTGCGCCAGCTTGATGCCATGGCCATCGTGGCTGTGGAAGGCCTTGATCTCAACGCCGTCGGCCTGGAAGTAGAGGCGTCCGTCGGTAAGCACGCCGTCCACGTCTAGGGCGAGCAGGCGGACGTGACGCAGGCGGTCGACCAGTTGGCTGTCGAGCAAGGGGGGGTCGAGTTTCATGATGTCTCCAACAATCCGGGGCTTGGGGTGGGCATACAGGGTGTCAGATGACCCCGCTGGCAAGCAGGTCATGCATGTGCAGGGCGCCGACCGGTCGGCCGTGGGGATCGACCACGGCCAGTGCCGAGATACGGTTGTCCTCCATGATGCGTACCGCCTCGGCAGCCAGGGTATCGTGAGCGATCCGCTTGCCGGGGCGGGTCATGACATCGTCGACGGTGAGGCCTGAGAGGTCGCTGTGCTGATCGAGGGTGCGGCGCAGGTCGCCGTCGGTGTAGACCCCGGCCAGGCGATCGTCGGCATCGACTACGCAGGTGAAGCCCAGTCCCTGGCGGGTGATCTCCAGCAGGGCATCGCGCAGCGGACTGCCCAAGGCAACCCTGGGCAGTCGAGCGCCGTCGTGCATCAGGTCGCTGACTCGCAGCAGCAGGCGCTTGCCCAGGCTGCCGCCGGGGTGGGAGAGGGCGAAGTCCTCGGCGGTGAAGCCGCGCGATTCGAGCAGCGCTACGGCCAGGGCATCGCCGAGCGCCAGGGCGGCCGTGGTGGAGGAGGTCGGCGCCAGGTCCAGTGGACAGGCTTCCCGCGTGACCCCGGCATCCAGGTGAGCATCGGCGTGCCGTGCCAGGGTTGAGCCCGGCCGACCGGTCATGCTGATTAACGGGGTTCCCATACGCTTGAGCAGCGGCAGCAGAGCGGTGACCTCGGCGGTTTCGCCGGAGTTGGAGAGCGCCAGCACCACGTCGCCGCGGGTAATCATGCCCAGATCGCCATGGCTGGCCTCGCCGGGATGCACGAAGAAGGCTGGCGTGCCGGTGCTGGCCAAGGTGGCGGCGATCTTGCCGGCGATATGCCCAGACTTGCCCATGCCGGTGACCACCACGCGGCCGCGACAAGCCAGGATCAGGTCGCAGGCATGGTCGAAGGCGCCATTAAGGCGTCCGATCAGGGCGCCGATGGCCTGCTGTTCCAGTTCCAGGGTGCGGCGGGCACTGTCGCGCAGCAGGGATGTGTCGACCGCGGGGGAGGCATCATGGGTCATAATGGTGATTGTTATCCGTTGTGGGGTTTCACTCAAGGGCTCAAGCCGGCGGCAGCCGGACCCGAGTTGCCGAGCCAGAGCAGGTAGCCGGCATAGGCGATGACCAATAGCGCCCCCGGCAGGCGGCCCAGCTGGCCATGACGGTTCCACAGTAGCAGCGCACCCAGCGCCAGGGTCAGCACCAGCATCACCGGATAGTCGCGGCCGGCCGCGGCTGAATCCGTGATACCCGGGGCCAGCAGCGCCGGTACCGGCAGCACGGTCAGCATGTTGAAAAGGTTGGAGCCGATGACGTTGCCGATGGCCAGATCATGGTGGCGCTTGAGGGCGCTGGCCAGGCAGGCGGCAAGTTCCGGCAGGCTGGTACCGATGGCCACTACCGTTAGCCCGATCACCAGTTCGCTGACGCCCAGCCCCCTGGCCAGCTCGCTGGCCCCCCACACCAGCGCGCGTGAGCTGGCCACCATGATCGCCAGGGTACCGACCAGCCAGGCCAGGGCCCGGCTCAGCGGCATTTCGGGAATTTCCCCGATGCTTTCGCCATCGGGGCTATCGGCGCGGAACAGCCACCACAGGCTGAACGCCAATAGCACCAGTAGCAGTATGCCATCGAGACGGTCGAGGTGGCTGTTGGCCAGCGCGTAGCCGGCCAATCCCGTGGCGCCGAGCAGTAGCGGCAGCTCGCGGCGCACGATAGAGAAGCGTACTGGGATCGGCACCGCTAGGGCGGTGATTCCCAGCACCAGGGCGATGTTGGCGATATTGGAGCCCAGCGCATTGCCGATGGCGAGGTTGGGTGCGCCATCCAGCGAAGCCATCACCGAGACCACGATTTCCGGTGCCGAGGTGCCCAGCGAAACGACAGTCATGCCGACCAGCAGGGTGCTCATGCCGGCGCGCCAGGCGGTGGCCGCTGCCACGCCGACGAAGCGCTCGGCACTCCATAGCAGACCGATGAAGCCGAGCAGGATGATCAGCAGGGGAAGCAGCATCTCAGAATCCGCATAGCTGGTGAGTGGGAGGCGCACATTGAACATGCCGAACACCAGGGGTGCAAGGCGCCAAGCCGTTTGCGGCTGACCGTCGCGAGGGGGAGCGACGATCAGTTCCATGCAGGATGCTGGCATTGAAGGCTATGGTCAGGATACGATGTTCGACAATATTTCCAAGGATGATGAAGCGATGACGGACTCCGCCTTCGTGGAAGTGGAGAGCGTGCATTTCTCGCGCGGCGAGATGGAGATATTTCGCGGCGTCGACCTGACCATCCCGCGCGGTCGGATCACCGCCATCATGGGGCCCAGTGGTACCGGCAAGACCACCCTGCTCAAGATGATCGGCGGCCAGTTGACCCCCGACGCGGGGCATGTGCGCATCGATGGTCAGGATGTTCATGCGCTGTCACGCAAGGCACTGTTCGTGCTGCGCCGGCGCATGGGGATGCTGTTTCAGAGTGGCGCTCTGTTCTCCGATCTCGATGTCTACGAGAACGTAGCCTTCCCGCTGCGGGTGCATACCGACCTGCCCGAGGTCATGATCCGCGACGTGGTGCTGATGAAACTTCAGGCCGTCGGGCTGCGCGGTGCCCGGGAGCTGAAGCCTTCGGAGCTCTCCGGCGGCATGGCCCGTCGGGTGGCATTGGCGCGCGCCATCGCCCTGGACCCTGAGTTGATTCTCTATGACGAACCGTTCGCCGGGCAGGACCCCATCTCCATGGGCGTGCTGATACAGCTGATCAAGCGCCTCAACGAGGCCCTCGGGCTGACGGCGGTGATCGTGTCCCACGATATCAAGGAGACGCTGTCCATTGCTGATTATGTCTACGTGATCGCCGATGGCCAGGTGATGGCCCATGGCACGCCGGCGAGCCTCGATACCGACCGCGACCCCCGGGTCAGCCAGTTCATGCATGGCGAGCCCGACGGACCAGTGCCCTTTCACTATCCCGCGATGGACTTCCATGCCGATATTCTGGGCAGCGGAGGGCCACGATGATCGAACGCATCCGTCACCTCGGCCAGCAAGGCTGCGCTCTGCTGGAAGCGCTGGGTCGGGCCGGGATATTCCTCGGTCAGTCGGCGCTGGGAGTGCCGTCCCGGGAGGGCTTCCACCTCTGGCTGCGCCAGATGCACTTCGTCGGCGTGATGTCGCTGGCCATCGTGCTGGTCTCGGGGCTGTTCATCGGCATGGTGCTGGCCCTGCAGGGCTATACCATCCTGGTCGACTTCGGGGCCGAGCAGGCGCTGGGGCAGATGGTGGCCCTGTCGCTGCTACGCGAGTTGGGACCAGTGGTGTCAGCACTGCTGTTCGCCGGCCGCGCCGGCTCTGCCCTGACCGCCGAGATCGGCCTGATGAAGGCCACTGAGCAGCTGACCAGCATGGAAATGATTGGCGTCGACCCCCTGCGGCGCGTGGTGGCGCCGCGACTCTGGGCCGGTTTCGTGGCGCTGCCGTTGCTGACCATCGGCTTCAGCGTGGTGGGCGTGTGGGGTGGCCAGCTGGTCGGAGTCGAATGGCTCGGCGTCTTTGAGGGCTCCTACTGGAGCAACATGCAGTCCAGCGTCGCGTTCGTGGCCGATGTGGGCAACGGCCTGATCAAGAGCCTGGTGTTCGCGCTGGTGGTGACCTGGATTGCGGTGTTCCAGGGTTATGACCTGATTCCCACCTCGGAAGGCATCTCGCGTGCCACCACCCGGACGGTGGTCTATTCCTCGCTGGCGGTGCTGGGCCTGGATTTCGTGCTCACCGCCTTGATGTTCGGAGAGCTTTCCTGATGTTCGGAGCAAACGAATGAAGCGCAGCAAGACGATGGAGTTAGGGGTCGGCCTGTTCATGCTGGCTGGCATTGTGGGCCTGGTGTTCCTGGGGCTCAGGGTTAGTGGCCTGAGCCTAAGCCTGCCCAGCGATACCTTCCAGCTGGAAGCCAATTTCGCCAATATCGGTAGCCTCAAGCCAGGGTCACGGGTGGCCCTGGCGGGCGTCACCGTGGGGCGGGTCGAGAGCATCGAGCTCGATACCGAGTGGTATGATGCACGGGTGTTGATGGAACTCGATGGGCAGCTTGAAGGCCAGCTGCCTCAGGACAGTACCGCTGCCATCCTCACCTCGGGCCTGCTGGGAGAGCAATATATCGGGCTCTCGGTGGGTGGGGCACCAGAGACCCTCGCCGATGGTGATACCCTGCGCGATACCCAGTCAGCCATAGTTCTGGAAGAGCTGATCCAGAAGTTTGTGTCCAGTATGATCAAGGAGTGAACGTGATGAAGATGATAAACCTTCGCGCGCTGTTTGCCGGGCTGTGCCTGCTGCTGATGGCATTGCCATCGCTGGCGGCCCAGCCCGAGCAGACCCCCGAGCAGATGATCCGCGACAGCATCACCGAGCTGATGAAACAGATCGAGGGGCGAGAGGCCTATTTCAGCAACCATCTCGACGAGCTCAAGGCGATCATCGATGACAGCCTCGAGAACGTGGCCGACTTTCGTTACATCGGCGCCAGTGTGATGGGGCGCTATTTCAGTAACGCCACACCGCAACAGCGGTCGCGCTTCGTCGATACCTTCCGCAAGACACTGATCGATACCTACGCCAAGGGCCTGCTCTCCTTCGACTACCGCGAGATTCGGGTGCTCGATAACCAGCAGGCCTCACGCTACAAGGATCAAGCGAGCGTGGACATGGAAGTGGTGGCCATGGACGGGACCGTCTATCCCGTCAGCTATTCGCTGCGCCTGGACGACGGCCAGTGGAAGGTGGTCAACGTGATCGTCAATGGTATCAACCTGGGACTGACCTTCCGTAACCAGTTCGACCAGGCGATGCGCGAACAGAATCGCGACTACGATGCGGTCATCAACAACTGGGCGCCCGAGATTGCCGCTGAAGAGCTGGAACAGGGTAGCAACGCATGAGCGTGTTGCTACAACAGCGCGGCGCCGGCCTGGAGGCCGATGGTTGCCGACTGGCGGCAACCGGTGAGGTCGGTTTTGAAGGTGCCGCCGCGATGGCTGAGGCCGGCAGTGAATGGCTAGCCGCTCGTCCTTCCGGCAGCCAGGTGATCTTCGATCTGAGCGGGGTCGATCGGGTCAGCAGCGCGGCGCTCAGCGTACTGCTGGAGTGGATACGCCAGGCTCGTGATAGCCACATCGAGGTCACCACCGTGCGGCTTTCCGTTCCCCTCCAACGGCTGACCCGGGTCGCGGAACTGGATACCCTGCTGCCGCCCGCCGAACAGGCTGCCGCCTGACGCGCCCCCTCCCCATCGCCAAGAGCGGTGCTTTTCTTTACCATGCTGTGCTACTAGATCTCCGCTGACGGCGACCACCTGTGGCCGTCGGAGGAGTGGCCCACGACGAATCACAGGAGTGCCGGTGTCATGCAACCCAGCGAAGTGAAGGCGCTGCTCGAGAGCCGACTCGACGATTGCGAGTTCCATATTCAGGGTGAAGGCTGCAACTTCCAGGTGGTGGCCGTGGGCGAGGCCTTCAAAGGCCTTTCACCAGTTAAGCGCCAACAGATGATCTATTCGGCACTGTCCGAGGAGATCGCCTCCGGCGCTCTGCATGCGGTAAGCATCAAGACTTATACCCCGCAACAGTGGCAGGCCGCCACCGACAATCAGGGAGCCTGAGGCTCGAGCTGCCATGGACAAGCTGATCATTACCGGTAACGGGCCTGTCGACGGCGAGGTCTGGGCCAGCGGCGCCAAGAATGCTGCCCTGCCGATCCTCTGCGCGACCCTGCTGGCCGACGAGCCGGTGACCATTGGCAATCTCCCGCACCTGCAGGACATCACCACTACCCTGGAGCTGCTGGGCCACATGGGTGTCGAGGCTGAGATGGGCGACCGGATGTGCATCCAGCTTGACGGCTCCCAGGTCACCCACTGTCATGCGCCCTATGAATTGGTCAAGAAGATGCGTGCCTCGATCCTGGTGCTCGGGCCGCTCCTTGCCCACTTCGGCCATGCCGACGTTTCGCTGCCCGGTGGCTGTGCCATCGGCTCACGCCCAGTGGATCTGCACCTGCGCGGACTGGAAGCGATGGGCGCCAAGATCAGCGTCGAGGCCGGCTACATCCGGGCGCGGGTCGATGGTCGACTGCACGGTGCCACCATCTTCTTTGACACCGTCACCGTGACCGGCACCGAGAACCTGCTGATGGCGGCGACCCTGGCGGATGGCACCACGGTGCTGGAAAACGCCGCCCGGGAGCCCGAGGTGGTCGACCTGGCCGAGTGCCTGATCAAAATGGGCGCGAGGATTCGCGGCCACGGCACCGCTACCCTCGTCATCGAAGGCGTCGAGCGGCTGCATGGCGCCTATCATGCTGTCATGCCCGACCGCATCGAGACCGGCACCTTCCTGGTGGCGGCGGCACTCTCCCGGGGACGGGTTCGAGTCCGTCGCACTCGTGCCGATATCCTCGATGCGGTACTCGCCAAGCTCGAAGAGGCGGGGGCCACCATCACCACCGGCGAGGACTGGATCGAGCTCGACATGCAGGGTAGGCGGCCGAAGGCGGTCAACGTGCGCACCGCGCCCTATCCGGCCTTTCCCACCGACATGCAGGCTCAGTTCGTGGCGATGAACGCAGTGGCCGAGGGTACCGCCCGAGTGGTGGAGACCATCTTCGAGAACCGCTTCATGCACGTGCAAGAACTCAACCGCATGGGGGCCGATATCGCCCTGGAAGGCAATACCGCGGTCATCACCGGGGTCGAGTCCCTCTCCGGCGCGCCGGTGATGGCCACCGACTTGCGGGCCTCGGCCTCGCTGGTGATCGCGGCGATGATGGCCGAGGGCGAGACCCTGGTCGACCGGATCTACCATATCGACCGTGGCTACGAATGCATCGAGGAAAAGCTGCAACTGCTGGGCGCCCGCATTAGGCGCATTCCCGGCTGAGTCGACCAACAGGCGAGACCATGAGCAAGCAACTGATCCTGGCCCTCTCCAAGGGCCGCATTCTCGACGAGACCCTGCCGCTGCTGGCCGATGCCGGCATCACCCCGGCCGAGGAGCTGGGCAAGAGCCGCAAGCTGCTGTTCGAGACCAACCTGCCGGATGTCAAGCTGGTGGTGATCCGGGCCACGGACGTGCCGACCTACGTGCAGCTCGGCGCGGCGGATCTCGGCGTGGCCGGCAAGGACGTGCTGCTCGAGCACGGCGTCGAGGGCCTCTACGAGCCCCTCGACCTGGAGATCGCCCGCTGCCGGCTGATGACCGCCGGCATCACCGGCGCCGAGCCGGCCCGGGCGCGCCGGCGGGTGGCCACCAAGTTCGTCAACGTGGCGCGCCGCTACTACGCCGAGCAGGGGATCCAGGCCGAGGTGATCAAGCTTTACGGTGCCATGGAACTGGCGCCGCTGATGAACCTGGCCGACGAGATCGTCGATATCGTCGATACCGGCAACACCCTGCGGGCCAACGGCATGGAGCCCCGCGAACTGATCGCCCCGATCAGCACCCGGCTGGTGGTCAACAAGGCGGCCATGACCATGAAGCACGACCGCCTGAAACCGCTCATCGCCCGCCTGCGCGAGGCGGTGTTGGCGCGGCGCGATAGTCTCGCGGTGTCGGTCCCATAGCCACGCCGGCCTTGCCCGCGGCTCCACGCCGCGGCAGTCTCACAGACAACGAGCCCCGTTTCGAGAGGAAGCCACTGCCATGAGCCAATCCCCCATTGATGGCGTCGACATCGCGCGGCTGTCGACCTCACAGGCCGACTTCGATCGCCGCCTGGCCGACCTGCTGGCCTGGGAGGGGGTCTCCGATGCCGAGCTCCAGCAGCGCGTCGACGAAATACTGGCCGCCGTGAAGTGCCGGGGTGATGCCGCGTTGGTCGAGTACTCGAACCGCTTTGACCGGCTCAAAGTCGCCTCCATGGCCGAGTTGACCCTGAGCGAGGGGCGACTGCGCCAGGCCTTCGAGGGGTTGCCAGCGGAGCAGCGCGAGGCGCTGTCGAGCGCCGCCGAGCGCATCCGTGCCTATCACGAGCGCCAGAAGCCTGAATCCTGGCACTACACTGAGGCCGACGGCAGCGTGCTGGGCCAGCAGGTCACTCCCCTGGACCGTGCGGGCATCTACGTGCCGGGCGGCAAGGCGGCTTATCCCTCATCGGTGTTGATGAACGCCATTCCCGCCCATGTGGCCGGCGTGCGCGAGATCGTCATGGTGGTACCGACCCCCGATGGCATCCTCAACGAGCTGGTGCTGGCCGCTGCCTACCTCGCCGGTGTTGACCACGTCTTCACCATCGGCGGCGCCCAGGCGGTGGCGGCCCTGGCCTTCGGCACCGAGACGGTGCCGCGGGTGGATAAGGTGGTCGGCCCGGGCAATATCTATGTGGCCACCGCCAAGCGGGCGGTGTTCGGCCAGGTGGGCATCGACATGATCGCCGGCCCCTCGGAGATCTTGGTGGTCTCGGACGGCGGCACCGACCCGGATTGGCTGGCCATGGACCTCTTCTCCCAGGCCGAGCATGACGAGGATGCCCAGGCGCTGCTGGTGAGCTGGGATCTCGATCACCTGCAAGCGGTGGCGGCTTCGATGGCACGGCTGCTGCCGACCCTGGAGCGCGCTCCCATCGTGCGTAAGTCGCTGGCTCGCCGTGGTGCGCTGATCCATTGCCGGGATCGCGACGAGGCGCTGGCGCTGATCAATCGCATCGCCCCGGAGCACCTAGAGCTCTCGGTGGCCAACCCTGAGGGTTGGCTCCCTGGCGTGCGCCATGCCGGGGCGATCTTCATGGGTCGCTATACCGCCGAGGCACTGGGCGATTACTGCGCCGGCCCCAATCATGTTTTGCCCACCTCGGGAACGGCGCGTTTCTCCTCACCACTGGGGGTCTACGATTTCCAGAAGCGCTCATCGATCATCCACTGCTCGGCCGAGGGCGCCGAGGCGCTCGGCAAGATCGCCTCCACGCTTGCCCGGGGCGAGTCGCTCACCGCCCACGCCCGTTCGGCCGAGTATCGCCTCAAGGTATGATCCCGAGGCATGAGCCGAAGCCGAATTGCTGATAGCAGAGGACCCTACCGCGACTGGCAGGCCCCTGTTGGTGTCTCGTCCTGGGTTGGCGTTACGGCGGCTCGGGGCGGTTTGTCTGGGGGGTTGGGCGTTCGCCGAGTGTTATGGTGATCTCGTGTCGCTCGCCGCCGCGCACCACCGTTAGCGGCAGTCGGGTACCCGGCGCCAATGCGGCAATATCGCTCATCGTGCGTCGCGGATCGAGCACCGGCTGGCCGTCGACCTTCAGCAGCACGTCGCCAGGCTGCAGGCCGGCGCGATCGGCAGGCCCGTCCGGCACCACGCCGGCGATGATCACCCCGGCGGGTGTCTGTAGGCCGAAAGAGGCGGCGAGATCCTGGCTGAGCTCCTGCGCCTCGATACCCATCCAGCCGCGGATGACGCGCCCTTGGGTGATCAGTTCCTCGAGGATGTTGCGCGCCAGGTTGGCGGGGATAGCGAAGCCGATGCCCTGGGAGCCGCCGGATCGCGAGAAGATCGCGGTGTTGATGCCGACCAGAGCGCCTTCGGCGTTGACCAGCGCGCCGCCGGAATTGCCGGGATTGATGGCGGCATCGGTCTGGATGAAGTCCTCGTAGGCATTGAGTCCCAGGTGGCTGCGCCCGGTGGCGCTGATGATGCCCATGGTGACCGTCTGGCCGACGCCGAAAGGGTTGCCGATGGCCAAGGCGACGTCGCCCACCGCGACGCGGGTGGTGTCGGACAGTTCCATGACCGGCAGCGCGTCCAGGTCGATGCGCAGCACGGCGAGGTCGCTCTCGGGATCGGTGCCTATCACCTCCGCCAGTGTCTCGCGGCCGTCGCGCAGGGCGACCTGGATCTGGTCGGCGCCGCGGATCACGTGATGGTTGGTCAGCACGTAGCCCTCGCTGCTGACGATGACCCCGGAGCCGAGGCTGGAGAGCATGCGCTGGCGGCCGGGAAGCTCGTCACCGAAGAATTGGCGGAAGAAAGGGTCCGACATCAAGGGGTGCGAGTCGCGCTCGACCACCCGGCTGGAGTAGACATTGACCACGGCCGGCGCGGCGCGATCCACCGCCTGGGCATAACTGACCGGCCCCTGGCCGCGGTTGAGCGGCTCGGCCTGAAGCAGCTCCGGGGCCTCACGAGGCTGCTGCTCTTCGCCGGCTTGCCGTGCTGCCTGGCCAGGGGTGGCTGTCAGCGTGGCTGACTGACCGATCAGCTGGGGGAAGGCATTGAGCAGCACGATGGCCGCCAGCACACCGATGAGGATGGGCCAGAGGTAGGGGAGCAGGGTGCGTCGCATGCGGTGAGAGTCCTCATGGGGGCTGGCTCGCGGGCGATCCTCCCGCTGGTTACACTGGGCGGATGGTAACATTGCCAATCCGTTTGCGTCTGGAGGCTACATGGCGAATCGAGACGACCTGGTTGCGGCATGCAACCGACTACTGGAACCCGAGCGCTTTAGGGACTATACCGTGAACGGCCTGCAGGTGGCCGGTAGCGAGCACGTCACGCGGGTCATGAGCGGGGTAACCGCCTGCCAAGCCCTGCTCGACGAGGCAGTGGCCTGGCAGGCCGACCTAGTGCTGGTCCATCACGGCTACTTTTGGAAAAACGAGCCGGTCACCATCACGGGTATCAAGCGCCGGCGCCTGGCGACGCTGCTGGCTCACGATATCAACCTGCTGGCCTATCACCTGCCGCTCGACGCCCATGCCGAGCTCGGCAACAACGCCGAACTCGGCAGGCGGCTGGGTTTTGCCGTCACTGGCTGCGCCGATGGCGAACTCGGCGAAGGCTTGTTGTGGCTGGGCGAACCGCGTGCCGGCCTGAGCCCGGCGGGCCTGGCCCGGGAAATTGCCGCGAGCCTGGGTCGCGAGCCATGGTTGATCGAGGCGCCGAAAGGCGGCGAGATACGCCGTGTCGCCTGGTGCAGCGGTGGCGCCCAGGACATGATCGCCGCTGCCCGGGAAGCTGGTGCCGACGCCTTCATCTCCGGCGAGATTGCCGAACGCACCACCCATCTGGCGCGCGAAATGGGCATCCACTACCTGGCGGCGGGTCATCATGCCACCGAGCGCTACGGCGTCCAGGCCCTGGGCGAATGGTTGGCCAGGGGCTTCACTATCGAACACCGCTTCGTCGATATCGACAACCCCGCCTGAGCAATAATGTAGTCCAAGACCCCGATACCGATGCCCTTCAGCAGGCAGGCGATGGCCAGCAGCCAGTTGATGTTGCTCTCGTCCACGTGATGCGTTCTTCCCGGGGCGCTGTGTGACCAGTCTCTTGGCGTGTTGGCTCTCTATTTTAGGCAAGAGGCAGTGCGATAGGCGATGGGCTGCGCGCGGTCAGCGCGATGGGGGCGATGCCAACCGGCCAGGGGAGGCGTACAATGATGTGCTCGAATGTATCGGATACAGGCCCCGCGCAATCCCATGAGTGAGACGCTACCTTCCACTTCTTCTTCGCGCAACATGCGGTATTCCCAGACGCCGATGAGCCGCTACCGGGCGGATCTCGAGCGTCATGGCTTCCAGCCCGACGCTGCTCAGCAACAGGCCGTGGTGCATCTGCAGCGTCTCTTCGACGAGCTGGTGACCACACCGCCTTCCCGGGTGGTGGTGCCGAAACGCGGCGGGCTGAAGTCGCGGGTCGCCGGCCTGTTCGGTCGTCGTGATCGTGGGGCGTCATTCGACCCGGCGCTTCCGACGATCCGCGGCCTCTATCTCTGGGGAGGGGTAGGACGTGGCAAAACCTACCTCATGGATGTGTTCTTCGAGACGCTGCCTTTTCCCGACAAGATGCGCACCCACTTTCACCGCTTCATGCAGCGGGTGCATAACGAGTTAGAGCATTACAAGGGCGAGCGCAACCCGCTGACGCTGATCGCTGCCAAGTTCGCCGCCGAGGCCCGTGTCATCTGCTTCGACGAGTTCTTCGTCAAGGACATCACCGATGCCATGATCCTGGCCAACCTGCTCGAGTCGCTCTTCGCACACGGTGTGGTGCTAGTGGCGACCTCGAACATCGTGCCCCGGGAGCTTTACAAGGAGGGCTTGCAGCGAGCCCGTTTCCTGCCGGCCATCGATCTGTTGGAGCGCCATTGCGAGGTACTCAATGTGGATTCGGGAATCGACTACCGCCTGCGCGCCCTGGAGCGCGCCGAGATCTTCCACTTTCCACTAGATGCGGTGGCCGAGGCTGAATTGGCCCGCAGTTTCTATGCGATCGCCGGCCACGAGGGCGAGGCAGGGGTGTCGATCGAGATCAATCATCGGCTGCTGCACACCCGGCGGCTGCATGACGATGTGGTGTGGTTCGAGTTCAGCGAGCTCTGTGAGGGGCCGCGCAGTCAGAACGATTACATCGAGCTGGCCCGCGAATTCCATAGCGTGCTGGTCTCCAACGTCATCCGCATGAACGCCGGAACGGACGATCAGGCGCGTCGTTTTATCAACATGGTCGACGAGTTCTACGACCGTGGGGTTAAGTTGCTGATGTCCGCAGAGGTGCCAGCCGAACAGCTCTATCGCGATGGCCGTCTCGAGTTCGAGTTTCAGCGCACTCTCTCGCGGCTCCAGGAGATGCAGTCTCGTGACTACCTGGCCTTGCCGCACAAGCCGTGACCCGGCATTGCTCTGGCGCCGGAGCCTCGTGTAGAATGCGCGCTCGCTCGACTGTTGTCTCGCCTCGCGGCTGCAGGCAACCAAGAAAAATAGGGATGGTTCCATGCCGGATGCCCGGCGGTAGAACCCAATACATCAAATGGTGATTCATCCATGAAGACGTTCACTGCCAAACCGCAGTCCGTGCAGCGCGACTGGTTCGTCGTCGATGCTGCGGACAAGACGCTCGGCCGCCTCGCTACCGAGATCGCGCGCCGCCTGCGCGGCAAGCACAAGCCGGAATACACTCCGCACGTGGATACCGGCGATTACATCGTGGTGATCAATGCCGAGAAGGTCCAGGTGACCGGCAACAAGGCCAGCGCCAAGACCTACTACCGCCATACCGGCTACCCGGGAGGCCTGCGCTCCATGAATTTCGAGAAGATGATCGCCCACGCGCCTGAGCGTGTCATCGAATCCGCCGTCAAGGGCATGCTGCCAAAGGGTCCGCTGGGGCGTGCCATGTACTCGAAGCTCAAGGTCTACGCCGGCACCGAGCATCCGCACGCGGCTCAGCAGCCGCAAGCACTGAACATCTGAGGGAGTCTTCGCCATGACACAGCAGTATTACGGGACCGGGCGCCGCAAGACCTCGACCGCGCGCGTTTTCATGAAGCCGGGCACCGGCAGGATCACCGTCAACAGCCGTGAGCTGGACCAGTACTTCGGTCGCGTCACCGGTCGCATGGTGGTTCGCCAACCACTCGAGTTGACCAACACCATGGGTCAGTTCGATGTTTACGTGACCGTTAAAGGAGGCGGGGGCAGCGCCCAGGCTGGCGCCATCCGTCACGGTATCACCCGTGCCCTGATGGATTACAATGAGGACTTCCGCGGCCAGCTGCGCGAAGCGGGCTATGTCACCCGCGATGCCCGCCAGGTCGAGCGCAAGAAGGTTGGCCTGCGCAAGGCGCGTCGTCGCCCGCAGTTCTCCAAGCGCTGATACTTCGCGAATTGTCGGACAAAAACGCCCAGGCCCAGTGACCTGGGCGTTTTTTGTTCTGCATCAGGAATTTGTCATCAGGTTTCCACGCTGCTCAGGGAACCTTTCCTTGTGCCGCGCGAGACGATTTTTTACCATACACTACATTTGGTATCCGTGGTCGCGGGGAATTCACTGCCCGTGATGGAACAACGGGTAAGCTGATGGGAGAAACCAAAAAATGGCAGATAACGGCGTAAACAAGGGTCGGCGCCGTTTCCTCGTAGGTGCTACTACCGTCGTGGGTGCGGTAGGTGTCGTCGGGGTTGCGGTCCCCTTTGTGGCTTCCTGGCAGCCGAGTGCTAGGGCAAGAGCGGCGGGTGCTCCCGTCCAGGCCGACGTGTCGAAGCTTGAACCCGGCCAGCGGATGACCGTCGAATGGCGTGGCAAGCCGGTGTGGATTCTCTATCGCTCTCAGGAGATGATCGAGCGGACCAAGTCCATCGCCCCCGAACGCTTGGCCGACCCGAATTCCCAGCAGCCACAGCAGCCGCCTTATGCGGATGGTCTGCTGCGCTCCATCAAGCCGGAAATCGGTGTGATCGTCGGCATCTGCACCCATCTGGGCTGCTCGCCGCTGTTCAAGCCCGAGCCGGATGCCGAAGGGGTTGGTGTAGACAACTGGCCGGGTGGCTTCTTCTGTCCCTGCCACGGCTCGCGTTTCGACCTAGCTGGGCGGGTGTTTCGCAATGTGCCGGCGCCGCTGAACCTCCAGGTGCCGCCTTACCGCCTCGATAGCGACGTGCTGATCACTGTCGGCGAAGATGAGGAGACTGCCTGATGGCTAACCCGAACAAGGTCAAGGCGGATCGCGGACTGATGCGCTGGATCGACGACCGCTTCCCGGCCACCCAGATGTGGCAGGACCACATGGCCAAGTACTATGCGCCGAAGAACTTCAACTTCTGGTACTTCTTCGGTTCGTTGGCATTGTTGGTACTGGTTAACCAGATACTCACCGGTGTCTGGCTGACCATGAGCTACACGCCTACTGCGGAGGGCGCCTTCGCTTCGGTCGAGTACATCATGCGCGACGTGGAGTACGGCTGGCTACTCCGCTACATGCACTCCACCGGTGCTTCGGCGTTCTTTGCTGTGGTCTACCTTCACATGTTCCGCGGCCTGCTCTACGGCTCCTACAAGGCCCCTCGCGAGCTAGTATGGATCTTCGGCATGGCCATCTACCTGGCGCTGATGGCCGAGGCCTTTATGGGCTACCTACTGCCCTGGGGGCAGATGTCCTACTGGGGCGCCCAGGTCATCATCTCGCTGTTTTCGGCGATTCCGGTGATCGGGCCCGACCTAACCCAGTGGATCCGTGGCGATTTCCTGATTTCGGGTATCACGCTCAACCGCTTCTTCGCGTTGCACGTGGTGGCATTGCCGATCGTGATTCTGGCACTGGTGGTGCTGCATATCATCGCCCTGCACGAGGTGGGCTCCAACAATCCCGACGGCATCGACATCAAGAAGAAGAAGGACGAGACCGGCAAGCCGCTGGATGGCATCCCCTTCCACCCGTACTACACGGTCAAGGACCTGGTCGGCGTGGCGGTATTCCTGTTCGTCTTCTGTGTGGTGATCTTCTATTTCCCGGAAGGCGGGGGGTATTTTCTCGAGCAGCCCAACTTCAAGCCGGCTGATCCGTTGACGACACCCATTCACATCGCTCCGGTTTGGTATTTCACGCCCTTCTACGCGATCCTGCGCGCCATCACCTTCTCGCTGTTTGGCCTCGATGCCAAGTTCCTCGGCGTGATCTGCATGGGTGCGGCCATCGCGGTGCTCTTCGTGCTGCCATGGCTCGATCGCAGTCCGGTGCGCTCCATGCGCTACAAGGGTTGGATGTCCAAGGTCATGCTAGGGTTGTTCGCGCTCAGCTTTGTGGCGCTGGGCGTGCTCGGGGTGCTGCCGGTCACCGAGGGGCGAACTCAGCTGTCCCAGCTGTTTACCGTCATCTACTTCGCCTTCTTCCTGCTGATGCCGTTCTATACTCGGCTGGAGAAGACCAAACCCGTTCCGGAAAGGGTGACTGGCTAATGAAAAAGCAACTGTTCGCACTGCTCCTTGCGCTGGTGCCGATGGTCGGGTTCGCTGCCCAGGGTGGCGTGCATCTTGAAGAGATGACCCCGGATCTCGAGGACAAGCCCTCCTTGCAGAACGGCATGAAGCTGTTCGTCAACTATTGCATGGGCTGCCATTCGCTGGCGTATCAGCGCTTCGCGCGCGCCGCCGAGGATCTGAACATTCCCCGGGAGCTCGTCGAGAAGAACCTGATCTTCTCCTCTGACCTGGCCTTCAACGACCAGATGCATATCGCTATGAATAACGGCGATGCCAAAAATTGGTTCGGTGCTCCGCCCCCCGACCTGACTCTCGAGTCGCGCCTGCGCGGTACCGACTGGATCTATACGTACCTGCAGAGTTTCTACAAGGATCCGACACGTCCCACTGGCGTCAACAACAAGGTCTTCCCGCTGGTGGCCATGCCCAATGTGCTGGAGCCATTGCAGGGGGTGCAGGAGATGGTCTGCGCCGCCACCGACAAGCCGATCAAGGGCGCCGAGCTCGATCCATTGAGTGGCAAGTACCAGTCATGCGAAACGCTGCAGGTTACTAAGCCCGGCGAGATGGAGCCGGCGGAGTTCGAGGAGGCGGTCTACGACATCACCAACTTCCTCGCCTACGTGGGTGAGCCCTCCAAGTTGCAAGCGCAGTCGCTGGGGCCTAAGGTGCTGATCTTCATCTTCATCTTCGGGGTTATCTCCTACCTGCTCAAGCGCGAGTACTGGCGCGACGTGCATTAATCCATTAGCGGTAGAGCTCTACTACGGGGGTGCATGGTCTACGATCATGCGCCCCCGTGGTCACAATCCTATAGTGGGTCGCACGATGTCCCTCACGGCGGGTCGGCCGTGTTATCATATTGGCACGAACTGATGCGAGGATTGTTACATGGGTGTAGTGACCAAGCGGTCGTCGATGATCTTCTACTCTGGAGGAGATGACCATTACAGTCACCGTGTGCGAATCGTCCTTGCCGAGAAAGGCGTGGCCGTGGATATCGTCGAAGTGAGCGACGAGCAGCACCCCGAGGAACTCGCCGATCTCAATCCTTACAATAGCGTGCCTACCCTGCTCGATCGTGACCTAGTGCTCTACGAGTCCAAGGTGATGATGGAGTATCTGGACGAGCGCTTCCCGCATCCGCCGTTGTTGCCCGTCTATCCCGTGGCGCGGGCCAAGAGCCGCTTGTGGATGCATCGCATCGAGCGCGAATGGTGCCCGCTGGTCGAGCAGATCCAGGGTGGGGCGAAGAAGGATGCCGAGAAGGCCCGCAAGGAGTTGCGCGAGAGTCTGGTGGGTATCTCGCCGATCTTCGAGGACATGCCCTACTTCATGAGCGAGGAGTTCACCCTGGTGGACTGCTGCCTGGCACCGATTCTCTGGCGCCTGCCTGTGCTGGGTATTGAGCTGCCCGAAAAACAGGTCAAGCCCTTGATGGGGTACCTGGAGCGCCTGTTCGACCGCGACGGCTTCAAGGCCTCTCTCAGCGAAAGTGAGCGCGAGATGCGCCCCTGAACCTTTTTTCGCCCCAGTGAGCTTCGGGGCCTTCAACCCAGGAGGACGAGCGATGCAATCGAGCCGTCCCTATATTGCCAGGGCCCTATACCAGTGGCTGCTGGACAATGACCTTACCCCTTACATCGTCGTCGATGCCGAGCAGAAGGGTGTCGAGGTGCCTCGCCAGTTTGTGCAGAACGGGCAGATCGTGTTGAACCTGTCACCGACCGCCGTGCGTGACTTCGCCATGGAGAACGCGGCAGTGAGCTTTTCGGCGCGATTCGGTGGCCGTCCCATGCAAGTGATGGTACCCAGCGAGGCGATGATCGCGATCTATGCCCGGGAAAACGGTGTGGGTATGGTGTTCGGACACGAGCCGGTGATCCCCTCTGAGGCCGCCGAAGATGAGGCGCCACAGCTCAATGAAGTGGAGAGTAGCGATGAGGTGGAGCGTGGCGATGACGCTTCGCCGCATGAGGGGCAGGATGACGAGTCACCACCGCGAAAGGGGCGTCCCTCGCTTCGCGTCATCAAGTGATCCAGAGATGACATTCCAGACGGCAGGCCCCATGGCCTGCCGTCTGGCGTTATGCAGGATCGGCTTTCAATCCAGGTAGTCGAAGACCTTGACGATACGCTGCATGCCGCCAATCGCGGAGACGGCCTGGACGATGCGCTGTGCCTCGTCGCGAGTGACGATACCCATCAGGTAGACGCTGTTGTTCTCGACGATGACCCGGATGCGCCCCGAGTCGATCTCCTGGTTGGCCGCCAGGCTGGTACGGATTCGGGTGCTCAGCCAGGTATCAGCCAGGCGCTGGCTGGCCGGCAGATTGGCGGCGATGGCGAGCTCGTTATGTACCTCGCGAACATTGCGCACCTTACTGGCCACCTGCGTTGCCTTCTCCTTGAGTTCCTCGCTGGGCACCTGACCGGTAAGCAGAACCACGCCGTTGAAACTGTCGACGTTGATCCGCGCGTCGCCCAGTCGGGCATCGGTGCGCCCGAGGTTGTGGCTGATCTTGGTTTCGATGCCCTCGTCCTCGATCTGGGTGCCGAAGGTACGCTCACCATAGTCCTCATCGATGGTGCCAGAATTGGTGACAGCGGTCACGGTCGTACAGCCGGCGAGGATCAGGCCGAGGCTGAGCAGTAGAGAAGAGAGCAGGGTCTTGCCGGTCATGGGGGTCACTCGCTTGTCCCGAAGAGTTGTTCGTCGATCAGGTCGCATAGGCAGTGGATCGCCAGCAGGTGGACTTCCTGGATGCGTGCCGTCGAGGTCGCCGGCACGCGGATCTCACAGTCGTCCTGGCCCAGCAAGGAAGCCATGTCGCCGCCATCTCGCCCGGTGAGTGCGACCACCGCCATGTCACGGTCGTGGGCGGCCTGGATGGCCTGAATGACATTGGCGGAATTACCGCTGGTGGAGATCGCCAGCAGGATGTCGCCGGGCTGACCCAGCGCGCGGACCTGCTTGGAAAAGACTTCGTTGTAACTGTAATCGTTGGCGATCGAGGTCAGCGTCGAAGTATCGGTGCTCAGGGCCAGGGCCGGCAGGCTGGGGCGCTCTCGCTCGAAGCGGTTGAGCAACTCCGAGGAAAAATGCTGGCTATCGCCGGCGCTGCCGCCATTGCCGCAGGCCAGTATCTTGCCCTCGTTGACCAGGCACTGAACCATCATCTGGCTAGCCACTTCGATGAACGGAGGCAGCACCTCGCTGGCATAGGTCTTGGTGTCGATGCTCGCATTGAAGTGGCCGAGAATGCGCTGCTGGAAATCCATGCGGGGTTCCTGGTCCTTTACGCTGAAGGGCTTGACCGCTTAGTACGCTTCGAAGGCATTCGCCACCCAGGTCATCTCGAGGTCTGGCGGCGTGCCGGTCACGGCCAGTACGTCGAAACGGCAGGGACATGATAGCCGGTTGTGCTGGAGATAAAAACGCGCCGCTCGGATCAGGCGGCGTTGCTTGGTCGCTGTTACCGTCTCCAGCGGGTGTCCATGGCGCGGGTCGGCACGGTGGCGGACCTCGACGAACACCAGAACGCTACCATCACGCATCACCAGGTCGATCTCGCCACCCTTGGCATGCTGGTTGCTTGCTTCCAGGGAGAGCCCGCGCGCCATTAACCAGCGTGCCGCGAGTTGTTCGATGGCGCTGCCGCGCGCGCGAGCGTCACGGGGCCCGGTCATCGTCAAACACGCCGGTCAGCACGGGTTGGGGAATGCCGTCGACGAAACGCGCCCAAGGCAGACGGCGTTGGATCCGGCCATCGTCGCCGACACTCAGGGTTCCGGTGGCGCCGAGCAGTTCGATGCCACCGATGGCCTGCAGTTGGGGCAGGCGAGTGGCCAGCTCATAAGCATCCACGCCCATGGCCATCAGCCGGAACATGGCGGGGTCGGACTCCTCGCGCAGCCGGCGATAGCTGTCGAGGAACGGCAGGGCCTCGACCCCGCCGACGGCGGCGTCGGGAATCTGCCAGGGAATATCGGGGAACATAACGTCGTTCAGGTCATGATCCAGTCGGGGCTGGGGACGGCCCTCGAAGAGATGCGAGGTGGCATAGATCGGCAACTTCCCGCTGCCGTAGTAATCTAGGGTCGGCGGTACTTGGCGGGCATACTCCGGCAGGGCCAGCAGGAACAGCATATCCGGCTGAGGGTTGGTCACGGCGCGGCGAGCACTCTCGGTGGCCGGGGTATCGGGGTTGTAGCGAACGGCATTGGCAATCTCTCCGCCAAGTTCGCGCCAAGTGCTCCAGAAGGCCTCGCCGACGCGGCGACCCCAGTCGTTATCCGGCACCAGCAGCGAGGCCAGGCGGTGGCCATCGATCCAGGCGCGACGGGCGGCCTGGTGGGCCTCGTCTTCGGCCGATAGGCCGTATTGGATAAGCCCTTTGGCGCGATTGTGCTCCCCGCGTCCGTAGTTGAGCGCCAGGGTCGGCAGGGGAACCTGTTCGCGCTGCTCGAGGCGGCTGACGGCATCCTTGTTCAGCGGGCCGATCACCACCTGGGCACCTCGCTGCGCCGCCGCTTGATAGAGGGCCTGAAGATCGCCCTGGCTGGTGTCGAAGAAGGTCAGGCGGGTGCCATCGTCACCCAGATGCTGGGTGACGATCCCCTCGCGGATCGCCCCGGCGATGCCGGCGAGGGGCCCGGACTCGGGAAGCAAGACCGCGATATGGGTAACTTCTTGGCCGCGCAGCTCCCCCAGGGCCGCGATCTCGCTGGGCAGACGCCGCGCTGCAGGATGATCAGGATAGCGCTCGCGCCATTCATCCAGTCGCGCGAAGAGCCGCGAAATGTCGCCGCCGCTGGAGCGAACCAGCTCGGCCAGGCCAACCCATCCCCGGGTCAGCTCGCCGCCTTCCTCGCGCAGGCTCTCCAGCGAGCCACCATCCAGTCGCGAGAGCTGGTCCCAGATGGTGTCGTTGAGATCCTCGCGATCAGTCTCGGCCTGAACCCGGATCAGCGCCCGGGCCGCGGCACGTGGCTCGTCGACCGCGGCAAGGGCCATGCCCAACCGCTGGCGCAGGGTCAAGGAGGCCTCACGAGACAGTTCGATCTCGTCAAGCAGCTGTCCGGCCTGGATCACCGCCCAGGGATCTCCCTGGGCCTCACCCAGTTCAGAGAGCAGCAAGGCCCAGCGCGTCCGTGCCTGGCGCTCCAGCCGGCTGTCGTTAATCGCCTTGGCGATCTCCAGTGCCTGGGTGCGGCTTCCCTGGCGTGCTAGGATATCGGCCGCCTCCAGGCGCGACAGCGCGGCCTGGCCGGGCGCCTGCTGCTCGGCTTGCTGCAGCAGGCGCTGCGGGTCGTCGTCGGCCTGTCGCTCGATGATACCCGGCTGGATGCTGCAGCCCGCGAGCAGCAGCGCGGTAAGTGCAGCGGCCAGCGGGCCGCGTAACGAGATCTTCATGAATCCTTCCTTGCCCCGTGTCCGTGAGCATCCCAGGGAGCCGAGATGTCCGATACCCCTACCGGTTCATTGTACGTGGTCGCTACACCCATTGGGAATCTGGACGACCTGAGTCCTCGCGCCGCCCGGGTGCTGGGAGAGGTGGCCGTGATCGCCGCCGAGGATACCCGCCACAGTGGCCGCCTGCTGCGCCACCTGGGCCTGGCGCGGCCGATGCTCTCGCTGCATGAGCACAACGAGGCTGCGCGGGTCGAGTCCCTGGACGCTCGCCTGGTCGCCGGGGAGGACGTTGCCCTGATTAGTGACGCTGGCACGCCACTGATCAGCGATCCCGGCTTCGTGCTGGTGCGCGAGCTGCGTGCCCGTGGTCGTCGTATCGTGCCGGTTCCGGGGGCCTGTGCGCTGGTGGCGGCTCTCTCGGCGGCGGGGCTGCCTACTGACCGCTTCCTCTTTCAGGGCTTCCTGCCGGCGAAGGGTGGCGCCCGGCAGGGGCGGCTGGAGAGGCTAGCATCCCGCGAGGAGACCCTGGTGTTCTACGAGTCGCCGCACCGCATCCGCGACACCCTGGTGGATCTGGCCACCACCCTCGGCGCGCGCCGGGTGGTGCTGGCCCGTGAGCTGACCAAGACCTTCGAGACCTTCCTGGACGGCTGTGCCGCCGAGCTGCTTGAGCGCATGGACGCCGACCCGGATCAGGCGCGTGGCGAGTTCGTGGTGATGGTGGCCGGCGCGTCGCCGCGCCAGGAGGACGAAGCCGGCGTGGTGGAGGGCGAGGCGCTGCTGGTCGCGCTGCTGGCTGAGGGCGTCGGCGTCAAGCAGGCGGCGGCCGTGGCGGCGCGGGTACTGGGCGGTGCCAAGAAGGTCTGGTATGGCCGGCTCCAGGCGCTTAAGGACGGACATTGAGGCAGAGGAAGGGCGCTGGTATGCTTGCCGCGGGAGTTGGCCAGACAGTCGCCGCCGCTCTGGCCTTCGGGCCGCAGCGGGGGAGGAAAGTCCGGGCTCCACAGGGCAGAGTGCCAGGTAATGCCTGGGCGGCGCGAGCCGACGGAAAGTGCAGCAGAGAGCAGACCGCCTACGTCTCCTGCGGGAGGCCGGCAAGGGTGAAAGGGTGCGGTAAGAGCGCACCGCGCGCCTGGCAACAGAGCGTGGCACGGTAAACCCCACTCGGAGCAAGACCAAATAGGAACCCCATGACGTGGCCCGCGTCGGGTTCGGGTAGGTTGCTTGAGGGTCCTGGTGACAGGGCCCCTAGAGGAATGACTGTCCATGACAGAACCCGGCTTATCGGCTGACTCCCCCTTCTTTTGCACACCGCCGTTGCGCACGGCCCTTCGCCCCTCAAACGAGAGCCCCATGCCGACATTCGCCCCTGAACAGCCCGCCCGCGGCTTTCGCCATGCCAGCGTGCTGCTCGATGGTGCGGTGGAGGGACTGGTCCACGATCCCCAAGGCGCCTACCTAGATGGCACCTTCGGCCGCGGCGGCCATTCGCGTGCGATCCTCGCGCGACTGACCTCGCAAGGGCGCCTGCTGGCCATCGACCGCGACCCCCAGGCCGTCGCCGAGGCTGCCGCCATCGACGATCCGCGCTTTTTCATCGAGCAGGGTGAGTTCGCCAATCTTGGCGAGATCGTCGACCGCCATGGCCTGTATGGCCGGTTGGCTGGCGTGCTGCTCGATGTGGGGGTCTCGTCGCCCCAGCTCGACGATCCCCAGCGAGGGTTCAGCTTCCTGCGTGATGGCCCCCTGGACATGCGCATGGACCCCACCCGCGGCGAGAGTGCCGCCGACTTTCTTGCTAGGGCAAACGAAGGTGAGCTCGCCGCGGTTTTCAAGGCCTACGGCGAGGAGCGCTTCGCCAGGCGCCTGGCACGTGCCATCGTGGCGCGACGCCCCGAGCGGCCCTTCGCGCGGACCGCGGACCTCGCCGAGGTGGTCAAGGCCGCCCATCCCGCCTGGGAGAAGGGCAAGCACCCGGCGACCCGCGTCTTCCAGGCCCTGCGCATCCAGGTCAACGGCGAACTGCAACAACTCGATGCCGCCCTGGAGGCGGCGCTGGAGGCCCTCGCCCCAGGGGGGCATCTGGTGGTGATCAGCTTCCATTCGCTGGAGGACCGTCGGGTCAAGCGCTTCATTCGCGACCACGTGCGCGGCGACACCGACCTGCCGCGCGGCATGCCAATCCGCGACGACCAGCTGAAACGCCGCCTGGCGTCGCTGGGCAAGGCGCGTCGCCCTTCCGCCGAGGAGATTCAGGAGAACCCTCGCGCGCGCAGTGCGGTGATGCGTATGGCCCGCAAGCAATACTGAGGACGCTCATGGCACAGGCACCATCCACGGCGAGCTCCTCCTTCGGCTGGCCTCTTCGCGTGAGCGTTTCGCCGCGGCTGCTGCTCGTCGCCCTGCTGCTGGCGGCCTGCTTGGGCACGGCCCTGGCGGTGATCACTACCAGCCATCTGACGCGTCTCCAGTACGCCCACCTCCAGCAGCTCGAGCGCGAGCAGCAGCAGCTGCAGACCGAGTGGGGTCAGCTGCTACTCGAGGAGAGCGCCTGGTCCTCGCCGGCGCGTATCGAGCGGCTGGCCCAGGAGCGGCTGGAGATGCGCCTGCCCGCGATCGATGAGGTTGAGGTCATCCGTCCATGAGTAATGACAGTCGCAGCGGTGTGACGCCGCGTCGCGCCTTGCCCATGCCGCCCATGGGCAAGGCGCGCTATCGGGTGGTGATGCTGCTGGTGCTGGCGGGACTTGCGTTGCTGACTGGCCGCATCGTCAATCTACAGGTCTTCGACCGTCCCTTCCTGCAGGGACAGGGCGACGCCCGCACCCTGCGTACCGACACCATCCCGGCCCATCGTGGCATGATCACCGACCGCCACGGCGAACCGTTGGCCATCTCTACCCCGGTAGTCACCCTGTGGGCCAATCCCCAGGACCTGCCGGTCGACGACATCCAGCGCCTGATGCTGGCTAAGGGCCTGAACCAGCCACTCGATGCGCTCAACGAGCGCATCGCACGCTACGCCACGCACGAGTTTATGTACCTCAAGCGGCGCATGACACCGGAAGCGGCACAGCGAGTGCTGGAGCTGCACATCCCCGGCGTTCACGCTCGCGAGGAGTACAAACGCTACTATCCGGCAGGCGAGGTGAGCGCCCAGCTGCTGGGCGTCACCAACATCGACGACATCGGTCAGGAAGGCCTGGAGCTGGCCTACCAGCCGTACCTTGCCGGCGTGCCCGGCAAGCGCCGGGTGCTCAAGGATCGCCGCGGTCGCCTGGTGCGTGACCTGGCGCTGCTCAAGGAAGCCCAGCCGGGCGGGGATCTCACGCTGGCGCTGGACCAGCGCCTGCAATACCTGGCCTATCGTGAGCTCAAGGCCGCAGTAGCCGAGCAAGACGCCGATGGTGGCATCGTGGTGATGCTCGATGCCCGCAGTGGCGAGGTGCTGGCCATGGCCAACCAGCCTTCCTACAACCCCAACAATCGCGCCGGTCTCGACCCCCAGGGGTTGCGCAACCGGGCCATCGTCGACACCTTCGAACCGGGTTCGGTCATCAAGCCGCTGGCGATGGCCGCCATGATCGAGAGCGGCAAGGTGCCGCTGGACACAGTGGTCGATACCTCGCCAGGCTGGATGGTCATCGACCGCTTCACCATCAAAGATATCGGCAACTACGGCAAGCTGAGCCTGGCCGGTATTCTCGAGAAGTCCTCGAACATCGGCATGTCCAAGCTGGCGCTGCGTCTGGATGACCCGGTAGTGCCGGCCACCTACCGTGCCCTGGGCCTGGGGCAGAGCCCGGGGACCGGTTTCCCTGGCGAGGCGACCGGCAGTATCCCGGCCCCGGTGCGCTGGTCGAGTAGCCAGTGGGCGGCCCTCGCCTACGGCTATGGCCTCTCGGTCTCGGCGCTACAGCTGGCCAGCGCCTACACGGCCATCGCCAACGAGGGCCGGCGTCTGCCGCCTTCGCTGCTTAAGCTCGTCGAGGTGCCGGCCGGTGAGCCGGTTATCGACCCGGGCGTGGCGCGACGGATTTTAGGCATGATGGATCAGGTAGTGGCGCCGGGGACCGGCGCTCGCCGGGCACTGGTACCAGGCTACCGGATCGCCGGTAAGACGGGCACGGTGCGCAAGACCGATGCCGGGGGCTACCAGCAGAAGGCCTACCGCAGCCTGTTTGTGGGTATCGCCCCCGTCTCGGACCCGCGGATCGTCACGGTGGTGATGATCGATCATCCACGGGGCGACAGCTACTATGGCGGGGCGGTGGCCGCACCGGTCTTCTCGCGGGTCGCCGGCCATGCCCTGCGCCTGCTGGATGTGCCGCCGGATGCCCGGGAGCCGGCCACATGAATGCCACCCCCGGGGAGAGAATGCGATGCAGCTGACCGCCGAGCGACTCGAGACGGGCCTGGCCGGGCTATGGCCCGATTGTCGCCATGCCCTGAGGGCGCTCACCCTGCCGCCCAGCGTTCGGTTGGTGCTCGATAGCCGCCGAGTGACCGAGGGCGACATCTTCGTGGCGGTCCCGGGAGTGACGACCGATGGCCGCGACTTCATCCCGGCGGCCCTCGAGGCCGGGGTCTCGCTGGTGCTGGCCCATGGCGATGGTAAACCGGGGCCCGATGATCCCCGGGTACTGTGGTTGCCAGGCCTGCGCGAGGCCCAGGGCGAACTGGGACAGGTGCTGTTCGCCGTGCCCCATGACCTGGTGCTGATCGGCGTCACTGGTACCAACGGCAAGAGTTCGGTGACCCACTACCTGGCCGAGCTGAGCAGTGCCCTCGGGGTGGACGCCGGGCTGATCGGCACCCTGGGGCACGGCCGGCCGGGGCGCCTGGCGGCCGGCCGGCTGACCACGCCGGGGCCCCTGGCCCTTCAGGCCGCGCTGGGCGAACTGGCGGGCGACGGCGTGCAGCGGGTGGCCATGGAGGTCTCCTCCCATGCCCTGGAGCAGGGGCGTCTCGATGGCTGTCGCGTGCATGCGGCGGTGTTCACCAACCTCAGCCGTGACCACCTGGACTACCACGGCAGCATGGCGGCCTATGCCGCTGCCAAGGCGCGCCTGTTCCGCCGCCATGAGCTCGAGCTCGCGGTGGTCAACGGGAACGACCCGTTGGCGCGCCTGATGCTTGCTGGCGTGCATCGCCACGTGCGTGTCCTGGCCGTCGGCGAGGACGAGGCGGTGACCCTGCGCGTCATCGACTGGGTGCCGCATGCCGAGGGGCAGCGGGCGCTCGTCGCCACGCCGGAGGGGGAGCGGGTGCTTGAGCTCGGCGTGATGGGACGCTTCAACCTGGATAACGTGCTGCTGGCCATCGCCACCTTGCACGGCCTGGGCCATCCCCTGGAGGCGCTGTTTGCGGCGGCGGCCGACCTCGCCCCGGTGCCTGGTCGCATGCAGCGCCTGACCTGGCCGGGTGCTCCCACGGTGGTCATCGACTATGCCCATACCCCGGATGCCCTCGACAGTGCCCTCTCGGCGCTGCGCGCCCACTTTCCAGGCGACGGCCGGCTGTGGTGCCTGTTCGGCTGCGGTGGCGACCGCGACGCCGGCAAGCGCCCGTTGATGGCTGCGGCCGCGGCCCGACGGGCCGACTGGCTGGTGGTCACCGACGACAACCCGCGCGGCGAGGAGCCGGCGGCGATCCGGGCCCAGATACTCGCGGGCCTGGAAGCGCCCGAGCGCGACGGGGTCCTCGAGCTGGCCGGGCGGGGCGCGGCGATCGCCCGGGCGCTTGCCGAGGCCGGCCCCGACGACGTGGTGCTGATCGCCGGCAAGGGCCATGAGGACTACCAGGAAGTGGCCGGTGTGCGCCACCCTTTCTCGGACCTCGCCGAGGCCGAGCGGGCGCTGGCCGGATGGAGCCCGCACAGGGCCCCCGGGGAGGGCGCGCCATGAGCGGCGTCGGGCTGACCACACTGGCCGAGGTCGCCGCGGCCCTGGGCCTCCCGGCACCGCCCGAGGACCTGCCGGTTGGCGCGATCGTCACCGATACCCGCCGCTTGACCCCGGGGAGCCTATTCGTGGCGCTCAAGGGGCAGCGCTTCGATGCCCATGGGTTTCTCGCTCAGGCCCGCGAGGGCGGAGCAGTGGCGGCGCTGGTGGAGCATGCGGTGGATGACCCGCTGCCCCAGCTGGTGGTGGCCGACACCCGGCTGGCCCTGGGGCTGCTGGCGCGGGCCCGGCGGCGCGCCTGGGGCGGCCCGGTGGTCGCCGTGACCGGCAACAGCGGCAAGACCACCGTCAAGCAGATGCTGGCGACCCTGCTCGAGCGGAGCGGGGCGACGCTGTCCACCCAGGGCAACCTGAACAACGACATCGGCGCACCCCTCACCTTGCTGGCGCTGGAGAGCATGCACCGCCAGGCGGTGGTGGAGCTGGGCGCCAACCATCTCGGCGAGATCGCCTGGACCACCGCCTTGGCCGAGCCCCGGGTGGCGGTAATCACCAACGTCACCGGGGCGCACCTGGGCGAGTTCGGCGGTATAGGCCGGATCGCCCAAGCCAAGGCGGAGATCCTGGCCGGCCTGCCGGCCGACGGCGTGGCGGTGCTCAATCGCGACGATGCCTTCTTCGCCACCTGGGCGCGCCTGGCAGCGCCCCGTGAGGTGCTCGACTTCGGCCTGGAGGCGCGGGCACGCCTGCGCGGCGAGGCGCTGGCCTGTGATGCCCTCGGGCGCTATGCTTTCACGCTTGTCCGCGACGGTCGCGAGATCGGCCGCGTTCGGCTGGCCCTGATGGGGCGCCATAACGTGGTCAATGCCCTGGCGGCCGCGGCGGCCGCCCTGGCTATGGGGCTGGGTGAGCGGGAGGTGCTGGCCGGGCTCGCCGCGGTGGTGCCGATGCCGGGTCGGCTAAGCATGGTGGCGGGCCTCAACGGCGCTCGGCTGCTCGACGATACCTATAATGCCAACCCCGGCGCGGTGAAGGCGGCGCTCGATGTCCTGGTGACGCTGCCCGGCCCGCACTGGTGCCTGCTGGGTGCCATGGGAGAGCTGGGCGGCGAGTCCGCCCCGTTGCATGCCGAGCTCGGGCGCTACGCGCGGGAAGGGGGCATCGATTTCCTGGGTACCCTTGGCGAGCCGGCCAGGCCGGCCAGCCAGGCCTTCGGCGAAGGCGGGGTCCATTTCGACGATCGAGAGGCGCTGATGCGTCATATTCTCCACCATCTACCGCCTGGCGCCAGCGTGCTGGTCAAGGGCTCACGCAGTGCTGGCATGGAAGATGTCGTTGCCGCTCTGCGTGCGGATGCCTCAAGGTGAACGCGATACATGCTGCTTTTTCTGGCTGACTTCCTAGCGCAATTCCAGAGTGCCTTCAATGTCTTCAACTACCTGACCCTGCGCATGATCCTGGGGACGCTGACAGCCCTGGTGCTCTGCCTGTGGCTGGGGCCGCTGATGATCCGTCGCCTGGTGGAGCGCCAGATCGGCCAGGCGGTGCGCGACGACGGCCCCCAGTCGCATCTCTCCAAGGCCGGCACCCCCACCATGGGCGGCGCTATGATCCTGATGGCCATCGCCGTGAGCACCCTGCTGTGGGGGGATCTGACCAACCACTACGTGTGGCTGGTGTTGGCGGTGACCCTGGGTTTCGGCGCCATCGGCTGGGTGGACGACTACCGCAAGGTGGTAGAGAAAAATCCCCGCGGCCTGCCGGCGCGCTGGAAGTACTTTTGGCAGTCGCTGATCGGTGCGGCGGCGGCGGTGCTGCTCTACGTCACCGCCGCCTCGCCGGTGGAGACCAGCCTGATCGTGCCGCTGTTCAAGGAGTTCGTGCTGCCGCTGGGGGTGTTCTACATGGTACTCACCTACCTGGTAATCGTCGGCAGCTCCAATGCGGTCAACCTCACCGACGGCCTCGATGGCCTGGCGATCATGCCCACCGTGCTGGTGGCCATGGGCCTGGCGGTATTCGCCTATGCCACCGGCAATACGGTATTCGCCGACTACCTACAGATCCCCTTCATTCCCGGCGCCGGTGAGCTGGCCGTGTTCTGTGCCACCATTGCCGGCGCCGGTCTGGGGTTTCTGTGGTTCAACACCTACCCGGCCCAGGTATTCATGGGCGACGTCGGGGCCCTGGCACTTGGGGCCGCTCTTGGCGTGGTGGCGGTGATCGTGCGCCAGGAGATCGTGTTGTTCATCATGGGCGGCATCTTCGTCATGGAGACCGTCTCGGTGATCCTGCAGGTGGGCTCCTACAAGCTCACCGGGCGGCGCATCTTCCGCATGGCGCCGTTGCACCACCACTACGAGCTCAAGGGTTGGCCGGAGCCGCGGGTCATCGTGCGCTTCTGGATCATCACCGTGGTGCTGGTGCTGGTTGGCCTGGCCACCCTCAAAGTTCGCTGATCAGCAGGGATCGAATCGTCATCCGCAAGGGCAAGGAGCTCACCATGGTCAAGGTGCCAAAGGGAACGACGCTGGTGGTCGGGCTGGGGCTCTCTGGACGGGCCATCTGCCGCCACCTCGGGCAGCTCGATATGCCTTATATGGTCGCCGATACCCGTGCCGCGCCGCCCGGCCTGGCGGACTTCCAGGCCGCTCACCCGACCATCGAGGTTCACTGCGGGCCGCTCACCGATCTGGACCTTGCCGAGGTGGCCGAGGTGGTGGTCAGCCCCGGCGTCGACCCGCACACACCCGGTCTCGCCGCGCTGGCCGGCCGCTTCCACGAGACCACCGGCGAGCCGGCGCTGGTGGGGGAGATCGCGCTGTTCGTGCGTGCGGCCCGCGCTCCCATTGCCGCCATCACCGGCTCCAACGCCAAGTCCACCGTGACCACCCTGGTGGGCGAGATGGCCCGCATGGCCGGCGTGAGGGTGGCGGTGGGCGGCAACCTGGGCACGCCGGCGCTTGAGCTGCTCGAAGTCGTCCCCGATGCCGAGCTCTTCGTGCTGGAGCTCTCCAGCTTCCAGCTCGAGACCACCCCGCGCCTGGGCGCCGAGACGGCCGCCTTCCTCAATCTCTCCGAGGACCACCTGGACCGCCATGGCGACATGGCCGACTACCGGGCCGCGAAACTCGGCATCTTCCGTGGCGCTCGGCATGGCGTGGTCAATGCCGACGACCCCGGCACCTGGCCGGAGGCGCCGCTGCCGGCCGTGGATCGCTTTAGCACTCGGTCTCCGCAGGACGACGACTGGGGCATCGCCCGGCGTGACGGGCGTGACTGGCTGATGCACGGTAGCGAGAGGCTGCTGGCGGCCGACGAGATGCGCCTGCCCGGTCGCCACCACCAGGTCAATGCCCTGGCGGCACTGGCCATGGGGCACCGCCTGGGCCTGTCGCGCCCGGCCATGCTCGAGGTATTGCGGCGTTTTCCCGGTCTGCCCCATCGCGGCGAGCTGGTGGCGGAAATCGATGGAGTGCGCTGGATCAATGACTCCAAGGGCACCAATGTCGGCGCCACCCTGGCCGCCATCGAGGGGCTCGGGCCGACCCTCGAGGGGCGTCTGATCCTGCTCGCCGGCGGGGTGGGCAAGGGCGCCGACTTCCAGCCGCTGGCGGCGCCCCTGGCGCGTTACGGCCGCGAGGCGATCCTCTTCGGCCGGGATGCCGAGCAGCTGGAGCAGGCCCTGCATGGCCGGCTGTCGCTGACCCGCGTCGCGGACCTGCAGGCCGCCTTGGTGCGGGCGGTAGAGATCGCCGCGCCCGGGGACTGCGTGCTGCTGTCGCCGGCCTGCGCTAGCCTCGACCAGTTCAGCGACTACCAGGCGCGTGGCGAGGCCTTCCGCCGGTTGGTCGAGCGCCTGGCCGGGGAGGTGGCATGAACCGACTCTCCCGCTTGCGCCGGCGGCTGAGCACCGCCGATCATCCTTTCGATGGCTGGCTGGTGCTGGCCGTCTTCGCCCTGCTGCTGATCGGCTGGGTGATGGTGACCTCGGCCTCCAGCGAGGTGGCCTCGAGCCTCACCGGCAACGCCTGGTACTTTAGCCAGCGCCACGGCACCTTCCTGCTGGTGGCGCTGGCTGTCGGGGCGCTGGCCCTGCGGGTGCCGCTGGCCTGGTGGAAGGCCAACGGACCGCTGCTGCTGCTGGTGGGGTTGGCGCTGCTGCTGCTGGTGCTGCTGGTAGGACGCGAGGTCAACGGCAGCCGGCGTTGGCTCTCGGTACCGGGGCTGCCCTTGAACCTGCAGGCCTCGGAACTTGCCAAGTTCTGCCTGATCGTCTATCTGGCCGGCTACCTGGAGCGCTTTCTGCCTCAGGTGCGTCGCCAGTGGGGGGCCTTCCTGCGCCCCTTGGTGGTGATGGCACTGATCGCCGGGCTGCTGATCCTCGAGCCCGACTACGGAGCGGTGGTGGTGATGACCGGCGCGGTGATGGGCATGCTGCTGATGGCCGGTGCCCCCTGGGGGCGCTTTGTGGCGCTGCTGCTGCTGGTCGCCGCCCTCGGGGGCCTGGCCGCCGTGGCCGAACCCTACCGGATGGCACGCCTGACCAGTTTCGCCGACCCCTGGGCCGACCAGTTCGCCAGCGGCTACCAGCTGACCCAGGCGCTGATCGCCTTCGGTCGCGGCCACTGGTTGGGGATGGGGTTGGGCAACAGCGTGCAGAAGCTGTTCTACCTGCCGGAAGCCCATACCGACTTCGTCTTCGCCGTGCTGGCCGAGGAGCTTGGCCTGCTGGGGGCCATCGCCGTGGTGGGGCTCTTTGCGCTGCTGATTTGGCGGGCCATGGCGGTGGGGCGTCGGGCGGAACTGGCCGGCCTGGCCTTCGCCGCCTACCTCAGCTATGGCTTCGCCCTGGTCATCGGGGCTCAGGCCTTCATCAATATTGCCGTGAGCACCGGCATGCTGCCCACCAAGGGACTCACCCTGCCGCTGCTCAGCTATGGCGGCTCGAGCCTGGTGGTGAGCTGCGTGATGATGGCACTGCTGCTGCGTGCCGATATCGAGACCCGCCAGGCCATGCGCCGGGCCAGGCCCACGGCTTCCCGGACGCCAACGCCCGGCCGACCACAAGGACTCGCCACATGAGTCGACGCGAGGGACGCCGCGTGCTGATCATGGCCGGCGGCACGGGCGGTCACGTCATTCCGGCCTTGTCGCTGGCCCGCGGTCTGCAGGCGCAGGGCGTGCAGATCGCCTGGTTGGGTAGCCCGCGGGGCATCGAGAACCGCCTGGTTCCCGAGGCCGGCATCGCGCTGCACCACATCGCGGTGAGCGGGCTGCGGGGCAACGGCCTGGCCGGCTGGTTGCTGGCCCCCTTCCACCTGGTGCGGGCGGTATGGCAGGCGGGGCGGGTCATTCGCAGCGTCGATCCTCAGCTGGTGGTGGGGTTGGGCGGCTTCGCCAGCGGGCCCGGTGGCCTGGCGGCCTGGCTGGCGCGTCGCCCGCTGGTGATTCACGAGCAGAACGCCATCGCCGGGTTGACCAATCGGGTGCTGTCTCACCTGGCGCACCGCGTTTATGCCGCCTTTCCCCAGGCTTTCCCCGGCCGGGCCGAGGTGGTCGGCAACCCGGTGCGTGACGAGATTGCCCGGCTCGGCGAGGCCCCGCGGCGCGCGGAGGCGATGACCGGTCGGCGCCTGCGGCTGCTGGTGGTGGGCGGCTCCCTGGGGGCGCAGGTTCTCAACGTGCGGCTGCCCGAGGCACTCGCCGAGCTGCCCGAGGCCCAGCGCCCCGCGGTGCGCCACCAGGCCGGTCGCGACAAGGAGGTGGTGACCCGTGAGGCGTATTGTGAGCAGGGTGTCCAGGCCGAGGTCACGGCCTTTATTGAGGACATGGCTGGCGCTTACGCCTGGGCCGATCTGGTGGTGTGCCGGGCCGGTGCGCTGACCGTGGCGGAGCTGGCCGCTGCGGCCAAGCCGGCGCTCTTCGTGCCTTTTCCCCATGCGGTGGATGACCACCAGACGGCCAACGCCCGGGCCCTGGTCGATGCACAGGCGGCGCGACTGATGCCCCAGCAGCAAATGAATGCGGCGACGCTGGTTGAGTGCCTGGCATCGCTGCTGGATCCCGACACTCTTGCCACCATGGCGGCCAGGGCCCGAGGCTGTGCCCGTCTCGAGGCTGTCGAGCGCCTGGTGGCCGGTTGCATGGAGATAGGCTTTGAACGATGAGACCCTCGGGCCGGTTCCCGGTCAAGTCTCGCCCCCACACCCCGGCCGTGGGATGGGCATGCGTCGAATCCGGCGCATCCATTTCGTGGGCATCGGGGGAGCCGGGATGTGTGGTATTGCCGAAGTGCTGGCCAATCAGGGTTATGCGGTCAGCGGCAGCGACCTGCAGGCCTCCCCGGTGGTGGCTCGTCTGCGTCAGTGCGGCATCTGCGTGGCCATCGGCCATGCCGCTGAGCATGCCAAGGACGCAGATGTGGTGGTGGTCTCCAGCGCAGTGGACGAGACCAACCCCGAGATCCGCTGGGCCCACGAGCATCGCGTGCCGGTGGTGCGGCGTGCCGAGATGCTTGCCGAGCTAATGCGCTTTCGCCATGGCATCGCCGTGGCCGGCACCCACGGCAAGACCACCACCACCAGCCTTACCGCCACCCTGCTGGGTGAGGGCGGTCTGGATCCCACCTTCGTGATCGGCGGACGGCTGACCAGCGCCGGCACCAATGCCCGGCTGGGGGAGGGGGACTACCTGGTGGCAGAGGCCGACGAGTCGGATGCCTCCTTCCTGCATCTGCAGCCCATGGTGGCCATCGTCACCAACATCGATGCCGACCACATGGCGACCTACGGTGGCGACTTCGAACGGCTCAAGGGCACCTTCCTCGAGTTCCTGCACAACCTGCCGTTCTACGGCCTGGCGATCCTGTGCATCGATGATGCCCAGGTGCGTGGCCTGCTCGATCGGGTCAGCCGTCAGTTCGTCACCTATGGTTTCAGCAAGGATGCCGACTATCGCATCGACGACTTCGTCCAGCATGCCGGCGAGGTACACTTCACCGCAGCACGTCCCGAGGGGCTGGCGCCGCTCGAGGTACGCCTGGCGATGCCGGGGCGCCACAATGCCCTCAATGCCCTGGCGGCCATCGCCGTGGCTAGCGACGCGGGGGTAGACGATGCCGCCATCCTGCGGGGCCTGGCAAGCTTCGAGGGGGTGGGGCGACGCTTCCAGGTGCATGGCCACTTCCCGGCCCCGCAAGGTGGGGGCGAGGTGATGCTGGTGGACGACTATGGCCACCATCCCCGCGAGGTAGCGATGGTGATCGACGCGGTGCGTGCCGGCTGGCCCGAGCGACGCCTGGTGATGGTCTACCAGCCGCACCGCTTTTCGCGTACGCGGGATCTCTACGAGGACTTCGTGCGGATACTGGCCGGGGTCGATGCCCTGCTGCTGCTCGATGTCTACAGCGCCGGAGAGGCGCCGCTGCCCGGGGCCGATGGGCGTACCTTGGCAGGCTCAATCCGCCAGCGTGGTGCGGTGGACCCCATCTTCGTCCAGGATAAGCGCGAGCTGCCGGAGTTGCTCGCCCGGGTGCTGCGCCCCGGCGATATCCTGATCACTCAGGGGGCCGGCGACGTGGGCGGGATCGCCCAACACCTGGCCGATGCCGCCCTGGTGCTTGACGAGGTGAGACTATGACGCTTGATGTCGGTCGAGTGGTGGTGCTCTATGGCGGGCAGTCCGCCGAGCGCGAGGTGTCGCTGAAGAGCGGCGCCGCGGTGCTTGCGGCGCTGAAGCGCTCGGCGGTGGAGGCGATCGGTTATGATCCCGCAGAGGGTGGCCTGGCAGGGCTGGAGGCGTTGAGTCCCGATCGGGTGTTCATTGCCCTGCACGGCCGCAGTGGCGAGGATGGCACCCTGCAGGGCGCGCTGGAAGTGCTGGGCATTCCCTACACCGGCAGCGGGGTGCTCGCCTCGGCGCTGGGCATGGACAAGCAACGCACCAAGCTGATCTGGCAGGCGCTTGGCCTGCCGACTCCGCAGAGCGTGATGCTCGGCCCCGAGGCTGATTGGTCCTCGGTCGTTGAATGCCTTGGCCTGCCGCTGATCGTCAAGCCGGTTCACGAGGGTTCGACCCTGGGCATCAGCATTGTCGACAGTCGCGACGCCCTGGCGTCGGCCTATCGCGATGCCGCCCGCTTCGATGCCCGGGTGATGGCCGAGCGATTCATCGAGGGCGAGGAGTATACGGTGTCGCTGCTCGCCGGCGATGTGCTGCCGCCGATCCGCGTCGAGGTGCCCAGCGGCTTCTACGACTACGCAGCCAAGTATCTCTCCGACGAGACGCGCTACCATCTGCCGTGCGGCCTGTCTGATGCCGAGCAGGCCGAGCTCGCCGCGCTCTGCCGGGCGGCCTTCGAGGCGATTGGCGCCGAGGGCTGGGGACGGGTCGACGTGATTCGTGATGCCAAGGGGCGCTTCTGGTTGATCGAGGTCAATACCGTGCCGGGAATGACCGACCACAGCCTGGTGCCCCGGTCGGCAGCGCATGCCGGCATCGATTTCGATGCCCTGGTGCGGCGTATCCTTGCCACGGCCGAGGAGCGGCACTAGCCATGGCGCCGCGTGGAGGCGTGGTCGGCGTGTTCTTGCTGGCCTTATTGCTGGGTGCCGGTGGCCGAGCGCTGTGGGTATGGCTCGATCGGCCCATCGAGCGGGTCTCGGTGGGCGGCGAGCTTCACCATGTCAGTGCCGATTACCTGCGCAGCCAGCTGGCGCCGTTGATCCAGGGCCAGACCTGGCTCTCCGTCGATCTGTCCGCGCTGCGTCAGCAGGCCCGCGAGATCGGCTGGCTGGCCGAGGTGCGCGTCAGGCGCGAGTGGCCCGATGCGCTGAGATTCGATCTGGTCGAGCAGGTGCCGGTAGCGCGCTGGAATGACAAGCGCCTGCTCAATGCCGAGGGTCAACCCTTTGCCTTCGGCTCGGTGTCGCCGCCTCCTGGCCTGCCGGATCTCGCCGGCCCGCCCGGCAGCGGTGGCGAGGTGCTGGCCTATCATGAGCGGCTTGCCGCCCTGCTTGCCCGCCAGGGGGTCAACGTGGGTCAGCTGCGGCTGGAACCGCGTGGGGCCTGGCGCTTCCAGCTCGACAGCGGGGTCTGGGTGATGCTCGGTCGCAACGATCGTCCCGCCCGCCTGGGGCGTCTGGTCGCGGCCTGGCAGCGCGAGCTGGGGCCCCTGGCCGCGCATATTCGCTACATCGACCTGCGATACCCCAATGGGGTCGCCGTGGCCTGGCATGGGCAGACCGAGCCGGTCGAGGAACAGGCGGCGGCAGACAGCTGACGGCTGGATGACCCATCGGGGTTGTCCAGACGGCATTTCGGGTGTTTCTTTCACGACAAATTCGCCGTATCGTGACGGGTGTTTCGGCAATCAGGCTGGTGGAGCAAGTGACGTTGTTCCTATCATCGGCCCGGATCGACTTTTCAGGATTATTCTTCCCCTTCGGGGCCAGGTTCTAGGAGACTTCCCGACTCATGGCAGGTCCACCCAATGTGTCCAATATGGTAGTCGGGCTGGATATCGGAACGTCCAAGGTCGTGGCGATCGTAGGGCAGCCCACAGACGCTGGCGGCATTGAAATAGCCGGTATTGGTTCACATCCGTCACGCGGCATGAAGAAAGGCGTGGTGATCAACATCGAGTCCACGGTGCAATCCATTCAGCGTGCCGTGGAGGAGGCCGAGTTGATGGCCGGTTGCGATATCCATTCAGTGTATGTGGGCATCGCCGGTAGTCATATTAGTTCGATGAATTCGGATGGCGTTGTCGCCATCAAGGAGCGCGAGGTCGCCGCGTCCGATATCGATCGAGTCATCGACTCTGCTCGGGCACGGGCGATTTCTGAAGGCCAGCGCGTGCTGCATGTCATTCCCCAGGAATTCGCCATCGATACCCAGGGCGGTATCCGTGAGCCCTTGGGTATGTCGGGAGTGCGTCTCGAGGCACGCGTCCACCTGGTCACCGCCGCGCTCAATGCCGTGCAGAATATCGAGAAGTGCGTGCGTCGCTGTGGACTCGAAGTGGACTCGATCATCCTCGAACAGCTGGCTTCAAGCCATGCGGTGCTCACCGAGGACGAGCGCGAGCTGGGTGTCTGCATGGTGGACATCGGCGGCGGCACCACCGATATCGCGGTGTTTACCGAAGGCGCCATTCGCCATACCGCGGTGATTCCCATTGCCGGCGACCAGGTCACCAACGACATCGCCATGGCGCTGCGCACGCCCACACAGCACGCCGAGGAGATTAAGGTCAAGTATGCCTGTGCGCTAACCCAGCTGGCGTCCAGCGACGAGATGATCAAGGTGCCCAGCGTAGGCGACCGGCCGGCGCGGAATCTCTCCCGCCAGGCGCTGGCCGAAGTGGTGGAGCCGCGCTACGAGGAGCTTTTCACCCTGGTGCGTGACGAACTGCGTCGCAGCGGCTACGAAGATCTCGTCGCCGCGGGCGTGGTGCTCACCGGCGGGACCTCGCGCATGGAGGGAGTGGTTGAGCTGGCCGAGGAGATCTTCCACATGCCGGTACGCATCGCCTGCCCACAGAACGTGCGTGGCCTGGCGGACGTGGTTCGTAACCCGATTTATTCGACGGGTGTCGGTCTGCTGCATTACGCTCTACTGGAAACCCGTCGAGGGCCTGGCCGTCAAGGGCCTGGAAACCTCACCCCGGCGCAACCTAAGCGTGACGACATCACCCGGCGTGACACAGGGAAAGGGATTGTGGCGCTGGCAAGGATCAAGGGCTGGTTCAAAGGAAATTTCTGACAGGGCCGCGGTCGCGGTTCAGGAGACGGGACTTATGTTCGAACTCGTAGATAGCGCACCCTCAAGCAGTGCGGTCATTAAGGTTATCGGTGTCGGGGGCGGTGGTGGCAACGCCGTCAATCACATGGTCGAGAGCAACATCGAGGGCGTAGAGTTCATCTGCGCCAATACCGATGCCCAGGCCCTTAAGCGGGTCGCCGCCAAGACTGTGCTCCAGCTCGGCAGCGAGATCACCAAGGGGCTCGGCGCCGGTGCCAACCCGGATGTCGGCCGCCAGGCCGCCATGGAGGACCGCGAGCGCATCGCAGAACTGCTCGGTGGTGCCGACATGGTCTTTATCACCGCCGGCATGGGCGGCGGTACCGGTACCGGCGGGGCGCCCGTTGTCGCCCAGGTGGCCAAGGAGCTGGGCATCCTCACCGTGGCGGTGGTGACTCGGCCCTTCCCCTTCGAGGGACCCAAGCGCATGCGTGCCGCCGAGGAGGGCATGAAGGAGCTCTCCGAACACGTCGACTCCCTGATCACCATTCCCAACGAGAAGCTGCTCTCGGTGCTGGGCAAGAGCGCGACCCTGCTCACCGCCTTCAGTGCCGCCAACGACGTGCTGCTCGGGGCCGTGCAGGGGATCGCCGAGCTGATCACCAGCCCCGGCATCATCAACGTCGACTTCGCCGATGTGCGTACCGTGATGTCCGAGATGGGCATGGCAATGATGGGCACCGGCGGCGCCACCGGCGAGAATCGCGCCCGCGAGGCCGCCGAGAAGGCCATCCGCAGCCCGCTGCTCGAGGACATCGACCTGCACGGTGCCCGCGGGATCCTGGTCAACATCACCGCCGGCCCGGATCTCTCCATCGGTGAGTTCAATGACGTGGGGGCTACCGTCCAGGAATTTGCCTCCCAGGACGCTACCATCGTGGTGGGGACTTCCATCGACATGGATATGACCGACGAACTGCGGGTCACCGTGGTGGCCGCCGGACTGGAAGGCAACAAGGCGCAGAAGCCCGCCTCCCGCGAGGCCGCGCGTCGAGCCGAGCCGAGCGGCTATCGCCAGCGCCCGCAGGCGGCCGCCGGTCGCGGTCAGGCCGCGGCGCCCAGGAGTGAGTCTCCCGAGGCAACCAGGCCGGCGTCGGAAAAGCGCAAGTCCCAGGAACTCGATGACTATCTGGATATCCCGGCCTTCCTGCGGCGGCAAGCCGATTGATTCGCCCTATTGTGTCAATAAGGGGTGTCGGCCGAGATTTCTTTGTTGAAACGTCCGCTCGATGTTAAAGTGAACGCTGTTTGATAATCAACGAGTGCCTGGCGATCGACCATGATCAGACAACGAACCCTGAAGAACGTCATTCGTGCCACCGGCGTCGGCCTGCATTCCGGCAAGAAAGTCTACCTGACCCTGCGGCCGGCACCGGTGGATACGGGCATCGTCTTCGTGCGTACCGACCTGAAACCCGAGGTACAGGTGCCGGCCTATGCCGAGCATGTCACCGACACCACTCTATGCACCGCGCTCTCGGTGGGCGGGGCCAAGGTCGCCACCGTCGAACACCTGATGTCGGCCTTCGCCGGGCTGGGGATCGATAACGCCTACGTCGACCTGAGCGCATCGGAAGTGCCGATCATGGATGGCAGTGCGGGACCCTTCGTGTTCCTGATCCAGTCGGCGGGCATCTCCGAGCAATCCGCCGCCAAGAAATTCATCCGCGTCAAGCGCGAGATCGTGGTGCGCGAGGGCGACAAGGAGGCCATGTTTTTGCCCCACCAGGGCTTCAAGGTCTCCTTTGCCATCGACTTCGACCATCCGGTGTTCGATGAACAGTCAAAAACCGCCATGGTGGACTTCTCCACCACCTCCTTCGTCAAGGAAGTGTCTCGCGCCCGAACCTTCGGTTTCATGCGTGACCTCGAGTACCTGCGCTCCAATAATCTGGCGCTGGGCGGCAGTCTCGACAACGCCATCGTGGTCGACGATTATCGGATCGTGAACGAGGGTGGGCTGCGCTACGACGACGAGTTCGTCAAGCACAAGGTGCTCGACGCCATCGGCGACCTCTACCAGCTCGGCCATAGCCTCATCGGCGAGTTTCGTGGCGTGAAGTCCGGCCATGCCCTGAACAACCAGCTCTGCCGTGCCCTGCTAGCCCAACCGGAGGCCTGGGAGCTCGTCACCTTCGAGGGCGCGTCCGAGAAGGCGCCGATCTCCTATTCCGCGCCGGCCATGGCCTGAACCGGAGTGCGTCCGGAGCGATAAGACGTAAGTTTGAAGAAAAACCGCCTCCAGGCACTTGTCATGGGGGCGGTTCGTTTTATGTTGGGCTCCCGCTTACGGCTGACGCTCTGCGTGGGCCGCCAGCCGCTCCAAGGCCCCCTTTAATCCTGGGTCGTCGACATCGGCGGCACAGCTCGATATCTCGTCGGCGGCCTTTTCTGGCAGGTGGCGAACCTGACGCAGGGGCGGGCGAGCCGGACGCACGGGACGGACCTTGAGGGTGAAGCCGGTCACCGACTCGAAGCCGGGCAGCTGCTGCAGCCGCTGGAGCAGGTGAGGCTGCTCATAGCGCAGCCGGGTCAGCCAGACGGCGCGATCGGTGATCAGAGACAGGCGGCCCTGATGGTAGCCGCCGACGAACAGGTGGTCACGCATCTCCTCAGGCACCTGGTTGCGCAGATAACCCTGCGCGCGCTCGATCAGGCTGGCCATGCGCATCAATGAACCCAGCTCGCCATGGCCTTCCAGCAGCCGCGACATAGGCTGTGCTCTGAACCGTTTAACCTTTATACTCATCAGCTTGATTCTCGGGCTGTGCCCCTGATATTACGCGTCGGCCGCCACTGCTGTGCGGTCGCAAAACACCCAGAGCCTAGCACGCACGGGAGGCCGTCGACAGTATGCCAGCCGCCATCACCGACATCGGCGCAGGGGCTCACGGGAGCCTGCGTCGGCGCTGCGCGACCCGCTGGTGGCTAGCCGGCTTGCTGGTGAGCTGTCTGCTGCCGGCTGGCTTGGCGCACAGCGAGTTACTGCGCCCCATCGAGCGAGCTGCCCAGGTCAGCATCTTGGTACCGGCGCTGCTGCGCGTGCGCTGCCGGCTACAGGCCCGTCGTCATGCCCTGGTGCGCTGGGTTCGGCGGGCGGCATGCTGGCCGAGAAAGAGAGCCAGAGCCGTTGCCGGTCCGATCCTCGCGGCCTGCCGAGCGGTTGCTGCCCATGATGTCCTGACCCGTCGTGGCCCTCCTTGCCTCCGATGACGAGACTATCCGGAGCCGCCGCGGACCCGCCTGTCCGTGACGCGATACCCCACGCTGCCACTGGATCCTTCATGATCAACAACCTCCTACGCAAGGTCGTCGGCTCCAAGAACGACCGCGATGTCAAACGCATGACCCGTCAGGTGACGGATATCAACGTCCTGGAGAGCGAGCTTGAGAGCCTCGATGAGACGTCTCTGAAGGCCCGCACCGCGGCCTTCCGCGAGCGCCTGGAAAACGGCGAGTCTCTCGATGCACTGCTGCCGGAGGCCTTCGCCACGGTGCGCGAGGCCAGCAAGCGCGTCATGGGCATGCGCCATTTCGACGTGCAGATGGTCGGCGGCATCACCCTGCACCGTGGCCGCATCGCCGAGATGAAGACCGGTGAGGGCAAGACGCTGGTGGCGACCTTGGCGGTCTACCTCAATGCCCTGCCGAGCAAGGGCGTGCACGTGGTCACGGTCAACGACTACCTGGCGCGTCGCGATGCCGAGTGGATGCGTCCACTCTATGAATTCCTCGGGCTCTCGGTGGGGGTGATCTTCTCCGGCCAGACGCCGGAAGAAAAGCGCCACGCCTACGCCTGCGACATCACCTACGGCACCAACAACGAGTTCGGCTTCGACTACCTGCGCGACAACATGGCCTTCTCGCTGGAGGAGAAAGTCCAGCGCGGTCTGCACTTCGCCATCGTCGACGAGGTCGACTCCATCCTGATCGACGAGGCGCGGACCCCGCTGATCATCTCCGGGGCGGTAGACGAGAACACCGAGCTCTACCGCGTCGTCGACCGCCTGGCGAAGCATCTCGAGAGGTGCAGTGACGAAGAGGACCCGGAGAGCGGCGACTTCATCCTCGACGAGAAGCAAAAGCAGGTAGAAGTCACCGAGGCCGGCCATCACAAGGTCGAGGAACTGATGCGTGGCGAGGGGCTGCTGGGCGAGGAGGACTCCCTGTATGCCGCCCAGAACCTCAACCTGCTGCAGCACATGCACTCGGCGCTGCGTGCCCGTCACCTCTATCACCGTGACGTGGACTACATCGTCAACGATGGCCAGGTGGTGATCGTCGATGAGCATACCGGGCGCAGCATGCCGGGGCGTCGCTGGTCCGAGGGCCTGCATCAGGCGGTGGAGGCGAAGGAGGGCGTGCCCGTGCAGCGCGAGAGCCAGACGCTCGCCTCGACCACCTTCCAGAACTACTTCCGCCTCTACGACAAGCTCTCCGGCATGACCGGCACCGCCGATACCGAGGCCTTCGAGTTCCGCCAGATCTACGGCCTCGACGTGGTGGTGATTCCCACCAATCGGCCGCTGATCCGCCAGGATCTCAACGATCTCGTGTACCTCACCGCCGAGGAGAAGTTCGAGGCGATCATCGACGACGTCAAGGCCCAGACCGAGGCGGGGCGCCCGGTGCTGGTGGGCACCGCCTCCATCGAGACCAGCGAGTACCTGGCCGACCTGATGAAACGTGCCGGCATGCAGTTCAACGTGCTCAACGCCAAGCAGCATCAGAGCGAGGCGGAGATCATCGCCCAGGCCGGTCGTCCCGGGGCTGTCACCATCGCCACCAACATGGCCGGCCGCGGCACCGATATCGTGCTGGGCGGCAACTGGGAGGCCGAGGCCGCTAAGCTTGAAAACCCCTCCGAGGCCCAGCTCGAACAGCTCAAGGCCGAGTGGCAGGCTCGTCATGACGCGGTGCTCGAGGCCGGCGGCCTGCATGTGATCGGTTCCGAACGCCACGAGTCGCGGCGTATCGACAACCAGCTGCGCGGTCGCGCCGGTCGCCAGGGCGACCCTGGCTCGACACGCTTCTTTCTTTCGCTGGAAGACAACCTGATGCGTCTGTTCGGCTCCGACCGGGTGCAGCGCATGATGAAGGCGCTGGGCCTGGAGCGCGGCGAGGCGATCGAGCACAGGATGGTCTCCAATGCCGTGGAGCGCGCCCAGAAGAAGGTCGAGGGCCGCAACTTCGACATCCGCAAACAGCTGCTCGAGTACGACGACGTGGCTAACGACCAGCGTCGCGTCATCTACGAGCAGCGTAACGAGATTCTGGCCGCCGAGGACGTCTCCGACAGCGTCATGGGTATCCGCGAGGAGGTGCTGGACCTCGCCATCAGCGAGTTCGTGCCGCCCCAAAGCCTGCCCGAGCAGTGGGATCTGGCTGGCCTCCAGGATCACCTGAAGAGCGAGTTCAACCTCGATGCGCCAGTGGTCGAGTGGGCCGAGCAGGACGAGCGTTTCCACGAGGAACAACTGCGCGAGCGGCTGCAGACGATGCATCGCGAGGCCTACGTGGCCAAGGTGGCCGAGGCGGGCGAGGACTTGATGCGCCGCTTCGAGAAGCAGGTGATGCTGCAGGTACTCGACACCCGTTGGAAGGAACACCTGCAGTCCATGGACCACCTGCGCCGGGGCATCCATCTGCGCGGCTATGCCCAGAAGAACCCCAAGCAGGAGTACAAGCGCGAAGCCTTCGAGCTGTTCCAGACCCTGCTCACCAACATCAAGGCCGACGTGACTCGCATCCTCAGCCATGTCCAAGTACGACGCCCCGAAGAGGTCGAGGCCCTGGAGCGTCAGCGTCGCCAGGCGCTGGAACGCGAGCAGGCCGGCGCGGCGAGCCGCCACGATGCGCCCACGACGGCCGATGTGCAGGCCGCGGCCGCTCCGGCCCCGGGGACCGACGGTCGGCCGTTGCGCCGCGAGGGCCCCAAGGTGGGTCGCAATGACCCCTGCCCCTGCGGCTCGGGCAAAAAGTACAAGCAATGCTGCGGCAAGCTGAGCTGAGGAGACCAGATCATGGCAGTGGGCGAGACACACTTTCCGCAGATGCCGGTCATCGAGGGGCTGCGGCTGGGGACCGCCAGGGCCGGAATCAAGACCCCCGATCGCCGCGACCTGGTCGTGGTCGAGATTCCCGCCGGGGCCAGGGTGTCCGGGGTCTTTACCCGCAATGCCTTCTGTGCGGCGCCGGTGACGGTGGCCCGTGAGCACCTCGCCGCCTGCACGGCTCACGGAGGGTCGGTGCGCTACCTGGTGATCAACACCGGCAATGCCAATGCCGGTACCGGCGAGACGGGGCTGCAGGATGCCCGTGCCACCTGTGCGGAGCTGGCACGGCTGGCCGGGGTGAGCGAGCAGGGCGTACTGCCGTTCTCTACCGGGGTGATCGGTGAACCGTTGCCCATGGCGCGGCTACTGGCGGGCCTGCCCGTGGCCCTGCAGGCTCTCGATGATGGGCCTGCCGCCTGGCGAGAGGCTGGCGAGGGGATTCTGACTACCGACACCCGGGCCAAGGGTGCCAGCGTGACCCTGGCGCTGGGCGATAACACGATAACCATCAACGGCATCGCCAAGGGTTCGGGAATGATTCGTCCCGACATGGCCACCATGCTGGCCTTTGTGGCCACCGATGCGATCCTGGAACCGCTGTTGCTCGACCGGCTGCTGCGCGAGGCAGTCGAATGCTCCTTCAACTGCATCAGCGTCGATAGCGACACCTCGACTAACGATGCCTGCCTGCTGATCAGCACCGGGCGGGGGGCTGTTGTAGAAGACGAGGCGGAGCTGGCCATCTTCCGTGACGGCCTGCAGCAGGTGATGATCGAGCTGGCCCAGGCGATCATCCGCGACGGTGAGGGGGCGACCAAGTTCGTCACCCTGCAGGTCGACGAGGCGTGCAGCCGCCGCGAGGCCCTGGATGTGGCCTTCACCGTGGCCCACTCGCCGCTGGTCAAGACTGCGCTGTATGCCTCGGATGCCAACTGGGGCCGGATCCTGGCTGCGGTAGGGCGGGCACCGGTCGAGGATTTTGCTGTGGACCGGGTCACCATCGACCTCGGTGAGGTGCGCCTGGTCGAGCATGGCGGACGCGCGGCAGGCTATACCGAGGAGGCCGGCAGCGCGGTGATGGCTCGCGAGGAGATCGTCATTCGCATCGCGCTGGGGCGTGGCGAGCAGAGCGCTACGGTGTGGACCTCAGATCTGTCCCACGATTACGTGACCATCAATGCCGATTATCGCAGCTAAGCGGTGCAAACGCTCGGCAGTCAGACAGCCATCATCCCGCGCGGCGGCGAGAACGCGTGGGCCAGCGGACCGGAGTCAATGAACACAATGGTAAAGAGAAGGGTGCATGTGGCGGCCGCCGCCATCATCAGTGCCGACGGCCGCGAGGTGCTGCTCGCCCGCCGCCCCTCCAACGTCGATCATGGAGGGCTCTGGGAGTTTCCCGGCGGCAAGCTGGCACCCTATGAGACGGGACTTGAGGCCCTCAAGCGCGAGCTTCACGAGGAGCTCGGTGTGGAGATCCGCCGGGCACAGCCGCTGATTCGCATCCACCACGAATACTCCGACAAGCACATCCTGCTGGATGTGTGGCAAGTCCACGACTTCGCCGGGGAGCCGTTCGGACGCGAGGGACAGGCGGTGCGCTGGGTGCCCATGAGCGAGCTGGTGAACTACCCCTTCCCGGCGGCCAACCTGCCGATCCTGCGCGCGGTCATGCTGCCCACCGAGTTCCTGATCACCGGCGAGGAGACCGATGAGGGGCGATTCAGCGAGCGCCTGGTCCGTGCCCTCGACGAGGACGGGGTGCGCCTGGTCCAGTTGCGTGCCAAGTCGCTGGATGAGGCGGGCTTTTTGCGGCGCGCCGAGCAGGCCCTGGCGCTATGCCAGGCGCGGGGGGCACGCCTGGTGCTCAATGGCGAGCCGTCGCTGCTCGAGGTGGTGGCCGCCGATGGTATCCACCTGACCAGCGATCGGCTGATGAGCCTGAAGCGGCGCCCTCTGCCCGAGAGCAAGTGGCTCTCGGCCTCGACCCATGATCGCCGCCAATTGGACCAGGCGCGGCGCATCGGCTGTGACTTCGTGACGCTCTCGCCGCTGCGTACCACGCCTTCGCATCCAAAGGTGGCGCCGATCGGCTGGCATGACTTTCAGCAACTGGTAGAGCACGCCGGCATGCCGGTCTTTGCTCTGGGTGGCATGACCCGCTTCGATGCCCACCATGCCCGGGCGGTGGGCGCCCAGGGCATCGCCTCGATTCGCGATTTCTGGAAATAACCCCAGCTTAGCGCTGTAAGCTTTAAGCTGTAAGACACTCCCATCGGCCTAGGCTTGTGGGGGTGTGGTGTTTTCCAGGCTCAGGTCAGCCTAGCTTACGGCTTACGGCTTACGGCTTACGGCTTCGCGCGCAGCGCGGTCAGTCCCGATAGCGCCGTGTCAGATCGCCATAGGCGTCGACCCGGCGGTCTCGCAGGTAGGGCCAGATGCGCCGCACTTCCTCGCTGCGTGCCATGTCCAGCGTCACCAGCAGGCGCTGTGCCTGCTGGCCGCCGTGGGCAAGCAGCTCGCCCTGGGGGCCGCAGATGAAGCTGCCACCCCAGAAGTCGATGCCCGGCGTCGCCGCGGACGGGTCCGCTTCGTGGCCGACCCGGTTGGCGACGATCACCGGCAGGCCATTGGCCACGCCGTGGCTGCGCTGGATCAGGGTCCAGGCCTCCTTCTGTCGCCGCTTCTCCGGGGTGTCGTCGGGCGGATGCCAGCCGATGGCGGTGGGGTAGAGCAGCAGCTCCGCGCCGGCCAGGGCCATCAACCGTGCCGCTTCCGGGTACCACTGGTCCCAGCACACCAGCACGCCCAGACGGCCAAGCGAGGTGTCGATGGGCTGAAAGCCCTGGCCGCGGCTATCGTCCTGGTCCCCGGGGGTGAAGTAGAACTTCTCGTAGAAGCCCGGATCGTCGGGGATATGCATCTTGCGGTAGTGGCCCACGCGGCCACGCTCTCGGTCGTAGACCACCGCGGTATTGTGATAAAGGCCCGGTGCGCGGCGCTCGAACAGCGAGCCTACCAGCACGATGTCGAGTTCCTTCGCCAGGGTCGCCAGCCGCGTGCCGGTCGGCCCATCGAGGGGCTCGGCCAGGTCGAAGACTTCGGTATCCTCGCTCTGGCAGAAGTAGTGGGTGGCATGCAGTTCCTGGAGCAGCACCAGCTGGGCGCCGGCAGTGGCCAGCTCGCGAATGCCGGCCTCGCTCTCGGTGAGGCTCTTGGCCTTGTCGGGCCAGGCGGGCTGCTGGACCAGGCCCACCTTCAGGGGTCGGGACACGATGAGTTCTCCTCGAATGTTCGAAACTCGAGACTGATCCGGGAACAGTCCTTCGAGGGGGCGCTGTAAACCCTTCCCTGGGCGCTACCGACGCCATCCCTGGCGTAGAACCCCCTCTGTGGACTGTCTCCGGCGCCTCTTGGTCTCAGTTGAATGCTGCCAGGCTGCCCTGGGGCAGCTGCATGGTCAGGCAGTGCAGGCTGCCATGCTGGCGGATCACGCTCAGGCAGTCGATGGGGATGACGTCGTGGCCGGGAAAGGCCTCGCCTAAGGTGGCCAGGGCCCGGCTGTCGGCCGCGTCGCCATACACCGGCACCAGCACGGCGCCGTTGATGATCAAGAAGTTGGCATAGGTCGCCGGCAGTCGATGGCCATCCACCGGATCATGACGAGCCCGCGGCCAGGGCAGCGGGACCAGCCGGTAGGGCACGCCATCGGCGCGTCGCAGGTTGCGCACTTCGTCCTCCATGGCGGCCAGTGCCGGGTAATGAGGGTCGTGCGGGTCGTCGCAGCGCACATAGGCCAGCGTGGCCGGGTCGCAGAAGCGCACCAGGGTATCCACGTGGCCGTCGGTATCGTCACCTTGCAGATGGCCGTTGGCCAGCCACAGCACCCGCGTGATCCCGAGCTCCGCCTTGAGCCGCGCCTCGATGGCTGGTCTGTCGAGGCCGGGGTTGCGGTTGGGATTGAGCAGGCAGGCCTCGGTGGTCAGCAGGGTGCCCTCGCCATCGGTGTCGATGGCGCCTCCCTCGAGCACCAGGTCGCGGGCTTCCACCGGGCAGGCGAAGGTACCGACGTCCGCCAGGCGGCGGGTCAGAGTGTTGTCGCGGGCAGCCTCGAACTTGCCCCCCCAACCGGTGAATATGTAGTCGAGCAATAGCGGTTCGTCGTCGCGCGTCACGCCGATGGGACCATGATCACGGGCCCAGGTGTCGTCAGCGGCGGCGATCACCAGGCTCAAGCGTGCGGGGTCGACGCCCAGGCAGGCGAAGCGGTGGCCCAGATGGCTGCGGGTCACGGCATCTGGCACGGCGACCAGCACGGCCTGGTAGCGGGCGATGGCCACCACCATGGCCTCCAGCGTTGCCTCGATGCGCTCGAGCAACGGCCCCCAGTCGCTGTCCGGGGCGGGCCAGGTGAGTTGCACGGCATCCTGGGGGTGCCATTCGGGGAGCAGGCGAAGGGCCATGGGCGGGTCTCGTGCAGAGTCGTGACGGCGCAATGTAGGCCGAAGCCGGCAATGATGCAATGATCACGCAAACGGTGGGCACCGGCGATGCAGTGGCTGTCGAAAAACCGTACCATGGGCGCCCGCCGACAAGGAATGTGCCCATGTTCGACCGTCTCCCCTTCCTGATCGGGCTGCGCTATGTGCGCGCCAAGCGTCGCAATCACTTTATCTCCTTCATCTCGTTGACCTCCATGCTGGGCCTGATGTTGGGGGTGGCGGTGCTGATCCTGGTGCTCTCGGTGATGAATGGCTTCGATCATGAGCTGCGTACCCGGGTGCTGGGCATGGTCCCACATACCAAGATCGAGGCGCCGGGCGGGCTGACCGACTGGCAATCGCTGGCCGAGCGCCTCATGGCGCGCGAGCGGGTGATCGGCGCCGCTCCCTATGTCGAACAGCAGGGTATGTTCGCGGTGGGCGGGCGCAACGAGGGTGCCATGGTCATCGGCATCCAGCCCGAGTGGGAAAGCCGGGTCTCGATCATCGATGAACACATGCGTAACGGACGCCTCGATGACCTCGTTCCCGGCGAGTGGCACATCGTGCTTGGCTCGATCCTCGCTCGACGGCTGGGCGTGGGCGTGGGAGATCGCGTGACGCTGCTGGTGCCCGAGGCCTCGATTACCCCGGCGGGTGTCTTTCCGCGGCTCAAGCGCTTCACCGTCAGCGGCATCTTCAGTGTCGGCGCCGACCTGGACGCCTCGCTGGCCTATGCCCACATCGAGGACATGCAGACCCTGGCGCGGCTGGGCGACGCGGTCGGCGGCCTGCGTCTCGAACTGGACGACCTCTTCGCCGCCGGCAGCGAGACCCGGGCGATCATCAATGAACTGGGCCCTGGCTACCGCGGGCTCGACTGGACCTACTCGCATGGCAATCTCTTTCAGGCGATCCAGATGGAGAAGCGCATGATCGCCCTGCTGCTGACGGTGATCGTCGCCGTGGCGGCCTTCAATATCGTCTCTACCCTGGTGATGGTGGTGACTGACAAGCGGGCCGATATCGCCATCCTGCGTACCATCGGCGCCACGCCCCGCTCGATCATGGGGATCTTCATCGTCCAGGGGCTGGCGATCGGCGTGATCGGCATCCTGGTGGGCGTGACCCTGGGCGTGCTGCTGGCCTTGACCGTGTCGGACCTTATCGGCTGGGTGGAGAGCACCTTCGGCATCCACTTCCTCGACGCCGGGGTCTACTTCATCAGCGAGCTGCCGTCGCGCCTGATCTGGAGCGATGTGCGCAATATCGTGTCGGCGGCCTTCGGGCTGACCTTCCTTTCCACCCTGTATCCGGCCTGGCGCGCCGCCCGGGTGCAGCCTGCCGAGGTGCTGCGCTATGAGTGAGATAGCCATGACGTCTGCACAGGCCACGGATGACCGGGCGGGGCGAGTGATGCTCGAATGTCGCGACCTGACCCGCGTCTATCGCGAGGGGCCGCGGGATCTCACCGTGCTGGATGGCTTGGCGATGCGGGTACTGGCCGGGGAGCGGGTGGCCGTGGTCGGCAGTTCCGGCTCCGGCAAGACGACCCTGCTCAACCTGCTGGGTGGGCTGGACCGTCCCAGCGCCGGCGAGGTGCGCATCGCCGATGCGTCGCTGCTGGCGCTCAATGATGCCGAGCTTGGCCGTTTCCGCAATCGCCACATCGGCTTCGTCTACCAGTTCCACCACCTGCTGGCGGAGTTCACTGCCCTGGAGAATGCCGCCCTGCCGCTGATCGTGCGTGGCCAGCGCAAGACGGCCGCCGAGGATCGCGCCGCTTTGCTACTGGCCAGGGTCGGCATGGCCGAACGGGCCGACCACAAGCCCGGCGAGCTGTCGGGCGGCGAGCGCCAGCGGGTGGCCATTGCCCGGGCGCTGGTCACCGACCCCAGCCTGGTGTTGATGGACGAGCCCACCGGCAACCTGGATCAGACCACTGCGGCGAGCATCCTGGCGCTGATGGACGAGCTGGCGAGCAGTGCGGCCTGTGCCTTCGTGATCGTGACCCATGATCCTGGTCTTGCCGCCCATCAGGATCGCGTCCTTCGCCTCGACGGTGGACGCCTGATCGAGCAAACAGCGGGCGACTAAGCCTCCACGCCTCCACGCCTCCACGCCTCATGAGGGGGTGACCTCATTTCTCTCTGGCGGCTGGTGGATGCCGCCGCCGTCGCCATGCACGTGCCTTCCAATGGCGCGAGACCTGCCAGCGCCATACCAGGCGAACCACCAGGTTGGCCCATGCAGCGATGACCACCGAGGCGACCAGGGAACCCAGGGCCAGCGGCGGCAGGATCTCCACCAGCTGTTCGGCGATCCAGCGGGTGGAGAGATGCTCCGGCGCCTGGCGGACCTGAATGTCCAGCAGCCAGGCCCCCAACCGATAATTGCCATAGAAGATCAACGGTATGGTCAGGGGGTTGGTGAGCCATACCAGGCCGATGGAGAGCGGCAGGTTGCAACGCACTAGCCAGGCGCCCAGGGCGGCTAGCAACATCTGGAAGGGGATCGGCAACAGGGCGCAGAACAGCCCTACCGAAAAGGCATTGGCCACGCTGCGACGCGTCAGCATCCACAGCGAAGGGTTGCCGATCAGATGACTGACGAAGCGCAGTGAACGTCGCCGCCTGAGGGCATCCGGGTGGGGCAGGTAGCGCTGCAGCAGTCGGCGCGGCATTGACGTGGAACTCGCAACTTCGAATCCCGAGCTATTATCCATACATGTCGACTGCCTCGCCATGCTGCCCCTCAACGTGAGGCCGCCGCCGCATGGAAAGGTTGCCTTGTTTGCCGTTTAGGGACGCTGTCATGCAGCTGGGGCTGGCCATTCCCCTGGCATTCGCCGTGCTGGTTGGCGTGCTGGGGGGGCATCTTGTCATGCCGGGAGCCATCGAGCTCCTGGCCATTGGCCTGCTGGTCGTGCTGGCCGGGCGCCGCTGGCGTCTCGCCGTGGTGCTGTGCGTGGCGGCGCTGGTTGCTGGCCAGCTGTGGATGGTGCGCGCCGGCGAGCTGGCGCCGGGGCTGACCCGGCAGGATCTTCGGCTCGAGGGACGGCTGGTCTCGATGAGCCGCGACGCGCGGCTAGCTAGGCTGGTGATGGATGTCGCCCACTGCCGCCCTCTTGAAGAGGCGTTACCGGATTGTGACAGTCTCGGGCGGGTCCGGCTCTCCTTCTTCGGCGCTCCGCCCATGGTGCCCGGCGAGCGCTGGCGATTGACGGCTCGTCTGCGTCCACCGTCGGGCTTCGCCAACCCCGGCACCTTCGACTACCGCGGCTGGTTGTGGCGGGAGGGCATTCAGGCCAGTGGTTATGTGCGCCGCGAGCCGCCGCCTCATCGGCTGGCCTTGGCTCCCTTCTCGCTTCGTCAGCGAGCGCTGGCCTTCCTTGACGAGCAGGCGCTGGCACCACGTCACCAGCGCTGGCTGGCGGCCCTGACCCTGGGGGCGAGCGAGCGGCTGGAGTCGCGCGACTGGGATCTACTCAATGCCAGCGGCGCCACCCACCTGATGGTGATCTCCGGGCTGCATGTAGGGCTGGTGGCCGCCTTTGCCTTGTGGCTGGCCCGGGGAGTGGCCTGGGTGGTGAGCCCCGGCGCCTGGCGACTGGCGGTATGGCCCTGGTGGCTGGCGGGTGTGGCGGCAGTGGCATATGCCAGCCTGGCCGGCCTGGAGCCACCGGCACTGCGCGCCATGATCATGGCCGTGGTGGGGTTGTGGGTGGCCAGCGGGCGTCATGCCCCCGGCCGCTGGCAAGCCTGGTGGCTGGCTCTGGCGCTGGTGCTGCTGGTCGACCCGCTGTCGGCCTGGCGTCCTGGCCTCTGGCTATCATTCGCCGCCGTGGCGCTACTGATCTTGATCTGGCAGGGGCGGGCACAGCCCCGCGGGGTCAGCGGTTGGCTATGGGCGCTGTGTCGCACTCAGCTGCTGTTGGCCCCCTTCATGGCGGCGGCGGTATTGCTGGCCTTCGACCGTCTGGCCCCGGCAGCCCCGCTGGTCAATCTGGTGGCTGTCCCGCTGGTCAGCAGCCTGCTGGTGCCGCTGGGGCTGCTCGGTTGGCTGACGGCCTGGCTGCCGGGACTCTCGGCGCTGTGCTGGGCGCTGTTTGGCCTGCTGGCCGACATCCTGATGTGGCTGCTGGAGCTGGTGGCCGGCTGGCTGCCCTTGTGGCGACCGTCCCCGCTGCAGGTCGTCCCACTGGGGCTGGCGCTGGGGCTCGCCGCCTTGTTGTGGGTGCTGCCCGGCCTGGTGCCACGCCTGCGGCTGGTGGGCACCGGCGTGCTGCTAGTGGTGCCGTTCGGCCTCGTCACCTCGTCCCCGGTGCCCGCCGAAGGCGTGTTGCGGGTTCGGGTCCATGACGTAGGCCAGGGCCAGCTGGTCGAACTGCGCACCATCGGTTATCGCGCGCTCTACGACAGCGGTCCGCGTTTCGGTTCCGGCTTCATGCCGCTCGGCTCGTTGTGGCCGCCGGGGCAACACTTCGACGATGTGTTGATCAGCCATGCCGACCAGGATCACGCCGGTGGCCTGCCGGCGCTGCGCGAACAGCACCGAGTGGGGCGCTTCCTGGTGCCCCCCGACGAGCCCCTCGAGGTGCCGGCTCAACCCTGCATCGCCGGACGCGAATGGCAACGTGACGGCGTGACCTTTCGCCTGCTTTGGCCACCCGCCGAGAGCGGCGAGCTATCATCCAACGACCGTTCCTGCGTGCTGCTGGCGAGTGTCGGCGACCAGCATCTGTTGATCACCGGCGATGCGGGGCGTGATGTTGAACGGCGCTTGCTCGCCGAGCTTCCCGCGCCGGTGACCTTGCTGGTGGCGGGGCACCACGGCAGCACCACCAGTTCCGGCCTTTTGCTGGTGCGCCACCTGACGCCTCGTCATGTGGTCTTCAGTGCGGGGCGATACAATCCCTTCGGCCATCCGGCGAGCCCTGTGGTGCGCCACTTCCGCGATGTCGGCAGCTGTCTGTGGAGTACCGCCCAGGACGGTGCCGTGACCCTGTGGCTCGGTGGGCACGCGCAGCGCACGGTGCATACCGAGCGACCGGCCGCCTGGCGGCGAGGCGGTGTCGGAGGGGGCTGCCTTGGGTTAGAATCGCCCCTCTGACTTCCGGTTCCGGGCCGGTCATCCGTAAGAGGAAACGGCATGGACATGATGGACGCCCTGATCGCCGGCGGCTGGCTGATGGTGCCGCTGCTGGGCTGCTCACTGGTGGCCACGGTGATCATCATCGAACGCCTCTGGACCCTGAGGACGCGTCGCATCGCGCCCTACGGGCTGGGCCAAGAGGTCTGCCGGCTGGCGGCACGCGGGCAGGTCAACCTCTACTGGCTGGAAGGTCACTCCCCGCTGGGCGGCGTGCTCGCCGCCGGGCTGCGCAATGCCCGACTTGGCCACGAGCAGGTGCGCGCGCGGCTGCAGGAGGCGGCCACTGCCGTGATTCATGACATGGAGCGCTTCCTGAGCCCGCTGGGCACCATCGCCGCCATCACGCCCCTGATCGGCCTGCTGGGGACCGTGGTGGGGATGATCGACGTCTTCGCGGTGATCGTCTCCACGGACGGGGTCAGCCGCACCGCTGACCTGGCCGGCGGCATCTCGCGGGCCCTGGTCACTACCGCGGCCGGTCTTACCGTGGCGATCCCTTCGCTGATGTTCCATCGCTACTTCCAACGTCGCATCGAGGATATCACGGTGCGCATGGAGGAGCAGGCCGGCCAGGTGGTCGAGTACCTCGCCCACTACCCGGGCGAGCTGGTGCTGGCCGAGCGTCATGCCGGCGAGACATCGCCAGAGACGCAGGGCGATAGGCCAGAGGCCGATTGCCACTTCGCGCCCAGGGAAAACCTGCCGTGAGATTTCCCCGGCGCCGCCATGATCCGGTGGAGGTCAACCTGACCCCGCTGATCGATGTGGTCTTCCTGCTGCTGATCTTCTTCATGGTCTCGACCACCTTCGAAACCCGTCAGGCGCTCGAGCTCGAGCTTCCCGAGAGCCAGAGTGGCCAGCAGATGGAGACATCGCCGGTGACCCTGGTGGTGACGGCCAGCGGCGAATACCGGCTGGATGGGCGGGTGCTAAGCGCCGCGATGCTCGGCGAGGCGCTGTCCGCTGAGGCCGAGCAGGCCCGCGAATTCGGCCTGGTGGTGGAGGCCGATGGGCGTGCCAGCCATGCCGATGTGGTGCAGGCCCTTGACCGAGCCGCGGGCTTGGGTATCCGCCACGTGCGCATCGCCACCGCAGCAGCCTCTACCCCCCAAGCGGAGACACCGTGATCGAACATTCCGGCTGGAACCTCTACACGCGTCTGCTGAGCTACGTCAAACCCTACTGGCAGGCCTTCGCCCTGGCGATTCTCGGCTATGTCATCTATGCCGCCTCGAGCACCGCCCTGGCGGAGATGATGAAGCGGCTCATCGATGGCATTCAGAACCCCGATGCTGCCTTTCGCCTGTTTCTGCCGCTGTTCGTGGTGGGCATGTTCGCGGCCCGTGGTCTCGGTACCTTCCTTGGCACCTACTTCATGAGCAGCGTAGCCCGCAATCTGGTGCATGTGCTGCGCTGTGATGTCTTCAACCACATGCTGCACCTGCCCGGGCGCTTCTTCGATGGCCACTCCACGGGCCAGCTGATCTCGCGGGTCACCTACCATGTCGAGCAGGTCACCGGGGCCGCCACCAAGGCGGTCACCATCCTGTTGCGCGAGGGGCTGTTCGTGATCGGCCTGGTGATCTACCTGCTGTGGACCAACTGGATGCTGACCCTGCTGTTCCTGGCCGTGACGCCGCTGATCGGCGTGGTGGTCAATTATGCCAGCAAGCGCTTCCGTCTTATTTCGCGACGTATCCAACGCTCCATGGGCGACGTCACCCATGTGGCCTCAGAGGCGCTCTCCGGCTACCGGGTGGTGCGCACCCATGGCGCCGAGTCCTACGAGAAGGCGCGCTTCGCCGCGGCCAGCGAGGTCAACCGTCGACAGAGCATGAAGGAGGCCTTGACCAAGGCGACCAGTACCCCAGTGATCCAGCTGCTGGTGGCGCTGTCGCTGGCGCTGCTGGTATGGCTGGCGATGTCGCCGACCCTGCTGAACGCCATGACCCCCGGTGAGTTCGTGGCCTTTGTCACCGCCGCCGCACTGATGGCCAAGCCGGTGCGCCAGCTTACCGAGATCAACAGCGAGATCCAGAAGGGCATCGCTGCCGCCGGGGAACTCTTCGGCCTGCTCGAGGAGCCACCCGAGCGCGACGAGGGACGCCGTGATCCCGGTCGCCTTGTCGGCCGAGTGCGCTTCGAGGGGGTGCGCTTCGCCTACGGCGAGGACCAGCCCGAGGTGCTCAAGGGTATCGACCTGTCGGTAGCCCCCGGCGAGATGATTGCCATCGTCGGCCGCTCCGGTAGTGGCAAGTCGACCCTGGTGGGCCTGCTGCCGCGCTTCTATCAACCTACCGCGGGGCGTATCCTGATCGATGAGGTGCCGCTGGAGGCATTTCGTCTGCGACCGTTGCGCCGCCAGATCGCCCTGGTCTCCCAGCAGGTCACCCTGTTCAATGCCAGCATCGCCGACAACATCGCCTACGGGATTGATGCTCCCGATCGAGCAGCGATCGAGGCCGCGGCCCGGGCTGCCCACGCTCACGAGTTCATCGAGCGCATGCCGGAAGGCTACGACGCCGTGGTAGGCGAGAACGGCGTGATGCTCTCCGGCGGCCAGCGCCAGCGCCTGGCCATCGCGCGGGCGATCTTCAAGGATGCACCGCTGCTGGTGCTCGACGAGGCAACCTCCGCGCTGGATAGCGAGTCGGAGCGCCACATTCAGGCGGCCCTGGAGGAGGTCTGCCGGGGGCGCACCACCTTCGTCATCGCTCACCGCCTCTCGACCATCGAGCGCGCCGACCGCATCCTGGTGCTTGAGCAGGGCGAGGTGGTCGAACAGGGCAACCATGCCGAGCTGCTCGCCCTGAACGGCGCCTATGCGGCCCTGCATCGGCTGCAGTTCCAGGAGCCAGCCTGAGCATGGCGGGCCGTTTCGGCGATTGCTGGCTGGCCGCCGCCTATCGTGGCGATAGCTGGCTGGTGGCCCTGCGACCGCTCGAGGCTCTCTATCGCCTAGCCGTGCGGCGTCGCGCCGCGGCCTTTGCCGCGGGCAGGCGGTGCGTCTGGCAGGCCCCGGTGCCGGTCATCGTGGTGGGCAACATCACCCTGGGTGGCACCGGCAAGTCGCCGCTGGTCGCCTGGTTGGCACGCTTTCTTGTCGAGCGGGGCTGGTCGCCGGGTATTCTTTCGCGGGGCTATGGCGGGCGCAGTGAGCGCTACCCGCTGCTGCTTGACGCCGAGACACCGGTGGCAGCCTGCGGCGACGAGCCGCGCATGCTGGCCGACCAGACGGGCTTGCCGGTGGTGGTCGACCCCGACCGCCCCCGGGGCGCAAGGCGACTGCTGGCGGCCGGGTGCGATATCCTGATCGGCGACGATGGCCTGCAGCACCTGGCGCTAGGGCGTGATCTGGAACTGGTGGTCGTGGATGGCCGGCGTGGCGTCGGCAACGGGCACTGCCTGCCGGCGGGGCCGCTGCGCGAGCCGCTGGCACGCCTCGAGAAGGTGGACGCCGTGGTGATCAACGGCGAGATGGCCTTCGAGGCGCCGAGCGGGGCGTATGGCATGCTGCTGGAACCGTCGGCCTGGCGTCGTCTCGCCGACGGTGCGCGAGTGCCGCCCTCGCCGCAACCCTTCGCCGGGCCGGTGCATGCCGTCGCCGGAATCGGTCACCCGGCGCGCTTCTTCGCTACCCTGGAGGCGCTGGGGGTGGAATCGATTCCTCACGCGTTCGCCGATCACCATCGCTTCACGGCGGCCGACCTGGCCTTCGCCGACGGTCGCCCGGTAGTGATGACGGCCAAGGACGCGGTCAAGTGTCGCGAGCTGGCACCCGTCGACAGCTGGGTCCTCGAGGTGGCGGCTCGCCCCGACGCCGCCTTCATCGACTGGCTGCAGGCGCGGCTAGTGTCACTCTCAACCCAATGAAACCCATCCGAGGGGGAGTCATGGATAAGGAACTGCTGGCGATGCTGATCTGCCCGCTGTGCAAGGGTAAGCTGAAGTACCACCGCGAGGCCGCTGAGCTGGCGTGTCGCTACGATGGCCTCGCCTACCCGATTCGCGACGGCATCCCGGTGATGCTGCCCGAGGAGGCCCGGGTCATGGACGTCGACGAGAAGCTGCATGCCTCGCCCGGTCGCGTCGGCGACTCCTGAGGAGGTCCCATGCAGGAGTTCATCGTTGTCATTCCGGCACGCTTCGCCTCTTCGCGGCTGCCCGGCAAGCCGCTGGCCGAGATCGCCGGCGAGCCGATGGTGGCCCACGTCTGGCGGCGGGCACGGGAGAGCGCTGCCGCCCGGGTGCTGGTCGCTACCGACGACCGGCGCGTCGCCGAGGCGCTGGCGCCCTGTGGCGCCGAGGTGCTGCTGACCGCCGCCGATCATCCCTCGGGTACCGACCGGCTCGCCGAGGTGGCCGAGCGGCTGGCGCTGGCGGACGATGCCGTGCTGGTCAATGTCCAGGGCGACGAGCCGCTGATCCCCCCGCGGCTCATCGACCAGGTGGCGGCGCGGCTCTTCGCCGATCCCGACGCCTCCATCGCCACCCTGGCCGAACCGATCCGTGACATCGAGACACTCTTCAATCCCCATGCGGTCAAGGTGGTGCGTGCGCTTTCCGGTCGCGCCCTCTACTTCTCGCGGGCGCCTGTTCCCTGGAATAGAGAGGCCTGGGACAGGGAGGCCTTGGTACATCGCCCCAAACTGCTGGAGACCGATGCCTGGCTGCGCCACATCGGCCTCTACGCCTATCGGGCGAGCTTTCTCGCCGAATATCGCGACTGGCCCCCCTCGCCGCTGGAGCGCCTGGAGCAGCTCGAGCAGCTGCGTGCCCTGCACCATGGCCATGCCATACAGGTAGCGCTGGCTCGAGTGCCGCATCCGGCGGGCGTGGATACCGCCGAGGACCTGGCACGGGTCCGCAAGCTGATGCCGCCGCCGGAAGGTCACTGATGCGCGTGCTTTGCGTCTCTCTCGGCCAGCTCTGTCGCTCGCCCACCGCCGAGGGCGTGTTCCATCGTCTACTCGAGGTGCGCCGGGAGCGACGGCCTTGAGCCTGACGCTCCGGGCCCACCACGACCTCTCCCGGGCCAATACCCTGGGCCTGCCCTGCCGGGCCGAGCGCTTCTTTGAGCCGCTCGGCGTTGATGAGCTTCGCGTGGCGCTCGACCTGGTCCAGCGCGAGGGGATGCCGCTGACCCTGCTGGGCGGCGGCAGCAACCTGATCCTGCCGCCATGGCTACCGGGCCTGGTGATCCGACCCGCCATGCAGGCGTGGTGGCTGGAAGCGCGAGGCAGGGAGGTCCTGGTCCATGCCGAGGCCGCGGTGGTGTGGCATGAGCTGGTGATGCGGCTGGCCGCCCGGGGCCTGTGGGGCACCGAGAACCTGGCACTGATTCCCGGCTACTGCGGGGCCGCGCCGATCCAGAACATCGGCGCCTACGGCGTGGAACTCAGTGACATCGTCGAGTCGGTGCATCTGATCCATCTTGACACGGGCTGCGAGGAGGTACTCTCGCCGGCGGCGTGTGCCTTCGGCTATCGCGACAGCGTCTTCAAGGGTTCCCTCGAGGGGCGCGTGGTGATTAGTCGGCTAGTGCTGCGCCTGTCGTGCGTGCCGAGACCCCGTCTCGGCTACGCTGACCTGGTGGGCCGGCTCGGTGCCGAGCCCACGGCCCTGGAGGTGGCCGAGGCGGTCTGCGCGATCCGCCGCGAGAAGCTGCCCGACCCGGCCGTGCTGGGCAATGCCGGAAGCTTCTTCAAGAATCCCGTGGTATCGGCCGACGTGGCCGGGCGGCTGCTGGACGAGTATCCGACGATGCCGCACTTCCCCCAGCCCGAGGGTCGCGTGAAGCTGGCGGCCGGCTGGCTGATCGACCATTGCGGCCTCAAGGGCTGGCGCCGGGGCCATTTCGGCGTGCATGAGCGCCAGGCGCTGGTGCTGGTGCATTTCGGTGGAGGCAATGCGGTGGAACTGCTCGACTTCGCCGCGCAGGTGGCCGATGCCGTGCGCGAGCGCTTCGGCGTGTCCCTGGAGCGCGAGCCGCGCCTGGCCGTGCCGGCCTGACCCTGCCCGCGTCTTTCCGTCCTCGATACGACAGCGCCCACCGCCATGGCGGTGGGCGCTGTCAGTCGTGCCGGAGTGAAGCGGAGCCTCAGCCCTGCTTGCCCTCCTGGGCCTTGGCCTCCTGCTCGCGACGGCGGATCTCCCGCGGGTCGTTGTGAGCGCGGCGACGGCGGCTTGCGCGGCTCTCTGCCGCCTGCTCCTCGGCCTTCGCTTCCGGCTCGGCTTCGGCTTCCGGTTCGGGAGACGTGTGCTCGGATTTCGCTGCCTCGGCCTTGGCAGGTGTTTCGGGCGCTTTTTGCTGCACCGTCGCTGCGTCCGGCTGGGGCTCGGCCTCGGGCTTGGCCGGCTTGCGCTCGGCCTTGGGTACATCCGGCTGGGCCTCGGTCGACTTGTGCTCGGCCTTGGCTTGCGCGGGCTGCTGCTCCGCCTGGGGTTCGGCCTTGGCAGCCGGCTGGCCGCTTGGCTGCTTGGCTGACGCGGTGTTGGCCTTCGCTTCGGCGGGCTTATCTAACGGCTTGGCCTCCTGTTCGTCTGGTTGAGTGGGAGCCTCGGGCGCTGCCTTCGGCTCGACAGGCTGCTCGGTTGGCTTCTGCTCGGCTTCGGGCATCTCGGACCTGGCCTTGGCGTTTTCTTCGCTACCCTCGGAAGGTGTCTCGACCGGCTTCTGCTGAGTCTTTGCTGCCTCCGGCTTGGCCTCTGATTTAGGCTCGGCTTTTACTTCGGCGGGCTTGTGCTCCGCCTTCGCTGGCTCCGGCTTGGCGTCGGCTTTGGCTGCTTGACGGTTTGGTTGCTTGGCTGGCGCTGATTCGGCCTTCGCCTCGGCAGGCTGCTCGGTTGGCTTCTGCTCGCTCTTCGACGATGTCGGCTTGGCCTCGCCTTTTGCTTCCTGCTTGGCCTGGGTCGCCTGATCGCCTGGCTGCTTGGCCCCTTCCGGCTCGGCCTTGGCCGACTTGGCATCGGCGGTCACTTCGCTGGGCTGGGATTGCGCCTTGGCGGCCTCGGCCTGCAGGCGCTGCTGTTCGGCTTCGGCCTGGGGATTGATGGCATGCTTGCGGCTACGTTGGCGCGGGTTGTTGCGCGTGCGCTTGGGCTTGCCATCATCCACCGGCGCTTCGGCGGTTGTCGGCGTCTCGGCACGCTTCTCGACCGGCTTCTCGGCGGGCTTGTCGCTGCCTTTTTGGCGGCGGGCGTCGTCGCGGGGCTTCTGCTCGCGGCCCCTTTCATCGCGGCCCCTTTCATCGCGGCCCTTTTCATCGCGAGGCTTGTCGTCACGGGCCTTGTCGTCATGTGATATCGGCGTCTGTTGTGGGCGCGTCTGGCGGCTCTCGTCGGAGCGGGAGCCGCGTCCTCGCCCGCGGCGGCTGCCGCGGCCCTCGGTGCCGGCGGGCTTGCTGTCGTTGCGCTCGTCTTCCTGGCGGGAGGCACTGCGACGTTCATCGCTGCGCTGGCGGCCATCGCGACCGCCGCGCTCATCGTTGCCTCGGGCGGGCTTGCGGCCACGCTGGTCGCCATGCGACTCGCCTGAGCGGGCGGATGGCTTCTGCCCGGTAGTGGTGGCAGGGGCTTCATCGCTGCCGAGCAGCTTGGCCAGTCCTTTGACCAGCCGGCCCAGCACGCCGGCCTGAGGCCCGGGGAGGGGAGGCGTCGGCGCTGCCCTGGCGTCGGTCCGGGGCGGCGTCACGACCGCCGCAGGCGCTTTTTCCTCCTGCTGGAGAGAGTCCGGCGCCGGCTCGTGATGGATCACCGTCTTCACCGCCGCCTCGGCACGCTGGACCGGCTTGCCGAAGGCGGCCTCGGGTTCCTTGCCGACCTCGGTATCGGTGGAGAGTTCGAAGCTGGAGAGGGTAGCGGTGCCCTCCTCGTCGACATGGTCGTCGCGCAGGCGTTGGACGTCGTAGTGGGGCGTGTCCATCTCCGGGTTGGGCAGCATTACCACGCGTACGCCCTGGCGTCGCTCGATCTCGGCCAGCACGGCGCGCTTCTCGTTGAGCAGGTAGGTGGCCACTGGCACCGGCAGGATGGCGCGGATCTGGGCGCTGTGCTCCTTCATCGCCTCTTCCTCAATGAGGCGCATGATGGAGAGCGAGATGGAACGCACGTCGCGGATGGTGCCCTGGCCGTCGCAGCGCGGGCAGACCACGCCGCTGGTCTCGCCCAGCGAAGGGCGCAGGCGCTGGCGGGACATCTCCATCAGGCCGAAGCGCGAGATGCGCCCGATCTGCACCCGGGCGCGGTCGAGCTTGAGGGCGTCGCGCATGCGGTTCTCGACCTCGCGCTGATTGCGCGCCGGGCTCATGTCGATGAAGTCGATCACCACCAGGCCGCCGATGTCGCGCAGGCGCAGCTGGCGGGCGATCTCGTCGGCCGCCTCAAGGTTAGTCTGCAGCGCCGTCTCCTCGATGTCGCTGCCGCGAGTGGCGCGCGCCGAGTTGATGTCGATGGAAACCAGCGCCTCGGTATGGTCGATGACGATGGAGCCGCCTAACGGCAGCTTGACCTCACGCTCGTAGGCGGTTTCGATCTGCGACTCGATCTGGAAACGCGAGAAGAGCGGGACTTCGTCGACGTAGAGCTTGATCTTCTGTTGGTAGGAGGGCATCACCTGGCGGATGAAGGCCAGCGCCTCCTGGTGGACCTGTTCGCTGTCGATCAGCACCTCGCCGATGTCCTGGCGCAGGTAGTCGCGCATGGCGCGGATGATGACGTTGGATTCGCGATAGATCAGGAAGGGCGCCGGGTGCTTGCCAGCCTCTTCGGTGATCGACTCCCAGACATGCACCAGGTAGTCCAGATCCCACTGCAGCTCCTCGGGGGAGCGGCCGATACCAGCCGTGCGCACGATTAGGCCCATGTTGTCGGGGACGGTGAGCTGGTTCATGGCCTCCTTGAGCTGGCTGCGCTCCTCGCCCTCGATGCGCCGCGAGATGCCGCCGGCTCGGGGGTTGTTGGGCATCAGCACCAGAAAGCGTCCGGCGAGGCTGATGAAGGTGGTCAGGGCGGCGCCCTTGTTGCCGCGCTCCTCCTTGTCCACCTGGACGATGACTTCCTGACCCTCCTTGAGCACCTCCTTGATGCTGGGGCGGCCGGAAGGCTCCTTCACGAAGTAGTCACGGGACACTTCCTTGAGGGGCAGGAAGCCGTGGCGGTCGGCACCGAAGTCGACGAAGGCGGCTTCGAGGGAGGGTTCTACCCGGGTAATCTTGCCGCGGTAGATGTTGGCTTTCTTTTGTTCGCGGGCACCGGACTCGATATCCAGGTCGTAGAGGCGTTGTCCATCGACCAGTGCGACGCGCAGCTCTTCGGGCTGGGTCGCATTGATGAGCATCCGTTTCATGTCGTCTCGCAAGTAGGGACGCGCCGGACGGCGGTCTACGACGGAGGCGAACCGCTGGTTGCTGCGTGCCTGTGCTCAGTGCATGTCGTGGATGCGGTAGTGCGCCCGGCCGCCCCGGGGCATCCTTGCACGATGGCTCCGACACGGCGTGATCATGTTGAGTACACGGCGGAGGCAGGACATGTCTCGGTGGGGCATCGCCCATCCGGCCCTGCGGTCACCGCCAACACCTGGCATTCATCGATTCGCCAACGCCGGCCTCCGGCACGTTGTTGTACGTATCCCGTGAACTCCGGTCGTGCAGGGAGCGTGACCGAAGCGGGGCGTGGCGTTGTATCGCTTGCTTGTCGGCGGCGGGACCTCGGATTGGCGAGGATCATCGCGGCCTGATCTTTTCGCTGCGGCCTGCGTGTCTGTCGTGCAGGCGCTCTGGGGGTCTTGACAGCCCGTTGAAGCGAGCCGGCAATATACCAGTAAAGCGGGTGTCCAGCAATTGGCGCAGGATAGCCCGTACTGCGATAGAATGCGTCTTTCGAGCAGTTTTCCAGTGGAGTGGCGGCATGGCCGAAGGGCGCGACGTGCAGTGGGTGGAGGTGACCGAGGGCCAGGTCGGCCAGCGGGTCGACAACTTCCTGTTGACGCGCATGAAAGGGGCGCCCCGGGCTCTGGTCTATCGCATCGTGCGCAAGGGCGAAGTGCGGGTGAACAAGAAACGGGTCAAGGCCGATACGCGCCTGGCGCTGGGCGATCTCGTCCGCATCCCGCCGCTGCGCCTGACTCCCCGCGAGGCGGTCCGCGAGGTGAGCGACAACCTGCGTAACTTGCTCGCCGGCAGCGTGCTGCTGGAAGGCCGCGACTGGCTGGTGATCAATAAGCCCTCGGGGCTGGCCGTGCATGGGGGAAGCGGGGTGAAGATCGGCCTGATCGAGGCTCTGCGCCAGGTGCGTGAAGATCTCGATTTCCTGGAACTGGTCCACCGCCTGGATCGCGACACCTCTGGCTGCCTGCTGCTGGCTAAGTCGCGCCCGGCGCTGCTGGCCCTCAATGCCTCGCTCAAGGAGCGCCGGATGGATAAGCAGTACCTGGCGCTGGTGGCTGGACACTGGTCGGCGCGCCGCGACTTCGTCAGTGCTCGGCTCGAGCGCTTCGAGCTTCCCAACGGTGAGCGACGGGTGCGGGTCGAGGCGGGGGGCAAGGTGGCCCGGACCCGCTTCGCGGTCCGCGAGGCCTTCGAGAGGCTCACCCTGGTCGAGGCGGAGCCGGTTACCGGGCGCACCCACCAGATACGCGTGCATGCGGCCCATGCCGGCCATCCGTTGCTCGGCGATGACAAGTACGGCAGCCGCGAAAGCCAGCGTCTCTCCGCCACGCTGGGGCTGTCGCGGCTCTTCCTGCATGCCGCGGCCCTGACCTTTCCTGAACCTACCAGTGGCCGCCCCGTGCAGATCAAGGCCCCGCTGCCCGACGACCTCGAGGCGGTGCTTTGCCGGGCTCGCCAATCTCGCTGACAGGAGGCTTCATGCGCTACCGCTTGGCCATCTTCGACTGGGATGGCACCTTGATGGACTCCATCGCCCGGATCGTCGCCAGCATGCAGGTGGCCTCCCGGGAATCCGGCTGGGGCGAACTCGATGCCGAGGCGGTTCGCAATATCATCGGCCTGGGATTGCCCGAGGCCATTGCCACCCTCTGTCCCGGCATCGACGCCGAGCGTGCCGAACTGCTCAAGTCGCGCTATGCCTACCATTTTGTCAAGGGCGATACTGGCTCAATGCGCTTCTATCCCGGGGTCGAGGCCGGGCTGGCGCGACTGCGGAACAGGGCGGAGCAGCGCCTGGCCGTGGCCACTGGCAAGAGCCGCCGCGGTCTGGATCGCGTCTTTTGCGAGAGCGGCAGTCGCGGCTGGTTCCATGCCAGCCGAACGGCCGACGAGACGCGCTCAAAGCCCCACCCGCGGATGCTCGAAGAGCTTCTCGTCGAGCTCGATGTCCAGAGGGATGAGGCGGTGATGATCGGTGATACCGAATACGATCTCGAGATGGCCCGGGCGTTGGGCATGGATCGGGTGGCGGTGAGCTGGGGGGTGCATTCGCCGGAGCGCCTCGCCGCCAGTCGGCCGACCTTCACCGCCGAAGCGGTACCCGAGCTCTTCGACTGGCTGCACGACTAGCTGACCAAGGGACAGGACAAGCATGAGCGACGATGACAAGCGTGACGACCGCTGGACGAGTGGCCCCGAGTTGACCCCGGAGCAGGCGCGCCGTGAGCGCGAGGCGCAGCGGGCCGATGCCGCCCCGCCTCCTGCCGAGGATGCCGAGACGCTGCGCGAGCGTCAGCGCCTGGCCCAGCTGGAGATGATGGGACGCTGGATCGACGGCGTGCTGGTGGAGCAGCGCCGCTCGAGGCGCTGGAAGCTGTTCTTTCGCTTCTTCTTTGTGCTGCTGATCCTGGCCTTGCTCGCGCTAAGCGCCTATGCAGTTCTGGGTGCCTCGGGAGGCAACGGGCTGGATCAGCCGCACCTTGGGGTGGTGGAGGTCAAGGGGGTGATCGACAGCGACTCGCCGGCCAGCGCCGAACGCGTCATCGAGGGGCTGGAGCGGGCCTGGCAGGCGAAGGAAACTAAGGCGGTGGTGCTGCATATCAACAGCCCCGGTGGCAGCCCTGTACAGTCGCAGCGTATCTTCGCGGCGATAATGCGGTTGCGCGAATCCGGCGACAAGCCAGTGCTGGCGGTGATCGAGGATATCGGCGCCAGTGGCGCCTACTATGTGGCTGCCGCGGCCGACGAGATTATCGCCGCCCCGGCCAGCCTGGTCGGCTCGATCGGCGTCATTCACGCCGGTTTCGGCTTGCAGGAGGCCATTAATCGTCTGGGTATCGAGCGGCGGCTGTTTACCGCCGGCGAGAACAAGGCATTTCTTGATCCCTTCTCGGAGATCACCCCGGCACAGCGCGATTTCTGGCAGAAGGTGCTGGTCACCACCCACCAGCAATTCATCGACGACGTGCGCCAGGGACGCGGCGATCGTCTGGTTGATGACGAGCGCCTCTTCAGCGGGCTCATCTGGAGCGGCGAGCAGGCCCTGGCGTTGGGTCTGGTGGATCGGCTCGACAGCCTCGACGGTGTGGCGCGAGCCCGGCTCGGCGAGGCGCGTCTACGCGACTATACGCCGAGCCTCGACCCCTTCGAACGGATCTCTCGTCAGTTCGGTCGGGTCGCCGCGGAGTGGTTGGGGGTGTCGCACGCCGACTCGCCGCTGCGCTACCAGCTGCCTTGAGAGCGCCCCGTGCCGAGCAGGCTGGCGAGCACTGCCATCGAGCGACCTCCGGCCTTTTGACAGAGGTGGGGGGAGTGCCTATCATTGCGCGCCTATGTTGACCTCAAGACTCCCTGGCAGGGTCGAGCCCTACAAGCTCGTGGCCCGTGCCGAACACCTGGAAGGCCTGGTGGCGCTCGCCGACATGGCGCGGCTGGCCGAGCAAGCCGGTGCCCAGTCTGGCGATGCCCGGGTATGGTTGGATTTCGGCATCGATGCTCAGGGGTGCCGGGAGATTTGCGGCCACCTCGAGGCCGAGCTTCAGCTGTCGTGCCGACGCTGCCTCGAACCCGTGGCGCAGCGAATCGACAGCGACTTCCGGCTGGGCATGGTCACCAGCGACGCCTTGGCCGCTGAGCTGCCTGGCACTCACGAGCCGGTGCTGGTGGAAAACGAACAGCTAAACCTGCTGGCTGTGCTCGAGGATGAACTCATCCTCAGCCTCCCCCAGGTGGTTTACCACGACGAGGCCGAGTGTCCGGTCTCGCGCGACCAGCTGCACAGTGGGGAGGCGAGCGATGCCTCGATCGACTCCCCGGTGAGCCCTTTCGATGTGCTGCGGCAGATCAAGGGAAAGCTCTGATACATCCTTGTTTTTTACTCTGGAGTGACAACCCATGGCAGTTCAACAGAACCGCAAGACCCGTTCCAAGCGCGGCATGCGTCGTAGCCACGACGCCCTCAGCTCAGCGGCCCTGTCCCAGGACAAGGAGACCGGTACCACCCACCTGCGCCACCATGTGGCGCCGGATGGGTATTACCGTGGCCGCAAGGTCGTTGACGTTTGACGCGACGCCAATCCGCAGGGTGTTGACCGGACCTTAACGTGCGGATCGCCATCGATGCGATGGGCGGAGATCTCGGTCCCCGCCCTGCTGTCATGGGTGCCGCCGCCGTCGCTCATGCCAACCCCGATCTCGAGCTCTGCCTGTTCGGTCCCGCCGGCCTGCTGGCGGACGAGATAGCCCGTCTGCCGCGGCAGCTTGCCGCGGCAGCGGCGCGTCTGCGAGTCTTGAATGCACCGACAGTCGTCCAGCAATGGCAACGACCCAGCGAGGTGCTGCGTCACGGAAGCGATACCAGTATGGCGCGGATGCTCGACTGCGTGGCCAGCGATGAGGCCACGGCGGGGGTCAGCGCCGGCAACACCGGGGCACTGATGGCGCTCGCGCGGCGTGCCTTGGGCACGGTGGCGGGGATTCCCCGGCCGGCCATCAGTACCGCCATTCCCACCCGTAACCTGGGTCGCTGCTATCTGCTCGATCTGGGCGCCAACGTGGAGGCCAGTGCCGCGCGGCTGGTCGATTTCGCTCTGATGGGCGAGGTGATGGCGCGCCATGTGGATGCTCTCGTGGCGCCGCGGGTGGCGCTGCTCAATGTCGGTGTCGAGGGTACCAAGGGCACGACCAGCGTTCGCGATGCCGATGCCTGGCTGCGCCGGTATCTCCCTATTGCCTATCTGGGGTATGTGGAGGGCGACGGGATCTTCAGTGGTGACGCCGACGTGGTGGTCTGCGACGGTTTCGTCGGCAATGCCGTGCTCAAGGCCAGCGAGGGCATGGCGAGGTTGTTGGTCGAGCGTGTCCAGGCGACCTTCGACGCCCACTGGAGCAGCCGGCTGGTGGGGCTGCTGGCGCGTCCGGCGCTACGGCGCCTCAAGGGTGAGCTTGATCCCGTGCGTTACAACGGTGCCAGCCTGCTGGGGCTGGCGGGGATCGTCATCAAGAGCCACGGCAGCGCTGACGCCACGGGATTTCAACATGCAGTGCAACGCGCGGTGAATGAGGTCAAGCATGATCTACCGAGCCGGCTGGCTGCGGAACTTGACCATGCTCGGTCCCCTGTCGACTCGACCGTTCGCGGCCAAGCCGAGAGTGGATCCAGGTCCAGCGGGCCGATCATGCCGGGGGCTCCCGGTATCGACAACAGTCAACAAGCGCAAAGGTGATCGACATGACCCAATCCCTTGCCCTTATCTTCCCCGGGCAGGGCTCTCAGCAGATCGGCATGCTGCGTGAGCTGGCTGAGCGCTACAGTGTGGTGCGCACGACCTTCGAGGAAGCGGCCGAGGCCCTGGGCTATGACCTCTGGCAGGTGGTGCAGGAAGGGCCTGCCGAGGCGCTCAATGATACCGCCTGCACCCAGCCGGCACTGCTCACCGCCAGCGTAGCGGTGTGGCGCGTGTGGCAGGAGCTCGAAGGGCCGCGTCCCGGGGCCATGGCCGGCCACAGCCTGGGCGAGTACAGCGCCCTAGTGTGTGCCGGGGCACTGCCCTTCGCCCAGGGCGTGCGGCTGGTGAAGCTGCGCGGCGAGGCGATGCAGGCCGCCGTCCCCGCCGGGGAAGGGGCCATGGCGGCGATTCTCGGCCTCGATGAGCAGGCGGTAGAGCAGGCCTGCGGACGGGCTGCTGACGGCGACGTGGTCGCCGCCGTCAACTACAATGCCCCGGGGCAGGTGGTGATCGCCGGTCGCAAGGCCGCCGTGGAACGGGCTATTGTTGCCTGCCAGGAAGCCGGGGCCAGGCGTGCGATGCCATTGCCGGTCTCGGTACCGTCGCATTGCGAGCTGATGCGTCCTGCGGCCGAGCGCCTGGCATCGGCCATGGAGGATGTCGAACTGCGCCCACCGCGCTACACGGTCTTCCAGAACGTCGATGCCCAGGCGCATGCCGACGTGGCGACCCTGCGCACTCGGCTGATTGAGCAGCTCTACCAGCCGGTGCGCTGGACTGCTTGCATCGAGGCGATGACCGCCAAGGGGGCCGAGGTGTTCATCGAGTGCGGTCCGGGCAAGGTGCTCACCGGGCTCAACAAACGTATCGCCCGAAGCAGCAAGGGGCTGGCGGTCAATGATCCAGACAGCCTCTCCGCGGCCCTCGAACTGGCCAGGGACGTCGCCGGCCAGTCGCCGACGGCCAATGGCTGATCCAACTCCCGGATGTGAACGGATAGAGACCATGACAACCGAGCGTAGAGTCGCCCTGATCACCGGGGCCAGTCGCGGCATTGGTCGCGCCATCGCCCACGAACTAGGCCGCCAGGGGCGTATCGTGATCGGCACCGCCACCACCGATGCCGGTGCCGAGCGCATCGGCAAGGAGCTGACACGAGCGGGAATAGAGGGCGCCGGCCGCCAGCTGGACGTCACTGACCCGGCCAGCGTCAATGCACTGGTCAAGGCGGTCAGCGAGGCTTTCGGTGCCCCCACCATCCTGGTCAACAATGCCGGCATCTCGCGCGATAATCTGCTAATGCGCATGAAGGAAGATGAGTGGGACGCGGTGATCGACACCAACCTCAAGTCGGTCTATCGCGTCAGCAAGGCCTGTCTGCGTGGCATGACCCGGGCGCGCTTCGGCCGCATCGTCTCGATCAGTTCGGTGGTGGCTACCATGGGCAACATTGGGCAGACCAACTATGCTGCCGCCAAGGCGGGCATGGAAGGCTTTACACGGGCCCTGGCGCGTGAGGTAGGCTCGCGTGCCATCACTGTTAATGCGGTGGCGCCTGGCTTGATTGCCACCGACATGACTGAATCCTTGCCGGAGCAGCAGCACAAGGCGCTGCTCGGCCAGATTCCGCTGGCGCGACTCGGTAAGCCCGAGGAGATCGCTGCGGCGGTGGGCTTTTTGACCGGTGACATGGCAGGCTATATCTCCGGTGAGACCCTGCATGTCAACGGTGGCATGAACATGCGTTGAAGCCTCAACAGGCTGGCTGTTGCGCCGACCTGGGGGCGTCTATAAACTACCCCGCAGCTTCCGGCTAACGGATCTGGATCTTTAACGGCTGATTCCACGAACGGCCAATGTGAACGACTGGAGTACGTCATAATGAGCACCATCGAAGAGCGCGTGAAGAAGGTTGTGGCCGAGCGTCTGAACGTCAAGGAAGAAGACATCCAGAACTCCTCTTCCTTCACCGAGGATCTCGGCGCCGATTCCCTGGATACCGTCGAGCTGGTGATGGCGCTTGAAGAGGAGTTCGACACCGAAATTCCCGACGAAGAAGCCGAAAAGATCACGACCGTTCAGGAAGCCATCGATTACGTCAACACCCATCAGTAATGCCCACCAGCACACCAGCAAGGTGACGGTCGATACCGCTTGCTGAGGCATTCTGTTACTGAGGCATCCTGGGTCAATGATGGGCCCACGGAGAGAGCCGCCCTGCCATGGTAGGGCGGCTCTTGTACTATGGGTGTGAACTTATGGTTATGAACTATGGGTATGCACTATGGGTGACAGCCAGTTGGCATGACAGGAACCTGCAACAACAGGGACTTGCCGTGTCCGCCGAGCTCATGGAGACTCGGGTATAATGTGCGCAACGATGGCCCCGCGGCGGGGTCATGTCACCAAGGTTGTCGGGAGGAAGGCTGATGGCGCGTAGAAGGGTTGTGGTGACCGGGCTTGGCCTGGTCACGCCGGTGGGAAACACCGTAAGGGAGAGCTGGGCCAGCATCCTGGCCGGCAAGAGCGGTGTCGCACCCATCGAACACTTCGATGTCAGTGGCTTTAACACGCGCTTCGGCGGATCGGTGAAGAACTTCGACATCAGCCCGTACCTCAATCCCAAGGAGGCCCGCAAGATGGACCTCTTCATCCAGTATGGGATGGCCGCCGGTGCCCAGGCCATTGAGGATGCCGGAATCGAGTGTCACGAGGGCAATGCCGATCGTATCGGCGTGGCCATCGGCTCGGGAATCGGCGGCCTGCCGATGATCGAACACAACCACCATGCGTTGCTCAAGGGTGGGGCCAGGCGAATCTCGCCATTCTTCGTTCCGGGGTCGATCATCAACATGATCTCCGGCAACCTGGCGATCCAGCACGGCTTTCGCGGTCCTAACATCGCCATCAGTACGGCCTGCACCACCGGCACCCACAACATCGGCTACAGTGCCCGAACCATCGCCTATGGCGATGCCGATGTGATGGTCTGCGGCGGCGCCGAGATGGCGACCACGCCGCTGGGGCTGGGCGGCTTCTCGGCGGCGCGGGCGCTCTCTACCCGCAACGACAACCCCACCGCGGCAAGTCGCCCCTGGGACCGTGACCGCGATGGCTTCGTGCTCTCCGATGGCGCCGGCGTGGTGGTGCTCGAGGAGTACGAGCAGGCCAAGGCCCGCGGGGCGACCCTCTATGCCGAGCTCACCGGTTTCGGAATGAGCGATGATGCCTACCACATGACCGCGCCACCGGAAGATGGCCACGGTGCTGCCCGTTCCATGCGCAATGCCATCCGCGATGCCGGCATCGCTCCCTCGGCTGTCGACTACATCAATGCCCACGGTACCTCGACCGCCCATGGCGACCTGGCCGAAAGCCGGGCCGTCGAGCAGGTGCTGGGGGAAGCCGCCAAGTCGGTGGCCGTCAGTTCCACCAAGTCGATGATCGGACACCTGTTGGGGGCTGCCGGCGCCGTGGAGGCGATCTTCAGTGTGCTGGCCATCCGCGACCAGGTGGCTCCACCGACCATCAACCTGGACAACCCTCAGCAAGGCTGCAACCTCGATTACGTGCCGCATGTCGCGCGCGAGATGCGGATCGACGTCAGCCTGTCGAACTCCTTCGGTTTCGGCGGCACTAACGGCACCCTGGTCTTCGCTAGGGTGTGAAGTCCGACGCGCGACAGGTACATACCATGGCCTCTGCAGCGGGCTGGCCGCTGGATGAGCGTGGCGTTGCCTATGGGGATGGTCTGTTTGAGACCGTGCTGGTGCGTGAGGGGACTCCGCAGCTGTGGGAGGCCCACCTGGCACGCCTGGCCCGAGGCTGTAAGGTGCTGGATTTCCCCTTGCCGCCTCGCAGCGCCCTGGAGCATCCGCTGACCCAGGCTGGCCAGGAGCTCGCGGTGCTCAAGCTGATCCTGACCCGTGGTAGTGGTGGGCGCGGCTATGCCCCTCCCGCCTCGCCCACGCCACGGTTGCGCTGGCAACTATCGCCCTTCACCCCAGACGCCGCCCGTTGGCAGGCGGGCGTGCGCGTCCGTTACTGTCGCCTGCGGCTGGGGTTACAGCCAGTGCTCGCCGGGCTCAAGCACCTCAATCGCCTGGAGAACGTGCTGGCGCGGGGCGAATGGTCGGATGCCGACACCGCCGAGGGGCTGCTCTGCGACAGCGACGGCCGGCTGGTGGAGGCGAGCTGCATGAACCTCTTCTGGCAGCGCGAGGGGCGGCTCGAGACCCCACGCCTTGACCGCTGTGGGGTGGCCGGCACGCTGCGCTCAGTGCTGCTCGAGTGCCTGCCCATCGCCGAGGTCGATGCCGATCCCGATGTGCTGGCAAGTGCCGAGGCGGTCTGGCTGGGCAACTCGGTGCAGGGGGTCTGGCCGGTGGCCCGGCTGGACAGCCCCGACGGAGAGCCCCTGCACCATTGGACCATCGGCACGGAGCATCGCCGCCTGCAGGCGATAGCCCATGACCTACTGGGCTATCCGACACGACTGGACGACTGAACGAGGACGACCCGCATGGGGCGTGTGTTGAAGATTCTGCTGGTTCTGGCCCTCCTGGCGGCCCTGGCGGCGTTCGCCGGGTATCGCTACTGGCAATCGCGCCTGGTAGCCCCTATCGCCCTCCAGGAGCCGGCCCTCTACGAGGTGCCGGCCGGTGCCGGCTACCACCGCGTAGTGAGCGAACTGGCTGCGCGCGGGATTCTCGCCGATGCCTGGGCCTTCCGGCTGCTCGCCCGCCTGGACCCCGAGGCCTTGCCACGTCTGCGCCCCGGTGAGTATCGCCTGATACCCGGCATGAGCGGGCGCGAGCTGCTCGCCCTGCTGGGCAGCAACCAGCTGGTGAGCTACTCGTTGACCGTCCCCGAAGGCTGGACGTTCAGCCAGATGCGCGAGCTGCTCGATGCCGCGCCGAAGCTGGTACACCACACCCGTGGCCTTAGCGACGCGGAAGTGATGGCGCATCTTGACCGTGACGGGCGTCACCCCGAAGGCTGGTTCTTCCCGGATACCTACCAGTACCACAAGGGGCTTAGTGATCTGGAGATCCTGCGCCAGGCCCTGGAGCGCATGGAGGCCACCCTCGATGAGGTCTGGGCCGGGCGTGATGACGACCTGCCCCTGGAGAGCCCCTACGAGGCGCTGATCCTGGCTTCGCTGATCGAGCGCGAGACCGGCGTTGCCGAGGAGCGCCCCGCGATCGCCGGCGTCTTTATTCGCCGACTGGAGCGAGGCATGCGGCTGCAGACCGACCCCGCCGTGATCTACGGCATGGCCGAGCGCTATGCGGGCAACATCACCCGCGCCGACCTGCGCGAGCCCACGCCCTATAACACCTACGTGATCGAGGGCCTGCCGCCCACGCCGATCGCCCTGCCCGGTCGGGCCGCGCTGGAAGCGGCGGTACATCCCCAGGCGGGCGAGACGCTCTACTTCGTCGCCAAGGGCGACGGTACCCATCATTTCTCGCGCACCCTGCGCGAGCACAACAACGCGGTGAACCGCTATATCCGCCATCGCTGACGGGAGCAGGCATGTGCCATAACGACCCGGATTGGCCTGCGAGAGACGCCGGGGACAGGCCGCGGAGGATATCCTACGCCAGGAATGGCGTCGGTAGCGTACACCAAGGTATTCACAGCGCCTCCTCGATGGTCCGACACCCCGGGGCCGGTTGCCGGGAAAGTCTCGAGCGCCAGGGCAATCAAGGCAATCAAGGAAAGGGGCGCTTCATTACCCTGGAAGGCGGGGAAGGAGTGGGCAAGTCCACCAACCTGGCGCTGGTGGTCGACCATCTGCGGTCCCGTGGCCACGAGGTGGTGGCCACCCGCGAGCCCGGTGGCACACCGCGGGCCGAGGTGATGCGCCGCCTGCTGCTTGACCCCGCCGGCGAGGAGCCCCTCGACCCGGATGCTGAACTGCTACTGGTGTTCGCCGCCCGGGCCCAGCACCTGGCCCGGGTGATCCGCCCGGCGCTCGAGCGCGGTGCCTGGGTGGTCTGCGACCGCTTCACCGATGCCACCTATGCCTATCAGGGAGGCGGGCGCGGCATCGCGGCCTCCCGCATCGCCGAGCTCGAGCACTTCGTCCAGCAGGGTTTCACGCCCGACCTGACGCTGCTGCTGGACATGCCCGTGGGCCTGGCCCAGCAGCGGCTCGATGGGCGACTGCAGGGGCAGGGCGGCGAGCGCGACCGCTTCGAGCGGGAGCGCGTCAGCTTCTTCGAGGCGGTGCGCCAGGCCTACCTCGCGCGTGCCGAGGCGGCACCCGGCCGCATGGTGGTGATCGATGCCGGGGCCGGCCTGGCCGAGGTCCAGGCCGAACTGCTGGCACGGCTGGACGAGCGGCTGGAGGCCTGGTCATGAGCGAGGCCGAGGTCCCTCGTCCCTTGCCCTGGCTGCAGGCGCGGTGGCAGGAACTGGTGCGCCTGGCCGATGCCGGGCGTCTGCCCCACGCGCTGCTGATCTCCGCTGCCCATGGCCTCGGCAAGCACTCCCTGGCCGAGGCGCTGGTGGCACGCACCCTCTGTGCCTCGCCGGGAGAGCACGCCTGCGGCCGCTGCCATGCGTGCCACATGCTGGCCTCGGGCTATCACCCGGATCTCCTGCGCGTGGCCCCGGAGGAGGGCAAGCGGCAGATCCGCATCGGCCCGATCCGCGAGGTCAATGCCTTCGTCGCCAAGACCGCCCAGCAGGGGGGCTTTCGCGTCATCGTGATCTCGCCGGCCGAGGCCATGAACGTAGCGGCGTCCAATGCGCTGCTCAAGAGCCTGGAGGAGCCCGGCGAGCGAACGCTGTTCGTGCTGCTCGCTGACATCCCCTCGCGACTGCTGCCCACCATTCGTTCGCGCTGCCAACACTGGAACCTGGCGGTGCCGGCCGAAGCCGACTGCCGCGATTGGCTGGCCGAACGCCTCGGCGATGAGCAGGATGCACGCTTTTGGTTCCGGGTTGCGGGGGGGCTGCCGCTACGGGCCCTGGAGCTCGCCGAGCCGCAGTCCCGGGCACTGCGCCAGCAATTGCTGGAGACCTTCGAGGCGCTGGTCAGGGGTGCCGAACCGGTGGCCGAGGCGGCTCGCCTGGAACGCCAGTCCCTCGATGCCATCCTGTGGTACGGTATCGCCTGGCTTGAGGATCTGATTCGCCTGGGGCTGTCGGGCGACACTCGCGAGCTACGCAACACCGACTTGTTGGCGCTCTATCGCCAGGCGGTCAAGAATGCTCGAGTACGTGACTGGTTCCGTCTGCTGGACTTCGCCCGAGAGCAGCGCCGGCTGTTGGCCGAGGGAGGCAACCCCAACCCCCAGCTGGCCCTCGAGGCTTGGCTGGTTCGCTGGTCCACGCTGCTGCGCTCTTGACCTCTTGTGCCCTTGACTGAGGCGTCTCCATGGCCCCACAAAAAGCGCTCTCGCTGACGATCCACGATGTTCCGACCCTGCTCTCGGCCTATATGCCAGTGCTGGAGCGTGGCGGCATTTTCGTGCCCACTCGCGAGCGCTATGAATTGGGGCAGGAGGTCTTTGTGCTGCTGATGCTGCCGAGGGACGTCGATCGCGTCCCGGTCACCGGCCAGGTGGTCTGGGTCTCGCCCGAGGGGGTGGCCGGGCGTCGCATCCCGGGCATCGGTATCCATTTCAGTGCCGAGGACCAGGCCGTGCGGGATCGCATCGAGACCCTGCTGGCCGGCCACCTCGACAAGGGTGTCCCGACCTATACGCTCTAAGCAGCAAGGCCCTGATGACTCATCTCACCCCTTCCCTCACACCTGACAACCGGTGCCCCATGTTTGTCGATTCCCACTGCCATCTCGACCGCCTCGATCCGGCAACCCACGGCGGGGACCTGGCCGCCGTCCTCGATGCCGCTCGCGCCCGCAACGTGCGCCAGTTCCTGGCCATCGCCGTGACCCTGGAGGATCTGCCCGCCCTGGTCGAGCTTGCGCGGACCCATGACGACGTGGTGATCTCCGCCGGCATCCATCCGCTGCACCGCCTCGCCGAGGAGCCGAGCGTTGCAGCGATCAAGGAGGCGGCCGAACGCGTCGCTGCCGTGGCCATCGGCGAGTGCGGTCTGGACTACCACCACCTCGACAACCACCACCTCGACAAGGCAGCCGAGACGCCACCCTCCCGGGAGGTGCAGCGTGAGCGGTTCCGCCGCCAGCTGATCGCCGCCCGCGAGCTCGGGCTGCCGGTGGTCATCCACACCCGCGAGGCCCGCGAGGACACTCTGGCGCTGATCCGCGAACATAGTGACCCGGCGGTGGGCGGGGTGCTGCACTGCTTCACCGGGGACCTGGACATGGCCCGCGAGGCGGTGCGCCATGGCTTGTATATCTCGCTGTCCGGCATCGTGACCTTCCGCAATGCCCAATCGCTGCGCGAGCTGGCTCGGCGGTTGCCGCTGGACCGGCTGCTGATCGAGACCGACAGCCCCTATCTGGCGCCGGTTCCGCATCGTGGCAAGCCCAACGAGCCGGCCTGGGTAGTCGAGGTCGCCGAATGTATCGCCGCCGAGCGCGGCATCAGTCTCGAGGAAGTCGCGGCCCAGACCACGGCCAACTTCTACCGGCTGTTTCGTGCCGCGGCCCCCGACGCGCCCGCCGAAGTGCGCGAGGCGCTGCGCTCCGCCGGACTGGTCTAGGCTATCGTCATCACCTTGTCATTCATGGCCCGGGGGAGGGCGCACCATGCAACTCGATCCATTGCTGGCCCAGATCGATCCCGACGGCGAAATTCCCCCCGTCGATCGCTGGCATCCCGAACATGGAGGTGAGATGGACCTCACCATTGCTGCCGATGGTCGCTGGATTCATGAAGGCACGCCCATCGCCCGACCGCGGCTGGTGCGCCTGCTTTCGACCATCCTGCGCCGCGAGCCCGACGGGAGCTACCTGCTGGTGACACCGGCCGAGTGGCAGCGGATCCGAGTCGAGGATCGACCCTTCCTGGTAGTGGATGCCGAGCACGAGCAGGACGGCACCTGGTGGTTGACCACCAACGTCGGCGATCGCCTGGCACTTGGCGAGGAGCGTCGGCTGGAACTCAGCGAAACCCCGTCCGGCGAGACGGTACCGGAGGTGGCGGTGCGTTTCGGCCTCAACGCCCGGCTGGGCCGCAACGTCTACTATCGTCTCGTAGAGCAGGCCGAAACGCGGGAGCTCGGTGACGGCAGCCTCGAGCTGGGCCTGACCAGCCAGGGCAGCTGGCAGCCCCTGGGGAGGCTGGACGCCGAGGCGCGGCGTGACAGCGAGTCGACATGACACTGATCCGCGAGCTGACCCCCGAGCAGCGCGCCGTGGTCACCCACGAACATGGCCATGCCCGGGTGACGGCGGTGGCCGGTGCCGGCAAGACCACGACCATGGTTGCCCGGGTGCTGCACCTGCTCGCGCAGGGGGTGCCCCCGGAGCGGATTCTAGTGCTGATGTTCAACCGCTCGGCCCGGGAGGACTTCCAGGCTCGTCTGGCGCAGATGGCCCCCCCTGGCCAGGCGCTGCCCGACGTGCGCACCTTCCACTCCCTTGGTCACCGGCTGACCGGTAGCCTGGCCCGCTGGGGGGCGCTCGCGCCGCGTCAGCTGCTCACCGCCGACTGGCAACTTGAGCGATTGCTGCGCCAGGCTACCCTGGCCGCCCTGAGCGAGGCCCCCGAGGCGCGCGAGACGGCCCTGGAGGCCGAGCGCCTCGAGGCGCTGGCCCACTTCTGCGGCCTGGTGAAGGCGGAGATGGCCTCGCCTGCCGAGCTGCACCGCCAGCTCGACTTTGGCGAGGAGACGGACCACTTCGTGGCCGCCTTCGAGCATGCCGAGTGGCTGCTGGCTGACCAGGGACTGATGACCTTTGCCGACCTGCTTTATCGGCCTCTGCGGGCGCTGGAGGCGAATGAGGGCCTGCGAGGCCGGGTCCAGGGGTTTCTCGACCACGTGGTTATCGACGAGTACCAGGACGTCAATACCGCCCAGCAGCGGCTGCTGGCGCTGCTGGTTGGCAACCAGGCCGAGGTCATGGCGGTAGGCGATGCCAACCAGTGCATCTACGAGTGGCGGGGGGCCCACCCCGACACCATGCTGGAGACCTTCACCGCCACCTTCGGGGCGGCCCGTGACTATCCGCTCTCGACCACCTTCCGCCACGGCCACGCCCTGGCGCTGACCGCCAATCATGCCATCGCCGCCAATCGGCGGCGGCCCGACCAGCTCTGCCTGGCCGCGCCGGGCAACCCCGCCACTGGCCTGGCCGTGGGGCAGGGCAGCCCGGGGCTGCTGGCCGAGCTCACCGACTGGCGGCGCGGCGGGCGCGGGCTGGAGGAGGCCTGCCTGCTGGTGCGCAGCTGGGCGCTGTCGGTACCGCTGCAGCTGGCGCTGCTGCGCGAGGGCATCCCCTTCCGCCTGTCCCGCGAGGATCGCTTCGTCTTTCGCCTGCCGCTGGTCGAGGCGTTGGCCGGCTACCTGCGTCTGGCCATCGAGCCCCATCGGCTCCAGAACCCGGGCCACCTGGCGATGCTGCTGGCACAGCCCACCCCCTTCGTGGCCCGCGAGCGGCTGCTTGTCCTGGCCGGCCGGCTGGCCGAGACCCAACGCTGGCCGGAGCGCCACGATCCGCTGCTCGATGGGCTCAGGCCCCACCAGCGGCGCACCCTCAAGAAGCGCTGGGCACTGCTTTGCGAGCTGCCGCGTTTATCGGCCTGGCCGCCGGCGCGTCTGCTCGAGCATGTGGTGTCCGAGGTTGACGCCGAGAAGGTGCTCAAGCGTGCCGCCGCCCGGCGCGACAAGGGCGAGGAGGACGTGCGTCTGCTCGACGTGCTGGTCGAACAGGCCGGCGAACTGGGCAACGACACCGAGGCCTTCATCGAGCTGCTCTCGCGACCGGTGGAGAACCGCGACGACGGGGTGCTGATCAGCACGGTACACGGGGCCAAGGGGCTGGAGTGGCCGCTGGTGCTGGTGGCCGGCGTCAACGAGGAGGACTTTCCCCACTATACCCGCGACAATCCCCTGACGACGGGGCGCCTGGAGGAGGAGCGACGGCTCTTCTATGTGGCTATCACCCGCGCGCGCGAACGCCTGGTGCTGATTCACGACGGCGGTGACCACCGCCCCAGCCGCTTCATCGGCGAGTCCGCATGGGAGGATGGCCAGCAGGTGGCTCACCGGCTCGACGGCGCCCAGGCGGTAGAGGAGCAGCGTCCTCTGGCGGTGTCCGACCCCAGCCTGGTACAGCGTTACCTGGACGCGCTGGGCCACACGCTGCCGCTGGTGGCGGCACAACCTGCTGCCGCGAAAGCGGGTGTCGCGGAGACGCCGTCAACCAGTTTCCGCGTCGGCCAGGCCCTGCGCCATGCGGTGTTCGGCGAGGGCCGGATCAGCGTGGTGGAGGGCGACCCGGACAACCCGGTGATCGAGGTACGCTTCCACCATGCCGGGCGGCGTCGCCTGATCGCCCGCCGGGCCCCCATCGAATTGCTTGAGGGAGTCAACGCATGACCCACCCGCTGATATCGGCCAGCGCGCTGGCCGAGGCCGGCTAGCCCCTGCCGAGTCTCTACCCTGGCTCCTGGAGCGAGTGGATTCGCGACCCGGCGAGGCCCATTGCCACCGGGGACTGAGTACGGCTTACGCGTCGAGCTCGAGGTGCGACGCTCACATATTCGGATAATTTGGCCCGCCGCCGCCTTCCGGGGCCACCCAGGTGATGTTCTGGGCCGGGTCCTTGATGTCGCAGGTCTTGCAGTGCACACAGTTCTGGAAATTGATCTGGAATCTGGGCTGGCCTGCGTCATCCTCGATCACCTCATAGACCCCGGCCGGGCAGTAGCGCTGGGCCGGTTCGGCGTACTCGGGCAGGTTGTCGCGGATCGGCAATTCCGGATCGTCGAGCTTCAGGTGGCAGGGCTGGTCCTCTTCGTGGTTGGTGTTCGACAGGAACACCGAGGAGGGCTTGTCGAAGGAGAGCTTGCCGTCCGGCCTGGGGTAATCGATCTTCTCGCACTCACTGGCCGGCTTGAGCGTGGCATGGTCGGGGGTGGTGTCATGGATATTGGGCAGCTTGCCGCCGAGCAGCTGGTCGGCGAAGTTGTAGGCGCCGCCCATCACGGTGCCGTACTTGTGGATCGCCGGACCGAAGCTGGCGCTCTTCTCGAGTTCTGCATGGCCCCAGCTCGCCTGCCACTTCTCGGTGAACGAGGTGAGTTCGCTGCCGCCCTCGTCGCCCTTGGCCACCGCCTCGAACACCGCCTCGGCGGCCACCAGGCCGGACTTCATAGCGGTGTGCAGGCCCTTGATCTTGGCGAAATTCAGCGTGCCGGCGTCGCAGCCGATCAGCAAGCCGCCGGGGAAGGTCATCTTCGGCAGGCAGTTCAGCCCCCCCTTGGTGATGGCCCGGGCGCCATAGGCCACGCGCTGGCCACCTTCGAGATGTCGGGCGATCGTCGGGTGGTGCTTCATGCGCTGGAACTCGTCGAAGGGCGACAGCCAGGGGTTCTGGTAGGAGAGGTCCATGATCAGGCCGACCATCACCTGCTGGTTATCGCCGTGATAGAGAAACCAGCCACCTTGGGTATGCTTGTCCAGCGGCCAGCCGGAGCCATGCAGCACCAGGCCGGGTTCATGCTGCTCGGCGGGAATATCCCACAGCTCCTTCAGGCCGATGCCGTAGTGCTGCGGATCCTTGCCCGCATCGAGGCTGAAGCGCTCGATCAGCCGCTTGCCCAGGTGCCCGCGGGAGCCCTCGGCAAACAAGGTATACTTGGCGCGCAACTCCATCCCCGGCGTGTAGCTGTCCTTGGGTTGGCCATCGGCGCCCACCCCCATGTCGCCGATCAGGATCCCCTTGACCACCTCCTCCTCGATGATCGCCTCCTGTGCCGCGAAGCCGGGGAAGATTTCCACGCCCAACGCCTCGGCCTGCTCGGCCAGCCAGCGACAAAGGTTGCCGGCACTGATCAGGTAGCGCGTCAAGTCGCCCCCGGTGTTGTGCATGGAGGGCGGCACCAGGGCGCCCGGCAGCTTCTGGGCCTTATCGGCATCCTTGAGCAGGTAGACCTCGTCGCGGGTCACCGGCGTGGTCAGCGGGGCGCCGCGCTCCTGCCAGTCGGGGAACAGCTCCCCCAGGGCCCGAGGCTCGAATATCGCCCCGGAGAGGATATGGGCGCCCACCTCGGAGCCCTTCTCTACCACGCAGACCGTGAGCTCCTGTTCCGCCTCGTTGGCCTGTTGCATCAAGCGGCATGCCGCGGCGAGGCCCGAGGGACCGGCGCCGACAATGACCACATCGACATCCATGGAATCGCGTTCGATTTGTTCTTCCACCTGTTCGCTCCTAGCTGTCCCGGGAACGCGGCCGCAGGGCACGAGCCACGCCGGAAAGATTTAAAACGGTCGTTTGCTTCTACTTGCGTCTCATGATAGACATAATATCGACAAAGGGTCACTCTTGCGATGGGAGGCTTGCTCCACCTGGGCAGCCCATCGATTGTTGACCAGGATGCGGCTATGGCACAGTGAAAGGGTTTTGCGATGCCTCATCTATCAAACGCATGCATTAAACGCATGGCAATAGGCTGGCCGGTTTTCGCGCCCGCCTATCATGTTTCGTGTCATGCATCGAGCCGGGGCAGAGGTCATTTCTTCCACCATCAGGTTCGCTACGTGAACCAAGCGAGGACACTATGAAGGTACTCGTCGCGGTCAAGCGCGTCATCGATTACAACGTCAAGATCCGCGTTAAGCCGGACCACAGCGATGTCGACCTCACCAACGTCAAGATGGCCATGAACCCCTTCTGCGAGATTGCCGTGGAAGAGGCGGTGCGCCTGAAGGAGCGCGGCGTGGCCAGTGAGATCGTCGCCGTCACCATCGGCCCCAAGGCCGCCCAGGAGCAGCTGCGCACCGCCTTGGCGTTGGGCGCCGACCGCGCCATTCACGTGCAGACCGACGAGCGCGTAGAGTCGCTGGGGGCCGCCAAGGCGCTGGCCAAGCTGGTCGAGGAGGAGCAGCCGGGCCTGGTGATCCTGGGTAAGCAGGCCATCGATACCGACAACAACCAGACCGGCCAGATGCTCGCTGCGCTGAGCGGGCTGCCCCAGGGCACCTTCGCCTCGGAGGTGGTGGTGGACGGTGAAAAGGTGCAGGTGACCCGCGAGATCGACGGCGGCCTGCAGACCGTGGAGCTCACCTTGCCGGCGGTCATCACCACCGACCTGCGCCTTAACGAGCCGCGTTACGCCAAGCTGCCCGACATCATGAAGGCCAAGAAGAAGCCGATGGACGTGAAGACCCCCGACGAGCTGGGTATCGACGTGGCCTCCAAGGTCAAGCGGCTCAAGGTCGAGCCGCCGGCCGAGCGCCAGGGTGGCGTCAAGGTGGACTCGGTGGATGAGCTGATCGACAAACTCAAGAACGAAGCCAAAGTACTTTGAACACAGTACGTTGAACACAGCGCTTTGACAGTGCTTTGAAAGGAGCTGATTCCATGAGTACCCTGGTTCTGGCCGAACATCATGATGGCGCCCTGGTCGGCGCCACCGCCCACGTGGTGGCCGCTGCCCAACAGATCGTCAAGGAGAGTGGCGGTGATATCGACGTGCTGGTGGCGGGCGAGGGCGTTTCCGCCATCGCCGAGGCCGCGGCCAAGCTCGACGGCGTCGCCAGGGTTCGGGTGGCCGATCACGCCGCCTATGCCCATCTGCTCGCCGAGCCCACCGCGGCACTGATCGCAGAGCTTTCCGATGACTACAGCCACGTGCTGGCCTGTGCCTCCACCACCGGCAAGAACGTGTTGCCGCGCGTCGCCGCGATCAAGGACGTGGCACAGATCTCCGAGATCATCGCCGTGGAGAGTGCCGACACCTTCAAGCGGCCGATCTATGCCGGCAATGCCATCGCCACCGTGCAGAGTGAAGATGCGCTGAAGGTGATTACCGTGCGCGCCACCGGCTTTGATGCCGTCAGCGAAGACGGTAGTGCGTCCATCGAGGCAGTCGATTTCGTCGCCGACAACAGTCAGTCCACCTTTATCAAGGAGGAGCTGGCGCAGTCCGACCGCCCCGAGCTGGGCGCAGCCAAGGTGGTGATCTCCGGCGGACGTGGCATGGGCAATGGTGACAACTTCAAATTGCTCGAGGGCATCGCCGATAAGCTGGGGGCGGCCATCGGCGCCTCCCGCGCTGCGGTGGACGCCGGCTTCGTGCCCAATGACATGCAGGTCGGTCAAACCGGCAAGATCGTCGCGCCAGAACTCTATATCGCTGTGGGTATCAGTGGCGCCATCCAGCACCTCGCGGGTATGAAGGACTCCAAGGTGATCGTCGCCATCAACAAGGACGAGGAGGCGCCGATCTTCCAGGTCGCTGACTATGGCCTCGTCGCGGACCTCTTCGAGGCGCTGCCCGAGCTCGAGCAGAAGCTATAGGTCAAAGCGCTATCCCCTCGGGCCTGCTGGTCGGCCGGGGGGCAGGCGGCTGGCCGGTGTGGAGATGTCAATTAACATCTTCTATACAAGGAATTAGCGCTGTTGTTGGCAACTCGGGCTACTCCCTGCCATCCTATGGGAGTGAACCGGGACACTATTCCCATCGGACATCAACAAGGAGGAACGATCATGGCACACACGCTTCCAGAACTTCCCTACGCCTACGATGCCCTGGAACCGCATATCGATGCGATGACCATGGAGATCCACCATTCCAAGCACCACCAGACCTATGTCAACAACCTGAACGGCGCCCTGGAAGGCACCGGTCTGGAGGATGTACCGGTCGACGAGCTGCTGGCTAACCTGGACCGCGTGCCCGAGGACAAGCGCCAGGCCGTGATCAACAACGGGGGTGGCCACTCGAATCACAGCATGTTCTGGCAGATGATGTCGCCCCAGGGAGGCGGTCAACCCCAGGGGCAGGTGGCTCAGGCCATCGACAATGAGCTCGGTGGTTATGAGGCCTTCCAGGATGCCCTGACCAAGGCCGGTTTGGGTCGTTTCGGCAGTGGTTGGGCCTGGCTCAGCGTCAAGCCGGATGGCAAGTTGGTGGTCGAGAACACCCTCAACCAGGATAGCCCGATCAGCCACGGCCATACCCCGATTCTGGGTGTTGACGTCTGGGAACACGCTTACTACCTCAAGTACCAGAACAAGCGTCCGGACTACTTGAAGGCCTTCTTCAACGTGATCAACTGGGAAGACGTCGAGCGTCGCTATCGCAACGCCACGACCTAAGGGCTGATCCTTCTCGTGATTCTTCTTGAGAGACGGGCCGCACCCTCAGGGTGCGGCTTTTTTGTGCAGGGCAACTAATTTTGTGCAGGGCAACGACTTCGTGCAGGGCAACCCACCTGCAGCCGTGGTTGCCGTCGCGAGGAGGAGCGTAGCCATTTTGATCATCGCCCTGTTGGTGGCATGGTGAGTCATCTGTCAGTGATCTCGACGGAGCAAGATGGTGAGGATCTTTCGCTTGCGATTGCCGCTTGGCATAACTCTGTGCCTGATGACGCTCACTCAACCCCAGGCTCAGCCGCCTCCGCTTGAGGCGACGAGTCAGGCCGAGCCGGGAGCCGAACTTCAGGCCCGCCTCGCTGCGGCCGACGACGCGACTCGGACGCGGCTGCGCGAGTTGCGCCGGCTGGAGGCCGAGACGCGACAACTGGAGACACGCAGCGACGCCCTGGCGCGCCGTCTGACATATCAGGGTGAGCGTCTGGCCAGCCGCGAGGCTGCGCTGGATTCGCTGGCCGAGAGCCGCGAGGCGCTGCCACGACTGGAGCAGGCACTGATCTCACGCCTGTTGTCCTGGGTGGAGCGCGACCTGCCATTCCTGAAGCAAGAGCGCCTGGCGCGCGCCGAAGGCCTCGCGGTTGGCCTGCAGGATCCCGATGCCTCGATCGCCGAACGCCTGGACCGACTGCTTGCCGCCTGGCGTACCGAGCTCGACTATGGCCGTGAGCTGGACGCATGGCGCGGCATCCTGAACGAGGGGGGCGAAGGGAAAGACGAGGGCAGCGCCCGCCGCCGCGAGGTGGACTTCCTGCGCCTGGGGCGGGTCGGTCTCTATTATCTGACCCCCGACGGTCGCGAGGGTGGCGTGTGGCGCGCCGAGACAGATCACTGGGAGACACTGGATAAGGCCGAACGTGTCGAGCTGCGTCACGGCCTTCGTATCGCCCGTGATCAGCGGGCAGCGGAGCTGCTGACCCTGCCGATCTCCTTGCCGCTGGAGCGAATACCCCCTTCTATCGACACGGAGATGGGCCGGTGAGTCATGCCTGGATACAAGCCGTGCGTTGTGCTCTGGCTGGGCTGGTGATGGGAGGTCTGATGATCGCCGAGCTGCCCGTGTACGCTCAGGAGGCACTCCTGACGACCCTGAGTGACGGGCGCGAGGCGGCGAAGGCCCGCGATGCCACGCGGCTGGCCGAGCTCGTCGAGAACCGCGAGGCCCTGCAGATGGCCCTCGATGAGGCTCGCGAGGCCCATGCCGAGGCCCAGGCACGTTTCGCGGAATTGCAGGAACAACAGGCGCAGCAGCAAGCCCTGCGCGATACGCTTGATGAACGTCAGGCCGAGCAGGGTGAGGCGCTTACCGCGGTGCTGAACACCTTGACGCGTCACAGCCGCGAGCTGCGCGATGCGCTGGCCGACAGCTGGATCGCGGTGGGTGGCGCCGAGTTGCCGCCATCCTTGGATGACGCCGAGGTGCTGCGTAGCGCTCACCTGGAAGCACTGGGTGACGCGCTGATTTCGCTGACCGCCGAGACCGGACGGGCGGTTGCCTTCGAGGCACCGGTGGCCGATGGCAATGGCGAGATCGCGACCCGCGAGGTAGTGCGCCTGGGTGACCTGATGGCCTTCAACCAGGGAGCGTTGCTGGAGCGTGGTGCCGAGGAGGGCATGCTCTCCAGGATGTCTCGGACCCCGAAGAAGGTCAGCAAGCTGCTCGCTGATTTCCAGGCCGGGCAAAGCGAGCGCCTGGCGCTGGATCCCACCCGCGGCGAGGTGTTCGACGCCCTTGCCCGGCGGCCGAGTCTTATGGAGCGCTTCCATCAGGGCGGCGCCGTGGGCTACGTCGTGGTGGGGCTGGGTGCCATTGGCCTGCTGGTGGCGCTGCTGCAGTACGGTTACCTGTTCAGGGTGAGTGTGGCAATGCGCCGCCAGCGGCGCGACCTCAACCGGCTGCGTCAGGACAACCCGCTGGGCCGCGTGCTGCTGCGTTTTTGGGCACTCGCTGACGACCCCATGCCCGAGGCCCTGGAAGCACGCCTCGACGAGGCAATACTGGCCGAACTGCCGCGCCTCGAGCGTGGCCAGTCGCTGGTCAAGCTGCTCGCCGGGTTGGCGCCCCTGCTGGGCCTGCTGGGTACGGTCACCGGCATGATCGTCACCTTCCAGGCGATCACCGTGTTCGGCACCGGTGACCCGCAGCGGATGGCTGGCGGCATCAGCCAGGCGCTGGTGACCACTGTGCTGGGCCTGATCACCGCGGTGCCGTTACTGGTCGCCCATACCGCCCTGGTGGGGCATGGCCGGCACCTGGCCCGCGTGATGGAGGGCCAGGCCAGCGCGGCGCTCGCCGAGCGGCTCGAGCATCGCCCGGCTCCTTCGACATCTGCCGGGAGCGAGCGACATGCCAGCGCTCTGGCTTGAGCCCCTGGCGCGGCTGGTCGATGCGGGCGGAATCGTCCTGGTCGGCATCGCCGGGGTGGCGGTGCTGCTGTTCAGCCTGGCGCTAGAGCGGATACTGTTCTTGCGTCTCACTTATCGTCATGCCCGCCGTGCCCTCATCATGCGCTGGACGGCGCGCACCGACCACCACAGCTGGAGCGCACATACCCTGTGTGAAGCCTGGAGCGGTGAGCTGATCGCCCAGCTGCGTCGTCCTCTGCCCTGGTTGAAGCTGCTGGTGGCTCTCTGTCCGCTGCTCGGCCTGCTGGGCACCGTCACCGGCATGATTGCCGTGTTCGACAGCCTGGCGCTGGGCGATGGCGGCCAGGCGCGAGGCATGGCCGACGGGGTGGCGCGCGCCACCCTGCCGACCCTGGCCGGCATGGCGGTGGCGGTGGTGGGGCTGCTGTTCGTCAATCGACTCGAACAGATCATCCGGCGCGAGGACCAGCGCCTGCATGACCGCCTGGCTCGCGCCGTGGAGGCGTCGCATGCGTAGACGCCGCCAGCGGATCGACGAGCCAGGCAATGCCGACGAGGTCAACCTGACGCCGATGCTCGACGTGGTCTTCATCATGCTGATCTTCTTCATCGTCACCACCAGCTTCGTCAAGGAGAGCGGCGTGGAGATCGAACGTCCCGCGTCCAGCGCCGCCAGCCCCCAGCCCGATGCTCGGCTGATGGTGGCAATCACCGCCAAGGGCGCCGTCTGGGTAGATGGAGAGCCCGTCGATGCTCATCGTGTCGGGCAACGCGTCGCCGAGCGGCTCGGTGATGCGGGCGGGGTAGTGATCCAGGCCGACCGCACCGCTACCACCGGCATGCTGCTGGAGGTGATGGACCGGCTGCGTGCGGCAGGAGTCGAGGACTTGGCGGTAGCCGCTACCCAGAGCGGCTCATGATTCGTTCCCTGCTCGCTGCGCTGGGCGGTGGCGCCATGGCGCTGGGACTCTTCTGGCTGCTGGCATTGCTGGTCGCGCCGCCGGAGCAGACGATTGAGCGGCCGGACGTCTCTGCGCCACTGCGGCTGGCCTCGCCGGCCCCGCAAGAGGCGCCGTCTCCCTCCCTCGCCGAGGCCGAGGCCGAGTCCTTGTCTGAGCGACCCGACGCGATCGCTCTGTCTGAGCCTGATCCGCAGCCCGAGCCGACCGCAGCGCCGGAGCCTGTCCCAGAACCGACTCCCGAACCGACGCCAGTCCCAGAACCGGAATCGATCCCTGATCCGGCACCTGCACCGCAGCCTGAGCCAGTATCTGCGGCGCCTTCAGAACCCTTGGCCCTCGCCGCCGAGGCAAGCAAGCCCGCCGATGCTGCGCTGGAGGCTGTCTCCACCGCCGAGCCGGCCAGTCAGGGGAGTCAGGCCAGTGACGTGCCCGTGGCAGTGGGTGAGGCCATTCCGGTCAATCGGGTGCCGCCAAACTACCCGCGGCGAGCCCTGCGACGCGGGTTGGAAGGCTATGTGGAGCTGGAATTCCTGATTCAGCCGGACGGTCGCGTTGATCCTTCGAGCATTCGGGTGCTGGAGGCTCGGCCGCGCAGGGCCTTCGAGGCAGCCGCCGAGTCGGCGGTAGCGGAGTGGCGTTTCGAGTCAGATGGCCGTCTGCGTCGGGCGCGGCAGCGGCTGGAGTTCCAGCTCAGATAGGCTGCGACAGGGAGCCCCCATGACCTGTCTTCGGGGTCACCACCGGCTGGCTGCTGATGGTGTCCATGCCGGCACCGGGCGCCTATATTGCCATTGCCGCGGACCAGCCGGGCCGGCTTACAGCGCGAGCTCGGTCCACACTGGCGCGTGATCGGAAGGCTTCTCCATGCCACGTAGGTCATAGTCGATGCCGGCCTCCGTTACCTTCTTGGCCAGCGGCGCGCTGACCAGGATATGGTCGATGCGCAGGCCGCGCTTCGGCTCGCGCTCGAAGCCGCGGGAGCGATAGTCGAACCAGCTGAAGCGGTCGTCGACCTCTGGATAGCGGATTCGATAGCTGTCGGTGAGCCCCCACGCCTTGATACCGGTGAGCCATTCGCGCTCCTCCGGCTGAAAGCTGGTCTTGCCCTCGCGTAGCCAGCGCTGGCGATTGGCCTCGCCGATGCCGATGTCGATGTCCTCGGGCGAGATGTTGAAGTCGCCCATCACCGCCAGGCACTCGTCGGGGCGGTGCCGGGTCTCGAGCAAGTGCCGCAGCTGGGCATAGAAGGCGCGCTTGTAAGGGAACTTGACCGGGTGCGCGACGTTCTCGCCCTGCGGAAAGTAGCCGTTCCACACCGTCAGCGGCTTGCCGCCGCCCGGGCGCAGGCGCACCCCGATCATGCGCCGCTGGGCGTCCTCGCCGTCATCGGGAAAACCGTGGAAGACCGCCTCCGGTTCGCCGCACTGCGCAGGGTCGACCAGCAGCGCTACACCGTAGTGGCCCTTCTGGCCATGGTAGAAGACACGATAGCCCAGCCCCTCCACCGCCGCCGAGGGAAACTCGCTGTCCTGGACCTTGGTTTCCTGCAGGCCGATAAGCGCCGGGCGATGCGTCTCGACCAGCGCGGCGAGCTGGTGCTGGCGAGCGCGTATACCATTGATGTTGAAGGAGACCAGGCGCACTTCAAGCGTCCCCTCGTTGGAGGGTGTCGTCGCCGGTCTGCTGCGGATGGATGGCAATCGGTTGCCCCTGCTCCTGGCGGGCCATCTTGCGGGCGGCCTGCAACTTGCGCTGCTGGCGCTTCTTTTGGGTGAAGCGGGTCGACGAGGTGACCTGGTCGGGATTCTCGTGGCGCCACTTCTTGAAATCCTTGCGCTTGCCGGTGCGGATCTGCACCTTGTCGGCCAGCGAACGGGTCTTCTTTCGGCGTGTCATGAGACAACTCCTAGCATGAATGGCCACCATTCTACCAGTCGCGGCGGCCCGACCGACAGCGGCCAAGCTTCGCCAGGTGTCCAGAGCGCGCCCTTAGCGTCATAGACTGGTACAATAGCGATTTGCGTGATGCACCCCATCCACCGACACGGACAAGACAGCACAGCCTATGAGCGAGTCGGAACAGACCACAGCACCGGCCCAGAACCGCAAGCCCAAGCGTCGCCGGCGCAAGCCGCGTCGTCGCCAGTCGAACTGGGATCTGCGCCAGTTCCAGGTTCCCGCCGTGGCGGGCAAGTGGCGCTTCCATGACTTCGACTTGCCGCTGCCGTTGATGCGGGCCATCCATGCCCTGGGCTTCGAATACTGCACGCCCATCCAGGCCGAGACCCTGGTCCACAGCCTGCTGGGTGGTGACGTGGTGGGCAAGGCCCAGACCGGCACCGGCAAGACCGCCGCCTTCCTGATCTCGATCATCGCCTACTTCCTCGAGGAGCAGGCCCCCAATGCCCAGAAGCCGGGCGCGCCGCGGGCGCTGATGGTGGCGCCGACCCGCGAGCTGGCGCTGCAGATCGAGAAGGATGCCAAGGCCCTGGCCCGCTTCACGGATCTCAAGGTCGCAAGCGTCGTGGGCGGCATGGACTACCAGCAGCAGCGCGAGGCGCTGGGGGGCAAGCTCGACATCCTAGTCGCCACTCCCGGCCGGCTGCTGGACTTCCACGAGAAGCGCGACGTCGACCTCACCCAGGTGGAAGTGCTGGTGCTCGACGAGGCCGACCGTATGCTCTCCATGGGCTTCATTCCTGACGTCAAGCGCATCATCCGCCACACGCCGAACAAGGAGCAGCGCCAGACCTTCCTGTTCTCGGCCACCTTCAGCCAGGACATCCTCAACCTGGCCAGCCAGTGGACCTTTGATCCGGCCCATGTGGAGATCGAGGTCACCGTCGACAACGCCGCCGACATCGACCAGCGCGTCTACCTGGTTGGCGATGAGGACAAGCCGCGGCTGCTGGTCAACCTGCTCAAGCAGGAGAGCTTCGATCGTGTCATGGTGTTCGGCAACCGTCGCGACTTGGTGCGCAAGCTCGACGAGCTCCTCAAGAAGTCCGGCATCAATGCCGCCATGCTCTCCGGCGACGTGCCACAGAACCAGCGCATCGAGACCCTCGAGAAGTTCCGCGAGGGTCAGATCCAGGTGCTGGTCGCCACCGACGTGGCAGGGCGTGGCATCCATATCGAGGATGTCAGCCACGTGATCAACTACACCCTGCCGGAAGATCCCGAGGACTACGTGCACCGCATCGGGCGCACCGGTCGCGCCGGCGCCAAGGGCGTCTCGATCAGCTTCGTCGGCGAGGAGGACGCCTTCTCGCTGCCCGAGATCGAGCGCTACATCAACAACAAGTTGCCCTGCGAGCACCCGCCGGAAGGCCTGCTCTGACAGCCCATGCTTGAAGAAGCGCTGAAGGCCGAGATCCAGGACGCCTATCGTCGCGTGCTGGAGGGTCTCAAGCTCACCCCGCGCTACGGCCAGCGGCTGATGATCGCCGAGATCGCCCGCACCCTGGCGGGCATCGAGGTCGACGAGGCCGGCAAGCGCGTCAGCGACGAGCACGTCTGCGTGCTCGAGGCCGGTACCGGCACCGGCAAGACCCTGGCCTACCTGCTGGCCGCGCTGCCGGTGGCCAAGGCCCGCGGCAAGCGGCTGGTCATCGCTACCGCCACCGTGGCGCTGCAGGAGCAGGTGCTCCATCAGGATCTGCCGGCGCTCAAGACGCATAGTGGCATCGACTTCGACTATGCCCTGGCCAAGGGGCGCGGGCGCTATGTCTGCGTGGCGCGCCTCGACCAGGCGCTGGATGGCGGGGAGGAGAATGCCACCCTGTCGCTGTTCGAGCAGTCCCTGGCCAGCGGCGGCGACGACTTTCAGTCGCTGGCCAAGGAGCTGGGTGAGGCCTACGGCAACGGCCGCTGGGAGGGCGACCGCGATAGCTGGCCCGAGGCCATCGAGGACGGCCACTGGCGTCGCCTCACCGTGGACCATCGCCAATGCACCAACCGCCGCTGCGGCCACTTCGGGGCCTGCGCCTTCTTCCGGGCCCGTCGCCATCTCGATAGCGCTGACATCATCGTCGCCAACCATGACCTGGTGCTGGCTGACCTGGCACTAGGCGGCGGCGTGGTGCTGCCTGCCCCGGGTGACTGCATCCACATCTTCGACGAAGGACATCACCTGCCCAACAAGGCCCTTCAGCACTTTACTCATCGCTTCGCTGTGGGCGGGGCGCTGCGCTGGCTGAAGACCCTGAAAAGCTCGCTGAGCGAGCTCAACCAAGCCCTGGCCATTCAGCCCACCCTGGCGCGGTTGCTGGCGGGGCTGCCCAAGGCGATCAATGCCCTCGAGCCCCGGCTCGGCGAGGCCTTCGCCCTGGGCCACCAGCTGGCGCGCTGCCCCCAAGGGCTGGCCGAGGGCGAGGAGAGCCGGCATCACCGTCTGGAGATGGGACGAGTCCCCGTGGCGCTGCGCGAACAGGCTGGTGCCCTGGTGGTGCCCTTCGCCGATCTCGCCCGCAGCTTGGAAGAGATGGCTGACATCCTGCGCGAGAGCCTCGACCCAGACAAGCATACCGGACTGCCGCGTGAGCAGGCCGAAGCCTGGCTGCCCTTAGTGGCCCTGCTCCACGGGCGTGCCCTGGAGGCAGATGCCTTGTGGCAGGCCTTCGCCGAGCCCGACCCGGACGGCGAGCCTCCGCATGCGCGCTGGCTGACTCTGGAACGCTTGCATGGCGAGCCCGAGCTGAGCTTCTCGGCGAGCCCGGTCTCTGCCGCCCACACCCTCGCCAAGTCTCTGTGGGGCAGTACCTTCGGGGCTGTGGTGACCTCGGCGACGCTCACTGCCCTGGGGCGCTTCGAGCGGCTTCAGGAACGTGCCGGGCTGGCCAACCGCTATCGCTACCAGCGTCTGCCCAGTCCCTTCGACTACTCCCGGGCGGTGCTCAGCGTGCCTCGCGAGGCGGTCGACCCCGCCGACAGAGAGGGACACGAGCGGGCCATCGTCGACTTCGTCGAGGCGCTCGGTGAGCAGGAGACGGTGCTGATGCTGTTCTCGTCACGCGCCCAGCTGCGCGGCGTGGAGAAGGCGCTGTCGACAGGGCGTCGTGAGCGGGTGATGGCACAGGACCGCCTGCCCAAGCGCGAACTGATCAGTCGCCACCGGGCGCGGGTGGACGCGGGGGAGGGCAGCATCATCTTCGGCCTGGCGAGCTTCGCCGAGGGTATCGACCTGCCCGGCGACTACCTCAACCATGTGGTGATCACGCGACTGCCCTTCGCGGTGCCGGACGACCCGGTGGGCGCGACGTTGGCCGAATGGATCGAGAGCCGGGGCGGCAATGCCTTCATGCGCATCAGCGTGCCGGACGCCTCGATCAAGCTGGTCCAGGCTTGTGGCAGGCTGATTCGCCAGGAGGCCGATAGTGGGCGCATTACCCTGCTCGATCGCCGGGTACTGACCCGCCGCTATGGCCAGGCGCTGCTGGATGCGCTGCCGCCCTTCGTGCGCGAGATCGACGGCGTGCGCAAGGTCTGAGCGGCAGACCTGGGACGAGGGAGGGCGAAGCCCGATCAGCGGCGCTGTTTGTTGCTCGCAACGCACTGGCCCGCCATGAGAGGCGGGCCAGTGAGGGTGGGGATCGGCGACAGGGTCAAGCGGCCTGGCGTCGCTCGGCCAGCACCGGCGCAAGCTTCTCGTTCATGCGCTTGAAGGCTTCGACGGTGGTGTCCCAGTCGATGCAGGCATCGGTGATCGAGACGCCATAGGCGAGATCGGCGGGGTCGTCGGTCATCTTCTGGTTGCCCCAACCGATATTGGACTCGACCATCAGGCCGATGATCGAGCGGTTGCCGTCGAGGATCTGGTTGGTGACGTTTTCCATTACCAGCGGCTGCAGGGCCGCATCCTTGTTGGAGTTGGCATGGGAGCAGTCGATCATGATGTTGGGCTTGATGCCGGCCTTCTTGAGTGCTTGTTCGGCCAGCGCCACGCTGACGCTGTCGTAGTTGGGCTTGCCGTTGCCGCCGCGCAGTACCACATGGCCATAGGCGTTGCCGCGCGTGCGAATGATCGCCACCTGGCCGGCCTGGTCGATGCCCAGGAAGTTATGGGGGTGAGAGACCGACTGCAGGGCATTGACCGCGACATCCAGGCTGCCATCGGTGCCATTCTTGAAGCCCACCGGGCAGGAGAGGCCCGAGGACATCTCACGGTGGGTCTGGGACTCGGTGGTACGCGCGCCGATGGCTGACCAGCTGATGCAGTCCTGGATGTACTGGGGCGAGATCGGGTCCAGTGCCTCGGTGGCTAGCGGCAGGCCCATCTCGGCGAGTTCCACCAGCAGCCTGCGGGCGATATGCAGGCCCTCCTCGATCTCGAAGGAGCCGTTGAGATGAGGGTCGTTGATCAGGCCCTTCCAGCCCACGGTGGTGCGCGGCTTCTCGAAATAGACGCGCATCACGATGTACAGGCTCTCCTTGACCTCATCGGCCAGCCGGCGCAGGCGCCGGGCGTAGTCGAGTGCCGCGTCCACGTCATGGATGGAGCAGGGACCCACCACCATCAGCAGGCGAGGGTCACGACCGTCCAGAATGGCCTGGATGGTCTCGCGGCCCTCGATCACCGTGCGCTCGGCGGGCTGAGTAAGGGGGATCTCTCGCTTCAGGGCCTCGGGAGTGATCAGGACGTCCTGGGCAAGAACATTGAGGTTATTGACCTGCTGATCTGACATTGTGCTTCCTGTGTCGTGTCTGCGCGGATGGCGATGGCAAGTGGCGTCTACTATCGCGCGCGGGGAGCGCAAATTCAATTGCCACGAAAGCCTGTCGAGCCGCGCTTGCCTGGCTCTGCGGCATCAGGGCATGGCAAGTGGCTTGATGGACGTTCAAGAAACAGGAACACTTGACCCCCTCATGATTGATGATCCTGATCCTTCAGCGGCTCCAAGACCCAGGTTGACACCATGCTAGCCATATCAGTTCCTTCACCATTCGCCATCGGGTCACCCCTCGCGTCGCTTTGTTCGGGGAGGGCCTGAATGGGCAATCGGGAAACCGATCAGCAGCTCGTCGAGCGCGCCCAGCAGGGCGATACGCGAGCCTTCGATCTGCTGGTAAAGAAGTATCAGCACAAGATCATTGGCCTGATCGGCCGCTATGTGCATGACCACGCCGAGGTGCAGGATGTCGCCCAGGAGGCCTTCATCAAGGCCTATCGTGCGCTGGGAAAGTTTCGAGCCGACAGTGCCTTCTACACCTGGATGTATCGCATTGCCATCAACACCGCGAAGAACCATCTGGTCTCCAAGGGCCGCCGCCCCCCGGGCAGCGACCTGGATATCGTCGATGCCGAGATCGTCGACCACAGTGGACGACTGGCCGATACCGAGACCCCCGAGGCGGCCATGGCCCGCGACCAGTTGGAGGCAGCGATCTTCGAGGCCATCGATAACCTGCCCGACGATCTGCGCACCGCGATCACCCTGCGTGAGCTCGATGGCCTCTCCTACGAGGACATCGCTGCCATCATGCAGTGCCCGGTGGGTACCGTTCGCTCGCGGATATTTCGGGCCCGGGAGGCGGTGGATCAGCACATCCGCCCGCTGGTGACCACTTCGCGCAACCAGGAGTCAACGACGGAATGAGACACGTCGTGGCCAATCTTCATGCTTTTTGTCGATTTGCTGAACTGTCGGGCCGCCACGACGTCATATGCGGTGAGCCGATCCGCGATCGGCGGATAACAACATGCCGACATGGCCAAGGCGACAGTGCCGATGTCGGATCAATAGGCTGTCGAATGACCCGATTCGGGTCGCCTTGTCGAGTATGAGGGTGTGAAGAATGAGTCACAACGCACGGGAATCGCTTTCTGCCCTGATGGATAACGAAGGGGATGAGCTTGAGCTGCGTCGAGTGCTTAAGTCCCTGGATGATGCTCCGGATGTGGCCGAGATCTGGCGCCGCTATCACTTGATGCGTAGTGTGCTGCGACGGGAACCTGGCATCGATGTCGCCAGCGACCTTTCGGCAGGCATCATGGCACGCCTGCAGGACGAGCCATTGCCGCGTCGTGGAGAAGGCGCTCTAGCGTCCGGTCGGCCGGTGTCCCTGGCACGCGGTGCCGGCATTGCGGCGGCGGTGACCCTCATGGTCATCAGCGGTGTGCAGTTCTATAATGGCAGTCTCGATTCGCAGCAGGCACCTTCCTCGGTGGCCTTGCAGGGCCCGTCGGCGGATGCGCGGCAGGCCGCCAGTCCTTCCGCATTCGGCGGCTCGGGGCTGGCAGCCTCGGGATTCGAGGGACGCTCCACCCTGCCGGAACTGCCATTCTTGCAGACGCCCCCGGGTAACGCCCGCGGGGCCATGACGGTAGGGGCGGATTTCCGGTCACCGCCGTTCCTCTCCCCGCGCCAGTCGGCTCGGGACGACCTGCAGCAGGCACAGTTGCTGCAATCCTACCTGGACCGCCATGCACAGGGTGCGGCTTATCGCAGCGGTGATACCTGGTTGCCGTTGCTGCGTGCATCCGGCAGCGAGTCCCTGGGGCAACGCTGATGGGCCTGGGTCGACCGGCCCGCGCCTTCGTCGGGATGCTGGTCGCGGCCGTGTTGCCGCTCTCGGTGGCGGCTGTGGCTCAGTCGCAATCCGCTGCGGCTGAGCGGTTCGACTGCCAGGGCCTCGCAGAGCAAGGGCCACCGGAGAGCGCCCTGGGTTGGTTGGAGCGCAGCCTGTGGGCCAACCACTGTTATGAGTTCCGGGCGCGGGCGGTCCGCATCGGTGTCGACGGAGTACGGTCCGTGGCACTTTCCCACGACGTCATGGAGGGGGTCGAACGCGAGGTCGCTAAATTCCTGGATGGTTCCCCGGTAGTCTTCGAACGTCGCGGGCGTATCGGCCGCCTCAGTTGGGCCGAGGGTGATGCCCCGGTCCCCGCCTCACCGGCGGGCATCGCCGAACACCTTGATGGTCTCTATCGCCTGCAGTTGAGTGGTGAGGCGCGCCTGGCCAATCGCACAACCATCCGTCTCGATATCGAATCCCTGGATGGCTTGCGCTACGGCCATCGCTTCTGGCTTGATACCGCCACGGGGCTGCCGCTCAAGCAGGTTCTGCTGGACGAGCGGGGGCGTGTGGTGGAAACCTTCCAGATCACCGAACTGCACCAACCCCAGCTCTACCAGGGCGAGATCGGTCTCGACCGACGCCGTCCCCGACCGCATGACCCCTGGCGACCCGCCTGGCTGCCTACCGGCTTCATCCCTCTACCGGTGGAGACTCACAGCGCTCGCCAGGGGGATGACATCACCCACCGCGTCTACAGTGACGGCCTGGCGACTCTCAGCCTGTTCGTGGAGCCCGTGGAGGGCGCCGATCAGCTGATCCCGGGCCTGCATCGTCTCGGCGCCTCCCATGCGGCGGTTCGTCACAGGGAGCTCGGCGGCCAGTTACGCCAGGTGATGGCGATGGGCGAGCTACCGCCCGGCGTTCTGCTGCGCGTGGCCGATACGGTGGAGTGGCAGGATGGCAGAAAAAGCAGCGACGGCGCCGGCAGTGAAGGCGAGGTGCCGTGAACCTTTTGTCACCCAGGCGGTATCTAGGGGGCGCCCTAGCTTACCTTCCCATTTTTTGTCGATGCAGGAGCCTTTCATGAAGCGCATGACCCGACACTTTTCCCTCTGGATGCTGGTCGTCACGGCCTTGCTCAGCTGGCAGAGCGCCATGGCTCGTGAGCTGCCAGACTTCACTGAGCTGGTTGAGCAGGCTGCGCCCGGTGTGGTGAACATCTCCACCTCGCGGATAGTGGAGCGCCAAGCGTCGCCCTTTCATAACTTTGGGGGTCAGGAGATTCCCGAGATCTTTCGTCACTTCTTCGGTGACCGGATTCCGATGCCACCTGGCAATGGCCCGGGGCGTAGTGAGGAGCGTCAATCGCTGGGCTCGGGCTTCGTCATCGACGAGGATGGCTACATCATGACCAACGCCCACGTGGTGGACGGTGCGGACGAGATCTTGGTGCGCCTCAACGACCGGCGCGAGCTTCAGGCCGAGCTGATCGGGTCCGATGCCAAGACAGATATCGCTCTGCTCAAGGTGGACGCCAACAACCTGTCGACGCTCACCTTGGGCGACTCCGATAAGCTGCGTGTCGGCGAATGGGTCGCCGCGATCGGCTCGCCCTTCGGCTTCGATCACTCCGTGACGGCCGGCATCGTCAGTGCCATCGATCGTACCCTGCCGCGCGACGCCTACGTGCCTTTCATCCAGACCGATGTGGCCATCAACCCCGGCAACTCCGGCGGTCCGCTGTTCAATCTGGACGGCGAAGTGGTCGGCATCAACTCCCAGATCTTCACCCGCAGCGGTGGCTTCATGGGGCTTTCCTTTGCAATCCCGATCAACGTGGCCATGGACGTGGCCGATCAGCTGCGCAGTGACGGCCAGGTGCGTCGTGGCTGGCTGGGGGTGATGATCCAGCCGGTATCGCGTGATCTGGCCGAATCCTTCGGCATGGACACTGCCGAGGGGGCGCTGATCGCCGACCTCGATCCCCAGGGGCCGGCCGCTCGCGCCGGGCTTCAGGCCGGGGACATCATTCTGGCGGTGAACGGTGAGGCGGTGGAGAGCTCCAGCACGCTGCCGCGTCTGATCGGTCGAGTCAGCCCGGGCAGCGAGGTGACCTTGACGCTGCTGCGCAATGGCGAGCGTCGCGAGCTGACCGTCACCGTGGGTGACTGGCCCGACACGGCGGATGCTTCGGCGAACGCCCAGAACGCAGAACCCACGCCGGCACGGTTGGGCATCGCAGTGAGCCCCTTGTCGGACGCCGAGCAGCGCAAGCTCGGTATCGAGGGTGGTGTTCGGGTACGCGAGATCGATCCCCGCGGTACGGCGGCAGAGGCCGGCATCCGGGCCGGGGATATCCTGGTCAGCATCGACCATCGTGCGGTAGAGGGCCCGGAGCATCTGGCCGAGCTGGTCGCCGAGCTGCCTGAGGACCGGGCGATTCCGGTGCGTCTCTACCGCGACGGCCACTCACTGTTCGTGGCGCTGCGCCTTTCCAGCGACTGATTGCCTCGCAGCGCCAGGCGACTGTTAGTGCGCGTAGTGCGCGACCCAACGGCACCTGCCGTCGGGTCGCTATATCTGGCAGTCGCATCCCGCTAGCATGGCGCCCATATCGACCATTGACCATCGACGACAGCCAGCCATAACCCGCCAAAAATACCCTCCCGCACCATCTCTTCCTTCAGTTTTTCCCGCCCTGACAATTCAACTTATACCGCTTGAAACTTGGCTTCTTGCTGCATGAAGGATGGCGCGTCAGCTGTAACTGTTTGCTCCAGCCGAGCGGTGTTGACGGAGAGGCCGGCCTTTATGATGAGGGAATCGCCCGCCAGGTCGCTGGAAATATCCACCGCTTGCTGGCCGGTTATGCGCTCGTGAGTTGCGTGACCGAAGGCGTTGACAGAGTCTCTTTTAGAGCGTTTATTCTCCTTCTAGGATGTTACAGTTCATTCAAGGGTCCATGAAGCCAAGGGGATTGCACATGGAAGCAGCACGTTGCAACGGCGTCGAGTGGGCACACCTGCTACGGCGGCATGGAGCCTCATTGCTCGTGTCCGAGCCACGCCTGCTGGCGCCGCGCGGTCGATTGCCGAGGCGCGTGCGGTATCGGGTCATCGCCGCAAAGCCTTAAAAAATACCCACCTAAACAATACAATATATGTTAGGGAACGGTCATGAATGGGATCACCTTCAAGACACTGGCCATTGTGCTGGGTGTCTCCAGTACCGCCTTCACGGCACCTTACGTCTTCGCGGAGACCAGCAGCGAGCAGCAGCAGGTCATTCAGCAGTTGCGACAGCAGCTCAACGAGATACAAGCTCGCCTGCAGCGTCTGGAAAGTCAGCAGGGCAGTCAGCCGTTAACCAGCGGCAATGCCGGGGTAGTCGAGCAGGGGGAGACGACGTCTGGCAAGAGTACCGCCGGTGAGAAGGGCCGCGGGCCGGCCAGCGATGAGCAGAGCCTGGCGCAAGAGAACAGAACGATTCTCGAAAAGATGCAGCAGACCCAGATCAGCGGGACGCTTGAATTTGCGCACAACATCAACGATTGGGATGAGACCGACAAGGAGACCGGTGGTGACATAGAATTTGGCAAGTTGATTCTGGGCGCTGATGGTTCGGTCGACAATCTGATCTACTCGTTCCAGTATCGTTTCTATGATGGCTACCGCTTCCTGCATCATGGCTGGCTGGGTTACCAGCTCAACGATGCCAATACTCTCAAGCTGGGTCTGGTTCAGGCGCCATTCGGCAACATGGATTACGGCTATCTTGGCTGGTATGGTAACCTGCCCTATCTGGCGGGTTTCAATGACAACCAGAATGTGGGGCTCAAGTGGCACCACGATGCGGGTGCCTGGAACACTGACCTGGCATTTTTCAAGAATAACCAGCTGGGAAGCACCAATAATAGCTACGGTGCCAACCCGCCTGGCGGCACCGATTACGGTGAGCAGGGCAATAAGTCCGAAAATCAGCTCGCTGCGCGCATCGCTTACATTTTTGGTTACGACACCGATTACACCACCGAGATCAACTTCTCCGCCAGGGGTGGCCAGCTTTACAACGAACAGACCCATGACAGCGGCGATAACTGGGCCACGGCACTGGGCCTGAGTGGAAACTATGGCAACTGGAGCACCCTGCTGCAGGCCACGGCATATGCATACCATGCACAGAACCCTGACGAATCCGAAACGGGTATCTCCAACAATGCCATCCAGGTCGGGGCGTTTGATTTTAACTACTTGATTCCAGCCAAGGGGCAGATGTATTCCGCCAGTCTGGCCTACAGCATGGATGTCGATTGGGGCCCGGTTAAGAACCTTTATCTCTACAACGATTACAGCTATATCAGCCCGGATGGCGACTATTCGCCCATCAACGGCGGATTTGGCGATATGGGTGATCCCCAGCTCAACGACTTGGGTTTCAAGCTGACGGCCGGGCCTTACTATGCCTGGTTCGATATCGTGACCAACAAGAACGGTCTGAACTACTTCGGTTCACCGGTGGATAACGATTGGCATACCAGCTATATGACTCACTTCGGGATCAACTTTTGATCCGCCGAGAAATATCTTTAGCTGGGATTTGGCATGCTGCTGTCGCCAGCTGAAGACAGATCATATTCGTGCTCCATACCCGGTTCGGTTGCGTGACCGACACATCAGGCGGCAGCTAGGGATAGAGCTTGTGATCGGGGTGCGGCCGTCGGTCATCTGTCCTGGCGCCATGCCGGCAAGCCCATGCTGCGCATCAGCCGCTGCGCGCTTGCGGTCGACACTGCTTGGGTCAGCGGTTCTCTGACCGGTGGTCAGAATGGGCGTGGCCTTGTCTGACGACAACCCCGTCTCCTCGCTGTACAATGCCAACACTTTGATTTTCGCGCTCGCTCGGGTACCTGCCCAGCTGGTATATGGGTGCGTACATGAACCGGATTCCATGCATGACTAATAGCGAAAACCGTAAAGAGATCAGCAATATACGGAATTTCTCGATCATCGCGCACATCGACCACGGCAAGTCGACGCTGGCCGATCGTTTGATTCAGACCTGCGGTGGGCTGACCGAGCGCGAGCTCAAGGAGCAAGTGCTTGACTCCATGGACCTCGAGCGTGAGCGTGGCATTACCATCAAGGCGCAGTCGGTGACGCTGGACTACCATGCCCAGGACGGCAACACCTACCAGCTGAACTTCATCGACACGCCAGGCCACGTCGACTTCTCCTACGAGGTATCGCGCTCGCTGTATGCCTGCGAAGGGGCGCTACTGGTGGTCGATGCCGGCCAGGGGGTCGAGGCGCAGTCGGTGGCCAACTGCTATACCGCCATCGAGCAGGGCCTCGAGGTGTTGCCGGTGCTCAACAAGATGGACCTGCCCCAGGCCGACCCGGACAAGGTCGCCCACGAGATTGAGGAGATCATCGGCTTGGACGCCACCGATGCCTGCCAGGTATCGGCCAAGAGCGGGATGGGCATCGCTGCCTTGCTTGAACGCCTGGTGCGTGATATTCCGCCCCCCAAGGGGAATGCCGAGGCGCCCCTCCAGGCGCTGATCATCGACTCCTGGTTTGACAATTACCTGGGCGTTGTTTCTCTGGTGCGGCTCTTTGATGGCACCTTGAAGAAGGGGGAAAAGATCCGCATCAAGTCCACCGGCGGTGACTGGCAGGTCAACGAGGTAGGCATCTTCACGCCATTGCGCCGCGAGACGGGTATCCTGTGCGCCGGCGAGGTGGGCTTCATCGTGGCGGGCATCAAGGAGATCCATGGTGCGCCGGTAGGGGATACCATCACCCACACCAAGACCTCGGACGTGCCGCGCCTGCCCGGCTTCCAGAAGGTCAAGCCGCAAGTCTACGCCGGCATGTTCCCGGTCAGTGCTGACGACTACGAGGATTTCCGCGACGCCCTGGAGAAGCTGGCGCTCAACGACGCCTCGCTGGACTATGAGCCGGAGAACTCCGACGCCCTGGGATTCGGCTTCCGCGTCGGTTTCCTCGGTACTCTGCACATGGAGATCGTCCAGGAGCGCCTTGAGCGAGAGTACGACCTAGACCTGCTGACCACGGCGCCCACCGTGGTCTACGAGCTAGCCATGAAGAACGGCACGGTCAGCTACGTCGCCAACCCTTCTAAGCTGCCCGACATGGCAGACGTCGAGGAGATGCGCGAGCCCATCGTGCGTGCCAGTATCCTGGTGCCCCAGGAGTTCGTCGGCAATGTCATCACCGAGTGCGAGCAGCGTCGCGGCACTCAGCTCGACATGCAGTTCCTCGGCAGCCAGATCCAGCTCACCTACGAGCTGCCGATGAGCGAGGTGGTGATGGACTTCTTCGATCGCCTCAAGTCCATCTCCAAGGGCTATGCGTCGCTTGAGTACAACTTCGAGCGTTTCCAGGCGGCCAAGCTGGTGCGCCTGGATGTGCTGATCAACGGTGACCGGGTGGATGCCTTGGCGGTGATCATTCATCGCGACCATGCCCACAGTCGCGGCCGCCTGCTGGTGGAAAAGATGAAGGAGCTTATCCCGCGGCAGATGTTCGATGTGGCCATCCAGGCGGCCATCGGTGGCCAGGTGGTGGCGCGTTCCACCGTCAAGGCATTGCGCAAGAATGTCACCGCCAAGTGCTATGGCGGCGACGTCAGCCGCAAGAAGAAGCTGCTCGAGAAGCAAAAGGCGGGCAAGAAACGCATGAAGCAGGTCGGCCGGGTAGAGATTCCTCAGGATGCCTTCCTCGCCGTGCTCAGGGTCAATGACTAGGAACGGATAAACACATGGATTTTGCTCTGATGCTGGTGGCGGCGGTGGCCGTCTCCGGCTTGATCTGGCTGCTCGACCTGCTCTGGTGGCGTCCTGCCCGTCGACAGCGTCTGGCCACGGTCGAGGCCGGTACCACCGAGGGACTCAGTGAGCGGGCCCGCGAGAAGGCGCTGAAGGAGCCGTGGCCGGTGGACTATGCCCGTTCCTTCTTCCCGGTGCTGCTGGTGGTACTGGTACTGCGCAGCTTCGTGGTCGAACCCTTCCAGATTCCGTCCGGTTCGATGCGCCCCACCCTGGAGGTCGGCGATTTCATCCTGGTCAACAAGTTCGCCTATGGTCTGCGCCTGCCGGTGGTGCATACCCAGATCCTTGATCTGGGCGAGCCCGAACGAGGCGACGTCATGGTATTTCGCTTTCCCGACGAGCCATCGGTGAACTTCATCAAACGGGTAGTGGGCCTGCCAGGCGACCGGATTCGCTATGAGGACAAGCAACTTTTCATCAACGGCGAGGCGGTGCCCAAGCGGTTGCTCGAAGCGGGCCCTATCAAGGCTCCCACTGAGCTTCTGCTATCCGAACAGCTGGGCGACACGAAGCATGCTATCTACAATAATCCTTTGACCCCCGGTCCCCAGATGCCCGAGCTGGTGGTGCCGCAGGGACACTACTTCATGATGGGCGACAACCGTGACCACTCCAACGACAGCCGCTACTGGGGCTTTGTACCGGAGGCCAACATCGTCGGCCAAGCCTTCGCCGTCTGGATGCACTGGGATGGTGGATTGCCGAGCTTCACCAGTGTGCGCCTTATTCAATAGGGCGGTCAGGATCGTTTACAGCAGCCGGCGCAAATCGCCAGTTACTGGCTTGCCTGGCACCGCCACTCCCGTCACCCACCAGTCAGGAGCGTCGTGAGCAACTCTCTCAACGCCTTCAGTCGCCGCATCGGCCATACATTCGCCGACCCCGGTCTGCTCGAACTGGCCATGACCCATCGCAGCTACGGCGGCCAGAACAACGAACGCCTCGAGTTCCTTGGCGATTCCATCGTCAACTTCATCATCGCCGAGGCACTTTTCCAGCGCTTTCCCCAGGCTCGTGAGGGGCAGCTGTCACGGCTGCGCGCGCGCCTGGTCAAGGGGCAGACGCTGGCCGAGCTGGCCCGTGAGATGGCCTTCGGCGAATGTCTGCGTCTGGGGTCGGGCGAGTTGAAGAGCGGTGGCCACCGGCGTGAATCGATTCTCGCCGATGCCGTCGAGGCCGTGCTTGGGGCCATCTACCTCGATGCCGGCATGGAAATTGCCCGGGCCCGAGTGCTCTCCTGGTATGCCGAACGGCTGGAGGCTATCAGCCTTAAGGATACCCAGAAGGACCCCAAGACCCGACTGCAGGAGTTCCTGCAGTCGCGTCAGGTGCCCCTGCCGCGCTACGAGGTGACCTCGGTGGAGGGCGAGGCCCATGCCCAGACCTTCACGGTCGAGTGCCATGTCGAGGTGCTCGAGGAGCACACCCTCGGCATCGGAGCGAGCCGACGCCATGCCGAGCAGCAGGCCGCCGCCCAGGCACTGGCGCGCCTCGAACCAGCCAAGCCAGACAACCGCCAAGGGACACGCCCATGACCTCCACCTGCGGTTTCGTAGCCATTGTCGGCCGTCCCAATGTCGGCAAGTCGACGCTGCTGAACCGGATCCTCGGCCAGAAGGTCTCGATCACCTCACGACGACCCCAGACCACCCGCCACCAGGTGATGGGCATCAAGACCGAAGGAGAGGTCCAGTTCATCTACGTCGATACCCCCGGTATCCATATCCAGACCCGCGATCGCAACAAGGCGATCAACCACTTCATGAACCAGGCCGCCGTCCAGGCGCTGCGGGACGTGGACTGCGTGGTCTTTATCATCGACCGGACCCGCTGGAGCGACGAGGATCAGGTGGTGCTGCAGCGCCTTGAGCACGTCGCGGCGCCGGTGATCCTGGCCGTCAACAAGGTCGACCGCCTGCAGGACAAGGCCAGCCTGCTGCCCTGGCTGCAAGGACTCGGCGCGCGCCGTGACTTCGCCGCCATCGTGCCGATCTCCGCCAAGCAGGGCTCCAACGTGGCCGAGCTCGAGGCCGAGGTCGCCAAGCATCTGCCTGAGAGCGTTCACTTTTTCCCTGCCGATCAGATCACCGACAAGAGCCAGCGCTTCCTGACCGCTGAGCTGGTGCGCGAGAAGGTGACGCGTCAGCTCGGCGACGAGCTGCCCTACCAGATGACTGTGGAAATCGAGGAGTTCCGCGACGAGGGACGCGTCGTGCATATCAGCGCGTTAATCCTCGTCGAACGGGACGGCCAGAAGAAGATCCTGATCGGCGAGAATGGTGAGCGCATCAAGAGCATCGGTCGTGAGGCACGCCTCGACATGGAGCGTGCCCTGGGCACCAAGGTGATGCTCAACCTCTGGGTCAAGGTCAAGCGTGGCTGGTCTGACGACGAGCGCGCACTGAAAAGTCTCGGCTACGACCTGGATTAGATGCAACCTGAACCGGCCTTCCTGCTGCACAAGCGGCCCTACCGCGAAACCAGCGCCCTGGTGGAGCTGCTGACGCTCCATTGCGGACGCGTCAGGGCCGTGGCCCAGGGCATCCAGCGTCCCGGGTCACGTTCGCGAGGCCGGCTGCAGCCCTTTGCCCCGCTGCATGTCACCTGGGTCGGCGAGGGCGAGCTAAAGCGCCTGCGCTTGATGGAGGGGCACGGCAGCGTGGCTCTGCTCGCCGGCGAGGGGTTGCTGTGCGGCCTCTATGCCAACGAGTTGTTGACCCGCGTGCTGCCCATAGAGCTGCCGGTTGCCGAGGTCTTCGCCTTCTACACCACCATGCTCGAGGCATTGCCGCGGCCCGATGGGCGCAGCGGGGCGCTGCGTCGGCTCGAGGTGGCGGTGCTCGAGGCGCTGGATGGCGGGCCGCGGTTCACCGATCCCGAAGGGAGCGAGCTTGATCCCCAATGTCGCTATTTGCTCGATCCGGCCACGCGGGCCTTCGTGGCCGACGAGGGCGGCATCGACGGGCGAACCCTGCGGCTACTGGCCCACGGCGACTGGGCCGAACCCGGGCTGGCCGGCCCCGCCAAGGCGGTCACCCGGGCAGCATTGGCCCCGCTGCTTGGCAGCCGTCCATTGCGCTCCCGCGAGCTGATGCGTCAGCTCGTCGAGGCCCGGCTTGGCCGGGAGCGGTAAGCGGTAAGAAAAAATCCTTGCCATTAGTGATATGGGTGGCAGCATCACGGCTTACGGCTTACGGCTTACGGCTTACGGCTTACCGAAGGAGGTCCCATGCACCCCCCGCGTATCCTGCTCGGCGTCAACATCGACCATATTGCCACTCTGCGTCAGGCCCGTGGCACTCGCTATCCAGACCCGGTTCAGGCGGCGCTGCTCGCCGAGGAGGCCGGCGCCGACGGCATCACCGTGCATCTGCGCGAGGACCGTCGCCACATCCAGGAGCGCGATGTTCGCCTGCTGGCTGAGGTCCTCAATACCCGTATGAACCTCGAGATGGCGGTGATCGAGGAGATGCTTGTGCTTGCCGAGACGATCCGTCCGGCCCATGTCTGCCTGGTGCCCGAGAAGCGCGAGGAGCTGACCACCGAGGGCGGGCTTGACGTGGTGGGGAGCTTTGCGGCCGTCGCCGCGGCATGCCGCCGGCTGACCGCCGTGGCCTGCGAGGTGTCGCTGTTCATCGATCCTGAGCCTGTCCAGATCGAGGCGGCCGCCCGGGCTGGCGCCCCGGTGATCGAGTTGCACACGGGGGCTTACGCCGAGGCGACGGGCGAGGCCGCCCGCCGCGAGCATGCCCGGCTTGCCGCCGCCGTCGAAATGGCGCTTGAGCTGGGTCTTACCGTGAATGCCGGCCACGGCCTCCACTACCACAACGTCGAGGCGATCGCCGCGCTGCCCGGTCTTCACGAGCTCAACATCGGCCATGCGATCATCGCCCGGGCACTCTTCGTCGGCCTCAAGGAGGCCGTGGCCGAAATGAAGCGACTGGCGATCGCCGGACAGGAGGCGGGCTTTGTGGCCGCCCTCGAGGCCCATGACCACGAGCATGGCGACCCGGCCAGCTGCTGCCGATGATCATTGGAATCGGCACCGATATCGCCCGGGTGGCCCGTTTCGAGCAAGGCATGGCACGCCATGGCGAGCGTTTCGCGCAGCGCCTGCTGGGTGAGCGGGAGCGCGAGCGGCTCCACGGCCATGTGCTGCCCGCGGCCTTTCTGGCCAAGCGCTTTGCCGCCAAGGAGGCCTTCGTCAAGGCGCTCGGCACCGGCCTGCGCCGGGGCATGCGCTGGACCGAGATCCAGGTCGTCAACGATGCCCTGGGACGTCCTGCCCTGGTCCTCTCCGGCAAGGCCCAGGAGCTGGCCGAGGCGGCCGGCGTCAGGTCGCTTCACCTGTCGCTCTCCGATGAGGCGGCCCTCGCGGTGGCCTTCGTGGTGCTCGAGGGCTGAGCGGCCTGCCAGTCACACAGTTCGCCCATGGCAGCATAGAGGTCGGGCAGCCATGCCACCACGGCGGAGAAGCCTCGTGAGCGCAGACGGGTCTCGAGAGTTTCTGCCAGCAGCCCCAGGCGGGGGGTGCCGCAATAGCGACAGGCCCCATTGAGGGCATGCAGGGCATCGAGCAGGACGACTTCGTCGTTATGCGCGACGGCGTCACGGATGGCTGCCTCGCTGCCGGGCAGGGAGTCGGCCAATGTTTCCAGCAGTTGGCGGGCGAGGGGCTCGCGTCCACCGGCCAGGCGAATACCCAGCTCCAGGTCGACCACGGGCAGTTCGGGATCCTGTGCTTGGGGAGCATCCTGCGTCGATGGCTCATCCTCCGTCGGCCGCGTTGGCAGCACGATGCCCAGGTGCTTCTCCAGCAGGTGGGCAAGGCGCTGGGGTTGCAGCGGCTTGATCAGCACGTCATCGAGTCCGTTCTCGCGCAGCCGCCGCTGCTGCTCTCCCTGAAGATGCGCGGTGACGGCGATGATGGGAACCCGATGCCAGACGCCTCCCAGTCGTCTCAGTGCACGGCTCGCCTCCATGCCATCCATGCCGGCCATGCGAATGTCCATCAGTACCATATCGAACTCCCGCGTCTGCGCCAGCGCCAGGGCTTCCTCGCCACTTGCCGCCTGGGTCAACGTGAGTTTGGGCCCGGCCAGCAGCTCGCCTAGCAGCAACCGATTGGACGCCGTATCGTCGACGACCAGCAGCCGGGCCGGCAGTGAGATCGGTTGGCGCTGCGCAGCTGTCGGCAGGGCCCGCGGTGTTACGTGCAGCTGGCGGACCAGCGCATCGGCCAGCGCCGAGCGGGAGATCGGCTTGCCCAGCACCTCGCCACCATGCGGCAGCGGCAGCGGCGGCAGGTCGAGGGGGCTGGCATTGACCAGCAGCAGGGCAGGGCAGTTCAGCTTGTCCAGCCGGCGCTGCCATCGCGCAAGACTCGCCTCATCGAGGTCCTCGTGGCAGATTCCCGCCACGACCAGCGCGACAGGCTGCTCCTCGAGCCAGGCATTCGCCTGCGTCGTCACGCGGGCTCCCCAGCGGGTCATCAGATGCTTGAGGGCGCGACGCGTGGGCGAATGAGGTTCATCGATCGCGATGAGCTCTCCTCTCAGCACGAGTTCCGGGGCGCGCTCGGACGCCGCAGTGCCCCACAGCGGCAGCATGAAGAAGAAGGTCGAACCCTGGCCAGGCACGCTCTTGACATCGATCTCCCCGCCCATCTGCTCGACCAGCTGGCGACAGATGGCCAGCCCCAGGCCAGTGCCGCCGAACTCCCTGTGATGGCTGATGTCGGCCTGCTGGAAAGCCTGGAACAATCGTCGGCGGGCCTCCTCGCTCAAGCCCATGCCGGTGTCGCTGACGCTGACTTGAAGCACCATCCGACCCGCCTCGGCCTCTTCCAGCATGACCCTTACGATCACCTCGCCCTGGTCGGTGAACTTGATGGCATTGTTGACCAGGTTGGTAAGCACCTGGCGGATGCGCATCGGGTCGCCCTGGAGGTTGGCCGGCACATCGTCGTAGACCAGGCCGAGCAGCTGCAGCCCCTTCTGCTGGCTCAGCGGGGCCTGCAGGCCGAGCACTTCATCGACCAGGGCGACCATGTCCAGCGGCAGGGTCTCGAGCTCCACCCGGCCGGCCTCCAGTTTGGAGAAGTCCAGCACATCGTTGACCAGCATCAGCAGGTTGTCGCAGGCCCGCTGCATCTGATCCAGCCATTCCCGCTGGCGCGGTTCCAGCTGCGAGCGTCCCAGCAGCCGACAGAAGCCGACGATACCGTTGAGGGGAGTGCGGATCTCGTGGCTCATGTTGGCCAAAAACTCCGACTTGACGCGGTTGGCCTCAAGGGCCCGGCGGTGGGCCAGGTCCAGCTCGATGTTCTGGACCTCAATGGTCTCCATGGATCTTTGGAGCTTGTTGGTGGCCTGCTCGATCTGGGCCTGCCTCTCCTGCCTGGCCGTCTCGATGTGATCGGCCAGCTCATTGATGCGCCGGGCCAGCGGGGCGAGCTCCTGGGCTGGGGGAATCGTCAGCCGTTCGGGTACCCTCCCGAGGGCCAGACGATCCAGGCAGCGATTGGCTTCCTCCAGCGGCTGGCATAGACGTCGCGTGGTGAGATAGGCAGCCAGGAACAGCAGCAGGCCGGCGAGCATTAGCACCAGACCGCTACTGGCCAGCTGACGATAGCGGGTCATCAGCAGGGGCGTGGTGTCGATGACCAGCTCCAGCCAGACCGTTTCCTTTGCGTCATCGGTCAGCGGCGCCTGCAGCAGCCAGCGGCGGCCGTCTTCCCGCAAGCGTATCGTGCCGGGGGCGGTTGACGCCGGGAGGTCATGGATCATGCCCCGCTCAAGCAGGGGTGTGCCCCGGTCATTCCGCAGGCTCACCGCCTGAACATGCGGCAGCGCCAGCAAGCTGTCCACCAGACGTGACAATATCGGGCTATTTTCTCGCGCCAGGGCGTCGCTCAGGGACGGCGCGAGCCGCTCGACTTCTTGCGTCAGCTGGTCGCGAAGTGTCGCATGGCGCTGGTGATCCTCGAGGGTCAATGCCGTGCCGACCAGCAGCGTCAGCAACAGCAGCGGCAGGCCGAGGATCATCAGCATCAGTCGGGTCTTGAGCGACATCGGCGGGCTCGTCGGGCGGCGAAACGGTGTCCAGTATGCCACAGCAAGCTCGGATGCCTGTCCTGTGCGCAGCGGCAGAGATATAATGCGAAAAGGCATTTCCATCAGGAAGATTACATGCATTTCCCCACTCTCGAGGAGACTGTCGGCCACACGCCGCTGGTCCGCCTCAAGCGCATCACCGCCGGACGCGGCAATACCCTGCTGGCCAAGCTGGAGGGCAACAATCCCGCCGGCTCGGTCAAGGATCGGCCAGCCCTCTGCATGCTCCAGGAGGCCGAAACCCGCGGCGAGATCTCACCCGGCGATACCCTGATCGAGGCGACCTCCGGCAACACCGGAATCGCCCTGGCCATGGTGGCGGCCATCATGGGCTATCGCATGGTGCTGATCATGCCGGAAAGCGCCTCCGCCGAGCGCAAGCAGGCCATGGCCGCCTTCGGTGCCGAACTGATCGAGGTGAGCAAGCAAGGCGGCATGGAAGAGGCCCGTGACCTCGCCGAGGCGATGATCGCCCGCGATGAGGGCAAGCCGCTGAACCAGTTCGCCAACCCGGACAACCCCCTGGCGCACTATCGCACTACCGGCCCGGAGCTCTGGGAGCAGACCGACGGCACCATCACCCACTTCATTAGCTCGATGGGCACCACCGGTACCATCATGGGCGTGTCGCGCTATCTCAAGGAGCGTAACCCCGAGGTGCAGATCATCGGCCTGCAGCCCGAGGATGGCGCTAGCATCGCCGGCATCCGCCGCTGGCCGCCCGAATACCTGCCGAGCATCTTCGAGCCGAGCCGTGTTGACCGGGTGCTGGACATCGGCCAGCACGAGGCCGAGGAGCACATGCGTCGCCTGGCGCGCGAGGAGGGCATGCTGTCCGGCGTATCATCCGGCGGAGCGCTCGCCGGGGCACTGCGGATCGCCGCCGAGGTCGAGAACGCAGTGATCGCCTTCATCGTCTGCGACCGCGGCGACCGCTATCTCTCCACCGGGCTGTTCGCCCCGGAGCGCTGAGCATGACCATGCTGGGCAAGCGTCGCCCCGGGCGTGCTTCGTCAGATGTCTCGGGGCTTCATGGGCGTCAGGCAGAGCACCGCGAGGCTAGCGAGGAGCAGGACGCCCTGGAGATCCGGGGACTGGCCCATGACGGGCGGGGGGTGGCGCGCATCGCGCGGGGCAAGACGGTGTTCGTCGAGGGCGCGCTACCCGGCGAGCATGTCAGGGTCGCCGTCCATCGCACCCGCAAGCGCTTCGACGAGGCCCATGTGCGCGAGCTGCTGGTGGCCTCCCCCGAGCGCGTCGCGCCACCCTGTGCCCATGTCGGGCAGTGTGGTGGCTGCGACCTGCAGCACCTCGCCCTGGCGGCGCAGCGTCGTCACAAGCAGGCGGTGCTGGAAGCGTGGCTGGGGCGACAGGGTATCACCCTAGAGGCGGCGCCCGAGCTGCTCGCCGGGTCGGGAGAGAGCTACCGTCGACGTGCCCGCCTGGGTGTCAAGGTGGATGCCGAGGGTGGCGTCCATCTGGGCTTTCGCGCCCGCCATAGCCACCGTCTGGTCGACATTGACGCCTGCACCGTGCTGGTGCCAGCGCTGGACGCGCTGCTAGCGCCGCTGCATCGATTGTTGGCAGAGCTCGAGGCTCCGCGCCAGGTAGGGCATCTCGAACTGCTCGACAGTGACCAGGGCGCCCTGGTGGTCGTGCGCCAACTGCGTGACCACGCCGCGGACGCCTGGCGCTGGCAGGCCTTCTCCCGGGCTCGGGGTATCCACCTGGCGCGCTGGCTGGGCCGTGAGGCGCCCAAACTCGACTGGCTGACGCCCACGCCGGCACTGCGCTGTCGAGTGCCGGGGCCTGACGGTGAGCTCACCCTGGGTATCGCCCCCGGGGATTTCCTGCAGGCCAATGCCGAGGTCAACTCTTTGATGGTGACCACGGCATTGGCCTGGCTGGCGCCGCTGGCCCGTGGCAGGCGGGTGCTGGACCTGTTCGCCGGGGTAGGTAACTTCAGCCTGCCGCTGGCCGCCGCCGGTGCCCGGGTGACGGCGGTGGAAGGCCGTGCGGCAATGGTCGCGCGGCTCGCCGACAACGCCCGCCGTAATGCACCTGGCCGGGAGTTGAGCGTGGCGGCGCGCCAGGCCGACCTTAACGATGAAGCCACCGTGGGCGAGTTGCTCCAGGAGGTTGGCCCCGAGGTGGTGGTGCTGGACCCGCCCCGGCAAGGGGCCGAGCCGGCTTGCCGCGTGCTGGGGCAGCGTCCGGTACCACGCCTGCTCTACATCTCCTGTGACCCGGCCACCCTGGCACGAGATGCGGCACTGCTGGTGCATGCTGGCTATCGCATTCGGCATGCGGCCGTGGCCGACATGTTCGTACACACCTCGCATGTGGAATCCATGCTGTTGTTCGAGTACCCCGGCGCGGCGCGGCAGGCCCAAGGAGGGTCAAGCGATGGTTAAAGTGCGCGAAGAGCAGCCGCTGACCCGGGAAGGGGAGGTCGATATCGACCAGTGGCTCACCCGCCTGCAGGGCGACGTCAAGCTGCGCGACGCGCAGCAGATGCGGGATGTCTGCACGCTGGCCCAGCGGCTCGAACTGGCCTGCGAACGCCCCCATAAGGCCTGGCTCAAGGATGGCTCGAGTTTTCGCATGGGCCTGGAGATGGCCGATATCCTGGGCGAGCTCAAGCTCGACCAGACGGCGCTGGAGGCCGCGGTGCTCTATCGGGCCGTCCGCGAGAGGCTGATCGGTCTCGAGGAGGTCGACAAGCGCTTCGGTCATGAGGTTGCCGGGCTCATCGGCGGCGTGCTGCAGATGGCCGCCATCAGCACCTACCAGGCACCCAGTCAGGGGCTGAGCCAGCATGACCAGCAGGATAACCTGCGCAAGATGCTCGTCAACCTGATCGACGACGTCCGTGTGGCGCTGATCAAGATCGCCGAACGTACCTGCGCCCTGCGTCAGGTAAGCGACGCGCCACGCGAGAAACGCTTGCAGGTGGCCCGCGAGGTGTTCGACATCTATGCGCCGTTGGCCCACCGCCTGGGCATCGGCCATCTCAAGTGGGAACTCGAGGATCTCTCCTTTCGCTACCTGCACGAGGATGACTACAAGGCCATCGCGCGGCAACTGGCCGAGAAGCGCCAGGACCGCGATCGTTACATCAGCGAGGTGGTGGCGACCCTCAAGTCGCTGATGGCGGCCCAGGGGATCACTCACTATCAGGTCGACGGTCGCGCCAAGCACATCTACTCGATCTGGCGCAAGATGAAGCGCAAGCGCATCGACTTCTCCCAGGTCCACGACATCCGCGCGGTACGCATCCTGGTTCCCGAGGTGACCGACTGCTACACGGTACTGGGAATCGTCCATTCACGCTGGCATCACGTCCCCAACGAATTCGACGACTATATCGCTAACCCCAAGAAGAACGGCTACCAGTCGCTGCACACCGCGGTGCTAGGCCCGGAAAACAAGGTGCTCGAGATCCAGATTCGCACCTTTGCCATGCATGAGGAGGCCGAGCTGGGGGTCTGTGCGCACTGGCGCTACAAGGGTCACGATACCCGCGTGCGCAGTGCCAGCTACGAGGAGAAGATCGCCTGGCTGCGCCAGGTGCTGGAGTGGCACGAGGAGGTGGGCGACTTCAGCGACCTGAGCGAGGGGCTGACCAGCGACGTGGCCCCGGACCGCCTCTATGTTTTCACCCCCGATGGCCACGTGATCGACCTGCCCCAGGTCGCCACGCCGATCGACTTTGCCTACCGGGTGCATACCGAGGTGGGCCATCGCTGCCGAGGCGCCAAGGTCAATGGCCGCATTGTGCCGCTCACCTATCGGCTCAAGACTGGCCAGCAGGTGGAGATCCTCACTGCCAGCAAGGGCGGACCGAGCCGCGACTGGCTCAACCCCAACCTGGGCTATGTGCGCACCTCGCGGGCACGGGCCAAGATCCAGTCCTGGTTCAAGCTGCAGGCTCGCGAGCGCAACCTCGAGGAGGGTCGGGCGCTGTTCGAGCGCGAGATGAAGCGGCTCGACATCGAGGACATGGATTTGCTCACCCTGGCCAACAAGGTCAACTATCCCACCCCGGACGACATGTTTGCGGCCCTGGGGGCGGGCGACCTGCGCATCGGCCAGGTGCTGCACCAGGCCCAGCAGCTGTTCGGCGAGCACGATGACCAGGACCAGCTCGACCGCCTTCTGGCCAAGCCACGCAAGGCCCCGGGCAAGGGTGGCGGCAGCGACATCAGCGTGCTCGGCGTGGGCAACCTCAAGACCAGCATGGCCAACTGCTGTCATCCGGTGCCCGGTGACGCCATTGTCGGCTTCATCACCCAGGGGCGTGGCGTTACCGTGCATCGCCAGGATTGCCCGAATATCCTGCAGCTGCGCCTCGACGAGCCCCAGCGCATCATCGAGGTGGAGTGGGGCGAGCGGGCCCTTACCCAATATCCAGTAGACATCGAGATCCAGGCCTGGGACCGCTCGGGACTGCTGCGCGATGTCACCGGGGTGCTCGGCAATGAGCGCGTCAACGTGCTCTCGGTGAACACCCTCACCGACACCGAGGATGGCATCGCGCGCATCTCCATCACTGTCGAGGTCGATGGCCTGGAAACCCTGGGCCGCCTCTTCTCGCGCATCCAGCAGCTACCCAACATCATCGAGGTGCGACGGCTGCGCAGTGGCGGTGGGAAGGCCACGTCGTCCAAGCGCAGGAGGACAAGATGAGCGAGTCTCGCCACGACCTGGACGACCTGCTCGCGCTGATGGCCGTGCTGCGCGACCCCGAGCAGGGCTGCCCGTGGGACGTGAATCAGGATTGGGACAGCATCGTGCCCCATACCCTGGAGGAAGCCTACGAGGTCGCCGACGCCATCGAGCGACGCGCCTGGAGCGAGTTGCCCGGCGAGCTCGGTGACCTGCTCTTCCAGGTGATCTACTACAGCCAGTTTGCGGCCGAGGAGGGGCGCTTCGACTTTCATGATGTGGTGCATACCCTTACTGCCAAGATGCTCTACCGCCATCCCCAAGTCTTCCCTGACGGCACCCTGGCCTCGCGACGCCAGGGCGTCAGCGCCGCCGAGGTAAAGGCGCAGCAGGTTCACTCCCGCTGGGAGTCGCTGAAGGCCGAGGAGCGTGCGGAGCGGGCCGGTCGCGAGCCCGACGCCCCTTCGGTGCTGGATGACGTGCCGCGCACCCTGCCGGCCCTCTCCCGGGCCGCCAAGCTCTCCAAGCGGGCCGCCCGGGTGGGCTTCGACTGGCCCGATGCCTGTGGGGTGCTGGCCAAGATCCGCGAGGAGCTCGACGAGGTGGAACAGGCTCTGGCAGAGGGCAAGCGGGTGCATGCCGCCGAGGAGGTGGGCGACCTGCTGTTCGCGGTGACCAACCTGGCGCGCACGCTCAAGGCCGATCCCGAGCAGTGCCTGCGCGCCACCAATGCCAAGTTCGAGCGGCGCTTCCGCTACGTGGAGGCGGCCCTGGTCACCGAGGGTGTGCCGCTGTCGGAGGCCGGCCTGGCGACCCTGGAGCGGCACTGGCAGGCCGCCAAGCACCTCGACACCCCCGTTCAGGAACCGTCGCAAGAAGGAGAGTCCCGGCCATGAGCCATGACCTGCACGAATCGCTGCGTGACAATGTCCGTATCCTGGGCGACAGCCTGGGTCGCACCATCGCCGATGACCTGGGCCCGGGCTTCGTCGACCGCATCGAGACCATCCGCAGCTTCGCCAAGCGTGGCCGCCAGGGCGAGGAGGGCAGTCAGCGTGCGTTGATCGAGTACCTGCGCAAGCTGCCCGACCGTGACCTGCTGCCGGTGACTCGGGCCTTCAACCAGTTCCTCAACCTGGCCAATATCGCCGAACAGCACTATCGCGCCCGCTTCCGCCGGGTCGAGGACTACAAGCCCGGCTCGCAGCCGGTGCTCTCCGAACTGCTCGAACGGGCCCGGCGTGAGGGCCATTCGCCGCGCAAGCTGGTGGAGACCCTGGCCGGCATGCGCGTCGAGCTGGTACTCACCGCTCACCCCACCGAGGTCATCCGTCGCACCCTGATCCAGAAATACGACGCCATCGACGACTGCCTGACGGCCATCGAGTCCTCCGCGGACTACCCGGAGCGCGGGGTGCGCGCCCAGGGCCGGCTGGAAGAACTGATCAGCCAGGCCTGGCATACCGACGAGATTCGCCACGAGAGACCGACGCCGGTGGACGAGGCCAAGTGGGGCTTCGCGGTGATCGAGAACTCGCTGTGGCAGGCGGTACCCGACTTCCATCGCGACCTGGACAATCTGCTGCTGGAGACCGCCGGCGAGCGCCTGCCACTGGATGCCGCACCGCTCCGCTTCGCCTCCTGGATGGGCGGCGATCGCGACGGTAATCCCAATGTCACCGCCAAGGTGACCCGGGAGGTATTGCTGCTGGGCCGCTGGATGGCGGCAGACCTCTATCTGCGGGACATGGGGCAGCTCAAGGCCGAGCTCTCCATGTGGAAGGCCAACAGCGCGCTCAAGGCCGAGGTGGGGGATGTCGCCGAGCCCTACCGCGAACTGCTCAAGCGCCTGGCCAGCCGCGTCGAGGCGACCCGCGACTGGGCCAAGGCCGAGCTCGACGGGCGCAGCTACGAGGGCGGTGCCATCATCGAGACCCGCGACCAGCTCTACGCCCCCTTGCTGACCTGCTATCGCTCGCTGTGCGACGTGGGACTCGATACCATCGCCAATGGCGTACTGCTCGATACTTTGCGCCGTGTGGCGGTGTTCGGCGTGACCCTGACCAAGCTCGACCTGCGCCAGGAGGCCAGCCGCCATGCTCAGGTGATGGAGGAGCTCACCCACGGCCTGGGACTCGGCCACTATCGTGACTGGAACGAGGCACAGCGCCAGGAGTTTCTGCTCACCGAGCTGGCCTCGCGGCGCCCCCTCATCCCGCGACGCTGGGAGTGCTCCGCCGAGTCACGCGAGGTGATCGACACCTTTCGGGTGATCGCCTCCGAGCATCGCGAGGCGCTGGGAACCTATATCATCTCCATGGCCGGGCAACCCTCCGATGTACTCGCGGTGGCACTGCTGATGAAAGAGGTGGGAGGCGCGGTCAGCCTGCCCATCGCGCCACTGTTCGAGACCCTCGACGACCTGGATCACGCCGGCGAGGTCATCGACCACCTGCTGGCGCTGCCGGGGTATCGTGCCCTGGCCGGCGACCGCCAGGAGGTGATGATCGGTTATTCGGACTCCGCCAAGGACGCCGGCCAGCTGGCCGCCGCCTGGGCGCAGTACCGCGCCCAGGAAACGCTGGTCGAGGTCTGTGATCGACATGGCGTCGACCTCACGCTCTTCCATGGTCGCGGCGGCACCGTGGGCCGCGGTGGCGGGCCCGCCCATGCGGCCATCCTCTCCCAGCCGCCGGGCTCGGTGAACGGCAGCTTGCGGGTGACCGAACAGGGCGAGATGATTCGCTTCAAGTTCGGCCAGCCGGAGATCGCCCTGCGTTCTATGGAGATCTATGCCTGTGCCGTGCTCGAGGCGAGCTTGTTGCCGCCCCCGGCGCCTCAGCCGGAATGGCGCGAGGAGATGGACCGCCTGGCCAAGATCGCCCATGGCGCCTATGTAGGCGTGGTGCGCGAGGATCCCGATTTCGTCCCCTATTTCCGTGCAGTGACCCCGGAGGGTGCGCTGGGTCGCCTGCCGCTGGGCTCGCGCCCCACCAAGCGGCGTCAGGAGGGCGGCGTGGAGACCCTCAGGGCGATTCCCTGGATCTTCGCCTGGACCCAGATCCGCCTCATGCTGCCGGCCTGGTTGGGCAGTGGCGAAGCCTTCAGCCAACGACTGGAGGAGGAGGGCGGACTCGAGGTGCTGCGCGAGATGCGCGACCAGTGGCCCTTCTTCGGCACCTATCTGGACATGCTGGAGATGCTGCTGGCCAAGGCTGACGTGGGCATCGCCGCCTACTATGAGCACCGACTGGTCGACGAACCGGCCCTCAAGGCGCTCGGCGAGCGGCTGCGCAGCCGCTTCGCTCGCCTTCACGAGGCGCTGCTGGAGGTGCTCGACCAGCAGGAGCTACTGGAGAAGACGCCGCTGATCCGACAGGCCATCGAGGTGCGCAACCCCTACATCGATCCGCTGCACGGCCTGCAGGCGGAGCTCCTGCAGCGTAACCGCGATGCCGACGGGGCGATCAGCGCAGATCTTTCTCGCGCGCTGATGGTGACCATGGCAGGGATCGCCGCGGGGCTGCGCAACACCGGCTGATCCCGGCAGCGCCTGGCTTTGCCAGGCGCGGTAAGACTGATACCCCTCTATGGTGTCGACGGGTGCTGGGACCGGGTCCACTCGATCAGGTCGTGAAAGGACTCGATCTTCATCCGATGTTCTCCTCTGATGGGCTACTTGCTCGGCCGTCGCTCCAGCCACTCCTTTTCATCATTCATGATCAGATACGCACCCGGCGCAGGCGCAGTGAATTCATGACTACCGACAGCGAAGAGGCGCTCATCGCGAAGGCGGCGAACATCGGCGAGATGAGGATGCCGAGGAACGGATAGAGGATCCCGGCGGCGATCGGTACGCCGGCCCCGTTGTAGGCCAGGGCGAAGAACAGGTTCTGCTTGATGTTGCGCATGGTGGCCAGCGACAGTTTGCGGGCGCGGACGATGCCATCGAGGTTGCCCTTGACCAGCGTGAAGCCGGCGCTTTCGATTGCCACGTCGGCCCCGGTGCCCATGGCGATGCCGACATCGGCCTGGGCCAGGGCGGGGGCGTCGTTCACCCCGTCGCCGGCCATGGCGACCTTGCGGCCCTGTTCCTGCAATTCACGGATGATGCGCGCCTTGTCTTCGGGCAACACGTCGGCGCGGATCTCGTCGATACCCAGCCGGCCGGCCACCGCCTTGGCCGTGCGCGCGTTGTCGCCGGTGGCCATGATGATGTGAAATCCCAGCCGATGCAGCGCCTTCAAGGCCTCGGGCGTGGTCTCCTTCACCGGGTCGGCCACGCTGACCAGGCCGGCGATCTGGCCATCGAGGACCACGAACATTACCGTTTCGCCCTCATCGCGGCGGGCGTTCGCGGTCTCGGAAATCCGGCCCCCGTCGAGGCCCAGTTCGGCCATCAGCTTGGCGTTGCCGAGGGCCACCGACTGGCCGCCCACGACGCCCTTGACGCCCATGCCGGTCACGGCCTCGAAATCGGTAGCATCGGCAAGGGATACGCCGCGCTCCTCGGCGCCGGCGACGATGGCCTCGGCCAACGGGTGCTCGGAGCCTTTCTCCAGGCTGGCCGCCAGGCGCAGCACTTCGGCCTCGTCATGCCCCGCCTCCGGCAGTACGGCCACCAGCTTCGGTTTGCCTTCGGTCAGCGTGCCGGTCTTGTCGACCATCAGCGTATCGACCTTGGCGAAACGCTCCAGGGCCTCGGCATTCTTGATCAGCACCCCCAACTGGGCGCCGCGCCCGGTGGCCGTCATGATCGACATCGGCGTGGCCAGTCCCAGCGCACACGGGCAGGCGATGATCAGCACCGCGACCGCCGAGATGAGTGCGTAGGACAGCGCCGGCGCCGGTCCCCAGATTGCCCAGACGATGAACGACAGCACGGCAACGCCGATCACCCCGGGGACAAAGATGCCCGCCACCTTGTCGGCGAATTTCTGGATCGGCGCGCGCGAGCGCTGGGCGGCGGCCACCATCTCGACGATCTGGCTGAGCATGGTGTCGGCGCCGACACGGGTGGCTTCCATGACCAGGCTGCCCGTGCCGTTGATCGTGGCCCCGGTGACCTTGTCGCCTTCGACCTTTTCCACCGGGACCGGCTCACCGGAGATCATCGACTCGTCGATCGAGGAGCGACCCTCGACGACCACACCGTCCACCGGCACCTTGTCGCCGGGCCGCACGCGCAGTTGATCGCCCACCTGCACGTCTTCCAGCGCCACCTCCTCTTCGCTGCCGTCGGGCCGGATCACCCGGGCGGTCTTGGCGGCCATGTCGAGCAGTGCCCGGATCGCCTTGCCGGTGCCCTCGCGGGCGCGCAATTCCATCACCTGGCCCAGCAGGACCAGGGTCACGATCACCGCCGCGGCCTCGAAATAGACGCCGACCGTGCCGTCGTCCCGGCGGAAGCCCTCGGGGAAGATGCCGGGTGCCAGCAGCGCCACGATCGAGAAGAGATAGGCCGCACCGACTCCCATGCCGATCAGGCTGAACATGTTGAGGTTCATCGTGCGGAAGGAAGTGACGCCGCGCACCAGGAACGGCCAGCCCGACCACAGGATGACCGGCGTGCTGAGCGCGAACTCGATCCACATCGCGCTTCGCTCGCCGAAGAAGTCGCGAATGGACCCGAGGCCCAGGTAAGGGCCCATTGTCAGCACCAGAATCGGCAGCGTGAGTACGGCCGCGACCCGGAAGCGTCGGGTGAAATCGACCAGCTCGGGATTCGGCCCCTCATCGTCGACGGCCGCCGACTCCAGCTCCAGCCCCATGCCGCACAGGGGACAGGTACCGGGAGTGGTCTGGCGCACTTCGGGGTGCATCGGGCAGGTGTAGACGGCGCCGGCATGCCCGGACGGCACCTTGTCGTACTTGCCGCCGCGGCCCGGTTCGCTTCCCGCCTGGTCGGTGCCATGCCCGTGACACTCGCCATGGACATGGTCGTCATGCGCCTGTGACTCGCTGCTTCCCGCGGGCACGAGGTGCATTCCGCACTTCGGGCAGTCACCCGGCTGATCGGAGACGACCTCGGGATGCATCGGGCAAGTGTATGGGGAAGCCCCTTGATCACTGGCGTTCATGGAGCCGGCATCGGTGCCTTCCTGCTGCTTGCCGTGATGCGAGTGCTCGCGCCGCTTGATGTGCTGCTGAGTCATGAAGCCGTCTCCGTTACCTTCGTTGGCTGGGGGTATCTCCGAGTCTTCCTTCGCGCGAGCGAGGGACGCCCCAGGTGCCTTGGCCGCGTCATCAACCTCGTAGATCGCGCCTGCGTTGCTCGTATTCCTCGCGGTCGAGTTCTCCCCGAGCGTAGCGTTCTTGCAGAAGATCCAGGGCCGTTGGCCGCTGTTGAGACATGGCCTCGCCTCGGTCGCGGGTCAGACGACGGACCAGGAGAACGGCCAGGGCAAGGACGGCGCCCCAGAACAACACCATCATGAGCCCGCTGAAGCGCATATGCCCCCAGCCGTAACTCCCCATATACGTCATCATGTCGCCCCACATGGTCGGATCTCCTGTCATGTTGAATCACCCTGCCCTGCCGTCAGGTTAAGACCTGTGGGTAACCCAAGGGTCAAGATAAGATCGAGGTGAAAGTATCCGGGTCTTGATCCCCATCAATGTTCGGCATCTTCGGTGGCCTGGAATCAACGCCGCACGCATGCAAAGAAGTTGTAGAGCGGGCCGAAGACCAGGGCGACGTACCGGCCCCAGGAAGAAGCTTGGCCAGATGAAGCCTGGTAGCAGGCGCAGCCAACTCTCAGACATCGCCCGGTCGGGAAACAGCAGGCCGAGGCCGACACACAGGATGAAGGTCACGGCCAGGAACAGCCCCAGGCTCATACCCAGCGCGATCACGGGAATCCGCGACGTGGCCTGAACCGGCAAGACGCGGCCATGTCTGGAATCGCGGGATGGGGCTCGAACTCCAAGTCCTGGCGCTCCATGCGCAACAGGGCGCTACCGGCCTGGCGAGTCCCATGGTCATGGTGGCAGTGCGGCCGAGGATGGTCCGCGTCGATTCGATGAGGTCGACGTTCGAGTGCGTGTCCGAGAGAAGCTCGACGCCAACCTGGCCAGACGCGGTGGAGGAGAGCACGGGCGCCGCCGTGGTGGTACTAAAGAGACCAGCACCATGCCCAGCAGGATACCCATCCCAAGGCGCGGCCAGGCGACGGCGGCCGCGTGGATTGCTTGGGAAAGAGGGCATGCCTGACCATGATGCATGGCTCCTATGGTAGGATATGTCTTCACTATAGATATATCCCCACTATCCAATAGCAATGACCCAGAAGCGGATCCTGTCCATTGATACAGATCAAGTCAGATGGCGCGGCAAACCTCTGTTACAGTATCCTCAGATCGATCCGGTTGCCATCGCCATCGGGCCGGTGCAGTTTCACTGGTATGACCTTATGTACGTTCAGTCGGCTTCGTGGCGGCCTGGCATCGCTTCCTTCGTGTACCTTGGACGTGATCGATTCGCAATGACAGGGATGACTGACCCCATGCAGACGAGACCCACCCCGCTTCCCGACCCTCGCGTCTGGCGTTTGGCCCTTGTGCTGATCCTGGCGATGCTGCTGACGGGTTGTGGCATCAACAACATCCCCACCTATGACGAACAGGTGAAGTCGGCCTGGGCACAGGTGGAGAACCAGTACCAGCGGCGTGCGGACCTGGTGCCCAACCTGGTGGAGACGGTCAAGGGGTTTGCCCGGCAGGAGCAGGAGACCCTGACCGCCGTGGTGGAGGCGCGGGCCAAGGCCACGTCCATCCAGATCGACGCCGAGTCGCTGGACGACCCGCAGAAGATGCGCCAGTTCGAGCAGGCCCAGCAGCAGCTCAGCGGGGCGCTGAGCCGCTTGATGGCGGTGTCCGAGCGCTATCCCGACCTGAAGTCGAACCAGAACTTCCTGGCCTTGCAGTCGCAGCTGGAGGGCACCGAGAACCGCATCGCCGTGGCCCGGCGCGACTTCATCACCGCCGTCGAGCGCTACAACACCGAGATCCGCACCTTCCCCGGTCGCCTGTGGCACAGCCTCCTCTACAGCGACATGCCGCTTCGCGAGACCTTCGAGGCCACGACCGAGAATGCGGACCAGGCCCCCCAGGTGGAGTTTGAATGAGCGATCTTCTGCGCATTCCGCTATTGGCATTGCTGCTGTCGACGGCCTTGGGCCTTCAGGCACAAGGCCTCCAGGCCCAGGGACTTGAGGGTCAGGCGCTCAACTTTCCCGAACTGACCGGCCGTGTGGTCGACCAGGCCGAGCTGCTGGAGCCGGCCACCGAATCCCAGCTGAGCGAGCGGCTGGCGGCGCACGAAGCAGCCACCACCGAGCAACTGGTGGTGGCCACCCTGCCGGACTTACAGGGCGTCAGCATCGAGGAGTACAGCTATCAGCTGGGGCGCCACTGGGGTATCGGCCAGGAAGGGGAGGACAACGGCGCCCTGCTGATCGTCGCGCCCAACGAGCGCAAGGTGCGCATCGAGGTCGGCTATGGCCTCGAGGGTCGGCTGACCGACGCCCAGTCCTCGGTGATCATCAACCAGATCCTGACGCCGGCGTTCCGCGAGGGCGACTACGCCCGCGGCATCACCGAGGGCGTGGAGGCGATGATCCGGGTGCTGGGCGGCGAGCCCATGGACTCCAGTACCACCTCCGGCACCCCGGCCGGGAAGCAGGGGCCTGAAGGACCGGCATCGATTCTCTTCTTCGTGATGTTCGTCATCGTCATGACCCTGGTGCGAGGCGGCCGCGGCGGCCTGCTATCGGGCATGCTGCTGGGCGGTGCGCTCGGCGGCAGGTCGCGCGGTGGTGGCAGCGGGAGTGGTTTCGGCGGAGGCGGTGGCTTCGGCGGAGGTGGCGGTGGCTTTGGTGGCGGCGGCGCGTCCGGCGGCTGGTAACCCGGCCTTTCGCCCGGTGGCGACACCGACATCACAATCAGGATTCGGAGATCACGACCCCCATGGCCTTATTGAGTGAAGACGAGCAGCGCCAGGTAGCCGAGGCGATTCATCGGGTCGAACGCGATACCGATGCCGAGCTGGTCACCGTGCTGGCGCCGCGCGCGGACAACTATGCCTATATCCCGCTGCTCTGGGCCGGCCTGCTGGCCCTGGTGGTGCCCGGGGCGATCAACTACTTTCCCGGCTGGTTGACGGCCTGGGAGCTGACGCTGGTGCAGTGGGCGACTTTCATCGTGCTGGGACTGGTGTTCCGCCTCCCCACCATCACCACCCGGCTGATCCCGCGATCGGTTCGCCACTGGCGGGCGGCCAACCTCGCCCGGCGGCAGTTCCTGGAACAGGAGCTGCACCACACCGAGGGGGGAACAGGGATGCTGATCTTCGTCTCCGAGGCCGAGCGCTATGTGGAGATCCTGGTTGATCGGGGCATCTCGGCACGTATCAGCGACGAGACCTGGCAATCCATCGTGGCGGCGTTCACCCGGCAGGTGAAGGCCGGCGAGACCCTGCGGGGGTTCCTGGCGTGCATCGAGGCCTGCGGCGAACACCTCAAGGAGCAGGTACCGGCCACCCATGAGCGCAACGAACTGCCCAATCACCTGATCATGCTGGATTGACCCTCTTCTTCCCATGCGCCTGGCATGGCGAGCGCCCCTCCCCGGCCGAGGGGCTACCTTTCGACATCGGCCGACCGACGGGAGGAACCGGCATGACACCAGACCGGCGGCATCTACGAAGACCATTAGCGCCTCGGTGACTTCGACGCGGCCACCGACATCGATCCGTACGACATGGGGTGGTGGCGGGAGCCGTCAATGGCAGCTCCACGGCTCCTTTCCGGCAGCATCTCTGCGAGGCTCAGGCGTTTGGGAACTGCCAAGGTGCTCAAAGCCTAAAACCCTTGTGTTACCCAATGGTCAAGTGAAAGAGGAACATCAGAGGCGGATGGCACCACACCTTGATCGACATCATGCAAATCCCGCCTTCCGGGGGTTCCCGTCACCCGCCTGGACGACACAGTGAAGCTAAGGGGAAAAGGCGGAGCTTGTGGGTGATGTCATGGGGATGTCAGCGAGGGATGACCGGGTAGAGTGCGCCATTCCCTTGATAATCGACTCAAAGGGGGCGTGAAGGGAGCGTGGCGAATTTCTGGCGCTGGCCTTGGGGTTTAGATTGAGGCCACCGCCATGGCAGGCGCCTGAGAGAAGTTGTCGCCTGTAGATGATCAGCCGATATGTGTGAGCAGCTCGGTGGTGAGGAGCGCGAAAGCAGGGTCAGAACGGGTAGTGTATGGAGGCCGTCATCAGGTTGAGATGATCCATGGCCGGGGCATCGATCTTCTCGAGCTCCAGGCGGCTCACCAGGCGTCGCCACTGCAGGCGGGCCCCGAAGCCCTGCACCCTGGCGATGCCGCTACCTTCGCGGAGTCGATCGTTATCCCCCACGGGATCGCCCTGCCACTCCGCCAGGCCCGACTTGGCATACAGGCCCAGCGGCCCGAAGCGCACGCCGGCCATCAGGCTGCCACCCAGACTGGTGGTGTCGAGAACATGCTGGCCATCGGCGAGATCCACCGGCACGTCATCGCTTTCGCGATAGCTGAACTCGGCTCCCAGGTCGAGGCCGGGCAGATTCTGTGGCGTGAAGCCGGCAGTGAGGCGAAACCCCGAGGTATAGCCGTCGAGGGTTTCAATATCGCCGCCCTGCACGATCATGCCGTTGTCGAGTTGGGCGAGGTTGCGCGTCTTGCCCCCATAGGCAGGCGTGGGCGAGTCGGCGTGAGCGGACAGTGCCACCAGCGTCAGGATGGCGGCCAGTGCGATGGCAAGGCGTGAATCCGGTTGCATGTTCCCGACCTTGAGTCGTCAGCTGACGGGCTGTGGGCTTTAAATTGTGGTCTTCCAAGCCTAGCAAGCCGTTGGAGGTTGCGCCAATGCCGCCGCCCGGTGGCGCAGGGCATCGAGATGCCCGTCAAGGCAGGGGGCCGGTAGCCGGTGCCGTGAGGCGGCATCCAGCAGCGGGGTGAGGATCGCCTCGTGCTCGGTGAGTCGCCCCGCCTGGACATCTTGCAACATGGAGGCGCGATTGGTGGCCGTGGCCTCGATGACCTGCCATATCAGGCTCCGCCAGCCCGCCAGCCCTTCGCCCTCAGGAGGCGCGATGCCCTCGGCGGCAAGGATCGCCGCGACTTCGGCGATCAGCCGCTCGACCATGCGCCGGAAGGGAGGGTCGCGCAGCTCGCCGTTATGGATTGTGAAGTGGGCCACCAGCGGGTTGATCACCGCATTGACGGCCAGCTTGCGCCACAGCCGCACGCGGATGTCGTCTACCGCCTCGGTGGGCAGGCCGGCCGCCGAGAGAGTGACGGCCAGTCGCTCGGCGAGCTCGCCATGCCGGCCATCGAGGCAGCCCAGGAAGGTATGGCCATGTCCGGCATGGATCACCCGCGTCTCGTCCTGAACGTGGGCCCCCTCGGTCGTGCTGGCGCAGAGCACCGGCCCTTGATGGCGCGCGGTGAGCCGGGGCTGGCAGTCGAAACCGTTCTGCCACAGTACAAGGGGAGTGCCGTCAGGCAGCCGGGTGGCAAGGGTGGCGTAGGCCGCCTCGGCAGCGTATGCCTTGGTCGTCAGATGCACCACCTCGGGCGGTGGCGATGGCGGGGCATCGATCCGGGCTACCTCGACCCGGCGGGTCAGGAATGCCTTCTCCGGGGTGATCAGGGTCTGGACGAGGGGGAGCGGGCGTCGCCCGATCAGCGTGATCGCTGCGTGGTCGCCAAGTCTCAGCGCGATCAGCCGGCCCAGGGCGCCGGGGCCGACGATCCAGTGCGTCGTCTTTCGGGTCATCGGGTACCTCCCGGGGTCATGAGCGACGAGTGCGCCGTGTGGCCGCCTTGCGGCGCGGACTGCCGTGCCGGGTGCCACGGGGCGAGCGCGCTGCCGGGGCCTGCTCGCCCTGGGCGCCGTGCAGCGCCTCGCGCATCCGGCCTGTGTCGGCGGCAGCGAGCAGGCCATGCAGATCCTCGATCAGCGCCGCGAGGAAGGGGGCCGGGGCCTCGCCCTGCTCGGCGATGGCGCCCAGGCGCTGTTCCCAGAGTGCGGTACGCTCGGGGCGGCCCACCGCCACGGGTAGCGAGGCGATCAGCGCGCTGCCGAGCCGTGTGGCCTTAAGCGCCTTGGCCTGGCGCACCAGGTAGCCGCGTTCCACCAGCGTCTCGATGATACCGGCACGGGTCGCCTCGGTGCCCAGGCCATCGTGTTCGCGCAGGGTGCGTCGCACGGCCGGGTCCTCGACATACCGGGCGATGTTCATCATCGCCTTGATCAGGCTGGCGTCGGTGAAAGGCTCCGGCGGGCGGGTCTCGCGTTCCTCGACCCCGGTCTCCTGGACCCGGCAACTCTCACCCTCGGTGAGCACTGGCAACGGTGGCGCCTCGTCCCGAGTGGTGAACAACGGCTTCCAGCCGGGGTCGAGGATCTCCTGGCCGCGGGCGCGGAAGCATTCGCCGACGATGGTGAATTCCGCCTTCACCTCGCGGGTGGAAAGCGCGGGATAGAACTGCGCCAGCACGTTGCGCGCGATCAGCCGGAAGACATCGGCCTCGGCCTTCTCCAGTCGCGCGAGGTCGGCGGGCTTGCCGGTGGGAGACAGCGCATGGTGGGCGCCGACCTTGCGATCGTCCCAGGCTCTGGAGCGCCGCGCGAAATCCGCCCCGGCAAGCCAGCCGCGCAGCGTCTCGTCCTGGCGGCAGGCGCCCTCCAGGGTGGCCCGCGCCGCGGCGCAATGCTCCTCGGGCAGGTAGCGGCAGTCCGAGCGCGGGTAGGTGATCAGCTGGTGGCGCTCGTAAAGGCGCTGGCAGATGTCTAGGGTGGCCTTGGCGGAGAGGCCGAAGCGTCGGGCGGCATCGACCTGCAGCGCCGATAGCGAGTAGGGCAGCGGGGCGGCCTGGCGCTTGTCGCGGCGCTCGAGCGACGTGAGTCGCCCTTCGGCGCCGGACAGCCGCTCGGCCAGGGCATCGGCCGGTTTCCGGACCAGCAGGCGGCCCTGGTCGTCGAGGGGGTGGGGCTCACCGGGCACCCACCAGGCGCGCAGTTGGCCCTGCGCAACGGCGAGGTCGACCCACAGCACGAAGAAGGGCTTGGGGATGAAATCGCGGATCTCGGCGTCGCGGCGCACCACCAGCCCGAGCACCGGGGTCTGGACACGGCCCACCGAGAGCACACCGTCATGGCCGGCCTGGCGGCCAGTGAGCGTCCAGGCGCGGGTCAGGTTGATGCCGTAGAGCCAGTCGGCCCGGGCGCGACACTGGGCCGCCCGATAGAGCGGCTCGAAACGGCCGTTGTCCTCGAGCCGGGCGAGCGCGCGCTGCACCGCCGGGCGGTTGAGGTCGCTGACCAGCAGCCGGGATACCGGCCCCTTCCAGCCCAGGTGCTCGATCACCTCCTGCACCAGCAGCTGGCCCTCGTCGTTACTATTACAAGTGCAAAAGTGTGAAAATGTGTAATTATATGATTTTATTGGATATTTCATGATTTCATATTTTCTGTGCTTTTTCGCAAATTGGCGTGACCCAGCCTAGTTCAGGTCGCTGTAAGAATGGTGGAAAGCCTTGCGCCATCCTATGCGTCCATCACGAAATTTCCTATAGCTAATGCTAGTGAATACTTACAACAGTATTCCATCCTCTGCGGGAGCAGCACCATTGTCGATCGACGCAGGTTGATGTGATTCCGATGATTATGCTGTAGCTGGTGCTTCCCTGATGCTGGTGTTGGGGTCTATGTTCACTGCGGGAGCTGAGGGGAAGATTTGTTTTCTACCATATGTGGTAGTTTGATTTTTCTTTCTTCTCTATATATGCTAATTTTGTGCAAGGGTGGTTAAGGCTAATATGCTTTTGGAAGCCACTTTGTAAGAAAATGAAGCCGGGAGTGGTGCGCATGACAGTTACAATCACCAAGCAGAGTGAAGCTTATTTAGATGCTCTGGCAAAAGTCCTTGAAATTCCTATCTCACGATATGAGCAGGCGGAGAAGAGCTATAAATCTCTTGGAGAATGGTTTCATAGGGACGGTTCTTGTGTGCGACATCTTGACCCGGATGTGTTTGTACAGGGCTCCTTTCGATTGGGTACAGTCATCAAACCACAGTCTGCTGAAGAAGAATATGATGTCGACTGCGCCTGTAATTTGAATAACCTTGATAAGTCAGAGCTGACACAAGCTGGTCTGAAAGAACTCCTTGGCCATGAAGTCAAGCTTTATCGAGAAAGTAAAGGAATCTCAAAGGAAGTTCACGAAGGTCGGCGGTGTTGGCGGTTAGAATATGCCGACGGTGCGCAATTTCATATGGATATCGTTCCATGTATTCCAAATGGGCACGATCAACGCCGTTTGCTCGAAGATAGAAGGCTGGATGCCCAGTTTTCCGATACAGCTGTTGCGATTACTGATAATGAAGTAATCCCTCAATACTATCAGATCACAAATGACTGGCCGCGTTCCAATCCTCGCGGGTACGCAGAATGGTTTAAGTTGCGAATGGGAGATGTCTTTAAACGTCGGCGGCAACAGGTGCTAGACGAGGTGCGCTCAGGCGGAATAATTACGGCCAGTGTCGAAGATATTCCCACTTACCGCGTCAGAACCCCACTTCAATCAGCTATCATGATTCTAAAACGTCATCGAGACATAATGTTTGCTGATGACCCAACAAACAAGCCTATCTCCATCATTATTTCCACGCTAGCAGCACACGCTTATCGAGGTGAGGAAACAATTGGTCTTGCCCTGCTTTCGATCTTGAGCCGCATGCAAGATGCGATTGGTCATGATGGTGAGAAATATATCATCAGGAATCCCACTGATGCCCTCGAAAATTTTGCAGACAAGTGGGAGGCTCATCCTGAGCGGGCGGTAGCATTTTTTGATTGGCTTGAAGAGGCCCGTGAGGATTTTCGTGAAGCCGGACGCCTTGTCGAACACCGGCGTATATCTAGTGTTCTAGCTAGTCGCATTGGGAGTGATCTGACTGATCAAGTAAGCAATAGTATCAATTCTTCGAGCTCCGTAGGGGGCGGACTTCTGAGTGCTGCAACAGCCGCATCGGCTTTTTCGGCACCCAATGTGTCTTTCTCTGACGAGCCAAGAACCCCCAAAAAGCCGGATGGCTTCGCATGACCTGGTGGATTACGAATAGCACGCGGCTATCTTCTGAAAAGCTCTCCATCACAGAGCTTGAAGCCACGGTTGATTGGCTTCGGGTTTCGAGGTGGCAAATCAGCGTGGATCTTGCTATGTGCGTAGACTTCCAAGTCACCAATAGCGATGAAGAGTTTGCTTTTCAGATGGTCTATCCGAGCGTATTCCCAGATACGCCACCGATGGTTTATACAAAAGATAGAACGCAAGTTTCTCTGCATCAGTACGGTGCGGATGGTGAGCTTTGCTTGGAGTATCGGCCGGATAACTGGAAGCCGTCAGTCACAGGGGCGGACATGATAGTTAGCTGCCAAAAATTATTGTTGGAAGAGCGCCCCGAGCAAGGCAAAATGCTTTACGCACATTCGGCTCACGTGGCGTCTTTAGGACGTGACATGCGGTCAAAACATTTTCGATTTTTAGTAACCGAGCACGATATAAAAATCCTCAATGCATTGAATGAGCGCGAGCCAACCTCTGTTTTTTTGAGTGAGCGGAGTTCATCGTCTGTATATATATCAACGCTTTCTCATGTTGGTGCGAATGAAGAGTCGGCATTGCCTAGTGATTTCGTGTTCCCAGAAGGAAGAATAAACGATGTGGGGTTAGTAGTTCGGCTAGTCGGAGTCGGTAGTCCTAGTGCAAGTAATGCGGATGAGCTGCGAGCGCTTCTCGAAAGTTTTGAGCTAGTTGATCTGTGTGACTCGCTACTGAACAGCAACAGCTTTTCGCATCTGCTAATAGGTGACGAAGAGTCTTGGTCATTTTTCTGTATTTTTGGGGAAATTAATGATCGTAAAGTCATTAACTATACAACATTGCGACTTCCGAGCGAAAAGCAACGTTTGCCAGACACTAGCTTCTCTCTTTCTAACAAAGTGGTAGGTCTTGTTGGGTGCGGTTCCATTGGATCAAAAATTGCTGCTAGCTTGTGCCGGTCTGGTGTAGGAAGTTTCTTTTTTATTGATGAGGATATTTTTTTTCCCGGTAATGTCATTCGCAATGAACTAGACCTTAACGATACAGGCGCTCACAAGGCTCAAGCCTTGCGTGGTCGGCTGCTCAGAATTAATCCTCACGTGGATATCAAAGCCTTGCGGATCGCCCTCGGTGGTCAAGAAAGCGCAGACTCGATGGCTGGAGCCCTCGAGTCACTTGGTGAATGCGATCTCCTGATAGATGCTACAGCTGAACCAACAGCATTTAATATGATCGCCTCGGTGTCAACACGTCAGAAAAAACCAATGATTTGGGTGGAGGTGTTTGCTGGGGGTATCGGTGGAATTGTTGCTCGTGCCCGCCCCGATATAGATCCCATCCCGTTAGCAGCACGATCTCAAATTAAGGTCTGGTGCAATGACCAAGGTATGGATTGGATCCGGTCAGAAGGGGTAAGTCATTATGATGGCCGAGATGGAGAAGGGGAACCGTTAATTGCAGAAGATGCTGAGATTTCGATCATGGCAGGATATGCGGCTAGATTTGCATCCGATATTCTGTCTCGCCCAGAAGCAAGTATCTTCCCTGTTTCCGCCTATGTTGTCGGTTTCTCTTCAGAGTGGCTATTCAATGAGCCTTTTGATACTCGCCCTATTGACCTCATGCCTGATGGGGAATGGGGAGAGAATATTGATATGTTGGAGCCAGAAGCGCTTGCACAGCTCTTTAGAGAGCATTTTCCTTCTGAGGATAGTTAGATGCAAATTCTTCTGCCAACTGATGTGCTGAATAAAATGCGCTGCCATATGCTCCGCGCCGGACGCCGTGAAATTGGCGGAATAATTATGGGTGAAGAGGTTGAAGATCAAAAGTTTAGGATTGTAGATTTCTCTGTTGATTGCAGTAGTGGTTCTCATTCGAATTTTGTCCGTGATGCAGAGCAGCATAGCCAAGCTCTAACCGATTTCTTTGAAAGAACTGGGGCAGACTATCGTAGATACAACTATCTTGGTGAATGGCACACTCATCCAAGCTATGAAGTGCAGCCCAGTTTGCAGGATCTGAATGCGATGAAGGATTTAGTCGACGGTTCAGGAGGTGTTGAGTTTGCAGTCCTTTTAATAGCTCGGTTGAAGTGGTGCTCGCAGCTTGAATTTAGTGCAAGCCTTTTCGTTAGAGATTATGAGCCGACCCCGATAGGCTTGGTCCATGAGAAATTAATAGCCAGATATTAATTGGTGGTGAGTGATATATAAATGATCAAAAAGCTCTTTGAAAATTTTGTCCGCAAGGGAACCGACTGGCTATTTCGCGTTCATTCAATTGAAGCTATTATTTTAAAGTCGGCTTTTGGTGTGTTATTAGCTGTTTTCGGTGTCCCGCCATTTGTGGCATTTATCTTGCGTCTTATTCTGGGGACTGTACCTGAAGAAATTTTGTCCGTACAAAAAACTTTCACTGATATCCACATCTTAATACTAGCAATCTGCTCTATTGCTATATTAATCGCGTTGAGCTTGATTGTTTATAGGGTTGTGAGCGAGGCAAAAAACAACTCTAAGAAGAGAGTTGTAGTGGTTGAAGGTCGAGGACTTCGTGATGATGATGGTTCTCCACTTGATCAAGTAGTGAGAAAAAACACTAAAGGGCAAATTATCCCCGTTCTGCTTGACTTGCGGAATCGTCTGGATGGAAAAGTCATCGAGCCCGAACGCGCACTAAGTGAGATTTATAGTGTGCACCGAACGATACTTCAGCACAAAAAAAGTTCCGAAAGGAGCAGCCTGAAAGTCTTTTATGGTGGTCTAACATCTGTTCCTTATACTTTTCTAACAGGCGTGCTTTTGGACGATGAGGGAGTGATTGATCTATATGACTGGGATCGAACGCGAGAAAACTGGCGTAAACTAGATGAAGAAGACGATGGAGCTGAATTTAGTGTAAATGGGGTTGAAAGGGTTGTTCATGAAGAAGATGTGGTGATAGCACTTGCTTTCTCTTATGCAATTGACGACAAAAACTTAAAAAGTACATTTAATTATCCCGCTGTGAGGCTTACTCTCGATGGCATGTCCTCAGACGCACATTGGTCTCGCGAAAAACAAAATCGCCTAGCACAGCAATTTTTTGAAGTTGTCAAGCAACTCAGTGAGCATGATGTAAAACGCATACATTTAGTTATGGCAGCGCCAAACAGCGTGGTTTTCACATTTGGGCGCCGATATGACAAACGTAATCTACCTGAGCTGATTGTTTATCAGTTTGAACGTGGTAAAGAACGGGCCTATCCTTGGGGTGTTTTGATGCCTGTTGCTGGAGTTGATTATGCTAAAATATTCTTTAGTGGCGACTAACAGTCGTTATACATACCCTCTGACGGAGGTGTTATTAAGTGAAACTCAGAACTTGGATCACTTGATAGGTGAAATGCGATCTAGCTGGGTGTCATCAAGCGACAGGCGTGCGGATCGGTGGTTGGTTGAAGTGGACCCCATTCACTGGACCACCTGACAGGCGAGCTAAGCTCTGATCGGGTTGTCATCAGGTGTCAGGCCGCCTGGAACAGTGGTTGATCGAAGTACACCTCATCGGGTATTGCATTATTATGAGGGATGTAAAGCAGTAGGCCTCGTGTCCTCGGCGGAACGAACGAAGGCCTGCGCCGATGGAGATAAATGGCAGTAACCCATTACGAGATCAAATCTAGGCTCTGAACCCGATAACGGGTGGTAGCTGATCTGGTCTCCACGAAAGCCACTCATACTTTGGGGGACGACGGAGACTCCTCCTCCGACAGACACCAAAGACAGCACTGCATGCATCCCGTGTGCCTCCTGTGTAACCATTGGCACAAAGCCTGCGTTCGCACAAAGGCGAATAACCTGAAGATGAAAGCCTCGTCCTTCAACCATTGGCCACAAAATAAATGGTTCATTTGAGAGGTCGGCAAGCGTTAGCTCTGACTGCTTACTGAGAGGATGATCTCTTGGGATGGCCATGCATAAGCGGTCACTATCGAATTGTGTCTGTGTAACATCTCCAGCATTCACAAGAGGAGGGATCAAAACACCTACGTCAAATATGCCATCACGTAATGCGGCAATCTGTGCAGCGGTAGTTGCTTCACGTAGCTCAAGACGAACCTTCGGATGACTTGCCCTGAATTCACGAATAACCTCAGGTAACCGACCGTAAAGTGCGCTTCCCACATAACCCAGGCGCAATACGCCTGTTCGACCTGCAGCTACATCTACCGTAGCGGTGATGGTCTGTTCCGCCCGTCGAAGGGTTTCACGTGCCTCGTCAAGAAACTTCTTTCCCGCAGGAGTCAAGCCAAGTACGCGGTTGCCACGCTCGATGAGAGTGACACCGATATCGTCCTCTAGCTTACGGATGGCACTGGTTAGAGGCGGCTGCGACATATTCAGTCGTTCTGCAGCACGATGGAAGTGTAATTCCTCCGCTACAGCAATGAATTGCTCCATCGAACGCAAAGTGATAAGTGCTCGGGTATCTATCGCCATGTCTCGCTCTCCCGCGTATTCAACTACTCATCATGCTTTCGATACTATGAGGTGTTGCGCCTCAAGTACGACGCCGGCCTCAGCCACGAGAAGATTGCTCGGGCCTGCGGCCTCTCCAAGGGCGTGGTCAGCAAGTACGTCAGCCTGGCCCAAGTGGCCGGCATCAGCTGGCCACTACCCGATGGCACCGACGAAGCGGCGCTGGAGGCGCGGCTGTTCCCGGCCAAGTCGCCGCCGGTGCGCTTTTCGGCGCCGGGCTACTTCCAGATCCACCAGGCGCTCAAGCGCAAGGGCGTCACCCTGCAGCTGCTGTGGGCAGAGTACGTCGAGGTCCATGACGACAAGGCCTACCGCTACAGTCGGTTCTGCGATCATTACCGCGCCTGGCGGGAACGCCAGCGGCGCAGCATGCGCCAGGTCCACCGTGCCGGCGAAAAGCTGTTCATCGACTACTGCGGCCCGACCGTGCCGATCATCAACCAGGCCACCGGCGAGGAACGACGGGCCCAGGTGTTCGTTGCTGTGCTGGGCGCCTCCAGCTACACCTACGCCGAGGCCACCTGGAGCCAGGCGCTGCCCGACTGGATTGCCTCTCACCAGCGTACTTTCCAGTTCCTGGGCGGCGTCCCCGAGTTGCTCATCCCCGACAATCTGAAGAGCGCCGTGACGCGGGCGTGTCGCTACGAGAGCCAGCTCAACGCGACCTACGCCGAGATGGCCCGACACTACCAGGTCGCGGTGCTGCCAGCGCGGCCCTACAAGCCCAAGGACAAGGCCAAGGCGGAGGCCGCGGTACTGCTGGTGGAGCGCTGGATTCTGGCCCGCCTGCGGCACCACACCTTCTTCACGTTGTGTTCACTGAACCAGGCCATCCGCGAGCTGCTGGAGGACCTCAACCGCCGACCCTTCCAGGGCCGCGAGGAGAGCCGGCGCGACCTGTTCCAGGTCATCGACCGGCCGGTGCTGCGCCCGCTGCCGGAGACGCTCTACGAGTACGCCGAGTGGCGCAAGGCCAAGCCCGGCATCGACTACCACCTCGATCTCGACAAACGCCTCTACAGCGTCCCGCACAGCCTGGTTGGCCAAGTGCTGGAGGTGCGCCTGACCCACGCCATGGTGGAGGTGTTCCACAAGGGCCACCAGGTGGCGGCACACCCGCGCCATGCCCCGGGGCGCTTCTCGACCCTGGCCGAGCACATGCCCAAGCGCCACCAGGCCCACCGCGACTGGTCACCGAGTCGTTTCCTGGACTGGGCGAAGGACATCGGCGTTGCCACGCTGGAAATGACCCAGCGACAACTTCAGGACCGCCCTCATCCTGTGAGCATGGCTACCGTGCCTGCCTGGGTCTGCTGCAGCTCAGTAGGCGCTACGGCAAGGTCCGACTGGAGCAGGCCTGTGCGCATGCTCTGGCGATCCCCACCACGCGCTACAGCAGCATCGCCTCGATTCTCAAGCAGGGGCTGGATCAGCAGCCGATGCTGACGCTCCCAGAAGCGCTCGACGATCTGCCGCCCCATACCAATGTGCGCGGTGCCGAGTACTACCACTGACCCGAGGAGACGACCGATGATGATCCAGCCCCTGCTTGACACCCTGCGCCGCCTCAAGCTGACCGGCATGCACGACGCCCTAGCTCACCAGCTCACCCAGCCGGACACCTACGACCTGCCGTCCGAGGAGCGCCTGGGCATGCTGCTTGACCGAGAGGTCCTGCATCGCGATAACCGCCGCCTCGACCGGCTGCTGAAGGCCGCCAAGCTGCGCGTGACGGCCTGCGTCGAGGACATCGACTACCGCCACCCCCGCGGCCTGGAGCGCGGCCGCATGGCACCGCTGACGAGCGGCGAGTGGATCGGCCAGGCGCTCAACCTGTGCATCACCGGCCCCACCGGGTGCGGCAAGACCTGGCTGGCCTGCGCGCTGGGCAACCAGGCCTGCCGGCAAGGCTACTCGGTGCGCTACCTGCGGGTGCCGCGCCTGTTCGAGCAGCTGCGCATCGCCCAGGGCGACGGCTCCTACGCCCGGCTGATGGGTCAGCTGCAGAAGACCGACCTGCTGATCCTCGACGACTGGGGCATGCAGAAGATGACCGCACCGCAGCGCCAGGACCTGATGGAGGTGATCGAGGACCGGCATGGCCGGGGCTCGACGCTGATCGCCAGCCAGCTGCCCATCGAGCACTGGCACGACTACATCGGCGCCGCGACGGTGGCTGACGCCATCCTGGACCGGCTGCTACACAGCGCCCACCGCCTGACACTCAGAGGAGAATCGATGCGCAAGAGCGCCGCCCCGCAAGCGGCAGAAGTTGACCCATCGTGACCGGTCAGCTTACAAAACCAGAGCCAGCGAGAGAGGAGTGAGCAAATCGGTCACGATCGCCGGAATGACCGGTCACGTTCGCCGGAATACGCATCCGGCAGGTATAACGACGGCGGACCACCCAAAGTGTGACCCGCTTGCCACGGATGGGGAGGTCCCGATAGGCGACATCGCGCTTACCGAACCTGACGAACTCGCTCTCTACACCGCACCCCTCACAGGCTACAGGGTCCGGCGCTTCAACCTGGAGGTGGAGATCATGTTCCTCTACCTTGGTGCCCAGGATGTGGTATTCCGGCAAGAGGAGGAGGTTATCGGCCAGGCTGGTCACGCAATCCCCTTACAATTCCCTGGCGGGGTCGATGAGCTCACGGACTGTTCGCCTCATTAAGAGGTCACGCGACGCCCGACCATCACGAGGTCATGCTCGATATCGCCCATGCGGGCTACCTTCGGCATGAAGCCCCAGCGCTCGAACTGGAACTTCTCGAACAGTCTGATACTAGGCGTATTGGAGGCGAAGATGGTGGTCGACAGCACCTCGATACCCAGGGCCGGCGCATGCTCGATCGCCTGCCCTAGGAGATAGCTCCCCAGCCCCTTCCCTTGATAGTCCGGATGGAGATACAAGCCCATGTCGGACGTAATGAAGTACCCGGGCCGATCATTCATGAAGTAGGAGTAGTTCAGGTACCCGACCACGCCCTTCTCCGGCGCCGCAGAATCCTCAGCCACCCAAATCGGCCGGCAGCTGCCGCTATGGCTGTAGAACCACGCCTCGCGGGACTCAGTCGTCAGAGGCTCCACATCACAGGTGCTCCGCCGCGTCTCGATGGCGTGATTGTAGATCTCGACGATTCGGGGAAGGTCGTCGATGGTTGCTTCGCGATGGGTAAAGCTCATGTTGTAGGTCTCACTTATCCTTAGCGAGGTAGGAATTCAGGTCTTGCGACAGGTTGGCGGCGAAGACCGCTTTCACGGGACCCGTCAGATGAACGCCGGATGCCTTATCGATCTGCACGCCGACGGTTCCGCCTGGCATGTGCACCGTCACCTCAGCATCGACCAAGCCTAGCTGGTGGCAGGTGATGGCAGCCGCGCAGCTGGAGCTGCCGGAAGCCAGGGTGTAGCCAGCGCCACGCTCCCAGATTTCGATCTCGAGCGTCTGGCGATCAACAACGCGCGTGATCTGGACATTGACCCTTTCCGGAAAAAGATCGGATTCGCAGAGTGCGGGCCCCACCGTACGCGCCGTGTTCTCTGTAACAGGCAGGTCCAGCACGACACAGTGCGGGTTGCCCAGGTTGACGCAGGAGGCGGTCAGCGAGTGCTGCCCCACCTGCATCTTCACCCCCAGGACAACGGGAAGTTCTAGCAGGACCGGAATCTCACTTGACCTCAGGGTGTACTGACCCATCGCCACCTGGATCAGGTCGTCCTGATCGCCCAGATAGGCTACATCCACCATCGCATCCGACATCATGAGGTAGACTTGCGCAGTTCCTGCCGTCACATAGCCCGCATCACGCAGGTACCGAGCAAAGATCCTAAGCCCGTTGCCACTCTTCTCGCACTCTGTGCCATCCGGATTGAAGATGCGCAGCCCGTACTGTCCATCGTCAAGGTGGGGTCCGTACAGAATGCCGTCGCTCCCGAGACCGTGGCGACGATCACAGATACGCCGAATGACCGCCGGGTCCAAGGTCAGGTCACAAGAGGCAGGATCCAGAACCAAGTAGTCATTCTCCAGGGCATCGTATTTGATAAATTCCAACCGCAGCTCCTTTAGCGAATATCGACGCCGAGGGACTCATCGAGCCCCAGCATCAGATTCAGGTTCTGCACTGCCGCACCGGAAGCGCCCTTGCCGAGGTTATCCAGCTTGGCCACCAACAGGCCCCGGGAACCATCCTCGGATCCGAAGAGATGGATATGAACCTCGTTGCTCCCATCCAGGCCATGTGGCGTCAGGAACGGCGCCGTATCCGGATCGATCTTGTTAAAGGTCTGGAGCTTAATGAAGTCTTCCGCGCGATAGGACGCTTCGAGAGTACCCTGCAGGCAGTCGAGCTTCTCGCCGCTTACCTCCTGCAGCGGGATGCTCACCAGCATGCCTTGGCGGTAGGCCCCCACACTCGGAATGAAGATGGGGGCATGGGCCAGGCCGCTGAGCACCTGGATCTCCCGGACATGCTTGTGCTGAAAATCCAGGCCATAGGCCGCCACAGCGGGACTCTGGAACTCCCCGCTTTCGTAGCGCTCGATGAGCTGCTTGCCACCCCCCGAATAGCCCGAGACGGCATTGATAGCGTAGACGTCATCTCCGGACAGAACCCCAGCAGACACCAAGGGCGCCAGCATCAGAATGGCCCCCGTGGCGTAGCACCCGGGATTGGCCACACACTGCGCACCAGCGATGGCAGCACGCTGTTGGTCGCTGAGCTCCGGCAACCCAAAGACCCACCCCTCGGCTGTCCGGTGGGCTGAGCTCGCGTCGAGCACGCGACAGCCGACGTCTTGCGCCAGCGCCGCTGCCTCTTTCGCTGCCGCGTCCGGCAAGCAGAGCACGGCGACGTCCACTTCCCGCATCAGGCGACGCTTTTCGTTCGCATCGCGCTTGAGTTTCGGATCGATGCTCACGACTTTGATCTGGGGGTGGATAGCAAGGCGCTCACGGACCTGAAGCCCCGTGGTCCCTGATTCACCATCGATAAACACACTTTTCATATGATCACCTTATCTCTGTATCAGCGCCAGCACGGCGTCACAACAGGCCGGTACTGAGCCGCAACAGTTTGACAGTGAAAAGCCAACCACTGTCCGCTAGGCTATCTGACCTGCCGACTCCAGGAGAACCGACTTGATCCTGGCAAGACCTTCCTCGAGCTCGGCCGTGGGGCGCACGAAGGTCAAGCGCATGCCATGCTTCTCGCCGAACAGCTCGGCGGGCATCGTCAGCACCCCCGTGCTGTGCAGCACCCTTCGGCAGAATTCCAGAGAGGACCCTGGGACATGCAGCCTGACCCAGCAGAACGGTGTACCTTCCGGCTCGACGATCGAAACCCGACCACCACATGAAGCCACCCAGTGCTGGAGGGTCTCATACCCTTCCTTGAGGAGCTTTTTATAACCCTCCAATAGATGGGCGCGCCGTGCAAGCAGCGTGGATCCGAGATGCTCGCAGAGTGCCGAATTGGATATCGTGGTCAAATGCTTGTATTCTATTGCGTTGGCCACGACAGTTTCGTCACCACATAGCCAGCCGATGCGCAGCCCTGGCACCCCATAGACCTTAGAAAGTCCTGAGACCGATATCACCCTCGGGTCTTCATGCACCAGTGATTCCGAGAAGTCGCAGAGGTACTCTTCGTCCGCTATCAGGTACAGGTCGCGAGACCTGGCCAGCTGGAGCAGTATGTCACGCTCAGTGGCCGTCAAAGCCTTCCCCGTTGGGTTGCATGGGGTATTGACCACGATGGCCCGGGTTGTGGGGCGAATTGCCTCCACGAGCTGGACAAAGTCCATCCGAAAGCCATCGCCATACGGCAGAGCGGTAACGGTACACCCACTGCGTTCCGGCGCCAGCCAGGACTGCTGCCAGCCAGGCCAGAAGGTGATCAGATGATCACCAGGCTTGAGCAGCGTCCGGTACAGGAGGTACAGGGCCTCCTGCCCTCCATGTGTGATGCCAATAGCGCGCGGGCTATAGCCATAGAGCTCAGCGACATGCTCACGGAGCGCACTGGTACCCCGATCGGCCCCGTAATCTAGCACGACCTGGCTCGTGTCCGGGAGATCTCCGACCCTCCAGCAGGGAGCATTGCTGTCTCCTAGATCAATGTCGTAGCGCCCCGCGGCCTCCTGGAACACCCAGTCACGAATGCTGATGGTTTCCACCGTTACCGCCCCTTCTGCGAATGGCTAGTCATGCGCTGCCAACCGATGCCGAACACTCCGATGATTCGGTGGCCCCGGCCTCGCCGGCACTAGTCTCGGTGAGATTTTCCTTAAAAGCGCCGGCGCGCAGGTCGAATTCATAGGAGTATGGCGCCGGCTTTAGACCGGGCTCGATATCCAAGAGCTTCATAAGCGCCAGCATGGAGCCAAACGATGTGGCCATCAGGCAGGAGGCACTGAGGGAGGCGACCGATTTAGCCTCGAAATCCAGGCTCGGAGACTCTGTGTAGGCCTTGAACAGGCTGGACGGCGTGAGGCCCTGGCCGAACCGCACCAGCTGCTCCGTCTCGGACTGAGCGTCATTGATCCCGAAGAAGGACTCAAAGGTGATACCGTCGGGCTCGAAGACGTGCGCCGTCACCCCGAAGGCGACCGGACAGCAGATGATGACCGTGATCCCCTTGGCGCGTGCAGCCTTGTACAGGAGCCGGCGCGGCGCCGCGACGAAAAAGTCCAGGGTATCGCATACCACGTCGACGCCCTCCAGGTACTCATCGACGTTGTCCTCTGTGAGGAAGTCGACCACCTGCACATCCATCGCGGGATTGATCGCTTTCAGCCGTTCAGAGAGCACTTGCGACTTCTTCAGGCCGATGGTGTCGACGGTGCAGCCGAACTGGCGATTCATGTTCTCGGGGCCGAAGGTGTCGGCATCCGCGATATTGATGGCCCCTACCCCCATACGCGCCAGACACTCAGCGTACGTGAAGCCGGTTCCCCCGCAGCCCGGAACAGCCACGCGCTTGCCCGCTAGGGCATCCAGCTCGGACTGCGACACAAGACCGACCATGCGGCTGAAGAGGATGTTGCGATCAAACTGATCCATTGCTGTTCTCCTGTCCTATTGGTTTTGGATTATGACACTTCTGCCGCTGGTGACAGCTGACTCTCTCCAACCACCTTTTTCTCGAAGTCGTCGCCATGCCATCGATCAGCCCAACGGGAAAAGGCAACGACGAAAATATCTCGGTGGCCATCCTCTTCCACTGGCTCGATCTCGGAGACATAGTGGAACATGCGCCGGTCATCCAGCAGAGCTGCCTGACCATCCAGCACAGTAGTCTTGAAGAAGGCTTCCCCCTCACCCCCTACCGGGAGAAGGCTCATCTCGCCCCCTGTTACACGGTTCCGCCGGATGACGGCGATCATGACGTAATCATGCCCATCCTGATGGGGTCCCTCGGGGACCGTGACACCGACCACCTCCGAATTCGTGATCACACGGTACTGGTGTACGTTGATCTGCCACTCATCAGACGTATCGAGAGGGATCGACTTGGCGCCCGCGGCGATAAAGGGTGTGAAGTCCACTTCTAGAGGCTCATAGTAGCGCTTTATTCCACCGGCCACCTTGTTGTACTTAGGAAAGGTCATGTACGGACGGTGCGGTAGCAGATGGAACTTCCACTCCTCGCCCGAGAAACTCATCTTATATTGAGAGAACCGGCGGTGCCGGTTGCCATTCCCGATATAAGGATCCGCCACAAGCCTGTTGAAACTTTCTATCAGCTCCTCCCCAATCTCGGGGAGCTCAATGATAGCGTATCCGCTCTCATTTAGAGCCATAATAAATCTCCATGAAACTCAAAACTCTATTATAAGGAGGCAGCTTCGCGATTCGTCTCGAAGTGCTTCAACAGCTGATCCAGATACCGAGAGGATGTGCTCAAGCGAATGGCGGCACCAAGAGCGATATCCCGGCCAATTGCCGGATCTTCCTCGACGAGAGGCGCAACGACATTGTTAAACCACCCATTTGCATGCTGCGTGTCGATCACAATGTGAAGATCGTGATACTCTATACCGACCTCGGGGAGTTCATTGCGACGCCAAGCTTTCACGACATGCTTGAACCGTCTTGGCGCAAGGTACTCAGTGACGCCGAAATAGCCGACTGCTTTGAAATAGTGGCGCCGTGACAAGGCGAGGCATGCCGACAGGTTCCCCTGAACCAGAGCCTCAGGAAGCATCTCGTCTTTAATCCGCTGCGAGCTGATACCCAAGGAATACAGAGCAGACTGGAACAGATGAGAGTGCACTTTCTCAGGCTCTCCATTCCCCATCTCGTCCCAATAGTTCTGACCGAGCTCGAGCTTCTGATCGACAGGCAGGCCGATCTGCATGAGCGCCAGGATGTCGTCGAAGCGGGGGTCCAGGCTGGATTCCTGGATCAGATAGAATGCCAGGTCATCGGCATCTGCATGCTCTGAGATGTAGTCGTTGTATACGGGGTGAACACTAGATTTATGGCTGGAAATCAGTTTCTTCAGCCATTTCACATACTCCTTGCCATCGCGAGGATACGCCGCGAGACTGGACTCCGGAATCAAGCTGATTTCGTAGTCGAGTACTGCCTTTTCCAATACAGAGGCAATATCCCTAAGTATTGGTTGAACCTCGGCATCAATCTTGTCAACGGTGGCAGTTGAGAAGTCAAGATTGTAAATAGCTGCGAGGCATTTATGCACTTTCTCGCGTGACTTCCGATCACCCACCTTAAAAGCTGCGTCTGCTAGCCTCCTGCTACTCTCGTTCAGCTTTTTCCTTAAGCTGAAGTTATTATTTAAGTCCTCCCAATCGTTCGGCGGGAGACACACACTTTTTTCAATCCAATCCAGAATATCGTCACTCAGCTGTATCATTTACCCTCCTCCAGCGTTTTATCGAAAAATTTCCGCAACAAAGCAGGATCAAGCCAGCTCAACAGCGCTATAATTCCTGCTGGAAAAGCTTTGTGTTATTTCAGGCGACTCTTTCGCCAGGCGATTATTTATATGTACATACTCTACCTGGCTTTTGTCAGCTTCTTCTTCAGAGAATATTGCATCTTCTGGACACTCGGGCTCGCATACGCCACAATCGATGCAAGTATCTGGACAGATGACGAGCAAATCCCTTGCTTCTCGAAACGCATCAACTGGGCACACATCCACGCAGTCCGTATGCTTACAGTTGACACACTCTTCTCCTACCACATACGCCATGTGCATCCCCATTTATTCTGGCAACAACCTACCTGATGGTGATGGGTCAGGTGTTGCATTTGCTCATTGAGACCGCCAACTCTCCGCAACCGATTTATTCAAACTACATGTGCGCATCCGCTTATTCAATGGATGTTATCCTATTCGCGTGTACGTCATTGCATTGAGAACTTATGGTCAATAGATGAGTGGAGTGTAATTCATGACTTACGCAGGGAGCGGCCGATATCGGAGCCAATCCCTGGATCCACCGCGGTTGATGGGTCCCGTCTCTCAAGGCCCCAACAGGCACAAAAAACCGGCAGGGGCGCATACTTGCCGGGGTGTCGACGCCAGAGGGCGGCGCTGTTCTTGGACAACCTTCGTTGGCGTTTACAAGGCAAGCCGGTCCGAGCGACATCTTCCCCTACCGCCCGCCATGGCCATGCTGCACCGGCGGAAGGCTTAAATCTGTAAACCCATCAGGTTGTTCACGAAAAGTCCGCCAGTAAAGGTCTTCAACCAGAAAATCCGGAGAAGTCAGCGGTAGTTTCCATCCGCCAGCAAGAGAATATCAACCAGATCTTCCGGATACCCAAAATAAAACCGTGCTTGGTGAAGCTGCTGTTCTGAATGCGTTAAAGAAGATGGGAAAATCATTATAATAGCTCTAAGTGGCACATCCTCCGGAATGCGTATGCCAATAAATAAGGATGCGCCTTATGGGAGATTATTTTATGTATGTTAACCCAGGTACATCATGATTTGGAGAGTGTTGGGACAAAAAGGAAACAAAATCTTCTAACAATTCTTGACGTGCAGAATGTTTAGGACGAACGAAAAAGTACCCCATGCCTGAATGAACAGCGTAGGGGAAGGGTATATGTAATCTATGGCTTTCTAGGTCGTTTTTTATCATTGATAAATCGGCGATGCTTATTCCTAGCCCTTGGTATGCGGCAGTTATCCCTTGATCTAGGGTGTCAAATTTCATCCCTTCCTCCACGTTGAAATTGTTTTTATACCCAGTTTTATATAGCCATTTTTTCCAGTCTCGTTTGTCTAGTGACGGGTGAAGAAGAGGAAGGTGCTGGACGGAGGTAAAGCTTTCAGCATGCACATCAAGAAAATCTGAGCTGCAAATGGGTACTAGCCACTCATCAAATAGTTTTGTAGAAACCACATGATCGGGGAAGTCACCGTTACTTAACAATATTGCTCCGTCGAATGGCTCTGAATGGAAGTCAACTTCGTCGGGTTCCATCCAGTGGCTACTTATCTGTATAGGGTTCCTGCTGGATTTTTTGTTGTAGCTATGTGTTATTGATAGTAGCCACCTCGCTGTAAGTGATGTAGGGGTTTTTATTTTTATTCCCGATGCTTCTCCTAGATTTTTATAACAAGCCTTCTCGATAAGCATGAATGCATCTCTAAGGTCGCTCGATAATTGCTCTCCTCTTTCGGTGAGTGAAAGTATTTTTCCGTTGCGTTGGAATAGCTTACATTCCAAGTGATTTTCGAGATTTTTAACATGATGACTTACCGCGCTTTGCGACAGGCATAAATGATCAGCTGCTCTTGTAAAAGAGCCTAATCTAGCGGCCATTTCGAACGCTCTAAGGGCGTAGAGAGGTGGTGGTTGCTTCATGTGAAATCTCATGCATGAGTTGAACTAATATCATACCTTAATTTTTTCCTTTTTCCAACCGCTCTGCATTTTGTTATCAATTCATTTATTTTGTGGAGAGGGTGGCTATGAGAAATATAGTGGTTTTTGTTAATCCCGCTAATTCAGACGATTTTTTCGCGAATCTTGAAAATGGTGAAGGATCAGTTGCAAAAGGTGTCCAGCATACTGACTGGGCTAATTTTCCCCATCTTGGGGTCCTTTCTCTTGCGTCGTATGTGGGTAAATTTGGGTATGAATCTGTCTATTTTGACGGGGTGGCTGTTCCTATTGATGAGCTTTTTGTTTATGTTCGGGAAAATGCAGATAAAATTCTGGCAGTTTGCTTAAGTGCGATAACTGCAAATTTTGATTCCTGTCTTTATGTCGGGGAGTTTGTAAAGGCAGCAGATGAAGAAATAAAGACCATTTTTGGTAATGATCATTTTAGTGTCATGCATAAAGAGATAATGAGAAGGTATTGGTCTGTTGATTACGGGGTGGTTGGCAATGAGGTTTATCAAACTTTAAAATGCTTGTTGGATGACATAAGGGATCACGAACATGTCAGCCGTAGGTTACCATCATTGGTGACAAAAGATATTATAAATCCTGCGAATGGGGGAGATGAAGAAATAAATCACCATATAGATTATTCTCTGATAGATAAAGTGTTTGATCATACTGGTGTTTACAAGAAGAACTTTCAATCGCGATTAACCGGTAGGATTCATGATTTAACCCAGCGTTTTGTGACGTCTGGGGTGCCTGTAGAAATCGCCAGAGGTTGTATAAAATTCAAGGGAGATGATGCATGTTCATTTTGTTCTATCCAGTATGGAGGGATGTGGAGAAATTATCTTCATCATGAGCAGGCCTGGAGTGCAATAAAGGCTGCTCATGATAATGGATATGACTATTTGTATATAACGGCAGATGAGCTCCCGTTAACGTTTGCCCGCCTACTTTTAGATATGGATAAATTTAAGCCCAAATGGTGGTTGGACTTGCCGACCCATAAGCGTCCAATGCTAGTTGGGTATGCTAGGGCTGATGGTATGGAAAAGCGTAATGTAATGGAAGCTATGGCAAGCATTGGCTTCAAGGTTCTGTTTGTTGGAATTGATGCCGGCGCCATAAGGTCACTGCAAGCCCTTAAGAAGCCGCTAAGAAAGAAGAGTATTATTGCCTCATCTGAAAGTATGTATATGGCAAATATTAGTGCCATAAAGAATGCTCGGAGGTTTGGCGTGAAAATTAAGGCAGGTTTTGTTCTTGGCCATATAGGAATGAATAAAGAACTGCTTGATGAGAATGTGAGAGAGTATAAGAAAATATTGGAAATGGGCAGGGATGTAATTGTTAGCGCCGACGTGGAGATGCTTTCCCCGGAGCCAGGATCTAAGGATTATGAATATTTAATAAACCCTGAAGCGGCAAAGCGAGAAGCAAAATCTCTTGGGCTTGAGGTTTCTGAAGACGCGGTGTTGGATGAAGTGGCTTGTTATTATCAGGATAAAGATATATTTGACCGAGACACTGCAATAAATGACTACGTTAGGGCTATGATGCCAGCTTTGTGCAAAGCTGATATAGCTTCTGTAAGAGATGAGATCAGGAGCTATAGTAAAAATCTTGGAATTGTAGTAGGCGATGAGCTATAGCCATGGGAAATTACATGCTTTTTTTCAGCTCTTGCCTGGTATTTGCATTTGTGCCGGGGCCGGCGATGCTCTACACGATCTCAAGAACCGTGGCAGAGGGGAGAGCTGCGGGCTTCAGGGTAGTGGTTGGTGTTTTCTGTGGCTCGCAGGTGCATGTGATAATTGCTGCGACCGGAGTAGCCAGCTTTTTGCTCACCAGTCCAGTGTTGTTTGATTGTTTGCGTTTTGCAGGTGGTGGCTATTTTCTATATCTAGGTTTTCGTAAGCTATATCAGTTCTGGGCGCATGAATTTGAAGCTGGCAAGATGGCGTGTGTTCGACCATCCTCTTTTAAGGAGAGCTCTCTTGTAGAGGTGCTGAACCCTAAGAGTTCGCTATTTTATCTCGCATTCATTCCCCAGTTTCTTCCTCAAGAAGCTGACAATCCTGTCCTGATGCTGTTTGTTATTGGAACTCTCGCCAATCTGGTTATGTCGCTAGGAGATGTTCTGATCGTATTGATCTCATCCAAAATAAAAAACCATCTGCTCGGGGGTGATAACTACGAAAAGCATGGGAGGCTTGCTGTTTCAATTGTCTTCTTAGTTCTTGGCGGGGTCGTAATTTTTGGTTGATTCCGGCCTATATATGTTGGCCTTAAGTTGGAATAGATATGGCAATGAAAATCAATACTGAAGAGTGCCTGAATTACGATTTCGAAGTCACTATCAATGATGGTGTCACATTAGTGGAGTTCACTGACTCACATCGGCACAACCTATGGTCTATGCTGAGGATGTCTCAACTGACCAAATTTAATCCCGGCTTATTCATGAGCCCGACCTGAAAACGAAGATGCCGAGTGGTTTTCTCATGTAGAATCAGGATGTTCCTGGCAGAACACGATTTAAGAGGGCTCTTCGTCGTTGGGTGTGGAATTCGCCCCCTGAGCTGGGCCAGGATATGACCTCCACGACGACAGGAGGCATGGCATGGACGGCACCCAGATTCTGACCCTCGGCCTGGGCCTGGAAGCGCCCTGGATCCTCAAGGACCAGCACCTGGATACCTCCGTGTCACCCCATCGCCTGGATCTCTACGTCGAGGCCGAGCGGGGCAGCCTCTACCCCTGTCCTGACTGCGGCAAGGCCTGTCCGGCTCACGACTTTGCCGACAAGACATGGCGGCACCTGAACTTCTTCCAGCACCACTGCTACCTTCACGCCCGCGTGCCCCGCACCAAGTGCCCGGAGCATGGCGTCAAGCGCATAATAGAGGTACCTTGGGCTCGGCCAGGCAGCGACTTCACCCTGCTGTTCGAGCAAGCCGCCATGTCGCTGGTCAAGGAGATGCCGGTACTGGCCGTCTCCCGGCAGCTGGAGATCTCCGACAAGCGGCTGTGGCGCATCGTGCACCACTACGTTGGCCGCATGCTGGGGGAGCTGGATCTGAGCAACGTGGCCACCGTCGGAGTGGACGAAACCGCGTCCCGACGTGGCCAGCGCTACGTCACGGTGTTCCTCGACATGCAGCGCAAGCAGGAGCCGGTGATCTTCGCCGTCCCCGGCCACGGCAAGGACGCCATCAAGGCCTTCAGCGCCTTCCTGGCGGCTCATGGCGGCGATCCGGACAACGCGAGCCTTCTCCTCCACGCGCTTCATGAACGCTTTGGCATCCTTGGCAGACTGGCTGCGCCTCACCGTAAGCGATCATTCCAAGGCGTGCCGGTTTCCGCTTGCCTTTATACGTCGCGTAGTGGCTGGATCAGGCTCACCGCGACCTTCCATTGTCGGTGGTCTTCCGACTGCACGACGACGGTCTTGCGGTTGATCTTGATGACGCGACCGAAGACTTGCCCCTCGCGGCTCTCGAAGGAGACGGTCTGTCCCAGGGTCAGGCGGCTCAGCACGTCCATCTCCTGACGGGCCTGGAGTTCGTCGATACGGCGGCAGATGAGGTCGTTGAGCGCCAGGAGCTGGTCGAGGCTCATGTCGTCGATACGCATGGGAAACCGGATCTCGTGCATCGGGATAGGCGCTACCTTGCCCGACGCGCCGGCGGCTGTCGATTCAGCGTTCGATATCGGAGCGCAGCGGCGCGTCCGCGAACAGGGCCTTCCAGCGGCGCGGTGTCAATTCCTCGACCCGAGAGGCCGGATGGAGGGCCACGCGCTGGAGCACGTCGACCAGGTAGGTGTAGGGATCGACGCCTTGCAACCGGCAAGTGGTCAGCAGGCTCTGCACGATGCCGACGTGCTCGGCGCCGACTTCGCTCCAGCAAAACAGCCAGTTACGCCTTCCCATGGGAATGCAGCGCAGGCCGCGCTCCAGATGGTTGGTGTCGATCGGCACGTCAGGGTCGGACAGGAACACCTCCAGGCTCCGCTGCCGCTTCAACGCATACTCGGCGGCTTGGCGCAGCGGGTGGCGGGGTTCCAGATCGTCACGCTGGAGTTGTTGGTCGCACCATTGCCAGAAGGCGCGCACCTGGGGTTCGCTGTAGGTGGTGCGCGCCTTGAGCTTGTCGGGCCCTTCACGGCCTTTCTCGCGGATCCAAGTCTCGGTCTTGTAGAGCCCGGCGATCCGCAGCAGACCTTCCTCGACCGCCTCATCGCTACCCTGCGCCTTCTCGAAGTGCCTTCGTGCGTGAGCCCAGCATTCGGCGTGGGTCACCCCCGGACGCTTCTCGGCATAGCAGGGGTAAGAGGCGTTGCCGTCGGTCAGCAGCACGCCCTCGAAGTGCTCGCCCAGCACCTTGTCGATATGCGCCTTGGCGCGCGACGGGGAGAAGGTGAAGCTGATCTCGTCGTGGTCGCCGTACAGCGGCCAGAACCACGCCTCCTTCATCTTGCCCTTGGCCTTGCGGCCCGCCTTGATCGGCGTCTCGTCCATGGCCAGCACCTGGCTTTGCAGCACGTGCTCCAGCTGAGCCAGGTGGATCGGCGACAGCAGGGCGGCGGCCCGCGCCACCTGCTGGGTCAGCGTGGTGCGGCTGAGCTGGATGCCGGCCTGCTGCAGGCGCTGATGCTGACGGTAGAGCGGCAGGTGGTAGCAGAACTTGTCGACCAGCAGGCCGGCGATGAAGCTGACATCGGCCAGCGAACCGTCGAACAGCGTGGCCGGCGCCGGCGTCGCCTGGGGCGGCGCCTCCTTGCTGACCTTGAATACCGGACAGCGATACTCCAGCACTTCGAAGCTGGCCCGGCGCTGAGCGAGACGGAAGGTGCTGCGCGTGGCGATCACCTCGACGTCGTCCTGCGTCATGCCCTCCGGCAGCTCGGTTGGCGGTTTAGGCATGATACGGGCTCCTGAACCTCGGGCTCTGACATCGAGTTTAACTCACTGAGCCGGTGTATGGATTCAGGTTGACACACAGGGAGGGCCTGACCGAGCAACCGATCCTGCTGCGCGAGGACAGCGGCTTCGACAGCCAGGCGCACCTGGCGCTGCTCGAACGGCAGCGGCAGGCCTTTGCCGAGGCGGGCCGGCGGCTGGACTATCTCGTCAAATGGAACCCGCGGGACTCGGCCAAGGCCGATCTGGACACCTGGCTGGCCGTGGCTGAAGGCTATTGGGAAGCGCTGCGCCCCGGCAAGCGCCAGGCGATGTGGACCCAGACCGTCTCGATCCGCGACGACAAGGTCGAATACGTCGTCAAGCGCGTGATGCGCTTGGTGGAACGCACCGCTGATCCCGATGGCCAACTCCTGATCGAACCGGACTATGAGCTGGAAGGCTGGTGGACCAGCCTGGAAGAGGCGCCGGAGGCGGTGATAAAGCGCTACCAGGCGCATGCCACCCACGAGCAGTTCCACAGCGAGATCAAGACCGATCTCGACCTGGAGCGCTTGCCGTCCGGCAAGTTCGCCACCAACGACCTGATCCTGCATCTCGCCCAACTGGCCTACAACATCCTGCGGCTGATGGGACAGCTCGGCATGACCGGCGAGCTGAGCCCGGTCCGCCATCCGGCCAAGCGGCGCCGGCTGCGCACCGTGTTGCAGGAACTGGTCCATCGCGCCGCCGTGGTGATCGACAAGGCGCGCCAGATCATCCTCGACGTCGGTCAGGACATCGGGCGCATGACGCTACTCAAGACGTTGCGGACCCGCCTGCGTTACCCGCGAGGATCGCCATGCTGATCGCCTGCCGGAGACCACCCCCAGGCAATGCGCGAGTGGCGACTACCGGTCGCCAGACGGGCCGTGCCTGGCGGGTGAAAAATCGGGAAAAACCGGGCCATCGGGACCGATCGGCACGGGCATTTTCGGTGACATCGGGCCCGCGAATCCCTCGATATGCGGGGCGAGTGGTCAAAAAATGCTCGCTGGCGGTGATAGGGAGAGTGTCAGCGCCGACTTCACGGATTCAGGAGTTAGCAAGAGGCGAAACGCAGTATTTATAAACATTTCACTGATGCCTGATTGTTGATTAGCATGGGAGAGAGCCAGTCACGAACCGGATGAAGTTGATTGATCTCCTGGATTGATAACTTGAATTTATTAAAAAGGTGGAAGATGGTCGGTATGTTTTCGCAAGTGTCTTCGTGGAATATCATAACGCTTCCTGCTTTTATTTGATTATTTCAAGTTAAACTCCAACCTGAAAATTAAAAAGACGACGTAGCCTATCATCGGACTCGGGATCAAATTTCTGTTCCGTTTCTTTATATAGCAGGGTGATTGTGGTCCTGCTCAGCTCAGTAGCTCTAGCGACAGCAGCTATGCGCACCTTATGCTCGCCCATCATGCGAGCAAGATGGCATCAAAGTATGTCAGTATCCCCACTCGTAATTGTTCTATACTGACTGCCAAAAATACCACATGTCATGAGTTCCTGTCACGTTATGTGAGTTGAGGTTACTTTCCCACACAAAAATTTCAATTCGAGTTAGGAGTGGTCCTTTTACTTGATTTTTTTCGCCTTCTAACTACTTTTTTACCCATACCCTTCAAGCTTGTAAAGTCTTGATTTTCGACTTCAGTAATTAATATTCCCAGGCCTTCCGTCAATGGCTGCATGAATTGCCTATAACGCATCCGCTTTTCGCTGATTGCTTCAAGTTGAGACTCCCAGTGTGCCGTCATATCTGGAACGACCATCCGCTCAGGCAGGCTTTTCACAAGCTGCCGTCCGATTTCAGTTGAATGAATCTCTTTGCCTTTCTTAGTCAGAAACTGTCGTTTGAACAAAAGCTCGATGATTCCAGCACGGGTAGCTTCAGTCCCAAGCCCGTCTGTATCTCTGAGAACCTTTTTGATCTCCGGGTCTGATACAAATCGTGCAATCCCTGTCATAGCGGCCAGCAAGCTTGCATCTGTGAAGCGCTTCGGGGGACTTGTCTGCTTCTCGTCTATTCTGCCGTCAGTGCAGATAACAAAATCACCTTCTTTAACATTCGGCAGTGTTGCTGAAGAAAACTCAGTATTTTGCTTTTCACTTCTATTAGGCGGTAACAGCGCTTTCCATCCATCAGAAATGACTGACTTCTGCCTAGCAACGAACAAGCCGCCTTCAACCTCACTATCAATTTGATGCTCTGCATACTCGAAAGCAGGGTAGAACTGCATCAAGTATTGACGGGCAACAAGTTCGTAGACGTTCCTCTCATCCTGAGTCAAACGATCAGAAGACATCGATCTGGACGTAGGAATAATGGCGTGGTGGGCACCCACTTTGGCGTCATTCCATGCTTTGCTTCTCAGGCAGAGGTCTGCCTTATTTACAGCATCTACTAGCCCCATTGCAGTTTTAGCAATCGAATTAGTTACGGCCTGACGTTCGTCATAGTGGCCGTTGGGCAGATATCGGCAGTCTGATCGTGGGTAGGTGATCAGCTTGTGACGCTCATATAGCTGCTGGCATATGTCCAGAGTTTTTTGGGCGTTGAGGTTGAACCGCTTTGACGCATCAACCTGGAGACCTGATAGGTTATAAGGCAGGGGAGAGGTTTGTTTCTTCCTGTCACGTTTAACGGCCTTGACGCTTCCATTTTTCCCCTTAACTTTTTCCTGAACAAATTCAGCCAGCTTTCGTGAAAGCACACGACCTTCTTCATCCATATATGCTTCACAAGCGGAACTTGGTTTCCACTTTGCGACGAAAGACTCTCCTGTAGGTGTTTGCAGTGTGATAAACACTTCGTAAAAAGGCTTAGATACGAAATTCTCGATCTCTCGGTCCCGGTGGACAACCAAGCCCAAGACGGGTGTCTGGACTCGCCCAATGGACAAAACTCCGTTGTAACCGGCACTTTGTCCAAGGAGGGTGCACAGACGAGTCATATTTATACCATACAGCCAATCGGCCCTTGCCCTTGCCAAGGCGGATGTTGCTAAAGATATAAAATCAGTGTTTTTGCGGAGATCATTCAAGGCCTTTCTGATAGCGGCAGGGTTCATGTCGTTGACGAGACAACGCAGCGTCGCATCACGTTTTTCTTTACTGACGCCGGAATAATTTATGACCTCATCGACTAGAACCTGACCAACACGATCAGGGTCGCCCATGTTAACAAGCTGATCGGCTTCTTTAATAAGTTTTTTAATGGTGTTGAATTGTTTTTGTGTTTGGCTTTTGACTTCGTGCTTCCACTCGACCGGAATGATTGGGAGGTGCTCTCTTTTCCATTTTTTGTACTCGGGGTCGTAAGCTTCTGGCTCAGCCTGCTCCAGTAAATGGCCGATACACCAAGTCACAACGTCGCCACTAGCAACTTTGATAAATCCGTCACCCTTTTGGTGTGGCTTAGGGAGTACATCTGCGACTGCTCTACCAACACTTGGCTTTTCGGCGATGTATAAAATCAACTTTCTTTACCTCGATCAAGCTTTACTACTGTAACTTTTTTCAACTCAGCCTCAAGCGCATCTATCCTCTCTAGCGCCTCATACAGAGAGAACTCCAAGTTCGCATGACGTGCTACTACGTGGTCGCAGAATTTTTTCATCTCATCTCGTTGTGACCTGTAATGCACTTTTAGCTCGTGCTCTTTGTCTCTTTGGGCTCTGAGTTTTTCTATGGATAATTTTTTGGATGCAGATGATGAAGCTGCGTCTTTTGCTTTATTCTCATTTATTATTTTTCGAGCTCTTTCTACAAACTCCACATAGTAATAAATTCCTCCTGAACTAAGTCCTGCTTCTTTATTTATGCGACTTAGGTTCAGTTTTCCATCATTTGGAGTCCGCTCTGGCTTTCCTTCGATCAGCCTTTTAAGGGCCGATTCTAGCCTTTGAGTTGTTGCCACCCCTCTTTCTGAAAGTTTATCTTCGCCACTCATATATGAAAATCCTGTCCATTGAATATGTCGAAGTCGATATTGTGCTCGGAAAAAACCTTCTCTATAGACCTGATCTCGAAGTATATCTTAGATATTACATTAGGCATATCAATTCCACTGGCCAACATAGCGTTATATTTTGCCATTAACTTTTCCCTGGTGGGGATTAAGGATCTGGCCTTTTTAAGCGTAACAACTTTATATTGACAAACAGACATGTCGCAAATTCTATCACAATTTGGATTTGTACAATATCCGCCTGGATGTTCAGTAATGGAAAGACGCCCTTCCTCTACCTGTTTCAGAATCTCTTCTTTGCTAAGGTATACTGTAAAATCGCCTTCAGCACGGAGATTTTTTATTCGTCTACCCTCGGGTCCTGCTAAGGTTTCAGCATCATTGTAAAGATAATAAAATATATCTGCCGTATAGTTCTTATTCTCTCCTGCTATTTCATCCTGTAAGTCTGAGTCGATCATCATATCAAAGTGCGAGGCGAGATTGGCTTGACTTGCATACCAGGAAGTCATTGCTATGTTCATATGTTTGAACTGATACTTTATATCTAGCAGTGACGCTAATTTGTTACGTACAAGATAAACAGCAAATGTTCGACGGAAACAGTGAGGGTGAACTTCCAAAATCTCTCCGACTTTCAGGTCTCCTTCCCTGGTAGGGTTTAAAAGATCAAATTCATTTACATCTTCTCTTGTTGCCCGATAATCTACAGAGCGAACAAACGTCCTAAGAGAGTGTGCAAGTGATTGCTTGCCGGCCCTAGGCTGATAGCCTGTTAGATATGGAAGTGTTACAAAAAGGCTATCAATATCTCTCAAGAATTTATGTCGCTCGTCAAAGTGTTCAATATCAGCCGCCTGACTTCTCCAACCTTCACGAGCAAATCTGAAAGCATCCCAGAGTAATTCAATAGCTTTCTTAACACTTGGTATAGTTACCCAAGAAGTCTCTCTTGAAACACCACCTACATTGGGCTTGGTATGATTACCATGAAGAACCGATACTTTGATCCCTGCGTACTTCTTTTCTTTGTATGAGTCAATGTTAAAAGATTTAATCTCACCGTCTCGACATCCTGTAAATGCGGCAATAACAATATAACAAGCTCCTCTCAGCTTTGACAGCCAAGCTCCCCTGTAATCAAAGCTTACACCTAAGCTATCTAATTCGTATTTTATTCCTTTTAAAGCATATTTCCGCCGTATGCGGGCGCAAGAATATCTTTTTTCTTCGATGATCTTCGTATATTTAGTTGAAAACTCCTCATAAGATTCGGAAATCTGATGTCTGTACGGATGTAATTTTTCAATAAAACCAAGGGCCTCACTAAAATATGCCGCCGCTATTTTTTCAGGCAAGCATACCGCTTGCGAAACCGCCTCACCATTTGGAGATAGATAAATAGAGAGCTTTTCATAGTTATCAATATTCCTTCTTATCACTCCTTTTCTTTGGGCATGAGATGCAAACATAAGGTGGTTTTTCCATGTCTTGTATTTTAGTTTTTGTGTAACTATTCAGCTCACGCCGCCTGATCCAGGTCGTCCTGTCGCATGAAATCCGGCACTTCACCCGTAAAGAGCTGCTCCAGTGCCGTATGTGCCGCCAGCCCCTGCTTGACCGCGGTCGAGA